>JBCBCY010000001.1:0-286241 GCA_038530285.1 Pseudomonadota bacterium
CGCTGGGCGTGACCGCCCCGATCACGGTTCGGGTGAACCCTGACGTCGATGCCAAGACGCATGAGAAAATCGCAACCGGCAAATCAGAGAACAAATTCGGCATCCCGATTTCGCGCGCGCGCGCGATTTATGCCGAGGCCGCGCGCCTTCCGGGCATCGATGTCATCGGGATTGATGTGCATATTGGCAGCCAATTGACCGAATTGGCGCCGTTTCGCGAAGCCTACGAAAAAGTCGCAGAGCTGACCCGGCAACTTCGCGCCGACGGGCACAATATCCGTCGTTTGGACCTCGGGGGTGGGCTTGGCATCCCTTATGAGCGTTCGAACGAAGCGCCGCCCCTGCCCACGGAATACGGCGCGATGGTGATCGACACGGTTGGCGATTTGGGGGTTGAGGTTGAAATCGAGCCCGGTCGGTTGATCGCGGGAAATGCAGGCATTCTGGTGTCCGAAGTGATCTATGTGAAATCGGGCGAGGGGCGCGATTTTCTTATTGTTGACAGTGCGATGAACGATTTGATCCGCCCCGCGATGTATGGCGCTTACCATGACATCGTGCCGGTGATCGAACCGGCGCCGGGTGCCGAACAGGCCCCGTTCGATATCGTGGGTCCGGTGTGTGAAACCGGCGATACCTTCGCGCGCGGCCGCGATATGCCAGCCCTGTCTGAAGGTGACCTGATCGCGTTTCGCTCCGCTGGGGCCTACGGTGCGGTCATGGCGTCTGAGTACAATTCGCGGCCCCTGATCCCCGAAGTGCTGGTTCACGGCGATCAATATGCCGTCATTCGTGCGCGTCCAACCTTTGACGATATCATCAAACGAGATACCATTCCGTCATGGCTCTAGACCAATCGTGTCCGGGCCCCCAAATGTATGAGGTCCATGGAACGTCGCGGTCTCCCCTCTCAATCCCGGTCCCGGCTGGCGCGTCCCCTTGCGCTGACGCGGCTGGGGATGGTGTCTGAACGGCTGACGCGCGCGTTCTGGCCGTTGTGGTCGATCGTGTTTGTCGCCGTGGCCGCGGTGATGTTCGGCCTGCATGAGGTCATCGCACTTGAACTCTTGTGGGGCCTTGGGGTGCTGGCTGTGCTCGGGGCGGGGGCCGCACTTTGGTACGGGGTCAGCCGTTTCCGCTGGCCCAGCCGGGTGGATGCGCAAGACCGACTGGATGCAACCTTGCCGGGGCGCCCGATTGCGACACTGTCCGACACCCAGGCGATTGGTTCGGGCGATGCGGCGTCCGAAGCCGTCTGGGCCGCGCATCAGCGCCGCATGGAAGAGCGGGTCAAAGACGCAAAAGCGGTGTCTCCCGATCTGAAGCTGTCATCGCGTGACCCCTATGCCCTGCGCTATGCCGCACTGGTGGCCCTGGTGATGGCGCTGCTGTTCGGGTCGATCTTCCGGGCCACTACCTTGACCGAGATGGCAGCCGGCGGCGATGCGCTGGCCACGGGTCCGGCCTGGGAAGGCTGGGTGGAACCGCCCCTGCACACGGGACGGCCAAGCCTTTATCTAAACGACATCGACCGGGCGACCTTTGCAGTGCCCGAAGGCAGCCGTGTTACACTGCGCCTATACGGCGAGGTCGGCGCGCTCTCGATTGCCGAAACCGTATCGGGGCGCACTGGCGAATTGCCCCCCGCGACCGACCCCAGCCAGGCGTTTGATGTCGCCGTTGCAGGGTCACTTGAAATCGCAGGACCCGGCGGGCGCGCCTGGGATATCAGCGTGATCCCCGACACCCCACCTGATGTCACCGCAGATGGGCCTCTTGAGCGCACGGTCACCGGCGAATTGCGCCAGCCGTTTACCGCAACCGATGATTACGGCGTCGAACGCGGGTTTGCCCGTATTGCGCTTGATCTTGAAGCCATTGACCGCCGCTATGGGCTGGCGGTCTTGCCCGAAACCCGCGAGCCGGTCGAGTTGGACCTGCCGATGCCCATCGCCGGGGACCGGGCTAATTTTTCCGAAGTCCTGACAGAAGATCTTGCCAAGCACCCCTGGGCTGGCCTGCCAGTGACGCTGGAACTGACCGCGATCGATGCCATCGGCCAAACGGGCGGGACCGACCCCCAGGCCCAGATCATGCCCGGACGGCGGTTCTTTGACCCCCTGGCGCAGGCGATTGTCGAGCAGCGCCGTGACCTGTTGTGGTCGCGGGCCAATGCGCCGCGGGTCGCACAGATGCTGCGCGCGGTGTCCTATGAGCCAAACGAGGTGTTCAATCAGGAATCGGCCTACCTGCAGCTGCGCTTCTTGATCCGCCGGCTTGAGGCGGCCACCGAGTTCGATACCTTGTCCGAAGACGCCCGCGATGAGATGGCAGATGTCTTGTGGGACATCGCCCTTCTGGTCGAAGAAGGGGATTTGTCCGATGCGCTTGAACGGTTGCGCCGCGCCCAGGAACAGCTGGCCGAAGCGATTGAAAACGGCGCCACGGACGAAGAAATCGCTGATTTGATGCAGGAATTGCGCGAGGCCATGCAGCAGTACATGCAGCAGCTCGCCGAACAATCCCAGCAGAACCCGCAAGATCAGCAGGCCCAGAACCAGGACATGCAGACCATGTCCCAAAATCAGCTCGAGCAGATGCTGCAGGAACTGCAAGAGCTGATGGAACAAGGCCGCATGGAAGAAGCCCAACGGCTTCTCGAACAGCTTCAGCAGATGATGGAGAACATGCAGGTCACCCAGGGCCAGGGGCAGCAGGGCGAAGGCCAGCAAGCCATGGAAGGTCTCGCCGAGACGCTGCGCGAACAGCAAGAACTCTCGGACGAGGCGTTCCGCGACCTGCAAGAGCAGTTCAACCCCGGCCAGCAAGGTCAGGAAGGCGAGCAGGGCCAAGAGGGTGAGCAGGGCCAGCAAGGCCAACAACAAGGCCAGCAGGGCCAGGGTCAGCAAGGTCAGCAACAAGGCCAACAAGGACAGGGCGGGCAACAAGGCCAGCAGCAAGGGCAGGGCCAGGGGCAGAACCCCAATGGTCAGCCGGGCCAAAGCCTTGAACAGGATCTGGCCGACCGTCAGCGCCAATTGCGCCAGGAACTGAACCGTCAGGCGCAAAACCTGCCGGGCGCAGGCACGCCCGAAGGCGACAGTGCGCGCGAAAACCTCGGCCGGGCCGGGGACGCGATGGATCAGGCTGAAGAGGCGCTGCGCGAAGATGATTTCGCCGGGGCCCTTGACCGGCAATCAGAAGCGATTGAGCGGTTGCGCGAGGGCATGCGCGATCTGGCCGAACAAATGGCCGAACAGCAACAGCAGCAGGGTGGCGAGCAAGGCCAGCAGATGGGCGAGGCGAACCCCAATAACCTGCGCGATCCCTTGGGCCGCGAGGCTGGCGAAAATGGCCAGGTCGGCACGGATGAGAACTTGCTGCAGGGCGATGATGTCTACCGGCGCGCGCGCGAACTTCTCGATGAAATCCGCCGTCGGTCGGCCGAACAATCGCGCCCCGATGAGGAACTTGATTACCTCAAGCGCTTGCTTGACCGGTTCTGATCTTTATTCCCAGCTCGGCTGCGTTATTCTGGTCCCGCCGTGACAAGGCGGGGGCGGACATGGCGGTCAAAGATCAAAGCACGGACAAGACATCGCAAATCCTGAAAGCCGCGACCGTCGTCTTGCGCGATCAGGGTTTGCAGTCGCTTTCATTTGAAACCATCGCAAGCGAAGCGGGGTTGTCGCGCCAGTTGGTGCGGTACTACTTTTCCGATCTCGACGCGCTGGTGGCCGCGCTTTGCGATTTCCTGGCCGCTGCCTACCGCGACATCCTTGTGGCGGGCGTGGTCGAGGTCGCCCAGGTCGAACGGCTGAATTTCTTCCTCGATTTCTTCTTCGGGCTGTCAGACCGCTACCCCATGCCTGCAAACCTGGAAGTCTATGACGCCATGGTCGCCTATGCGGTGGGGTCTGACGACATGCGCGACCGGATGTGTTTGCAATACAAGACCCTCGGTGACGTGATCACCCACGAGCTGGCGATTGCCCATCCCGCGTTGAAGGGGCGTGCCTGTGAGGAACTGTCCTATCTTTTCGTGTCGATGATGCACAGCCATTGGAGCTTTGTGGCAAGCCTGGGACATACGCGCGATCACGGGCGCCTGACACGCCGGGCCATCGACCGGCTGATCGCGTCATACGCTGCTGATCCCAGCCCGACACAGGGTCTGGAACGGCCCTGGGCGCGCGACTGACGCGGTGTTCCTTAAGCGTCGCCGCCCAAGCCGTTTAAGCCCGTGATCGCACGCGCCATCATCCGGTCAATCCCGTCGCGCACGCTGTTGGCGGTGTCGACATATGACATCATTGCCGGTTCAGATGCGGGGATCAGATCAATGATCTGGGGCGCAAAGACATAGCCCGCAACCAGCACGCCGGCCGCCAGCACCAATGTCGCGAAACCGCGCCGGAATCCGGCCTGGCGAATGCGGTTCATCTCGTTGGGCCCAATGGGCGGTTCGTCGGTCGGTTTCAGGTCGCCGGGGCGCAGTGTCGTTTTGATCTCTTCTATATCGGGCAGACGTTCGCGCCGCGGCCCATCAAGCGGCGCAGCGGTGGCCGCAGTCAGGGTCTGGGCGACCGTTGCCTGGGGCACCCCGTCGCCGCGCATACGCTCAAGGCGTTCGCGCAGCACTTCGGATGGCGGTTCTTCGCCCAACCCAAGTTCGGCCTGTGCTTCTAGTGCGGGCGGGTCTTCGCTGCGCCGCTGGGTCACCTCGCGTTCTGCCTCCTGGCGCAGAATTTCCGCGATATCGTCATCGAGTACTGGTGCAGCACTTGCGGCCGCGGCAATCTCTTCAACCGCCGCGTCGTCTTCTGTGGGTCCCTGATCAGAGTCGCTGTCGTCCGACGCATCTTCGTCGAAGGATGGGTCTGCGGGGTCACCGTCAGCCATAACAGGATTGAGCGCGTCATCGACGACCCCAACTGCATCTTCTGCCATCTCTTCAGCGACGTCTTCGGCGGCCGCAACCGCATCTTCCGCCATCTCTTCATCGACGATTTCTGCGGCCGCAATCACGTCGTCGGCGACATCTGTCTGGTCGTTCGGGCCGTCGTCCATTGTCGCTTCGGTGTCGGCAACAGCGTCGCGCATGTCCGATACGAAATCTTCTGGCTCGGGGGTCGGCTCAATCGCGTCTGACTTCGGGCGGTCGATTGCATCGCGGAGCTTGTCGGCCGGGTCGGTTCCATCAGCCGAAACCTCAATGTCGCGATCCGCGGCGTCTTCAGTGTCAATGCTGGTTTCAGTGTCATCCGCGGTGATGTCGCTGATCGGGTCGCCTTCGGCGTCTTGCGAAACAGCGCTGCTATCGGCTGCATCTGCGTCGTCGGGCGTATCTGGATCCTCTGGTGCGGTGTCGTCGGCGTCGTGGATCGCCGTGCCAGCGGCCGCGTCATCTTTGTGCCCGTGCGGCCCCAGTTCAAGCCAGGTGTGCGCGCAGCTTGAACACTGCACGTCGCGCCCTTCTGCCGGGATCATCGCCGCATCAATATCGTACTGAGCCTGACAATTCGGACAGGTAATTCGCATCTTTCGCCCCGTTGCCGACTGTTTTTGTGCCGGTCCCTGCTTCGTGTTTTATCTTGCGTAGCATCCTGTGGGTCATTCTCAAAGCACTCAAGCCATGGCCCCGTTGAACCTGCGCGCGGCCTGGGGCAAAAGGGTCGCACCTCTTGAGGACCCTGCGCGGTGATCGAGCTTAAAGACGTTGGCATGAACTACGGTGGCGGGACCCTTCTGGACGGGGTGTCGCTGACGTTGCCCCAAGGATCGTTTCACTTCCTGACCGGTCCGTCGGGGGCGGGCAAAACCACGCTTTTGAAGCTTTGCTATCTGGCGTTGCGTCCGACCAGCGGGTCGGTGTCGCTGTTCGGCCAGGAAGCGGGCGCCCTTGACCGCGACGGTGTTGCAACGATGCGCCGCAAAATCGGCGTGGTGCATCAGGATTGCCAGTTTCTTGACCATCTACCGATGGCTGAGAATATCGCTTTGCCGCTTGCGGTCGCAGGCCGCGATGCTGCCGCGCAAGAGGGCAATATCAAGGAGCTTTTGAATTGGACGGGCCTCAGCCACCGCGCGGGCGCGCGCCCGCCAGAGCTGTCGGGCGGCGAACGCCAACGCGCGGCCCTCGCGCGTGCGGTGATCATGTCGCCAGATGTGATCTTGGCCGATGAACCCACCGGGAACGTTGATTGGGACATGTCGCAGCGGCTGTTGTCGCTTCTTTTGGAACTCAACCGCATGGGCAAGACCGTTTTGGTCGCGACCCATGATCTGGCCCTGATCCGACAAGCCAAAACCAAGGTGACCGCGCGGGTGCTGCGGATCCGCGACCGCAACATCGAAATCGCGGGCGCAGGCTTATGAGCCTTTTGTCCAACGCCCGGGCCCTTTTGCTGGGCGACGCCGGCGCCGACCGGGTTGTCCCGCCCACTGGTTTTACCGCATCGCTGACCGTCTTTGCCTCTGCCGCGATGGCGTTCCTTGCGGTGTTCGCGCTGGCCTTTGCAATGTCCACCGGACGGCTGGCGGACCGTTGGGATGGCGCGCTTGCCCAGACCGCCACCATCCGGCTGTCAGCGCCCCAAGGCCAGGTTGACGCTCAGATCGAGGCCGCCCTTGCAATCCTGGACCAAACACCGGGCGTGGCCTCGGCCCGGGTCATGAGCCAAGCCGAACAAGCCGATCTTCTCAGCCCCTGGTTCGGGCCGGACCTGCCGTTGGACCTGTTGCCTGTGCCCCGCCTGATCGAAATCACCGAAACCGAAGCGGGTTTTGATGCCGAAGGCCTGCGCTTTCGCCTTGCTGGTGAGGCGCCCGGCGCGGTCCTTGATGACCACACCCGTTGGCGGCGACCACTGGTCGAAGCGGCCAGCAGGCTGCGCACCCTCGGGATCGTATCGCTGGTGCTGATCGGTGGGGTGATGGCCGCGGTGATCACGCTGGCGGCGGGGGCGGCTTTGTCGGCCAATGCGCAGATCATCGGCGTCTTGCGGCTGGTGGGGGCGCGCGACGTCTACATCGCGCGGGCCTTTGTGCGCCGGTTTACCCTGCGCGCACTGGCGGGTGCGCTGGCGGGCACAGTCGCGGGCATGGCGGTAATCTGGCTGATGCCAAGCGCGGGGGGTGATGCCAGTTTCCTGACCGGGCTTGGGTTTCGAGGGCTCGAATGGGTCTGGCCGCTGTTGATCCCGGTTCTCGCAGGCGTCGTCGCCTTCTGGGCCACCCGCATGGCGGCCCTGTCACGGCTAAGGGCCCTGCAATGAACGTCGGTCCCATCCAATGGCTGCGTTCGCTGCTGTTTGTCGTTGTGATCTATGCCGCGATGCCGGTGCTGGGGATCGTTTTCTTCATCCCCGCCCTGATCTCGCGCAATTGGGCGTTTCGCGCCTGTCACACCTATTGCGCCTTTGTGCGCTGGCTTGCGGCATGGTTGATCGGGCTACGCACCGAAGTGCGCGGCCCGGTGCCGAAGGGTGAGGTGATGGTGGCGGCCAAACACCAAAGCTTTCTTGATATCCTCTTGATCTTTGGCGCGCTGCCACGGGCGAAATTCATCATGAAGCGCGAGTTGATCTATGCCCCCGTCATCGGCCAATACGCCCTGCGTCTGGGCTGTGTGCCGGTGGACCGTGGCAAACGCGGCGCGGCCATCCAGAAGATGCTGGCGGATGTCAAAGCCGATGCATCGATGGCCGGGCAATTGGTGATCTACCCGCAAGGCACCCGTGTCGCCCCGGGCGCCCACTTGTCCTATAAGGCCGGCACGGGCGCGCTTTACGATCAGCTTGCCCAGCCCGCGGTGCCGGTGGCCACCAACGCGGGTCTGTTCTGGCCCCGCAAGGGGATCTGGCGCAAACCGGGTCTGGCCGTGGTCGAATTTCTGGATCCGATCGCGCCCGGCATGGCCAAGGGCGCCTTTATGGAAGCGCTGGAAAAGACGATCGAGGCGCGCTCGAACGCGCTGATGCACGAGGCCGGGTTTGCCTTGGAAAAACAGGAGAAGACGGATGCCTGACTTTCACATGATCTCGGGCGGGCCGCGCCCCGTGGCGCCGTTTTCCCATGCGGTTGAAGCCGATGGCTGGGTGATCCTGACAGGCCAGATGCCCACCGATCCGGACGCGCCGGATGCGCCGCTGCCCGACGGGGTCGTGGCCCAGACCCACCGGGTGATGGCGAATTTGGAAATCGTGCTGAAAGGCATCGGGCTTGATCTGTCCCATGTGATGCAATGCCGGATTTTCCTGACAGAGTTTGACCGCGACTACGCCGCCTTCAATGAAACCTATCAGACGTATTTCCCCCAAGACCGTCGCCCGGCGCGGACCACCGTGGGGGTCACGGCGCTGGCTGTGGGCGCGCTGGTCGAGATTGATTGCGTCGCGCGGCGGGGGTGAGGGCGTCGCTCGGCCCGGTGAGTGCGGCTTTGCGCGCGTTCCAGTTGCCGATCGGGTGCAGCGAAGGGCTGGATTGAGCCCAAGTTGACCGATGCTGCAGTATCCGCGGATGTCTTGTGTTCAGATCCTTCAAGCATTCGATTTCTTGCAAATCGACCGGCGGTTGGATCACATTCGGCCAGACATTGTTTCGAGGAAAGCTAATGACATCTGGCGATTACGCTGAACCTGAGATTCCTGATGACCTTTTTGAATGCGCTCTGTTTCTAGGGAACAACATCGTTGGCCTGACGACCCAGGGGGGGTCGGAGGCCGCTTATAAATTGGCCAGAAGAAGGCTAATGGAAGACCCGGCGGGCAAGCGGCTTCTGCCGAACTTTGTGCGATTCTCAAACGATGCCGCTTCTGTGCAATCAGCGTTATCGAGCGTTGCAAGTGGTTCAGGTTCGTGGGCCATTCGCCGAGGCCACGTAACTGACGCCTTCATACCGCTATTGACCTTCCTCGAGTCGGGTGGCGGTGCGGCAGACGCAACGATCACAGACGGTCTTGGTGTCTATGATGCTCCCGCTGTCCAAGCTTTCTGGGCGAAGGCTTTGGAAAGACGAACAACGGACCCTGATGGCGCTGTGACCGCCGCAAGCACGCTCCTTGAGGAGGTCTGCAAACACATTATCGAGGACAGTGGAGCAGAATGGGAGACGAATTGGAATGTACCGAAACTCTATTCTGAAGCCGCCAAACTCTTAAAGCTCGCACCATCGCAGCACCAAGAAGAAGTGTTCAAAACGATCCTGGGAAACTGCCAGAGCGTCGTTCAAAGTATTGGTTCTTTGCGCAACAAAGGTGGTGATGCTCATGCTGGGGGGCGCTCACGAGTTCCATTCAAGCCGCGTCACGCAGCATTAACGGTTAACCTTGCTGGGTCCATGGCCCTGTTTGTGATTGAAACTTGGCACGCGAGACTTGAGGAGCAAGGAAGCAACCCTCAATAGTCGTGGCATAATCCTAAAGGAGAATTTCGCGCAACCTCAACGAACACCAGCTAAGTCCGCATCCCGGACCTCGCCTCGACCCTCAGGCCGCCAGACCCTTCGATCCCATATTCAGGAACTTCTTGCGGCGGTCCTTGACCAGATCCTCGGGCGAAAGTTTCGACAGCTTGCCCAGCATGTCCCGCAGGTCCTTGCCGACCGCGGCAATCGTCGCCTCGCGACCCCGTTGCGCGCCACCGTTGGGTTCCTTGATAATCCGGTCGATCACGCCCAGACCTTTCAGGTCCGCCGCGGTCAGCCGCAAGGCTTCCGCAGCCTCGCGCATCTTCTCGGCATCCTTCCACAGGATCGACGCGCAGCCTTCGGGCGAGATCACCGAATAAATCGAATGTTCCAGCATCGCGACCCGGTTGGCGGTCGCAAAGGCTACCGCGCCGCCGGACCCGCCTTCGCCGATAATGACCGACACCAAAGGCACGCGGATGTTCAAACACATCTGGGTCGACCGCGCGATGGCTTCAGATTGCCCGCGTTCCTCGGCCCCCTTGCCGGGAAAGGCGCCGGGCGTGTCCACAAGCGTGATCACCGGCATTTTAAAGCGGTCGGCCAGCTCCATCAGCCGGATCGCCTTGCGGTAGCCTTCGGGGCGGGCCATGCCAAAGTTGCGTTCAATCCGCGATTGCGTGTCGGTGCCCTTTTCCTGACCGATCAGCACGACCGGCGTATCATCAAGCCGCCCGATCCCGCCGATCACGGCGTGGTCATCGGCGAAATTCCGGTCGCCGGCCAGCGGTGTCCAGTCGGTCAGCAGGGCCGCGACATAATCGTTGCAATGGGGCCGGTCCTGATGGCGCGCCACCTGGCACTTCTGCCAGGGCGTCAGGGTCTTGTACATCGCCGTCAGCATGTCGGCGGCCTTCTTGTCGAGCGCGGCGGCTTCCTTTTCCACGTCCGTTTCGGGGTTCGCACGGCCCATCGCCCGCAACTCTTCAGCCTTGCCTTCAATCTCGGCGAGGGGTTTTTCGAACTCAAGGTAGTTCATGCGTGCGCTCCGCTCTTTTGGGGGTGTTATGCCCGGGGCCAGGGCGGCCTGCAATGTCCCGATTTGGCAGCGCGATTTGTGAGCAGATGCATGGATTTCGCGCAAAACCTTGGGTTGAACAGATTCCCTTTGGGCGGTTGTTTCGAATCTGTTACACCCCACACTCAATCGTCGCTGTAACCCTTGGGGGGCTCATGCACGACATGCCGCAAATCGCTTTTCGGCCCGCCATCCCGGGGGATGA
Organism: Pseudomonadota bacterium; assembly: GCA_038530285.1. GTDB lineage: Bacteria > Pseudomonadota > Alphaproteobacteria > Rhodobacterales > Rhodobacteraceae > JASJAR01. The sequence continues at coordinate 10,693 of JBCBCY010000001.1, forward strand.
AAGCGCGCTTGCGGCCTTCCAGATCAACGCCTGGAATGAGCATTATGCGGCCTTCCTGCCGCGCTGGTCGCTTGATCAGGTGTCGCTGGAAGATCGCACCGAAGCCTGGCGGATGATCCTGCGAAATCCCGCCCGTCACGCAGATACCGAAGTCCACCTGGCCGAAGTGTCCGGCCAGATCGCGGGCTTTGGCGCGGTCGGGCGACAGCGCAGCGCAAGGCTGTCTGGTTTGGGGTATGGCGGCGATATCTCTGCGATTTACGTCCGAAGCGATGTTCAGGCCCGCGGTCTGGGCCGGCGCATTCTGGCGCGGTTGTTTCGCCGGCTCAGGGCCATGGGCGAAGACAAAGCCTCGCTCTGGGTGATCCGCGATAATCTTCGCGCCCGCCGGTTCATGGAAGCCACAGGCGCCGAACTTCTGGATCTTGGCGCAGGCGGGCGCCATCACGCGATTGACGATGTGGCTTACGGCTGGCCGCGGATCGGCACGCTTTATCCTGCCTCCCACGCAAAAATCCTGTCCGGCCATGACCGGCGCAGCATATCAGCCCGCCCGGTGTCCCTGGCCAGACCGGAAAGTGCCGAAGCCCGGGCCCCGAACACATCGATCGAGGGTTAGGGCCGATGGCACCCTCGCCCCGGTTTTGGAATTGGGTTGCGACCTGGTATTCAAAAAACCCCGTTCCCGATGAAGCCGCCTATGCCCGCAAGCTCGACGCCGCCGCCGCACGATTGACGCCAAGCGCGCGCGTGGTGGAATTCGGCTGCGGGACTGGCACCACTGCGGTCCATCTGGCGCCGAAAGCAGGGCATATCGAAGCGGTGGATTTTTCGGCCAGAATGTTGGAAATCGCCCAGGACCGTGCGGCCAACGCGGGGGTGTCCAACATCACCTTCACAGCCAATACCATCGAAGGTTTTGCAGGCGACCCCGGCGCCTATGACATGGTGATGATGCATTCGCTGTTGCATCTTTTGCCCAATCCCGGGGCGGCCGTGTCAAAGGCTTACCGTCTTTTGGCGCCCGGCGGTTGGTTCTTGTCCTCGACCACGACACTCGGCGATGACGGGTTGGCGCTGATCGCCAACGTGATGCGGCCCGCAGCCGCCTTGGGGCTTTTGCCGCGTCTTGCGGTTTTTTCCGGTGATGACTTGCGGGCGATGATCACAGGTGCGGGGTTTGAGATCGTCGACGACTGGAAGCCCAAGCCCAAAGCGGCGGTCTTCATCGTTGCCCGGAAGGTGTGACGGGCTGCGGTGTTTGACGTATGCCGCGAAGGGTTGTTTTGAGCCCTGTCGGGTTATTTTGATGTCGTACCGCGTGCGCCCGCAGTTTCAAAAATGCGCCACTTCCCAAAAGCTGGATGTGGCTGCGCGGCGGTACAAGCGGCACTTCGCACGTAAGGTAGCGTGGCACACACTTAGAATAAGCGGGTCCGGTCAAAGTCGCTCTGTGCCTTTTTCCTTTTCGAGCCGGGTACTTTTGACCTGTCTGCCTGTCCCAGGATCACTTCACGCATTGGCCGGTTCGACGTCACACGCCAAACGCAGGGTGATACGGGCACAGAACCCACCATTTTCGCGATTGCCAAGGGACAACGCGCCGCCGATTTGTTCGGTGAAGGCTTTGGCAATGGCCAAGCCCAACCCGGCACCACCGGTGTCGCGCGACCGGGATGCCTCTAACCTGCTGAAAGGCTCACTCATCTGCTTGAGGTAGTCTTCAGGTACTCCGGGCCCTTCATCTTGAACGCTGATCCAAACGACGCTCGCGCCGCCGCTTTCCAAGACAACGGTCGCTTGGCCGGCGTAGCGGAGGGCGTTGTCGATCAGATTGTTCAACGCGCGAGACAGGGCTGCAGGGGCCACATCTACAATGGCCCCTTCCACGTGAAGGGTCAGCGCGATCGGGTCGCCTGCATCCACCCGGTGGGCCACGAACCCCCCAAGCCAAACGCCCAGGTTAAGGCGTTCAGACGGCGACGGCTTGGCCACAGCTTCGCCCAGTGAAAGCGTATCCTCGATCAGTTGCGTCATTTCTTCAATGTCGCGAATGCTTTTGTCTTTTTGCGTATCGTCCTGGATCAGCTCGCTGCGCATTCTAAGGCGTGTCAGATAGGTGCGAAGATCATGCGCCACAGCTGCCAGCGTGTTGGTGCGCTCCAGCGTCAGGCGGACAAGCTTTGATCCGGCTGTGTTCATGGCCACGGCGAGGTCGCGCACCGGTTTTGGTCCGGTTTCCGGCAAAGGTTCGAGGGTGGATGAGGTATTGACGGCGTCGACGAAGTTCTGCGACGCCTGCGCGAGCCGCGAAAGGGGCCGCGCATAGGTCAAACTCGCCCAAACCATCAAGCCCGTGATCAGAAGGCTCAAAAACCCAATCACCAGCGCAATCCCGTAAAGGCCGACGTTGCGCTGAAATTCCAGACCGCTTTCGACGACAAGGGCGGACCCATCGCCAAGCCCGATGACAATGATCAGATCGTCGGTCAGAAGCGCCATCCGCCGTTCGGGCCCGCCCGCCTCGGACCGGCTGTAAACGCTGAAAGGTCGGTCGCCCAGAACAGCCTTGTACACCCCGATCACAGGCACGAAGACCTCAATCGGGTTCTCAACCGGGGGGGTGGCCGAAAAGTCGGGTGCGATTGTCATGCGCAAACCGCTTGAGTTTGTGGCCGCTAAGGCCAAGGCGCGGCCCTCGTCGTCAAGCTGGTCCATCAACGCTGCCGTGGCCGCGGCCTGGCGGACCAAGGGCGGTGCGACAAGGCTTCGATCAAAGTTCGAATTGATCTGGCTGAGCGTGACAAGAAACGCCACATTCAAAAGTGCCACGATCACAATCGTCAAAACCAGACCCCGCACGCCGAGAATGCCGAGCTGTCGAAGAGCGGTGGACACCGAAAAGCGCCGGTTTGAGCGATTTTTCTTCATTGCGCGGTCACTTCGAAGACGCCCCCGAACGGCGCACCTGGGCCGAAAAAAGATACCCATCGCCCCGGATTGTCTTGATCAGGCCCGTGCCGCCGCGATCCGCCAGTTTCTTTCGCAAGCGCGACAGCTGAACGTCGATGGCCCGATCGAAGGCGTCCGATGCGTCGCCGCGCGTCCAGTCCAAAAGCCGTTCGCGCGACAAGACCCGTTGCGGGCGCCGCGCGAATTCGGTGAGAAGCGCGAATTCGCCTGATGACAGGGCCACCTCGGCCTGCGACGGGTCTGACAACCGCCGCCCGTCCACGTCCAGCGTCCAGCCGTCAAACACCAGGACTTCGCGCGCAGACCCAAGGGGGGCGCTGGCCGCCGCATCGGTGCCGCTCGGTGGTGGTGTCACGGCAGCGGGCGAACCATGGTCTTTGCGCCGCAGGACAGCCCGGATCCGGGCCACAAGTTCGCGCGGGTTGAAGGGTTTGGCCAGATAGTCGTCTGCGCCAACTTCCAGACCGATAATCCGGTCAAGCTCCTCACCCTTGGCCGACAGCACCAGAACGGGCACCTGGGGCGAAATCCGGCGACAGATCGACAACCCATCTTCGCCCGGCATCATAAGGTCGAGAACGACGACATCTGGCTGGAAGCGGGCGACGCCTTCATCGAAGGCTGCACCATTTGGGTAGCCGGACACGTCAAACCCGTCCCGCGCAAGATAGTCGACAACGAGTTGGCGGATCTCATGGTCATCTTCGACGACAGCGACGCGCGTCATCTGGTTGGTCTTCGTGCTGGGGTCTTGCGTCGTCATCGTTCTGACCGGCCGCCATTCTTTCTGGTGAGTGCTGCCCATGGGCAGGATAGGTCGGGTCTATTTCACCCAAATCTCAGCTTGCAACAAACTGAAACACGAAAGGTGGGAAAAATCCTGCATCTGACAAATTCTGAAATACCGCTGCAAAGCCGCCCGGTCACATTGGCTCCATCGAAAACATGCCTCGCCGCCATTCACTGCGTTCCACGAGGCCCAGATGGAGCAAAATTAATGGATATCTCAACACCACATCACACCGCACGCCGCGCTTGGCGTCCGCTTTCGTCAGTCGTACTCGCAGCCTTGAGCGTGACGATGCTGAGCGTTTCGGTCGTGCCGGCCGTCGCAGACGGGTTCGTTCTTCGCAAAGGGATCGCTGCTGGCGAAAACGGTGTCGCAGCGCGGTCGCGCGGCGGCGTCTCAAACGGTGAAGGACAAGGCGCATTTCGGCGCGGTGGCTTTGCATCTGATGGCAGTGGCAACGGCGCCGCAGGATTTGGACGATGCGCCAATGGTGTGGATGGCTCAGCCTGCCGTGGCGGATCGGCCACCTGGCAGGACGATGGCACGCTGTCGCGCACCATGCGAAGCGGTGCAAGCGGCGAGAACGGCTCGTTTGCCAGCCAGCGGCGTCTTGAACGCAGCGCCGATGGCGCCTGGACGGGAAACCGCAGCACCGAGGCTTCGGGCAACAGCGGGTCTTACAGCGGAGCGTCGACCCTGGATAACGGCATATACAACCGCGACGGAACCTACACCGGCGACGAAGGCCAAAGCGCAAATGTCGCTGGCACCTATGAGCGTGGTTCGGGCGGGTCGCGAACGGTGACCTGCATCGATGCAACCGGCGCGGTCGTTGACTGCCCCTGAGCGCGGCGCGCGACATTCTTTTTAACCTTACCCCAATTGTCACCACTCACCACATCACAGGACACCTCACTATGACCAAAGCCAAATTGCTCACTGTTGCCATGATCGCGGGATTGACCGTACCGATGTCTGCCCAAGCCCAAGACATGTCCTCAGCGGACCGGCAAAAAATGCTGGAAAACATCACCCAGGCCGACCGCAACGACGACGGTGCGATCAGCCGGTCGGAATTTGAAACACTCATCGACCTCAATGCGGCCGATGGCCTTGGGCAGGCGGCACGCGTCAAATCATCGGGTCGCTACGGCATGGTCTTTAGTCGCATCGACGCCAACGGCGACGGCTTTCTGACCCAGCAGGAAATGCAGCAGATGGCTGAGGCGCGCGGATAAGGTGCCCCCCCGGTGCGCGGCGTTCACCCGACGACAACGTCCGAACGCCGCGCACATTTTTTCAGCCCCTGCGCTCGAACATCGGATGAAGCAAATGGGACCAAGAACCGCCCTGACAGCCGCCCTTGCGCTCTGCTTGGCGTCGTTTTTCGGTGTCGAGCCGGTGGTGGCCCAACCGTTGAGCGACCGTGTTCTAGACAAGGTGCAGACCAAAGCGGAAACAATCGCGGCCGAGGTCCCCAACGCGGTCTATCTCAACGTTCCGACCCATACAGCACATGATGATCCGATCACAAAGGCTGCCCTGCCGCCGCAGGCCTAGCTTGCGTTGATAAGCGCGGCTTGTTTGACGATCACTTCGGCCTGTCGGACGCTGGCAAGGTCCACCAACCGGCCTTTGTAAACCGCGGCCCCTGCGCCGGATTTCTCCGCCTCTTCCATTGCGGTAAGGATTTCGCGCGCCTCCACGATGGCCGCTTCGGACGGCGTGAAAACCTCGTTCGCCAGGGCCACCTGTTTGGGGTGGATCGCCCATTTGCCGACCATCCCCAGGGTCGCTGACCGCAGCGCCTGGGCGCGGTAGCCGTCGTCATCGGAAAAATCCCCAAACGGGCCATCGACCGGCAGCACCCCATGTGTGCGGCAGGCCGCAACGATCGCCGTTTGCGCCCAGTGCCAGGGGTCGGACCAGTATTTCTGCCCTTCGCGGTGCATATAGTAATTTTCCTGCGTCCCACCGATGCCCGTGGTCTGCATCCCCATCGAGGCTGCAAAATCCGCCGCCCCCAGGGACATCGCCGCCAACCGGGGCGACGCAGCCGCAATCTCTTCGACATGGGCGATGCCCGCAGCTGTCTCGATGATAACCTCAAGCGTGATCGGTTTTTTGCGCCCCTTGGCGGTTTCAATGGCGCTCACCAACGCGTCGACCGCATAAATATCGGATGCATTGCCCACCTTCGGGATCATGATCTGATCAATCCTGTCGCCCGCCTCTTCCAGCACCTCGACCACGTCGCGGTACCAATACGGCGTGTCGAGCCCGTTGATCCGCACGCTTAACGTCTTGGTGCCCCAGTCGATGTCATTGATGGCCGTGATGATGTTGCGGCGCGCTTCGGGCTTGTCGGCGGGTGCGACGCTGTCTTCGAGGTCAAGGTTGATCACGTCCGCGTCTGAGGCCGCCATCTTTTCGAAAATCGCAGGCCGCGACCCGGGGCCGAACAATTGGCAGCGGTTCGGGCGGGCAGGCGGGCTGGGCTGGACGCGGAAGGACATGACGCTCTCGCAAGTTTATTACGTTTCAATTGCGTGCAGCGTTAGGAAATTGCGTGACGTGACGCAAGTGTATTTTGCAGGTGCAGCAAAAAGCGCGCCCTAAATCCGACCGATTGTGCGTGTTATACCGCGTCAATGGTGTTCGGCGATATCTCAGGTCAGCTGCGCAAATGGCAGAACGAAGCGCGCGCGCGCCGCGAAGCGGATGCGCCCGACCGGGCGCTGCGTCTGGGTCCCGACATCGTTGCGCGTTGGACCCATGTGTTGCGCGACGCAGCCTTGCAGGTCGAACCGGGCAAATCCCCTTGCGATTATGATCCGTGGATAACGGCGATTGGCCAGGCGGGCCTGCGCTACGGGTTTACCCCCCACCCGGACGACCTTGTGCCCGCGACATCCGTTGCATCCCGTCTGCGCAATTTCATCGAAGATGTCTCAATGCCGGCCTGGCCCGAACCGCGGCGCGACCTGATCGAGTTTGCGCTGGTCGTGCTGGAATGCGACGTGATGCTGTTCCGCTCGGGCTATGCCAAGCGCCATTTGCTCACCCGGCTGAAGCAGGCTCCGCTGACGGGCTCAGATATGGCGCGGCTGGATGTGATGCTGCGGCGCGCTGTGACGAACGGTACCGGGCTTGAGGAGTACCGCGCATGGTGCAAGCTAGCGGCACATCTCACCGCCGAAGGTCATTTGGGCGATCTGCCGGCCTGGCTTTATCCCCAAGCCCAGGGGGCTTACCTGAACTACGCCATGGCCGACGGCTGCCTTGCCCAACGCTTCCACGCGGCCGGCCTCAGCGACGCGCAATTGCGGCTGTTGGTCGGCGGATTTATTCGACCCCCCAAACACGCCATCGCCTGGCCCAACTTTTCACAAGTGGTTGCGACCGGCGGAACCATGGACAGCCCTGAGCAACGCTTAAAGCGCAATGCCTGGCGCATGCTCGACCAGATCCTGCGTCGCATCCCCGATCTTGAAAGAGATCTTGCAGTCATGCCGGGTTAAATTCGAAGAATATTCGAAAACGACCGTATAACCTGCAAATTTCAGTAGGACCTTCTGGCCCAGATCGCAGATGTTGCGCGAAACCACGGGGGCACATCCATGATTCGCACACCATACCTTCTGTTTCTCGGCGACGCGCCGGACAATCTGGCCGCCAAGGTCGCCCAAGGCATCGCCGATTGGAGCCCTGATAGCGTCGTCGGCCAATACCGCATGCCCGGCTGCAAGGCCGATGTGGGGGTGCCCGATTTGTCGCTGCAAGACGCCTACGACAAAGGCGCACGCACGCTTGTGGTGGGCGTGGCCAACCGGGGGGGCGTGATCTCTGACGCCTGGCTCAAAGTGCTCGCCCAAGCGATGGAAATCGGGTTTGATCTGGCCAGCGGGCTGCACAATCTACTGCGCGATGAAGACATCCTGAAAGCCACATCCGCCCGGGCAGGCCGCACGCTTCATGATGTGCGCGTGCCCTCGGTCGCCTATCCGATTGCCAATGGCGTCAAACGCACCGGCAAGCGCTGTCTGGCCCTGGGCACAGATTGCTCGGTCGGCAAGATGTACACGGCCCTTGCGATGGACGGTGAGATGAAACGCCGGGGGTTGAAATCGACCTTTCGCGCCACGGGTCAGACCGGCATTCTGGTCACCGGGCGCGGGGTGCCTTTGGATGCGGTGATCGCCGATTTCATGGCCGGTGCGGTGGAATGGCTGACCCCGGACAATGACCCCGACCATTGGGACCATATCGAAGGGCAGGGCAGCCTGTTTCATGTGTCGTATTCCGGGGTGACCATGGCGCTGATCCACGGCGGCCAGCCCGATGCGATTGTGCTTGCCCATGAGCCGACCCGCACCCATATGCGCGGCCTGCCGGATTATGATCTGCCGTCGCTTGAAATTCTGCGCGACATGGCTTTGCCGATTGCGCGCATCGCGAACCCCGACGTGGTGATCGCAGGGGTGTCGGTGAACACAAAGGCCCTGGGCGACGATGACGCCGCGCGCCTGTGCGAAGAGATCGAAACCCGCATGGGCCTGCCCACGGTCGATCCCTACCGGCATGGTGCGGCGCGTTTGGTCGATGCATTGGTGTAATTTCGCCGCCTTTGGCGTCGAGCCGTTGGGGGGCTCTGCCCTTCCGTCGCCATTGTCGCTCGGACCAATGGCGCATAAACCGTAGTTTCCCGAGGTATTTGAGGGCTAATGAAACGAATTGATGTGCAATCCGAGCGCTTTGCCTTGGCCGAAACCTTCACGATCTCGCGCGGGTCGAAAACCCATGCCGAGGTGATCACGGTTGAAATCACGCAGGACGGCAAGACGGGCCGCGGCGAATGCGTCCCCTACGGCCGCTACGGCGAAACGCTCGACGGTGTGGCGGCGGATATTGCCGCTTTGCCGGTCGATGTCACGCGCGCGGCTCTGCAAGAGCTGATGCCGGCCGGTGCGGCGCGAAACGCCGTCGATTGCGCGTTGTGGGACCTTGAGGCCAAGATCGCCGGGCGCCGGGCATGGGATCTGGCGGGGCGCTCTGCCCCAGACAGGGTCACGACCGCCTTCACCTTGTCCTTAGGCGACCCCGCCGCGATGGAAGCGGCTGCCGCCAAACAGGCGCATCGCCCGCTTTTGAAGATCAAGCTGGGCACGCCGGATGATATGCCAAGGCTCGAAGCGGTGCGCCGTGGCGCGCCAGACGCCGGTATTGTTGTCGATGCAAACGAAGGCTGGTCGGCGGACATCTATACCGATCTTGCGCCGCATTTGTCCCGGCTTGGGGTGCTGCTGGTCGAACAACCCCTGCCCGCAGACGATGACGATGCGCTTTTGGGCCTGGCCCGCCCCGTGCCCGTCTGCGCCGATGAAAGCTGCCATGACCGCGCGGGGCTGTCAGCGCTCAAAGACAAATACGATGTGATCAATATCAAACTCGACAAGACCGGCGGCCTGACCGAAGCGCTTGCCTTGAAAGACGCGGCCCTGGCCGAAGGCTTCGGCATCATGGTCGGTTGCATGGTCGGCACATCGCTGGCCATGGCGCCCGCTCTTGTGCTGACGCCCGGTGCGGCCTTTGTCGATCTTGACGGCCCGCTTCTTCTGGCCGAAGACCGGGCGCACCCTTTGCAGATCGATGGGTCACAGATTTACCCGCCACCAGTTGAACTTTGGGGTTAGGAAACACGATGAGCCGTATTGTCTATGTCAACGGAGAGTACCTGCCCGAAGAAGAGGCCAAGATTTCGGTCTTCGATCGGGGCTTTTTGTTCGCCGATGGCGTCTATGAGGTCACAAGCGTTCTGGGCGGCAAGCTGATCGATTTTGCCGGTCACGCCAAACGGCTCGAACGCTCGCTGAGCGAATTGGACATGGCCGCACCGATTTCAACCGACGATCTGTTGGATGTGCACCGCGAACTGGTGGCCCGCAACGAGGTGGACGAAGGCCTTGTCTATTTGCAGGTCACCCGTGGCGCGCCCCATGACCGCGACTTTGCCTATCCGCCTGAAGGCACGCCGGGCACGGTGGTGCTGTTTTCGCAGAAAAAGTCCCTGACCGGTCCCGATGTAGCCGCCAAGGGTTGGAAAGTGATCACGGTCGACGACCTGCGCTGGGGGCGGCGTGACATCAAGACAGTGCAGCTTTTGTATCCGTCGATGGGCAAGATGGCGGCCAAGGCTGCCGGCGTCGATGACGCCTGGATGGTGGAAGATGGTCACGTGACCGAAGGCACGTCGAACAACGCCTATATCGTGAAGGACGGCAAGATCATCACCCGTCATCTGGGCACCGAGATCCTGCACGGCATCACACGCGCTGCAGTTCTGCGGTTTGCCGAAGAAGCGCAGATGCAGGTCGAAGAACGCCTGTTCACTGTGGATGAAGCCAAGGCCGCGGATGAGGCCTTCGTCACGTCGGCATCCTCTTTCGTGATGCCGGTGGTCGAGATTGATGGCGCGGCACTGGGTGCCGGCACGCCCGGGCCTGTCGCTGCGCGCCTCAGAGAGATCTATATCGAGGAAATGCGCAAGGTGGCGGTCTAACCAAGGCCCCCCTCGGCCATCGCCCACCCACCCACCTCGACGGCCTTCGGGGGGCGGGGCGCTTTTTTGCGGCGCTTGCGTGACTTGGCCGATGTCGGATTTGCGTATTTGAAAGCGAAGAAGGGACCGGGTCGGGTCCAGCCCCTGCCGTGAGCCCTGATGGTTCAGGTTGCCGTAGACAGGGGCCTTCTCCGCTTACGGTCATCGGCTCGCCAGCCTGTACCGTGCGAGAATCATCGGACAACAGAGTTAACGCGGGCTTACGACCCGCCGCACTACATGTGCGTTTTTGAAAACGCGTCTTTTTGCGCGGGCGTCGCCTCGGTCTGGTATTTCTCTTTCCATTCCGAAAAGGGCATGCCGTAGAACGCCTCGCGCCCTTCGTCCTTTGTCATCTCAATGCCCTTTTCAGCGGCGGCTTCTTGGTACCAGCGCGCCAGGCAATTTCGACAGAACCCCGTCAGGTTCATCATATCGATGTTTTGGACGTCAAGACGCTCTTCCATCAGGTGTTTGCGCAGGCGCCGAAAGGCTGCGGCTTCGATCTGGGTCCGGGTCGTGTCGTCCATCGATGTCTCCTTTGATTCACAGATTGGCCGCCGCCCGGGCCGCGTCAAGACATCGGGCAAGCCGGTTGGCCCAATTCAGCTGGTCGCCAGGGGTTTCAATCAAGTCGTTGCGGATTTCAATCAGCACATTCGGGTGGCCGGGGCCGGTGGCATGGCGATCGACCGCATCCCCTTTCAAAACACCTGTGTAGGGTTCGTTCTGGCCCACCACCAGATCGCCTTCGGCCCGAAGTGCTGCCAGCAGGGGATCCGACAGGCGGGTATCCTCGGTATGCAGGACCGCCACATGCCAGGGCCGGGGCGCACGACCGCCAAGTTGCGGGGTGAACGAATGCACCGACACCAATATCGGCGTCGCCCGTGCGGCCATCTGTGCTGAAATGGCTGTGTGATAGGGCCGATAATAAGCCCCGAGCCGACGGTCAACTTCGGCCGCATCCGCGGCGCGGTTTTCAGGGATAATCGTGCCGTCATAAAGCTTCATCACCAGGGTCGGGTCGTCTTCCCCCCGGTTTGGGTCGATCACCAGGCGCGAGAAGTTCGACAGCACCGCCGGCGCATCAAGCGCATCGGCCAATGCCCGCGCCACGCCCGCCGCCCCCACATCATAAGCGATGTGGCGGGCCATATCTTTGCCCGAAAGGCCCAGCGAACCGCCGCCGATGTCATCGGGCACACGGTTGGCGGCATGATCACAGGTCACCACCCAATCGCCTGAACGGTCCTGGCCATGAAGAATGAATGCAGCATCTGTCATAAAGCGGTGATCCTTGCGGCTGATGCTCTCTAGGCGAGTTCTCCGCCAAGGGCCAGTTGTCACCTTCAGCGGATTGCTCCATAGATGGGTAGCGCTAACGGCCAAGGGGCAGCGAAGAACAGCATGCGACGTCTTAGAAATGTGAAAATCGTAGCCACCCTTGGACCCGCGTCCAGCGATTACGACACGATCAAAGCGCTGTTTGAAGCCGGGGCCGACGTGTTCCGCCTGAACATGTCTCACGGCACCCATGAAGACATCGGCGGGCGCCACCAGATCATCCGCCAGATCGAGAAAGAAACTGGCCGCCCGATTGCCATTCTCGCTGACCTTCAAGGGCCCAAGCTGCGTGTCGGCACGTTCGCCAAGGATGCCGAAGACCTGGAAGAAGGACAGACGTTCCGGCTGGACCTTGATACCGCACCGGGCGACGCGACCCGGGTAAACCTACCGCACCCTGAAATTTTTGCAGCCCTCGAAGACGGGTCGAGCCTTTTGGTGAACGACGGCAAGATCCAGTTGAAAGTCGAAAGCTGTGGCAAGGACTTTGCCGATTGCACTGTCACAGTCGGCGGCACGATTTCCGATCGCAAGGGCGTGAATGTGCCTGACGTTGTGTTGCCCCTGGCCGCCTTGTCGGACAAAGACCGCAAGGACCTGGAATATGTCTGCTCGCTGGGCGTCGACTGGTTGGCATTGTCGTTTGTGCAGCGCCCTGAAGACGTCGATGAGGCGCGCAAACTGGCCGGTGGCCGGGCGGCGATCTTGTCGAAGATCGAAAAGCCGGCCGCCGTGCGCGCGTTTGACGATATTCTCGCGGTGTCAGACGGGATTATGGTGGCGCGCGGCGATCTGGGCGTTGAACTTCCCGTCCAGAATGTCCCGCCCATTCAGAAACGCCTCGTGCGGCGCTGCCGGGCGGCGGCCAAACCGGTGATCGTGGCCACCCAAATGCTCGAATCCATGATCGAAAGCCCGATGCCCACCCGGGCGGAGGTGTCTGATGTGGCTGCTGCGATCTACGAAGGCGCCGATGCGGTGATGCTGTCGGCGGAAAGTGCGGCAGGCTCTTATCCGATCGAAGCGGTCGAAACGATGAACGCCGTCGCGATGGAGGTTGAAAGCGATCCTACCTATCTGTCGGTGATGGCCGCCAGCCGCGGTGGGCGCAAAGACACCATCGCCGATGGCATCGTTGCGGCGGCCCGCGAAATCGCCGAGACCACCGACATCAAGGCGATCTGTTGCTTTTCGCAATCGGGTACGACGGCGTCGCTGGTCGCGCGCGAACGCCCGAACGTGCCCATCGTTGTCTTGACCCCGTTGATGGCGACCTCGCGGCGGTTGGTTCTTACCTGGGGGGCCCATTGCGAAGTCACGGCAGAACTTCACCGCTTCAAACAAGCGGTCGTTTCTGCGGCGCGTGCAGTTCGCGAAGCCGGCTTTGGCGATGAAAGTGATCAGATCGTTGTCACCGCGGGTGTGCCGTTCAACAAGCCTGGCACGACCAACATCCTTCGCGTGGCACCCTGTGAGGAAAGGTTGATTTTCGCAGCCGATCCCGACTAGGCTCCCGCCCACCTTTTGGGGAGCCGAAGATTTGAGCGTAGACGCTGATCTTTTGATGTTTATAGGCGTTCTGCTTGTCGCGGGAATGTTTCCTATCATGGTGGGGTCGTTTTCGCGCGGCGACTCGCCCAGAACGGCCATCGTTTTCGGGTTCATCGGTGGGTCGCTGATTGTGGCGGCCATCGCGATGACGCCGGGCGGGTATGAGTTCAACGAAATCCCGGGCCTGATGGTTCGCGTGGTGCGCAACGCATTCAACTAAATCCTTGCAAGGCGGCGCGGTGGGCCCTATACGCCACGTCTCAATCGCGAGTCCGGCCGAAATGGCATGCCGAGGCGCGCGTGAACCGACCGCAAGATGGAGACGGAAATGCCAAAGATGAAGACCAAGTCGAGCGCGAAGAAGCGCTTCAAAATGACGGGCACCGGCAAGGTGGTCGGCGGCCAGGCGGGCAAACGCCACGGCATGATCAAGCGCACAAACAAGTTCATCCGCAACGCCCGCGGGACCACTGTTTTGTCCGAGCCTGATCAGAAGATCGTCAAAAAATACATGCCCTACGCGCGCTGAGGAGACTGAGACATGTCCAGAACCAAAGGCGGAACCGTCACCCACGCGCGTCACAAGAAGGTCCTCGACCAGGCGAAAGGCTATTACGGCCGCCGCAAGAGCACCTTCAAAGTCGCCCGTCAGGCGGTCGACAAGGCCAACCAATACGCCACCCGCGACCGCAAGGCGAGAAAGCGCAACTTCCGTGCGCTGTGGATCCAGCGGATCAACGCGGCCGTGCGTGCCCATGACGACGCGCTGACCTATTCGCGTTTCATCAACGGGCTGTCGCTGGCCGGGATTGAGGTTGACCGCAAAGTGCTGGCAGACCTCGCCGTGCACGAACCCGAAGCGTTTGGCGCGATCGTTGAAAAGGCGAAAGCCGCGCTGGCGTAAGCTTGCGCGAAACCGAATTCAAAGGCCGCGCCATCAGGGGGCGGCCTTTTTCGTTCAGGCGCCCTCCTTGTGTCGCACCAAGCAGGTTTGCCCGGCCGTGCGCCTCTTCCAATGCCCGGCCGCTCCGGTAGAAATGTTGGTCAAAGACGAGGGGCGCCGCTTTGGTCTTGACCGCGCCAGTGCCCCGGGCCGCCGGCGAAGTCTCGCTCTGTCGCGGCGTTAGGTTTGTATTAACCATCTTTTCGCCGCATCCTGCGGGTAGGGAGCGTGCCCAGGGGGCGCGCGAGGGACAGCGGTATCAATGGCACGCATCAGCGAGCTACATTATTCGAATGCCTACTCCAACAGCTCTGGCGTGTCCGAGTTTCTGGAGATCGCATTGGAACCGGGCGAGGATCCCGCCGACTTCACCGTGGGCTTTTACAACTCGAACCCGCCCGCACAGACCGCCAATCAAGGCCTCGCCGTCACGCTCAATGATCCCGATGTTTCGGTCACCTATGACGCGGACGCCGATACCTTCGTCTATGTGATTTCTGAGGATGACTTCCCCATCTTGTTGACAGATCCCGACGGCGGCGGGTCAACGAATTACGAAGCCTTCGCGCTTGTGAACACGGCCACGGGGACCGTGATAGATTTTTATGACATCGGCGGCGGTGTCCAGGAAATGACCGCCCTTGATGGCGTCGCCGCCGGCGCGGTGTCTGAAAACCTTGCCGTGCCGACCGGGCCCAACTCGGCCACCTATTCGCTGCAATTCAACAAGCCGGACCCCGACACGCTTTCGTATGAAACGGTTGATCCCGGCGATGCTGGCGCGATTTGTTTTGCAGCAGGTTCGCAGATAGCAACGCCGCAGGGCCCCCGGGCGGTTGAAACGCTGGCCCCGGGCGACAGGGTGCTGACGACCGACGCCGGGGATGAACCCATCATCTGGACAGGCCGGCAGATTGTGAAGGCCGCAGGACCGCTCGCCCCGATAGAGTTTGCTCCGGGCGCACTTGGCAACACCGCACCTTTGCGACTGTCTCCCCAGCACCGGGTCTTGCAACGCGGCCCGGCGGTTGAGCTGATGTTTGCGCGGCCTGAAATCCTTGTTCCGGCGCACCGGCTTCTGGGCCTGCCCGGCGTGACGCGCAGGCCTTCGGTCGACGTGACCTATTGCCATTTTCTTTTGGCCCGCCACCGGCTTGTCTGGGCCGAAGGGGCCGTGTGCGAAAGCTTTTACCCAGGCGACGTGGCCCTTGGCACCCTTTCGGGCCGCGCACGCTGTGATCTCTTGGCGCGCCTTCGCGACCCGGCCGCCGGCCTTGGCGCATTCGGTCCCACCGCTCGTCCGGTCGAAGACGGTCGCGCCACCCGCGCCTTGGTTTGCGCCGGTTAGCGCGCGCCCGGTTGCTCTTGGCCGCGTGACCCGGTAGCAGACCCTCGACCCAGGGTTCGGAGACCGCCATGCAAGATCTGCGCGACAAATACCTATCGCTCATCAACGCCGCCGGTGATGAAACGGCTTTGGAAGACCTGCGCGTCGCCGCTGTCGGCAAAAAGGGCGAGATCAGCCTGAAAATGCGCGAACTTGGCAAGATGACGGCCGAGGAACGTCAGGTCGCCGGTCCCGCCCTGAACGCTCTGAAGGACGAGGTGAACGCGGCGCTGAGCGCAAAGAAGGCCGCGCTTGAGGATGCCGCTTTGGATGCGCGACTGGCCGACGAATGGCTCGATGTGACCCTGCCCGCGCGGCCGCGTGGTGTGGGCAGTATCCACCCCGTCCCGCAGGTGATGGATGAGATCACCGCGATCTTCGCCGATATGGGATTTTCGGTCGCCGAAGGTCCCCAGATTGAAACCGATTGGTACAATTTCGACGCGCTCAACATGCCCGCGCACCATTCGGCCCGGGCCGAGATGGACACGTTCTATATGGCCCGCGCCGAGGGCGACGACCGGCCGCCCCATGTGCTGCGCACGCATACCTCGCCCGTGCAAATCCGCTCGTTGCAAGACAACGGCGCGCCCATTCGCATCATCGCACCGGGCCGGACCTACCGCGCGGATTATGACCAGACCCATACGCCGATGTTTCACCAGTTCGAAGGTTTGGCCATCGACAAAGACATCTCGATGGCGAACCTCAAATGGGTGCTCGAAGAATTCGCCGCCGCATTTTTCGAAGTCGACAAGATTGAAGTCCGTTTCCGCGCCTCGCACTTTCCGTTCACCGAACCCTCGGCCGAGATTGATTTTCGCTGCTCCTGGGTCGACGGCAAATTGCGTCTGGGCGAAGGCGACGATTGGCTGGAAGCGGGCGGGTCGGGCATGGTGCACCCCAATGTGCTGCGGGCCGCGGGCGTGGACCCCGACGCCTATCAGGGCTTTGCCTTTGGCCTAGGGATCGACCGGCTGGCGATGCTGAAATACGGCATTCCCGATCTGCGCGCGTTTTTTGAATCTGACCTGCGCTGGTTAAAGCATTACGGCTTTGCGTCCCTGGCGGTGCCGACGACCTATGGCGGGTTGTCGAAGTAAACCTTCCCTTAACCAAGACCGTGGAAATTCGGGGCCATGCAAAACCGCAATGGCCCCCTTTCGCCGGATGTTTGGATCCAGGACCTGTTTTCAAGCAAAGCCGTTTGCCAGGGCGGGGTCATTCGCCGCAAAGCCCGCGACATCGAACGTTTCGCAGGCATGGACAGGTTCATGGCAGAAATCGACAGGCGCGGCTTTCAGGTGGCCGAGAACAGCGGACAGATCGTGATTTTCTGCAATCGTGCCCCGGTGCGGTTCTTGACCCCGCTTTCTTGAAAAGAAAGCGTTCTGAAATCTTTTCAAGATTTCGCGCCCCGTCCAACGGTATCGACCATGGCCCCTACCGCTCACAGCCGAAAAACCCGGCCATCCCGCCGCAGTTTTGCTTGTGGCTATCCATGACGACCCGGGTCGGGCCATTGTCATTCTCGGCCTTCATCCCGATGCCGTAGACGCCCACCAAACTCAAAATCAATGCACCGATGGCGAGCGGCCCAAGTCCTGGCTCTTCCATGGTTTCATCCCCGCGCTGCGCCCCCGCAACCCATGTACAAAATGTATTTTGGGGGGTCTGATTCTTGTACAAAACGTATCAAAACGCGCGGATTGGGCAGAACTCTGCCCACAATCGCCCTTTGCGCGCGGTGAAACCCGCCGACGTATCGCCCCCTTTCACCGCCTGCCACCCATGCTATAAGCCCGCGACCAAAACGCGAGCACCCCATGAAATTCACCCTGTCCTGGCTGAAAGAGCATCTTACCACTGAGGCCTCGGTTGACGAAATCGCCGAGACCCTCACCGATCTCGGGCTGGAGGTTGAGGAGGTCGCTAACCCCCTTGAAAAGCTTGCAGGATTCACGCTTGGCAAGGTCATCAAAGCCGAACAACACCCCGATGCTGACCGGCTGCGGGTCTGCCAGGTGGCCACCGATCAGGGCCAAAAGCAGATCATCTGCGGGGCGCCGAATGCGCGGGCAGGCATCACGGTCGTTGTGGCCCATCCGGGAACTTACGTGCCCGGCATCGACACCACCATCCAGGTCGGCAAAATCCGCGGCGTCGAAAGCCACGGGATGATGTGTTCGGAACGCGAAATGGAACTTTCCGACGAACATGATGGAATCATTGAGCTTTCTTCGGGCGAAGTGGGCGACAGTTTTGCCGATTACCTCGCCCGACATGACCCTGCCAAGGTCGATTCCGTGATCGAGATTGCGATCACGCCCAACCGGGGCGACGCGTTGGGTGTCCGCGGCATTGCGCGCGATTTGGCCGCGCGCGGCCTTGGGGTGCTGATCGAAAAGCCCATCGAGCCTGTGACCGGCAGTTTCCCATGCCCCATCGCAGTCAGCATCGACGAAGACACTTTGGAACACGCACCGGTCTTTGCGGGTCGCGTGATCCGTGGCGTGAAAAACGGGCCGAGCCCGGCCTGGCTGCAGGCGAAACTGAAGGCCATCGGGCTCAGACCGATCTCGGCGCTGGTGGACATCACCAACTATTTCACCTTCGACCAAAACCGGCCCTTGCACGTCTTTGACGCCGACAAGGTAAAGGGCGATCTGCGGGTCCATCTGGCCCAAGGCGGCGAAGAGCTTCTAGCGCTTGATGAAAAAACCTACAGTTTTGCGCCGGGCCATGTGGTGATTTCCGATGATGCGGGCGTGGAATCCATCGCCGGGATCATGGGCGGCGAGGTATCAGGCTGTACCGAAGACACGGTGAATGTGTTTTTGGAATCCGCCTACTGGAACCCTGTGACAACGGCCCTGACCGCACGCGACCTGAAGATCAACTCGGATGCGAAATACCGGTTCGAACGCGGGGTCGACCCTGAGTTCACATTGCCGGGGTTGGAAGCGGCGACCGCCATGGTGCTTGAGCTTTGTGGCGGCGCGGCGTCCGACGTCGTGGCCGCGGGCGCTGTGCCGGACACCGACCGGGCCTACAAGCTGGATACAAAGCGGATCGAAAGCCTTGTGGGGATGTCGCTGCCCGATGCCGAACAACGTGCCACGCTTGAAGCCTTGGGCTTCCGTTTGAACGGCGACATGGCGCATCCGCCCTCCTGGCGGTCGGACGTGCTGGGCGAGGCTGATCTGGTCGAGGAGGTCGCGCGCATTGCCTCACTCACCAAGCTTGAACCCAAGCCTCTGCCGCGTACATCCGTGGGCGTGGCCCGACCCATTCTGACCACGGCCCAGAAGCGCGAGCGGATTGCCCGGCGCACGGTGGCAGCCCTTGGGTACAACGAATGCGTGACCTATAGCTTCATCGATCAAGCCTCGGCCGCGCTGTTTGGTGGCGGTGATGAGGCAACGCGGCTGGAAAACCCGATTTCATCTGAGATGTCGCATATGCGGCCCGCACTTTTGCCGGGTCTGTTGCAGGCGGCCAAGCGCAACCAGGCGCGCGGCTTTGCTGATCTGGCGTTGTTTGAGGTTGGTGCTGCCTTCCATGGCGGTGAGCCGGGCGAGCAGCACGCGCTGGCCTCTGGCCTGATCGTGGGTCGGACTGGGCCGCGCGACCCCCATGGCGCGCGCCGGGCGGTCGATGTCTACGACGTGAAGGCGGATGCCGAAGCGGTCCTGTTGGCCCTTGGTGCGCCAGCGAAAGTCCAGATCCTGCGCGGCGCGCAAGGCTGGTGGCATCCCGGGCGGCACGGAAAAGTCTGCCTTGGTCCGAAAAAGGTGCTGGGCGTGTTTGGCGAATTGCACCCCAAGGTCCTGCGCGCGATGGACGTCAAAGGTCCTGCGATGGCCTTCACGATCTGGCCTGACGAGGTGCCTGAGCCGCGCAGTACCGGCCCGGACCGCGCCGCCTTGGCCCTATCGGACCTGCAAGCGGTGGAACGCGATTTCGCCTTTGTGCTGGATGCCGACGTGGACGCGCTTGCGGTCGTGAACGCCGCCCAGGGCGCCGACAAGGTGCTGATTGAAACCGTGTCGGTCTTTGATGAGTTCATTGGCGGCAGCCTTGGCGAGGGCAAGAAGTCACTGGCCATCGCCGTGCGGTTGCAGACGACCGAAAAGACCCTGACCGAGGAAGAGATTGAAGCGGTGGGTGCCAAGATCGTTGAGAAGGTGACCAAAGCCACCGGAGGCGTACTGCGGGGTTAATCGCAATGCTTCCTCAAATCCTGGAGGCCAGTTTGCAAGATTTACTTCGTGCTCTGGCCATCTTTATGCCGATCGTTGTCTTCTGGGTTTTGATTTTTTATTGGGCGTTTCGATCGACTGGTTTGGGTATACGTAAAGGTAAGTGGGCATTGGGAAGCCCTCGATCCCCATTGTCTTACTTCCTGGTGAGTGCCGCGGCACGCTATGCGGGTTACGACGACCGTAAGTGCTACGAAAATTTTTGTCGGTACGGAAAGTCGGCTGACCTGCCAGTCCCAGTGCAACGGTACCTTTTACGACTACAAAGGCTTGCAGTGTTTGCTTTGGGGTTTGTTCTACTATCATCGGCGGCGTCTATGATGCTTCTTGATTAGGCGCACGGTTAAGTCAAATGACAGAGCGCGGCGCGGCCCACGGGTGTGGCGCCGTAGACCCCGCGTTCGACGCGTTCAAACCAGCCGTAGTGGTCGTCGGCCATGATCTGGCGGGCCTTGTCGACGCCGGTGGTCCGCGCCACCTCGCTGGCCTTGGTGGGGGCGGCTGCGACAACCGCGAGACATCGCAAGGCATCCTGCCGGTAAGCGGTCATCACCTTGCCACGGGTGCCACCTTGGGTCGGGTCGCCTTCGCGGCGGGCAAACTCGCGCAACAGCCGACCCTTGCGCGGCGCGGACTTGCGCGGCGCAAAGGGGCCAGGATCTAGGTGGGTTTCGACGAAACCGTCCTTCATGCGCACCGACATCAGCCCCAGGCCCAAACGGCGACAAAGCCCCTTGTTGGCTTTCAACGCGGCCTGCCAGCGCCGCCCGGACCCGCGCGGAACCGCCAGATAGACCCAATCGGTCAGCTTCTGGCGTTCAATTCCCTGATGCACCAGGGCCAGCGAGAACCCGGTCTTCAATTCGACCACCACGGGGTCTTCGCCCGCGCGCATGGCCACCACATCGGCCGAGGCAATCTCGCCTTTCACCTCAAACCCCATGGCTTCAAGATGCGCCTTTACGGGCGGATAAAGATCCGTTTCGCGCGGTGTGTCCTGGCCCATACTGCTCGTGCGACGCGGGTTTGCTTTACGGCCCTCGCGCCTTATCCTTTGGTCGAAGTTTAAAGAGGAGGTCCCATGACGCTCAAGGTTTATCTGTCGGGTGAGATTCATACCGATTGGCGCGAACAGATCATCGAAGGTGCGGCGGGGCTCGATGTGCAATTCAACGCGCCTGTGACCGATCATGCCGCGTCCGATGATTGCGGTGTCGCGATCCTGGGGGGCGAGCCGGACAAGTACTGGCACGACCACAAAGGCGCGATGGTCAATGCGATCCGGACCCGCAAGGGGATTGAGGATGCCGACGTGGTCGTGGTGCGCTTTGGCGAAAAATACCGCCAGTGGAATGCCGCGTTTGATGCCGGTTACGCCGCCGCACTGGGCAAATCGCTGATCGTCGTGCAGATGGCAGAACACCAGCACGCCTTGAAGGAAGTTGATGCGGCCGCCCTGGCTGTCACCGAGGACCCGCGCAAGGTCGCTGACATTCTGCGCTATGTGCTGACCGGGCGGCTGCCCGATCAGGCAGCCGCCGCGGCAGAATAATCAACCTTCGCGCGGTGGGATGTTGCGGCCCTTCTGGACGGCGGGCCGGGCCATGAACCGGTCGACATAGGCGATGACCTTGGGGTGGTTGTCCCAGCCGACCATGTCCTTGGCCCCGTAGAACTCCAGCGCGGCAAGCCACGGCGCAATGGCGATGTCGGCGATGGAAAACGCGCCCGTTACCCATTCGCGCCCGTCCGACAGATGGGTTTCAAGCACATTCAACAGCCGCTTTGCCTCGCCCACGTAACGCTCACGCGGGCGGGGGTCGTCGATCTCGGCGCCGGCGAATTTCACGAAGAACCCGACCTGACCGAACATCGGGCCAAGACCACCCATCTGCCACATCAGCCATTTCAGGGTTTCGTATTTCTGGGCGCCTTCACCGATCAGCTTGCCGGTCTTTTCGGCCAGGTAGACCAGGATCGCACCGCTTTCGAACAGTTCCACCGTGCTGCCGCCCGGTCCATTGGGGTCGATGATCGCGGGGATCTTGTTGTTGGGCGAAAGCGACAGGAATTCGGGGCTTTTGACATCTGCGTCAGACAGCGTGACCAAGTGAGGTTCATAGGCAAGGCCGAGTTCCTCGAGTGCGATGGAGATTTTCACGCCGTTGGGCGTCGGGAAGGAATAAAGTTGGATGCGGTCGGGGTGTTGGCTGGGCCAGCGTTTGCCGATCGGGTGGGTGTCGAGCGCGGTCATGAGGTGCCTTTCGTTGCGTCACCTTTTGCAGATAATCGCTCATTGCTCAGGGTAAACAGTTGTTCATGTGCGAAAACATGTTAACCAACCTGCGCAAAGTCGCACAAAGCGGCGGATAGAAGAGGGGGCCGTTGGCCAATGCTGAACGAATTCAAAGATTTTATTGCAAAAGGCAATGTCATGGACATGGCCGTGGGGATCATTATCGGTGCGGCATTTACCGCGATCGTGACATCGCTGGTTGATGATTTGATTACGCCGCTGATCGGGATTTTCATGGGCGGGATCGACTTTTCGGGTCTGTCGGCAAGCGTCGGTGAAGCCGTCTTCACCTATGGCAACTTCATCATGGCCCTGATCAACTTCCTGATCATCGCCTGGGTCGTTTTCATTCTGGTCAAGATGGTCAATCGGATGAAAGCCGAGGAGGAACCTGCTGAAGAAGAGCCAGCCGGCCCAACCTCGGAAGAGCTGCTTGCTGAAATCCGTGATGCGCTGAAAGCCCAAGGCTGAACGCTTAAAACCGAACGCAAGGGCGCCGGATCGCGGGTTCGGCGCCCTTTCTTTATGCCTGGAACGCGACGAAACTTGTGGTGAATTGGTAAACCTTCGACGATTGTTCTGCCAAACCACATTTTCTTCGGAGTTTCGTATGCCCGAACGCCTTGATGACACGGATCGGCGCATTTTGCGGGTGCTTCAGCGCGAGGGCCGGATTTCAAACGCTGAATTGTCAGACCGTATCAACCTGTCTGCCTCAGCCTGTCACCGGCGCGTTGGCCAATTGGAAGCAGACGGTTACATCAAGGATTACGTCGCGCTTCTTGACCCCAAGAAGCTGGGAAAGCCCACCATCGTTTTTGTTGAGATCACCCTGTCGGGCCAGGCCGATGAACTTCTTGCCGCGTTTGAACGCGAAGTTGCAGGCATTGAGAACGTGCTTGAGTGCCATCTGATGTCGGGGACGTCAGACTACAAGTTGAAGGTGATTGCCGAAGACACCGAGGATTTCGCGCAGATCCATCGTCGCTATCTGGCGCGCTTGCCCGGTGTCCAACACATGCAGTCGTCGTTCGCGCTGAGAACCGTTCGCCGGACAACAGCCCTGCCGGTCTGATCAGCTAAATCTTAATGTCCTGCGCGTAGCTGACCGAGTATGACACGTACCGGTTCCATGTCTTGCGTCGCTTTCGGATTTGGTCTCGCTTTCGCGGCACCTCTTTTTGGCGCGCTTCTCTCAGCCCCGCCGCAAGCGGGCAAGCCGGTCTTGGTTGTGCATTGGCCATGGCAAGATGCCGTCGCTTCGGTGCATGCGTCGGGGGGATATGTCTTGGGCCCCGTTCGCGCCCCGTTCGGGTTTCTGGCGACGTCTGAACACACCGAATTTCCGGCTTTGCTTGCCGAGATGGCGGCGGTGATCGTCGCGGATGGACACCGGCTTGCCAAACTTTGTGGAGTGATTTGAACATGGCTGAGACATCGAAATCGGGGTTCGATCCATTGACGCTTGTTGCCGCGCTGGCCGTATTTCTCGTGCCCGTTGCAACCATCTGCACACTTGTTGTTGGGAATTCCCTTTGGGTGGCGCCGCTGGTGTCCCTTGCTTTTGCAGGATTGGCGATCCTTGCTCGGTCGATGCCCGGCGGCCTTGCCCCCGTTGTCGCAGCGGTTGGATTGATTGGTCAGGCGATTGCAATCACAACATCCTTGTCGGGCCATCCCTGGCAGGCGGACACGCATATGTTGTTCTTTGCGCTTATGGCGACGCTTATTGTTCTGGTCGATGTGCGCGCGCTCCTGGCGGCTGCGGCGCTCGTGGTGGTGCACCACTTATCTCTGTCATTGGTTTTCCCCGCGCTGATCTACCCCGATGCGGGACTTGTTCAGAACGTGGCGCGCACGCTGGTTCATGGCGCTATTTTGGGGATCGAGACTGCAGCGCTCGTTTATGCAGTCGTCGTCCGGCAGCGGCAGGACAGCACAACGCGTCAAGAGGCTGACGCGCGCGCTCGGGCCACAGACGACGCCGAACATGCGCGTCGGCAAGCAGAATCCGCCCTTGCCGATGCAGAGGCGCAAAGATCGCAATTGGCGGATGCAATGGCGACGTTGGAACAGGCGCAAGAGACGGCGAGGGCCCAATCTGACAAGGCAGCTGCGTTGCGCAAACAAACGGAAGTTGTAGAGGCGCAGGAGCGCGAGGAGCGCGCCCGCATTGAAGCAGCGCAGCGCCGGGTTGTTGATGCCTTGGGCGCGGGTCTGAAGAAATTGGCAGAGGGCGACACGGCGCAACGGTTTACCGCACCCTTCGCCGAAGAGTTTGAGCCGCTGCGCCACGATTTCAATGCGGCCCTTGAAAATATGGACCGTCTTCTGGCGACCATCGTCACGTATGCAGACGATATCGGGCGTGAGACGTCCGGCATCGCTCAAGCTGCGGGTGACATGTCGGCGCGGACCGAACAACAGGCTGCGACCCTTGCGGAAACCGCGGCTTCCATCAAAGGATCCACAGGCGCGCTGCGCGACGCGGCAAGTGCCGCATCGAGTGCGGCGGCCTCATCGGCTCAGGCGCAGCAAAAGGCGTCCGATGGTGGTCAGGTGGTCACTCAGGCGATCGAGGCTATGAACCGCATCAAAGAAAGTTCAAGCCAGATTTCCAGAATCAACGGCCTGATCGAGGATATTGCGTTTCAGACAAATCTGCTGGCTTTGAATGCCGGCGTTGAAGCTGCGCGTGCAGGCGATGCGGGTCGGGGTTTTGCGGTCGTCGCCTCCGAAGTGCGTGCCCTTGCGCAAAGGTCGTCAGGCGCGGTGCGCGATATCTCACAATTGGTCGAAACCTCAGGACGTGACGTGGACAGTGGGGTTGAACTCGTGAACAGGACAGGTCAGGCGCTTGGCGTCATCGTTGAAGAAGTCGAAGCGATCACGACACAGATCGATGAAATCGCAAAATCATCGTCAGAACAATCTGCCAGCTTTGGAGAGATCGACAACGCTGTCGGGGCGTTAGATCAGGTCACGCAGCGCAATGCCGCAATGTTTGAAGAAACAACGGCCGCTTCGCAATCTCTGCACGCGATCGCAGCCGACATGCGGCAAGCCATGGGCGCCTTCAGCACGTCGGGAAAGGCGGCGCTGGACCCAGCTAAAGCAGAATACCGAGCCGCGAGCTAGACCCAAGCTTGAGCCCAAGAACAACAAACCCCCGGGGCAGGGCCACGGGGGTCGTCGTTATGCGGGCGGGCCCGCCAGTGATCTTTTTGCTGCTTAGAGCATGCCTTCGCGCTGTGCCTTTTTACGGGCAAGCTTGCGGGCGCGCCGAATGGCTTCGGCTTTTTCGCGTGCGCGCTTTTCGCTGGGCTTCTCGAAATGTTGCCGAAGCTTCATCTCGCGGAAGACACCTTCACGCTGCAGCTTCTTTTTCAGGGCACGGAGCGCCTGATCGACGTTGTTGTCGCGAACACTGACCTGCATGTGGTTGTCACCACCTTTCTAAGTTAGATTGCGCAAAATTGCAGGAAGTGGGCGTATAGCAAGCTCGCCCTAGCTTGTCTACCTGCAGCGCAACAAAGGTATGACGCATGGATCTGAACGAATTGAAACAAAAGCTTCTTGATGCGGCCTTGCCGAACGTGGCCTTTGATGGATGGTCCGACAAGTCCTTCGCAGCCGCAGTGGCAGCGGTGGACGTGTCAAGGGAGGAAGCCAAGCTGGCCTGCCCGCGGGGCGCAGTGGATTTGGCGATTGCCTATCATAGTCGCGGTGACGCGCTGATGCTGGAACGTCTATCGACCGAACCATTGGATGGTTTGAAATTTCGCGAAAAAGTCGCGGCGGCGGTTCGGATCCGTCTTGAGGTGATCGATGACAAAGAGGCCGTGCGCCGGGCCGCGACACTCTTTGCCCTGCCGAACCACGCCACCGACAGCGCGCGCCTGGTCTGGCAGACGGCAGATCACATCTGGACGGCCCTTGGCGACACATCGGACGATTACAATTGGTACACCAAGCGTGCGACCCTCTCAGGGGTCTGGGCTGCGACGGTTTTGTATTGGTTGGGTGACGACAGTGTTGACATGCAAAACACCCAGTCGTTCATTGACCGGCGCATCGAAGACGTGATGCAGGTGGAAAAGATCAAGGCGAACGTGCGCTCAGCTCCATTGATTGGTCCGCTGGCGCGGGCAGCGGAAAGCGCATTGTCGCGGATCAAAGCGCCCAACGGTCAGCGGCGATCTGACTTGCCTGGCGTCTGGTCGACACCTCAAACGTGACCGTGGTGCCGAGCGACATGCTGGCTGTCGAGATCACCAAACCTGGTGGTCCCGAAATGCTTGTGCCGGCTCGCCGCCCGGTGCCCAAGCCTGGTCCGGGTGAGGTCTTGATCAAACTTGCGGCCATGGGCGTGAACCGGCCCGATGCGCTACAACGAACAGGCGCCTACCGCGCGCCGCCTGATGCCTCTGACCTGCCGGGACTTGAAGGCGCAGGCGAGGTAGTGGCCCTTGGCGCCGGGGTTGTAACCCCCGCGGTTGGGGATTGTGTCACGGCACTTTTGCCTGGCGGAGGATACGCCGAGTTCGCAATCACACCCGCCGCCCATTGCCTACCCATTCCAGCCGGGCTGAGCATGACGCAAGCCGCCTGCCTGCCGGAAACCTGTTTCACCGTCTGGACGAACGTCTTTCAGCGCGCAGGCCTGCAACCGGGCGAGCGGTTCCTGGTCCATGGGGGGACGTCCGGTATTGGCACAACTGCCGTTCAGATGGCCCATGCGCTTGGGGCCCGGGTCTTTACGACGGCAGGATCGGACGAAAAGTGCCAGGTCTGCCGCGATCTTGGTGCGGACCTTGCGATCAATTACCGCGAAGCTGATTTTGTCGCACCTGTGCGGGCCGAAGGGGGCGCGGATGTGATCCTGGACATGGTCGGGGGCGATTACATCCCCCGCAACATCAAAGCCTTGGCCGATGACGGGCGGCTTGTACAGATCGCGTTTTTGCAAGGCACAAAGGCCGAGGTGAACTTTGCCCAGGTGATGTTGCGGCGGTTGACGATCACTGGCTCCACCCTGCGGCCGCAATCGATCGAAGCGAAGACTAAAATCGCCCAGGCGATGCGCGAAAAGGTCTGGCCGCTGATTGAAGCGGGCCGGATCAAACCGGTGATCGACGCGACCTTTTCGCTCGACCAGGCTGCCGCCGCCCATGCGCGGATCGAAGACCCGGGCCATATCGGCAAGATTGTTCTGACGGTCTGATCACCCAATCTGCAGAAATTGTCTTGCCCCCCTTTCGCAATCGGGGATCGCGGCGTATATGACCCTCGACTTCCCCGACATCGTGGAAACGACCCCAAGGGTCAGCCTGGTCAGGCAACAGGGGAAAACCGTCTGAAGGAGCGACGTGATGAACAAACCGATCATGGCAAAGGCCACCGCCGTCTGGCTGGTGGACAACACCACCATCAGCTTCAAACAGATTGCCGATTTCTGCGGCCTGCATGAGTTGGAAGTCCAGGGCATTGCCGATGGCGATGTGGCAACCGGCGTGAAAGGCTTCGATCCGGTCCAGAACAACCAGCTGGTGCAGGAAGAAATTGATGCCGCCGAAAAAGATCCGATGCACAAGCTGAAGCTCAAGTTCAACGCTGCAGCGGTGGGTGAAGAAAAGCGGCGCGGCCCACGCTACACGCCGTTGTCCAAACGCCAGGACCGGCCCGCGGCGATCCTGTGGCTGGTGAAGTTCCACCCTGAATTGACGGATGGGCAAATTTCGAAACTGGTGGGCACCACCAAGCCAACTATTCAATCGATCCGCGAGCGGACCCATTGGAACATCTCTAACATTCAGCCGGTGGACCCGGTGGCACTTGGTCTCACCAAACAGACCGAGCTGGATGCCGCCGTGCAGAAGGCCAATGCCAAGAAGGCCAAGGACGGTGAAGTGATGTCTGATGATGAGCGCCGCAAGCTGGTGTCTACCGAACAGTCACTTGGCATGGACGCCGAGCCGCGTATCCCCACGGCAATTTCGGGGCTTGAGACCTTCACGTTGAACGATGCTGAAGAAGAGCCCGAAGAGGCGGTGCCGGATGCCGACACCTTCTTCAACTTGCCCGATGATGACGGGGATGACGACGAAAAAGACGCCTAAAGGGGGCGCGGCCCCCTGCGCGTTTCCCGGGATATTTTCGGCAAGAGGGAAGCACCATGGGGCGTGGTACTATATGGACTTTCTCGCTCTCAAGGCTGCTGAAATCGTGCCATCGTCAAGATAGTCAAGCTCGCCACCCACCGGCACGCCCTGGGCCAGCGACGTGATCCGGCAGCGCCCTTCAAGGGCGTCGGCGATGTAGTGGGCCGTCGTTTGACCATCGACCGTGGCGTCGAGGGCCAGGATCACCTCTGAAATCCCGTCGGAGGCCACGCGGTCAATCAGTCTGGGGATGCGCAATTCGTCAGGACCGATGGCGTCGAGCGCTGACAAAGTTCCGCCCAGCACATGGTAGCGGCCTTTGAACACGCCCGCGCGTTCCATCGCCCATAGGTCTGCCACATCGCCCACCACGCAAATTTCACCTGTGGCGCGCTTTTCGCTGGTGCAGATCCCGCAGACATCGTCTGACGAGATATTCCCGCAGGTCAGGCATTCGCGCGCTGTCCGGGCGACCGCGCCCATGGCTTCAGCCAGGGGCGACATCAACTGCCCCCGCTTGGCGATCAGATGCAGCACGGCACGCCGGGCAGACCGTGGCCCCAACCCCGGCAGCTTTGCCATCATCTCGATGAGCGCCTCAATCTCGGCTGGCGCTTCGGACATGCGCTAAAAAGGCAGCTTCATGTCTGCCGGGAAGCCGAATTCCTGGCTGAGCTCTTGCAGCTTTGATTGCTGATGGGCCATCGCCTTATCTTGCGCGTCTTTGATGGCGGCAAGGATCAGGTCTTCGACGACTTCTTTTTCGTCTGGGTTGAAGATCGACGGATCGATATCAAGGCCCGTCAACACGCCCTTGGCCGAGGCGGTGGCTTTCACCAGACCCGCACCGGACTCGCCGCCGATCTGGGTTGTGGCAAGTTCCTTTTGCAATTCGGACATGCGTTCCTGCATCTCCTTGGCCTGGCCCATCATCTTGGCCATGTCGCCAATGCCGCCTAGTCCCTTAAACATTGCTCAATCCTCTTCGAATGGGTCCCATTCCTCGTCCACTTCGGCCAATGCGTCCTGAGCGGCTTCTTGGGCAAGATCCTCGGGCGTTTTGATAGCGCCGATTTTGGCTTTCGGAAAGGCATCGAACACCGCTTTGACCAACGGGTCATCCATGGCGGCGGTCTTTTGCGCGTCTTCGGCGGCGTGGCGGACCTGCGTGATGGTTGGCGCGCCGCCTTCATTCACGACCGACACACCCCAGCGCACGCCCGTCCAGGTTTGTAAGTGTTGACCCAACCGCTGGGCTAGATCTCCCGGCGCGCCGGGGGCGGGCTCAAACTCGATCCGGCCTGGCCCGTAAGATACCAGCTTGATGTTGTCCTGGACCTCCAACAACAGCTTCATGTCGCGGTGGTGGCGGATCAGCCCGACGACCTGTTCAAAGCTTTGGTAGCGCGCAAGCGCGATGTCGGTGTCGGCAGCAACCGCCAATGCGGCGGTCGGGCCGCCCGATGGCGTGGGCGCGGGCGATGATTGCGCCGTTGGACTGCTGGCGGGGGCAGGCCCGCCAGAACGCGCGCCCGGGCCACCGCCGGGGGCAGGGGGTGGCACGGGGGCGTCTTTGAGTTTTCGCACCAAGTCTTCGGGCGTGGGTAGGTCGGCCACATGGGTCAGGCGGATCACTGCCATTTCGGCTGCCATCATAGCATTGGGGGACTGGGCCACTTCTTCGAGCGCTTTGATCAGCATCTGCCAGGACCGGGCGAGGGCCCGCATCGGCAGCGCTTCGGCCAGGCTGCGGCCGCGATCGCGTTCATCGGGTGATACGGTCGGGTCGTCGCCCGCGTCTGGCGTGATCTGGCTGACCGAGATCCAGTGAGTGACCTCAGCGAGATCGCGCAGCACTGCCAGTGGGTCTGCCCCTTCGCCATATTGGGCCGAGAGTTCGGCCAGCGCACCGGCGGCATCGCCACGCATGATCATCTCAAACAAATCAAGGACCCGGCCCCGGTCGGCCAGCCCCAACATCGCGCGGACCTGGTCGGCAGTGGTTTCAGTGTCTTTCTGGGCGATGGCCTGATCCAGAAGGCTCATCGCGTCACGCACCGACCCTTCGGCGGCACGTGCGATCAACGCCAGGGCGTCATCGGCGACGGCCGCCCCTTCCTTTTCGGCAACCGATTTCAAATGCGCGATCATCACTTCGGGTTCGATCCGGCGCAGGTCAAACCGCTGACACCGCGACAGAACCGTCACGGGGACCTTGCGGATTTCGGTCGTCGCAAAAATGAATTTCACATGTTCGGGCGGCTCTTCGAGCGTTTTCAACAGCGCATTGAACGCATTGCGCGACAGCATGTGCACTTCGTCGATGATGTACACCTTGTAGCGTGCCGAAGTTGCCCGGTACGCGACGCTGTCGATAATCTCGCGAATGTCATCGATGCCGGTGCGGCTGGCGGCATCCATTTCAAACACGTCCACATGACGGTCTTCGGTGATCGCCACGCAGTTTTCGCAGACCCCGCAAGGCTCGGTCGTCGGGCCGCCCTGACCATCCGGGCCGATGCAGTTCAGCCCCTTGGCGATGATCCGCGCAGTGGTGGTTTTGCCGGTGCCGCGAATGCCGGTCATGATAAACGCCTGCGCGATCCGGCCTGCGTCAAACGCGTTTTTCAGCGTGCGCACCATTGCATCCTGGCCGATGAGATCGGCAAAGGTTGCAGGACGGTATTTGCGGGCAAGAACTTTGTAGGCGCCGGAATCGGTCATGAAGAGAGACTACGGCGCGCGCGCGGCACCCTCAACCGAAAGGGCGGTTGTTTGCCGGTGCGTCAGGCGGTATTATACTCTCGCTGCTCGGGGCGGCGTCCAGGTCCGCGGAAAGCCGTCATCGGCACCCCCCATATCTGAAAATCGACATTTGTCGGTGTTTCTCATGCCCGGAACAGCGGACCGGCGGGCCAATGATTGAGGAAACCGATGCCAAAATCCCTGGACCAATTGCGCCGTGATGCCAAGGCGCTTGCAAAACGCTACGAAGCGCTTGATCCGCAGGCCCATGCGCTGATGCAGCCCATAGCGGCTCGGCGCGGGGCCGCGCCGCTGAAACATGCTGATTTTCTTCAAGCGATCGCCAATGCGAATGGTTTTGCGTCCTGGCCAAAGCTTGTCTGGGCGTCTGAGACCATTGGCCTTGACCGGGCCGCGAAGCAGCAACGCCTGAAGGTCGCTCTTTATCACGGGCAGAACTGGCGGGTAGAGCAGCTTTTGGCAGATACACCTGATCTTGCCGATGGGGCTTTCGATCTGGAGGTCGCGCTTTTACGCCGCGACGCGGTCGAGGCGGCCTTGGCCGAAGAGCCCAGTCTGGCGACACGCGACTTCGGCGTCCGCCGTCCGATCGTGATCTTGGCATTCTCAAAGTACATCCATGCCCAGCCTGAGCTGGAAGCCGATATGCTGGCGATTGCCGACACCCTGGTCGCTCATGGTGCGGATGCGAACGACGGCTACGCCGATCCGAACGCAGATGGGCATCTCCTGTCGGCGCTCTATGGCGCGATAGGTCACGCGAACAACATGGCCTTGGGGCGTTGGTTGCTTGAACACGGTGCCGATCCCAACGACGGCGAGTCGCTTTATCATGCGACCGAGCTTGGCCATCACGACGGGCTGAAGATGCTCTTGGATCACGGCGCCGACCCGGCGGGCACAAACGCGCTGTTGCGGGCGATGGACTTTCACGATGTCGAAGCGGTCCGGTTGCTACTGGCGGCTGGTGCACATGTTGAAGACTTCAATGCCGACGAAGTTGGTGGCGAAAAGCCCTTGGTCACTGCCGCCTTGCATCAGGCCGCGCGTCGGATGTCACCGATGCCCATGGTTCAGCTTCTGGTCGAAAACGGGGCCGATCTTAGCCGGGTTCATGACGGGGTGACGCCCTATGCGATGGC
Organism: Pseudomonadota bacterium; assembly: GCA_038530285.1. Taxonomy (GTDB): domain Bacteria; phylum Pseudomonadota; class Alphaproteobacteria; order Rhodobacterales; family Rhodobacteraceae; genus JASJAR01. The sequence continues at coordinate 42,909 of JBCBCY010000001.1, forward strand.
GCGCATTTTTGGCAATTCAGATCTGGCAACGGTCCTTGAAGCGAGAGGCGCGGATCACCCCCTGACCCCGGTTGAGGCGCAATTGGCGGCTGTGGCCGACGGGGCCGATCCGGTCGGTTTCATCAATTCGGCGCGCTTGCCAGAAGCGGCGCGGAACATCGTTCGACTTATCCTGCATCTGCCCGGCAAGTTACCCCATGTGAAACGGTTGGTGGAGGCTGGTGCAGAATGGGACAGGCCCGATGACATGGGGTTGCCGCCGGTCCAGATTGCCGGTTGGGAAGGTCTTCCTGACGTGATGGGCTATTTCCTGTCGCTCGGGCCCGACCTTTCACGGGTGAACAACTACGGAGGCACGCTTTTGGGAACCATCATTCACGGGTCTGAAAACAACCCAGACAGGGCCAAGCGCGATCACATCACCTGTGCGAGATTGGCGCTGGAGGAGGGCGTGGCCCTGCCGCGGCGCGCGCCCGAACTTGCAGGCGAGCCGAACATGGCAGCTTTCCTGGCCGATTGGGCCGAAGCGCATCCGGGGCAAGTGGTGGAAAGCGGCGTTGTCTGAGCCCAAGCAGAACCTTGCCGTGCTGGCGGGGATCCTCGCACTTTGGGTCCTCGTCTTCGGGTGGTCGGTGATCGGATCCTGGGGCATGGAACCCACGGGCGACGGCTTTACACGTGGTATGAACCGGGTGACGCATTTTCTGGGCTGGCAGGCCATCGCGGCCTGCCTGGCCCTGGCAGCTTTTGGCGTGGGGCGCGCATGGCCGAAAGGGTCCGGTGCGCGGTCGGTGTCGCGGCTGCCGCTGGGGTGCGTGGGCGTCTTGGTTCTGTTGCTAGCGGCCTACATCGGCTGGGCGATGATACAAGGGGGGTAGGTGCCCGCGTTTCGATGAGTTTTCGCGTCGGTTGTTCGCTGCCTCTCGCGTTGCTCGACCGCGAGAACCGACAAATCAAATACACCAAAATCGAAAAGCTATGGGTGAGAGGCTGGACAACGACCCAAGCGGGGCTCGTTACGGCTGCTTCCTTCCGGACCTGACCGGGTTGGCGAGGTGCCTGCCCGCGCCAACCTCTCGGGGCGTTACATAGGCGCGCGCGCCCAGATTCGCAATCCTTCGCCATGGGGCCTTCCGGAATCCGCGGCACTCTGGCACCTTTGTTGCGATCAGGGAGTGGGTGTCATGCGGCTTAGAGGTGTCAGGAAATCAACGAATGTCTCAGATCGGCGGCGGTCGCGCGGGGCCGGTGCGCCTGCGATTGGTGGCGTGGGGCTCATTGCGGTGGTGCTGATCGGGGCCTTTTTGGGGGTCGACGTCTCGCCTTTGTTGCAAGGTGGCGGGGTGGGTCAGCAGACGTCCCAGACCGGTGAGTTGTCGCAAGCCGAGCTGCGGGCCGGCGATTTTTCATCGCGCGTGTTGACCACGACCGAGGAGGTCTGGGCGGGCATTTTCCCGGCGCAGGTTGGGCGTGCCTATACGCCTCCTCAACTGGTTCTGTTTTCCGGCGCCACCCAATCGGCCTGTGGCGGAGCGACGGCCGCGTCCGGTCCGTTTTATTGCCCGGCGGACCGTCAGGCTTACCTCGACACCGCTTTTTTCGCCACGCTCTCAGATCAATTGGGGGCGAAAGGTGATTTTGCTGCGGCCTATGTGATCGCCCATGAGGTGGCCCATCATGTGCAAAACGAGCTGGGGATTTTGGGACAGGTGATGGAGCTGCGCGCGCGCGTCAGTCCAGCCGAAAGCAACGCGTTGTCTGTGCGCACCGAGTTGATGGCCGATTGCCTTTCGGGCATCTGGGCGGTGAATGTGCGCGATCTTCTTGAGCCGGGCGATATCGAAGAAGCCGTGAATGCCGCGCGCCGGATCGGTGACGATTATCTGGCACAGCGGGCGGGGCGGGCGGCGAACCCTCATACGTTCACGCACGGGACGTCCGAACAACGGGCCAGCTGGTTTGCGCGGGGGTATCGTTCCGGCGAGATCGCAGCCTGCGACACGTTTTCGACCGATCAGCTTTAGGCGCGCAAAACCGGTTTGAAACCGATTTGCACATTCCCAAGACAGGGAATTGTCAGCCTGCGGGACGTTCGGCCCAGCCGGCAAAGATCTTTTCCAGCGCCACCACGATGTAATACAAAACGATGCCCAGAAACGCCAAGGTGATCAGGACCGCGAACATCAGCGGATAGTCCGAATTGGTCTTGCCACTATCAAACAGCGCGCCCAGGCCACGACCATGTGGGCTGACGATCTCCATCAGGTTGGTGCCGATGAAGGCCAGGGTGACGGCGACTTTCAGCGCCCCGAAGAATTCGGGCAGGGTCTTTGGCAAGGCGATCTTCCAGAAAATCTGGGCTTGCGACGCGCCAAGCGACCGCAAGATATCGCGGTATTCCGGTTCCAGCGTCGACAGCCCGATTGAAACCGAGACCGTGATCGGAAAGAACGAGATCATGAAGGCGATCAGGATCGTGTTGAAGTCGTGGGCGCCGACAAACAGCAGGGCCACGATGGGCACGACCGTGGCCTTTGGGATGGCGTTGAAGCCCACCAACAACGGGTAAAGCGCGACCCGCATGGTCTTGGAAAAGCCCATCACCACGCCAATGCCAGCCCCCACGATCACAGCCAGAAGAAGGCCCACCACCGTCCGCCACAGCGTTTGCCAGCCCATCACCAAGAACAGGTCCCAAAACCGGATGTAGGACGCGGGCAAGTCGGACGGCGAGGCCATCAGGTAATTCGGCCAGCCATTGATCCAGACGATAAACTCCCAAAAGCACAAAAACACCACGACCGCGGCCAGCGGGGCCAGAACGGATTTGTTCAGAAGTGACTTTGACAGACCGCGTTTTGGCGTGGCGTCAGGGGCGGTCATCGATGTGGGAACGTAAGCCATGTGTTATGCGGCCTCTGGTGCGCGGCCCTGCGCGATTTCGATCTGGTGGCGCAAAGTCTGCAGCATGTCGGCGGCTTCCGGGCTATAAAGCTGGTCGATCTTGCGGGGGCCTTTCAGGTCCACATCCAGCACGTATTGAGTGCGCGCGGGGCGGCCCGACAGGACGATGACCTGGTCGGCCAGAAAGATGCTTTCGCGCAGATCGTGGGTGATCAGCACGCCGGTAAAGGGCTCTTCCGCCTTCAGCGCATGCATGGTTTGCCACAGGTCTTCGCGCGTGAAAGCATCAAGCGCGCCGAACGGTTCATCAAGGATCAAGACCTCGGGTTTGTGGACCAGCGACCGGCACAAAGAAGCGCGCTGGCGCATCCCCCCTGACAGTTCTGAGGGGCGTTTGTCTTCAAAACCTTTCAGCCCGACTAGGTCCAGAAGCTTTCGGGCGCGGTCTTCCTGGTCGCTTTTGGACATCTTGGTGGGCACGATTTCCAGCGGCAGCATCACGTTTTTCAGGATTGAGCGCCATTCCAGCAGCACCGGGTTTTGAAACGCCATTCCCACCGTGGAACGGGGTGATTTCACCTGTTCGCCGTGAAGCCAGACCTCGCCCTGGTCTGGTTTCATCAGACCGGCAACAAGGCGTGTCAGGGTGGACTTCCCGCAGCCCGACGGGCCGACAACGGCCACAAATCCGCCTTCCGGGACGGAGACATCCAAGCCATCCAAAACGGGCAAAGGTCCGGTTTCAGTTTGGTAGGCGTGACGTACGCCTTTGATATCGATCAGGTTTTCCGACATGTCCCACCCTTGGGAAAGGCGGGCCCTGCAAAAGGCCCGCCCAATGGTTTTAGTTCAGCGAAAAGCCACCCTCAGGCAGGTAGGCATCCGTGAAGTACAAAGACGCATCCGGCGCATTCTGGAACTCATAGGTTTCACCGAGCTGCGACAGGGCGGTTTCCATGCGCGCGGGATCAATGGTGCCCATGCCGTTGGCCGTCACCCAATCAGTGATGACGTTCTGATCAAGAGCCATTTGCAGGCGCTCTTGTTCCAATGCGGGGTCCGCGGCCGGGTTACGTTCGATCAGGCTGGCGATGGCGCCTTCGGGATCGGCAACCGAATCCATCCAACCCTTCGCGACAGCGCGCAGGAAGGCTTCAATGGTTTCGCCGTTGTCGGCCGCCCAGTCCGTGTTCACCAGGATCGCGTTGGAATAAAGTTCCAACCCGTGATCGGCCATTAGGATGTTGGTGATGTCGTCAGCGTCGACGCCGAGGCGTTTGAGGTTCACAACCGAGCTGAACGAAAACCCGGTGATGGCGGCCACATTGCCTTCAGCCAGCATTGGCTCGCGGGTGGGAAAGCCCACCGGTTCAACCGTGACGCTGTCGGCATCGATGCCGGTTTCGGCGACAAAGACAGGCCATTGCGCCCAGGCGCCATCGGGGGGCGGCGCGCCGAGGATTTTGCCTTCAAGGTCCGCAGGCGTTTCAACGCCCAATGATTTGCGGCCGACGATGGCGAAGGGTGCTTTGTCATAGACCATCATCACCGCGGTCAGTGGCGCGTCAGGGTTCTGGTCGAGAAACTTGATGACCGAGTTGATGTCGCCAAACCCGATTGGAAAGGCGCCGGTTGCGATTTTCGGGATCGTGTTGACCGAACCTGACCCGGCTTCAATGGTCACGTTCAGCCCTTCGGCTTCGAAGTACCCTTTATCAATAGCCACGAAATACGGGGCGGATGGCCCTTCAAATTTCCAATCCAAGGTGAATGGCACATCCGTTTGAGCGTTAGCAGTAACGGGGGCCAGTCCGGCCGAAACCACCAGAGCGGCGGCAGCAATCGTGCGAGTGAACACGTGAAATCCTCCATGTCGTGTAGACGTCGTTGACCGACGCATTTGCGTGGTCTGACTGGCCAGAATCCATCCCCCGACCGTCAAAACCCCTCACATCGTGCTCAATGCCTGAGGATTCGGCAAGCGCTGAGCAAACAGCCCATTTTTTGTGCAGCCATGTCTCGAGAGGGCTTATGCAAAACATACGACACTCATCTCGCCAGTATCGGTACAGAAAAGCCCTGCCGTCTCAGGCAAGGCGTCTTCATCCTGGCAGAAATACTCCGGGGTCCGGGGCAGCGCCCCGGCCCGATCGCCGATCAAAGACCGATGCGGAAGCGCGCAAACCCATCATCCCCGTCGCCTGCGGGTTCGATCACTACGCCTTTGACGTCATCGACATATTGCGCGGCGGCCGGGCCGGTATCGAACAGCACCGACGTTCCGGGCATCGGCGCGAAGGTCCAATTGGCATCCGCGGTGGGTTCGATCGTGCCTTGTTCGACGATGTAGCGCACGATCACGTCGCGGTTGGTATCGGGGGCTTCGAAAATGATCGTGTCGCCCTTGGCGCCGGGAAAATCGCCGCCGCCCGAGGCGCGGTAATTGTTGGTGGCGATGATGAACTCCATGTCATCGGTCACCGGCGCACCATCGTAGGTGAGGTTCTTGATCCGGTTGGCAGAGGCATCCAGTAGCTCGCCCTTGGGGTCGAATTTCGACGGTTCCGACAGGTCGATCTGATAGCGCACCCCGTCGATGACATCGAAGTTGTAAGACGGGAACGACGGGTTCAGAAGGATCTGGTCGGCCTTGCCGGGTTCGACCTGATTGAACATGCCGGCTGAACGTTCGAGCCAATCGCGCACCTCGGCCCCGGTCACTTTCACCGCGCGCACGGTGTTGGGATAAAGATAAAGGTCTGCGACGTTCTTGATCGCCACATCACCGGCGGGCACATCGGTGAAGTATTCCGGCCCCCCGCGGCCCCCGGCTTTGAATGGGGCGGCGGCCGACAGAACGGGAAGTCCGGCGTATGGCGTACCCGCGAGCATGTCTGAGATGTACCATTTCTGGGCGATTGATACGATCTGGACAGACGGATCATCAGCGACCAATGCGAAATACGAATGCAAGGGGGCTGCGGTCTTGCCGACCGCGCGGCGCACGTAGGCCAGAGTTGCGTCATGGTCTTGCTGAACGCTGGCCAGAACGTCTGCGTTGCTGTCGACCAGCGGCGTGATCGAGCGGTCTTCGTTGCGTTTCGAAATGGCGCGTGTTTCCACGTCATGGGCCAAGACGCGCCATGTGCCGGCCTCATAGGCGAGCATCAGGTCGATCACACCCAGATGCGACCCCCAAAACCCGCCCATGGTGGCAGGCTTGCCGTGGATCGTGCCAGCATCCGCATCCACCGCGGCGAAATCGGCGTAATTGGCCGATGGGAAGACAAGGTGCGAATGGCCAGTCAGCACCGCGTCGATCCCGTCGATGGATGCAAGCGGCACGGATGCGTTTTCCATCAGATCGGTTTCATTGGCCGACCCGATGCCCGAATGGGACATTGCAATGATAATGTCCGCCCCCGCTTCCTTCATCTCGGGCACGTAAGCGCGCGCCGTGGCCAGGATATCGCGGGCGATCACGTTGCCTTCAAGATGTTTGCGGTCCCAGTTCATGACTTGCGGCGGGGTAAAGCCGATCAACCCGACCTTGATCGCACGCGCTTCGCCCGCGCCGTCGGTCACCGTTCGGTCGAGGATGACGTATGGCTTGAACAAGGTGGTGTCGGCGGTGGGGGTGGCGCCGGTTTGTTTGGCGATGTTGGACAAGACCACCGGGAAGGACGCACCCGCCATGGAATTCATCAGGAAATCGAGCCCGTAGTTAAACTCGTGGTTGCCAATGGTGGCCGCATCGAAGTTCAGCGCGTTCAAAGCGGTGATCATCGGGTGCATGTCACCGGCTTTCATGCCGCGTTCGTAGGCGATGTAATCGCCCATCGGGTTGCCTTGCAGAAAATCGCCATTGTCCAGAAGCATCGCATTGGTCGCTTCGGCCCGGATATCGGCGATATGGGCCGCGGTGCGCGCCAGACCGACCGTATCGACGGGCCGGTCGCCGTAGTAATCATAGGGGAAGATATGAACATGGAGGTCGGTGGTTTCCATGATCCGCAGATGCGCCTGACCCGCGGCGGCATGGGCCGAAAACGGGTGCAACGCGGTCAGCGTCGCCCCGGCAGCGGATGTGGCAAGAAACGAGCGGCGTGACATTCGGAACGACTTTGGCATTTGGTTGGCTCCCCAGATCTCTGAAGGCTTGCAATGACCCGCTTGTGCGACGGGATCGTGACAAGCCTGCGCCTGAGTGACGATTCTGTCTACACCGGAGGCTCGGCAGCCTCAACCATAGGTTGCTGAAGTGCGGATATTTGCCTTTTTCAGCAACACATGCGAGGGGCGGCGGTATGGAGTGGAAAGAAACGGTGACCTTTGGCGGGTCGGGTTTGGACCGAGCCGCCGAGCTGAGGGCGGACAAACAGGCAATCGACGCGCTCGCCCGGACGCAGGGCACGCGCTTTGTCGTTTTCTGGCGGGGCAAACCGGCGCTTTATGCCGATGCGCGTCTCGCCTGTGTCTCTCCAGGCGCTGACATTTTGACGGATGCGAGCGAGCCAGCCGTGTTTCTGGGCCGCGACGAGGCGGGCGCGGTTTTCGCGGTGACACTCGACCGGTGGGACCCCGACGATAAGCCCGATAGCCTTGATGCATTTATCGATACGTCTTTGCAGCGCCATCCGGGCCTGCCGGAAAATGCAGGCTTCACCGAGTTGCGTACGGTGCTTGGCGGACTGGACCCCCGGGGGGCAGAACTGTTGGCCACTGCAAAGGCCGTGTTGGGCTGGCATCGCTCCCACCGGTTTTGCGCGCGCTGCGGGACGCAAAGTCAGATGGCTGAAGCCGGTTGGCAGCGACAATGCCCGGCGTGTGGGGCACGCCATTTTCCCCGCACCGACCCGGTGGTGATCATGTTGATCCTGCGCGCGAACCGCGTGCTTGTCGGTCGCTCGCCGGGCTGGCCCGAAGGCATGTATTCCCTGCTTGCGGGGTTCGTAGAACCAGGTGAAACGCTTGAAGCGGCGGTGCGCCGCGAGGTGTTTGAAGAGGCGGGCGTTCAGGTGGGCAGGGTGGATTACCTTGTGTCCCAGCCCTGGCCGTTTCCATCAAGCCTGATGTTCGGCTGCATCGGCCATGCGACCACAACCGAGCTGACGATCGACCCGTTGGAAATTGACGACGCGCGCTGGGTCAACCGCGAGGACATGGCCGAGGTCTTGCGTGGCACCCATGCCGACATGAATCCACCCCGTCAGGGGGCTGTCGCGCGGTTCTTGATCGAGGGTTGGCTGCAAGGCCGGGCGGAGGTTGACCGGTGAAGTTTTCCGCCCGTGAAGATGTGGCCGCCCCCATTGAAGCCGTCTTTGCGGCTCTGACGGATTTCGCGCGCCTGGAACGTCAGGCTTTGCGGCGCGGTATTGAGGTCGAGCGTCTGGACCAGTTGACCGCGCCCGGCGTCGGGATGATGTGGCGCATCGCGTTTGATCTGCGCGGGCGGCGCCGTGTCGCGGATACTGAACTGACTGTTTACATCGCGGACCAGCAGCTGGGCTTTGCCGCGACGGTATCGGGGCTGGACTGTACTGGTTCGGTTGATCTGACGAGCCTGTCGAAAACGAAGACACGCATGGTGGTGGCCCTTAACCTGACGCCGCAGACGATCCGGGCGCGGATGCTGCTGCAAGGCTTGAAGCTGGCAAAATCCGGCCTTTCGGACCGCTTCAAGGCCAGGATCAAGCGACTGGCACGCGATATCGAGGATACGCCGTATCAACACCGTTGAGTGACGCGGTGACCGGTCTGATTTGTCTTCAATTCGCCGAACAAACTCAATTGGCCCTTCAGAAGTCTGTGCGACACCTCGCCCTTGATTTGTTTTGGGCGCGATTCTCGCAATGTCAGAGTATGAAATAGACGACGCGATCTACCGTAATATCGTTGAACGTTCTGACGCGATGCTCAGCGTTGTCGATGCGCAAGGCGTCTTTGTCTATGTGAATCCCGCTTGGACGCGTGCGCTTGGTTGGCAGCCATCTGAGCTCGTCGGCAAGGCCTACCTCGACTTTGTCCATCCTGATGATGTGGCTGATACTCTTACCGTTGCAGCAGCGCTCGCCGGTGGCGATGACGTCACCGGGTACACCAATCGATACCGCAAGAAAGATGGCCTCTACCGCAATATCAAATGGTGGTCCGACCCGAGTGAGGGGGACTATTTGTACGCCACTTCGCAAGACGTCACGGAAATGTATCGGTCCAGCAGCCGTGCATCAGAGATTGAAGGCGTTTCTGGCGTTTGCAGTTGGGAAGTCGATGTCGAAACCAATGAGCTTTACTGGTCAGACGGGACCAAGAACCTGGTGGGCTGGACCGAAGAGCGACACCCCAGTCTGGAAGAGGCTTTAGGGTTCTATCCCGAGGAGTCACTTGCCAAGTTGGAGCCCGTGTTTGGCGAACTCATGGAGTCAGGTCGGCCATTCACTCATGAATTGGTCCATTTGCGCCGTGACGGCAGCCGCTTTCTGGCGCGGGCAACCGGTGCGGCGGAGCTTCGCAATGGCAAGGTCGTTCGCGTTTATGGGACGTTTGAAGATGTCACCGAACTGCGCGAGGCCGAGCAGGCGGCATTGGCGCGAGAACGCGCGCTTCGCGAAGCCGCCGTTGCCGCCTATGATGCTGAACGCAAGGCCCTTGCAGAACAAGCTTGGGCGGCCAGACACGACAATCTCACCGGATTGGGCAACAGGCAGCTGCTTGAAGAAGCGCTTGAAGCCGCCGAAGGGCAAAGGTTCTTGATCGTTGCGATCGACCTCGACCTGTTCAAGCACGTAAATGACAGCTTCGGCCATTCCGCCGGCGATCACGTTTTGCGTCAAACGGCACAGCGACTAAGGAAGGCCGCGTCGGGACACGACGATCAAGTCTTTCGGATTGGCGGCGATGAATTCATCATGCTTGTGCGGCTGGACAATCTCCAAGTTCATCCACAGGCGCTGTGTGACTGGCTTGCTGATCATCTTGCCGAACGTACCGAGTACCGCGGTGTGAACCTGCGGATCGGAGCCTCGCTTGGATATTCAGAATTGACTGAGGGCGCCTCTCCCAGAACCAAGTTGCGCCAAGCCGATATGGCTCTTTATGAGGCGAAATCCCAAGGCAGAAACAGGGCGCTGGGGTATAACGATAGCATTGGTGCGGCGCATATCGAAAAGGTGACTTTGGCCCAAGAACTCAAGTTGGCCGTCGAAAACAAGGAAATCGACATTGCCCTGCAGCCTCAGGTTGCCAGCCGGACAGGAGAATTGGTTGGGTGTGAGGTCTTGGCGCGCTGGTGCCATCCGACCCGTGGCCATATCCCGCCTTCGGTCTTTATTCCGCTTGCCGAGGAAATGAGCCTGCTGAGTGCGCTAGACAAGCTTGTTTTGGACATGGCGCTCGAAGCGCGCCGCCAACTTGCCCAAAAGGGAATGGTCCTTCCAAAGATCTCGGTCAATGTGTCTGCCAAGCGGCTCACTTCATCTGATCTTCTCAATGAGGTGACCCAACGCAAGGATGTGCCCGACAACGGCCTGGCATTTGAAATTCTGGAAACGTCATTTCTTGATACGATCAACGATGACGTATGCAGGCAGATCGACGGGTTGCGCGCGCGCGGCATTTTCATCGAGGTCGATGATTTCGGAACAGGCCATGCGAGTTTTGCATCTGTTTTTGCCTTGAAGCCCGATGTCTTGAAGTTTGATCGCATGTTTGTGGGCGGAATTGAGACCGATATCACGAAACGCGAGATGGTCGCGTCCCTGATCAAGATTGCCCACAATGTTGGCGCCAAGACTTTGATAGAGGGTGTCGAAACGGATCAGCAGATCGCCGTCCTGGTCGAGCTTGGCGTAGATTATCTACAAGGTTTCGGGGTGGGTTACCCGATGAGCGCCGAAGAGTTCCTGGCCTGGGCGGTGCGCCACGGCGAAGGCATGTCGTCGATCTCGGCCTAGGGTGACGCGCCGGGCCCCTGGGGCTTTGCGCGAATGTCACGGCTCGACCTGTCGCTATGATGAGAAGAGGCGCCGATGATGCTTAGCAGCGCGCTTCCAGACTAGTCCAACCTGTCTGAGCACAACGCAGCTTGAGGGGTGCAATTGGTTCTTGATTTCGAGACCCAAATGCTAACGGCACACTTGCGTGATCAAGAAAACCCTCGCTATGATTACTTCGGTACCGCACCATTTTTCAAAATCGTAATTAAGCGAGAATTTGCATGCTACGTTTATTATTAGGCGCTGTGGCCGCGCTTTGGATAATGGCCTCCGGCGCAATCGCGCAAGAGATTGCCGTCAATTCGGGCGAAAGTTCGCGCCAAAATATGCTGGCATGCCCCGAAGGATCCTTGGCCACTGGGGTCAACACCGAGGGTACCCGGCTGTTGTGCCAAATCGGATTTGATGGGTTTATCGTGGCCGAACAGGTGGACGAAAACCCAGCCACCCAATGGCCGTCCAACCAAAGGGTGCCGCTCGTCCGCGCGGCCGTCGCAGGGTCCCACAATTATGTCGGTCCCACGATGCATGCGTGTCCGCGCAATCAGGTGGTGGTCGGTGTCCATAAGGGGCGCAACGCATTTATTTGCGCCACGCTTAGCGTAAACCGGTCGACGCCGGTTGAAGAAAGCGTCGAACCTTTCCGGCTTGGCCGTTATGAAGTGGTGTCCGGTCAGACCCGGAACGCAGCGATGGGCTGTCCTGTCGGGATGGCTTTGGCCGGTATTCATTTCGGCAATGAAACGCTTTTGTGTGTTGAGACGCGCATTTGTACCGACAACACCCATTGTCCGTCGAGCAATAGCTGTTCCAGCAATATCGACCCTGATCGCGACTTTGCGCAGATATGCGGCCCCGCTGGCGTGGTGCGGCTGAACAAGAGCGACAATTGTTCCGGCGACCTTGTGCGCTTTTTGGGCACGGCAGCGAATACTTTCAATTGGGTCTCTGATCTGAAAGGCGATGGGGATGACGCACGCTCGGCCCTCTTGTTGGGCGTGCCGCCAGGCGCGCTTTTGGAGTTTTACGACAATGATAGGTTCCAATTGAACGATGACCGGGCGTTTTTCCGCGTGCTCGCCCGCGCCAATTCCACCTGTATCGGCAACCTGGATCTGCCGCCCAACCAGACATTCGCGACCGCGGCGGTCACCGGTCTGAAGCCCACCAGCGGCAACTTGGCTGGCAAGGTCAGTTCGGTGCGGTTTTTTTCCGAAATCCGCGATGTATTCGGGCGGTGTTTGTTGCGAGCAGGTGAGGGACCAAACTCTGTCAATGCGAGCAGTGAATTTGTGGAGCTGGGGCTATGTGATCCGGTGCCCGGTGAATTCGATAGCAATGGCAATCTGTTTAGAACCGGGGGGCAAGCGCCCGCGCGATGGATCAGACGGTCAAACGGGATGATTGTAGATTTATCGGGCGGAAGCCCGGGACAATGCCTCACGGGCTTAACGACCCGACCGTCAGAAGAGTTTCGCGACATACCCGAAGGCCAATTTGTCGGATATCGGTTGTGTGACGATACGGATGCGGCACGCTGGACCTACACCGCCCAAGGGCAGATGAAAATCTATTCCAATATGTGCCTGACAACGATCGACCCATTGGTGACGCCCGGTCAAAGGCAAACGCCAAGCGTGGAGCCGTGCATCCTGCCGGTGCCAGATCGCCAACGCTGGGTTGCCAACCTTTGAACGGGGGAGCTTTGCGGCCTGTCTGGGCATCGGTCGTCGGCGATGACTTAGGCGGGTCGCATCTGGCTAATCCAGGTCAGAACCAATGCGCTAGAACCGCTTGGCGGCGGCAGGGTAGACACCCAGGATCTTCAGGTGATCGGTGAAATAGTCCAGCTCTTCCATCGCGCGCGCGACAGCTGCATCGTCGGGGTGACCTTCGATATCGGCGTAAAATTGGGTCGCAGTGAACGACCCGTCGACCATGTAGCTTTCAAGTTTGGTCATGTTCACCCCGTTGGTCGCGAACCCGCCCATGGCCTTGTAAAGCGCCGCGGGAATATTGCGAACGCGGAACACAAAGGATGTGATCATCACCCCCGCGCCGCGCCGGGTCATATCCGCTTGCGGCGCCATCACCACAAAGCGCGTGGTGTTGTGGTCCTGGTCTTCGATCTGGTGGGCGAGGATATCAAGTCCGTAGACTGTGGCGGCGAGTTCTGACGCCAAGGCGGCGACGCTTTTGTCACCGGCTTCGGCCACGTCTCGTGCGGCGCGGGCATTGTCGGGGCTGACGCGGCCCTCAATGGCATGTTCGCGCAGGAACGCCGCGCATTGGGGTAACAAAACCAGATGGGAATAGGCGGTTTTGATGTCCGAGACCTTGGCGCCCGGCACGCCCAGCAGGTTGATATGCACACGCACGAAGGCTTCGTCGATGATGTGCAGCCCGCTTTCGGGCAACAATCGGTGAATGTCCGCCACCCGACCATAAGTGGTGTTTTCAACCGGCAACATCGCAAGATCCGCACGTCCCGTTCGCACAGCCTCGGCCGCGGCCTCAAAGCTTTGACAGGCCAGCGGATCATAGGCGGGATAGGTTTCGGCGCAGGCTTGATGGGAATAGGCGCCGAGCTCTCCTTGAAATGCAATCGAGGGCATGTCTTAACCTTGTGTCAGGTCCCGTCGGTCATTGTACCAAAGGGGCGTTTCGTCGCGCCTCATATCCCTTGCGGGTCCCGTTTGGAAGCGGGTAGATAGCCCCACTAGGTCGACCGATAGGAACGTCAATGCTCGATACGATGACAGCCACCAAGATTGTGGGCGGGTTCTGTGGAACGCTGCTTGTTTTTCTTTTGGGCGGATGGGTTGCTGAGGAGATCTACCATCGTGGGGATCAAGGTCATGGCGACCACCATGAACAGGCCTACACGATCGATACCGGAGAAGAAGAGGCCGATGAGGGCGAAGAGGTGATCGAGATCGCCTTTGCGGATGTGTTCGCGGCCGCAGATGCCGGCGAAGGCGAGAAGTTGTGGCGCGGCTGCCAGTCGTGTCATGCGCTGGAAGTGGGCAAGAATGGCACTGGCCCCTACCTGGTTGGCGTGGTCGGGCGCACCAAGGGGGCAGTTGACGGTTTCGCTTATTCTGCCGCTTTTGAAGGATCGTCGGAAGTCTGGTCGCCTGAAAACCTGAACGGGTTTCTTGAGAACCCGCGCGAATACGCGCCAGGCACCAAAATGTCTTATAACGGGATGCGCGACATTGAAGATCGCGCCAATCTGATCGCCTGGTTGGAGACCCAAGGCGGGTGATCTTGATCAGATTTTCGCACGAAAGCCGCCCGTCTGATGACCAGGGCGGCTTTTTTCGTGACGACACAGCTGTCACACCCGTTCACGTTTAATCAACTTGCAGGTTCGACATTTGGAAATTTAGCTTAAGTTTCAAAAGATGGTAACGAACAGATCCCAGGGATGGAGCGGTCCAGAATGAACAGCCCCCGGCACCTACGACATGCGATCATCCGTGGCGCCCGGCATTGTCGGCAAAATACACGACTGATCATCGGTTTTTCGCTTTCGTTTTTTCTGGGTGGTGTTGCCGTTGCAACCGCTGAAAGCCATGAGACCACGACGATCAGCCATGGCTATTCAAACTTTGGGGAACTGAAGTATGGGCCGGGCGAGCCCTTTTCCTACGTGAATGTCGACGCACCCAAGGGCGGCGAGATCAGCCTGGCCGCCGAAGGCACGTTCGACAGCTTCAATCCGTTCGTGCGAAAGGGGGTCGTGGCGTCGGGGTCGACGCTGCCCTATGAAGACCTGATGATCGCAGCCGCCGACGATCCTTACGGGATTTATTGCAACCTGTGCACCACGATCGAATATCCAGAAAGCATCGACTGGGTGATCGTCAACCTGCGCGAGGATGTGACGTTTTCGGACGGCACGCCGATGACCGCCGAGGACGTGAAGTTCACCACCGATCTGTTCTTTGAACAGGGCATCACCGAATTTCGCGAGGTCTTCAATCGCTTCTATGAAAGCATCGAGGTTTTGGGCCCCTACACCATCAAATTCACATTCGCCAACGATACGCCGTTGCGCGACCGCGTTGGCCTTGTCGGATTCTGGAACCCGTTTTCCAAGGCATACTTTGAAGCCAACGCGTTGCGATTAGATGACAGCCAGACCGAACCCTTTCTTGGCACGGGGCCTTACGTTCTGGCCGAGGTCGATTTCGGGCGCAGCGTGGTCTACGAGAAGAACCCCGATTGGTGGGGGGCGGATCTGCCGATCAACCAAGGCCGGTTCAATTTTGACCGTATCCGGTATGAATACTTTTCGGACGCCTCTGCCGCACTGGAAGGGTTCAAGGTCGGCGAGTACACGTTCCGGGTCGAAAATACGTCTCGTATCTGGGCGACGGCCTACGACTTCCCGGCCCTGAATGACGGCTTTGTCCAAAAAGAATCGCTGATCGATGGCTCAATCACCAACGCGCAGGGGTTTGTCTTCAACCTGCGCCGCCCCGAATGGCAGGACCCGCGCGTGCGCGATGCGGTGCGGTTGCTGTTCAACTTTGAATTCACGAACCGGACGCTGTTTTACGACCTTTACCAGCGGCCTGCGTCGTTTTGGGGTGGGTCGGATCTGGCGGCAGACGGCGCGCCCGACGGTGTCGAAGCCGAGGTTCTGCGGGGGCTGGTTGACGACGGCCTGCTTGAAGCATCGATCCTTACAGAGCCCGCACGCATTCCGCCCATAAACACGTCTGAACAAAACGCGCCGGACCGCAAGGTTTACGCCGAAGCCGAGCGGCTTTTTGGCGAGGCGGGCTGGGTGCCCGATGATGCAGGCCAGTTGCGCAATGCGTCCGGTGAAACACTTGATCTGGTGATACTGCAACGCAGTCAGGCGTTTGACCGGATCGTGAATCCGTTTGTGGAAAACTTGGAACGCGCCGGGATCAATGCCAAGCTCGAACGGGTGGACGATTCGCAATACACCGAGCGGCGTCGCACCGGCCAATGGGACTTGGTGAACCATTCGCCGGGTCAGGACTTCGAACCCTCAACGGGGTTGAAGCAGTGGTTTGCATCGGAAACCGCAGAAGATTCGTCGCGCAACATCATGGCGCTGCAAGACCCGGCGGTGGATGCGCTGATTGATGAGGTCATCGCGGCGAAGACCCTGGACGACTTGCGTCCACGGGTGCGTGCACTGGACCGGGTTCTTCGGGCACATGGGTTCTGGTTGGCACAATGGACCAATCAGGAACATTGGGTCGCCTATTGGGACATGTATGACTACCCCAAACCATTTCCGCCATTGTCGGTGACGCTGTTCTCTTTGGCGGCCATCGATTTCTGGTGGCACGATGAAGACGGTGAAGCCCGCCTTCGTGATGCCGGCGCGCTGAACTAGGGCCTCGGCATGGGCGCCTATATCCTTCGGCGGCTTTTGCTGGTCATCCCGACGCTGTTTGGGATCATGGTGATCAATTTCACGCTGACGCAGTTTGTGCCAGGCGGACCGATCGAACAGATCATTGCCCAGCTTGAAGGCGGCGGCGATGTGTTTGAAGGGATCGCCGGGGCGTCGTCGGAAAACGTGTCGGCGGGCGATGACAGCTATATCGGCGCACGGGGCTTGCCGCAGGAATTCATAGAAGAGCTTGAACGCGAATTCGGTTTCGACAAGCCCCCGGTTGAGCGGTTTTTTTCGATGATCTGGGACTACATGCGCCTGGATTTCGGCGAAAGCTATTTCCGTTCGATATCGGTGGTGGATTTGGTCCTGGAAAAAATGCCGGTGTCGATTTCGCTGGGACTATGGTCGACCCTGCTGGCCTATATCGTGTCGATCCCGTTGGGCATTCGCAAGGCGGTGAAAGATGGGTCCAGTTTCGACACCTGGACGTCAGGTGTGCTGGTGGCGGCCTACGCAATCCCCGGGTTTTTGTTTGCCATCCTCTTGCTGGTGCTGTTTGCGGGTGGATCATACTTTCAGTGGTTCCCTTTGCGTGGCCTGACATCGGACAATTGGGAAGAGTTGAGCCTGCTTGGCAAGATCGGCGACTACTTCTGGCACCTGGCATTGCCGCTGACGGCGTCGATGATCTCGTCGTTTACGTTTTCGACGCTGCTGACAAAGAACAGCTTTCTTGACGAGATCAAAAAGCAATATGTGGTGACAGCCAAAGCCAAGGGGTTGTCGGAAAACCGGGTGCTGTACGGGCATATTTTCCGCAATGCGATGCTGATCGTGATCGCGGGTTTTCCAGGCGCGTTTCTGGGCATTTTCCTGGGCCAATCGGTGATTATTGAGACAATCTTCTCGCTAGATGGTTTGGGCCGGCTAGCGTTTGAGGCCGCAGTGGCGCGGGATTATCCGGTGATCTTTGGCACGCTTTTCGCTTTTGGGCTGATCGGGCTGGTGGTGGGTATTCTGTCGGATTTGATGTATGTCTTCGTCGATCCACGTATCGATTTTGAACGCAGGGAGGCGTAGACATGGCCGTCGCCGAACCCCTGCCAGATGTGAAAGACGACGCAGTTGTCGCAGACACGGCCCCCAAGCGCGGGTGGCTGTCGCCCCTTAACCAGCGGCGTTGGCGCAATTTCCGCAAAAATCGTCGCGCCTATTGGTCGCTGATTATCTTTTGCGTTTTGTTCGGGCTGTCGCTTTTGGCCGAGTTTATCGCCAACGACAAACCTGTCCTGGTGTCTTATCGCGGCGAATTACGGATGCCGATTTTTCAGTTCTACCCCGAGGTCGCTTTTGGAGGCGATTTCCGCACCGAGGCCGTTTATTCCGACATTGAGGTGAAGTGCCTGATCGTTTCAGGTGGGATCAATGCGTGCTTTGATGACCCAGAAGGGATCATGGCGCAGGCCGAAACGGGCGTCGTTGACGGGGCGGACATCGAAAAGGGCTGGATGATCTGGCCGCCGATCCCCTACCGCTATGACACGATCGCCGATCTGGGGCGCGCGGCCCCGTCGCCGCCGGATGAAAACCATCTGCTCGGCACCGATGATACCGCGCGTGATGTGTTGGCCCGGGTGATCTACGGGTTCAGATTGTCGATTGTCTTCACGCTGATCGTGACGGGGCTGTCGAGTGTGATCGGCATATTGGCAGGCGCGGTGCAAGGGTATTTTGGCGGTTGGATCGATCTTGTTTTCCAACGCATCCTTGAAATATGGGCGTCTACGCCAAGCCTGTTTGTCATCATCATCATGTTCGCGATCTTCGGGCGAAGTTTCTGGATGCTGGTGTTTTTATCCGTGCTGTTCGGATGGCCTGCTTTGGTGGGTGTGGTGCGGGCGGAATTCCTGCGGGCAAGGAACTTTGAATACGTCCGTGCGGCGCGCGCGCTGGGCGTGTCGAACTGGACGATCATGTTCCGTCATATGTTGCCCAACGCGATGGTCGCAACACTGACGGTGCTGCCGTTCATCATCACCGGCGCGATCGGGTCGCTTGCGTCCCTTGATTTTCTGGGCTTCGGGCTGCCGTCTTCGGCGCCTTCGCTGGGTGAGTTGACGCTGCAGGCGAAGCAAAACCTTCAGGCACCCTGGCTTGCCTTCACCGCCTTTTTCACCTTTGCGATTATGCTGTCGCTTCTGGTTTTCATCTTTGAGGGGGTGCGTGACGCGTTCGACCCCAGAAAGACGTTCTCGTGACCGAGCGCGCCGCGCGCAGCCGTGTCGCCAGCTGGATCTACCTGGCGGCGTTGTTGCCCTGCGCGATGACTGCGGCAATCGGGGTTTACCTAGTCGCAGAGCTTTTTCAGAACGGGACCCCTGATCGGGAATATGGCGGGCTGGCCCCTTATCTGATTGCTTTCTATTTCGGTCCCGGAACATTGGGCGCTGCGGCGGCATTGTTGCTGGGGACAACGCCCGGGCTTTGGCGTTTGGTCCTGACGGCGATTGCCGCCGTCTGGAGCCTGACATTGGCGCCAATGATCTGGCTTGGGGTGAGCGGATGACCCCGATTTTGAAGGTCCAGAACCTGAACGTGCACTTTCGCCAGGATGGTGCGCTTACCCATGCGGTGCGCAACGTGTCTTTCGACCTCGCCGAAGGCGAGACTGTGGCGCTGGTCGGCGAAAGCGGGTCCGGCAAGTCGGTGACGGCGCTGTCGACGGTTGATTTGCTTCCCGGTTCGGCCGAAACAACCGGGTCGATCACCTACCGTGGGGCCGAGATGATGGGCGCGGAAGCGCGCGAATTGCGCCGGGTGCGGGGCAATGACATCAGCTTCATTTTTCAAGAGCCGATGACCTCACTCAATCCGCTGCACACGCTCGACAAACAGATTGGCGAAAGCCTGGCCCTGCACCAGAACCTGCGCGGTGAGGCGGCGCGCGCTCGTACGATTGAGCTTCTGGGTGAGGTTGGCATTCCCGAGCCTGAGATGCGGCTGAAGTCCTATCCCCATCAGCTGTCGGGGGGGCAACGCCAACGCGTCATGATCGCGATGGCGCTAGCCAACAACCCCGATCTTTTGGTCGCCGACGAGCCGACGACCGCGCTTGATGTCACGATCCAAGCGCAAATTCTGGAACTTTTGGCGGCCCTCAAGCGCGACCGGGGCATGTCCATGCTGTTTATCACCCATGATCTGGGGATCGTCCGGCGGTTTGCGGACCGGGTCTGTGTGATGAAAGACGGAGAAATCGTTGAGACCGGGCCGGTTGCAGACATTTTTGATGACCCGCAGCATCCCTACACGCAGATGCTGCTATCGGCAGAATCCACCGGTTTGCCAAAACCTGTTGCTGCCGATGCCCCGGTGGTGGCTGAAACGGACGATCTGAGGATCTGGTTTCCAATCCAGCGCGGTTTCATGAAGCGCACCGTGGGTCATATCAAGGCGGTCAATGCTGCGTCCCTTTCCGTGCGCGCGGGCGAAACGGTGGGCATCGTGGGGGAAAGCGGGTCGGGTAAGACGACCCTGGCACTGGCGATCATGCGGCTGATTTCCTCGGAAGGCCTGGTCAGCTTTATGGGGCGCGACATTCAGGGCCTAAAGTCGCGGGCGCTGCGGCCCTTGCGCGCTGAGATGCAGATCGTGTTTCAAGACCCGTACGGGTCGCTGTCGCCTCGGATGACTGTAGAAGAAATCATTGCCGAAGGGCTGACAATCCACGGTGAGCGGGGCCAGAACACCCATAGGCTTGTGTCAGATATCATGACCGAGGTCGGGCTCGATCCGTCGATGATGCATCGGTACCCGCACGAGTTTTCAGGCGGCCAGCGCCAGCGGATCGCGATCGCGCGCGCGATGATCCTTCGACCGAAACTGGTGGTCCTGGATGAGCCGACATCGGCGCTTGATATGACCGTGCAGGTGCAGATTGTGACCCTGTTGCGCGATCTGCAGGAAAAATACGGGCTGGCCTATCTGTTCATCAGCCACGATCTGCGGGTGGTGCGCGCGTTAAGTCATCATGTCATCGTCATGAAATCGGGCGATGTGGTCGAACAGGGGACCGCGGCGCGGATATTTGACGCCCCGCAATCGAGTTACACGCAAGAATTGATGGCGGCGGCGTTTGAAACTGGCGTTGATGTGGCCTGACGCGGGTTAACCCGGGCCCAGGGTTTCGCATGACACGTCGCGGGCGGCCAATCTTCGGCACGCAAGGGCGGCCCGCTCGCGGGTCATTCCGACAAAATTGGCATCATATGATCCGCCGCGCGGAACGACTTTGCGCAGGGCGTCGTCAAGGGTCGACAGTTCCGTCAGCGCTGTGGTCAAGAGCACCCGCTCGGCGTCGTGTCGGTTGGGATAGCGCCCCACCGAGATACCCCAGTGCCGCCCGCCGGAGGTCGACAGGCGCGTGACAATCGTTGGCTCGCGCGGGGCAGGCGCGGCTGCATCGACTGCAACCGGGCGTGGCAAAGGTTGAATGGCCGCAAGGCTGGCCCGGGCCACATCGACGTCAGCGGATGGCGCGAGAACAGGCTGATCCTGAGGATCGGGTGCCGCGGCAACCAAGCCCTCAGCCTGGGGTTCGGCGGGCACGGCCACATCGGCGGCCACAGCTTCGGCCAGGGCGGATGCGATGCCCGTCTGCAGCGTATCATCAGCGACCATGAGAGGTGCATTCTCAGCCGGACGCGGACGCGGAATCGGCGATTTTTTCAACGGTCCTGCGGTGGCCACCAAAACCGGGGCCTGGGCATTGCCGGCATAAGGCGGGCGTTGGGGTTTGCGAACGGCTGCCCGCGATGGCGCGCGCTTGAAGCCCATGTCGAGCAACTCAGCCACACGGGCGTTGCGCGTCGCCGTGGACCGGCCGCCGAACACGGTTGCGATGATCCGTTCGTTGCCGCGCTCGGCCGAGGCCACAAGATTGTAGCCAGCCGCACGGGTGTATCCTGTTTTGATGCCATCCGCGCCGCGGTAGGCATTCAACAGGCGGCGGTTGGTATTGGAGACGTTTTTGATCCCCGCATGGGTCTGGATGCGCGAAAACAGGTTGTAGTAGTCGGGGTAGTCATAGAACACGTGTCGTCCCAGCGTGGTCATGTCGCGCGCGGTCGACAGATGGCCCGCTTCGGTGAGCCCATGGGCGTTTTTGAATGTGGTCCGGGTCATACCCATCGCCTTGGCGGTGCGGGTCATCCGACGTGCAAAGGCGGCTTCGGAACCAGAGATCGCTTCGGCGATCGCGGTGGCGGCGTCATTGGCTGATTTGATGGCCGCCGCCCGAACGAGATAGCGAAACTTGATCTTTTGGCCGGTGCGCAGGCCCAGTTCTGACGGAGGTTCAGCGGCCGCTTTGCGCGAGATCGTCACCACGGTGTCGAGAGAGATCTCACCTCGTTCGATAGCCTCGAACGCGATGTAGAGCGTCATCATCTTTGTCAGAGACGCCGGATGCAGCCGGGTGTCGGCGTTTCGCGAATGCAAAACCTCGCCCGTGCGCGCATCGATCACCATCGCTGCATAGGGTGCCGGCACCGCAGGCAAAGCCAGCGCGAGCCAAAACGTCAAAGTTAGGAAAAACGCACGTCCCCAATGGACGGCCTGCAATAGAGCCATCGCCACGTTGAAACCTTTTTCTGCCTCTCGTCCCGGATCTGATGCCCAGTGACGTAATCACTTGTGCCATAGCACGGTTAATTGAATCCGAAAACAGTCAAGTTTTCTTGGGGGTTAGGGGTGGCGAAGGGGTGCTCAAGATACGGTGCCGAACAGATGCGGCCCCCCCATATCTAGGCGAGCGAGCCATGGGCCGATGCCAAATTGGTTCGAGATGTGATCCGACACGATGGGTGAACGTCTCAACCGTGCCGTCTTTTTTAGCAAACGGGCCCAAATCAGACGGGCCGAAAGCCAAAAGTTCCCGGGGATAAAGCTGGCAATCCCCTTTTCAGATCGTACTTCATGGCTATATTGCGCCGCACAGCCCTAAAGTTTTGGACCGCGCGTTTGTCGACAGTACCGCATCATATGATGGCAGAGCCCAAAAAGCCCGGCGACGGAAATGCCGATCTTTTGACCCAGACGCGGTCAAAGACGCAGCGTCCGCCGTTGTACAAGGTCATGCTTTTGAACGACGACTACACACCGATGGAGTTCGTCGTCCATGTGTTGGAGCGGTTCTTTGGCATGAACCCGGCACAGGCCCATGATCTTATGCTGACCGTCCACCAAAAGGGTTTGGCCGTGGTTGGTGTTTTTGCCTTTGAAATTGCAGAGACCAAGGTCAGCCAGGTGATGGATTTCGCCCGTCGCCATCAGCATCCGCTGCAGTGCACGATGGAAAGGGAATAGGCCGCCCGGGATGACCCGCCTGGCCCATGCTCTGGACGCCGGGGCGATCTCGCTCCCAGACACGGGGACCATTGCGGTGATTGATCCGCCCATGGGCTACGATCTTTCGGCATTGCCGCGCGAGCGTGTAAAGGTCTCAACCTCGTTCAAACCTGCCTCCGATGCCTTCAAATCGGCAGGATTTGAGGTGGATGTGGTCGTCGCAGAGGGTGCCGCCCTGCTGGTGGTGGTCGCCGGCAAGTCAAAATCCCGCACCCGCGGAAACATTGCATTGGCAGCCATGTCAGCCGCGCCGATCGTGGTCGATGGCGACAAGACAGCAGGGGTCGACAGCCTTTACCGCGATCTAAAGACCAAGGGCGAATTGACGCCGGCCTACGCCAAGGCCCATGGAAAGGTCTTCCAGCTGAGCCCGGGGCCTGCCGTGTTGGACTGGCTGCCGCAACCGGGAGAGGTTGAGGGGTTTCGCACCTGGCCGGGCGTATTTTCCGAAGGTGGGATCGACAGGGGCTCAGCCTTTCTGGCCGACACCCTGCCGCCCCTGAAAGGCCGGGTGGCCGATCTGGGGTCTGGTTGGGGCTACCTTGCCGACCGGGCCTTGCGCGCCTCGCCTGCTATGACCGAGCTGCACCTGATCGAGGCGGACGCCCATGCGGGCGCATGTGGGCGCGACAACGTGAAAGACCCCCGCGCGGTGCACCATTGGGCGGATGCGACAACCTGGGCGCCCGATGAGCCCATGGACATCGTTGTCACCAACCCGCCTTTTCATGTGGGCCGGTCTGCAGACCCGGCCCTTGGCCAGGCCTTTATCGCGGCTGCGGCCGGGCTTTTGCAGCCGCGCGGCGCGCTCTGGCTTGTCGCCAACCGCCAACTTCCCTATGAAGGCAGCCTTGATGCGAACTTCCGCGAGGTTGACGAAGTCAAATCCGATCCGGCGTTCAAGATTTTTCACGCCAGGAAGCCGCGAACCCGGTAACCCAAGCGGGACACTCACAACCCATGACACTTGCTATTTCTGGAAAGACCGCCGTCGTCACGGGCGCGGCCAACGGAGTGGGCCTCGCGATTGCGCGGCATTTCGTTGAACGCGGCGCCAATGTGATGTTCGCCGATATGGACGAAGCCCGCTTGGCCGAAGAACTCGGCGCGGTCGAAGATGAAAAGGGCAAGGCGCGCTATTTCGCGGGCGATCTGCGCGAAAAGCTGACGCGGGCGAACCTGTTGTCGGCCACGATCGATGCGTTTGACCGGATTGATATCCTGGTTAACGCCTCGCGCCAGATGATGGCGTCAGAGCCGATGAACCCCAAGGCGGACCATGTTGAAGAGCTGCTGTCGCAAAATCTTATGACCTCCCTTCGGATGACCCAGGCTTTTGCAAAGCGGATGATCGAGCAGACCGAAGAAACCGGCGATGACGATGAGCGCCCGCAAGGATCCATCATCAACCTTTCATCCATTGCGGCACGGCGCACCATGCCCGAACTCTTGGCCTATTCGGTGTCATCGGCCGCGCTTGATCAATTGACACGCTCCATGGCCGTGACATTGGCGCCGCACCGGATCCGTGTGAATGCCATTGCGCTGGGCTCGGTGATGTCAGCGTCGTTGCAAGGCGCGCTGAAAGAGGATGACGAACATCGCCAGTCCATCGTCGACAACACACCCCTGGGACGGATCGCCGGGGCAAGTGAATTGGCCGAAGTCGCGCAATTCCTGGCGTCTGACGGGTCGGGGTTCGTCACGGGGCAGGTGCTGACAGTCGACGGTGGGCGCACGCTGGTTGATACGGTAGATGCGCCGATCCATTGAGGATGCCACTGTCAGCGGTGATTGACACTTTGGCCTGAAGCAGGTGTTCTGCAATGAATAGAGGGTTCAGATGACCGAGCAATTCGACGACAAGAAAACCCGGGCGAGCGCATGGTTCCGCGGCCTGCGCGACGACATTGTCGCGGCCTTCGAAGAGCTTGAAGACAGCCATGCCGCGGGACCCTTGTCTGATGCGACCCCCGGCCGGTTTGAGGTGACCGAGACCACGCGATCGTCCGAGGATGGTTCGGACGCCGGTGGCGGGTTGATGAGCGTCATGCGCGGCGGCCGGGTGTTCGAAAAGGTCGGCGTGAATGTTTCAACCGTGTTCGGCACATTGGGCGAGCGGGCCCAGGCGGCGATGGCTGCACGCAAGGGCATTCCCGGCATGCAGGACGATCCACGGTTCTGGGCATCTGGCATTTCGCTGGTGGCGCATATGCAAAACCCCCATTGCCCAGCGGTTCATATGAACACGCGCATGTTCTGGACCCCCCATGCCTGGTGGTTTGGCGGCGGGTCGGATCTGAACCCGTGCATCGAATATGATGACGATACGGCCCATTTTCACGCGGTGCAGAAAGACCATTGTGACCCCCATGGCACCGAGATTTACCCCAAGTACAAAGACTGGGCGGACGCGTATTTCTACATTCCTCACCGCAAGCGGGCGCGCGGTGTGGGCGGGATTTTCTACGATGACCGCAACACTGGCGATTGGGACCGCGATTTCGCGCTGACCCAGGATGTGGGCCGGGCGTTTCTGAAGGCCTTCGCGCCGCTGGTGGAAAAGCGCCGCGTCCAGGAGTGGTCAGCGGCGGACAAGGATGCGCAACTGGTGCACCGGGGCCTTTATGCCGAATATAACCTTGTCTACGACCGCGGCACCAAGTTCGGGCTGGAAACCGGTCATGACGCCAATGCGGTGCTGATGAGCCTGCCGCCTTTGGCGAAGTGGGTCTAGTCCCCCGGCCGTCGGGTGTAGCGAATGTCAAAATTGTCGCGCTGTTGGAAACCGCCGCGGTTGACGGTTGGTTTTTCTGGACGCGGTTCGCTGCCGCGCAAGAATTTCTGGATGCTGGCAATCACGCGCCCGCCAACGGGGGAACGGTCCGTGACGGTTTGGGGGACGCCATCATGATCGGCTTGCGGCGTTGGCGGGACCAGACGTGACGTCGCCTCGGTCTCGGCGAAGTCACTTTGCCAGGCCATAAGACCGATTGAGACACTCACAAGCCCGATGATCATCACCACGATCAAAACCTTGAACATTTCTTGCTCCTTTGCGCCCCGGGGCGCGAGATTTTTTGAAAAATCTCGAACGGAAACCGGATCGGTTTCCGGCGCCCTACCTGTCGCGGGCGGGAATAAAGCGGCCGTCGCTGCCGCCGTATCGGTTGTGCCCGCCCCGTATGATACGCGGGCCATCGCCGCGACTTGCGGTCTGGCTCTTTTCGCCCAAACCCAGCAGGGCTGAGAGACTGCCCAGGATGCCCAGCTTTTCTTCGATGCCGGTTTGGTTTTCGGCAAATGTCGCACCATAAGTGCCAACAAGGTCATCGTTCTGCTGGCCCGAGCCCTTTGGCCCAACGGTATAAAGATTGGCGGTCGCGTAGTATTCAACCGTACCGTTGTCATTGGTGCGCCCCTCGCGCAGCGTAAGTTCGGAAATCACGCAATTGCCACGGCGTTCGCGGACATCATCGCAGGCGCGCTCAATTTCCTGGTACAGGCTGCGTTTCACTGCGCCACGACCATCCGGGGGCACGGCAATTCCGCCGCGTGCGGGCAGGCGTATCCGGGCGCGGTAGAGATCGCGCTGACCCTCAACCGCGGTCGACCCCAGATCATGATCCGGCAAGTATCCGACCACCGCTTCGATGTCATAGATGCCCGGTTCGTCGGTTTTTTCCACCTTGGCGGTCGACACCGCGCAGGCGCGCCCGATGGTTTCCAGCACCACGGGGCATTCGCGGTCCATGGCGCGACCAGGTGCACGGGCGATCATCCAGAGGTCTTCGAACGCGGGCGCCGGAGCTGTCTCGCCCTCAGCCAAGAGATCGTCAATCGACAGGGTCTCGGTGTAGGTGATCGACCGGCGGCGGGTGAAATTGTCGGCCACAAACAGCGCGTCAATCTCGCGGCCTTCGCGGAAATTGCCCCAGATATTGAGCACCTGATCACCCGCGTCGGCCACGGGATCGGGCACGCTGGTGGTCCCGCCGATTATGCGTTCAACGCGTGCCTGCATCCCCAATGCGCCAAGATTGATCGCAAGGAACGGGACGGAAAACATCAAAAAGCCCACCACGGCGACGGCGATTTTCCATTTCATTGGGTGCGCTCCATCGGGGTTGGGTTCACGACCGACAAGTCACCACCTGCGGCAGCAACGGCCAGCGCGCGCCGGCGCGCGGCGATGTCCGCTTGGCGTTCAAGGCGGGGCGACACGTAAAGCAGTGGCCCCTCGTGGGCGATGATCGTGGCACCTGTCAGAGGGCGGTATTGGGGCCGTGTTTCGGCGGAGGCTGGCAAGGGTCCCACCAGCATATGAGCAGAAATCCAAGCGCCCGAGGTGCCCGGATGCGCGGCCTCGCCGAAGGCGCTGGCGAACCAGTCGTTATAACGCGCGTAGCGCTCGGCGGATTGTTCGCGGTAGTCGCCGCTGTCGATGCCCGGGCTGGTATAAACCTCCCAGTAGGCGGTGGTGTCGGGCCAGGGCTGGGGCGCGCAATCGGCCCCGATCGCAAGCATGGTTATGGGGGTGTCGGGTGACAAAGGATGGACCGCCTGGCCGGGGTTGCCGATTAGCACGATCTGCTCAGCCTTGACGGTGGGGGCTGCATGCAGGTTCCAGACAACCGGTCTGGTCGCGGCTTGCAGCACCAGATAAAGCGGCGCGCTGTCGTCGGTGATGACCACATTCACCACGGGCGTTGGACGGGTCTGGCCTGATGGGCGCTCCTTTGCGGGGTCGCGGGTCTGCTGGAGGTCGCGCAGGTACTTTGCGGCCCCGTCGGCCAGGTCACGGTCGGATACCGCATGATACCCGCTGGGCATCTCAGCTTCGAAAATCTGAACCTTCGCGAGCTTTTGTCCCGTCGCCACCGCCGGCGGGATGCAGCCATCTGCCGTCTGCGTTGTCACAACGGCGGCGGGGTATTCCGGCTCGGGGCGCATAGGCACGCCGGCCAGGGCCGATTGGACCAGATGGATGCTATCGCCGGGCCCAGCGAGCCCTGGATGCTCGACGTCCCAGCCATAAAACGCATTGCGCCGGGTGCGGTTCGGGTCCGTGATCAGGCGCGCATCGCCCGATCCGCCGACGCTGTTCATCCCGCCGCCGGTTCCAAGGGCAATACCCAGGGCGGACACCAGATTTCCGATGCCCGGCGTCTCGCTGTCGGGCGCCGGTGCGTTTGCGGGCAGGCTGGCCGACTTCGGTGGGCTGCGTGTTTCGTCCCAGACAACCAGCCCGATACAAATTGCCACCAAGGGGAGAACGAGTTTCAGAAAATTCATGATGCCTGCCTGCAAACCGATATCCCACGGGGATAAAGCGCGGTTTTGGCAAGATCATGGCGCGGTTTGGGTCACCGCCGGATTTCTTCAAGCAATCTGTGCACGTTTTCAGGGTCAGCATCGGGTGTAATCCCGTGGCCGAGGTTGAAGATATGGGGCCCACCAGAGAGTGCATCGGTGATGCGGCGGGCTTCGGTTGCCAGCTTTTGACCGCCTGTGACCATCAATTTCGGGTCGAGATTGCCTTGCACACAGCCGTCAGGTTGCAGGTGTTCAGCGGCCCATGTGGCATCGACCGATGTGTCGATGGCAAGGGCATCCGCCCCGGTGGCTTTCAAAAACCCGATGTATTTGTCGCCCGCTTCGCGCGGAAAGACGATGACCGGCACACCTGGGTGGCGCGCCTTGATCGCTGCGGTGATTTCCTTTGCCGGTTCCAGCGTGTAGCGGTCGAAATCGTCGCCTTTCAGCGACCCCGCCCAGCTGTCGAAAATTTTGACCACTTCAGCGCCTGCGTCGATCTGGGCCGACAGGTATTCGATGGTCGCAGCCGTCAGAAGCGACATCAGACCGTCGAATGTCGCCGGGTCGGTGTCTTTCAACGCATGGGCCGGGGCCTGATCGGGTGTCCCGCGCCCGGCAATCATATAGGTCGCGACCGTCCACGGCGCCCCTGCAAACCCGATCAGCGTGGTCTCGGACGGCAATTCGCGCGACAGGATCTTCACCGTCTCATAAATCGGCGACAGGGTGTCGTGAATAGCGTCGACCGGTTTCAGCGCGGCAAGACCGTCCGGCCCGGTGAGTGTCGACAGGCGTGGGCCTTCGCCGGTGACAAACCACAAATCGGCCCCAAGCGCTTGGGGAATAAGCAAGATGTCGGCAAACAGGATTGAGGCGTCAAACCCGTAACGGCGGATCGGCTGCAATGTCACTTCTGCGGCCAACTCGGGGTTGTAACACAGTGACAGGAAGTCGCCGGCCTCAGCCCGGGTCGCGCGATATTCCGGCAGATAGCGTCCTGCCTGGCGCATCAGCCACACGGGCGGCGTTGGAAGCGCTTCGCCGGCGAGCGCCCGCAGTATCGTCTTGGTCTTAGTCATGGATTTCCCCGCCGCTTGAACATCTTGAGGGGTCCCGCGTGGCAGGCAAAATGTCAAGACAGGCGGCGTTGTCAGTCGGTGTTTACAGTGCTAGCCCTTGGGCATGACGATGGATTTACCTAGCCCGAAGCGCCCTTTGAAGATCGGCACGCGTGGTTCGCCCCTGGCCCTGGCACAGGCGCATGAAACACGCCAACGCCTGCAACAGGCGTTTTCGCTGCCCGATGACGCGTTTGAGATCATGATCATCAAGACAACCGGCGACGACCGGACCTTGATCGATGCGGACCGGCCCCTGAAGGAGATCGGCAACAAGGGCCTGTTCACCAAGGAAATCGAAGAGGCGATGTTGGCGGGCACGATCGACATCGCGGTGCATTCGTCCAAAGATATGCCGGTCGAGCAACCTCAAGGCCTTGTTCTGGATTGCTTTTTGCCGCGCGAAGATGTGCGCGATGCCTTTGTGTCCCCCGGTGTCGCAGGTATCGCCGCCCTGCCGCAGGGGGCGGTTGTGGGCACGTCGAGCCTGCGACGGCGCGCCCAGCTTTTGAACAAGCGGCCCGATCTGACGGTGGTCGAGTTTCGCGGCAATGTGCAAACCCGCCTGAAAAAGCTGAATGACGGGGTGGCAGCGGCGACGTTCCTGGCGGTCGCAGGGCTGAACCGTTTGGGGATGTCCAAAGTGATCACCGCACCGGTGGAACCCGAAGACATGCTGCCGGCTGTGGCACAAGGGGCCATCGGTATTGAACGGCGTGCTGATGACATGTGGTCGGCGGGCCTGCTTGAGGCATTGCATGATGTCGCCACGGGACAGCGGCTGGCGGCAGAACGGGCCTTTCTGGCTGAGTTGGATGGGTCGTGTGAGACCCCGATTGCGGCTTTGGCGGACATCGACGGCGGCACGATGCGGCTGCGCGGCGAAATTCTCAGCCCCGATGGGAAAGCCGCCTATAGTGACGATTGGACGGCCCCGGTCGAACAGGGCGACGCGCTGGGCCGGGACCTGGCCAAAGACCTTCTGGGTCGTGCAGGACCGGGATTTTTTGACTGGCGGGCGGCGTAAGCGCGCTAGACGTCGGTCACTTCAGCTTCGAACGCACACCCCAGGCACGAGCAGCCGTGCCCGTGATCATGGCCGAATTCATCGGCGTAATCGGGATGCGGGACCGCGTGAACAATCGTCACAATATCCGGTGTCTCGCCAATAATGTCCGTAATATCAATGACATCTTCCAGTGACGGACCGTCGGTGTCAGCCCATGGCGCCAAAGCGACCAAAGGTTCACTGCTGCCGGTCGAGATGCCGAAAATCCCGAGAACAAGGTTAAAGAAGCGCTCGAAAAATGCGAAAGTCGAATTGTCATCAGTCTGCAAGACCGGCTCTGATTTCTCGCCATAGATTGCCTCGACCCCGTCGAGATCGCCTTGCGCAAGGTCATCAACCAGCAAGATGTCATGCATGATCTGGTCTTCGTCATCGACGTGCAAAAGGCCCAGAGCATGGCCAATCTCATGGGCGGCGACGGCATAAAAGTTCAGGTCGGTTTCGCCGTAGGGTGCCCAGTCTTCGTCGCTGTCGAGGGTGATATCAACCTCGAGAAACTGATCCGTGCCGCTGAGGTTGAAAAAGGTGAGTTCGGCCAATCCGACTGTATTGCCGGCAAGCGACGCCATTTCGACGCTGATCTCAGCATCCTGCAGCGATTCCACGAAATTGATATCGGCGGCGTCTTCCCAGACCTGAAAGGCATCGCGAATGGCGTCTTCGAAATCTGAGGTCTCATACAGGTCATCGTCGAACGACAGACCGTTGCGCAGGTCCATGTCCCACTGGACGTTGCCACCGCCCACGCCAAGTACCGGCGTTCCCCATTTGATATCCGCAAGCTCAAACACGCGCGTCGCTCCTCCCGGCGATGCATATATCTACCCCGACAGGCTACCGTATCTGCCCATGCCACCCCATGGTGCCATGTCATAAATCTGCAACCGTTGCCCTGCGGCCCCAGTGGATAAATTTTGAAAGGATTTTGAGTCAGTTAGTCCGGTCGATTTCACCGGTTTCGCGCGCGTTCCACCAAGTTCAGCACGCTTGGCCCCATGGCATCGACGACCAAAGCCACCCCATCGGCGTTCGGGTGCAGACCATCGGGCTGAATGTATTTGGCCAATGCTGCGGCCCGATCCGGCAAAGAGGTGACCCCGAACAGGAAGTCTTGGAAGTACAGCGTCCCGTAGGTTTCGGCCAGCTCGGGGTACATCACATCGAAGGCACGCTTATAGTCGGGTCCGTAGTTCGGCGGCGCCACCACACCCACCAGCAGCACAGGCAGATCGCGGGCCGCGGCCGCATCAAGAATGCCTGCCAGATTGGCGCGCGCCACTTCGGGGGCTATCCCGCGCAGCACGTCGTTGGCGCCCAACGCCAAGATCATCGCGTCGGCATTGTCATCAAGCGACCAGTTCACACGGGCAAGCCCGCCTGCAGTTGTGTCGCCCGATACACCCGCATTCAACAGCTCAACCTCGGCACCCTTGGCGGTCAGCCAACGCTCAAGCTGCGGCACGAAGCCCGCGTCAGGTACAAGGCCGTAGCCCTGCGTAAGACTGTCGCCCATGGCCACGATGGTGACGGGCTCAGCGGTTGCCGTCAGGGGTGCGGCACTGAGGCAAAGTGCCAAGGCGAACTTGCGCCCGACGCTTTGAGCCCCATATCGCCATGAGACGAGCCAAGAAAGCCCCCAACCCATGGCCGATACGATTCTATCACTGAGCGATGCAACGCTATCGCTGGACGGCAATGCCGGACGCGTGGACATTCTGAAAGGCATCACGCTGGATGTCGCGCGCGGCGAAACGCTGGGGCTAATCGGGCCATCGGGGTCGGGCAAGTCGTCGCTCCTTATGTTGATGGGCGGGCTTGAGCGTGCCACGTCTGGGTCTGTTGCGGCCCTTGGCCATGATTTGACGGCGATGGACGAAGACGCCCTTGCACGCTTCCGTCGGGATCATATGGGCGTGGTCTTCCAGTCTTTCCACCTCATTCCAACGATGACGGCGCTTGAAAATGTCGCCACGCCGCTGGAACTGGCCGGTGTTGCAGATGCGTTTGACCGGGCTGAAGCGGAACTGGTGGCGGTCGGGCTGGGCGACCGCGCAGGCCACTACCCGTCGCAAATGTCAGGGGGCGAGCAACAGCGCGTTGCATTGGCGCGCGCGGCCGCACCGCGCCCTGATCTGATGCTGGCGGATGAGCCAACCGGCAATCTTGACGGGACCACGGGCCTGCAGATCATGGATATGCTCTTTGGTCTTCGCGACCGGCATGGGTCAACGCTGGTCCTGGTGACCCATGCGCCGGATCTGGCCGATCGGTGCGACCGGGTGGTTTCTTTGCGCGATGGCCGCATCGATGAACCCGCCGAAGCCAAGGCGGCGGAATGAACGTCGCGGTCGCGGCCCGGATTGCGCGGCGCGAGCTGCGCGGTGGATTGCGCGGCTTTTGGGTGTTTCTGGCCTGCCTTGCCCTTGGGGTGGCGGCCATCGCGGCGGTCGGATCGGTGCGTTATTCGATCGCGGCGGGATTGGAACGCGAAGGGGCATCGATCCTGGGGGGCGACGCTGAAATTGGCCTGACCTACCGGTTCGCCAGCGAGGAAGAGCGCGCCTGGATGGACGCCCAGGCGGTGCAAGTATCAGAAATCGTTGATTTTCGTTCGCTGGCGACATTCGGCGCCGGTGAAACGGCGCAGCGCGGCCTCACCCAGGTGAAAGGTGTCGATGGTGCCTACCCGGTCTACGGCGCCGTGCAACTGGAACCGGCAATACCCCTGGCCGCGGCCTTGGCCGGCAAGAATGGGATGCCCGGTGGTGTGATGGACCCGGTCCTGGTTGAGCTCTTGGGCTTGGCGGTCGGCGACAGTTTCCGCCTTGGCACAAAGGATTTCGTGTTGATGGCCGCGCTGGTGCGCGAACCTGACGGTGCGGCGGCGGGCTTTGGGCTTGGCCCGCGCACCATGGTCCTGACGCGCGATCTTGAAGGCTCGGGGTTGTTGGCCCCGGGTACGCTTTTTGAAAGTGCCTATCGCATGGAATTACCGGACGGGGTGGGGCTTGGTGCGCTCAAGATCCAGGCCGCGGAGGTCTTCACCGGCGCACGCTGGAGAGACCGGCGAAACGGCGCCCCGGGCGTG
This sequence comes from Pseudomonadota bacterium, assembly GCA_038530285.1. GTDB lineage: Bacteria > Pseudomonadota > Alphaproteobacteria > Rhodobacterales > Rhodobacteraceae > JASJAR01. The sequence continues at coordinate 76,198 of JBCBCY010000001.1, forward strand.
TCGCAGTTTGTGAATCGGTTGGGGTCATTTCTAGTGCTGGTCGGTCTGGCCGGGCTGGCTGTCGGCGGGGTCGGTGTTTCGGCGGCGGTGCGGGCCTATCTGGACCGCAAAACCGTGGTGATCGCGACGCTGCGGACTTTGGGGGCTGATGCTGGAACGATCTTCTTGACGTATTTCATGCAGGTCGGCGCGCTGACGCTTGTGGGCATCGTTCTGGGCTTGGTGATCGGGGCAGCACTGCCGGTGGTCTTCGCGCCGCTGATCGCCGAAAGCCTGCCTGTACCCGCGGACTTCACAATTCACCCGCGTCCGCTGATCGAGGCCGCGATCTATGGGGTCTTGGCGGCCTTGCTCTTTACGCTTTGGCCGCTGGCCAAGACCGAAGATGTGCGCGCGGCCGCCCTGTTTCGGGATGCCTCTGCCGGTGTGGGCGGACTGCCCCGCCCATTGTGGATCGCCACAACGCTGGTGGTGCTGGCCACATTGGTGGCGGTGGCGGCCGCTTTTTCAGGGCTTTTGGCGCTTACAGTTTGGACCGCGCTTGGGATCGTGGGCGCGTTTTTGCTGCTGATACTTGCTGCAAACGCGGTGCGTTTTGTGGCCCGGCGACTTGCAAAGGCGCGCATAGTGCGGGGCCGCACGACCCTAAGACTGGCGCTTGGTTCGGTTGGCGGCCCGGGCGGCGAGGCGTCGTCGGTTGTCTTGTCACTGGGCCTTGGGCTGACGGTGCTGGCCGCGGTCGGCCAGATTGACGCGAACCTGCGCGGTGCAATCGCCCGCGATCTGCCACAGGTCGCGCCATCATTCTTCATGGTCGATATCCAGACCGCTCAGCTTGATCCGTTCCTGACCGGCCTGCGCGATGACCCTGCTGTCAGCCGCGTCGAAACTGCGCCGATGCTGCGCGGGATCATCACCGCGATCAATGGGCGGCCCGCGTCCGAGACCGGCGGCGATCACTGGGTGCTTGAAGGGGATCGGGGCATCACCTATTCCGCGCAGCCTCCGGATGGTGCGATCGTGACCGATGGCAGTTGGTGGCCTGAGGATTACGTCGGTGACCCGCAGGTCAGTTTTGCCACTGAAGAGGCTTTGGAGTTGGGGTTGTCGCTTGGTGACACCATCACCATTGACGTTCTTGGCCGCCCGATCACGGCCACGATCACCAGTTTTCGCGAGGTCGATTTTTCCACCGCCGGGATTGGCTTTATCTTGTCGATGAACCCGGCTGCGATCCAGGGCGCACCCCACACACATATCGCCACCGTGTATGCAGATGCCGAAGCCGAACCCGCAATCTTGCGGGACACGTCCGATAGGTATCCCAACATCACGGCAATCCGAGTGAAGGATGCGATTGACCAGGTGACCAATGTGCTTGGCGGAATTGCAGCAGCCGTGACCTACGGCGCCTCGGCAACGCTGATCACCGGTCTTGTCGTGTTGATCGGCACGGCAGCGGCGGGCGAGCGTGCGCGCACTTATGAAGCCGCCATCCTGAAAACGATTGGCGGGTCGCGGCGGTCAATCTTGATGAATTTCGCTCTGCGGTCAGCGTTCCTTGGTGTGGCCGCGGGCGTCGTGGCCGTCTTTGCGGGCGGTGTGGGAGGCTGGGCCGTCTCCCGATTTGTCATGGACACCGAATACTATTTCGAACCGGTTTCCGCGTTCGCAATTGTGCTCGGCGGCGTCGTGGCAACGCTTGGCGCGGGGCTGGCTTTTGCTTGGCGGCCTCTTTCAGCGCGACCGGCGCAGGTCTTGCGTGCACGCGAGTAGCTTTTGATTTGGCGGCTTAGATTTTGGCGGCTTTTGACTTGACGAAGCGCAGCCTTGGCCTTAACCGGTGCGTCCTCTGGCGGAGTAGCTCAGGTGGTTAGAGCAGCGGAATCATAATCCGCGTGTCGGGGGTTCAAGTCCCTCCTCCGCTACCAAATCCCACGCAAAGACATGGACAAAAACATGAAATGGCCCGGCTGACGCGGTGGTTTTACAGCCAGTTCGTGTCTGGCCATTTGCCATCGCTTGAGCCAAGGTCGGTGGCATGGCAACACGCGGGCCTCTGGTGCGCGTGACGGGTGACGGAGATGATTGCGATGAAACCGAAGGCGCTTGTCCTGGGCGCAGGTGGGTTTATCGGTCACCATATGGTGCGCCGCCTGAAGCGTGACGGGTTTTGGGTGCGCGGGGTCGATCGCAAGGCGCCGCGATACTCTCCTTCAGACGCCGATGATTTTATCACCGGCGATTTGCGTGATCGGGCTTTGGTGGCGCAGGCCTTCGATACCCGGTTTGACGACGTCTATCAGTTTGCCGCAGAAATGGGCGGCGCGGGGTATCTGTTCACGGGCGCCAATGACGCCGAGGTGATGCACAGTTCGGCCCTGATCAACCTGAATGTGATAGACGCAGCGCGCGCCACCCAACCGGGTCGGCTGCTCTTCAGTTCGTCTGCCTGCATCTACCCCGCCCGCAACCAGCTTGACCCGGACCACCCTGATTGCGCCGAAAACACGGCCTATCCTGCTGATCCTGATAGCGAGTACGGCTGGGAAAAACTCTTTGCAGAGCGGCTTTACCTCGCGGCGGCCCGCAATCATGGTCTGAACGTCCGGATCGCCAGACTGCACAACGTGTTCGGTCCCGAAGGCAGTTGGAACGATGGGCGTGAAAAGGCGCCTGCAGCGCTCTGCCGAAAGGTGGCACAAGCCCCTGAAGGCGGCACGGTCGAAATCTGGGGCGACGGCCATCAGACGAGGTCTTTCCTTTTCATCGACGAGGCGATCGACGGTTTTCTTCGGCTTATGACGTCTGATTGTCTCGAGCCAGTGAACATCGGGTCGGACGAAATGGTCACGATCAACGATCTCGCGCGACGCATCCTTTCAATTGCCGGTAAGAGCGCCTCACTGGTTCATATCGATGGTCCTACCGGCGTCAAAGGGCGGTGCTCGGACAATCGGTTGATTGAGGCGCGGTTGGGATGGAAGCCCGGCGCGTCCCTCAATGAAGGTCTTGTTCCAACCTATCGCTGGATTTCGACCCAGGTGGCGGCATTGAAAGACGCTGGCGCGCTAAAGACGCAAGACGCTTAACCGCAATGACGGTTTTCGTTCCCTGGCACCCGAAACTTGCATTCCAAACCCGTGCCCCACTTGAGGTCGAATTTTACCATGACCTTCTTTGCCGGTCGGGTTTTGGCGACCGCATTCTTGATCTTTGCGGTGCTTTGACCGTGGCCCGGCTTTTGGATCCAAAAGCGCGCCTCGCCTTTCGATGGGACCTCAAGGGTATCCGCCTTCCGGCATTTCACACCTCTTACGCGCTGGAGCTTTTCGCGTTGGAAGGCGCTGCCCCTATTGCGATCCCGCCAAAGGGGGCCCGCGTGCCGCTTGCCAAAGAGTTTCGCAAACGCGAAGCGTTGGCGCGAACCTGTGTCTGGCCGCTTCCGGGGGGTGGTCGCCAGCTTGTGCTGCAACGCGGTGACACCTGGGGCAATGCGTCTCCCAGTCGTTTGTACGAGGAACGGGGCGCCTATGGACTGGACCGTCTAACCCCCAAGGATTTTTCGAAAGCCTATGCCGCCGTTTTGCGCAGCCTGAAGCCCGGTCCGGCCATTGCTGCGGCCTTGCCACATGATCTTGAGGGCCGGGTGGGGATCCATGCACGGCTGACCGACAAGATCTCGGGGCGTGTTAACGATTTCGAGATGACGGCCGAGAGTTGGGCCCGCATCGAGGCGCGCACGATGAAAGAGGTCGACCGGCTGGTCGCCGCCGGGCATCGCTTTTTCGTGTGTGCTGATGATATTGCCTACTGCGACAAGCTTGCCTCAGGCTTGCGCGAAAGGGGGGTCGACGTTGTCACAGCCAAGCCGCGGCAGGGCCCTCCGGGGTTTCCCGACCTATTGGATTTTTTCGCGCTTTCGCGTTGTGCTGAGGTTGTGCAACTGACCAAGTATTCAACTTTTTCCATCGCGGCGGCTTTGGCGGGGGGGGTGCCACTGCGCAATTTCAGCCGCGATGAAGACCCCGACGGCAGCGGCAACCGCAACGACATCTGGGACAGTGCTTTCGCGCATGTCTAGCAGCTGGTGGCGAAGGCGACGAACGTCGCGCACAAAAAAGCGCCCAGTCCCAAAGGGAACCAGGCGCAATTTCTAGACTTTCATCCGGGTTATGCGGTTGCGAATTCCATCGCGTCAACTTCTTCCCAGATTTCTTCCCAAGCGGCCTTGGCTTTGCCGCGTTGGCGGACTTCCTTGGCAGCCTCGAGGTTGTCCATCATGCCTTCGCCTTCGACGATGATCAGACCGACCATGCCGACAGAAGCGTGCGGTGTGCACATATAGCCGTAAAAGCCGGGCTGTTCGAAGACGACCGAGATCTCTTCATTGATCTTGCCTTCGAAGGCTTCGACGTCCGCAGGGACCATGCCGTCAACGGCGGCGGCGTTGTGGCCCCGGTCGGTCGCCAGGAAGTTCACCGTATCACCAGGCTGAACAACCTGAATGCGTGGGAAAAACGCCTGACGGATCCGTGGGTTTTCGGGATGCTTGTTCAGCATTTGAATGTCGTGGGTGGTCATTGCCAAGCCCGGCCGCGCCATGAAGAGCGAAGCGCCCGCGGCAACGAACAGGCGGCGGGAAAGTGTAAGCGTCATGTTTAGCCTCATAGTGCTTATTGTGATCGTATACATAGGTCGACGGCGGCACCTGGCCACCCACACCCTAAAAAGTCTTTACCTCGGATGTTAAATCTGAGTAAAATCGTAAGATATAAATCTTCTGTGATGGATTTTCGGTAATGAACAGGTGGCGACCTTACGGCATTCTCACTCTTCAGGGCGTGAAACGTCAAAGAATATGAGCGTTTTGGCGCTGACGAACCTGGTGCTGGCGGCTGCTTTGGTCCTTATTTTACTGGTTCATTGGATGGTGCCGCTGCTTTTGCCGCAGGGCTCGACAAATCCACCTGTACTGGCGGCACCAAATTTGCTGGTCGATGAGTGGCGCGCGTCTTCCAACGCTCTTTGAAAAACGCATTTGCGGAATTTGAGGCAAAAAACATCGGTGCAAGGTCGTGTGAGAATCACTTGCGACCTGACGCCGCAGAGGAAACACCAGCCCAACGAACGCGCCCAAACGCCCACCATCGCAAGGAGCAGATATGTTTATCGCAATGAACCGGTTCCACGTGCCTATTGCCAATACGGCCGCATTTGAAACCCTTTGGCTGACCCGGGAAAGCCATTTGCACAAACTCGATGGGTTCGTGGAATTCCACATGCTGCGGGGCCCCGAAGCCGAGGGGTGTGTCCTTTACGCCTCCCATACCGTGTGGGCGTCACAAGAGGCCTTCATTGAATGGACCAAAAGCGACAGTTTTCGCGCCGCCCACAAAGATGCGGGCCAAACACAATCGCTGCATGAGGGCACGCCAGTGTTTGAAGGGTTCCACGTCATCCAGCACCTCGCGCGGCCTGATCACCCCTGAGCGGAGCGTGACACAAAGCGCTAGTTTAGAACTTTTCTAAAAAGGGGTTGGCAGCCGCGTTGGCGCGCTTATGTTGAGAGGCAAGAGCCAATACCTGCAAGCCAGCATCTATGACACGCTTTTAGAAGGACGTCGGCATGAACCAGACCGAAGCGACACTTTCCACCAATGCAAGCGCGCAAATCGTCGAAGCGCTGAACCAATCCGTGGCCGAAACCGCGGTGACCACGATGCTGGCGCAGAACTTCCACTGGAATGTGACCGGAATGGCGTTTGGCCCGCTGCACGCCCTGTTTCAAGAGATCTACGAAGATCACTTTACCGCACAGGATGATCTTGCAGAACGGGTAAAGGCCTTGGGCGGACATGCCGAAGGGATGCTTGCGGGCATGCTGAAGCGATCCAAGGTTGATGAACATGATGGCCACGCCACTGACCGTGAGATGATCGCCGCAATGGCCGCTGCACAGGACACTTTGGCAGCCACATTGGCCGGCACCGGCGAATTGGCCGCGTCCCAGGGCGATACGTTGACCGAAGACCTGTGCATTGCGCGCGGCCAGACCCATGAGAAGTTCGCCTGGCTGTTGAAGGCCCATCTGGGTTAGCGCGAAGTCTTCAGCCGGTCTTGGGGATTACCTTGATCGGCTGCACCGCCCCTTTTTTGAGACATTTGCGCTTGTAAGCCGGGGCCCAATGGCTGAACCGACCGATACTGGCTTGCTGATGGGTCAGCATTTGGACAAACGCCAGTTGATGCTCGGGCCGTTTGAGGCCCTTGAACATCTTCTTTTGCGCCTTTGTCATGGAACAGCCGATGCAATGTCCCTGACGGCGGAACTTGCAGACGTCGATGCACGGCGAGGGGACTTTTTTCGACTTTCCCATGAGGCTCAGTTGGCGATGCACAGTCGGCGCGTCAAGCATGTGCGGCGGCAGTGATGGCGCAGGCTATCCTTGGGTGGGCCATGCGCGGTGCTGGTCATCGATGACCACAGCATGGCGATGCGTTCCACCCGGCGCGCGATGCGCCTGCATGTGGGGGTGATCATGCGGCAGATCAGGATGGTCGTGGACCAGAGCCTTTGCCTTGTAGGTGGGCCAAAGCCGCCACGCGAGGCCGGCACTGACCAGCGCCACGGCGCCAAGGACCAGCATCGTCACCCCAAGCCCGGCGATGTTTCCCAGCCACCCGGCCAGTGGATAGGTGAAGAGCCAGCCCGCATGCGACAGCGCGAATTGTGCTGCAAAAACCGCCGGTCGATCCTCTGGGTGCGCCGACCGGCTGACGATACGGCCGACCGGTGTAAAAATGGCCGAGTAGCAAAGCCCTGTGAGCGCAAGACATCCCAGAAAGACCGGCCAATTCGGGCCGACCCCAACCCAATACGCTGCGTGTGCCAGCGTCACCGGGCCGATTGCCATGGCCGCCCAAAGCATGACCGCCCGGTCCGATACTTTGTCGAGCAGGCGCGGCAGGCAAAGGGCGGCCACCATCGCCCCCGCGCCGAACGCAGCAAGAGCCAGCGCGACCTCGCTTTCAGACCGGCCGAACGTGTCGCGAACGGCCACAACCGTGTTGACGATCACAAAGGCGCCGGCCGCTGCCCCGGCGATGTTGCACGCCAAAAGCCCCCTCAGCCGGGGTGTGGCCAGATAGATGCGGGTGCCGCGGGTCAAACGATCGGTGAACGATCGCGTGGTGGCGTTTTCTCGGGCGGGCAGGGCGGTTGTGATGACCAAAAGGGCTGAAACAACAAACCCCAGGAAGGTTCCCGCAAAGAGCCAGTTGAAGCTGATCAACAGCAAGAGCGCTGCCGCCAGGGCGGGGCTTGCAAGGTTTTCCAGCTCGTAAGCCAGTCGCGACAGGGACAAAGCGCGGGTATACTCGGCCTCGTCGGTTAGGATATCGGGGATCAGCGCCTGAAAGGCCGGGGTAAAGGTGGCCGAGGCCGCCTGCAAAACAAAGATCAGCACGTAGACCTGCCAGATGGCATCGACAAACGGTAGCGCGCAGGCGACCCCGGCGCGCACAAGGTCGGCTCCGACCAGCACGGTTTTGCGCGGCACGCGCTCGGCCAGGGCGCTGGCCACAGGCGCAAGACCGACATAGGCCACCATCTTGATGGCAAGGGCTGTCCCCAGAACAGCACCTGCTGCGGGGCCGGCAAGATCGAATGCCAAGAGCCCCAGTGCGACCGTCAGCAATCCTGTTCCCAACAGGGCGACGACCTGGGCCGCGAAAAGACGCCGGTATTGGGTATTTCGAAGAACGCCGATCATAGGGTGGAGTGTAGCAGGACCGCGCAAAAGCGCCAAAGGCCGCTGAGGCTAGACCGACAAGGCGGCGGTCTGGGCGATATCCATCAGGTCGGCTATGCCTTCGGGGCCAACAACCACGTAGTCCGCCCCGCCTGAGCGCCAGGACACCATATCAAACCCGCCGACGGTTTCGGCGGTGAAGTCCTTGTCGGCCGGGGCCTTGGCCGTTTTCAGACACAGCGCAAAGACCGCCCCTGCGGCATCGGTATATACCAGTTGTGCGACGGGTGCGCCGCCTGCCACCAAAAGCCGCGCGCCCTGAAATGTCAGGCCGCTGGCCGACAAATCAGGTACGGCGAATTCCACCCCGGTTGTGTTGCCAAGCCAGGTTTCGATGTGGTCACGCTCTTCGGCCTGAACCTCAACGAGGTGGCGCACCTGGGTCTCATAGACACCGTGATAGGCGGCAATCTCATTCAGCCAACCGGGTGTGGACGCGACCACTTGCGGCGCTTCGTTCTGGCCCAATGTGTAGCCGCCCAATCCACCAACGGCGAGGAAACCGACGCTGGCTGCAATCGCGGCCCAACCGGGCACGCCGCGCGGAGCAGCCGCCGGGATGGGCGCAACTTCAGGATCCGGGGCAGACCGGATCGCCGCGGCAAGCTCGAATGGGACCGGGTCCGTCAGCATCTCGTCGAAGGCGGCTTTAATGGCGGTGTCCGTGGCCATCAACCGTTCAAGGGCGGCCGCAACGGCGGGGTCAGCGGCCACCATAGCGTCAACCTCGCGGGTTTGGTCCGCGCTTAACTCGCCATCCAGATAGGCGCTGAGATGTTCGTCGCTCAGCGTCATGAGACACCTTGTTCCTCTGTCGCCAGCCGCTCGGCCAGAAGTTTGCGGGCCCGGTGGATGCGGCTCATCACCGTGCCGGTGGGAATGTCGAAAAGCTCAGCCGCTTCGGCATAGCTATAGCCTTCGACCGAGACGACCAGCAAAACCGACGACAGGTCTTCGGGCAGGGCCGCAATCTGGGCCTGTAGACCCTGGGCCAGAACGCCCGCCTCACCGGTGTCGTGGGTTCGCAACTCGGTGGCCTCTTCGGCCGGGATCTGGCCTTCCCCCATACGCACCTTGCGTTTGCGGATCTCGGAAATCCAGTGGTTGCGCGCGATCCGAAAGAGCCAGCGATCCAGCGGCTGGGCCGGGTCCCATTGGCCGGCCTTGTCAAGCGCTTTGAGGCACACATCCTGGATCAGATCGTCAGCTTCAGGCACAGACCGGGTTAGGGTGCGCGCAAACCGGCGCAATCGCGGCAAAAGCGCGATCATCTCCTGGCGTAGTCGCGCGGTATCGCTCACGTGTGCCCTCACCCTTGGGGCATCGGCCCCGCTCGCGGCAGACACTGTGCGAAGATGCGGGGCCGCGCAAGGTGTGGTGTGCGTTTCTACAAGAGCAAGGCAAGTCATCGCCGGTTGTACCTTTACCTGAATACATGGGGTCTACGCGCTGCCGGTCACTATTATTCAGAACGGTCCTGAGAATTTTTCCCCGCGGCGCGAATAAACCCCGAAGCCGGGGCGTAGGACCAAACGGCAAGGGGATCGGCAACCGCCTCCTTCGTCCCCCGTAACACCTGATGTTGCCATCGCCCCAACGATGCGCTGACGGCCGTAACACGTGCGGTCGGCGGACAGTCTTGGTCGCCTTGCCACCTGAAACCGGCCGCCTGGCCAAAGATAGACCTTGAAAGGACCCCGAACGATGAAACTCCAGATCACAACCGCAGCCCTCGCCCTTGTGATGACCGCAAGCGTGGCCACAGCCGCCGACCTGATTGCCGTCAACACGCCGTCTGGTCAGGTCGTGGCCGCAGCCGACACGGGGCTGACGCTTTACACCTTCCGCAAAGACAGCCGCGACACATCGAACTGCTACAACAGCTGTGCCCAGTCCTGGCCGCCGTTCCTGGCTGAAGCCGGAGCCACCGCCAAGGGCGGGCTTGACCTGATCGAACGCCGCGACGGCACCCAGCAATGGGCCATGGGTGGCAAGCCTTTGTACTTCTGGGCCGGCGACGAAGCCCGCGGCGATGTCACCGGTGACGGTGTCGGCGGTGTCTGGGACGCGGTGCGCCAATAGAACGTCAAACCCTTTTTACTTCAATCAAAGGAATTTCAGCATGAAAACCATTGTCCTGCTTTCTCTCGCCGCGTTCTGCCTGTCTGCGTGTGATCTATACGCCGCAACCCCGTCCCAGGCAGCGGTGGAAGAGGTCGCCGGGGTCTGATCCTTTCCAGACTTTGGCGATGCCCCGGCGTTTCCCCAAGGCGCCGGGGCTTTTTTATGCAGAAATCACAAAGCGTGAGCGTTGCTGGAATGTCTCGCCCGGGCCAAGAAGGATCGAGGGGAAGGCACTGTTTTTCGGCGCATCCGGCCAGAGCTGCGGTTCAAGTGCCAGCCCGGCAGCCCCCCCCGCATAGGCCTGTAGCCCCGGCGCGTCAGAATGGATTTCCAGCGTCTGGGTCTGGCCGATCAAGCGACATCGGGGCCCAAAACCGCCCTCAAAGCAGAAGTTGTGATCAAGGCTCGGGTCCGGGACTGCGGGGGCGCGGTGGTCGTATTGCGTGCCAGCAACATCGGCGATCTCGCCTGTCGGCAGGGTGTCTGCATCCACGGGCAGATAACGGGCTGCGGGAACCTCAAGCAGCTGGCCCTTCCAGGTGGGCATGCCGTCTGCGTTCCAGATGCCGTGATGGCCGGGGTTCATCAAAGTCACGGCGTCGGTTGTGGCCGTTATCGTCAGCGTCAGCCCGCCGTCTTCCAGGCCATAGCGCGCGGTCAGAGTGCGGTTGCCGGGAAAGCCACCCGCGCCGTCTGCTAGAGCGATCGAAAGAGTGACCGCGGCGTCTGTCAGAGTGTCGATGGTCCAAAGGGCGGTGTGGGTGCCGGTGCGACCCGAATGCAGCGTGTGGCGATCGCCTTGATTGGCGTCGAAGTGGCAAAGCGTGCCGTCGATGTCGGCCTGTGCCCCGGTGATCCGGTTGATGACCGGTCCGATGATCGGCCCGGCGTAGCACATCGCCCCTTCGAAATCCGCAACGCTATCGCTGGTGACATGGACGTTTGGACCTTCACCGCGCTGGTAAGCCATCAACCGCGCGCCATAGTCGATGACCCGGGCCGACAGATCGCCCGCCGTCAGGGTGATCACCTGGACATCGCGGCCATCGGCCAGTGTTCCGAAATGGGCTAGATTTTCCACCATGCGACCTCGGCCGGTTGAAGGGTGCGCCCGTCAAGCTCGCGCGGCTCGGCGGCGTAGTTGAACGCAAAACGATAGGTGGCGGTATCGCGCAGGCGAACACCCTCGGGAAGGTCGATGGTGTCAATAGCCAGCCGTTTCGTGGCCCATTGGATGATCCGGTCCCAGCCTGTTGGGTCCGGCCATCCGCCCAGATAGGCGGTCGCGCCTGATTGCATGACAATCGGTGCGCCGGTCTCGGTTTCAAAGATCACTGCGCCCGCCCCGCTGAGATGTTCAAACCAGCGCTGCACATGACCGCCCCCCGCGATGGCTTCGCTCAGCCCTGGCGGCAGGCTTTCCAGACGCGTGACCGTGACGCCCGGCAGGCCCGGCGGCAAGGGCACGGGAATCGCAAAATCATGCGTGCGCGACCCCGTGCGCGGTCCGGCAATGACCAGCCCGGGGTGGTCGGTGATCTGGGCCAAAAGCCCATCGTTCCAGGTAAAAAGCCCCGGGATCAGCACAAGGCTGTACTCAGAAAGCCGGTCACTGTCGGGGGGGAGAATGTCCACAGACAGCCCAGCCCGGCGAAGCGCGCGGTAGGCATCAAATACCACTGAGAAATAGGAAAAATCCTGCCCCTGTGGCTGGATCGCCCAGGCCCAAGCAGAAGGATAGTCAAACACCAATGCGACCGGCGCCTGTGGCGCGTCAATCGCGCCAATCTCGGCGATGTCTTCCGCAACCGCTTGCGCCTCGGCGAGCGCCTCGGCCGGGCTGCTGTCGGGCCGCAACAGGCCAGCATGCATCTGTTCTTGCGCAAACGGCGCCTGGCGCCAGCGGAAATAACTGACAACCTCGGCCCCGTGGGCAATGGCTTCCAGCGACCACAATCGCACCATTCCGGGCAGGGGCGCGGTGTTCCAGGGCGCCCAGTTCACCGGTCCGGGTTGCTGTTCCATCACCCACATGCGGCTGCGACCCACCGCCCGGTAAAGGTCGTGGTGGAAGGCCTGAAAATCAGGATCGCCCTGGCGGGCATAGGCGAGTTTCGCGCCATCGCTGGTATCAACCCGGTCCAGAAGGAACCCCAGCGGATAGCTGTCCCAAGAGGCGATGTCCAAGTCGGCTCCCACCGCGAAATGGTCGAAATCGGTGATGTTGCCCATGTAATTGTGGATAAGCGGGGCATCTGTCGCTCCCCGGATGATCTCGGCCTGGGCACGATTGAAGCGCACGACCGCGTCTGAACTGTATCGCCAGAAGTCCATGACATGGGCTGGGTTCGGTTCGGTCACCGTCAGGTTCGGCAGCCCCACGTCGGAAAACTCGCGGTAATCCATCGACCAGAACACATTGCCCCAGGCGCGGTTTAACGCATCGGGGCTTTGGTACGTCTGGGCCAACCAATCGCGGAAGCCAGCCAGTGCGGCGGGCGAATAGGACAAGGTGGTGTCGTGGCAACCGTATTCATTGTCGGTCTGCCAGGCTGCGATATGCGGGTTTTGGCCATAGCGCGCGGCCAAGGCCTGAACGATCCTGCGGCATTCGCCAAGGTAGCCGGGGTGTGAAAAGCAGTAGTGGCGGCGCGATCCAAACCCGCGCGGGCGTCCGTCTGCACCCACCGCCAGCATATCGGGGTGGCGGTCGAGCATCCAGCGCGGCGGCGTGGCTGTCGGCGTGCCCAGCACCACCTTCAGGCCAGCAGCCCCCAGCGTGTCGATTGCGCGGTCCAGCCAGCCCCAATCAAAGCGCCCCGGGTCGGGTTCGATCCGCGACCAGGCGAACTCTCCGATGCGCACCCATGCGATGCCGGTGGCGGCCATGCGGGCGGCATCTTCGGCCCAGATCGCTTCATCCCAATGTTCGGGGTAGTAGCAGACCCCGAGGGTCGGGGTCACAAGATCACCTGCGGCTCGGGGCGGCCAAGGGCGACACCGGTGGCGCAAAAGGTCATGCCGTTTTCAGGGGTTTGGTTCAGGATTGGGGCGGCAATGCCTTGCCGGGCCGACGTGCAATAAAGCGTGCTGAAATCCGCGCCACCAAAGGCTGGACAGGTGGCGTGCAGGCCGGGGACATCGACTTGGGTCAGGGGCGTCGCATCGGGCCGGTATGCCGCGACGCAGCCTGCGCCCCAATGGGCAATCCACACATTGCCGTCTGCGTCCGTTACCGCCCCGTCTGGTGCCAGGCCTGCCGCGGTCAGGTCCAGCCAGACTTCGGCCTTGGCCGTGGGCCAACCGGTGTCGGGGGCAAGGGCCTGGCGCATGACCAAACTGGTCGGTGTATCGGTGAAATAGGCGAAGGCCCGGTCCGGCGAAAAACAGATCGCGTTGGAAATGCTGATCGGCGCGTGCAACTTGCGCAGTTCGCCCTGAAAGTAGCGATAGATCGCGCCGGCATCTGGTTCAGCCTCGATCCCCATTGTCCCGATCCAGAAGCCGCCCCAGGGGTCCGCACGGCCATCATTTGATCGTGTCACGGGGTTGTCGGTTTCAAGCGGGACAAGCGTTTCGTTTGCCCCGGTTTCGATGCCAAAGCGAAACAAGCGGGACTGGGATGCGATCAAAAGCGTGGCGTCATCCACCCAGCCTGCGGCTGAAACATATTCGTCGAATTGCCATTGGCGAGGACCATCACCGTCCAGGGTCAACAAGCGCTTGCCAATGATATCGAACCAGAAAAGCTGGCCAAGACCCGGGTGCCACAAGGGCCCTTCGCCCAGGTCACAAGCCCTGTCGTCGTAGACGGTTGTGCTCATTGCGTTGCGTCCCAGGCCGCAACCATCTTTGTCGCACGCGCACTTACGCTCGCGGCGTCATCTCCGGGCTTATAGAGCGACGACCCCAGCCCGAAGCCTGACGCCCCGGCGGCCACCCAATCGGCGAAATCGTCAGGTCCGATGCCGCCCACACCGTAGACGTCTGTTTCGGGGGATAAGACAGCGCGAATGGTTTTCAATCCGTCCGGTCCCAGCTTGAAGGCGGGAAAAATCTTCAGCCCGTCTGCCCCGGCGGCCAGCGCGGAAAAACACTCCGTCGGGGTCAGAACGCCGGGAAAGCTTTGCATTCCCAACCCTTTGGTCGTGGCGATCACGTCCGTATCGGCATTGGGCGAGACGATCATCTGCCCGCCTACCCCGTGGATGGCACGGACCTGGCCGGTCGTCAGCACGGTGCCCGCCCCGATCAGCGCGCGGTCGCCAAAGGTCCGGGCGAGGATCTCAATGCTTTCCAACGGATCGGGTGAGTTTAGCGGCACCTCAATCCGGTCAATGCCGGCCGTGATCAGGGCCTCGCACACGGGCGCGACCTCCGCCGGCGTGATGCCGCGCAGGATAGCGATCAGCGGGCGGCTCATTCGGCAGCCTCGCTCAGGGTTTGGCGCATCGAGTACAGCCCTGCCCGGGTCATCGCATCGGCTTCGGCGTAGTGTCCCGTCACCCCCTGGATCTTGAGAGCTGCGATGTAATGCGCGCTGAGGGTTTCAGCGCCGATCACGGCAATCTCGCGGCCTAGCCAATAGGGCCTTGTGGCCGCAAGTTCCGCGCCGATCAGAAGACCGGACAGGCGCGCGGCCGCGGTCGCCTCGCCAAGGTCGTTCAACAGGGTTTCCGCCCGGATCGCAAAAAGCTTGGCGGCCATTGCCTCGGGGCGCGACAGGGTTTCCGACACGGCTTGGGCGAAGGCGTCGTCATCCCATCCCGCGCCGACCGAGTGGCGCAGGACGGATGCATTTGCCATCAGATCGAACATCTCGCCGGTCATGAAGCTGCGGAAACTCACGACCTCTCCGGCAGAGATTTCGGCCCATTTGGTATGGGTGCCCGGCAGGCAGAGCACGCCGTCAAAGCCCGGGTTTTGAAACAGAAACCCACCCATTTGGGTTTCCTCGCCGCGCATGACGTCGGCAGGGGCGTCTTGTTTGAGGCCCGGCAGCAGGGTCATGGCGATGCGGGTGTCTGTGGTCGGCACATGCACACCCGACCCGGCAAGGGGCGTGCAGGGCACAGTTCGGTAAGGCGCTTCGGCCCAGCCTTGGCGCGCGCCGACCATGCCGCAGGCCACCACTGGCGTCAGCCCCGCCCCAAGCCAAGGGTCGATCAACTCCAGAAGCGCGCCTTCAAATTCGCTTTTTTTCAGTGAATTCATGCCGCTGTCTGATCGTGCCTCAGCGATCACAAGGTCGCGGCGCATGGCCCAGGCGCGCAGCCGGGTGGTGCCCCAATCAACCGCGATCCAGTCGCAATATGTCGCCCCGCCGCTCATCCAGTGACAACCACGCCGCCGTCGACGACCATGGCCTGGCCGGTCATGCCAGCGCTGGCCGACGAGGCTAGGAAAAGGGTCGGGCTGACGATGTCGGCGGGTTTGAGATGCTCTTTAAGACACATCCGCTCCATATGGGCGGCAAGGCCTTCTTCGGTGGCCCACATCTCAAGCTGTTTTTCGGTCAGAACCCAGCCGGGGGCCAGCGCGTTGACGCGGATCTTGTCTGGCCCGAATTCCCTTGCCAATGAACGGGTTAGCCCGTTGATGCCTGAGTTCGAGGTGGTGTAGATCGGGTAGCCTGCATTGCCCATCATGTAGCTGATGGACGAGAAATTAACGATCGACCCGCCGCCCGCGGCCTGCATGCCGGGGATCATGGCCTGACAGGCAAAGAAGTAGGACTTCAGGTTGATCGCGATGGACCAGTCGAAAAAGTCTTCATCGACTTCTGATGTCAGGTGGCGTTTGTCGTTGGCGGCATTGTTCACCAGCACGGTGACGGGGCCGTGGACTTCGGAAGCTTCGGAAATCGTTGACTTTAGTCGCGCGGTATCGGTGATGTCACATTGCATGAAATGGGGCCGGTTGCCGGTTTCCTCGGCCACCTGATCCACAAAATCAGACGCATCCGACCGGCCCACAAAGGCGACCTTGGCGCCCTGTTCCAAAAAGCCGCGGGTGAGGTCGGCGCCAATGCCGGACCCGCCACCGGTAATGTAGACGGATGCGCCTTTGAGGTCGGGAAAAACGGGAGAGGTCATGGCCGACACCGTGTCTTCAAATCGTATGACAAATTGCATTCAAACCGTATGACAACGAAAACGCGTAGGCAGTCCATCAGTGGCTCTCCCTGTCGGGGATGCGGGTATCCTTGCCCACCAGAAAGTCGAGGTCGGCACCTTGGTCGGCTTGCAGCACGGTGTCGATGTAGAGCTTTTGATAGCCCCGTGTGACGCGCGGGGCGTCGGGGGCCCAGGCCGCACGCCGCGTGGCGAGTTCGGCATCATCCACCAGCAGGGACAACTCGCCGTTTGAGGCTGACACGCGAATGCGGTCGCCGGTTTTCACAAGCGCCAACGTGCCGCCCGCTTGGGCTTCGGGGGCCACGTGCAAGATGACCGTGCCGTAAGCGGTGCCGGACATACGCGCGTCAGACACGCGGATCATATCGCGCACGCCCTGTTTGATGAGTGCTGCCGGGATCGGCATGTTGCCGACCTCTGGCATGCCGGGATACCCCTTGGGCCCACAGCCTTTCAGGACCAGCACCGTGTCAGGCGTGACGGGCAAGTCTTCGCGGTCAATGTTGGCTTTCATGTCTTCGATGTTTTCGAACACGAAAGCCGGTCCTTCGTGTTCCAACAATGCGTCGGTCGCGGCTGAGGGTTTTACGATGGCCCCATCCGGGGCGAGGTTGCCGCGCAGCACCCGCAGGCCAGCGGCGGGTTTCACGGGCGCGTCAAGCCCATGGATCACATCGCGGTTGAAGCATTCCGCCCCGTCCGCGTAGGCCGCGATATCGCCGCCCAGCACAGTTTTCGCCGGCCGCAGATGGTCTTTGAGTTCGGCCAGGACCGCAGGGATGCCGCCCGCGTAGGCGAAATCCTCCATCAGGTATTTGCCCGACGGCATGCAGTTGACCAAAAGCGGAACCTCGGACCCAAGCTCGATATCCGCCAGCGTGATGTCGACGCCCACCCGGCCCGCCATGGCCAGGAGGTGCACGACCGCATTGGTCGACCCGCCGACAGCGGCATTGGCGATGATGCCGTTTTCGAACGCTTGCCGCGTCATGATGTCGGATGGTTTTAGGTCTTCTTCGACCATTTCGACGATCCGGCGTCCGGTGAGATGGGCCAGGGTATAGCGGCGCGCATCTACCGCAGGCAGGGCGGCGTTTGTGGGCAGCGCCATACCCATCGCTTCGACAATCGACGCCATCGTGCTGGCCGTGCCCATGGTCATGCACACACCTTTCGAGCGCGACATGCCAGCCTCGGCGGCCATGAAATCCTGCAAGGTCATATCGCCTGCGCGCACGGCTTCGGAAAACTTCCAAACGTCTGTGCCTGACCCGATGTCATGGCCGCGCCATTTGCCGTTCAGCATCGGGCCTGAGGACACCACAATCGAGGGCAGATCAACGGATGCCGCGCCCATCAGTTGGCCCGGCGTGGTCTTGTCGCAGCCGCCCAGAAGCACCACGCCATCAAGCCCGTAGGCGCGGATGTTTTCTTCCACATCCATCGCCAGAAGGTTGCGAAAGAGCATCGCGGTCGGCTTCATCTGGGTTTCGCCCAGCGACGTCACCGGGAATTCGACTGGGAAGCCGCCCGCTTCCCAGACGCCGCGTTTGACGTGTTCGGCCAAATCGCGAAGTCCGTGGTTGCAGGGTGTCAGTTCCGACCAGGTGTTGCAGATGCCGATCACCGGGCGGCCATCGAACACATGGTCCGGAAGGCCCTGATTTTTCATCCAGGACCGGTGAATGAACCCGTCCTTGTCGAGTTTTCCGTACCAATGGGCAGAGCGGCGTTTTTTGGTCATATCCGTTTGCCTTCCAGGACCCACATGGTTTGCGGGAAGTTCCACGGCAGCGTCACGCCGTGATGCATCAGGTAGGTGCCCGACAGGTTTAGCGGCGCGTCTTTCAAGGCAGGCGCGCCGCGCGACAGGGCGGGCGCCGTGATACTGTTCATCAGCCTGACTTCATAGATCGCGTCTGGATCGAGGCGGGTAAACCGCAAGGGTCGCGGCGCGATTTGCGCTGACGTGTCGGCCTTGCCGGCAAAGACGACAAAGCGGTCTGCATCGCGGGTCATTTGCTGTTCGGCCAGAACTGCGGGGTCGGGGCTGTCCAGACGCAGGATGTCAGCGCCCATCATCCAGTCGCGGTTGGCTTTCCACCAGGCGGTGATTTCGGTCAGGGTCCGGGTCTCGCGGTCGTCAAGCTCGCGCGGGTCCATCTCAAACCCCAGGTGGCGCTGGGCGGCGACCCAGGCGCGAAAGGCAATGTCGAAAGTGCGTCCAGACGTGTGGCAGACCCGCGGGCCCACGTGGGACCCGGTGACGGCGGCGGGCAGAAACAGGGCTGCGTTGTGCTGGATGCGCAGGCGTTCGAGTGCGTCGTTGGAATCGCTTAGCCAGATGCGCTGGGTGCGGCTGAGGATGCCGAAATCGATGCGACCGCCACCCGAGGCGCAGCTTTCGATTTCCACATGGGGAAAGTCCGCCCGCAACCGGTCGATCAGCGCATAGGACCCCCGCGTCTGGGCCGCGTCGGGCATGGGCAGCACGCGGTTGTGGTCCCATTTGATGTAGTCGACCGCATGCTCTGACAGGATTTTCGCCATCCGGTCGTAGATGAAATCGCGCACCTCGGGCAGGGCCATGTTCAGCGCTTTTTGCTGGCGGCCAAGGGTCTGGTCTTCGGCGCCGAACGCCCAGTGGGGGTGGGTGCGGTGGATGTTCGAATCCGGATTGATCATTTCGGGTTCAAACCAGATGCCGAAGGTCATGCCCAAATCGTGGACATGGGTGATCAGGGGGCCAAGCCCGTCGGGGTATTTGCGGGGGTCGACCTCCCAATCCGACAAGCTGCGCGTGTCGTCGTCGCGGTTGCCGAACCATCCATCGTCCAAAACAAAGCGTTCGGCGCCCATGTCGGCGGCCCGTGTTGCGATGTCTTTCAGCGCCGGCAGATTGTGGTCGAAATAGACCGCTTCCCAGCAATTGTAGTGCACCGGGCGAGGGCGGTCCGGCTCGGGCCAGGTGACGATGCGGTCGCGCACATGGCGCTGGAAGGCGACCGCACAGCCATTGAGGCCATCGGACGAATAGGTCGCATAGAGCGGTGCGGTTTTGAAATGGGTCTGGGGGGCGGTTTCCATGCGCGCGGCATGGCCGAACTGGATTTGGCGGCGCCCATCGGGGAGTTCCTCGGCGACCATGCGGTGCCCACCTGACCAGCCGTAGTGCAGTCCCCAGGCTTCGCCCTGGGTGTTGGTCGCCCCGCGCCCGGGCATAATGAGGCCGGGGAAATGTTCATGGCCCGTCCGGCCGGTGCGGTTTTCGCGGTAGCGCATGCCGGGCGACCAAGGCGTGCGTTGCAGCTGGAATTCCCCGCACCAGCGGCCCGACACATCGATCATGTCATCGGCAAGCTGCGGCCCGGGCAAAACGGGGGCCGACAACCAATGCAGATGGACCGGACGCGAGGCTTCCAGCTCGGCCCAAAGCGTCATCATCCGGGTTTCGGGGTCAGCCTGAAAATGCGCGCGGTAGGTCAAAAGCGCGTCGGTGTCTTCATAGGTCAACACCAGACCGTCGGCGGTGTCTTCCTCATGGGCAAAACAGAACTTCGGCAACAAGGGTGTGCCGTCCTGGTCGCGCAGGATCAGCCCTGGCTGGCCGGGAAAGGTTCGCGTGGCTTCGGGGCAGATCGACAGGTCGGGGTTCTCATCCAGCATCCCGCCGGTGACATCGATTTCAGCGGCGGCCTTCAGCCGTGAGATATCTTCGTCAACGGGTAGGGGCGCGCCCCAATAGACAACCTCAGGCAGGCGGTTGCGCTGCCCGGCCAGAACGAGGGTCTGGCGGCCATCATCAAGCCGCCACACTTGGGCAAGGGTCGACACACCATCCGCCATGGGATCACTTCACCGCACCGAGGGTCAGCCCGGCAATGAAATGTTTCTGCATCAAAAAGAACATCAGCACGGGTGGCAAGGCGGCCACGATGCTGCCCGCGCTCATCAGGTGGTATGCGGCGCGGAATTGCGAATTGAACGCCGTGATGCCGGCCGTCACAGGCTGCGCGTCAGGCCCTTGGGTCAGGACAACGGCCCAGAAATAATCGTTCCAGATGAAGGTGAAGATCAGCACGCACAGGGCGGCAAGGGCGGGTTTCATCAACGGCAGGACGACAAACCAAAAGATGCGCCATTCCGCGATGCCTTCGACGCGGGCGGCCTCGATCAGGGGAAAGGGCAGGGCGCGGATGAAGTTGCGCATGAAAAGCGTACAAAACCCTGTCTGGAAGGCGATGTGGAACAGGACCAGGCCCAGCTTGGTGTCATAAAGCCCCATGTTCACGGTGAGATCGCGGACAGGAACCATCAGGATCTGGAAGGGTACGAAGTTGCCGGCGATGAACAGAAAGAAGATCAAAAGATTGCCGCGGAACTTGTAAATCCCCAGCGCAAAGCCGGTCATCGACGACAGGGCCACCGCGCCGATCATGGTGGGCACGGTGATCAGGACCGAGTTCAGCATGTAGCGGGGCATGTCGGAATCAAAGAAGACCCGGCCATAATTTGCAAAGAAATCAAATGACGACGGCATGCCCCAGTAATTGCCGTTGGCGAAGTCACCCTCTGGCCGGATGGAGAACACCGCGACAGCGATCAGCGGTAGAAGCCAGAAGATCAACGCCAGGGGCAACAGGCCCTGATAGGTCAATTGCCAAGCGCGAGAGGTCTTTTCGAGAGGTGTCGGAAACATCAGCGGGCCTCCTTCTCGTCGCGGTACATCGACCACAGGAAGTAGGCGATGAAGAACAGCATGATGAAGAACAAGGTCACTGCGATGGCCGCGCCGTAGCCCATGCGGAAGCCGAATTCAGACAGGCTTTCTTCGAACATGTAAAACGACAGCACGCGGGTAGACCCAAAGGGCCCGCCGTTGGTCATGACCGCGATGAAGTCAAATGACCGAAGCGCGCCGATGATGGTCACCACAAAGGCGATGAAGGTGGCAGGCTTCAATTGCGGCAGGACGACATACCACAGCATCTTGTGGCCTTTGGCGCCATCAAGGCGGGCGGCCTCGATCTGTTCGGGGTCCACCGCGTTCAGGCCGGTGAGGTAAAGGATCATGCAATAGGCTGTCTGCGGCCAGAGCCCGGCGGCGATGATGCCGTAGGTGGCAAGGTCAGGATCGCCCAGGATATTGACGCTGCCTGCGCCGAAGAAACCAAGGATTGCGTTCAAAAGCCCTTCGCGCGGCAGGTAGAACCAGGAAAACACCAGGCCTACGACCACCTGGGAGATCACGAAGGGGAAAAAGAACATCGATTTGTAAAACCGGATGCCGCGCACGGTCTGGTTCAGGAACAAGGCGATGAACAACCCCATGGGGATCGCCAGCAGATACAGGATCAACCATTTGACATTGTTCCAGAACGACGTGTTGAATTTCCGGTCGTCGAACAACAGGCGTTCATAATGGGCGGTGCCGACCCAGGTCATTTCGCCCAGGCCGTCCCATTGATGAAGCGAAATCCAGAAAGACTGAAAGATCGGGATGATCACGTAGATGGTGAACATCGCGATGCCGGGGATCAAAAACAGCCATGGCGTGAGCGCGATTTCGTTGCGCTTGTACCAGCCGCGTGTTGGCGATTGCGAGGTCATGTCAGCCATGGTGCGTGTCCCAGCCAGCGCCGGGTTGAAACCCGGCCTACGATAGGGGTGGGGCGGCAGGTGTCCCGCCGCCCCGAATTGGCTTAGTTGTAGATCCGCTGGCGCGTGTCTTCGAGGCGCTCAAGGATGTCGTCCAGATTGTCCGGGAACACCATGAACTCCTGCAGGCCTTCCATGCCGACCGACGCCATCTCAGCCGAGAAGTCGCGGTCAAAGAACTGCATGATCCCGCCGGATGCGTTGTTCGACAGCATGTCGAAACCTTCGACGATGAACTTGTCGTCCGCGATCGACGCCTTGGCGTTCACCGGAAGCTGACCCAGCTTATCACCGCCGTTGATCTCGGTCTGCACCTCAGGCGAAGTGACATAAAGCAGAAACGCTTTGGCCGCGTCGACGTTCTGGGCACCCGATGGGATGTGGAACGTGTCGGTGGGGGCGTCTTCCGCCGGTGCGACATCGGGGTTGATCTGCGGGAACTGATAGAAGTCCAGCTGATCATCGGTGAGACCTGCGTCGCGGAAGGCCGCGACCGAGAAGTTGCCCATCAGATACGCGGCGGCTTCGCCGTCGACCATTAGGGGCAGGGCTTCCTGCCAGGAGTACGACTGGTGGTCATCGACAAAGGCGCCCATGTCGATCAACTCGCGCCAATTGGCGAAGGTCTGACGCACACGCTCATCGGTCCATGGCACCTGGCCGGTGGCCAGTTCGATGTGGAAGTCATAGCCGTTGGTGCGCGAGTTGATGTAGTCAAACCAGCCGCCGGCAGTCCACAGGAACTTCGACCCGATGGTATAGCACTTGCGGCCCGAATCGAGGATTGCCTGGCAGTTGGCCTTTTCCTCTTCCCAGGTGGCAGGCTCAGCCAGGCCCAGCTCTTCGAAGATGTCTTTGCGGTAGTACACACCCCATTGGTAGTAGGTGTAAGGCACGCCCCACTGCTTGCCATCAAGGGTCATCGCCCCCTTGGTCGAGGCCAGATCGGCCATGGCCGGATCTTCCCAGAGGTCGGAAATGTCCATGAAGAGGCCAGCTTCGACATAAGGCAGCATCCGCGTGGCGGCGTACCAGTTCACCACATCGGGCGGGTTGGCAGACAGCGCGTTGCGGATCTGGGTTTTCCAGGCTTCACGGTCGACAACTTCCAACTCGACCGTCAGGTTCGGGTGCAGCGCGTCAAAATCCGACGCCAGCCCTTCCATCACCGCGCGCGGTGCCGGGTTCGACATGTCAGAGATGATACGAAGTGTGCCTTCGAGGTTTGAATGACCGCCGGCGTGGCTCACGCCTGCCGTCATGGCAAGTGCAGTGAGCGCCCCTACGGACGCTTTTAGCATGGAACGCATGGTGTCCTCCCTTTAGTTCCATTATGCAGTTGAGTTCCATTATTTGAAACTCGGTTTTACATATTGATATTTTAACCGCGAACAGCTTATGCTTGTCAACAGGTTCAGGAGGTGAACCGTAGGGGAGGGCGGCAATGGCCGCAAAACAAAACGACGAGACCGCCGAAGGGGGGACGGTCGGCAAAGCGCTGTCGGTGCTCGATCAGGTCGCAGCCTTCGGGCGGCCTGTGCGGTTTTCAGAGCTGCTTGAGCGCAGCCCGTTTCCCAAGGCGACCCTGTACCGGTTTGTCCAGACGTTGGTCGGGCAAGGGATGTTGGCTTTTGATGCCGAACGCAACGCCTACGCTTTGGGCGTGCGGTTGGTGCGGCTGGCCCATACCGCCTGGCAGCAATCCTCACTTGCGCCGGTTGCGCGACCCCATGTTGATCAACTGGCCGCGCTTGCGGGCGAAACGGTGCACCTGGCGCAACTGGATGCGGCCCAGGTTCTATACGTGGACAAACGCAATGCCGCCCAGCCGATTGAGATGTATTCGTCCGCTGGAAAGGTTGGGCCTGCCTATTGCACCGGTGTCGGCAAAGCGATGCTGGCGTTTCTTCCGGAAGCGGAACTGGCGCCGATCCTTGCCCAGCAAAGTTTCCATGTCTTCACACCGACCACGCTGACAAGTGAGGCGGCACTTCGTAGTGAACTGCGCGCCATCCGCGAAGCCGGCTACGCCTTCGACCGTGAGGAACATGAACCCGGCATCATTTGCGTGGCCGTGCCAATCTTGAATGCAGGCGCGCGCCCCTTGGGCGCGATCTCTGTCACGTCGTCCACTGCGCGCACGTCGCTTGCGGCACTTGAAGCCCTGGCGCCCGATGTCCAGTCTGCCGCGGAGACCATCGCGCGCGATGCCGAGGCCTGGCGCTTTCCGAACGAAATCAAATCAAACGAGCGAGCTGGAGTTTAGCCATGTCTGGGGTGACGCTGGAAAAAGTGATCAAACGCTACGGAACAACGCAGGTCATTCACGGCGTGGACCTTGATATCAAAGATGGCGAGTTCTGTGTGTTCGTGGGTCCGTCGGGCTGCGGGAAATCGACCTTGCTGCGTATGGTGGCGGGGCTTGAGGAAACCACCGACGGGCAGATCAACATCGGGACCCGCGATGTCACCAAGCTGGACCCATCCGACCGCGGCGTGTCGATGGTGTTTCAGACCTACGCGCTTTATCCGCATATGACCGTGAAGGAAAACATGGGGTTCGGTCTGAAGATGACTGGACATCCCGCGAACGAGATAAATGCCAAGGTCGCCGAGGCGTCGAAAATCCTGAAGCTCGATGAGTATCTAGCGCGCAAACCGGCCGCCTTGTCGGGCGGACAGCGCCAGCGCGTGGCAATCGGGCGCGCGATTGTGCGCGGTCCTGAGGTGTTCTTGTTCGATGAGCCTTTGTCGAACCTCGATGCCGAACTGCGCGTCGAGATGCGGGTGGAAATCGCACGACTTCACAAGGAAATCGGGGCGACCATGATCTATGTCACCCACGACCAGGTCGAAGCCATGACCATGGCCGACAAAATCGTGGTGTTGCGCGCGGGGCGGATCGAGCAGGTCGGCGCCCCGATGGATTTGTACCGTGATCCCGACAACCGCTTTGTGGCAGGTTTTATCGGCTCGCCGTCGATGAATTTCCTGGCCGGAACGGTCCAAGGCGGCGCGGTTGAGATACCGGCCCTGAACGCGGCCTATCCGGTGCCGGTGGGCCTGCCCGCCGAAGGGACGGACGTGATCCTTGGCATAAGGCCCGAGCACATAGAACTCACCCAGGCCGACACGTTGGAGGTCGACCTGACCGAAGCGCTCGGCGGGGTGTCGTATGCCTATCTGGCGGCGTCGACCGGCGAAAAGATCATCGTGGAAGAACGCGGCGACGAGCGTTCAAAGCCTGGTGGTATGGTCGGTATCTCGTTTGATCCGTCGCGGGCCTATCTGTTCGATGCCAAGACCGAGGCACGCATCCGCTAAAGGGCTGGGCGGGCGCGGCCCACTGCGATACGATTGACGGTATGGCAGAGCATGATTTTACCGTTTTCGAACGCCACGATCATTCGGGATGTACGGTGTCGGCCCTAAAAGCGGCAGAAGCACGTGCGACCGAAGCCGGGTTGCGCTTGACCCCGGTGCGGCGGCGCGCCCTTGAAATTCTTCTCGAAGAACACCGGGCGCTGGGGGCCTACGAGGTGCTTGAGCGGCTGGCCGATGACGGGTTTGGTGCACAGCCGCCTGTGGCGTACAGGGCGCTCGATTTTCTAGTGGAACATGGGTTTGCGCACCGGATCGAGGGGCTGAATGCCTTTGCCGCCTGCATGCATTCGGGGACAGATCACGAACCGGTCTTTTTCATCTGCGAGGTCTGTAAGGTTGTCGCCGAAGCGCCCCAGGCCGTTGTGGGCGATGCCATCGCAGGCGCTGCGGCCAAGTTGGGCTTCACGCCCGGTCGCGCCCATGTGGAGGTTTTGGGGCTGTGCCCGGCCTGCGCTGAATAAAATGCGGCTTTAGCACCTGCTAACACACTTGGTGTAGCTTGACGGTATGGAGTACCGGATTCGCCGCCAACCCACCACATACGATGTGACCCTGACCACGCGGGCTGGTCGGGTCAGCGCGACCGTCACGAATGTGCATCCCTACGGCGCGCGGATCAAATTCGATCCGGGCGAGCTTGATCTCTTTTCGACAGTGGTGATTGATTTTCACGGCGTAAGCCATGCAGCAAATGTGATGTGGGTGCATCGCCATGAAATCGGCGTGCGGTTCACAAAGCCTTTGCCGGTCGAAACTGTCGCAATGATCGCCCGCAAGATCGGCGGTGCGTCACGTGAGCGCTTGGTGCGTGACCTTGCGACGGTTCGCGCGCCCAATCAAATCCACCCCGAGTTGCTCGAACAAATCGACGTAATCTAGGCAGACCCAGTTTTCTGCGATTTGGCGCGGTCCGCCCGATGTGTGCTGGCATCGGTAAAAGTCCATAACGCGCAGCGTCAGGGCTTTGTTCGTGGCCGGGGTGCCCAGGTATTCAGCCTTGTGGGTCATCGTCATCGAAGGCCAGCCTGAAACGGCTGCGTAGTGTCCATCTCCGATCCGGCAGTAGTGATCGCCGCCCTTGCGGTCGGGAAAGGCATTCAGAAAGGCGGTTCGGTGATCGGCAACGAAGCCGTCCCAGCGGAAGTTCGAGCCAACGCCGCCGGGACCGTACCACAGAAAATCTTCTGCCCAGTAGCCGTCTTGGCCGGTTTGTCCGGGGCTTTCGGCGGTGCCCGGGTCATAGACATGCAGGTCGGCAAGCATCGCTTCGACCAGATCGAGGCTGGCGATGCCATCGCCTTCCACCGGGCAGATGCCATCCTGCGTGGCGGGGGCTGGAAACATCAGTTCGGTGCCAAGGTCCTGGGGGAAGGGCAGGCGGCCGGACTGGCCGGCAAGGTCGGGCAGATCCAGGATGACATGGGCGCGCGTGATGCGGCCTGCGTCGATCTGGTAGAACTCGCCCGCGCGCAGAAACGACAGCTTGCCGGACGGCTCAAGCCCGCCAATGGGGGCGGCAAACGTGCCCACGTAATGGGTCAGGATCGCCACCCAACGCCCGCCTGTGTCGCGGCGGTTGTCGCCGCCGATCACCATCAGATCGCGCCGGTGACATCCCGCTAGTCCGGTTCGCAGGGGCAGGATCAGGCCGGTGGTGATGGCCTCGGGGCCCACAAAACTGCCAAATGGAGCAGATACATGCACACTGGCCTCGGGGTCCACCAAATCGCGCAGACGCTGGGCCGCGTGATGGGCTGGCGCGCGAAACACGCCGTCAAGCTGGGCCGCGAGGCTTGATCGAAAATCATGCATTTTGAATGAAATAGACCATCTTGGCTGAAAGCGCGTCAAAAACCTCTTTGCAAAGGTCGCTGAGCGAGTCTAGCATTTTTGCATTCGTCTGCAAAATCCGAAACCGAAGACCGCTGGTCCGACGTACGGCGAAGCGACAGGGGGGGGCGGCATGGCCGAAATTCAGCTCCGGAACGTGTCCAAGCGATGGGGCAGTTTTGTCGGTGTCGATAACTTCGACCTGACGATCGATGACCAGGAATTCCTTGTTCTGCTGGGCCCGTCAGGCTGCGGCAAGACCACAACGATGCGGATGATCGCGGGGCTGGAAGACGCGACCGAGGGTGAAATTCGCATCGGCGAGCGGGTGGTGAACAATCTGGAACCCAAGGACCGCGATATCGCGATGGTGTTCCAGAACTACGGGCTTTATCCGAACCTGAATGTTTATGAGAACATCCGCTTTCCCCTGAAGGTCCGCAAAATCCCCCAGGGCGAGCATGACGAGCGGGTGCAGCGCGCTGCTGCCATGGTCGAATTGGAACCGTTTTTGCATCGCAAACCGGCAGAATTGTCGGGCGGGCAGCGTCAGCGGGTGGCTCTGGCACGCGCGATTGTGCGAAAACCCAGCGTGTTCTTGATGGACGAGCCGCTGTCGAACCTGGATGCCAAACTGCGGGTGTCGACGCGCGCGCAGATCAAAAACCTGTCCCATGAACTGAAGGTGACGACGATTTATGTCACCCACGACCAGATCGAAGCGATGACCCTGGCCGACCGGGTGGTTGTGATGAAGGCGGGCGTGGTCCAGCAGGTGGGCACGCCTACCGACATTTATGACAACCCGGCCAATACCTTTGTGGCGGGCTTTATCGGCTCACCTGCGATGAACCTGATGGACGGGGTGCTGCAAGGTGGGACATTCACGGGTGAAAACGTGACGATCCAGGGTCTGGCGGGCCGTGACGGACCGGTGACGCTGGGCTTTCGGGCCGAGGATGCCAGCGTGGCAGAGACCGGCGGCGACGTGGCTGCCCCCGTGTACACGATGGAGCTTTTGGGCGATGCCACCATGCTGACGGTGCGTGCGGGGGGCGCGATGGTCAGCGTGAAGGCACACAAGGAATACCGCGCAGAAATCGGCGATCCAGTGGGCTACAATGTGCCCGCCGGGATCTGCCATTTGTTTGACAAAGAGACCGGCGAGCGCATCGCCGGGTAAATCAAATCGCGCCCAAAGATGGTGCGGAAAACCAGGGAGACTTGAAAGATGCAACTGAGAACTTTCGCAATGGCGGGCGCGATGGCGCTGATGGCCTCAACCGCGGTCGCGATGACCGATTGTGGCGTGTCCGAAGGCCGCGTCAGCATTGTGGGCAACGAATTCCCCGCGATCCAGACCGTGGGTGCGGGGGCGATGGCCTGCGCGGGCGACGCGCTTGAGGTGTCAACGAACCTGACGGCCGACCATCAGAAGATCAACGTCGACGGCATGAGTGGTGATCCGGCCGAATATACCTCGGCGATCATTGCAAACTCGTCGATCGTGGCGCTGATCAACGAAGACGTCATCCGGCCGCTGAATGATCTGGTCGAAAAGCACGGGGCCAGCCTGAAGCCGAACCAGCTGATCAAGGTGGGCGATGATGTGCTGGCCGTGGCGTTCATGGCCAATGCACAGCACCTTGTGTACCGGTCGGACGTGCTGGCAGAAGTTGGTGCCGAGCCGCCGGCGACTTATGAAGAGATGCTTGAGACCGCCGAAGCGATCCGCGCGGCAGGCATCATGGAGAACCCGGTCGGCGGGGCTTACATGGCCGGCTGGAACCTGGCGCAGGAATTCAACAACATGTTCCTTGGCTATGGCGGGACGCATTTTATGCCCGGTTCGGCTGAGCCAAACATCAACACCGAAGCTGGGGTGAACGCGCTGAACATGATGAAGGCGCTGTCGGAGTACATGAACCCTGACTTCCTGACCCATGACAGCAACGCCACCAATGCCGAATACCGTGCTGGCAACGTGGCGCTGATGAACATGTGGGGGTCGCGCGCGGCCACATTGGTGGAAGCTGACGGTGTCCCGCAAGACGTGATTGATGGGTTTGCCATTGCAGGCCCCATGACGGTCGGGGGCGGCACAAAGCCCGCGTCCACTTTGTGGTGGGACGGCTGGACTGTGGCCAAGAACATCTCGGACGAAGATGCTGAAGCCACGTTCCTTGCCATGATGAACGGGATCGACCCCAGCTTGATGGCCGATGAAGAGGTCGCCAAACAGGCGGTCTGGTTGATCGATGGCTACCAGCCGACCGAAGCTGCGGTGGGTGTGTTTGCCGCCGCCGAGGCGGGCACGGCGCCTTACCCCTATCTTCCGTACATGGGCCTGATGCACACCGCGCTTGGCAATGAATTGGCTGATTTCATGCAAGGCAAGGAAAGCGCTGAACAGGCGCTGGCCGATGTGGAAGCCGCCTATATCGCGGCGGCCAAGGAAAAGGGGTTCCTCAACTAAAGGACTCCACGGCGGGAGGGCGGCGCATGCGCGGCCCTTCCAACCTTTGACCCGGGGCGGGGTGCGATGAAACACAAGACCTTCTTTTGGTTCTTCCTGCCGACGGCGGCGGCGATGTTGGTTTTCATCGCCGCTCCCATCGTGTCGGTTGTGACCCAATCGCTGTTTCTGCCCCATGAGGCGGTCTTGGTTGAGACCGAAAACTGCGGGCCTTTCGGGTGCACCAGTTCAACCACCATCGATCAGGAGGCCACGGCAGAATTGTGGCAGGCGGCCCCCATGGGCCGGTTCGCGGGGCTTGAGGTCTATCTGGACCGCGGCCATCTGGCGACGGCGGAAATCGCCGAGGCCTGGGCCACGACCGAAAGCTGGGGGGCCTTCTGGGCGTTCCTGATGAACTTGCCGTTCTACCGCGCGCTGGCCTTCACGCTGACCTATACGTTCGTGTGCACGCCTGCGCTGATTGCGCTGGGCTTTGCGATTGCGGTGTCGGTGAATGCGCTTAACCGGCATCTCAAGGGTCTGGTGATCTTCTTTTCGCTGTTGCCGATGATCGTGACGCCGCTGGTCGGCTCGCTCATTTTGTTTTGGATGATCGACAGTCGGGGCGTGCTGGGGACGTTTCTTCAATACCTTGTGGATGATCCCGACCTGTCGCTGAAAGCCTCGACCCCGCTGATGTGGGTGTCGCTGATCATCTACGGGATCTGGTCGTCGGCGCCCTTTGCCTTTGTGGTGTTCTATGCGGGTTTACAGACGGTGCCCCGGGACACGCTGGAAAGCTCGATGATCGATGGCGCGACGCGGTGGCAGCAGATCCGCTATGTGACGATCCCGCATCTGATGCCGCTGGTGACGTTCGTGGCGCTGATCCAGCTGATGGACAATTTCCGGGTGTTCGAACCCATCGTCGGGTTTTCGGCGCAGGCCCATGCGACGTCGCTGAGTTTTATCATCTTCAATGATCTCGCCGGTGAGACGCGCCAATTGTCGGCGGCGGCGACGACGTCTGTGCTGACGATCCTTGGGGTGGTGGTCTTGTTGTCGCCGGTGCTGGTGCGCACCTGGCAGGACTTCCGTGGGAGGGCGCATTGATGTCGTCAGTGGCGCAGCGCAAACCCCTTGGACTGAAGATCGCGCTGAATGTCTTTATCGTGGTCTGGCTGATCCTTGCAGCATTTCCGTTTATCTGGACGGTCTGGGGGTCGTTCAAGGTCGAGCTTGATTTCTTTTCGATCGCTGATTGGACCAACGCGATCTTCGGGCGCAACACGCAGGCGACCCACGGCACATCCTTCACCGATGCGGGCTACGTCGGGGCCTGGATACAGGAAGAGTTCTGGCGCAATGCAATCAACACCACGATTGTTTGTGTGTTTGTGGTGGCAACGTCTTTAACCATTGGCACACTTGGGGCCTACGCGCTGTCGCGGTCGGGGTTCAAATACGTGTTCTGGCTGTTGATCATCGCGCTGATTTTCCGCGCGCTGCCGCAGATCACGTTGGTATCGGGCTATCTGCCGGTGTTCTTCGACTGGAACATCTGGGGTTATCTGCCCACCGCAATCATCGTTTTGGTGGCGATCAATCAGCCGTTCACACTGTGGATGCTGCATTCGTTTTTCGAATCGATCCCCAAGGAGCTTGATGAAAGCGCCAAGGTCGATGGCTGCACGCAGTTTCAGGCGTTCCGGCGCGTGATCATCCCGGTGATGTGGCCCGGCGTAATCACCACGGGGCTGTTTTCGTTCCTTCTGGCCTATAACGACTTTGCCGTCACCACGATGGTTCTGGCCGAAAACAACCGCACCATGATCCCTGCGATCAACGCCTTTTTGGGCACCACCCAGACCGAGGGCAATGTGATGTTTGCGGTGGCCGCCGTGGTCTCGGCCACCGTGCCGTTGTTCATCATGGTATTGTTCTTCCAGCGCCAGATCGTCAGCGGGCTGACGGCGGGTGCCGTTAAAGGATAAGCGGTGCGCAAGGTACCAACCGAGTGACCCAACCCTGCCCTGGGACCGCCAAATTTGCCTAATTCTTGGGCGCAGATCGCGTCTTTCGCGGGGGCGACAGCTCCAAACGCGTTTTGAGAGTTGAAACGCGCCAGATTCGCGGTCAGGGAGAAGAAGAGCAAGGTTGCTCAGGGGCGCAGCCCCGGTTTCGAAGCCCAACGCTGGACTTCAGTTCCTCCAACAGGTTTCACGCGATGTCGTGACCCCGCCGGGAAAGCTGGATCTATGTCACAGGGTTTCGAAGGTTTCACACCCGAACAGCAAAAGTACCTCGCAGATGTCGTGATGCGGCTAAACCTGCATCGCGCGTTGGGCGGTGGGTCTGGCGATGCCGCTCCGGCGGAAGAAACGGTTTACGGCGTTCCGCTTGAAGACCTTTGCAAGGAAGAACTGGCCAAGCACAAGCTGAATCCGTTGGACATTTGGCGCACGCTGGAAGGCTGGAGTGCCGCCGATCAGATGGCCGAGGGAACCGATCAGTTCCTGTTGCGGCATCTTGGGTTTTTCAACGTCACGCCGAACTCCCCGGGGTATATGATGCGGCTGCGCGCCCCGGCCTGTGTGCTGACCAGCGACCAGATGGCCTGTCTGGCAGACTGCGCCGAAGATTTCGCGGCGGGGTATTCCCACGTCACCACGCGGGGGTCTTTGCAACTGCGGGAGATCAAACCGCGAAATGTGATCCCCCTGATCGAACGGATGGAGACTTGCCAGCTGACCGCGCAGGGCACAGGCGCGGATTCAGCGCGCAACCTGACCGTGACGCCATCGGCCGGGTTCGACGTGGACGAGTTGATCGACATGACGCCGCAGGCCAAGCGCCTGTCGACGCGGATTTTGCGCACCCGCGCGCTGCAAGGCATTCCGCGGAAGTTCAACATCTCTTTCGACAATGGCGGGCGGCTGTCTTGCGTGTCCGACACCAATGACATCGCGTTTTTGGCTGTAAAGGTTGAGGACAACACCGCCGGTCTGGAGCCGGGTGTGTATTGCCGGATCGCGCTGGGCGGCATCACCGGGCACAAGGATTTCGCCCGTGACACGGGGCTCGTTTGCGCGCCCGAAGACACCGTCGATGTGGCCGAAGCCATGCTGCGGGTGTTTGTGGAACATGGCGACCGGACCAACCGCAAAAAGGCGCGTCTGAAGTACCTTTTGGAAAAAGAGGGTGTGGCGTGGTTCTTGGAGAAGTCCCAGGAAAAGCTCGATGAGTTCGGATCGGGCGTGGCGATGACGCCGCTGGCGCAGGCCGAAAGCAGCGCGCGTGCTGCCATCGACCGGCAGGGCCATATCGGGGTGCATCCCCAAAAGCAGGATGGATTGAACTACATCGGTGTGGCACTGGAATTGGGGCGGCTCAGCCCTGCGCAGATGCGCGTTTTGGGCGAGGTCGCGCGGGACTATGGCAAGTCGGATATTCGCCTGACGGTCTGGCAAAACCCGCTGATCCCCTATGTGGCCGATGCCGATGTCCCTGCCGCGGTGGCCGCGATTGAAGCCGCCGGCATGTTCACCAAAGCGTCCAGCTTTGCGGCAGGTGCCGTGGCCTGCACTGGCAAATGGGGCTGCAAGTTCGGCATGGCCTATACCAAGCAAAACGCGCTGGATCTGATCCGGCATTTGGAAGCCAAGCTGACGCTGGACAAACCCATCAACATCCATCTGACGGGCTGCGTGAATTCCTGCGCGCAACATTATATCGGCGACATTGGCCTGATGGGGGTGTCGGGGCCGGGTGGGGCCGAAGGATATAATATCGTGATCGGCGGCGGGTCGGACCTGGACCAGGGTCTTGCGCGCCCACTGGTCGGCCCGGTCGATGCCGAAGATATCAATGCCATCGTTGAACATGTGGTGCGCGAATATCTCGCACGCCGCACGGGCGACGAAAGCTTCTTGGAATTTGCACGCGCGCTTGATGATGCGGCCCTGGCAACCTTGTTGCCGCCCGCGCTGCAAGCGGCCGCCTGACGGAGAAAGACCAATGAACGCACCGACCCCGCTGTTTGAAAAGGCCGTCGAAGAGGCGGTGAAATCCACTGAGCCTCGCGTCGATCTGATCCCCGAAGACGCGCCGTTTGATCCGGCACAGCGGCAATGGTTGAACGGGCTATTGGCGGGTCTGTCGGCGGTGGCGGCATCGGCCAAAGCGGGGGATGCGCCGCTGACCACGATGCATGTGCTGTATGGTTCGCAGTCGGGCAATTGTGAGGCGCTGTCGAAGGATTTGCGCAAATATGCCGCAACGCAAGGCTTTGGTGCCGAGGTGAAGGTGCTGGATGATCTGGCCCCGGCGGATCTGGCGGCGATGGAGCATGTAGCGATTGTGACGGCAACGTTCGGCGAAGGCGAACCCACTGACAATGCAGCGAAGTTTTATGCCGCCCTGATGGCGGACGATTGCGCGCCCCTGCCGGCCAGCGTGAACTTTGCCGTCTGCGGTTTGGGCGACACCAGCTATGCCGAGTTTAACAAGGCGGCCACTGACATCGACGCGCGGCTGGCCGAATTGGGGGCCACGCGGGTGGTGGATTTGGTGAAATGCGACGTCGATTTTGAGGATGACTATGCGGCATGGAAAACCGCCGTATTCGAAACCGAGGTGTTCAAATCGGCGGCGGCTGCGGGGGCCACTCCGACGCCGGTCGAAGATGACGACGCGCCGATGTTCGACAAGGCGCGGCCCTTTATGGCGTCTTTGTTGGCGTCAGACCGGTTGTCGGGGGACGCCTCGGCAAAATGCGTAAACCACATCGAATTGTCGCTGGCCGGTGGTGGCGCGGATTTGGACTATGCGGTGGGCGACGCACTAGGGCTGAAGCCCGTGAATTGCCCCGATGATGTGGCCGCGATGTTGGCTGCAGCAGGGCTGACGGGGCGCGAGCCCGTCACGTTGAAATCTGGGCCTGCGCGATTGTCCTCGGCGCTGACGACCGAGCTGGATTTGGTGACCGTGACGCCCAAAACATTGGAAACCTTGGGGCTGGCCGACGCGCCCGAGGGTGCGCAGGTTTTGGATGTCGTCCAATCGGTTGGGCCGGTTGAGGCGCAGACCTTGGTTGATGCGATGCGCCCGCTGCAGCCGCGGCTCTACTCGATTTCGTCGTCGCCCAAAGCCCACCCCGGCGAGGTGCATCTGACGGTGGGCGAAGTGCGGTACGATCTGAATGGCCGGGCCTGCAAAGGGGTGGCGTCCTGTTTTTTAGGGGATCGCTTGGCGGCCGGGGGTCAGGTCGGTGTCTATGTGCAGAAGTCAGCGCATTTTCACCTGCCAGCTGACGACGATACGCCCTTGATCATGATCGGGCCGGGCACGGGGATTGCGCCGTTTCGCGCGTTTCTGGAGGAGCGTGAAGCGCGGGGTGCGGCAGGCAAGAACTGGCTGTTTTTCGGCGATCAACACGCGGCCAGTGACTACCTTTACAAAGATCAGATCGAAGCCTGGGCCGAAAGCGGGCTTCTGACCGAAGTGTCGCTGGCCTGGTCACGCGACGGGGCCGACAAGGTCTATGTGCAGACGCTGATCGAACAGGCCGGGGACGAGGTTTTTGCATGGCTAGACGCAGGCGCGGCGATTTACATTTGCGGCGATGCTTCGCGCATGGCGGTAGACGTGGAAAACACGCTTTTGAAGGTGATCGCCAAGGGCATTGGCGGTGATGAAGTCGCCGCGCAAGCCTATCTGGACGATATGAGCGCGAGCCATCGGTATCAGCGGGATGTTTACTGAGCAGTTTTGGCAAAACCGGCACCATCGCGGGCTTTAGTGGCTCGTTTTGCCAAAAAATTAGGCGCCTGCGTAATTCGCGGGCGCTTTGACGTGGCGCGCCCCTTTACTCCGCCTGCGTTAGACTTAGCCACCCCGGTGTGAGGACTGATCTTTCCATAATCGTTGTCGAAGCCGACCGGGATCGGGCGATCCAGATTGTCGACAGCCTGCGTGAGGCCGGATTTGAACGTATTCAGGTCATCGCTGAAGCCTCGGGTCTGGCCGCACAGATCAACGCTGCCGAACCCGATCTTGTGCTGATCGACATGGCCGACCCCAGCCGGGACATGCTTGAAGAAATGGCGCTGGCCTCGGGACCGTTGGACAGGCCGGTGGCCATGTTTGTCGACCAATCCGACGATGCGCTGACGACGGCGGCGATTGAGGCGGGCGTGTCGGCTTACGTGATCGACGGGATGCGGCCGGACCGGGTGAAGCCGGTTCTTGATGCCGCGATTGCGCGGTTTCAGATGTTCAAGCGTATGCGCACCGAACTTGCGGAAACCAAGCGTGCATTGGAAGAGCGCAAGGTGATCGACCGCGCCAAGGGCATGATCATGAAGGCCCGCAAAGTTGACGAAGATGAAGCTTACGCCCTGTTGCGCAAGGCGGCGATGGATCAGGGCAAGCGTTTGGCGGACGTGGCCGAAGCGCTGGTGTCGTCGGTGGGGCTTTTGTCGTGAAAACGCGCACATTGAAGATCGGATTTATCCGGCTTGTGGATGCAGCCCCCATCATCGTCGCGGCCGAAATGGGCTTTGCCCTGGAAGAGGGTCTGTCGCTGGAGCTTGAGGCCGCGCCATCATGGTCGGCGCTGCGCGACAGGCTGTGTTTCGGCCAGCTTGATGCTGCACATATGCTGGCCCCCGTGCCTGTCGCCGGGGCTTTGGGCCTTGGCGGCGCGGGGGCGGCACTTCATGCGCTGTCGGTTCTTTCGGTCAATGGGAATGTGATCGGGGTGAGCCGCGAATTGGGCCGACAGATGCGCGAGATGGGCCACCGGTTCGGTTTTGATGACGCCCATGAGGCGGGCCGGGCGCTGATTGCCGCCAAGGGGGCAAGCTTGCGAATAGGCGTACCCTTCCCGTTTTCGATGCATGCTGAACTTGTCTACTACTGGCTGACGGCACTTGGATTGCCTGCGCCGCAAAGCGTGGACGTGCGCACTGTGCCGCCGCCCTTGATGGCCGAGGCGATGGAGCGTGGCGAGTTGGATGCGTTTTGCGTGGGCGAGCCTTGGGGGTCACGGTCCGTGGATGCCGGGGTGGCGGATCTATTGCTGCCGTGTTCGGCGATTTGGGCGGCGGCCCCCGAAAAGGTGCTGGCGGTGCGCGCCGAGACCGCCGATCAGGAAGCTGACGTATCGGCCCGCCTGATCCGCGCGCTGTGGCGTGCCGCCCGTTGGATCGCAGAGCCAGCGTCGCGCGGATTGACGACCGAAATCCTGTCTCAGCCCCAGCATCTTGATCTGCCGGCGGAGGTTTTGGAACGCGCCTTGCACGGGCGGTTCGTCATCTCAAGCGACGGCGAAACCCGCCGGTCCGACCATTTCGTGAACTTCTTTCACGGGGCCGCGGGCTTTCCCTGGCGGTCCCAGGCGGAATGGATGGGGCTGCGGATGGCCGCGCGGACGGGCCTAGACCGAGCTGAGGCGGCAGCCAAGGCGCGCGCCACGTTCCGCAGTGACATTTACCGCGCGGCCCTCGATGGGGTGGCCCATGATTTGCCTGCCGCGTCGTCCAAGGTGGAGGGCGCAATCGGGGATCCGATGCCGGCCGCGTCGACCGGCGGGCATCTGATTCTGCCCAAAGACAGTTTCTTTGACGGGCGCGTTTTTGAACCATTGGAGAGCTAGTGCGCAGAAATTGTGCAAAACCGGCGATCCCGCACCTGAACCTGAGAAAAAACAGGGTTAACAAACGGTTTTTTCTGTTCGGCGACGGTCAACCGCGACATTTTCATACCAAGAGCAAAGGCGCTCTTCTAATCGCTCCCGAACGCTCGGGTTTCCATAGAGCACAGCCGCTTGTGGCCACGTTGCCGGCATATGCCGCGCCGTGAGTCCCTGCGGCTTTTTTTGTTTGGCGCCTCCTCCCTGACGCGCTTTCTCGTAAGAAAGGACATCGCATGATCGCCAGGACCTTCCTCGCAATCACCGCTGCATCGCTGGTCGCCCTTCCGGCGTCGGCTCAAATGCTTGAGCTTGAAAAAGATGAACTGACGTTTGGCTTCATCAAGCTGACCGACATGGCCCCGCTCGCGGTCGCATATGAACAAGGCTACTTCCTGGACGAAGGCCTGTTCGTCACGCTTGAAGCCCAGGCTAACTGGAAAGTGCTTCTGGATGGTGTGATCGATGGGCAGTTGGACGGAGCGCACATGCTGGCCGGCCAGCCGCTTGCGGCCACGATCGGATTCGGCACGGAAGCCCACATCATCACACCGTTTTCGATGGATCTGAACGGCAACGGTATCACCGTGTCGAATGAGATCTGGGAAGCGATGAAGCCCAACGTCCCGACCATGGATGACGGTCGCCCGCAGCACCCGATTTCTGCTGAAGCGCTCAAGCCTGTCGTTGAGCAGTACGCTTCTGAAGGTAAGCCGTTCAATATGGGCATGGTGTTCCCGGTTTCGACGCACAATTACGAAATTCGCTACTGGCTGGCCGCCGGCGGGTTGGAGCCCGGGTTTTACAGCCCCGATGACGTGACCGGCACAATCGGCGCCGACGTCTTGTTGTCGGTGACACCGCCGCCACAGATGCCTGCGACGATGGAAGCGGGCACGATCTATGGCTATGCCGTGGGTGAGCCGTGGAACCAGCAGGCTGTGTTCAAAGGCATCGGTGTGCCGGTCATCACGGACTACGACATGTGGAAGAACAACCCCGAAAAGGTCTTCGGCATTACCAAAGAGTTCGCCGATGAGAACCCCAACACCACCAAAGCGGTTGTCAAAGCGTTGATCCGGGCGGCCATCTGGCTGGATGAAAACGACAACGCCAACCGCGAAGCCGCTGTGGAAATCCTGTCGCGCCCTGAATATGTGGGTGCCGACTATGAGGTGATCGCAAACTCGATGACCGGTTTCTTTGAATTCGAAAAAGGCGACCGTCGCCCGGCTCCGGATTTCAACGTGTTCTTCCGCTATAACGCGACCTACCCGTTCTACTCGGACGCTGTCTGGTACCTGACCCAGATGCGCCGTTGGGGTCAGATTGCCGAGCAGAAGCCGGACAGCTGGTATGATGAAGTGGCCAAGTCGGTCTATCGCCCAGACATCTACTTGGAAGCCGCACGCCTGCTGGTGGACGAAGGTCTGGCGAACGAAGCCGACTTCCCGTGGGACAGCGACGGCTACAAGGCTGCGACCCCTGCTGAAGATATCATCGACGGCATCGGCTACGATGGCAGAACGCCCAACGCCTATCTTGAGAGCCTGCCGATTGGCCTGAAAGGCGCGCAGATCGTCGTAGGCAACGAAATCCAGGGCTAACCCCCTGACCGCCGGCCCGCCCATTCCGGGTGGGCCGGTTTTTCACCAGATACGTCACTCACGCCGGAGACAGCCCCATGACCGCCGTTGATCCCAGCGCCGTTTCGGACGCCGACAAAGAAGCCCGTAAAGCGCGCACCTTTACACTGATTAACAAGGCCGATGCATGGTTCAACGTGCTGGGCCTGTCCTGGATTACTCCGGTCCTGCGGGCAGCTGCGGGCGACAATCCCAAGGCCCAGGTCAGCGAGATCTGGCGGCTTCTGGGTGTCCCCCTTCTGGCCATTGCAGGGTTCTTGCTGGTCTGGGCGACCCTGGCGCCGACGGTGCAAACCTCACTCGGGGCCATCCCGGGACCTGCGCAGGTGTGGGAGCAAGCCGTCAGCCTTCATGAAGACGCCGGTCGAAAGGCCGAAAGCCAACGGAAATTCGAAGCCCAGGTTGCCACGCTGAACGAGCGCCGGATCGAAAACGGTCAAGAACCAGTGGCGCGGGCCTATACCGGGGCACCGAGCTACTACGCGCAGATCTGGACCTCGATCAAAACGGTGTTCTTTGGGTTCCTGATTGCCACCGCGATCGCGGTGCCCCTGGGCATTCTGGCTGGTCTGTCGCCGATTGCGAATGCTGCGCTGAACCCGCTTATCCAGATATTCAAACCGGTCTCGCCGCTGGCCTGGCTGCCGATTGTGACAATGGTCGTCTCAGCGGTTTATGTCACCAACGACGGGATGTTTTCAAAGTCCTTCCTGAACTCGGCCATCACCGTGACGCTGTGTTCGCTTTGGCCGACGCTCATCAACACCGCGCTGGGTGTGTCGAGCATCGATAAGGACCTCGTGAACGTGTCGAAAGTGCTGAAGATGAGCACCTACACAAAAATCACCAAGCTGGTGCTGCCATCTGCCTTGCCGCTGATCTTCACTGGCTTGCGGTTGTCGCTTGGCGTGGGCTGGATGGTGCTGATTGCCGCTGAAATGCTGGCCCAGAACCCCGGCCTTGGAAAGTTCGTCTGGGATGAATTCCAGAACGGGTCGAGCCAGTCGCTGGCCAAGATCATGGTCGCGGTGTTCACGATCGGCATCATTGGCTTCCTGCTGGACCGGCTGATGTATGCCATCCAGGCCGCTTTCACCTTCACCAACAACCGCTAAAGGGCTCAGGGTAACATGGGTATTCTGACACTCGACGCTGTCTCGAAAAGCTTCGGCGAAGGCACCGATAAGTCGGATGTTTTGAAAAACATCACTTTGGATGTCGAAGAGGGCGAGTTCCTTGTCCTCCTCGGTTTTTCGGGCACTGGCAAGACGACGCTGATCAACCTTCTGGCGGGGCTTGATACTCCATCTTCCGGGACGGTTACGTTCAAGGGCAAGCCGATCACGGCGCCAAGCCCCGAACGCGGCGTGATCTTTCAAAGCTATTCGCTGATGCCCTGGCTGACAGTGAACGGCAATGTGCGCCTGGCGGTCGACAGTATCTTTCCGAAGATGCCGGCCAAACAGAAAGCCGAGAAGGTCGACAAATACGTGACCATGGTGGGCCTGGGCCACGCCACGGGACGGCGCCCTGCTGAGCTTTCGGGGGGGATGCGCCAGCGGGTGAATGTGGCGCGTGCGCTGTCGATGGACCCAGAAGTGCTGTTGCTGGATGAACCCCTGTCGGCCCTTGATGCGCTGACGCGCGGCAATCTGGCCGATGAGATCGTCAACATCTGGGAAGCCGACAAAAAGACCTGTGTGCTGATCACCAATGACGTGGACGAAGCAATCTTGATGGGGGACCGCATCATCGCGCTGAACCCCGACGGGACATTGGGCGAGGAATTCAAGGTAACCATCCCGCGTCCGCGCGACCGCACCGCGATGAACAGCGATGACGTGTTCAAGCGCCTGCGCGCGGACGTCACGAAATACCTGATGGACGTCGGGATCGAGGCGAAGGTCGAAGGCACCAAGACCTTGCCTGAGGTGACGCCCATCCACGGTGTGCCAGCGGCGGTTGCCAAGGCGCAGGAAAGCGTGCTGGACGAAAAGTACCTGGAGTTCTCGAAGCTTTCAAAAATCTATCCGACGCCGAAGGGCCCGCTGACGGTTGTCGAAGACTTCGACCTGAAGATGAAAAAGGGCGAGTTCATTTCGCTGATCGGGCATTCGGGATGCGGCAAGTCGACCGTCCTGACGATGACGGCGGGTCTGAATGAAGTGTCAAAGGGCGGGATCATTCTTGACGGTACCGAGGTGGTCGAAGCCAACCCCGAACGCGCCGTGGTGTTCCAGTCGCCCTCGCTGTTCCCGTGGCTGACGGCGAAGGAAAACTGCTCGATCGGGGTGGACCGTGTGTACCCCCGGGCGTCGCAGTCCGAACGTCAGGATGTGGTGGAATATTACCTTGAACGTGTGGGCCTGGCCGATGCGATGGACAAGCCGGCTGCGGACCTTTCCAACGGGATGCAGCAGCGTGTGGGCATTGCGCGCGCGTTCTCGCTGTCGCCGAAACTGCTTTTGCTCGATGAACCATTTGGAATGCTCGACAGTCTGACGCGGTGGGAATTGCAGGAAGTGCTGATGGAGGTCTGGAGCCGGACCAAGGTCACCGCGATCTGTGTGACCCATGACGTCGATGAAGCGATCTTGCTGGCCGACCGTGTAGTGATGATGACCAACGGACCACAGGCGACCATCGGCAAGATCACCAATGTCGACCTGCCGCGTCCGCGCACCCGCAAGGCGCTTTTGGAGCACCCCGATTACTACAACTACCGGCAAGAAGTGCTCGATTTCCTCGAAGAGTACGAGCATGGCGCGAAACCCAAGCCCAAACCGGCGCCTGCGCCGATTGCAGCGGAGTAGGCAGCATGGAAGAGACCCAGATCGATCTGGTGCAGGGCAGCTTCAAAGCCGTCGCCCCGATTGCCGATGCGGCGGCCGAGATTTTCTACGCCGACCTGTTTGAGACCGCGCCCGAGGTGAAGCCCTATTTCGCGAATTCGGATATGTCCGAGCAGGGCCAAAAGCTGATGGCCACCATCGGCACGGTGGTCGCGGGCCTGCGCAATCTTGATTCTGTGGTGCCAGTGGCGCAGGCCTTGGCGGTACGGCATGTGGATTATGGGGTGAAAGCAGAAGACTACGCCTCGGTCGGGGCGTCGCTGATCCGGACGCTCGACAAAGGGCTGGGCAGCGCCTTTACCGATGATGTCAAAGACGCTTGGTTGGCAGCCTACGGCCTACTGTCGGGCGTGATGATAGATGCCGCATACGGGGCGCCCGCTGATGCCTGAGCGGTTGGTTGTCATCGGGGCTGGGATGGCGTCGGGCCGGATGCTGGAGCATCTGACCGAAGCTGACCCTGACGCTTATGACATCACGCTTTTGAATGCCGAGCCGCGCGGGGCCTATAACCGGATCTTGTTGTCGCCGGTCCTGGCGGGCGAGAAGACGTTCGGCGATATCGTGAACCATGATGCCGATTGGTATGCCGCGCGGGGGATCATAACCCGGTTTGGCGAGCGGGCGACTGCCATCGACCGCGCCGCCAAAGTCGTACGCGCCCCGGGCGGTGATCTGGCCTATGACAAGCTGGTTTTGGCGACCGGGTCGGACCCGTTCATGCTGCCCTTGCCGGGCGCTGACCTGGACGGTGTGATTTCCTACCGCGATATTGAGGACACGACCCGAATGATGGCGATCGAGCCGGGCCAATCGGTCGTGGTAATCGGTGGTGGGCTGCTTGGGCTTGAAGCGGCTGCCGGTCTGGCGGTGCGGGGCGCCGATGTCACCGTGGTGCATCTGATGGGCCACCTGATGGAGCGTCAGTTGGACGCTGAAGCCGGTGGCATGTTGCGCGCCAGTCTTGAGGCGCGGGGGATCACAGTGCTTTGCGATGCCGCATCTGACCGGATTATCGGGGAGGGGGGCCGCGTGACCGGGTTGGTCCTGAAAGAGGGGCAGGTTCTTGATTGCGCGCTTTTGGTGATGGCTGTCGGCATTCGCCCGGCGGTGGCACTGGCGCAGGACGCAGGTCTGTCAGTGGGCCGCGCGGTGATCGTGGACGATCAATTACGCGCGTCTGATCCCGACATTCTGGCGATTGGCGAATGTGTGGAACACCGCGGTACGCTCTTTGGACTTGTGGCGCCCTTGTATGAACAAGCCAAGGTCGCGGCGGACACGCTCTTGGGGCGCGCTGCCGCTTACGTGCAAAAAAGCCTGTCGACGAAACTGAAGGTCACGGGATGCGATCTGTTCTCGGCAGGTGATTTCTCCGATGCGCCGGGGCGCGAAAGCCTGTTTTACCGCGACCCTCGGCATGGCAGTTACAAACGCCTTGTTCTGGACGGTGACCGGCTGGTTGG
This sequence comes from Pseudomonadota bacterium, assembly GCA_038530285.1. Lineage (GTDB taxonomy): Bacteria > Pseudomonadota > Alphaproteobacteria > Rhodobacterales > Rhodobacteraceae > JASJAR01. The sequence goes on from JBCBCY010000001.1 coordinate 119,260, forward strand.
TGCGGTGATGTATGGTGATACGACCGACGGGAACTGGTTTTTCGACCTCATCGCATCGAGGGCGAGCGTGGCGCCCATGCGCGAGACGCTGATCTTCGGGCCGGCTTATGCGAGCGAGGCAGGGGCGTTGAGCCGCTGCAGCATTGCAGCGTGATGGATGGGTCAGCCTCAGGTTCGGTGCAGCAGACGCGTCGGTCGACCTGCCCCTATTGCGGGGTGGGCTGCGGTGTCCTGCTGACGCCCGACGGTGTTGGCGGCGTGATGGTGAAGGGCGATCCCGATCATCCGGCGAACTTCGGTAAGCTGTGTTCCAAAGGATCGGCCCTGGGCGAAACGGTTGGTCTTGGCCACCGGATTACGGCACCACGCATCGGCGGTGTGGAAACCAGCTGGGACGAAGCCCTGCAGCTCGTTGCCGACCGGTTTTCGCAAACGGTGGCAGAGCATGGGCCGGATGCCGCGGCGTTTTATGTTTCTGGCCAATTGCTGACGGAAGATTACTACGTCGCCAATAAGCTGATCAAAGGGTTCATCGGCACCGCGAACATCGACACGAATTCAAGGCTTTGCATGGCGTCGACCGTGGCGGGGCACAAACGCGCCTTTGGCACGGACACGGTGCCGGGGACCTACGAAGACCTGGATGAGGCGGATCTTGTGGTGCTGGTTGGGTCGAACCTGGCCTGGTGCCATCCTATTTTGCATCAGCGAGTTTTGAAGGCAAAAGAATCGCGCGGGACCAAGCTTGTGGTGATTGATCCGCGGCGCACGGCAAGCTGTGATGCGGCCGATCTGCATCTGGCCCTTGCCCCGGGCAGTGATGTCGCGCTGTTCAATCATCTTCTGACTGAGGCCGCCGTGCGCGGTGTCGTGGACCCGGCCTATTTGCAAAACACCAATGGCTTTGAAGCGGCGTTGCAAGCGGCTCAGGCTGACGACGTGTCGGTCACCGGGCTGACGCCTGGCGATCTGGACGCCTTTGTTGAACTATGGTGCGGGACCAAAAAGGTCGTCACCGTGTTCAGCCAGGGCGTGAACCAGTCCACATCAGGGGCCGACAAGGTCAATGCGATCCTGAATTGTCATCTGGCCACGGGCCGAATTGGCACACCGGGTTGCGGCCCGTTGTCAGTGACCGGTCAGCCCAATGCGATGGGTGGGCGCGAGGTGGGCGGGCTTGCCAATATGCTTGCGTGCCACATGGACCTTGAGAATGCCGCGCATCGCAATGCCGTGCGCGACTTCTGGCAGGCCCCGCAAATGCCCGACGCCGCCGGTCTGAAGGCCGTCGATATGTTCCGCGCGGTGGGCGATGGCCGGATCAAGGCGTTGTGGATCATTCATACGAACCCGGCTGTTTCCATGCCCGACGCAGACGCTGTGCGCGATGCGATTGAAGGCTGCGACTTTGTGGTGGTGTCTGACGTAACCGGCGCGACGGACACCGCGCGTCTGGCGGATGTCTTGCTGCCCGCCGCGGCCTGGGCGGAAAAGGACGGGAGCGTCACCAATACCGATCGCACCATCAGCCGCCAGCGCGCGGTCTTGCCGGCCCCGGGCCATGCGCGCCCCGATTGGGACATCCTCGCCGAAGTTGGCCGCCGGATGGGGTGGCATGACGCATTCAACTACGCCAACCCGTCAGAGATTTTCCGCGAACATGCCGCGTTGTCTGGGATCGCTGGCGGGTTTGGTCGTGACTTTGATATATCCGGCCTCTCGGATCTGTCGGAATCCGAATATGAGGCGATGGAACCGATGCGCTGGCCGGTCAGCGGGCATCGCAAAGGGGGCAGGTTTTTTGCCGACGGCAAGTTCTACCACAAAGACGGCAAGGCCAGGCTTTTGCCGGTGGCGTATAAGCCGCCAGCCGCGAAACAAAGCCGTCGCTATCCGTTTGTGCTGAACACAGGCCGTGTGCGTGACCAGTGGCACACGATGACGCGCACGGCCCTGTCGCCGAAGCTGTCGTCGCATCTGGCTGAGCCGTACCTTGATATCCATCCTGCCGACGCCGAAGCCCTTGGTCTTAAGCCTGCCGATCTGGTTGAGGTCAAAAGCCCCGAAGGCACTGCGATTTTGCGCGCCCGCGCGACGAAAGACGTCCCCCAGGGGCAGGTCTTCGCACCCATGCACTGGACCGGTGAGACAGCCCCATCGGCGCGGATTGATGCGCTGGTGGCTGCGCAGACCGATCCGGTTTCGGGCCAGCCTGAAAGCAAGGCGGCCGTTGTATCGGTGAAGAAATACGCCGCGACGTGGTACGGCTTTGCGGTGTCTGCCGAGATGCCCACGCCAGAGAGCAGCTATTGGGCGCGGATGCGCACCGTGGCGGGGTGGCGGACAGAACTTGCGGGCAAAACGGCGGTGGCCGATTGGGAAACGGCCGCGCGGGACCTTTTTGGTCTGCCGCGCGCCGATGTCATTGCCTTTTCCGATCTGGGGCGCGGGACGGCGCGCCTGGCCTTTCACTACGGGGGTCAGCTTCTAGCGGCGCTTTTCGTAGCGTCGGAGCCGGTCGCGGTGATGCGGGACTATCTGGCCAGCCGGCCCGGTCAGCCCACCGATGCGATCCTTGTGGGTCGCACACCTGCCGATGTGCCAGACCCGGGGCCGGTTCTATGTTCGTGTTTCGGTGTGGGTGTGAACACCATTGCGCGCGCGATCGAGGATCGCGGTCTGGCGTCGGTCGATCAGATCGGCACGGCATTGCGGGCGGGTACGAATTGCGGGTCCTGCCGGCCCGAATTGGCTGATCTTTTGGCCACATTGCGGGCACCCAAAGCGGCAGAGTAGGCTGAGGCCATGCGCGCGTTTCCGATGTTCATTAAAACCACGGGTCGCCGGGTCGTTGTGGTCGGTGGCGGCGAACAGGCCGCGCAGAAGGCCCGGCTGATCCTGAAGACCGATGCCGAGATTGTTTTGGCGGCGCTGTCGCTTGACGATGAATTGGCGGCCCTTGTGGCGGCAGGTCGCGCGGCGCATCACGACGGCCCGATCACGGCGGAGCTTTTTGCGGGTGCCGCGATGGTGTTCATCGGGTCAGGCTGTCCTGGCATTGATGCCGCAATTCACGCCATCGCAAAAGCGGCCGGGGTGGCGGTGAACGTCGTCGACCAGCCTGACCTTTGCGATATTACCACGCCGGCGCTTGTCGACCGTGATCCGGTGGTGGTCGCAATCGGCACCGAAGGGACAGCCCCCGTTCTGGCGCGGCAAATCAAGACCAAGCTGGAACAGGACCTGGAACAAAACCTTGGTGGGTTGGCGGCTATGGCCGGCCGATTGCGCGGCGCGGTCGCCGCACGCGTGCCACGCGACCGGCGCCGGGCGCTTTGGGCCTGGGTGTTTGGTGGGGCCCTGCGCCAGACCTGGGCAAGGGGCCAGGAAAGTGATGCCGCCGACGCCCTGAAAGCTGCGATTTCCGCCGGTGGTTCGCCGATTGAGGACGATGCGGGCTCAATCGCGCTTGTCGGCGCAGGCCCCGGGGCGCGCGACCTTCTGACATTGCGCGCGGTCCAACGCTTGCAACAGGCGGATGTGATTTTCTACGACCGGCTTGTGGACGAAGAGGTTCTGGAACTGGCGCGCCGGGATGCCGAGCGGGTCTTCGTAGGCAAGCACCTGGGTGCCCATGCCTGGCCGCAAGACCGGATCAACGCGCGCATTGTTGCCGAAGCCAAACAGGGCCGTCGTGTGGTGCGCCTGAAATCGGGCGACCCGTCGGTTTTTGGTCGCGCGGGCGAAGAATTGGCCGCAGCGCATGCGGCCGGAGTTGCCATTGAGATCGTGCCGGGTGTGACCGCGGCTTGCGCCGCCTCTGCTGCGATGGGTCAGACCTTGACCGAACGCGGTGTTGCAAATCGGCTGGTGCTGTCGACCGCGACCAACCAAAAGGGTCAGTTTTCACCTGATGGCACGCGGCTTATGTGCCCTGGCACCACGGCGGTCTTCTACATGGGCGTGCGCCAGGCGCGCCAGATCGAGGACGCGCTTCTGGCCGAAGGCGTGCCGCCGGACGCGCCCGTGTCGATTGCGGTCAACGTGTCGAAGCCAGACGAGCTGCTGTTTGCCACTACATTGGAAGGTCTGGCCGCACGGGTTGAGGCTGAGGCGATCCCCAGCGTCGCCGTTCTTATGGTGACCTGGCCTGCAAGTGAAACGGTGACCTCCGTAAAGATCGCTCAGGCCTAAAAGCCCCAGGATCACTCAACGTGCGGGTGTACCTTTCCGTAAATTTTGGTGTACGGTTGAGTTGTAAGCTAAACTCAACGGGTGGCGTGGTCCATGAACAGCATGCATACAGACGACGACATCCGTGCCGCGCTGCAAGACTGCGAAGCTGAGCCCGTTCATATTCCCGGCGTGGTCCAACCCTTTGGCTGCCTCGTGGCGGTTGATAAAGTTACTGGCGTTGTCACCTACGCCAGCGAGAACGTGGAAGCCTTCACGGGTCTGGCGCCCAAAGACATGTTGGGGCGCGAAGTGCAGGACATGTTTGAACACGAGCTCTGGCACGGGGTGAAGAACGCGATTGCCCGGTCCAGCGGTGAGCCCACGAACATTCAGGTCGGTGATTTCAGTTTAGGCGAAATCCCGGTCACGCTTCACACGTTTGAAAGTGACGGCCACGTTGCTCTGGAATTCGAGTTCCCCCGCGACGCAGGGTTTTCAGGAATTGAATCCATGCGCACGCTGACCTTCCTGATGAAAAGTGTGGAATCCTGCAAAACCGAGCAGGAGCTTTTTGATATCACAGTGCGCCTGACGCGAATGCTGTCAGGGTACGACCGGGTGATGATCTACAAATACGACCGCGACTGGAACGGCGAAGTCATGGCCGAAGACCTGCGTCGCCGGCTGGAGCCGTTTTTGGGATTGCGATTTCCCCATTGGGATATTCCCGCCCAGGCGCGCGCGATCATGGAAAAGGTGCCGATCCGGTTCATTTTCGACGTCGATCAGACGCCGGTTCCATTGCTGTCGCGGGACAAAAAGGCGCCGCCGCTTGATATCACGCTGGGGTATACCCGCGGGGTGTCTGAGGTTCATCTTGAGTATCTGCGCAACATGGGCAGCAAGGCCACCTTGACCTTGTCGCTGATTGTGGATGGCACCTTGTGGGGCATTCTTTCGTTTCACCACCAACGCCCACATATTCCGCCGCCGGGGCTGCGCGAGATCCTTGAGAACTTCGGACAAGTCTTTGCAACCAAGCTTGAGGTTCTGCGCCAAAAGCGCCGATTGGATCAGGTTGCGGCGGTCGATCAGCTGAAAGATCGCTTGTTGTCTGAAATCGGCGACAAGGACGAGTTCGAAGGGTTCGCAGCTTCGGTGCTTGAGATCATGGGCGCTGATGGGATGGTCCTTGATCTGGGCGGGCGTGTGCAATCGTATGGACATGTGCCCGATGGGCCGATGGTTGAGCATCTGCAAAAGCTGGCCAGGGCGGCCGATGGCCCGCTGATGTATGAACGTCTTGGTGACACGTTCCCCAACTTGACGAATTCCGCAAACGGCTGCGCCGGTGCTCTTTTGCTGAAAAGCCAGCCGAACCGAACGTTGGCTGTGTTCCGCCGGGAACGCGCGCGCGACGTCAGTTGGGCGGGCAACCCCGGCAAGACGATTGAGGATAACGACGGGCGCAAGCGCCTGGCACCGCGCGGGTCCTTTTCAACCTATCTTGAACTTGTGCACGGGGCCGCAGACCCGTGGACGGAGCAGGATATCTATTTTGCAAGCCGCATTTGGGTGCTGGTGAATTCGGTAGAACGTCGCGAGTTGATCAATTCGCTAAGCCGCCAACAGCAGATCATGATCGGCGAATTGAACCACCGGGTGCGCAATATCCTGGCGCTTGTGCGGTCGGTGTCCACCCAGGCACGGCGCAGTTCTTACGGATCGATCAATTCCTACGCCCGCTCGCTTGAGGCCCGAATTCAGGCGCTGGCTGCATCGCATGATCTGGCATCAGGCAGCGTGGTGGCGACCGTGCCGGTGTCCGAGCTGATCGAGAAGGAGTTCGAACCCTTCGTGATGCCAGGCGTGACAAGACATTCGGTCACCGGTGTCAGCAAGGCGTTGCGCGCGGATTTGGCGCCGATATTCTCGCTTGTGATTCACGAGTTGGTGACGAACGCAGTCAAATATGGTGCCTTGTCGAACTCGACCGGGACGGTCAATGTTGCGCTTGAGCAAGATGCGGATGGTTTGTCGATCACCTGGCAGGAGGTCGGAGGACCGCAAGCGATCCAGCCCAGCGAATTTGGGTTCGGCACCACCCTGATCCGGCAGGCCATTCCCCACGAAATGCAGGGCGAAACCAGCCTGACGTTCAAAGACGCCGGAGTTGAAGCCCATCTGTTCCTGCCCGACAGCAACTTCGAAGATGCTGTTCTCGCCACGATAGAAGACCCAAAGTCTGTCGAGGCAAAGCCGGCCGAACGGCAGAAAATGAAGCTTGCGATTGCAAAGACCGCCTGCCTGGTGGTTGAGGATAATTTCGTGATTGCCGAAGGTCTGCGCGGCCAGCTGGCTGACCTGGGTGTGCGCGACGTCGAAATCGTTTCGAACGTGCGTGATGCGCTGGACGTGATTGAGGATGATGCGCCAAGCTTTGCCGTACTCGACATCAATCTGGGCGGTGGCAAAACCAGCACGCCCGTCGCTGAGCGGCTCACCACAATGGGCGTGCCGTTCTTTTTTGTCACAGGCTACGGCGAGGCTACCGACCAGAATTCGGGCTTTGAAGATGCGCTGAGACTTACAAAACCAGCCGCAACAGAAGAGCTCTTGGGCGCGATTGCAAAGGTTCTGAAACTGAAAGGGGCAAGCGGGTTGTGACGCTGGCTGTCGACAACCGGCATGTTCTGAAGGCCGCGACCAAGTCGGCCCATCAACGCGCCGAAGCCAGATGGGTGACCGAGGGCCGGTTTGCCGATCGGGCGGCCTATTCAGCCTGGCTGGCAGCGATGGCCGGGGTCCATGTGACGCTTGGTGCGCCAGCCGCGCGCCTGCTCAATGACCCGAGTTGGCGCAACGAAGAGCGACAGCGGCTGGCGGCCCTCAAAGCGGATTTGTCCGCGGACTTGCCAGAGTGCGACACCAGCCCCGAACGCTCTGGCAGTTGGGCCTGGGGCGTGGCTTACGCCCTCAACGGATCCGCGATGGGGGCATCGATCCTTCTAAAGTCGGGGGCGGTCGCGTCGGGTTGGCCACGCCGCTATCTGACCGTGTTGCGCGCATATGCGACATCGGGCCGGTTGCACGGGTTTTTCGCCGAGCTTGCGCATCAAGGCATCGACCTCGACGAGGCCGGCACAGGCGCAAAGGATGTTTTTGCCGCCCTGGCGCAGGCGCGCCACTGATACAACTGTCGCAGAGAGATTGGATTTGGTGGAGCCTAGGGGAGTCGAACCCCTGACCTCTTGCATGCCATGCAAGCGCTCTCCCAACTGAGCTAAGGCCCCGTGCCACTGCATATGCAGCCGCGTAGTGCTTAGGTCAACTCCACCCTTTGGTGCAAGTGGAATTGACCGACGTGTTCAGGTGTCGTCGTCGTCGGCTGCGACGTCGGCGATTTCATCGAGCGGCACGTCGTCGGAATCTTCGTCCTCTTCCAGGACATCATCGCCCAGATCGACGTCTGCATCATCGTCATCATCTTCAAGGACAACGTCCTCTTCCACTTCCACCTCGGGTTCCTTCGCCTTCGACTGCGCATCGGGTTTGTCGGCGGTGATGGTCCGCGAGGCTTTGCCGGTGTCCACGGGAACGACTTCGCCCGTATAGGGGCTGACAATCGGGTCCTTGTTGAGGTCGTAGAACCGGCGCCCGGTGGTCGGGCAAACACGCTTGGTGCCCCATTCTTCTTTGGGCATGTCCTGTCCTTTCAGATCGGCAAGGGGTCAAAGATCGGCAGCATCTGCCATAGGGTTGGGGGCCTGTCAAAGGCTTTTCGGGGCCCGTTGCGCAGGTGCGAGCCGGCGCATAACATTCGCCCGGTGAGGTGAGCGAGGGCAGGTATGGCAGAGATGGTGCTTCCCGGCGATCCGGCCGTGGCGGTCGTGGTCCGCACGTCGTCGCGGGCGCGGCGTCTGTCGCTGCGCGTTTCACGGCTGGACGGTCGTGTGACGCTGACCATGCCGTCCCATATTCCCGTCGAAACCGCGCGGGCCTTTGCGTATGAGCGCGCCGATTGGGTAAAACGCCAGTTGCGCGACGTCGCCGGGCCGGTGGCGGTGGGCGACGGGACGCTCTTGCCCCTGGAAGGTGTGCCCACGCGGGTGGTTCTGGGCCGCGCAGCTGCGCCCGGTGAGATTGCCGCAAAGACTGCGCCGGCGCTTGCGGGCATTTTAAAGGCCTGTGCACGTGACCGGCTGGCCGATGCGGTAGATCACTACACGGGCCTTTTGGGACGCAAATCCACGGCGCTGACGCTTCGGGACACGCGGTCGCGCTGGGGGTCGTGTTCGTCACGCGGCCGATTGATGTTTTCGTGGCGGCTGATCATGGCCCCGCCAGACGTGCTTGACTACGTTGCCGCCCATGAGGTCGCGCATTTGCGGCACATGGACCATTCGCACGCCTTCTGGGGCACGGTTGAGGGGTTGATGCCGGACTACGCCGACCACCGCGATTGGTTGCGTGCGCATGGGACCGACCTGCACCGCTATTCATTCGACCATTGACCGGCCCGGCTGCCCGGGGTCTACCATTGGCGATGCTTGCGACAACCCCGTCCCCCGCCGATACCACAACCGTGGCCCATGACCGTGTGTTCCGCAGCCTGCGCACGCGGATCATGCATGGTGCGGTCGAACCCGGCACCGCGCTGACCCTGCGGGGCATCGGGCGCGAGTTTGGCGTGTCGATGACACCTGCGCGCGAAGCCGTGCGCCGGTTGGTCGCGGAAGGGGCGCTGACGCTGTCGGCGTCGGGCCGGGTGTCGACGCCGGACCTTACGGGCGACCGGATCGAGGAATTGGCCAGCCTGCGCGCGCTGATCGAACCCGAACTGGCCAGCCGGGCCCTGCCGCGCGCCCATATCGCCCTGATTGACCGGCTGCAGGCGATCAATGGCACGATTTCGGAAGCCATCGCGAAAGGCGATGCGGTGGGCTATATCCGCACCAACCTTGATTTCCACCGCACGCTTTATCTCCGGGCCCAGGCGCCGGCGATGCTGGCGATGGCCGAAACTGTCTGGCTGCAATTGGGCCCAACGATGCGCGCGCTTTACGGGCGACTGAAACGCACCGAAGTGCCGTCGAACCATCGGTTGATCGTGGCCGCCCTGCGCGCGGGCGACGAGCCGGGCTTGCGGCTGGCGGTGCGCACGGATGTCACACAAGGGCTGCGCCTGCTGGTGGGCTAGTGCTGGCTCAATAGGGCTCGGTTTGGATGCAAGAACCTACTCAGGGCCTTGTCTTGCTCTCGCAAACTCTTCAGTCTTCTTTTTGTAGACCGCCCTAAGAAAGATGGCACCAAAGTAAGGCCAATAAACCAGCGTCAGAGTGCTCACAAAAAAAGACCACAGAGAACCCGAATAAAAGCCTGCAACAAAGGTTGCGCCCAAGGGGCATAAAAATGGAATACAAAGTACTGGTACTACCCGGGTCAGGACCCACGCCACCGCGGCTGCTTTGATTCCGAAGGGCGGGTTCTTCAATTCCAAATAGCCTCCATTGGGAACGCCTCTTACAAGCGAAATTCCGGCCACCAACCCAACCCGCCCGGAATCTGCACCCAGCGAGGCATCCCTTCCTCTTGCTGAAAATACAACTGGGTCTGGGGCAGAGCCCCAGGGCAATCCTACGAATGGATTGGACCGTCGCCGCAGGCGAGCGCTGCTTCGCGGACGGCTTCTGAAAATGTTGGGTGGGCGTGACAGGTCCGGGCGAGGTCTTCGGCAGCGGCGCCAAACTCCATCGCGACACAGATCTCATGGATCAGATCGCCCGCCATAGGCCCGATGATATGGGCGCCCAAGATCCGGTCGGTGGTCTTGTCGGCCAGAATTTTCACGAACCCGTCGCCCATGAAGTTGGCTTTTGCGCGGCCATTGCCCATGAAGGAAAACTTGCCGACTTTGTAGTCGCGCCCGGCGGCTTTCAGCTCTTCTTCGGTGTGACCGACATTGGCAACCTCGGGGTGGGTGTAGATCACACCGGGGATCACGCCGTAATTCACATGGCCCTTTTGGCCCGCCAGTGTTTCGGCCACGCCCATGCCTTCGTCTTCGGCCTTGTGGGCCAACATCGGCCCTTCGATCGCGTCGCCGATGGCATAAATGCCCGGCACATTGGTTGCCCAATGGGCGTCGGTCTTGATCTGGCCGCGTTCGGTCATGTCGACGCCAAGGACTGCCAAACCCAGCCCATCGGTGAAGGGCTTGCGCCCCGTAGCCACCAGAACCACGTCAGCATCCAGGGTGGCTTCACTATCGTCCTTCCTGAGCTTGTAGGTGACCTTCGCCTTCGTTTTCAGCTTTTCGACGCTTTGAACCGCCGCCCCGAGGATGAACGAAACACCCTGCTTTTTCAGGGTCTTCTGGAAGGCGCGCTGGATCTCGGCGTCCATGCCCGGCGTGATGTGATCCAAAAACTCGACCACTGTGACCTCCACGCCAAGCCGCACATAGACCGACCCCATTTCCAGCCCGATCACGCCTGCGCCGATGACCACCATCTTCTTGGGAATTTTGGGCAGGGCCAGCGCACCGGTCGACGACACAACCATGTCTTCGTCAATCTCGACCCCTGGCAAGCTGCTGGGTTCGGACCCCGATGCGATGACGATGTGTTTAGCGGTGTGCACCTCATCGCCAACTTTCACCTGTCCGGCTGCGGGAACCGATCCCCAACCTTTCAACCAATCTATCTTGTTCTTTTTGAACAGAAATTCGATGCCCTTGGTGTTCTGATCGATACAGTCTTGTTTATAGGCTTGCATCTGGGTCCAGTCGACGTCGGGGCGCGCGACGTTCAGGCCCATCTTGGCGAAGTTTTCTTCGGTCTCATGCAGCATTTCCGACGCGTGCAAAAGCGCCTTTGACGGGATGCAGCCGACGTTCAGGCAGGTGCCGCCTAGGGTTTCGCGGCCTTCGACGCAGGCGGTCTTCAGGCCCAGTTGCGCGCACCGGATGGCGCAGACATAGCCGCCTGGGCCGGAGCCGATTACGATGACGTCATAGGCGGCCATGGGATATTCCTTTCATGGGTCTCGGGCGTATTCAAAACGGATGTCATGTCGGGTCCGGTGCAGGCATCGTCAACAGAATGACGAGCGTGGCCGCGGTTGCAAGGATGAACCCCAGCGGGACCTGAAACAGCAGGTGATATTGGGCGGCGTAGAACGCCAAAAGCGCGGCCACGGCGGCGACAGCGGCACGTCGCGGGTGGATGCGGAAGGCCAACCAGGCGGCAGCAAGATAAAACAGCGTGGCGGGCCATTCGGTGAGGTCCAGCCAGGTGGGCAGGTCAAACCGCGTGTGGGTCTGGGCGGCAAAGACGGTGACGTAGCCTGCCAGGGCGAGGGCGAGGGCCGCGGTCAGTCGGTAGCGCCAGACGTCCGTCATGAGAACAGCGCCGCGAGAAGCATCAACGTGGTGGCCACAAATCCCGCAAACCAGATCAGCGACCGCCAGGGTCGCAGGCCAAAGTAATAGGCCAGGATATATGCAATCCGCGCGGCGAGGTAGATGTAAGCGCAGGCGGCTGTGAACGGCGTGGAGGCATCGGCGAGCGTGACGACCACCACGGCCAGGGTGAAGAGGATCAAGCCTTCGAAATGGTTGTTCATGGCCCGGTAGAGCCGCGCAGCCTTTTCTGACAGTTGTGCTTCCAGCGTGCCGCCGAGCCGGGATTGGTCGCGCGGGCTAAGCGTCTTGCCGGGGCCAAGTTCCAGGTTCGCGGGCACCGACATCAGCACGTATTGGACGACTTGGAGAAGACCCGCGAGGGTGAGGGCGGTGAGTTCGGGGGTCATGGGCCCGACCCTGCGGCAGGTAAATGCACATGTTCTGGAACAATGTCAGGATACTTAGCAACATGGAGCTTTGTATCATACGGCCTCAACCACAAAGCGTCGTTCAAGCAAAACGCGGTGAATGAAAAAATCTCTCGCGTTGGTTTCTGAGTCAGTTCCGAAAGTACTTCGGCATCCATTTGCAGGGCGTGCGCCATTTCAACTACGATTTGTCGGGTGCAAAGGGCGGTAAAATCTGCTCGCAAATTATGGGCAAATCGATTTCTGACTCTCGCGAGCAGTTTTAAAGTTTGAAACTCCTCTTGATTGATTATTCGTAAAGCCAAACAGCAACGATTTCTTGCCGAGAATGACGCCAGGCCGCCCAGTTCGTCGAGCAGGCGGACTGCTTCTTTTGTTTCAACGAAATAGGACACCAAGCAGTCTTTTAGAAGGTCGTCAAAATAACAGCCAGCAACAAGGACCATTCCCCGGTCAGACTCTCCGTCGAGGTCTTTCCAGAAACGCTCCATGTCTTTCTGACGCTCTATTGTGGCTTGTTCTTCGAACAACTTCTTCGCCCCGCTATTCGAAAAAAATGCGCAGAGAGCATCACAAATCCATCAGCAGCCGGCGGGGATCCTCCAGCGCTTCCTTCACGCGCACCAAGAAGGTCACCGCCCCTTTGCCATCGACGATCCGGTGGTCATAGGACAGGGCCAGATACATCATCGGGCGGATCACAATCTCGCCGTTCACGACCATGGGCCGGTCCTGGATTTTGTGCATGCCCAAGATGCCAGACTGCGGCGGGTTGAGGATGGGCGAGGACATCAGCGAGCCATAAACCCCGCCGTTTGAAATCGTGAACGTGCCGCCCTGCATTTCGGCCATCGACAGTTTGCCGTCGCGCGCGCGCAGGCCCAGTTCGGCGATCTTCTTCTCAATTGCGGCGAAGCTCATCTGGTCGGCGTCGCGCACCACAGGCACCACGAGGCCATTGGGCGTGCCGACGGCGACGCCCATGTGCACGAACTTTTTGTAGACCACATCGGTGCCGTCGATCTCGGCGTTCACCTCGGGCACTTCGACCAGCGCGTGGCAGCAGGCTTTGGTGAAAAACGACATGAAGCCCAGTTTGGTGCCGTGTTTTTTCTCGAACAGGTCCTTGTATTCGCGGCGCAGACCCATGACGGCGGACATGTCGACCTCATTATAGGTGGTCAGCATCGCAGCGGTATTCTGCGCGTCTTTCAGGCGACGCGCGATGGTCTGCCTGAGCCGCGTCATCTTCACGCGTTCTTCGCGCGACGCATCCTCGGCCGTGACAGGCGCGCGCACGGTGGCGGCGGGCGCGGCGGCGGCTGGCGTCGGGTTGGCCAGCGCTGTCTGCACGTCTTCCTTCATGATCCGCCCGTCTTTGCCCGAGCCTGTGACGCTGGCAGGATCAATGCCCTTTTCAGCCATCATCTTGTTGGCCGAGGGCGCGTTTTCGACGTCTCTGGTCGGGCCGGTTTCGGGACGCTCATGGTGTTCGACCGGTTCGTCCGAAACCTTGGCCGCCGGGGCGCCTGCGCCGCCAGAGATGACTGCAAGTTTTCCGGTGGCCTCGACTGTTGCCCCTTCGGCGGCGATGATTTCGGCCAGAACGCCCGAAGCGGGGCTGGGCACTTCGACCGAGACCTTGTCGGTTTCCAATTCGCACAGCATTTCGTCGGCCGCGACCGCGTCGCCCACGGCTTTGAACCAGGTCGAGACGGTCGCTTCGGTCACGCTTTCGCCCAAGGCTGGCACCATCACGTCAATGGCTTCGCCGGCGCTGTCTTCCTTGGCGGCCGGCGCAGGTGCGGGCTCGGCTTTTGCGGCAGGGGCCGCGGCGGCGTCTGCGCCTTCGGCCAGTGTTGCCAAAAGCGCGTCCGGCCCGACGGTTTCGCCTTCTGCGGCGACAATCTCGCCCAGGGTCCCGGCAGCGGGCGATGGGACTTCGACGGTCACCTTGTCGGTTTCCAGCTCGCACAGCATTTCGTCCACCGCCACGGCGTCACCGGGTTTCTTGAACCAAGTGGCCACTGTGGCTTCGGTGACGCTTTCGCCCAGGGCGGGAACGCGGATTTCAGTTGCCATTATCTTATCCTTCGATCGTCAGCGCCTGGTCGACCAGGGCGGCTTGCTGAGCTTTGTGGGCAGAGGCCAGGCCTGTCGCGGGCGAGGCTGCGGCGTTCCGGCCCGCGTATTTGGCGCGGGTGTGTTTGGCGCCGATGCGTGTCAGAACCCATTCGATGTTGGGGTCCATGAATGTCCAGCCGCCCTGATTTTTGGGCTCTTCCTGGCACCAGACAAAATCGGCGTTCGAGAAGCGCTTCAATTCGTTGACCATCGACAGAGCCGGGAAGGGATAGAATTGTTCAACCCGCAAAAGATAGACATCCGTGAGGCCGCGTTTGTCACGCTCTTCCAGCAGGTCATAATAGACCTTGCCCGAACACAGCACGACGCGTTTGATCTTGTCATCGCTGACCAGATTGGTGTCGGACATGCCAAGCTGGGCATCGTCCCAAAGCACCCGGTGGAAGGACGAGCCTTCGGTGAATTCTTCGGCGCGGCTGACCGCCATTTTGTTGCGCAAAAGCGATTTCGGCGTCATCAGAACCAGCGGTTTGCGGTAGTCGCGGTGAAGCTGGCGGCGCAGGATGTGAAAGTAGTTCGCAGGCGTGGTGCAATTGGCGACGATCCAGTTGTCTTCGGCACACATCTGCAAAAACCGTTCCAGCCGGGCTGAGGAGTGTTCGGGCCCCTGACCTTCAAACCCATGGGGCAGAAGCATCACCAACCCCGACATGCGAAGCCACTTGCGTTCGCCCGAGGAGATGAACTGATCAAACATGATCTGCGCGCCATTGGCAAAGTCGCCAAACTGCGCTTCCCAGAGTGTCAGCGCATTGGGTTCTGCCAGTGAGTAGCCGTATTCGAACCCCAAAACGGCATATTCGGAAAGCATAGAATCGATGACTTCATATTGCGCTTGGCCCGCGCGGATATGGTTCATCGGATAGTATTTCTCTTCTGTGTCCTGATCGACAAAGGCCGAATGGCGCTGGGAAAACGTGCCGCGCGTGCTGTCCTGGCCCGACAGGCGGACCGGATAGCCTTCGGTAAGCAACGACCCAAACGCAATGGCTTCCGCGGTGGCCCAGTCGAACCCTGTGCCGGTCTCAAACATCTTGCGTTTGGCATCGAGAAGCCGCCCGACGGTCTTATGGACCTTGTGGCCTTCAGGGGCAGTTGTCAGCGCGCGGCCGATTTCAGCCATGGTGGCTTCGGGGATGGCCGTCTGGCCGCGTTCATAATCGTCGCCTTCGCGGTCCAGATGCGACCAGCGCCCGTCAAGCCAATCGGCCTTGTTGGGTTTGTAGGTTTTGCCGGCCTCAAATTCATCATTCAGATAGGCCTGGAAGCTGGCCTTCATATCCTCAATCTCGCCTTCGGGGATCAGCCCGTCGCGCACCAGCCGTTCGGTGTACAAAGACAGCGTTGTCTTGTGGCCCTTGATGCGGGTGTACATCGCGGGGTTGGTGAACATCGGCTCGTCGCCTTCGTTGTGGCCAAACCGGCGGTAGCAAAAGATATCGATCACCACGTCGCGGTGGAACTTCTGGCGGAATTCCGTGGCGACCTTGGCGGCGTGCACCACGGCTTCGGGATCATCGCCGTTCACATGAAAGATCGGCGCTTCGACCATCAGCGCGATGTCTGTGGGGTAGGGCGAAGAGCGTGACTTATGCGGTGCGGTGGTGAACCCGATCTGGTTGTTGACGACGATATGGATCGTGCCGCCGGTCTTGTGACCCTTAAGCCCCGACAGACCGAAGCATTCGGCGACCACACCTTGGCCTGCGAAAGCCGCATCGCCGTGCAGAAGGATCGTCAATGCCTGGGTCCGGTCCTGGTCCTTGATCTGGTCTTGCTTGGCGCGGGTCTTGCCCAGACAGACCGGGTTCACGGCCTCAAGGTGGCTGGGGTTTGCCGTCAGCGACAGGTGGACGTTATTGCCGTCAAATTCGCGGTCCGACGAGGCGCCCAGGTGATATTTCACATCGCCCGACCCATCGACATCTTCGGGTTTGAAGCTGCCGCCCTGGAATTCGTTGAAAATGGCTTTGTAAGGCTTGCCCATGACATTGGCCAACACGCTAAGCCGGCCCCGGTGGGGCATGCCGACAACGATGTCGCGAATGCCCAAAGCGCCGCCCCGTTTGATGATTTGTTCCATCGCGGGGATCAGCGCTTCGCCACCATCGAGGCCAAAACGTTTGGTGCCGGTGTATTTCACATGCAGGAATTTCTCAAAACCCTCGGCTTCGACCAGCTTGTTCAGGATCGCTTTGCGCCCTTCGCGGGTGAAACCGATTTCCTTGCCGAACCCTTCGATGCGTTCTTTCAGCCAACCGGCTTCCTCGGGGTTGGAAATGTGCATGTATTGCAGCGCGAAGGTGCCGCAATAGGTGCGTTTGACGATGGCGATGATCTCGCGCATCGAGGCCATTTCAAGCCCCAGTACGTTGTCGATGAAAATCGGGCGGTCCATGTCGGCTTCAGTGAAGCCGTAGGATTTGGGGTCCAACTCGGGGTGGTTGGACGCGTCGCGCATCCCCAACGGGTCAAGGTCAGCGGCCAGATGGCCCCGGATGCGGTAGGCGCGGATGAGCATCAGCGCGCGCAAGGAATCCAGCACCGCCTGGCGGGCCTGTTCGTCGCTGATCGCCGCACCCTTTTCGGCGGCCTTGGCTTTGATTTTCTCGACTTGTTTCTCGGGTTCGGCCCATTGGCCGTCGAGGGCGGAGGTGACCTCATCCGCTGGTGCTGGCGGCCAGTCGGCGCGCGCCCAGGAGGGGCCAGCCGCTTCGCGCTTGGCGTCGATTTCCGCGTCGCCCAATTCTTTGAAGAACGCTTGCCAGTTTTCGTCGACCGCCGCGGGGTTTTCTGCGTAACGGGCATAAAGCTGTTCGACATAGGCCGCGTTGTGGCCCTGCAAAAACGATGAGGCTTTGAAGATATCGTTGGGGGATTGTTCGGTCATTTGAATACCTCTGGAAGGTCAGCGGTGTTTGCGGGGTCAAACGGGTTTGGGCCGTATTTGTTTGGGCCGGGCTCGGAGGGTCTTGTGAGCCAGTAGATACCAAGCAGAATCGAAGCCAAAAGAAGAACGAACGCGAAGGCAAATCCGCCATCGCTTTCCACGCGGATCGCGCCGGTTGCGCGAAGCGTTTCTGAAAACGTCGCCCATCCGACTGCGGAAACAATAGACCAGAGAATGAAGGCAATCAGGACGAGCCAAGGTAAATAGGGTAAATATCCCGCCCGACCTGAGTCATGCATTCTGCGCCACCCGACTGCGATATGGGGCACGACTGTTGCAAGGAAGAAAACATCCCCGATCCGGCCATCGTTGTAGCTTCGGCCAACAACTTGTCCGGTGTTTGGATTCACACGAATTTCTGGACCGAACAGCATTGAGTTGACAACAACAGCGACCAACTGGCCCAAGAACAAGAACAACACGAAGTACCAGAACTCCGAGCGGGGCGCGCGGCCGGAGAAGGTGAAGTACTTTCGAAAACAGGTGCGAACGGCCTCGGTAAACCCCATCACGCGACCCCCATCAACGCCGTAGGCCGGGCTTCAGCCCGGCACCGGTTGGCCAGCCAGGCGGACGCCTGACCTACAAGGGCGTGTGACCGTGTCACCCGATGGCCTCAACCACGGCTTCACCCAGGCTCGCAGGGCTTTCGGCCACCACGATGCCGGCCGATTTCATTGCCTCGATCTTGTCGTCCGCGCCACCTTTGCCGCCGGCGACAATGGCACCGGCGTGGCCCATGCGCCGACCCGGAGGGGCCGTGCGGCCTGCGATGAACCCTGCTGTCGGTTTCCAGCGGCCTTTTTTCTTTTCATCGGCCAGGAACTGCGCGGCTTCTTCTTCGGCGGACCCGCCGATTTCGCCGATCATGATGATCGACTGGGTTTCGTCATCGGCCAGGAACCATTCCAGCACGTCAATATGCTCGGTCCCTTTGATCGGGTCGCCGCCGATGCCGACGCAGGTCGATTGGCCAAGCCCCACGTCCGAGGTTTGCTTGACCGCCTCATAGGTCAGCGTGCCCGACCGCGAGACAACCCCGACCGAGCCTTTCTGGTGGATATGGCCCGGCATGATGCCGATTTTGCATTCGTCGGGCGTGATCACACCGGGGCAGTTTGGCCCGATCAGGATGGTTTTGGATGTTTCCAGCGCGCGCTTGACCTTCATCATGTCCAGAACCGGGATGCCTTCGGTGATGCAGCACACCAGCGGGATTTCGGCATCAATCGCTTCTAGGATCGAGTCTGCCGCAAAAGGCGGCGGCACGTAGATGACGGACGCGTTTGCCCCGGTTTTGGCAACCGCCTCATGGCAGGAATTGAACACCGGCAGGTCGAGATGGGTCTGGCCGCCTTTGCCGGGCGTCACGCCGCCGACCATCTGGGTGCCATAGGCGATGGCCTGTTCGGAATGGAACGTACCCTGGCTGCCGGTGAAGCCCTGGCAGATGACTTTGGTGGATTTGTCGACGAGGACGGACATTGGGGTAGGCTCCTTCGTGAGGCTATTGGGGCGAACGCAGGCGTTCGACGTTCATGTAAGTTTCAGTGCCGTTCGGACCGGGGCGGGTGCCCACCTGGACGACGGCGACTTTTCTTGGGTTCAGGCGGCGGGCGGCGACAAGGGCTACGCCGGGGATGGTTTGGAAGGTCGCGGGAACGTCTGCGGGGGTGCGGATGCCTTCGGCGTCCAGCCCGGCGGTGACGGCGGCGGTTGCCGCGTCGATTTGGGCCCCGTCGAACGACACCTCGCAGCGCCGGTCGGTGCCGGGTGTCGCGGGGCGGCCTGTGGCGGGCGAGGGCGCGGCAGAGGTGAAAGGATTGGTGTCGTAGAAGTCGTACCGCACGCCAGGCAGACCCAGCCGCGTTTCGGCGTGGGCTGCGGTCATGGTTGGGCGAAAACAGTTTTCGGCAAAGGCGGACATGGCGGCGTCCGAGGCCTGGGCAGGTCCGGACTGCGATAGCAACAAAGCCATCACTCCGGCGCCTCGCCCAAACACAATCGCGCTTCGTGCACGCGCCATCATCCTAGCCTTTGACCGCCTGCACGATCTTTTCGGCCCCGTCTTTGAGATCATCCGCCGCGATGACGTTCAGGCCGGAGGTGTTGATGATCTCTTTGCCCTTTTCGACGTTGGTGCCTTCCAGCCGCACTACGAGGGGCACTTCAAGACCAACTTCCTTCACGGCGGCGACCACGCCTTCGGCGATCACATCACAGCGCATGATGCCGCCGAAGATGTTCACCAAGATCCCTTTGACCTGCGGGTCGGACGTGATGATCTTAAAGGCTTCCGTCACCTTTTCCTTGGTGGCGCCGCCGCCCACGTCCAAAAAGTTGGCAGGCTCAGACCCATACAGCTTGATAATGTCCATCGTCGCCATGGCTAGGCCTGCGCCATTGACCATGCAGCCGATTTCACCGTCGAGTGCGATATAGTTCAAGTCGAATTTCGACGCGGCAAGTTCCTTGGGGTCTTCTTCGGTCTCATCCCTGAGGGCCGCGATTTCGGGGTGGCGGTAGACCGCGTTGCCGTCAAACCCCATCTTCGCATCAAGGCATTTCAGATCGCCTGCATCAGTGACGATCAGGGGATTGATTTCCAACATCTCCATGTCTTTTTCGACAAAGAGCTTGTAAAGCGTGCCCATCAGCTTGACGCATTGTTTGACCTGCTGGCCTTCCAGACCCAGTTCGAACGCGATGCGGCGCCCATGATAGGGCTGGTAGCCGGTGGCGGGGTCCACGCTGAAGGACAAGATTTTCTCGGGCGTGCTTTCGGCGACCTCTTCGATGTCCATGCCGCCTTCGGTTGAGGCGACGAAGCTGACGCGCGAGGTTTGCCGGTCGACGAGCAGGGCCAGGTACATTTCGGTCTCAATGCCCGAACCATCTTCGATGTAGATCCGGTTGACCTGCTTGCCCGCATCGCCGGTCTGCTTGGTCACGAGTGTGCGGCCCAGCATCTTGCGGGCTTCCTCGGCGGCTTCGGATGCCGAGCGGGTCAAGCGCACACCGCCCTTTTCGCCGGCGTCGCTTTCCTTGAACGTGCCTTTGCCCCGGCCGCCGGCGTGGATTTGCGCCTTCACGACCCACATGGGACCGTCGAGTTCACCCGCGGCCGTTTTGGCATCTTCTGCCTTCAACACCGGGCGCCCGTCGGACACAGGTGCACCGTAGTCGCGCAAGAGAGATTTGGCTTGGTATTCGTGGATGTTCACGTCGGGCCCCCGGGAGGTTGGTGTCTTTGGGAAAGGCTAGACATGCCGGGGGTGATATGGGAACCCAAAACCACCTTGTTTCATTGCATTTGATGCAGTTTTCCGGTTTTGTGATCACAGCTAGAAAAAGTGTGATCACAAAATGGACGGCGGTGTTTAGTTCAGGAGAATCACAAACATTCCAGTCTGTCCGCGCACCAGTCGGCTGAACGCTCTCCAACTGTCGGTTCCCACGACCTCGCCCGGCCTTGCGTAAGGCAAGGCGGCCGCCCCTTGGGCCCATTCGACAATCGCGATCGGGGATGGGTCGCGCACGTAAGCATCAAGATCGATCCCGAAGCCCGGCGCAAACCGCCAGAACGGCACCAACAGGTCGCCGTTCAGTGTACGTTCGAGGTCAGTTAGGACGTCAAGCCAGGCGGGACCGATTTCGCCAGGCAGTTCGATCCCCAAGGCTGCGGTTTGGTCGGGGTTGGGGATCCACTCGGCGGTGTTGTCGGTTTCCATCGCCAACGCCTGCCAAAAGTCGCGGTTGTGGCCGACCATCGCAACGAAATGATCACGGGCCCGACCAATGTGCTGGGGGTCCGGCTGGTGGCGCAGGGTCTCAACAACGATCGAGCCGATATCGACGGGGTCTGCGAACTGCCGGACCGGATTATTACCCCCTTGCAGCATTGCCGTGAGCCGCGCAGCTTCGGCATCCGTCATATCGGGGTTCCTTTTGCGCAGGTCGCGAACGATCTGGTCCAGCGTATCGTCGCCGTGCATGGTGGCAAATTGGGCGGCAAAGGCGGCGCGGGCGGTGAGCACCTTGTCGATTTCATCAGTTGGATCGAACGCAAGGACCAACTCACCCACGCCTTGTAAGACCTGCGCATAGGCCGCCAGCCAGTAAAGGTCGGCTTTGTCAAAGCGGATCGTTGCGCTGCGCGGATCGCGGGCATCTGGATTTTCAGCGCGCGCTTCGTTGAAACGGCGCAATTCAAACCGGCTCAGGACCAGCGGCAAAACAATATCAACCAGACCCTCGCCGTCATCGCGCTGTCCGTTGACGTTTGCGTCAAACCACAGGTCCGGCAATGCGAGCGACACCGCCGGGTCAGCGTCCGCGGGAATGGCGTCCAGCGTGAGCGTGACCTGTGCGAGGTCCGTCACGAAGGCGGTGGTGATGTTGCGCACGGTTTCAGGCTGAAACGCCTCTGGTTCCGGGTTCGGTGGCAAATTGCCCTGAAACATCGGCAAGGGGAGCGTTGCACCTGACATCCCGTACGTCCAACGCGCTTGATACGCTTGTTCAATCGTTTCAAGAAACAGGACCCCCGCAAGGGCAAACTGTTCGTCGGTCGTTGGATCACGGAGCGCTTCAAGAGCCTCGCGCGCGCCGGTCAGGCCAAGTGAGGCGATGTCCGATGACACATCGGCGTTGGCTTTTGTAGTGATGACACAGGCAAGGCAGATCAGAATAGCGCGCATGACGGGGTCCCTAAATGACGTCGCACCGCCCCCGGGTTCGGAAGCGGTGCGTTCATCTTAGCGATCATTCGTGCGTCTAGGCGAGGCTTTCGTCGATGCCTTTGCAGGCGGCGACAAGGCCTTTCACGGCGTCGACTGATTTGTCGAACATGGTTTGTTCGTCCTTGTTGAGTTCGATCTCAACCACGCGTTCGACACCGCCCGCGCCCAGAATGCAGGGCACGCCCACATAGAACCCGTCGAGCCCGTAGGCGCCATCGACGAAAGCCGCGCAGGGCAGAAGCCGCTTTTGGTCTTTCAGATAGGCTTCCGCCATCTCGATCGCCGAGGCTGCCGGGGCATAAAACGCCGAACCGTTGCCCAGGAGGCCTACGATTTCGGCCCCGCCGTCGCGGGTGCGCTGCACCACCGCATCAAGGCTGTCTTGTGTCGTCCAGCCCATTTTGACGAGATCGGGCAGGGGAATGCCTGCGACGGTCGAATAGCGCGTCAGAGGCACCATCGTGTCGCCGTGCCCGCCCAGCACAAAGGCAGTGACGTCTTTCATGGATACGTTGAATTCCAGCGACAGGAAGTGGCGGAATCGGGCCGAGTCCAGAACGCCTGCCATGCCGACGACCTTTTCGCGTGGAAGGCCCGAAAACTCGCGCAAGGCCCAGACCATCGCGTCCAGCGGGTTGGTGATACAGATGACAAAGGCATCGGGCGCATTGGCTGCGATGCCTTCGCCGACCGATTTCATGACCTTTAGGTTGATGCCCAACAGATCGTCCCGGCTCATCCCCGGTTTGCGCGGAACGCCCGCTGTCACGATGCAGACGTCTGCGCCGGCGATATCGGCGTAATCGGTGGTGCCTTTCAGCGCTGCATCGTAGCGGCCCACAGGACCGGCTTCTGCGATGTCGAGCGCTTTGCCCTGGGGTGTGCCGTCGGCAATGTCGAACAGCACGACGTCGCCAAGTTCTTTAATCGCTGCAAGATGAGCAAGCGTCCCGCCGATCTGACCCGCGCCGATAAGCGCGATCTTGGGTCTGGCCATGGGTAATCTCCGGTGGTGGTGGAAGTCGCGAAACGTGCTAGCCCCCCAACCGCCCGGGCGCAAGACCACAACAAGGCTGCGGTCTCACGCGGAACGCTCAGATTTCGGAACCCGTGGGGGTCAGCCCCTCGGTCACGGCTTCAAAGGCGTGGCCTGAGGCAAGAAGGCACATCACCCCGTTTGGCATCGTCACTGTAATTGTCCAAGATCCGGTTTCGGGATTGGCATAGGTTTCCACAACCCGGTTCTGGGTGCCCAAACCAATCGACTGGCGGCTTTCGCCATAGCGATCAGCCAGCCGTTCGACCAGCGGTTCGCGGGCGCCGCAGTTTTGTGCCGAAGTCTGTGCAAATGCATGGCTTGTCGCCAGAATCATCGCCCCAACACCAAGCGACAGGATCAAAAAGTTCCGTTTCATCCGTTTCCCTTTCCGGGTTAGGAGGCGGCACGGGCTTTGCCGTTGCATGCGTCCATAAAGGTTCTCGCGCCATGTCCTTTCGACGGTTTCCGACCCTGCTGCCCTGACCTTCTGGGCATTGCGTTCGGCGCCTTTGCAGGTTGCTGTGGACAGAAAAAGAATTGGTTAACGCAGCGACCGCGGAGGTTCGGTGCGGTTAAACGTCTGATTTTCCCGGTTTCCGCTTCCAAAGACCCTCTTGCGGATGCCCCCTGTCCGCGGGCAAAAAAGACCCGAATCATCTAAAGGTTTCACGATGCACCCCAGCTCTCGACCCGTTCGGTCCATGCTTTACATCCCGGGGTCCAAGGCGCGCGCGTTGGATAAGGCGAAAACCCTGAGCGCTGACGCGATTATCTTTGATCTGGAAGATGCGGTCGCGCCGGATGAAAAGCCTGCCGCGCGCGATTTGCTGGGCGAGGTCTTGACCGCGGAGGCCTACGGGGCGCGGATGACGGTGTTGCGGGTCAACGGGCTGGATACCGAATGGGGTGCCGATGATCTGGCCGCCAGTGCCGCGATGGCTGTCGACGCGGTCCTTTTGCCCAAGGTGAACGGACCCGACGATGTTGACGCCGCCGCTTTGCACGCGCCCAAGGCGGTGTTCTGGGCCATGATCGAAACCGCAGAGGGTGTTCTGAATGCGCTTTCCATCGCCAAACACCCGAAAATGGGCGGCTTTGTGCTGGGCACCAATGATCTGGCCAAGGAATTGGGATGTGCAACCGGCGGCAACCGCATGCCATTGATGGCGTCGCTTCAAATGGCACTTTTGGGTGCGCGTGCCGGTGGCATTTTTTGTGTCGACGGGGTCTATAACGCGTTCAAGGACGACGCGGGCCTGAAAGAGGAATGTGAGCAGGGGGCCATGATCGGGATGGATGGCAAGACCCTGATCCATCCTGCTCAGCTGGATATTGCAAACGCGGTCTTCGCGCCGTCTGAGGCCGATATTGAACAGGCCGAGCGGACCATTGCCGCGCACAAGGCGGCGGTTGCGGCCGGCGAAGGGGTGGCGGTGCTGGATGGCAAGATCGTCGAAAACCTGCATGTGGTGACCGCCGAAGCGACGCTGGCCAAGGCCCGCGCCATCGCGGAATTGGAGGCCATCTGATGGGCTGGATCTTGTTGCTACTGGGGCTTGGCCTTTGGTCGGGGCTGCATCTGATGCGGTCCGTCGCGCCAGATGTACGGGGACGTCTGCAGGACCGGTTCGGGAATGGTGCGAAGGGGCTGATCACCCTCGGCCTTTTGGCCTCGCTTGTGTTGATGGTGCTTGGGGGGAACCTTGTGCCCTTTGTCGCCGTATGGTCGCCCCCGGGGTTTCTTACGCATTTGAACAATGCGCTGATGCTATTGGCGTTTTACATGTTCCTGACGTCGGCAACGCAGCTGGGGACCGCATTTGTCTTTGGCAGCCTGAAGAACCCGCAACTGACCGGGTTCAAGGTCTGGGCCTTGGCGCATTTGTTGGTGAACGGCGATCTGGCGTCGATCATATTGTTCGGAGGTCTTTTGGCCTGGGCCGTGGCCGAAGTAATCTTTTCAAAACGAGTCCCGGGGTTGGTCGACCGCGGCAAGGCACCCATTTCGTCGCCCTGGGTGCATCTTGGTCTGGTGATCGTGGCGTTTGTCGGGGTTGCGGCGATCCATGCGATCTGGCGTTGGCCGTTCGGAGGATAAGATGCAGCTTTACCGTTTTTTGACCGGCGATGACACATCCGCCTTTTGCCACAAGGTCACCGCGGCGCTGAATGAAGGTTGGGTGCTGCACGGGTCGCCGACCTATGCCTATGACGCCGCCAACGGGGTGATGCGCTGCGGTCAGGCCGTCGTGAAAGAAGTGCCCGGCACCTATTCGCCAGAGCTGAAGCTGGGGGAGCAATGAAGACCAATCCGGGCCGCTTTTTCGAAGACTACGCGCTGGGCGAGGTGATCACCCATGCTGTGCCCCGGACCCTGTCTGGGGGCGAACGCGCGATGTATCACGCGCTGTACCCGGTGCGGCATGCGCTTTATTCGTCTGACGCCTTTGCCGCTGCGTGTGGGCTTGGGGCTGCCCCCTTTGATGACCTGATCGTTTTTCACACGGTGTTTGGGAAAACCGTTCCCGATGTTTCCCTCAACGCGGTGGCAAATCTCGGCTACGGCGAAGGGCGCTGGCTGAAGCCTGTCTATCCCGGGGCGACATTGACCGCGACGTCTGAGGTCATTGGGCTGAAGGAAATCTCAAGCGGAAAGGCGGGCATTGTCTATGTGCGCACGACCGGGTGCGATCAGTCTGGCGATGCGGTGCTGAGCTATGTCCGCTGGGTCATGGTCAAGAAACGCGATGTGGCAAGCCCGGCGCCAGAGCCTGTGGTGCCAGAGCTTGCCAAGGTCGTGGATCCGGGCGATTTGGTTGTGCCACCGGGCCTCGATTTTTCGGGCTACGACTTCGGGCTGGCCGGCGAGCCGCATCGCTGGGATGACTATGCCATCGGCGAGACCATCGACCATGTGGACCGTGTGACGATCGAGGAAGCCGAGCATATGCTGGCCACAAGGTTGTGGCAGAATACGGCCAAGGTGCATTTTGATGCGACCAATCGCGAGGATGGCAAGCGGTTGATCTACGGCGGGCATGTGATCTCTCTGGCCCGTACGCTGTCTTTCAATGGGCTGGCAAATGCGCAGATGATCGCAGCTTTGAACGGGGGCACTCACGTGGCGCCCTGCTTTGCAGGCATGACCGTGTGCGCCTGGTCACAGGTGCTGGACAAGGCGGAAACCGGACGCCCTGACATCGGTGCGTTGCGTCTGCGTTTGGTTGCGCATTCGCCCCAGGTTGCCGCCTTTTCGCTGAAGGGTGAGGATGGGACGTATCTTCCCGGCGTGCTGCTTGATCTGGATATCTGGGTGTTGGTGCCGCGCTGAGTCGCCAATTCGCGCTCTACGTCAGCATGTTAGCGCAATCTGGGCGGCGGCGAAATTTATGTGATCACACTTTAATTGACTGTGATCACGAAAATTACAAATCGAGCCAGATTGTGCCAAATCGTCGCTCCATGCGGCGCAGTGACCCCGTGACACGCCTTGTTAAATCGCCCAAACTAAACGTGACGCGATAATCGCAGGATAACACCAATGCCGGACGTCAACCGGGGGGATCGACCGCTGTCCCCTTTCATGATCGGACAATACTACAAACCGCAGCTTACGTCGATTTCATCGATCATGGTGCGGATCACTGGAATTGCGCTTCTCGCATTCGCCATTCTGATCGTTTGGTGGCTGTTGGCAGCGGCTACTTCGCAAGGCGCCTTCGCCTTTATCGACGGCATCTTGCGTAGCTTTATCGGCGATATCCTGATGCTCGGCGCGATCTGGGCGTTGTTTTATCACACGCTGGGGCGCCTGCGGCATGTGATCTGGGACTTTGGTCATGGCCTTGAGGTGGAGACGTCGGAATTGATGGCCAAGGGCATGTTCGGCCTGGCCACAATTCTGACCGTGCTGGTTGCCATCCTGGGATTGGGAGGGGTGTTGTGAAATACGTAACGGACCGCAAACGTGCCCTTGGCATGGGGTCAGGACGCGAAGGCACGCACCACCATTGGCAAATGATGGTCAGCTCGATCGCCGTTGTCGTGATCGTGCCAGTCTTTGTGATCACATTTATGCTTGGCTACGGCGAAGGCTATATCGACGTAGTGACGTATTTCAGCCGCCCAGTGCCCGCTTTGATCACAGCGTTCTCGCTGGTCATCCTGATCCGGCATATGATGTTTGAAGCACTGGAAGCCGTCGAAGACTATATCCATGGCACAGCCGGTAAGCTCACCCAGGTCGCGGTGACTGGCCTGGGCTACGGCCTGATCGCGATTGGGCTCTTTGCCCTCGCAAAACTCGCATTCTAGGAACGATACAGTGGCAGCATATGAATACGAGACGCATAATTACGACGTCGTGGTGGTTGGCGCTGGTGGCGCAGGCTTGCGCGCGACGCTTGGGATGGCCGAGCAGGGGCTAAAAACCGCCTGCATCACCAAGGTGTTCCCGACGCGGTCGCATACGGTGGCCGCGCAAGGCGGGATCGCCGCCAGCCTGGGCAACATGGGCCCGGACGATTGGCAGTGGCATATGTACGACACGGTTAAAGGGTCGGACTGGCTTGGTGATGTCGACGCGATGGAATACCTCGCGCGCGAAGCGCCCAAGGCCGTTTACGAACTTGATCACTACGGTGTGCCGTTTTCGCGCACCGAAGAGGGCGAGATTTACCAGCGCCCCTTCGGTGGCCATACGACCGAGTTCGGCGAAGGCCCCCCGGTGCAGCGCACCTGTGCAGCCGCCGACCGGACGGGTCACGCGATTTTGCATACGCTTTACGGTCAGTCGCTAAAGAATGACGCGGAATTCTACATCGAATATTTCGCGACCGATCTGTTGATGAGTGAAGACGGTCAGTGCCAGGGCGTGCTGTGCTGGGATCTTGAGAAAGGCACTCTGCACGTTTTCAACGCTAAAATGGTCGTGCTGGCCACGGGTGGCTACGGACGCGCCTATTTCTCGGCCACATCGGCCCATACCTGCACCGGCGACGGCGGCGGCATGGTCGCCCGGGCCGGGCTGCCCTTGCAAGATATGGAGTTCGTGCAGTTTCACCCCACCGGGATCTACGGCGCAGGCTGTCTGATCACCGAAGGGGCGCGCGGCGAAGGCGGCTACCTGACGAATTCGGATGGCGAGCGCTTCATGGAGCGCTATGCGCCGACCTACAAGGATCTGGCCAGCCGCGACGTGGTCAGCCGCTGCATGACGATGGAAATCCGCGAAGGGCGCGGGGTCGGGTCGGATGGCGACCATATCCACCTGCACCTGAACCATTTGCCGCCCGAAACATTGGCGTTGCGGCTGCCGGGTATTTCAGAAAGTGCGCGCATCTTTGCCGGTGTTGACCTGACGCGCGAACCGATCCCGGTTCTGCCAACGGTTCACTACAACATGGGCGGCATCCCGACGAATTACTGGGGCGAAGTGTTGAACCCGACAAAGGACAATCCCGACCAGACCGTGCCCGGGCTTATGGCCGTGGGCGAAGCGGGCTGCGCTTCGGTGCATGGGGCGAACCGGCTGGGATCGAACAGCCTGATTGACCTGGTGGTGTTCGGCCGGGCCGCCGCGATAAAGGCGGGCGAAGTGGTCGATGCGGGTACATCCGTGCCAACCGCGCCGAAAGCTGCGATCGACAAAGCGCTCAACCGGTTCGACGGCGTGCGCCATGCCAGCGGTGATGTATCCACGGCAGAACTGCGCCTTGAGATGCAGAAAACCATGCAGGCCGATGCCGCCGTGTTCCGCACCGATGAAACGCTCGGTGAGGGTGTTGAAAAGATGTACGGCGTGGCAGGCAAGATGGAAGATATCAGCGTCACCGACCGGTCGCTGATCTGGAACAGCGATCTGATGGAAACGCTGGAACTGACCAACTTGATGCCCAACGCATTGGCCACGATCGTATCGGCTGAAGCGCGCAAGGAAAGCCGCGGCGCCCATGCGCATGAGGATTACCCCGACCGTGACGATGAAAACTGGCGGGTCCATTCGCTGGCCTGGGTCAACGGCAAGGTTGACCTTGATACCCGCCCGGTCCATCTGAACCCACTTTTGGGCCACAATGAAGGCGGGATTGATTTGAAGAAGATCGCGCCGAAAGCGCGGGTCTATTGAGCCCTGAGGCTGGATATTCCGGCACCCCGCTGGCCAAGAAGCTGGGCTTGAAGGATGGCCATATTGCTGGCTTTTCTGGCCTTCCCAAGACGCTCGCCTGGCTGACGGACGAACGCGCGTTTGCGGCCCTCGACGTCGTGACGTCGTGGCATGACCTTGAACGGGACGATTACGATATCGCGCATGTGTTCACCGAGAGCGCCAGTGTGGTCGATGCCGCACTTCCCGGGCTGCGCGACCGGATCAAACCCGACGGGATGATCTGGGTGAGTTGGCCTAAAAAAGCTTCAAAGGTTCCTACCGATGTGACTGAGGACGTGATCCGCGACAGGGCGCTGCAAGATATTCTGGTCGACGTTAAGGTCTGCGCTGTCGATACGACGTGGTCGGGCCTGAAATTGATGATCCGCAAAGAAATGAGAGGATCGGCGTGATGCGTTTGTGTAAAACGTACCGGTCCGGTGATCTGCTATGGCATAGCACCGTCAGGTGTTGCGAGGTTTTGAGAGCAAAAACCTTGAAAGAGCAGATCATGAAACCCCTCTATATCCTCCTCCCTCTTTTAGCACTTGGCGCCTGTGGTCCAATCTCTGGAACGGAGGCCGCGGACCGATGCGAAGAGCGTGCACGCAATGCCGCCAGTCCCACGGGCGAAGCGCGCATCGGTGTGAATTCCGAAAAGGGCGTCGTCGGCGGGGTGGAACTGACAGTGACAAGTGATCTGGTTGCCGGTCGGGACCCTCAGATCGTTTATGAAAACTGCGTCTTCCAACTGACAGGCGAGGGGCCAGTGCGGCCTTTGAACCTATGACACGTCTGGCGATCTTGTCTTTCATCTTGCTTGCCGCCTGCGCCGAGGTTCAAAACGAGATCGCGCGCGAGGCTGCGCGGTCGGCCGTCCGTCCGGTTCTGGCCGAGCGTTTGCCGGGTGTGCCGCTTGAGCCTGCGACCGACTGCATCATCGACAACGCCACGGCAATTGAGATCCTCTCCCTTGCTGGCGATGCGGCACAAGGGGCCCCTGACGCAGGTACGGTCGAAACCGTTCTTGCCATTGGCACCCGCACCGAAACCATCACTTGCCTGGCGACCGAAGGTCTGCCGGTGCTTCTTTTGACCTGAGGTTCTTTTATGGTTCAGCTGACCCTTCCAAAGAATTCGACCATCAAGACCGGCAAGACCTGGCCCAAGCCGGATGGTGCCACCAACCTGCGGACGTTTCGGATTTACCGCTGGAACCCCGAAGACGGCGAAAATCCCCGGATCGACACCTACTTCGTCGATCTTGATACTTGCGGGCCGATGATGCTGGACGCGCTGATCAAGATCAAAAACGAGATTGATCCGACCCTGACGTTCCGTCGGTCTTGCCGTGAAGGTATCTGCGGGTCATGTGCGATGAACATCGGCGGCAAAGGCGGTGGCACAAATACGCTGGCGTGCATTTACGGGCTGGATGAGGTTGACGGCGACGTTACCATCTACCCTTTGCCGCATATGCCGGTGATCAAAGACCTGATCCCCGACCTGACGCATTTTTATGCCCAGCACGCGTCGATCATGCCGTGGCTTGAAACCAAGACCAAGCGGCCGGAAAAGGAATGGAAGCAGTCGATTGAGGATCGCAAGAAGCTCGACGGGCTTTATGAATGCGTCATGTGCGCGTCCTGCTCGACATCCTGCCCGTCGTATTGGTGGAATGGTGATCGCTATCTTGGGCCGGCGGCGTTGCTTCATGCCTACCGCTGGATCATCGACAGCCGGGATGAGGCGACAGGCGAACGTCTGGATGAGCTGGAAGATCCGTTCAAGCTGTATCGCTGCCATACGATCATGAACTGCGCAAAAACCTGTCCCAAGGGTTTGAACCCCGCCAAAGCTATTGCCGACATCAAAAAGATGATGGTCGACCGGGTGGTGTAATGCGGCGGGCTGCGCTCGCCCTTTGTCTTGCCGCGCTGCCGGCTACTGCGCAGGACGGCATGGAATTGCAACGCTGCGTTTGGCGGTGTCTTTCGGAGTTCGGGCCCGCGACGGCGCCTGCGTATCACCAATGCGTTGCTGATCGGTGCGCCGCACCAAGTGCTGCTCAGGCGCCCGCGCCGGTGTCCAACGGGTGGGGCGACCTGAATGGATTGATGATGCAATCCTTTGGTTTGCACGGTGTCGCGATCCCGGGTGAGGGTGGCAGCTACTGGCTGCCTGATGCGGTTGATCCTGGTGCGGCGACCACCGCTCTGGGCTTTTACTATTACATCCCGGTCGGTGGCGGGAACGCGACCCGCCTTTCGGTTGGCCATTTCCAGCGAACGCGCGTTGGTTTCACGCTGGTGCGTCCGGTCGTGGGGATCTTCGGACAGAACCCGCGCGACCCCGTGTTTTCGGGAACGACAGTTGAGGTGACTACGACCATGCCGCGTCCCGGGGAGCCGCGCTGTTGCCCGACCGGTCAGGTGCGATGGTCCTATGATCGCCGAACCGGCGCCGTCACACAGCTTTCGGGGCCCTAAAAGCGGGCCCCGCGGGGCGATCGGGAACTCCTTAACGTTGAACCCCTATGCGTCGAAGGGGTGGACTGCCCATAATTCCGACACTGGCGATGTTTGTTGCGTGCGCCAACCGTGTCAAAACTGGCCTGTGTGGCCGGGCGGCGTAGTCTGCACGGTGGGGAGGTGGAGCTTTTTTTGGAGCGTCCCCAATGCCACAGACCCTATCACTCATGGTTGTTCTCCTGGTCGCAGGAACGGCAGCGGCGTCCGCACCTCAGATCGAGTTGCAGCCGTCATATTCACAAGTCGACAGTTTGAAGCGCAGATACTTGGACTGCGAAGTCGCGGCCCAGTCGGGGTCTCTGGATGGCGCAGGTATCGCGGCTTGTTCGGTGATCTATGAAGATCTGAAGCGTGTCGCGTTCGACGGCAGTTTTCACGACCTGCGTGGGTGGTATGACGGTTTGCGCGCATTCGGCTTGGCTGGTGACCTGCCGGTCCGGCGGGCCAATTAAGCGAAAGCCGCGTTCAGGGCAATCTCGACCATGTCGCCAAAGCTGCGCTCACGGTCTTCGGCGGGCAATGCTTCACCGGTCTGCAAATGATCACTGACCGTCAGGATCGCCAATGCGCGCACCCCGTAGCGCGCCGCAAGATTGTAAAGTTCGGCCGCTTCCATTTCGACGGCCAAAATCCCGTGGCGCGTCATAATCTCATTCAGGTCCGGTCGTTCGTCGTAAAACACGTCCGACGAATAAATACCGCCAACATGATACGCAGTGCCTCGGGCATTTGAAGCGGCTGCGGCCTTAGCGAGCAATTCGTAATTCGCACAAGGCGAGAAATTGACCTCGCGGAATATACCGCGCGAAGGTGTTGAAATGCTGGACGCTGTCATTGCCAGGATAACGTCACGAACCTTGACGTGAGATTGCATTCCACCGCATGAACCGATCCGAATAAGGGTTTTTGCGCCGTAATCGCGAATAAGCTCATTGGCGTAAATCGACAAAGACGGCATTCCCATGCCCGATCCATGGATTGTAACCGCCTGTCCGTCATACATGCCGGTGAAGCCGAGCATGCCGCGAACGTCGTTGACCAGCCTAATGTTTGTTAGAAAAGTCTGAGCGGCCCATTCGGCGCGCTTGGGATCGCCCGGCAAAAGAACCGTTTCCGCGATATCACCCTTTTGCGCGCCGATATGAACCGTCATCTGGGATTAAATCTCAAGCGACTTAGGCGTTTTGCCTGCTGCAATGGCTGCCTTGTACCACTCGGGTTGGCGCCCACGGCCTGACCAGGTCTGGTTGGCGTCCTTTGGGTTTTTGTACTTCGCCGGAAGCGGAGCCTTCTTCGCAGCCGCCTTTTTGCGGCCGGGTTTCTTGGGTGCGTCGCCCAGCAAATCCGCAAGGTCAAAGCCGTGTTGCTTTGCCGCCTTGGCCGCTGCTTTCATAGCCGCGTCGCGTTCTTTGCTTGCGCGCTTGGTGACTTCTTTCGCGACATCTTCCGCAAGCTTTTGAAGTTGCTTGAGGGTCATGCCCTTTAGATCGACTGCCATTTTTTTAGCTCCTTTGTGCCGCGTGTAATGCAGCAGAACCAAAGGAATTGCAAATGACTGCCAATTTATTCAGCGGCAACGTGCCCGGGATCAGCGATGTGAACGATATCCTGCATGATCGCATTCAACTCAAAGTCTTTGGGCGTATAAATTGCCGCTACTCCAAGTTGTTTGAGGTTCGCAGCATCAGCGTCGGGAATAATACCGCCAACAATCACGGGCGTTGCACCAAGGCCGCGCGCTTCAAGCTGACCCATCAGATCTTCGAGCAGCTTTAAATGACTGCCCGATAAGACCGAAACCCCAATGACATGTGGCTTGGTCACTGCTGCACGGTCGGCGATTTCGCCCGGCGTCAGGCGAATGCCGTCATAGGTCATTTCGATCCCGACGTCGCGCGCGCGCGCTGCAATCTGCTCGGCGCCATTGGAATGGCCATCAAGGCCGGGCTTGGCGACCATCAGGCGAAGCCGTTCGCCAAGTTTTGTGGAAACGCGGTCAACCTCGCCGCGTAAGTCCTCAAGCCCCTGGGTTTGGTTGGATGGTGCTGCGGAAACACCTGTTGGCGCGCGGTATTGCCCGAACACATTGCGGATAACGTCGCCCCATTCACCGGTCGTCATGCCAGCGCGCGCCGCGTCCAGTGAGGCGGGCATTATATTCGACCCGTCCCGTGCTGCCTTTTGCAACGCGCTGCGCGCGGCGTCGACCCGGGCCGCGTCGCGGTGCGCGCGCCAGGCTTCGAGCCGTTCAATCTGGTCAGCCTCCGCCCCGGCATCGGCGACCATGATCGCATCATCGCCCGTCGTCAGGGGCGATGGTTCGGCTTCGGTGTATTTGTTGACGCCCACAACCGTGGTGTCGCCAGTTTCAATCCCAGC
Source organism: Pseudomonadota bacterium (assembly GCA_038530285.1). Classification (GTDB taxonomy): domain Bacteria; phylum Pseudomonadota; class Alphaproteobacteria; order Rhodobacterales; family Rhodobacteraceae; genus JASJAR01. Next base: position 153,203 of record JBCBCY010000001.1, read on the forward strand.
GATCCGCGCTGCATTGGCTTCGACCAATCGAGACTTCATATATTCAATGGCATTCACTGCACCGCCCATTGCATCAAGCGTGGCAAGTTCGGCGCGCGCGGCCGCCTTCAGTTCATCCGTGCGCCGCTCGATCGCGGGGTTACCATCAAACAAATCCTCGTATTCCAAAAGATCGGTTTCAAACGCCAGCACCTGCTGCATTCTAAGGGACCATTGCTGATCCCATGGGCGGGGAAGCCCCAGTGCTTCATTCCAGGCGGGCAATTGGACCGCACGGGCGCGGGCATTTTTCGATAAGGTCACCGCGAGCATTTCAATGAGAATTCGGGTGACATTGTTTTCCGGCTGCTGCTCGGTCAGCCCGAGTGAATTCACCTGCACGCCGTATCGGAAGCGTCGATATTTGGCGTCTTCAACACTGTACCTGTCGCGGCAAATTTCATCCCACAATTCGGTGAAGGCACGCATTTTGCAAATCTCGGTGACAAAGCGGATGCCCGCATTCACGAAAAACGAAATCCGTCCGACCATGGCCGGGAAATGTTCGGCCGGGACCTTACCTTTGAGATCATCAAGAACGGCAATGCCAGTCGCCAGCGCATAGGCAAGTTCCTGTTCGGGCGTCGCACCGGCTTCCTGCAAGTGATAGGAGCACACGTTCATCGGGTTCCATTTTGGGCAATGTTCGCGCGTCCACGCTGCGACATCGGTGATCATGCGCAAGCTGGGCTCGGGCGGGCAAATGTATGTCCCCCGCGACAGGTATTCCTTGATGATATCGTTTTGAACCGTGCCTTGCAGTTTGCTGGTGTCCGCGCCCTGTTCTTCGGCCACGGCAACATAGAGGGCAAGAAGCCACGGCGCCGTTGCGTTGATCGTCATCGATGTGTTCATCGTTTCAAGCGGGATCTGATCGAACAGCGTGCGCATGTCGCCCAGATGGGCGACCGGCACGCCGACCTTGCCCACTTCGCCGCGCGACAATTCGTGGTCGCTGTCATATCCGGTTTGCGTGGGCAGATCGAAAGCCACCGACAGCCCGGTCTGGCCCTTGGCAAGGTTGCCGCGATAAAGCGCATTCGATGCCGCCGCGGTCGAGTGACCGGCGTAGGTGCGGAACATCCAGGGCCGATCTTTCTGGCCTTTTTGCTGCAGGTGCGACATTGCCGAATCTCCATGAAGCAACAAAATTACAATCTATAAGTGGTTTGAAGCAATTAACTTGCCATGTCAAACCTGCCCCCCTTGTTTCCTTGCATCCGCAACAGTGCCGTAAAACAAGACGATCCGTTGCCTTCGGGCTTCATTGTTCGGCACGCACGACATAAAATTACAAAACATAGCATATTTGAGTTGTAATCTGTCGCGATGAGGATTATCCCCGATCCAGGAAAGTTCTGCGCTGCGGCAAAGCGAAAGTGATGAGGATGGCATCAATGGCTCTGGATATGACACCGGCTGAAATTCTGGCGAATGCGCCAAAGAAGGACCTTTACGCAATGGGCGAAATGCCCCCACTCGGTCATGTGCCGGCGCAAATGCACGCCTGGGCGATCCGGCGGGAGCGTCACGGCAACCCCGATACGGCCATGCAGCTTGAGGTCGTTGATACCCCGACGCTGGATTCGAATGAGGTTCTGGTGCTGGTGATGGCGGCAGGGGTCAATTACAATGGCGTCTGGGCCGCATTGGGCCAGCCGATCAGCCCGTTTGACGGGCATGGGCAACCGTTCCATATCGCGGGATCGGATGCGGCCGGCATCGTTTGGGCGGTGGGTGACAAGGTCAAGCGCTGGAAAGTCGGCGATGAGGTTGTGATCCATTGCAATCAGGACGACGGCGATGACGAAGAATGCAACGGGGGCGACCCGATGTATTCGCCGAGCCAGCGCATTTGGGGGTACGAGACACCCGATGGGTCATTCGCGCAATTCACCAACGTTCAGGCGCAGCAGCTTATGCCGCGTCCCAAGCACCTCACTTGGGAAGAAGCGGCCTGTTACACGCTGACATTGGCGACAGCTTACCGGATGCTGTTCGGGCATGAACCGCATGATCTAAAGCCTGGCCAGAACGTGTTGGTCTGGGGGGCGTCCGGTGGCCTTGGGTCTTACGCGATCCAGCTGATCAATACCGCCGGTGCAAATGCGATCGGCGTGATCTCGGACGAAGACAAGCGTGATTTCGTCATGGGCCTGGGCGCCAAGGGCGTCATCAACCGCAAAGACTTCAAATGCTGGGGCCAACTGCCGCCTGTGAACACACCTGAATATTCGGAATGGTTCGCCGAAGCGCGCAAGTTCGGCAAGGCGATTTGGGATATCACGGGCAAGGGCGTCAACGTTGACATGGTGTTCGAACATCCCGGCGAAGCGACGTTCCCGGTTTCAACCTTCGTTGTGAAGAAGGGTGGCATGGTTGTGATCTGCGCCGGCACCACCGGGTTCAACTGCACCTTTGACGTCCGCTACATGTGGATGCACCAAAAGCGCCTTCAGGGGTCGCACTTTGCCCACCTCAAGCAAGCGTCGGCGGCCAACAAGCTGATGCTCGAACGCCGGCTGGACCCCTGCATGTCTGAAGTCTTTCCCTGGGCGGATCTGCCTGAGGCACATATGAAAATGCTCCGCAATGAGCATAAGCCGGGCAACATGTCCGTGCTCGTGCAAGCGCCGGTTCCGGGCCTTCGGACTCTTGAAGACACGCTTGAGGCGAGTCGCCGTTAACTAATTTAAGCGATTCGAACGCCGCACTTCTCCTATGGGTTGTGCGGCGTTGTGCTTTTGTGCCATAGTTCGGGAGTCAGAGGCGTTTTTTTAGGAGGTTACTGCGCGTGCCCTCGCATTTTCGGGGGAGTTGGTATTCGCGAATACCAAAGGAATCCACAATCGCTAGGGTTGTGAAAGTGCTCAGTAACCTAACAGGAAAGCGCCTCGGATATGACGAACGATTGGATACTCGACGTTCTGGCGGATTTGCGCAGCTTTGCGCAAGAAAACGATCTGCCTTCACTTGCCGCGTCGCTTGAGGACACGTCTTTGATCGCCGCTGCGGAGATTACGTCGGCCGAAACGGGGGTGCGTGGTGCGCCCCGAGGGGACGTAGGCCATGTTGGATCAGTTCTTCGAGCGCATGGAGAGCGCCGAAACGCGGGGTGACTTACAATCACTCATAACCGATCTGCGCGATCATTATTCGATCGCGCATATCGTGTATCACTGGGTCAACAGTGATGGCGAACAATACGGCGTTGGCACCTACGACATCGCCTGGGCCGAACACTACGTCGCGCAGGGCTATCTGCGGATCGACCCGGTCATTCAGGGCTGTTTTCAACGATTTCACCCGGTCGAATGGAAGCGGCTCGATTGGTCCAGTAAGGCCGCGCGCGCCCTGATGGCGGAAGCCATTGAATGGGGGATCGGAAACCAGGGTTATTCCGTTCCTTTGCGCGGCCCGAACGGCCAGTTCGCCCTTTTTACGTTGAACGATTCGTGTTCGGATGATCAATGGCAGAGCTTTTGCGACACCCATGTGCGCGATCTGATCATGGCCGCCCACTACTTCAACCAAAAGGCGCTGGAGCTTGAAAAGCCGGAAGAAGACAAGATTCAAAAGCCGCTTTCCCCGCGCGAAGCGGATGCGCTGACGTTCCTAGCTTTGGGGTATTCCAGGGCGCAAATCGCTGAAACACTTGAGATTTCCGAACACACGCTTCGCGTGTATGTGGAATCGGCGCGCTTCAAGCTGGGGGCCCTGAACACCACCCAGGCGGTGGCCCGCGCGCTCACGCTCGGCCTGATCGTGGTCTAATCCTTACCGAAAGGTTAAATTTGCGCCCCGCCCGGTTAGTCCGGATTAACCAAGCGGGCTGAGGCTGACCCCATCAAACGTTTCACATGGGGGAAGACATGATCCGTTATCTTTATGCCAACGAGCTTACAGATTATCCGCGCCTTGCAGCCACGATGTTCCGCGACCGGGCCATCCAGTTTCACGATCGTCAGGGCTGGGACGTCACTGTCGACGAAAACGGGGAAGAGCGCGACCAGTACGACGCATTAAACCCGCTTTACGTGATCTGGGAACGCCCCGACGGGACCCACGGTGGGTCGATGCGGTTCTTGCCCACAACCTCGCGCTGTATGGTGAACGAACATTTCACCGACCTTCTGGGTGGCGGCACGGTTGAAAGCCCCGAGATCTGGGAATGCACCCGGTTCTGCCTCGCCCCCGGTGCTGAACCCCGGGTTTCGGCGGCCCTGATGCTGGCCGGCGGAGAAATCATGACCGGCTTTGGCATCAAGCATTTCGTCGGCGTGTTCGACGCGCGCATGGTGCGCATTTACCGCCTGATCGGGGCCGCACCAGAAGTGCTGGGCTCAAGTGGCACCGGCAAATCCGCGATCTCGGTCGGCCTGTGGCACTTTTCGGAACGGTTGCAGATGCAGGTGGCATTGTCGGCCAAGTTGTCGCCCGATCTGGCGCGCTCGTGGTTTGATCGCGCTTTTGGGGTGCGCTTCAAGCGCGCGGTCGAAGCCGCCTAAGCCTGCTGGCAGACGTGGCGCGTCCCGCGTAAGGTTGCGCCATGAACGTCCCTCTTGTTTCCTTTTCCGCCGATCAGGCCGACGCGTTTGACCGCGTGGCCGAGGTATTGGAAAGCGCTGGCGTCGACATCAACGAAAGCCTCGCAAAACCGCGCGGTGATGGCAAAGGCTCGGTCCTGGCGATCACTGGCAAGGCGGGCTCAGGCAAAACCATGCTTCTGGCACGACTGGCCGAAGCCCTGGCCGAGGCAGGCGTCGAGACGGTGTCGGGCGATTATGATGGGCGAAAGAAGAAAGACCGCCGCACCCTGGCGATCCTTGCGCCCACCAACAAAGCGGCCAGCGTGTTGCGCAACCGGGGCGTGGCGGCGACGACGATCCACAGAATTATCTACACCCCGGTTTATGACCCGGAATACGAAAAGCTTGCCGAATGGCTGGTGTCTGGTGGCGAACGCCCGGTGATAGAAGGGCTGACCGATGTTGCCTTCGACCGGGCCTATGCCTTCTATCAAGGGGTGAAATCGGTGCCCGGAGCTTTGGCCGCTGCGGGTCTGAAGGGGTCGGATTTCATCAAGGGCTGGAAGCGGCGCGACGAGCCTTTGGATATTGGTTTTGTCGATGAAGCCTCGATGCTTGATGAAAAGCAATTCGAAGACCTCCAGGAAATCTTCCCGACTTTGCTGTTGTTCGGGGACCCTGCCCAGTTGGCGCCCGTCGGCCAGTCCGGCAAGATGATCTTTGAAACCTTGCCCGCGCCACGGGTGATGACGCTGGACCGGATCCACCGGCAGGATCTCGGCAACCCCATCCTTGATCTGGCCCATGCGCTGGCCGATGACACGCTTGGGTTCGAAGACTTCGAACAGATGATCGGCGAAGCGGCCGAACGCGATGACCGCGTCGTGCTGGCCCAGCGGGTGGAGGCGGAGAAAATGGCGCGCTCGCCGGTGCTCGTGTGGCGCAATGCCACCCGCATTCGGCTGATCCATGCGTTCCGGCAAGCCTACGGCGCGCCCGAAGATACCTTGTTGCCAGGTGAGCCGATGATCTGCGACGGGATCGAACTGCCGCTGAAGCACCGCAAGAAGCGCATCGATCTTGAAGCGCGCGGGCTGATCAAAGGCGCGCAAGTGATCTACCTTGGACCCGGCAGTCGGTCAGGCTTTTCGCGCCTTCATGTGGTGGGCGCCGAACAGCCACAGGTCTCGGCGGCCTCAATCGTGAAGATTGAAATGCCCGGCGAAGAAGAGCCCTTTATCCCTTTTGCCGCCCATATGGGGGCGACATTTCTGCATGGGGCGGCGGTGACAATCCACAAAGCGCAAGGGTCGCAATGGCCCGAGGTGCAGGTCTTCGCGCCCGACCTTTGGGCGGCGGCAAACTCGGGCCGGGTCGAAGCCGGTGTCGCGTTGTGGAAACGGCTGGCCTATGTTGCGATCACGCGTGCCGAAACCCGTCTGTTCTGGGTGATCCGCAACCGGTTGGCCAAGCCCGCCGATCCCCTGACTGCCGATGATCTGGCAGCCCCCGCTGCGCCTTTGACCCTGGAAGGTTCCGCCGAATGACCCGCACGATGTTTGTCACCGGTGCCTCATCCGGGATTGGACGCTGTGTTGCAAAACAGGCTATGGCCGCGGGCTGGCGCGTTGGGCTTTTTGCCCGCACCGAAGACGCGCTGGTTGACGTCGCCAAAGGCGGTGAGGCGCTGGTTCTGCCCGGGGATGTGACCGATTTTGCCAGCGTGGAAGGGGCGATCACCACCCTGGCCAAAAATTGGGGTCGGCTGGATTGTGTGTTCAACAACGCGGGCATCTTCACCCCCCAGGGTCTGATCGACGAGGTCGATTATGACGATTGGACCCGGTCGGTCGCGGTCAACCTGACCGGCATGTTCCACACTGCGCGCGCGGGCTTTGCCCAGATGCGCGCACAGGACCCGCAAGGCGGCCGGATCATCAACAACGGGTCGATTTCAGCCCATTCGCCGCGCGAAGGGTCCGTCTGCTACACCACGACCAAACATGCGATCACCGGGCTGACCAAGACGCTGTCGCTGGACGGTCGGCCCTTTGATATCGCTTGCGGGCAAATCGACATCGGCAACGCGCGCACCCCGATGATCGACACGCTTGCGAAAAAGGCGATCGCAGGCGGTCAGACCCCGCCCGAGACGATGAATGTCAGTGATGCGGCCCGGTCCGTTTTGCATATGGCGAACCTGCCGGCTGAAGCGAACGTCCAGTTCATGACAGTGATGGCGACGAAAATGCCTTACGTCGGACGCGGCTAAGCGCGCTACAGCGATCGTTCTGGGTCAGGTTTTGCGCCCCCTTCGGTATCGCCCTGTTGGGGGGCTTTGCCCCCCAAACCCCCCAAGGTATTTTCGGGCCAATGAAGTACGCGCAGTGAGACCTGGGGTCAGCGGCGCGCCAATTGAAACACGGCAGACGCCGCCCAGCCTGCAAAGATCGCAATTGCCAGCGACATGATCCCGTAGACAAACGGCTGATCATGGGCCAACCGGAACAGCCAGCGTTCCAATCCGACCTTTTCAACCGGAATCGTGGTGGAATAGACGTCGACGATTGCGCCATCCCGCGTCAGGTAAATCTCGGCGGTGTAGTCGCCTTCGGTCAGGGCTGCAGGCAGGCTGATTGAGGTGCGAAACAGCGTTTCTTCGTCGACCTGCACCGCGCCTTCGATCACCTGATAGGTCTCATCACCTTGGCGAATGCGGATCAGCGCATCGACAAACGCCTGGCTGGCGCCTTCGGCCGCGCCAACGCCTTGGATCACGCGATCAAGCGAAATGCGGGTGGCTTCGTCTTCGACGGGATCCAGGATTTCCGCCAAGGGGGCGGACGTGGCCAAGGCATAAAAGGCAGGCGCGGTGCCGATATCTACGGCTTCGACGTTCACCCAGATGCCGAACCGGCGGTCCTTGCGGCGCACCACGATGGCTTCATCTGGCCCTGCGATGGTGACGATAACGCCCAGTTTGCCGTCAAGATTGACGCCTGCGTCGCGCCGAATTGCGCCGAAGATCAAGATTTCCTTACCCTCGAACGTGGCGGAAATTGCGACCTGGTCATCTGATAAGCCTAGAACGATCTCTTCGGCCCATGCCGTCAGCGGAGTCAGCATCAGCCACAGAGCGAAAAGCGCGCGTGCCATCAATGCCCCCCTTCCGCGCCAACCGAGAACAGCTCGGCCGGTTGCAGCAGCAGATCAAAGGCGAGCTTTCCGCAAACCGCAAGCACCATGATCGCCAGAAGGATGCGCAGTTGTTCGGCCTTCAGCCGCGCGCCCAGCCGGGTGCCGACCTGTGCGCCGATGACCCCGCCGACCAATAGCAAGACCGCAAGCACGACATCGACCGTGAAGTTTGTGGTCGCGTGCAGCATCGTCGTGAAGCCGGTCACGAAGATGATCTGAAACAGCGATGTGCCGACCACAACCTTGGTTGGCATGCCCAGCAGATAGATCATTGCTGGCACCATGATAAAGCCGCCGCCCACGCCCATGATGGCGGCCAGAATGCCGACGAAAATCCCGATGATCACCGGTGGGATGACCGAGATATAAAGGCCTGAGGTGCGAAACCTCATCTTTAACGGCATCTTGTGGGCCAGCCCGTGCTTCTTGCGCTTGGGCAGGCTACCCGGCGTATAGGTGCGCCGGATTGCGCGCAGGGCTTCGACAAACATCAACGATCCAATGATGCCTAAGAACACGACGTAAGACAGTCGCACCAGCAGGTCGACCTGGCCCAGACCTTTGAGGGTATTGAAGATTTGCACACCCAAAGCCGCGCCGATCAGCCCGCCGATCAGCAGAACCGTGCCCATGCGCAAGTCGACCGTCTTTCGCCTCAGATGCGCAAGCACCCCAGAAAAGGAAGATGCCACGATCTGGTTGGCTTCGGTGGCCACAGCCACTGCCGGGGGAATGCCGATGAAAAACAACAGCGGCGTCATCAGAAAGCCACCGCCCACGCCGAACATGCCCGACAAAATACCCACAAGCCCGCCCAAGCCCAAAAGCAGGAAGGCGTTGACCGAAACCTCGGCGATGGGAAGGTAGATATGCATGAGCGCCCGACCGGCAATGATGCCCGTCCATAGACCCGCAAATGGGGGGCGAACAAGGCGTTTTTCTGCGTTGCGGCGCGGGGCGCTGCGTCAGGCCAGCAAGCGGCGCAGTATCCGTTCCAGCTTGGCGGCTCCCAAAGGCGCCATTGCCTTGGTGTGTTCGTGGCTGATCGCTTCGTCGGACATGCCGGCGGCCATATTCGTGATGGTCGAGATCGCCGCGACCTTCAGGTCCAGAAACCGCGCCAGGATCACCTCGGGCACAGTCGACATTCCCACGGCATCGGCACCCAGGGTGCGGATCGCGCGGATTTCTGCAGGCGTTTCGAACGAGGGCCCCGAATACCAGGCGTAGACCCCTGACTTCAGGTCGATCTCTTCGGCGTCGGCGGCATCCAACAGGGCGGCGCGCAGGCCAGGATCGTAAGCCTCCATCATCGGCACAAAGCGCGCGTCCGTCGGCTCGCCGATCAGGGGGTTGAGGCCCGAAAAGTTGATGTGATCGGACAAGAGCATCAGATCGCCCGGCGGGATGTCCGGCCGCATGGATCCCGCCGCATTGGTCGCGATCAAGGCCTCTGCGCCCAGGGCTTTGAGCACTTCCAACGGCAGGCGCATCGCATCGCCGCGCCCGCTTTCGTAGTAATGGGCGCGCCCGCCAAACACCGCCACACGCGTGCCTTCCAACTGGCCGATCACCAGCTTTGGGTTGTGGCCGGACACGCCCGCATGGGGAAAGCCGGGCAGGTCGGCGTAGTCAATCGCTACCCCGTCGATGGTGTCGGCCAGATGCCCAAGACCTGATCCCAACACCAGCCCGTAGCGCGGTGGCGCCTCACCCGCGCGGTGCCGGATCAGCGCGGCGAGCTCAGCGCTCTTTGACATAGGGTTCGCCACCCGCCTTGGGCGGGATCGCCTTGCCGACAAAGCCCGCCAGGATCACGACCGTCAGGATATAGGGCAGCGCATCGAGGAACTGAACCGGCACGCGGACCTGCACAATCATTTCGACCACATCGGGGCGCAAGGACATCGCTTGCAGAAAGCCAAACAGCAGCGTGGCATAAAGCGCATACCAGGGCCGCCATTTGGCAAAGATCAACGCCGCCAGCGCGATGTAACCGCGCCCGGCCGACATTTCCTTCACAAACCCTGCCTGAAAGCCTGTGGAAAGATAGGCGCCCGCGAGCCCGCACAAGATGCCGCAGATGCCCACGGCTGCAAAGCGCAGCCAGATCACGCTGATCCCAGCGGTGTCGACGGCGGCGGGGTTTTCGCCCACCGCCCGCAGGCGCAGGCCGAACCGGGTGCGAAACAAGATCCACCACGACAGCGGCACGCAGGCAAAGGCCACGTAGACCAGGATCGTATGGCCAGACAGCAGATCGGCATAGATCGGCCCGAAGATGGGCACCTCGCGCAGCGCATCGGCAAAAGGCAGCGTGATCTCATTGAATTTCGCCGCCCCCGACAGCGACGGGGTACGCGCGCCTTGCTGAAACCAGGCCTGGGCGATCAGCACGGTCAGGCCGGAGGCCAGAAAGTTGATCGCAACGCCTGAGATCAGCTGGTTGCCCCGAAACGTGATCGACGCGATACCATGGATCGCCGACAACACCAACGCCGACGCGATGCCGGCCAAAAGTCCCACCCAGACCGACCCGGTGATCGCTGAGATTGCGGCGGCAAAGAACGCAGCCGCCAGCATCTTGCCTTCAAGGCCAATGTCGAAAATGCCCGCGCGTTCGGAAAAGAGCCCTGCCAGACAGGCGAACAGCAAAGGCGCCGCTAGCCTGATCGTTGAATCCAAAACAGGGATCAAAACGTCGATCATTCGGCGGCCTCCAACCGGCGGGCTTCAGCCTCGCGCCGTTTGCGCGCGCGCAAGAACGCGCGTTCCAGCGGCATCCGCACCATTCCGTCGAGGGCCCCGGCAAACAGGATCACCAGACCCTGGATCACGATCACCAATTCGCGCGAAATATTGGTCCACAGGCCCAGTTCGGCCCCGCCCTGGTACAAAAACCCGAACAGAATCGCGGCCAGAAATACGCCAAAAGGGTGCGACCGACCGATCAGGGCGACCGCGATGCCGATGAAGCCGGCCCCTTCGACGGCGTTCATCACCAGCCGTCCAGCCTCGCCCATGACATTGTTGATGGCCATCGCGCCGGCAAGCCCGCCCGAGATCAGCATCGACACCATGATGATCTTGAACGGCGAGATACCCGCATAAACGGCAGCAGATTCCGAATGTCCGAAGGCGCGGATTTCGTAGCCCAATCGCGTGCGCCACAACAACAGCCAGACCAGAACGCAGGCGCCAATGGCGACAAAGAAGCTGACGTTCAGGGGTGGGGCGGACGAAAACGGGATACCGAAGTTCGACAGAATCTCGCCGATGCGGGGCAAGGTGGCGCCGTCAGGAAAGCGTGGGGTGGCGGGGTCCATTTGGCCCGCAGGTTTCAGAACTTCGACCAGCAGGTAGTTCAGCACCGAAAAGGCGATGAAGTTGAACATGATCGTGGTGATCACGATGTGGCTGCCGCGCGCAGCTTGCAGATAGGCTGGAATGGCCGCCCAAAGCGCGCCGAACAGGGCCGCGCCGACCAAAGCGGCAGGCAGGGCCAGCGTCCAATGGGGCCAGGGCAAGGCGAGGCATACAAGGGCCACGCCAAGCCCGCCGAGCATCGCTTGGCCTTCGCCGCCGATGTTGAACATGCGCGCATGAAACGCCACCGACACCGCGAGCCCGGTGAAAATGAAGTTCGTTGCGTAATACAGCGTGTAGCCCCAACCATAGGTCGACGACAGCGCGCCAGTGATCATCGTGCGGATCGCTTCGACCGGGTTTTCGTTGATCGCAAAGACAACGAGCCCGGCAAAAAACAGCGCGATGATAATGTTGATCACCGGCACCAGTATGATGTCGGCCCATTTGGGCATCGCGTCGTCCATCTAGGTGGCCCCTCCACCGGCTGTGTCGACCCCGGCCATCAACAGGCCCAGTTCACGCTCATCCGTCTGGTCAGGCAAGCGTTCGCCCATGATCCGGCCATCGAACATCACCATGATGCGGTCTGACAGCGACAAGATCTCATCAAGCTCCACCGACACCAGCAGCACTGCGCGGCCAGCATCACGAAGGGCAACGATTTGCTTGTGAATGAATTCAATCGCGCCGATATCCACACCGCGGGTCGGTTGACCGACCAGCAGCAAATCGGGGTCGCGTTCAATCTCGCGCGCGACGACGATTTTCTGCTGGTTCCCGCCCGAGAAGTTCTTGGCGTTCTGCCAGCAATTGGCTGGCCGGATATCAAATTTCTCGATCTTGCGCTCGGTGTCTTGGCGGATCGCGTCGTTGTCGATCAGCATCCCTTTGTTGAACGCCGGGTCGTCGTGGTAGCCAAAACAGGCGTTTTCCCATGCGAAGAAATCCATGATCAGACCTTCGCGCTGGCGGTCTTCGGGCACATGGGCGATGCCGCGCGCCCGCCGGGTGCGGGCGTCGGAATGGCGGCCCGAGATGTCAATCTCCTGCCCGTTCATGCGAACCGTACCGGTGCCGCGCGTGATGCCGCCAAGAACTTCGAGAAGCTCGGTCTGGCCATTGCCCGCCACGCCCGCGATGCCCAGGATTTCGCCCGCCTTGATGTTGAAGCTGATGCTTTTGACACGCTCGACCTTGGAATCGTCAATCACCTGCAGGTTTTCGACCTCAAGCACGGTGGCCCCTGGTTTCGCAGGTTGTTTTTCGATCTCAAGCAAGACTTTGCGGCCCACCATCAATTCGGCAAGCTGTTCGGGGCTTGTGTCCCCTGTCCGCACGGTTGCGGTCATCTCGCCCCGGCGCATCACCGAAACGGTATCGGTCGCATCCATGATTTCGCGCAGCTTGTGCGTGATCAGGATGATGGTTTTTCCTTCCGCCTTCAGCCGCGCCAGGATGCGGAACAACTGATCAGCCTCGGGGGGGGTCAGCACACCCGTGGGTTCATCAAGGATCAGGATCTGCGCCTGCCGATAAAGCGCTTTTAGGATTTCGACCCGCTGCTGGTGCCCGACCGACAGGTCTTCGATCACCGCATCGGGGTCGACGTTCAATTCGTATTCTTCGGCCAGCGATTTCAGGCTCGCCCGGGCCTTATTCAGGCTGGGGCGCAACAGCGCGCCGTCTTCGACGCCCAGAATGATGTTTTCCAGAACCGTGAAGTTTTCCACCAGTTTGAAATGCTGAAACACCATGCCGATGCCGGCGCGGATCGCGGCCTGACTGTCGGGAATTTCGGTTTTCTGGCCATTAATGAAAATCTCGCCCGCATCGGCTTTGTAAAAGCCATACAGGATCGACATCATCGTCGATTTGCCCGCCCCGTTTTCGCCGATGATCCCGTGGATCGTGCCGGGCATCACACGCAGCGAGATGTCTTTGTTGGCCCGCACGGGGCCGAAACTTTTGGAAATGCCCTTAAGCTCAATCGCCGGAGCCGTGGGTGTCGAAGGGGCCGACGAGGGCCCCTTCGTTGGATCTGTGTCCAGCGCCAATTAAAAGTCCATCGCCGGGCAGCTGTCGTTTTCGGTGTAGCTGACCACCGTGGTTTCCCCCGCGATGATGCTGTCACGCGCCGCATCTACGGTGGCCTGCATTTCCGCAGTGACCAGGTCGGCGTTGTTTTCGTCCAGCGCATAGCCCACGCCTTCGGCAGCAAGGTCCATCACGACAATGCCGGTTTCCATATCAACGCCGTCGCTGAACGCGTTGTAGACCGCGTTGTCGACCCGCTTGAGCATGGATGTCAGGACTTTGCCGGGGAAGAGCCCGTTCTGGTTGGAATCCACACCAATGCCCAGAAGGTCAGCTTCGGCAGCCGCGCGCAATGCGCCTTCGCCCGCGCCACCTGCGGCAGCGTAGATCACGTCAGCGCCTTGCGAGATTTGTGCCTTGGCAAGTTCGGATGCGATGCCGGTGTCGCTCCAGGCTTTTGTCGGGTCATCGCTGACGCGGCCATACACGATGTCGATGTCCGGGTTCACCGACTTTGCACCCTGGGCGTAGCCGCAGGCGAATTGACGGATCAGCGGGATGTCCATGCCAGCGACAAAGCCCAGTGTGCCCGTTTCGGTCGCCATGGCGGCGAGCATACCGGCCAGGTACGAGCCTTCATGTTCGGTGAACACGATCGAGCGGACGTTGGGCTGATCGACAACCATGTCAATGATGGCGAATGTTGTGTCTGGATATTTCGGGGCAACCTCTTCCAGGGTCGGGCCGTTGGCAAAGCCCAGAACCACGATCGGGTTGAAGCCCGCTTCGGCCAGGCGGGTGGCGAACTGCACACGCTGCGGCTGCTGGGTCACTTCGATTTCACGGTAGCTTTCGCCGGTCTCTTCGGCCCAACGCTGGGCGCCATTGTAAGCGCTCTCGTTGAACGAGCCGTCGAATTTACCGCCGAGGTCATACATCAGCGCTGGTTCAGCATTCACCGCGGTGGTCATCGCCAACACTGTGGCGGCACCAAGAAACTTGGTCATAAAGGTCATACGAGAGTCTCCCACATATCACTGGGGCTTGGGTGGTCCATCGCCCCTTGGATCACGTCGATCAGCTTTAAATAAGGCCTGACCCGCGGGGGAGGGTCAATGGCGAAATCGTCGCTGACGTGGCGTTGGCTTGGCTAGGGGGCGGCGCGGGTCAGGACTTTGCGCAAGATTAGGGCATCTGCGGCAGGTTTTGGGCCGCGTGGGTAATATTCCGCACGCGTTCCGGCCAAAATCCAGCCTGCGGTGCTGTAAAGGGTTCGGGCCGCCTGATTGTCGGTGGCCACCTCCAGAAAGGCTGTTTTCGCGCCTCTCGAGACGGATTCGGCTTCGAATCGCTCCAACAATGTTTTGCCGAGCCCCGCACCCTGATGGTCGGGATCAACCGCCAGCGTCAGGAGTTCGGCTTCATCCGCGATGACCCGCCCAAGGGCAAAGCCCAAAAGTTGCGCCGCATGCTGCGTCGCGCTGGGTGGGGGGGCTGTCTGCCCCCCCACACCCCCCCGAGAGTATTTGTGCCAGGATGAAGCGCTTTGGGTGACGAGGATGGCGTTGGCTGCGGTCAAGGCCGAGGCGAAGCTTTCGACGGACCAGGGCGCACCATGATGCATCGCGCGTGCGTGCAGTTCGGCGAGGTCCTCGGGCGTCATTCGACAATGGTTGGGGCGGTCTGGCGCGCGGGCGCGGCATCGGCAGGCCGGATGTAAAGGGGTGCGGGGCGGGGTGTTTTGCCTGCTGCGAACCGCTGTTCGGTCAGCTCTGCCAAGACATTGGGGCGCGGGGCAAATTCCGTGTCGGTTCCGTGCAGCCCCAAAGCCGCAGCGATTTCGGCCCCGCGGTGGCCATCGAGAAACGCGCCTGGCCTGAGCGGTAAATCGTCCGGTGGCGCGGCGGGGTCGATCAGCCGTGGCGCCCCGGCGGGCACGCCGTTCTGAAACACCTGCAAATAGGCCTGGTCGCGCGGCGCGGGCAGCGAAATCGCGGTGTTGTCGGTGCCAATCTCATACGCGGCCGCCACTTCGAACACGCTTACACCAATCGCTGGGATGCCCAAACCCAGCGCAAGGCCCCTCGCAGCCGACACGCCGATGCGGATCCCGGTGAAATTCCCGGGGCCGACGCAAACGCCGATGGCGCTAAGGTCGGTCCAAGTCCAACCCGCCCGAGCCAGCATGGCTTCGAGCGTTGGGACCAGAGCTTCGCCCTGGCCGCGCGCCATCTCAACGACAGTACCGCCGGAGTAAGACTCGGTGCTGGTGCCGATCGCGATGAACGGCCCCGTGGTGTCAAAGGCCAGGATTTTGGGCCAAGCGCGGGCCACGGGCGTCAGACGGCGACGGGCCGCACCTCGACCACTTCGGGGATGTAGTGACGCAACAGGTTCTCGATCCCCATTTTCAACGTCAGCGTCGACGACGGGCAGCCGGCACAGGCCCCTTGCATGTGCAAATAGACAATGCCGCGATCAAACCCGTGGAAAGTGATGTCGCCGCCATCCTGGGCCACGGCAGGCCGGACACGGCTGTCGAGGAGTTCCTTGATCTGACCGACAATCTCGCCGTCTTCGCCGGTGTGTTCGGCATGACCTGAGGCGGCTTCGCCTTCCATCACAGGCTGGCCCGACTGGTAATGTTCCATGATCGCGCCAAGGATCGCAGGCTTGATATGGTCCCATTCGGTGGCGTCCGTCTTGGTGACCGTTACGAAATCGGTCCCGAAGAACACACCCACCACCCCATCGACGGCGAAGACGCGGTGCGCCAGTGGCGACGTGCCTGCCGCTTCGGCGGTTGGGAAGTCAGCAGTGCCTGCGTCCAACACTGTCTGGCCTGGCAGGAATTTCAAGGTCGCCGGATTTGGCGTGGCTTCGGTCTGGATGAACATATCTGAGCCTTTCGGTTGGAATAAAGATATGCGTCCGCGCGCCCGGCGTGTCAATGTTTGGAATTGTTCTAAGGTGCTAGCTGATGGCTTGCAGCCGCTCTTTCGACAATTCCCCCGGCACGATCGTCACTGGCACGGAAAGCGACGCAAACCGGCGTGTCAATTCGGTGATCAACGGCCCGGGGCCCCGGCTGTCTGACCCGGCCCCCAACACCAAAACCCCGATCTCGGGGTCGGCTTCGATCTGTGCAAGGAGTTCCGGCAGGGCCTCACCCTCGCGGATGACAAGTTCCGGATCAACGCCTTGCTGGTCGCGCATCCACTTGGCGAACACCTCAAAATGGGCGTGAATACGCTCGCGCGCCTCTTCGCGCATCAACTCGCCCACACCGATCCAGTGCTGGAATTCTTCCGGCGGAATGATCGACAGGATTTCCACGCCGCCGCCTGTGCGCGCGGCCCGCATGGCGGCAAAGCGCATCGCATTCAGGCATTCGCGGCTGTCATCCAGCACCACTAGAAATTTGCGCATCGGGTCCCTCGCGGTTCGACCCCATGATGACCGAGGGGGCAGGGGCTGTCCAGCAAGCGCTAGTGTTGGCTTGCCGCCCAATCCCAATAGCGTTCGATCACACGGCGCGTCACCGGGCCGGGCTGAAACCTGCGGTCTTCAATGGCCGCCACGGGCGTGATCTTGTGCATATTGCCGGTCACGAACACCTCATCGGCGGTGGCGAAATCTTCCAACGTCAAAACGGTCTCTTGCACGGTCTCACCGGCGTCGCGCGCCAAGGCGATATGGCGGCCCCGGGTGATGCCGGCCAGAAAGGTGCCGTTGGGGATTGGCGTCATGATCTCACCGTCCCGGACCATGAAGATGTTCGTTGTCGCAGTTTCGGCCACGTTACCCATCGCGTCGGTCACCAGCGCATTGGCAAACCCCCGGGCGTTGACCTCAGCCAGCATACGCTGGTTGTTGGGGTAAAGCGCCCCGGCTTTGGCATTGACCAGGGCGGTTTCAATCGTGGGGCGGCGAAAACGCGTGTAACCCAGCGTGACGGCCGCGTCCGCCGGGGCCAGGGGGATCTCTTCGAGGCTGATCGCAAAGCCGGTGTTCCCAGGTTTGGCCAGCACGACCGAGGCCGCAGCGTCGATGCCCCAATACATCGGGCGGATGTAGACGGCAGCGTCCTTGGGGTAGCGCGCGATGCCCTCTGTGATCACCTCGACCATTGCATCCGCCGTCATGGTGGGGTCGATCATGAACGCCCGGGCAGAGGCATTGACCCTTTCGCAATGGGCCAAAAGGTCGGGCATCACCCCACGGGCAAAGCGTGCGCCATCAAAGACGTTGGTGCCCAGCCAGGCGCCGTGGTCCGCCGCCCGCATGACCGGCACATCCGCGTCGTGCCAGACCCCATCGACATAGGTCTTTATGTTGGTCCCACTTGCCATCGCCGCTCTGTCTCACGGGGCATGGGGTGATTTCAAGGTCCTTTGGGCAGGGTCGCGGCAGGGCCGGGCCAATGGGGAAAAGGCCTGTTTCGGGGACGAGGCGATTCGACCCTGCCGCGAGATATCTGCATGGGAACCGCAGATGGGCATACCATAGGGCATGTTTGAGTCGCTCGTATGACGATTGCCCATCAGGGCTGGCGTGTTTTGACCAGTCCCATGATCTCCATCGTCTGGGCCAGAATTGGGGCCGCAATCGCCGACGCGGCCTCTGCGCCCTGCCCCAGAATGCGGTCAATCTCAGCCGGGTCGGCCAGAAGCCGATCCATCTCGCCCGAAATCGGCGACAGTTTTTCGACCGCAAGCTCCGCCAGCGCAGGTTTGAACTGGCCCCAGCCCGCGCCGCCATGGTCGGCCATCACCGCGTCGACGCTGATTTCGGCCAGAGCGGCGTAGATATCAACAAGATTGCGCGCCTCTGGCCGGTTTTTGAGGCCCGCATAGTCGCTTGGCAGCGCCTCGGGGTCGGTGCGCGCCTTGCGGAACTTTTGCGCGATCGTGTCGGCATCGTCCGACATGTTGATCCGGCTCATGTCAGACGGGTCGGATTTCGACATCTTCTTGGTGCCGTCGCGCAGGCTCATCACCCGTCTGGCGGGCCCTTCGATCACCGGTTCGGTGATCGGAAAGATGTCCTGGCCATAGTCATGGTTGAACTTCGCGGCGATATCGCGCGTCAGTTCCAGGTGCTGCTTTTGATCCTCGCCCACCGGCACATGGGTTGCGTGATAGATCAAAATGTCAGCCGCCATCAGCGCGGGATAGGCAAACAGCCCCAGCGAGGCATTTTCAGAATTTTTGCCCGCCTTGTCTTTCCATTGCGTCATCCGGCCCATCCAGCCCATCCGCGCGACGCAGTTGAACAACCACGCCAATTGCGCGTGCTCGGGCACGGCGGATTGGTTGAACAGGGTCGACTTCGTCGGATCAATGCCCGACGCCAGAAAGGCCGCGGCCACCTCGCGTGTGTTGCGGGCAAGGTCCGCCGGGTTTTGCCAGACCGTGATCGCGTGCAAATCGACGATGCAATAAAGTGTCTCATGCGTTGCGGCATCCTGCATTTCCACAAAGCGCTTCAGGGCACCAAGGTAATTGCCCAGCGTCAGACCCCCGGTGGGCTGAATTCCCGACAAGACACGCGGTGTAAACGCCGCTTCGGCCATGATGCTCTCCGACTTCTGGTGGATTTTCACGCCAGCGCGGCTTACCGAGGGGGCCAACAGCCGTCAAGGAAGGGACCGGTGGCGCGATGCAATCAGATGAAAATGCGTTCAATGCAATCTCGCCTTTGGTGGTCGCTCTGGCTCTGGCGATTTTCGGTGCCGAGCTGGTTTTGACCGTCGCAGAGCGCGGGATCATTGGTGGCGCCGATGGTGTGGGTTGGCGCATCCAGGCCGTGCAGACCTTCGCGTTTTTTGGCCCCGTGCTGGACTACATGATTGAGATTGGCGGCTTCACGTTCGCGGGTTTGGTGCGATTTCTGACCTATCCGTTGATCCATGGCAGCTTCATGCATGCGCTTTTTGTGATCGTGTTTTTGCTCGCACTTGGCAAGATGGTGGCTGAGACCGTCAGCCCAATGGCGGTGGTCGTCATCTTTTTTGGGGCCGCGGCGTTCGGGGCTTTGGCCTATGCCGCGCTGACAAATGATCAGCGTCCGCTTCTGGGTGGTTTTCCGGCGGTCTACGGGTTGATCGGCGCCTTTACCTTTCTGCTCTGGGTGCGGTTGGGCGCGGCCGGCGCGCCGCAGTACCGGGCGTTTTCGCTGATCGGGGTGCTGTTGGGCATCCAGCTTGTGTTTGGGCTGTTGTTTGGGGCGGGCAATGACTGGATCGCGGAAGTGGCTGGTTTTGCCTTCGGCTTTGCGATCACGCCATTGCTGGCCCCGGGGGGGGTGCAGCATCTGCTGGCCCGGTTGCGCGACCGCTAGCGGCGCAGGGCGGACTTCAAATCTGACAATCTGAACGCCCCGATCACCTGACCCATGACCGCGTAGCTGACCCCACCGGCGGCCACCAAAGCCGCCAGCGCGACATAGCGGATCAACGGCATTGAGATGACGCCGGCCAGGGCCACGGCCACACCGTAAAGCACCAGGCCCATCGCCGCGGACGCCATGATGATCTTGGGGGCACGTGCCCTAAACCGCGCATCCAACGCGGCTTCGGTGCCCATGTTGCGCGACCCTCGCCACAACAACACCACCATGACCCAGGCCGCCAGTGTCGTGGCGATCGCGGCTGAGACGAACCCGATCAAGGGGGCAAGCCCGATGGCGATAACCGCATTCACAACCATGGCCACCATGGCGTAGTTCAGGGGAGAGCGGGTGTCTTCGCGGGCAAAAAACATCGGCTGCAGGACCTTTTGCAGCACAAACGCTGGCAACCCCAGTGCGTAAATGGCCAGTGCAAGCGCGGTTGGCGCGACGTCTTCGGGCCCGAATGCGCCGCGTTCAAAAAGCGTGGCAACGATCGGGATCGGCACCACCAGAAGGGCCACGGCGGCAGGCACGGTCAGTGCCAGGGAAATCTCTGCGGCGCGGTTGAAGGCATTGCGACCCCCTTCGGCATCATTGGCCGCCAGCCTGCGCGACAGATCAGGCAGCAGGACCACCCCGATCGCGATGCCAACCACGCCCAGGGGCAATTGGTACAAGCGGTCCGCAAACCACAGCCAGACCACAGCACCGTCGAAAAAACTTGCCACCTGACGGCCGACCAATAGGTTGATCTGGACGACACCACCGGCAAGGGCGGCGGGGGCCGCGATGATCGCAAGCTCTTTCATTTCGGCCGTGAAGCGGGGCCGTTGCAAACGTGGCGCGTAGCCCGCCCGTTTGGCGGCCTGCCACAAAAGGGCCAATTGCGCGGCACCCGCAATGGGAACGGTAATCGCAAGGGTCAGGCCGATATTCCAGCCCAGGCCATCGGCCAGAACCATCGCGCCGATCAAAAGAATATTCAGAAGCACCGGTGCGGCAGCGGCGGCCGCAAACCGACCCGTCGCGTTCAGCACGCCCGACAAGAGTGCCGCGAGCGAAATCAGCAGAATATAGGGGAAGGTGATCCGACTGTAGACAACCGCCAGATCGAACCGTTCGTCGCCCGCAAAGCCTGACGCCATCGCCAGCACGAGCCATGGCATGATCACCGTCGCCAGCGCGGTGAGCGCGACGAGGATCGCGGCCAAGGCGGCGACCGCGTCGTTCATGTAGGCGCGCGGGGCGGCCCCGGCTTCCACCCGTTTGGAAAACTGCGGTATGAAGGCCATGTTGAATGCACCTTCGCCAAAAAACCGCCGAAACAGATTGGGCAGTGAAAAGGCGACGAAAAACGCTTCTGCGGCCGGGCCCGACCCCAAAAACGCGGCGATCATGATGTCGCGGACAAACCCGAAAATGCGTGACAGAAACGTCCAGGCGCCGACGGTCAGAAACCCCGACGCCAGCCGGATCGGTTTCATGACCGCCGCGCCCGTTCCGCCCCGGCCACGATCGCGGCTTTGAGTTTCTTCTCCAGCCCCCGGCGGCGGCTCTCAGAATGCAGTTTCAGCCCGAAATTGTCTTTGACGTAAAAACTGTCAACCACCTGTTCGCCATAGGTCGCCACCACTGCCGAAGCGATATTAACGTTCGCCTCAGCCATGGAATTTGCCAGGTCATACAGCAGGCCTGGTCGGTCGCGGGTATCGACTTCGATAATGGTGTAAATCTCCGACCCATCATTGTCGAAGGTGATCGAGGTGGGCACGTCGAAGGCGCGTTCGCGCTTTTTCAGCTTGTCGCGGGTCTCAAACGCCTCGGTTGCTTTGACGTGGCCTTTGAGCGTTTTGTCGATCATCGCGCTCAGGCGCGGCAAGCGGTCGGCCTCATATGGGGCGCCGTCGCCGTCCTGCACCCAGAAGACCGCCGTCGCGTAGCCGTCCTTGGTTGTATAGGACCGCGCGTCGACCACATTGGCGCCCACAAGCGCCAGCGCCCCTGCGAGGCGGGCAAAAATCCCGGGGTGATCGGCCAGCGCAAAGGCCACCCGTGTTGCATCCCGGTCCAGGTCCAGCTTGATGTCGGTGCGCACCTCATCGTCGGGCAGGTTGCGCAGCAGTTCGGCCATGACACGCTGAATATCCAGCGGCATGCCCTGCCAATATGGGGGATAATGCCGTGCAATCTCGGCCCGCCGGTCGGTCGATGGCCAATCGGTCAGCGCTGTCCGCAAGGCACGTTTTGCCTCGCCTTCCATGGTCTGGCGGTTGAGCGAGCCTGCCTCACCTTCCAGCGCGGCCCAAGTGACCCGGTAAAGCGTGCGCAACAGCTGCGCCTTCCAGTTGTTCCAGGTGCCCGGGCCCACGCCGCGGATGTCGCAGACCGTCAGCACCGTCAACAAATCCAGCCGGTCGGTATTTTGAACGGCCTTGGCAAAGTCCCGCGCGGTGCGCGGATCTGCGATGTCGCGCTTCTGCGCCATGTCCGACATCAGCAAATGATGGCGCACCAGCCATTCCACCGTTTCGCATTCAGACTTTCGCAAGCCCAGTCGCGGCGCCACTTTGCGCGCAATCTGGGCCCCCAGGACTGAATGATCTTCGGGCCGGCCCTTGCCGATATCATGCAGCAAAAGGGCCACATAGAGCACCTTGCGGTTGACCCCGCGTTTGAGGATGCCACTGGCCAGCGGCAATTCTTCGATCAGTTCATTGCGTTCAATCTCAGCGAGATTGGAGATGCACTGGATCGTATGCTCATCGACTGTGAACGAGTGATACATGTTGAACTGCATCATCGCCACGATCGGCTCGAACTCGGGCATGAAAGCCGCCAGCACGCCCAATTCGTTCATCCGCCGCAGCGCACGTTCGGGATTGCCGTGTTTCAACATCAGGTCAAGAAACAGCCGGTTCGCTTCGGGTGAGCGGCGCATATCATCGTCGATCAGATCAAGATTGTCCGACACAAGGCGCATCGCGTCAGGGTGGATCAGCACACCGTAGTGCAAGCCAACCTCGAAAATCCGCAAAAGGTTCAGCAGGTCTTTGAGGAACGTCGCCGGTTTTTCCACATTCAAACGGTTATGGATGATAACATAGCCCTTTGGCACCTTCTTGCGGCGGCGAAACATCCCAACGAAATCCGGAGCTGACTTGACGTGGCGCGCTTCCAGCCCGGTGAGAAGGATGCGTGTCACGTCGCCAACCGTGGTGGCGTGGCGAAAGTAATCCTGCATGAAATGCTCAACTGCACGGCGCCCGCCGCCGTCGCGATAGCCAAACCGTTCCGCCACTTCCACCTGCATGTCGAAGGTCAACTGGTCGACGGCTCGCCCCGCAATCAGGTGAAGTTGGGCGCGCACCGCCAAAAGAAAGTCCTCTGCCTGGTGAAATGCGGTCATTTCGTTTTCGCGGAACATGCCGGTCGTCATCAGGTCTTCGGTGCGACCGACCTGGGAGACGTATTTCGCAATCCAGTACAGGGTCTGCAGATCGCGCAGGCCGCCTTTGCCCTCTTTCACGTTCGGCTCGAGCACATAGCGTTGCCCGCCCTGGCGGCGGTGGCGTTGGCTGCGCTCTTTCAGCTTGGCTTCGATGAATTGCGCTTCGGTCCCGGTGAACAGATCTGACCAAAGGCGTCGATCGATTTCTTCAGCCAAAGCAGTATCGCCGGCCAGATGCCGATGTTCCAGAAGGGCGGTCCGAATGGTGAAATCCTCGCGCCCCAGGCGCAGGCATTCTTTCACGGTCCGGCTGGCATGCCCCACCTTGAGGTGAAGATCCCACAGAATATAAAGCGTTGATTCAATGACGCTTTCGGCCCAAGGTGTAATCTTGTACGGCGTTAGAAACAGCAGATCAACATCTGAGAATGGCGCCATTTCCCCGCGCCCGTATCCCCCCACGGCAAGAAGCGACAACCGTTCGCCATCCGTTGGATTGGGCAAGGGGTGCAGCATGCGGCAACTCACGTCAAAGCCCAGCTCAACCACCCGGTCCACAAGGTAGGCATAGCTTCGCGCCGCAGCGCGCGCATCAAGCGGCGTGTCGATCAGGGCTGTATCGATGACCTCGCGCCCGGTGGTGAGGGCGCGTTTCAGCGCCTCAACGGTCGAGCTTCGAACGGCCTTTGCCGATGTGGTCTGAGCGTGCGCCACTGAAAGGGCCGCCGCGATGGCGTCCGCGTCGAAAATCGCGTCCGGCGTCGCGATAAGCCCGCGCAGGCCCGATGAACTTGCTGCGCCGTCCAAACCCTAGCTGCCCGGGCCGCCGAAACTGCGCGGTGCAGGGTCGATCACCACAACACGCTGCCCCTGAACCTGTGCGACTGCAAGACCACGTTCATTCGTGCCGTCGGGGCGCAATCTGAACACGCCGCCTGCGCCGGCAAATCCAGCGCCTTGGGTGAGCGAGGCTGCCGACAAGGGGTCGTCCGCCTCACTTGCGATCAGCGCCCCAACCGCAGCCACCGCGTCATATCCCAGATAGGCATTGGGGTGCGGCGGGCCACCGAAATTGGCGGCGTAGCGCGCCGAAAACTGGTCAATCAGCCCCGGATCAGGCAAGGCAAACCAGGCATTTTGCAGTCCCGTAAGGCTCAAGGCACTTGCCGGGATATCCAACCGCTGCAAGCCAATGAACTGGATCACGGCGGGGTCGACACCGTTTTCGGGCAGAAGATCAGCCAGGAATGGCAGAGCGCCTGAGGTGCCCGATGTCATGAAAATCGCTTCGGCCCCCGACAGCCGGGCTTGATCGGCAATGGTCGGAATGGCGTTGATGACACCTTCCTGGGAAAGCTCGAACGACGTTGTGCCCGCGATCTGTCCGCCCGTCGCCGCCACGCCGCGCGCAATCGCATCGCGGCCGAGCTCTTCTGCGGCGTCCTGGGCGTGGACGATGAAGATGTCGTCGCGCCCGTTGGCAATTGAATAACTCGCCAGCCTGGCTGCGGTATTGTCGAAGGTCGACCCAAGGATGAAGACGTTTCCGCCTGCAACCGACGGATTGTTCGAGAACGCCAGCACCGGAACGCCGCGCCCTGAAACCGCAGACCCGGCCGCGCGGGCAGCTTCGGCAAAGACGGGGCCCAGGATGATACGCGCGCCGTCGCTGACCGCCTGGTTGGCCGCAGCGGTGGCCACATCCGCGCGACCACCCGAATCGTAGACCCGCAAATCAATCTCGACATCGCCCAGATCGGCAACCGCCAAACGCGCTGCGTTTTCAATCGATTGCGCCAGGCGCGCGCCATCTTCACCGGCACTTTGCGGGACCAGCAGGGCGACCGGAACGGCGCGGCTGGTGTCAAGAAACGTACCCGACAAGACAGGCGCATCACAGGCCGCAAGGGCCGCCAGTCCGACCAGCCCTACAATCTTTGTCATCAACTTGCGGCCGCAGCCTAAAAACGCCAACATGACCCGTCGCCTTTGTCATTTTTCAGTGCCGCGACCCTATGCCGAAGCCCTGTCGGTGTAAATCGGATCGATACCATGACGGACCCTAACGAAGTGTCTCCGCCGATGCCTGTGCGCCTAGAACATGGCCTGTATATCGTGGCGACGCCCATCGGGGCGGCCCGCGATATCACGCTACGCGCGCTTGATACCCTTGCTGCCGCCGATCTTATCGCAGCCGAAGACACGCGGATGGCACGCAAATTGATGGAGATCCACGGTATCGCATTGGCGGGCCGTTCGGTCGTGCCCTATCACGATCACAACGGAGCAGAGATGCGCCCGAAGCTGCTTGCGGCCCTGGGCGATGGCCGCAGTGTTGCCTATGTGTCGGATGCAGGAACACCCATGGTCGCTGACCCGGGCTTCACATTGGCCCGCGCTGCAATCGATGCAGGCCATGCGGTTTTTTCGGTTCCGGGTGCGTCGGCTGCATTGGCGGCGCTGACGGTGTCGGGACTGCCAACCGACAGGTTTCATTTCGCAGGTTTCGCACCCCAGGCGGCCGGAAAACTGCGGACGTTTCTCGCCGATCTGTCCCAAATTGACGCCACCTTGGTGGTTTATGAAGTGCCGCGCCGACTTAAACGATTTCTTGAAACCTCTGTGGAAGTGTTGGGCGCGGATCGACAGGTGGCAATTTGCCGGGAGTTGACCAAGAAATTCGAAGATATCCAGCGGGGGTCCTTGTCCGATCTTGCTGATCGGGCAGATGAGTTGGTGTTAAAGGGCGAATGTGTTGTGGTGATGGATCGACCAGGTGCAGATATTGCCCCCGATGACGCGACCATCGCCGCGGCGGTGACCGCGCTGTTGGATCGGCTCAGTTTCAAAGATGCAGTGCAGGCGGTTGCAGAAGACCTCAAGCTGCCGCGCCGCGACGTCTACCAAATCGGTCTGACTTTGCCCAAACCAAACGACCGCAAGGACTAGGGTCTGCCATGCCATTAGACACCCCCTTTTCCAGCACGCTGGCGCCAAATGAAGAACGGGCAAACCGGGGCTACCGTGCGCATCGCGCGGGCCTCGCGGCCGAAGCAAAGGTGGCGGCCCAATACCAGGTGATGGGCTACACTCTTGCTGCCGAACGTTGGCGCGGGGCTGCAGGCGAAATCGATCTGATCTTCGAAAACGCGGAAGGTATCGTGTTTGTCGAAGTCAAAAAGGCCAAGAGCGTTGACATCGCAAGTGCCCGGGTCTCGGCGCGCCAGCTGCAGCGGTTGGTCTTGGCAGGTGAGGAATACCTTGGCACCCGGCCGCATGGTCTTTTGACCGCCGCACGATTTGATCTGGCCGCTGTGGGCGGGCTGGGTGACGTGTCAATCGTTGAAAACATAACGCTCTAGGTCCAAACCTGTCTTGCGCTTGCAAGGGATCGGCGCCAACTAAGGCGCTGACACCGGAGGAGCCATGCCCATAAAAGTCGCTTTTCAGATGGACCCCATCGACGCGGTCGACATCAATGCCGACAGCAGTTTTCGCCTGGCCGAAGCCGCACAGGCGCGGGGTCACCAGCTGTTCTACTATCCTCCGGACGCCCTATATTTTGAAGACGGTCGCGTTTGCGCCATCGCGCAGGAGTTCACGGTCCGGCGCGAATTGGGGCAACACGTTACCCTCGGCGAGGCGCGCCCATTGCCTCTCGATACTGTCGATGTGGTCTGGTTGCGCCAGGATCCACCCTTCGACATGGGCTATATCACAACAACCCATCTTCTCGATCGCCTCGCGGGTCAGGCGCTTGTGGTCAACGATCCGTTCTGGGTTCGCAACTATCCCGAAAAGCTGTTGGTGCTTGATTTCCCCGACCTGATCCCGCCGACCACCATCGCGCGCGACCTTTCCGTCCTGCGCCGATTCCGAGAAGCGCAAGGCGACATAATCCTCAAGCCGCTTTACGGCAACGGTGGTGCTGGCGTGTTCCGCCTGCCGCCCGAGGACCGCAACCTTGCCAGCCTGCATGAGATGTTCGCGGCCCAATCGCGCGAGCCCCTGATCGTGCAGAAATACCTGCCCGACGTGACCCAGGGCGACAAGCGCGTCATCCTCGTCGACGGCGAGGCGGTGGGAGCGATCAACCGCGTGCCGGCCCAGGGTGAGACACGGTCCAACATGCATGTGGGCGGCCGGCCCGAAGCCTCGGATCTGACGCCGCGCGATCTTGAGATCTGCGCCGCGATCGGTCCGCGTCTGCGCGAAAAGGGACAGGTGTTTGTCGGCATCGATGTCATCGGCGGGCTTCTGACCGAGATCAATGTGACCTCGCCCACTGGCATCCAGGAGCTTGAACGCTTCGATGGCACGGATATCGCGGGCCGGATCTGGGATGCGGTCGAAGCGCGTCTGGTCGCCTAAGCTTGGTGCCTCAGGCGGCCATGGCAATCTGAGCAGGGTTCATTCGGAACCCGATGGCTTCGGCCACATGTGTTTTGGTGATGTCTTCGGCGCCCGCAAGATCGGCGATCGTGCGCGCCACCCGAAGCACTCGGTGGTAGCCGCGCGCCGAAAGCCCGAACCGTTCCGCCGCCCGGCCCAGAAGCGCTTTGCTGTCGATGTCCAAAGGGGCGATGTCGTCCAACAGTGCGCCTTCTGCATCTGCGTTCACGCGCGCGCCCTCGATCCCGGCGAACCGCGCGTCCTGGCGAGCGCGCACAGGCGCGCGACGGATCCCCAAGATAGCCGCATTTGCAAGGGTTGGCCGCCGCCACCAGCAAGAACTGGCAAGGATAGCGCACATGCGCATTGGCCCGCGCGACAACCACATCGCCGGTTTCAATCGGCTGGCGCAGGGTTTCAAGGACCTGGCGGGGAAATTCGGGGAATTCGTCAAGAAACAAGACGCCGTTATGCGCCAGAGAAATCTCGCCCGGCTTTGCGCCTTTGCCCCCCCCCACAATCGCGGCCATGGACGCGGTGTGATGGGGTTCGCGGAACGGCCGGTCCCGGCTGATCCCGCCCTCGTCGATCAGACCCGACAGCGAGTGGATCATGGATGTTTCAAGCGCTTCTTCGGCCGTGAGCGGCGTCAGAAGACCGGCCAAGCGCCCGGCGAGCATCGATTTGCCCGATCCGGGAGCGCCAACCATCAACAGGTGATGGCGTCCGGCGGCCGCGATTTCCAAGGCCCGTTTTGCGCGCTCCTGGCCTTTGACCTCTGACAAGTCGCGGCGGGTCTGTCGCGCGGCGATCTCGCCGGGTGCGGCAAGGGCCAAGGGCGCGCGCCCGGTCAAATGCGCCACGATCTCGCCCAGGCCCTGGCCGGGGACCACCGCGGCATGATCGACCCAGGCCGCTTCGGGGCCGGAGAGTGCGGCACAGATCAACCCGCGATCCTGCGCGGCGGCCGCTACCGCGGCGGGCAAGGCGCCGTTGACGGGCACCAACCGGCCATCCAGCGACAACTCGCCAAACCCGATCACACCGTCGACCGCGTCTTGCGGGACAACATCCATCGCCACCAGCACAGCCAGCGCAATCGGCAGATCGAAATGCGACCCTTCCTTTGGCAGGTCGGCCGGGCTCATGTTCACGGTGATTTTTCGGGCGGGCAGGGCCAGTGACAAGGCCCCCAAGGCGGCTCGGACCCGTTCACGCGCTTCCGATACGGCTTTGTCGGGCAAACCAACAATGGCGAAGCCCGGCAAACCTGGGGAAATTGCGCATTGAACTTCGACCGGTCGGGCGTCGAGACCATCAAATGCGATCGTATAGGCGCGCGCTACCATCCGTGTTCTCCAAAGGCCAAAGCTGCAGCAAGAGAAACGATAGCGAAATCTTGGTTGATAGGGTGTTAACGCGGCCCTCATTGGCTGAAGCGCGTCGCGGGCCCAGGCCGAATGCGTCGCGGGTCAGGCAGAGTAAAGGAATTATTTACGAATATTGTTGATCCGGTAACCGAGCGGGCGCGTAACAAGGGTGTTGAACAGAAAACGGCTGACCTTCAGCCACCGGCACCGGGGGTAGTACAAGATGGCACTCGACGGTTTTTCAGACCAGACCTTATCGCGGCGCGCGATGCAGGCCGAGCTTTTGGATGCTGAGACGGAATTGCGACTGGCCTTTGCTTGGCGCGACGAACGTGATGAAAAAGCTCTCCACCGGTTGGTGACAGCCTATATGCGTCTGGCAATCTCGATGGCGGCCAAGTTCCGCCGCTACGGTGCGCCGATGAACGACCTTATCCAAGAGGCGTCGCTTGGCTTGATGAAAGCGGCCGACAAGTTTGACCCCGACCGTGGGGTGCGCTTTTCGACCTACGCTGTGTGGTGGATCAAGGCGTCGATCCAGGATTACGTGATGCGGAACTGGTCGATGGTCCGCACCGGATCAACCTCGTCACAAAAGTCACTCTTTTTCAACATGCGCCGGGTGCAGGCGCGCCTTGAACGCGAGGCGTTGGCGCGGGGCGAAGACCTTGACCGCCACCAGATGCGCCAGATGATTTCGACCGAAGTGGGCGTGCCGCTGCATGATGTTGAGATGATGGAAGGGCGTCTTGCGGGGTCTGACTTTTCGCTGAATGCCACCCAATCGTCGGACGATGAAGGCCGCGAATGGATCGAGACGCTTGAAGATGAAGGCGCGCAGCAATCCGCCCAGGTTGAGGCTGAAAAAGACACAGACCGGCTGCGCGAATGGCTCGTGTCGGCGCTGACCGCGCTGAATGACCGCGAGCAGTTCATCGTCCGCGAACGTAAATTGCGCGATGCGCCCCGCACGCTGGAAAGCCTCGGCAATGAGCTTGGCCTGTCCAAAGAGCGGGTGCGCCAGCTTGAAGCGGCGGCCTTCACCAAAATGCGCAAGTCTTTGGAATCTCAGTCAAGCGAGCTTCAGGACTTCTTCGCTTAAACCACCTCTTGTGGGCGGCTTAGGTCGCCCATATCTGAGTTGGATGAGACGTTTTTTTCGGATCACCGGCTATGTGCTCGGCGCCCTTCTGGCGGTCAATGTGGCCTTTGTCGGGATGATTTCGTTTCCCGGCTGGGCCTTTGCACATGTCGCCGGCACCGAGCGTATTCGCATTCATTCACCACACCCTTTGCCACCCGAGACTGCGGTCTTCGCGGCCAGGATTATGGCTGATCTGGACGCCAGCGCGCTGCCACCGCCCGACAAGACCACGCATATCTACATCACTGGGTCTGGCTGGCGGGAGACGTTGTTTTTCGCCGCCGCCCCGAGGGCAGGCGGTTTGGTCTATGCCATCGGGCCCGGCAATATCGTCTTTCTGTCGGGTGCGGACATCGCGGCAAACCGGCTGATCAAGGATGGTGTCGTGATCAATCCGCCCCGCACGCTTGCGTATTACATAACGCACGAAATCGCCCATGTCAGCCAACTCGCCCGCTACGGTCTTGTGGATTATCTGCGTTTGCCCCAGGCGATCCGTGAAGGGATCGCCGACTATCTTGCCTTGGGTCCAGCCGATGGCGCGTTGCGCGACGCCATTGTCGACACTATGGTCGAAGGACCACATTTCGATCTGATGGAGGCCCACGGCGCCTACCCCAAACACCGCGTCTTTGTCTCCGACCTGATCGCAGATGGTGACGTTGTCGCACTCATGGACCAGACCCTGGGCAAACGATTGCCCGCGCGGTGAAATCGGCCTAGCGTCGCGACCATGCTCCACGGCAAACGCATAACCCTGATCATCACGGGCGGCATCGCGGCCTATAAGGCGCTGGACCTGATCCGGCGCCTGAAAGAACGCGGTGCGGCGGTCACCCCCGTGCTGACGCGTGCGGCGGGCGAGTTTGTCACGCCCCTGTCTGCCGCCGCTTTGGCTGGCGAGAAAGCCTATACGCATCTATTCGACCTGACCGACGAGGCGGAGATGGGGCATATCGAGTTGTCGCGCGCGGCTGATCTAATCGTCGTGGCGCCGGCCACCGCCGACACGATGGCGAAGATGGCCCACGGCCGGGCCGATGACCTAGCGTCCACGCTTTTGCTGGCCACCGACACGCGGGTGCTTGTCGCCCCGTCGATGAATGTGCGCATGTGGGGCCATCCTGCGACCCAAAGAAACCTGGCCACCTTGCAGGCCGACGGGATCGCCTTTGTCGGTCCTGGTGAGGGGGACATGGCCTGCGGTGAATACGGGCCCGGGCGCATGGCCGACCCCCTTGAAATCGTCGCGGCGGTTGAAGACATCCTGCGAAACGGCCCCTTGCGCGGCAAGCGCATCATCGTGACCTCTGGGCCCACGCATGAGCCGATAGACCCTGTGCGCTATATCGCCAACCGCTCATCGGGCACCCAGGGCACCGCGATTGCAGCCGCTTTGGCCGGGCTTGGCGCAGATGTTGTTTTTGTCACCGGCCCTGCTGAGGTGCCGCCCCCCGGCGGGGTTGAAGTCGTGCGCGTCACGACGGCGGCCCAGATGCACAAGGCCACGCTCGCGGCTCTGCCGGCCGATGCCATGGTCGCGGCCGCCGCGGTGGCCGATTGGCACGTGGCCCATCCAACCGACAGTAAGATCAAAAAGGGCCCAGGCGGCGTGCCGACCCTGCCACTGGCCGAAAACCCCGACATTCTGGCCGATGTGTCGGCCCATGCCGACCGGCCGCGCCTTGTGGTCGGCTTTGCGGCCGAAACCGATAACGTGGTTGCCCATGCAACGGCCAAACGCGACCGCAAAGGCTGCGACTGGATCGTGGCCAATGACGTCTCGCCCGCGACGGGTATCATGGGCGGGTCCGAAAATGCGGTCACGGTGATTGACGCCGATGGTGCCGAAGACTGGCCACGGCTCGACAAGGACAAGGTCGCCCGCCGTCTAGCCGACCGCATGGCCAAGGCGCTCGCATGACGCAGGTGCGCCTTGCCTGGACCGATGACGCCGACCGCGCCGTGGCGGTGCCGGGCTATGCAACGACAGGGGCCGCCGGGGCGGACATTCGCGCAAATTTTGGTGTTGATCTGCGCGGGGGCATCACAATTGACCCGGGCCAGCAGGTGGCGGTGCCCACGGGGCTGAGAATGGAAATCCCCCCCGGGTATGAGGTTCAGATCCGCCCCCGGTCCGGCCTGGCGTTCAAACACCAGCTGACGATCCTGAACGCGCCAGGCACCATCGATGCCGACTACCGCGGCGAAGTGAAGGTCCTTTTGTTCAACGCCGGGCGTGTGCCCGTCGACATCGCGCACGGCGAACGCATCGCGCAAATCGTGGTGGCTGCCGCTCCTCAGGCCGATTTCACCCTGACCGATGGGCTTGGCGATACGGCACGCGGTGCCGGTGGCTTTGGGTCAACGGGCCGCGGCTGATGATCGTCGTTTTGGCACTCGCGGCAGGGCTTTGGCTTCTGGGCCGCTCCTTCGGGGCACCGGTGTCGGCGCGCCTGATCATGATTGGGCTTTTGTATGTGGCGGTTTTGGCCGCCACAATCGCGTTGCCGGAAAACAACCCGCTTGTGCAGGCCATTGGTGGGTCGGCGGGCGAATGGATGGTCGTTGGCGGTCTGGGCGCCGCGGCCTGGGGCTATTTTCAGGTGTTGGGGCGGCTGCGCCAGCGGGTTCGGCCAGAAAACCGGCCGAAAGCAGCCGCCGCCACCGATGACGCGCGCCGCAACCGGGCAATGCGCCATATCGTTTTGCGCGAGATCGGCGGCATGGGCCAAAAGCGTATCGAGGATGCGCGCGTGTTGGTTGTGGGGGCAGGGGGGCTGGGCTCGCCCGTGCTGCAATATCTTGCCGCGGCCGGTGTCGGGACGCTTGGCGTGATCGATGATGACGTGGTGGAAACGACCAACCTGCAACGCCAGACCATCCACACCGATGCGCGGATCGGCATGCCCAAGGTGTTCTCGGCCGAAGCTGCCCTGGCCCCGCAAAACCCCTTTGTTGCGATCAGGCCCTATAACCGGCGCCTGACCGAGGGTATCGCGGCGGATCTTTTTGCCGATTATGATCTTGTGATCGACGGCACAGATGATGTTGAGACACGCTATGTGGTCAATGCCGCCGCCGTGGCCGCACAGGTCCCACTGGTGTCCGGCGCCATCAGCCAATGGGAAGGGCAGGTCAGCGTGTTTGACCCCGCGCGCGGGGCGCCCTGCTACGCCTGTGTTTTTCCGGTCGCCGCAGCGCCCGGTGTATCGGCCACCTGTGCCGAGGCTGGCGTGGCCTCTCCCTTGCCGGGCATGATGGGCAGTTTGATGGCGCTAGAGGCGATCAAGGTGATAACCGACGCCGGGACGCCCCTGAGGGGGAGGATGGCAATCTATGACGGTCTTGGCGCCGAAACCCGCACGATCAAAATCGCCCGTAATCGGGAATGCCAAGTCTGCGGGACACGGGCGTGACCGCGCATACTGGCGCAGGCCAGTGGCGGACGGTCAAAACCCAAGGTCGACAGGCGTTAACGTCAATCAACGTATGTCTTGGCGCGAGTTGACACATGCCCAACACAGACGACGCCAAGCCGAAACCCCTGCATTCGGACCCTTCAGATCGTGGCCCCCAAAGCCCGCCGCGCCGTCCGGGAAATGCGCTGACAATCAGCCGCGTACTGGCGTGCTCTGGGTCTGTCCAAAGTCCGCCTTGGCCCGCGAGCGCAGCCAATGGGCAAATCGTTCAGGCGCCTCACCGGATTTCTTGTGGCGCAAAACAAGGTAGAACGCATCTTTTTGGGCCAGTGCGGGCAGGCCTGCCGAAACCAGGCTGCCTGATGTCATCAGCGCCCCCGTGATCGACCGCCACCCCAACATCATGCCCAACCCGTCGACGGCGGCCTGGGTTGTCTGAACGTAATTGGTGAAGGATTGACCGCTGCCGCGCACCGGCGGCTGGCCGACGCCCGCTAGGTAGTCAGACCAGGTCAACCACGACGCCTCTGGGGATCTGACATTCAAAAGCGACACCGCGCCGGGCGGAACGGCCCCTTCAAACCCGTCACGTAGGGACGGCGCGCAAACCGGTTCCACCGCTTCGGCAAACAGATGGTGCACGTCGCCGTCGCTCCACCGGCCGTGACCATAGCGGATTGCCACGTCAATTCCGTCTGCAAGGGCCGGGACACCCGATTGCGTGGTGACGACATTGACCAAAAGGTCCGGATGCGCGCGGTAGAAGATCGACAGGCGCGGCATCAGCCAATAGGTCGCGACACCGACCGAACAGGCAACGGTCACTGTGTTGGCCCGTTGGGAATTTGCCTCGCGCAGCCTGTCCAGAAGTTCAGCAATGCGCGACAGGCTTTCGGTTGTGGTCGCCGCCAGCGCATAGCCGGCTTCGGTTGGATGTGCCGGCCGGCTGCCGCGATCCAAAAGCAGAAGCCCCACGTGGTCTTCAAGCTTGCGCACGGCCTGGCTGATCGCGGGCTGGGTCACATTCAGTTCTGCTGCTGCGGCCTGAACCGAACCCGTACGGACCACCGCCGCAAAGGACGTCAGCAAGCGAAGCGGTGGCATATCGTGATCCATAGCATAACCATTCGCTAATATTTCCATAAGCGCAATTGCCGTTTTCACACGGGCAGACAGCGCATAGCGTTTTGAGCACAACGGGTCGCAAACGAAAGGATCACGCGTATGGATGGCGCCCAGATGGATGCGGTCATGCTCGAAAATGACGGGCTGACCGTGACCCTGCCCGACACGGGTCCTGCTTATTTCAACATGTGGTGGCTGCGCGACAATTGCCCGACCTCGTTCGATCCTGGAACGCGCGAACGGACCTTTGACATTTTCCATTGCAAAACGCCGCCGCGCCCGGCCGAAGCCTTTGTCGAAGACGCCACGCTGGTGATCCGCTGGGCGAATGAGCGCCATGTCTCACGCTACCCGCTTTCGTTTCTGGCCGGTTTTGCCAGGGGCGCGCGCAGGCCCGACCCCGCCGATGTGCCGCGAAAGCCGTGGTTTGCTGATCACTACGCCCAAATCACGCGGGTCTCGCATCGGGCTCTGTTTGAAGATGCCCGCGAACGGCGCCGCTGGATGGAAGCGCTGCTTGTCGAGGGGATCGCGATTGTCACTGACATGCCCGACACAGATGACGCCTTGACCCGGACCGCCGGCGTCCTTGGGGCCATCCGCCCCACCTTCTTTGGCCCCTATTTCGATGTGCGACTACAGATCAATCCCACAAATCTGGCCTATACCGCCCGGGCGCTGGAACTTCATACCGATGTCCCGGCAGAAGAGTTTGCCCCCGGCATTCAATATCTGCATTGCCGCCGCAACAGCGTTGAAGGGGGCCAAAGCCTCTTTCTGGATGGCACCGCCGTTGCCAATGATCTGCGCAAAAGCGACCCTGAGGCCTTCGCGCTTTTGTCCGAAATCGAGGTGCCGTTTTACAAAGAACACGATGGGATCGATATGCGGGCCCGTCAAAAGGTGATCGAGCTTGACCACAATGGCGAGGTCGCAGGCGTGACCATCAGCCAGCACATGGCCGATGTGTTCGATCTGCCGCAACGGTTGATGGACAGCTATTATCCGGCCTTCGTGACGTTCGGGCGGATGCTGCAGGACCCGAAATACGTGATGCACTTCACGCTTGCCGCAGGAGAGTGCATTTCCTTTGACAATCACCGCATCGTGCATGGCCGCGCTGCGTTTTCGGCCACAAGCGGAGAACGCTACCTGCGCGGCACCTACACTGACCGGGCCGAATTGCGGGGTCTTTACCGTGCGCTTGTGTCAGAAGGTCGTTTCAAATGAAGGACAGCGTTGAAAGCGCTGCGCTGCAGGCGCTCAGGGTTGATCTTGCGGCGGCCTTTCGGCTGGCGGTGCGGTTTGACTGGCACGAATCTATGGGGAACCATTTCAGTGCTGCGGTGTCTGAAGATGGGCGCCAGTTTCTGTTGAACCCAAAGTGGCGCCACTTTTCGTCAATCCGTGCGTGTGACCTGTTGATTGTGGATGCAGACGATGCGTCGGTGATGGACAGCCCCAACGCGCCGGACGCCTCGGCTTGGGCGATCCATGGTGCGCTACACCGCGCGCGGCCCGATATCCGTGTGGTGCTGCATTGCCACCCGCCTTACGCAACCGCGCTGGCGGCGCTTCAATCGCCCGCCCTGCCGCCGATCGATATGAACACCGCACGGTTTTTTGGGGATCTCGCCATTGATCCTGACTGCGGTGGCATCGCCGATGATGCAGCCGAAGGCGAACGGATTGCGGCCGCCCTGGGCGAGTGTTCGACGTTATTGATGGCGCACCACGGGCTGACGTGCACGGGGCCCACCGTGGCGGCCGCTTTCGAACAGCTTTACTTCTTTGAAAAGGCGGCCCGCACCGTTTTGCTGGCGCGCGGATCGGGTCAGGCACTTGCCATCATGCCCGACGCGCTGGCGCAACACACCGCGGACGGGTGGAAGGCCTATGCCGGGATGGCGGAGGCTCATTTTGCCCACCTCAAGTCGGTGCTTGACCGCGAAGAGCCTGACTACCGCGATTGACTGGACGCCCACGGGGAGGGCCGCGTCGTGCGGCCTATTGCACCATCGCGTCAGACAAGGCGCCCAGGGCTGCGGCGAATGCATCCAGAAAGTCGGCATCGCCCGGGGTATGGGTAAGGGGCGGAAACACGATGTTGCGTAGGCCAAGGGCCTTGGTGGCCGCGAAAGCCTCGGCGGGGGGCTCAGCTTCCCAGATCAGGACGCGCGCCTGGGTGTCGTCAACCAGGGCGCCAAGCTCGGCA
The DNA here is from genome assembly GCA_038530285.1 of Pseudomonadota bacterium. Classification (GTDB taxonomy): domain Bacteria; phylum Pseudomonadota; class Alphaproteobacteria; order Rhodobacterales; family Rhodobacteraceae; genus JASJAR01. Next base: position 189,881 of record JBCBCY010000001.1, read on the forward strand.
AGCTGTGCGTCATCCGGCATTGCACCCGCACCCCATTCCAACGAGGCGACCGAAAGACCGTAGCGGCGTGCAAAGTACTGATACCGCGGATGGGTGGCGATGATCGCGGTGTCTTCCAGCCCGACAAGGGCTGCGCGGGCGTCGCCATCCAAAGCTTCAAGCTCAGCGCGCAGAGTCTCAAACCGGGCGTAGACCTCATCTGCCGGGGCCAGTTGCCGCCCAGCGATGGCCGCCGCGATCGCTTCGGCCTGGGCGATGGCCAGTGTCGGGTCAAGCCAGACGTAGGCCGCCACACCTTCATGGGAATGTTCGCCCCCGTCACCGTGGGCATGCGTGATGCTTTCGGTGACGATAAGCTGATCTTCAATGGCGGAGGTGGTGTTGACCAGCTTCGAGCGGGGCAGCGACACCCGGTCGACCCAGGTGGCAAAGCCTGCACCGTTCATAAGGATCAGGTCTGCGCCCTGGATCATCGAGATATCGGCAATCGACGGGCGCCAGAATGACGGGTCCACGTCCGCTGGCACCGGGAAGACAACCTCGGCAGTGTCCCCCAACAACCGCTCGGCCAAGTATTGCAGCGGGTAGTTCACCGCCACAACGCGCGCGCGATCCTGCGCGCTGGCCAGGGCGGCACACAGGATCATTCCGGCGGCAAGAAGGGGCGTCAGCAAGCGCATCGTGGTCAACTCTGGCAGTTTTTCGAAATATCTTCGGGCGTCACGATCCAGTAGTTCTGATGGCTGCCGGTGTCGACTTCAATCACCAAGCCTTGAGAATGATCGACCGTGTCCAGCGGGACCGACAGCGTGCCATCAGCCTCGATCGGCAAGGTGGTCTGCAACGCATTGGCGCCGTCCAGCAGGCGCACTTCGGCCTGCTGGACCGCATTGCCGTTGGAAAACTTGGCTTCCACCGTCACGGCCTGACAATCGACCGATGCAAAGACGATCATCTGGTGGGCCGCCGCCCCGATCGGCGCGAAAACAAGGGCACAGGCCAGTGCCGCGGCGCGCATCACTGACCCGTCCATTCTTCGAAATGCACCCAGATCACGGCGCCAAGCTCCACAGCCTTGTTTTCGCCCGATGTGTCTTCGGTCAAGGTGTAGTCGGCTGTGTTCAAAGCGGCAAAACCCCACCAGCCGTTCGACGGTGGCGCATAGGTGAAGACCCCGTCGGCATCGGCCTTGACGGTCTGGGTGATCATCAACTTATCAGGCACGGTGGCGCCTGCGCCGTTGTTGAAGAACTCGACCTCGACTTCGGCATAAGGCACAGGCGCGCCGTCCATCTTCACGATGCCTTGGAAGACATTGTGTTCCCACAGGCCGAACGGCTTGGTCAGCGGCACAATCTCAGTCTTCAGACCCAGTTCGGTGTCCCAGCCTTCGTCGTCGCCGTAAGCGGTCACATAGGTTTTGGTGTAGTGAATGATGAAGGCGTCTTCGGCGGGTTCCCAATAAGGCTGGGGTTCCATCGCGAAAATATACGTCCCCGGCCGGTCAAGCGGATGGTCCAGCGTAAAGCCTTGGTCGTCCATCACGGTCGCGCCTTGCAGCCCGTCCAGCAGGTCGGTCGTGGCGCCCTCATGGGTGACCGAAAACGAAACGGGCATGTCCAGCATCATGCCATCAAGCTCAAACGGATGGGAAAACGAAAGTGTCAGCGACACGCTGCGCCCATCTTCCTGGCTGATCATCGGATCGCTCGGGATGATCATACCGTAATGCGCCAACGCGGGGCCTGTTGCGATGAGACCTGCAAGCGATAGTGTAGCGAAAACGTGTTTCATGTGACCTACGTTTGATTATGAGCCAAGCGCGAGCAGCCAGCCCGTCCACGCCTCGGCGTTACGCGCGACGATCATCGCGCATGTTCCGGCAATCATTGCTGAGAACAAGAGTAATGTGAATGTCTCAGCCGACAACAGCCGCAGAACCATGCCGCGCCGGGCGCCCAGCTTCACCGCCGTGGCGATTTCGCGGGCGCGCAGCCGGTAGCTGAGGAACACGGCCAAGCCGATCGCGGCCAGGGCGGCCACGGCAATGATCGCGGTGACAACGTCCAGAAGCGATTTGATCCGAAAGATGCGGCTCACCAGCCCCTGGATCACGCCCGCGGGTTCGACGATCTGGGTCGGGCCCTCGGCATCCAGATATCGCCCCTTCAGGATGGTGGCCGACCGGGTGTCGTTTGGCACCAAAACCACGGCGGATGTCGGGAAATCGTCCTGGCTGCCGTGGAAGTGGAAGCTTTCGATATTCTCATCCGTGATCCGCTGGTATTGCACGACTGCGGCGTTTGCGAGTGCGGCACTGCCCGCGGCGACCTCGGCGGCGGTGACCACGTCTTCGTGCCCATGGCCGATCCCCTGGATGACCCAGGCTGTTTTAATGTCGACGAAGATCGCCTGGTCATCGGGCGAATTGGTCGGCGCCAGCACACCCACGATGGGCATTTCCAAGGGGTAGACCCCGTCAAGGTCGAACAGGTTTTCGGGCGAGGACACCAGCGCGTCGCCCACGCCCTTGCCCAGCGATGCTGCAACATCCGCCCCGATCACTGCATCGCCCAGGACCGACAGACCGCGCCCTTCGGCGACGGTCAGCCCCCGAAAGTCGAAGTAATCCAGTGACGTGCCCACAATCCGAAATCCCGCCGACGAAAACGCCGTATGCAGCGGAATGGGGATCGCCAGCCCACTGTCCCAGACCGCTTCAACCTCGCGCATGGGGATCGGATCGGGTCGCTCGTCGGAGAAATAAAGCGCTGCCATTGTCAGATCGAGTTGTGATCCCCGCGCGCCCAGCAAAAGCGGTGTCGCCTCGCCCCGGGCGACCAGCGCGCGCTCGCTCGATGACAAAAGGATCTGCGTGGCAATCGGCACAAACAGTATAAGTGCTGCGACCAGCATCAGGATCATGCTGCGCGCCCAGTGGTAGCGCAGATAGGCGAAGGCCAGATAAAGCGCGTTCATGCGGTGGCAGCCTCGCGAAATTGCGCAAAGTCCAGAACGCGTTCGAACCGGGGCAAAAGCTCATGGTCATGGGTCACCGCCAACACCGCAGCACCCGCCTCAGCCGCCTGTTCGAACAACAGGTCGAGAATGCGCGCCTTGCTGTCGGGGTCCAGATTGCCGGTGGCCTCATCCGACAGAATCAACTTTGGCTGCGTGACCAGCGCGCGGCAGATTGCAACGCGTTGCTGCTCGCCCTGACTTAAAGCGGTCGGATGCCGATCGAGCTTGTCGCCGATCCCGCAAGCCGCCGCCAGCGCCTCGGCCCGGTCACGGGCAGCCGCGTCCAGCGTCAGGGCCGGGGTGATCCGGTAGGGATAAAGGATGTTCTGGCGCGCGGGCAGGTAGTCCAGCAGCGCGAAATCCTGGAAGACAAAGCCGATGGTGCTGGCGCGGAACCGGCGCCGGGCAACATCAGACAGCCCGGCCAGATCAGTGCCCGCCACATCGATCTGGCCCTCTTGTGGTGTCAGGATTCCGGCAATCAGGTTCAACAGCGTGGTCTTGCCGCTGCCGCTGGGCCCGACGATGGCAAGGCGCTCATTGTCGGCCAGGGAGAACTCTGGCACGCGCAGGCCAAAACTTGTGTCGCTATAGCGAAAGACAAGATCCTTGATGGTGATCATCAGTTCGTCTGCGGTGCCAGAAAGGTTTCGCCCGCCGCATCCCGGTTGACCTCTAAGAGTTCGAAATCGGTGATCCGCCAGGCCCCGTCGATAGGGGCGACGGACAAATCCGCACTATAGGTGTTGCCGCGCACATGCAGGTGTTCGGCGTGGCCGACGGTGCCAATCACCTGCCAGGACGCATCAATGGCAAGGCTGTCGCCGTCCCCGGATACCTCGGTGGTCAAAAGCTTGATCTCGTGGATCGCCTGGTCGGCCTGATCAAGACCGCCACCGGCCATCGCGCCGACACGCTCAAGGTAAAGATACTCCAGCGCCTCGCCATGGGTCACGCTGGCCAGCGTGTCATAGATGCCGTCCTCCTCGGTCTGGCCGAAGGCATCGTAGACGACCAACAAAAGCGCCGGGGTCAGCTTCCAGAAGTTCGTGCGCGCCTCGTCGAATGTCATCGGATCCAGATCGGGCGCCGTGAAGGCCGCATTCTCATCCACACCAGAGGTCTCAGGCCCCAGCATGAACGCGGCCACGCCAACCGCCGCAACAACGGCCAGACCAGCAAAAACGGGTGTCTTGTTCATTGGCGTGACGGATCCTGCGACGCATTTCGGCGCTGTCTACCCTGTTCGACGCGCGCGCCGACTGCAAGTGCGTCACGTGCGCCTTTTTCGATCCAGCGCTCAATTTTTTGTGGCGTGGGGCTTTTGGGGGAGTGCGGCGCGGTCTTGCGGTGATGGGCCAGGTCGAGCGGTTGTACCTGCAGCGCATGCCTGAAAATCAGGCGCAATGCCTCGTACAACCGGCCCTGATGATTAATCGTTTAATTTCCGATTGACTTCTTGCCGGGCAGATTGGTTGATCGATCAATCAGTGGGGGCTGGCTTGGTCAGTATCAAGAAAATTGCAGGCGATGTGGGTGTGTCAACGGCAACGGTGTCGAACGCACTGACCGGCAAGGGCCGGGTGTCGCGCGAAATGGTCGACCGCATCCGCACCCGCGCCGAAGAACTGGGCTACCGGCCCAGCAATGCCGCCCGCGCGCTGAAAACCGGACAAACCGGGATCATAGGGTTGGTGATGCCCGATCTGACCAATCCTTTGTTTCCCAAGATCGCCCAGATGCTGTCGATTGCGGCCGACAAAACCCAGCTTGGCGTGTTGATTGCAGATTCGCGTGGCCGCGCCGATGAGCAATCCGAAGCGTTAAAGCGGCTTTTGGACCGCGGCGTCGACGGGCTGATCGTGGTGCCGCAAAAGGGCACGACGCCCGATGCCGTGCCGGTGCCGATCGCGGTGATTAACACATCCTCAGACCCACGAAACGCGGTGTCTGCCGATCACATCGGCGGTGGGGCGCTGGTGGCCCGCCACATCCGCGACATCGGCCACCGCCGCGTCGTGCTGCTGGGCGGCGACAAGGTGTCAGAGGTTCAGCGCGACCGGATCGAAGGCATGACACGCGCCTTTGGCGCCGACGTCACCGCCGAGATCTTCTGGGGCACCCGGGGTGTATCGTACGCCATCAGCGCCATTCGGGGCGGGGCCACCGCCATCCTGACGACATCCGATCTGATCGCCCTGCAAGTCCGCAGCGAGTTGTTGCGCACCGACCTGCCTGTCCCGGGGCGCGTCAGCCTGACAGGCTTTGACGACATGTCCTTTGCCCCCATCATGCATCCCGCTTTGACCACTGTGGCCCAGAATGTCGAAGAGATTGCCACCCGCGCCATCGATATTCTGTCGGCTAAAATCCGGGGTCAAACCCATCCGCACGACGGACAGACCGTGCCCATGCGCCTTGTCGTGCGCCAATCCACGTCCATTCCAACAGAACCCGCCAAAAGGAGATACCCCACATGACCCGACACTTATCCCTGATTGTCTTCACAGCTGCCCTTGGCGCGACCAGTGCCGCCGCCCAGGACACGCTGACGATCTCAGTCTATTCGTTCGCCCAAGACGCTTATAAAGAAGCGCTTTACGATCCGTTCGAAGAAATCTGCAATTGCGAGTTGGTGATTGAGACCGGCAACAGCGTCGAACGGATGGCCAAGATCGAAGCCAATGCCGCCGACCCTGTGATCGATCTGGCGGTGATCTCATCCCATGACGCGCTGAGCCTGGCGCAAAAGGACCTGCTGCAGCCGATCGATCCGTCGCGGATTTCCAGCTTTGATCGGCTCTACCCTGCCGCCCAGGACCCGATCGGCGACAATATGGCGGTGGGCTACACGTTCTATGCCAGTTCCATCGTCTACCGCGAGGATCTGGTCAGCATCGAAAGCTGGGCGGATCTTCTGGGCGAAGAGCTCGCCGGCAATGTGTCGCTGCCCAACATCACCGGCACCCAAGGGCCGCTGACGCTGATGATGCTCGACAAGGCCGCAGGCGGGGATGCCAGCGATTTCACCGGAACTATTTCGGCCATCGGTGAAAGTGCTGATGACATCGTGACCTTCTATTCGCGGTCGTCCGAACTGGCGCAATTGATGAACCAAGAAGAGGTCATCGCCGCCCCGGTGGGTCGTTTCGCCTGGAGCCGTTTCAAAAGCTCGCCCCTGCCGTTTGCCTGGGCCGATCCGGTCGAAGGCCAAGCCGGTGGCATGAATGTGATGTTGATGACCAAAGGCAACGGCAACGAAGATCTGGCCTATATGCTGATGGATTACTGGTTGTCAGCTGAAGTCCAGACCCGCATCGCCGAAGCCCTGATCGACAGCCCGGCCAACATGGATGTGGTTGTTTCCGATGAGGTGGCCGAAAACCTGACCTACGGGGCGGAGTTGATCAATTCGCTGAACATCCTTGATCCGGCAGAGATCATCGCGGGCCGCGACGGTTGGGTCGAACAATGGAACAATGAGGTGATCCAGTAAGCGCAGTGTTGGGGCGGCTGGACGACGGCCGCCCTTTGCCTGGATAGAACCGGATGTTTCTCAACCGCACCGAAGGATTGGCGCTGGCGTTGCCGGCGGCCTTGTTCACCACGCTGGTGTTTCTAGTGCCGGTTGCGATTTTGCTGTCGATTGCCTTTCAGGGCGCGGGCGGCGGGTTTAGCCTGCAAGGCTATATCGAGTTTTTCGCCCAGCCTCTGAACCGGTCGGTGTTTCTGCGGACCCTGAAACTGGGCATTCTGGTCGCGGGCACATCCGCCGTCATCGGCTATGCTGCAGCCTTCTGCATCGTCAACCTGCCCGCCACGGTGCGGGGGCGGATTTTCGGGCTGGTGGTTTTGCCGCTGATGATCTCGCCCGTCGCCCGGACCTATGCCTGGATTGTCATTCTGGGTCGTACAGGCATCGTCAATGACACCATCGTGGGGCTCGGCCTGTCAGATACGCCGATCCGGCTGTTGTTTACCGAAACGGCGGTGTTCATCGGTCTATTGCAGCTGTTTTTGCCGCTGATGATCATCTCGCTGGTCTCGGCGATGGAAAACATCCCCAAAGACGTGATCCCAGCCGCGCGTGTTCTGGGCGCCAATTGGTTTCAGGTGTTTTTCAGGGTGATCCTGCCGCTCACTCGCGAAGGGCTGGTGATCGGCGGCACGCTTGTGTTCACCGGCGCACTGACGGCGTATATCACGCCTGCGATCCTTGGCGGTTCAAAGGTGTTGATGCTGGAGACATTGCTGTATCAGCGCGTCAACGTGTCGAACGATTTCGTCTCGGCTTCCGTAATCGCGATGATCCTGATCGTGATGTCGTTTTCGGCCAATCTTGTGCTGAAACGCATTGCCTCGGTGAGGAGGTAGCCGATGCCGCGCCTTGCCATCTGGATCATCCTTGGGCTGACGCTGACGTTCCTGATCGGCCCGTTCCTGATCGTGATCCTCGCAGGTGCGTCTGCGGGCGAAGCGCTGGCCTTCCCGCCGCAAGGGCTGTCGCTGAAATGGTACGCCAAGGTCTTCACGGTCGAAAGCTTCCGCGCCAGTTTCGCGCTGTCGATGTTTCTGGCCATTTTCGGCACGCTGGCCGCCCTGATCCTGGGCATTCCTGCGGCCTATGCTTTGCACCGCTATGATCTGCCCGGGGCTGAGACCATCCGCACCATCGTGGCTGCCCCGATCATCGTGCCGGGCATTATCGTCGGCCTTGCCTTGTTGCGGTATTTCGTGGTGCCCCTGAACGTCACGATCACAGCTGCATTGTTTGTCACCCACACCGCCATCGTAATGCCCTATGCGGTGCGCGTGGTTTCATCTAGCCTGAACAACCTGCGCGCTGACATGGAAGAGGCCGCCGTCATCCTGGGCTGCACGCGGGTCCAGGCGTTTACCAAGGTGGTGCTGCCGAACATTCGCGGCGGTATTTTGGCCGCTTTCATTCTAGGGTTCGTGGCCAGCTTCAACGAAGTGCCCGCCTCGCTGTTTCTGTCTGGTCCCGGTGTGCGCACCCTGCCCATCGACATGCTGTCTTACATGGAGATCACATTTGATCCGTCCGTCGCGGCTTTGTCCGCGCTACTGGCGTTCATGTCGGTGGCCATCGTCTTTATCGCCGAGCGGGTTTTGGGGTTTTCGCGCTATGTCTGACGGTTTCGTTTCTCTTCGCGATGTGACCCTGTCCTATGGTCAGACCGTGGCCGTGCCGAACTTGAACCTGGACGTGCGCGAAGGCGAGCTGATCGCTCTGCTTGGTCCATCGGGCTGCGGCAAGACCACATCCATGCGCGCGATTGCGGGGCTTTTGACGCCGGCCAGCGGCACCATCGTGATCGACGGGCAGGATGTCACCCGCACACCCGCGAACAAGCGCGGCATCGGGCTGGTGTTTCAATCCTATGCGCTGTTCCCGCACCTGTCGGCCTTTGAAAACGTGGCCTTCGGGCTGCGGTTGCGCAAGCTGGCGGACACAGATGTGCGCGCGCGAACCGAAGTCGGGATGGCGACCGTGGGCCTGACGGGGTTTGAGGCTCGCAAACCTGCTGAGATGTCGGGTGGGCAGCAACAGCGGCTTGCCCTGGCGCGGTCTTTGGTGATGGAACCCAAGGTGCTTTTGCTGGACGAACCGCTGTCGAACCTTGATGCGCGGCTGCGCCTTGAGATGCGCAATGAATTGCAGCGCGTCCAGAAAGACACGGGCATCACGATGGTGTTTGTCACCCACGACCAGTCAGAAGCGCTCGCGCTGGCGGACCGGATCGTTTTGATGAAGGACGGCCAAATCGAACAACTTGGCACACCGGCCCAGATGTACGCCGAACCGGCCACGGCCTTTGCGGCTGATTTCATGGGGTTTGAGAACATTTTCCGCGTGGAAGGCGGCCAACTGGTGTCCGATCATGGCCGTTTGGCCTTGGGCTTTGGCGCTGACACCCCGCTTCTGGCATGGCGCCCCAGCGGAGTGGTGGTGGGCACGGGGCCGCACAAGGGCCGGGTCGTATCGAGCAGTTTTGCCGGCGGGCACCGCGAATACGTCCTTGAAAGCGATCTTGGGCCCATCAAGGCCGATGCGCCGATTGAGATGGCGCAAGTCCAAATCGGTGAGGCGATGGCCTTTGATCTGCCCCAGGCCAGTGCAAGGCGTCTGGCGCGATGAGTGCGATCTGGGTCGATACCGATATGGGGTTTGATGACCTCTGGGCGCTGATCCTTTTGCGCCATCTGGGATGCGATGTCGCCGGTTTGTCGCTGGTTGCGGGCAATTCGATCATGGAGGAGGTCGCGTCAAACGCGGCAGCCGCCCGCGCGGCTTACGGGTTCACCTGGCCGGTGTGGCAGGGGGTGGCCCGCCCGCTTTATCGCGCGCTTGAAACTGCAGCGGGCATCCTTGGGCCTACCGGCATGCGCACGCGCGGGCGTCAGTTGGAACTCAAAGGGCGCGATCTGCCACCCAAAAGGGCGATTGCCGAAATGACGGAGTGGCTGACCGATGGGAACGGTGCAAAGGATATTCTGGCCCTGGGGCCGCTGACCAATATCGCTAAAGTTCTGGGCGGGTCTCCTGATCTGGCCCGGCGCATTCGGCGCATCGTGTGGATGGGCGCAAGCGCGGGGGCGGGCAATCACACCCCCCATGCCGAATTCAACGCCTATGTGGATGCGGATGCCTTGGCGCGGGTCGCGGGCTCTGGCATCCGGCTTGATATCGTTGATCTGACCTTTTGTCGGCAGGTGACCTTTGGCCCAGACGATCTGCCCGACACTGACCCGCTGACTGGCGATCTTCTGGGCGGATACCTCGATATCGCGCTGAAGCGCGGGCGGGCGGGCATGGCGATTTACGACCCTCTCGCGGCCCTGGCCATGGCGGACCCCGAGCGGATCGCCTTTCAGCCCTGCAGGGTTGAGGTCGATACCAGCGCCGCGGAAACCTATGGTGCGACACGGATCGAACCAGCGGACACTTCGCCCATTCGCTACGCGGTGGGCGATACACAAGGTCTCGCGGGTGCCTGCCTGCAGGCCCTGGACGGCGCGCAGGCCCATGACTGACGAGCCTGACATAAATGACCCCGCATTGCGTGCCCGCGCGGTCCGGGCCGCGCAAGGGTTGGAGCCGTTTGATCTTTTGATCACCGGCGGGCGTGTGATGGATATGGTCACCGGACACCGTCGCCGGGCCGACATTGGGATCGTCGGTGGCTTGATCGCGAGCGTTCATGCCCCTGATCCGAACCGGGATGCGGGCAAGCGCATCGATGCTACCGGCTGTCACGTCGCGCCGGGGCTGATCGACACGCATATGCATGTGGAAAGTTCGATGGTCACACCTGCGGAATATGCCGCCGCGGTGGTCCCGCGCGGGGTGACAACGGTCGTGTGGGACCCCCATGAATTTGCAAATGCGGCGGGTCTTGCAGGCGTTGACTACGCGGTCGCGGCTGGCCGGGGTCTGCCTTTGCGCCTGCTGACCCTGGCGCCGACTTGTGTGCCCTCAGCCCCCGGATACGAAGTCAGCGGTGGCGATTTCGACGCGCATGTGCTGGCCGACCTTCTGGCGCGTGACGATATTCACGGCGCGGCGGAACTGATGACCATGCAGCCCCTGCTGGCCGGGGACGCACGCGTCACGGGCATCGTCAATGCGGGGCTCGCCAGCGGCAAGCGCGTTTGTGGCCATGCGCGTGGGCTGACAGGCGGCGCATTGGCGGGCTATGCCGCGTCGGGGGTGGAAACCGATCACGAACTGACCTCAGGCGCGGACCTTCTGGCCCGGCTCGAAGCGGGGATGACGGTGGAATTGCGCGGCTCGCATGGGCATCTTTTGCCGGAGTTTGCTCAGGTCATCTTGGATCTTGGGCATCTGCCGCAAACGGTCACCTTTTGCACTGACGATGTCTTTCCAGACGATCTGTTCGCCCATGGCGGGCTTGATCATGTGGTCCGCCAGATGATCAGCCACGGGCTGCCGGCCGATTGGGCTTACCGTGCTGCAACATTGAACGCGGCCACGCGCATCGGGCGGCGTGATCTGGGGCTGGTGGCCCCCGGCAAGCGGGCCGATCTTATGGTTCTGGACGAAGTCGAAGGGGTCGCGGCGACGGCGGTTGTGGCAGGCGGGGTCCGGGTCGCGGCGGACGGGCGTCTGACAGAACCGCTTGACCCCGCGCCAGCACCATCTGCCCTGGCCGGCACCGTCAAATGTGCGGCCTTCGCGCCCAAAGACTTTGAAATCGCGACCAAAGCGCCCGAGGTCCAGATCGCCACCTTGTCAAAACCACGCTTTCCTGAATGGGGCAAGCGCCGGGCCGCGACCCAGAGCGGGGCGCTGGTTCTGCCCGATGACATGATCCGCATGGCCGTGGCTAATCGGTATGGAACCGGGACCCCGGTGCGGGTGGCCTTCTTGGAAAACTGGGGCAGCTGGCGCGGCGCCTTTGCAACGACTGTGTCCCATGACAGCCACAACCTAACGGTCTTTGGCCGCGCCCCCGCCGACATGGCGCTGGCCGCCAATACGGTGCGCGCGGCAGGCGGTGGGCTTTGTGTGGTGGCGGGTGAACAGGTCATGGCCCAGATCGCCCTGCCTGTCGCGGGCCTTGTGAGCGAGGCCGCCCTGGACAAAGTTGCAAGCAGCTTCGCCACGCTGCGCGAAGCCCTTGACGATCTGGTTGATTGGCAACCGCCCTATCTGGTATTCAAAGCCCTTTTTGGTGCGTCGCTGGTGTGCAATGCCGGGCCGCGTCTAAGCGACGTGGGCCTGGTCGATGTGTTCGAAGAGCGCATTCTGACGAGCCCTGTCTTGGAGTGACCCGCCCCCGCGCCTATTCGCGTATTTCTTCCGGTGCGACCCCCCAAAGGGCGGCCTTGGTGACCCAACCTTTGCGGCCATCGGCCGTCAGCCGGCACCAATCAAGCGTACAATCGCCCAGACGGGCCACCACGCCGGCTTCGGCATAGGCTGACACCGGGGCGTCCGCGTTGGGCTTCATCCGCATCGCTGTGAGGTCTTCGGCCACCATCACGGTCCGCACGCCCGACAAAAGCGAGTAGTGGACCCAGCCGCCTTGGCCGTCGCGGTCTTCGACCCGCCGCCAATGGCCATATTCTGCGGTCACCACAAGCGGCATGTCCCGGCGTTTGAACACCCAGTCGATCCGGTGCGACAGCGAGGGGCCGCGCCGCACATTGCCTTCGCTGGCTTTCAGGGACACAAACCGCGGCAAGGGCAGGTTGGTCACCTTGCCCCGGGTTTCGGCCCAGGCCGTTCCCACCAGGATCACACAGAAAACGGCCCCAAGGCCCGCTCGGAAAATGCCCGCCATACCTGCTCGCTCCTCTGGGCGTCTTGTGTCGCGCCCTATCTCTTCGCATAAGATGGCCCATAACGGGCGGAAACGCCAGTCCCTGGGGAGGCGATGCATGGCATCTGAACGCTTGAGTGTTGTCGTGACGCGACGGTTGCCGGATCCGGTTGAGGCGCGCATGGCCGAGCTGTTCGATGTGACGCTTAACAAAAACGATACGCCGATGAGCCGGGCGGCCCTGGCCGATGCGATGGCACATGCGAATGTGATTGTGCCGTCCCTGACCGACCGAATTGATGCAGGACTTCTTGCCGGGGCCGGCGCGCAGTTGAAGCTGATCGCCAATTATGGCGCCGGGGTCGATCATATCGATGTGGCCACCGCCCGCCAGCGCGGCATTCTGGTGAGTAACACGCCAGGCGTTCTAACAGATGACACAGCCGATATGACCATGGCGCTGATGCTGGCTTCTGTACGGCGCATTCCCGAAGGCATGGGGGTTATGCAAACCGGCAATTGGGATGGCTGGTCCCCGACGGCCTTTCTTGGCGGTCGGCTTGGTGGCAAGCGGCTTGGCATCTTGGGGATGGGCCGGATTGGCCAGGCGGTGGCAACGCGGGCCGCCGCGTTTGGCATGGAGATCCATTACCACAACCGCCGGCGCCTGCACGCAGAGACCGAAGCAGCACTTGGCGTACGGTTTTGGGAGAGCCTCGATCAGATGGTGTCGCGGGTGGACATCTTGTCGATCAATTGCCCGCATACGCCGGCGACGTTTCACCTGATGAATGCGCGCCGATTGAAGTTGATGAAACCAACCGCGGTGATCGTGAACACATCGCGCGGGGAGGTGATAGACGAAAATGCGCTGACCCGGATGTTGCGGGCCGGTGAGCTCGCCGGGGCGGGGCTCGACGTTTACGAAAAGGGTGTCGATGTGAACCCGCGCCTGCGCGAACTGCCCAATGTTGTGTTGTTGCCGCATATGGGATCGGCCACCGTCGAAGGCCGGATCGAGATGGGTGAAAAGGTCCTGATCAATATCAAGACCTTCGATGATGGCCACCGCCCACCTGACCTGGTCGTTCCCTCGATGCTTTAGACACCACTGCCAAAAGGCGCGCCTTGCGGCGCAAGTCTTTGTCTATTGGGGCGCTGCACGTCGCCATCCGACGCTCGGACCAATGGCGCATCCCATGGCAACTCGGAGGTATTTCCGGCAAGAGGAAGCCCTTAGCGGTAGACCTCATCTTCGGTCGGGAAGGCGCGGGCGCGCACGTCCTTGGCATAGGCTTCGACCGATCCTTCGATCTGGTTCAAAAGATCGCCGTAGACCTTGACGAATTTCGGCGGGCGGGGGTTGAGCCCCAGCATGTCTTCAAGGACCAGGATCTGGCCGTCACAGTCGGGGCTGGCGCCGATCCCGATGGTCGGGATGTCGATTTGTTTGGTGATCTTGGCGGCCAGGGGTTCGACCATGCCTTCCAGAACCAGCGCGAAGGCGCCGGCGTCCGCCACGGCTTGGGCGTCGGCTTCATGGGCCGCCCAAGTGTCTTCGTTTCGCCCCTGGGTCTTGAACCCCCCCATCACATGGCTCGATTGCGGGGTCAGCCCGGTGTGCGCCATCACCGGGATGCCGCGCTCGACCAGAAAGTGAATGGTTTCGGCCATGCGCGCGCCACCTTCCAGCTTCACGGCCCCACAGCTGGTGTCCTTCATGATCTTTGCGGCGTTGCGAAAGGCCATGTTGGGGCTTTCTTCATAGGTGCCAAAAGGCATGTCCACGACGATCAGCGCGCGTTTTGTGCCGCGCACCACCGCCTTGCCGTGCATGATCATCAGATCCAGCGGCACGCCCACTGTGGTTTCCATACCGTGCATCACCATGCCCAGACTGTCGCCCACCAGGATGAAATCGGCATGCCTGTCCACGATCGCGGCGGTGTGCGCATGATAGCTTGTCAACGAGACAATCGGGGCGCCGCCTTTCATTGCGGCCAGTTTCGGGACCGTCATCCGGCGGATCGGTTTTTGCAGTTCGGTGCTCATGGCGTGATCTCTCTTTGGTCGATCAGTAAGACAGGGTCATCGGCGGGGCCAAACTCGGCCGATATCATCACGCCGACTTTTGCCGTCAGCGGCCCGGAGACAGGTGCGAACGTGGCCGCATCGACAATATCGAGGCCTTTGAGGGTCGCGCGCGGTTCGCCACCGACGATGTTGCGAATTGTGGCGGCGATGTCTTCGACCGTGCGCGCGGTCATCGCCGCATCAAGTGCTGCGTTCAGAACCGGTGCCGCGGCGCGGTCTTCTGGTGACAGACGCAGATTGCGCGACGACATCGCAAGCCCGTCGGGGTCGCGCTGGGTGGGGACGGCGATGATATCCACCGGCATGTGCAGATCGCGCACCATCCGTCGGATCACGGCCAACTGTTGATAGTCCTTTTCGCCGAAATAGGCGCAGTTGGGATTGGCAATGTTGAACAACTTGGTCACCACGGTCGCCACGCCGCGATAGTGCCCCGGTCGCACAAGACCGTGCAACATGTTCGCCAGCCTGGTCGTTTCGACAATGGTTTCCGCGCCCTTTGGGTAGAGATCCGACGCCTTAGGGATCAGTACCGCGTCCACGCCCGCCCTTTCAAGTTTTGCCAGGTCCTCGGCTTCAGTCCGGGGATAGTTTTCAAGGTCGGCGGCTTCGCCGAACTGAGTCGGATTGACGAAAATGGTCGCGGCCACACGGTCATTGTCTCGCTTGGCCGCGGCAACCAGCGCCATGTGACCGGCGTGCAATGCGCCCATCGTCGGGACCAGCCCAAGGCTTGTCTGCGCACCGAACACGGCGCGGATGTCGCGAAATTCAGAGACGCTTCGGCAGACCTTCATGGATATTCAGTAGCTTGGCGGCCGGGCGGCCACAACCGGGTGGCCGTTTCCACAAATTTGCCCAACTTGGCCGCGATACTGGCCCGAAGACTGGAGTGAGCCATGCGATTTTTCCTGATCACGGGCCTTTGCCTTGGGATTGTCCTGTTGATGGGTGCTGCGTTTTTATCCATCGACCAGGCGGTCACGGATGACGACCGGGCGACCTTTCAGGCGGGGCTTGATACACAGGCGGCCCGGTATGATGACGCACGCGGCGTTGCCCGGCGCACCGATTTTGTCGGCAAGACCGCGCATTTTATTGTGACGATGCGCGAGGGAATGTTCAAATCCTCCGGCCTGAACGTGAAAACCAACCTGCCCCCCGCGCCGCAAGGGTGGATCAAGGCGGATTTTACGGTTGCGGATATGGAAGCCGTCACCGGCGCCCCTTACGTCAAAGGGGTTGCGATGAACGGGCAGGAGGCGTTGTTCGACCGCTTTGTGGATGCGTCCCATGGCCGTAAGCTCGCAGCTGCGGCCGGTTATTCGGACGGGACCACTCGCGTGCTGGTTCAGATCACCGCGTCGATGGCCAAGATCCGCGAGGCCGAAGAGGGACCCGTGCGGCGTGCCCAACGCGCGGGGGCCACAATCGCACGGATCAACGGCATTCGCGTTGAACGGCATCCGCAGCACTACCGCGACCCTTTCAAGGACCGTGACATTCGCGTCGGCTATGAGCGGGTGACCCTGAACCTTGACGGGTTGGTGATGGTCGAGGCTGTCACCGATGGGTCTATAGCTGATCTATTGAGTGTTCTGCAGGGGCTCGACATCGCCGGAATGCAGGCGGGTCTGCCGGTGACTGTGGCTGCCTACCGTGAGGAGACGGGGTTTGTTTCGTTTCTCACACGACCAGCCGAAAAGGCGGCGGAGACCGATGGCTAACCGGCGGGTCCCAATGCGGCAGGCGAAAATAGAACGCCGAATTGTTCGCACCAGATGACAACTGAATTGTAGGCCGCGACATCCGTACCAGGCGGCACCGCGTAGGCCTGATCGCCCACATTGCCCTTCAACTGACCCAGGGCCACCCAGGGGTTATCGGCGACATCTGACGACGATGCCGGGTCGGGATGGGCCGACAGCCAAACCTCCAGATCGGGGCCATTGGTCACCTGAAACTCGGTCAGCTGGATTTCGTGCCCGCCGCCGGGCAGGGCCACAAGCATTGCCGTGCCCGCGCCTTGATGGGCGCGGTCGGCATCGCGGAAGGTGCCCGTGGCAATGACACTCGCTTCGGTCAGGGTCTCTTCGACGACCTGATCGAACAGCAATGGCGAAAAAGCGTACCACAAAAACGCCCCCGCTGGCAGGCCCAGAAGCCCGCCAAAGATAAACCCGATGATCGTGCCACGCATGCGCCCACCTCTCCCTTTGCAAGCTGACCTTAGCAAAGGGCGCCGGAAAATTAAAAAATTTTCCGTTCCGATTTCTTTTTGAAGAAATCGCCCGCGCCCGGGTCGCAATTGGCCGAGAACCTGTCGGATGGACCCGCCGCGTGAAGCCGGTATGGTCTTTACTGAGCCGCGGAAGCGTCAGGAGTGCCTACCATGAAAACCCATGTCAAAGCCTTGGTCGTCGGGGGCGGTGCTGTTGGCACGTCGATTGCCTATCATCTGGCACGTGCGGGCTGGGCGGGTGTGATGCTGGTGGAACGCGACGAGTTGACGTCCGGCTCGACCTGGCATGCGGCGGGCTTGCTGCCGTATTTCAACATGTCCTACGCCACGACGCATATCCACGATTACTCGATCAAATTCTACAAAACCCTGGAAGAAGAAACCGGGCTGAACCCTGGCTTTTCGGTCGTGGGCAACCTGCGCATGGCCCAAAGCCAGGCGCGGATGGATGAGTATATGCTTTATGCGTCCACCGCCGAAACCGTCGGCGTGCCGTACAAATGGCTCAGCCCGTCTGACATCAAGGACCGCTACCCCCTGGTGCGGACCGAGGACCTGGTGGGCGCGATTTTTCATCCCACCGACGGCTATATCAACCCCGCCGACGTGACCCAGGCCATGGCCAAGGGCGCGCGCGCGCGCGGTGTCACGATTGAACGGCGCTGGCAGGTCGACAGCTACACCTGGGCGGGTGACCATTGGGACGTCGTGCTGACCAAGATGGTCGAACAGGGCGGCAATCTCATCGCCTCGGGCGATCAGATCACGGTGCATGCCGAACATGTCGTGACCGCCACCGGCAACCATTCGCAGCGCACCGCGGGGCTGTTGGGCATCAAAATCCCCGCCATCCCGGTGGAACACCAATATATCGTCACCGAACCGGACCCGGCCCTTGTCGCCTGGCGTGAAACCAACCCTGAACACCCCGTGTTGCGCGATGCGGACGCCAAGTGGTATGTGCGCGAAGAACGCGGCGGCTGGATCCTGGGCCCTTACGAGAAAGGCGCGCCTGCACGGTTCGAATACGCCGTGCCCGACAGCTTCCGGGCCGATCTGTTCCCCCTCGACCTCGACCGGATCGAGGAAGAATACATGTCCTTCATCCACCGGATCCCGTCTTCGGAACCCGTCGGTCTGAAGGACGATTACAACGGCCCGATTTGCTACACACCAGACGGGAACCCGCTGCTTGGGCCCGCACCTGGCTTGCAGAACATGTGGCTGGCCGAAGGGTTTTCCTTTGGCATCACGGCCGCTGGCGGGACCGGGCACTACCTTGCGCAATTGATGGTTGAAGGCGAGGCGGAAATCGACATGGCCTCGCTCGATCCGCGCCGCTTCGGGCCGTGGATGACGACCGAATATGCCGCCCGCAAGAACGAAGAAGCTTATGATCATGTTTACGTGTTGCATCACCCTGATGAAGAACGCCCGGCCTGCCGGCCTTTGAAAACCGCGCCTGCTTACGACCGGCAAAAGGCGCTGGGCGCCCAGTTCGGTCAGGTCAACGGGTGGGAGCGGCCCAATTACTATGGCCCCCTTGATGCGCCCGACAGTTTTGACCATGACGCGCGGTCGTTCCGGCGTGGCGGCTGGTGGGACTACGCCAAGGCCGAGGCTCAGGCGATCCGCACCGGCGTCGGGCTGATCGATGCGACGGCCTTTGCCAAGCACCGGATAACGGGGCCCGGGGCGACCGGGTTTCTCGATTGGTTCACCACCAACAAACTGCCCCGCGCGGGCCGGATCAACCTGACTTATGCGCTGACAACGGCCGGGACCACACGCACCGAATACACGATCATCCGTGAGGGTGAAAACGACTACTACCTCGTTTCTGCGGGTGCTTGGGAAGCCTATGACGAAGACTTCCTGTATCAAGCCATCGCCGAAAACGAAGACCGTTTCGGGCGCGTGAACGAAGAAAACGTCACCAGCCAATGGGGCGTCTTTGCGCTGGCAGGACCCAAATCGCGTGACGTTCTGGCCAGCCTGATCCGCGATGCCGACCCGGCGACCGCGCTGTCGAACAAACGTTTCCCCTGGCTGTCAGCGCGCAATATCGAACTGGGCATGTGCCCGGTCAAAGCCGTGCGCGTGGCATATACCGGCGAGCTGGGGTGGGAGCTGCACCACCCGATTGAGATGCAGACGTACCTGTGGGATCGGCTGATGGAGGCCGGCGAACCCCATGGGCTGAAACCGGTGGGCGCGCGGGCGCAAAACTGGCTGAGGCAGGAAAAATCTTACCGCGCCTTTGGGACCGAACTTGGGCGGGATGCGACCCCGCTTGAGGCGGGTCTGGACCGGTTCGTGGATCGGTCGAAAGACTTTTCGGGCAAATCCGCGATGGACGCCACAGGCATTCGCGTCATGTGCGCGACCTTTCTGATCGACGGGCCCGAGGGGGCGGACCCCTGGGGGCGCGAGGCCCTTTATGATGGGGACACCCGGGTCGGCCGATTGACCTCAAGCGGGTATTCGGTGGCCTTCGGGAAATCCATCGGCATGGGGTATGTGACACCTGATCTTGCCGCGCCCGGCACCAAGCTGAAGGTAAAGATGTTTGACCAATTGTGGGACGCCGAAGTGGTGCCTGACAGCCCATATGATCCCAAGAACGAAACCATCCGGAAGGACGGCTGATGATCTGCCAACCCAAGGCCAGCCATTATATCGGTGGTGCCTTCGTTGAAGACACCGCGGGGGCGCCCATTGACGTGATCTATCCCGCCACCGGTGAGGTCATCGCACGGGTCCATGCCGCGACCCCCGCGATCATCGACCAGGCGCTGGACGCTGCAACGGCTGCGCAGAAAGACTGGGCGGCGATGACCGGAACCGAGCGCGGCCGGATCCTGCGCCGGGCGGCTGATCTGATGCGTGCACGCAACCGCGATCTGTCGGTGACGGAAACCTATGACACCGGCAAACCTTTGCAGGAAACGCTGGTGGCCGATGCCACATCGGGGGCGGATGCGCTGGAATATTTCGGCGGGCTGGCCGGGTCTCTGACAGGGGAGCATATCCCGCTGGCCGGTGGCGATTTCGCCTATACCATCCGCGAACCCATAGGCGTCTGTGTGGGGATCGGGGCCTGGAACTATCCCACCCAGATCGCCTGCTGGAAGGGCGCACCTGCGCTGGCCTGCGGCAATGCGATGGTGTTCAAACCGTCCGAGACCACGCCCCTGTCGGCCTTGCGCGTTGCCGAAATCATGACCGAGGCGGGCGCACCGCCGGGGCTGTACAACGTTGTGCAAGGCATGGGTGAGGTCGGGGCAGCACTGGTGACGGACCCGCGCGTGGCGAAAGTTTCGCTGACCGGGTCGGTGCCCACAGGGGCCAAGGTCTATGCCGCCGCGGCGTCGGGCATGAAACACGTCACGATGGAACTGGGCGGCAAGAGCCCCCTGATCATCTTCGATGATGCGGATCTTGAAAACGCTGTGTCCGGCGCGATCCTGGCGAATTTCTATTCCTCGGGGCAGGTCTGTTCCAACGGCACCCGGGTGTTTGTGCAATCGGGCATCAAGGACGCGTTCCTGACCCGCCTGTCAGAACGTCTGGCTGGTGCGGTGATCGGCGACCCGATGGAGGAAGCGACAAGCTTTGGCCCCATGGTGTCGGACGCCCAGATGAACATCGTCCTGGGCTATATTACGAAAGGTCAGGCCGAGGGCGCGCGACTGGTCACGGGCGGGCGGCGGCTTGACCGCGACGGCTTCTTCATCGCGCCGACGGTCTTTGCTGACGTCACCGACGATATGACCATCGCGCGCGAAGAAATCTTCGGCCCCGTCCTGTCGGTGCTGGATTTCGACACCGAAGACGAGGTGATGGCGCGGGCCAATGCAACCCGGTTCGGTCTTGCCGCCGGGGTCTTTACGTCCGATCTGACGCGTGCGCACCGGGTCGTGGCGGGGTTCGAAGCGGGCACCTGCTACATCAACACCTACAACCTGGCTCCGGTCGAAGCGCCCTTTGGCGGCACCAAGGCGTCCGGCGTAGGACGGGAAAATTCGAAGCTGGCGATCAACCATTATTCCGAGATGAAGATGGTTTATGTGTCGATGAACGATGTCGAGGCGCCCTATTGATCATGGCCCTTGATACTGCGGCGCCCTGGGCGGGGGTTTTGGCGGCGTCATGGCTGGTCGTGTTCCAGCTGCTTCTGGCAGGGGGCGCGCCGCTGGGGTTCCTGGCCTGGGGTGGGCAGGAACAGGGGCGCCTGTCGCGGGGTCGACGGTTTGCAAGTTTGGCGTCGGCGGTCCTGATGGCTGGGTTTGCCGCGCTCTTTGGGCAGGCGGCTGGGCTTTGGTCGCTTCTGCCCGAACCGCTGCCGCGATGGCCGTTCATATTCGGCGTTGGTCTGTTTTCCCTTTCGACCCTTGGCAATGTGGTGACCAAAAGCCGACCCGAACGCTGGCACGGTGTGCCGCTTGTTGTGGCGTTAACCCTGGCCTGCGGTGTTCTGGCCTTTTCGGGCTGACCGAAGATGCGCAAACTTGGCCGCCCAAACCGGAGAAAAGCCCCAATTCGGCGGCACAATCCCAATCGCCATCCGGTCACTGTTGCCAATTCGTGGAGCGTTTAAGCGTTTCTTAAGCCTTAGCGCGCATATTGTTGCCAGTTCCGAGTGATCCTTCGTGTTTTCACCACCGTAGGTCCACATTCTGGACAAATTTCCAGTTACTCTCGTTTGGAGACATTCATTCACTGCCCCCCGAGGCTGGGGCGTAGAGAGACGTAAACGAGATGCCGAAAGATATCGCACTTTCCAAGGTAGGACCTGTCGGGCTGGTCACTGGTGCGAACCTTCGGACCCCCTGTGGTCCGCGGCGTGTTGAGAACATTCGTGTTGGTGATCTGATTGTGACCCGTGATGCCGGATTGCAACCGGTACGCGTGGTCTTCAGTCGTACGTTGGTGGCAGCCGAACTGGCGGCGGATCCCTCGCTGGCGCCGGTTCGGCTCGCTCCTCGTGCGATTGCGCCGATGATGCCGGCGCAGGATCTTCTGGTCGCCCCCGACCACAGGTTGTTGATCCCCGGCTGGCGGCTTGAGGACAAAGCCGACACCGAAATGACGCTTCTGCCGGCGCGCGAACTTGCTGGCGTGAACGACACCATCCACACCGCACGTGATTTCGGCGACGTGACCTACTTCAGCTTCGTTTTTGATGAACACGTGGTATTTTGCGCAAATGGCATGCCGGTGGAAAGCTTCCGGCCGACGCCCGCGGCACTCGACGCGGTCGATACCCATGTGGGCGATGATATCTCGCGGCTTTTCCCGGACCTGAAAACCAGCCCCGAGACCTATCCGGCGGCGCGCTACCCGATGGCCGATCACGCCCGGGTCCGGCCCGAGTTCGCGTAGGGCGTTGGCAGCGCGACTTCTTATCTAGAGTCGTTGCCGCGAATGACCGCTTTGAGCCCAGAGTATCTAATTGACCTAGTGCTTTCTACGCGCCCTTTTGGTTACTTGGTCCACGTTTTTTGATGCGCCGCTGTGATTCTCGCTCCGGCTTGTGCGGACGAACAGTAACGAGCCTCTTGGCCACAAATTTTTGGCCATTGTCGACATTGATTTCAAGAGCACAGCTCAATTGGGAAGATGATTGAGGTTCAAGCGTTATCACCGCACGATCAACCCACGCGTCGGAGAGCTTTCGTATTCTCAAATGCCGTTGAAATGAGAGCCGATAGTAATCAAGCGTCTCTTGAAAAACACCTTTCTCGCCGTTTTCGCGCGTTAAATCAAACTGCAGTCGTTCTTCTTTCGTCGTCTGAAGGAACGCCTGAAACTTTCCCAAGGCCCAATAGCCATCAAGATCGTTGTACCGGCTTACAAAGTTGTCCAGCAGATCATTGCATATGCCTTTAAGTTCTTTTCGCCGCCCCATACTTGGCTCCGATATTTGGGAAATGGCGAAAACTCCATCGGCTCGCCCCCGGTGTTCTCAAACGCAGACAAGGTGCGCGAAGGGTTTCGTTCGTTATTGCAACTTCGTCTCGCACAACAGACGGCCAACATACTTCAGGTTGCCTCAATCTGCCTTGGCCGCCCGTCCTCATCCAGCGCCACAAACACGAAATCCGCCGCCGTCACCTTCTGAGACACATCATCGAACCGGGCCCGTGCCCAGACATCCACGTGAATGCGCATTGATGTGCGTCCCACGCTGATCAGCGTCGCATAAAGCGTCACCTCATCGCCGACCTTCACGGGTCGCAGAAACTGCATCGCCTCGACCGCCACCGTGGCCCCGCGCCCCTGGCTCACACGGCCCGCCATGTTGCCAGCTGCCAGATCCATCTGCGACATCAGCCAGCCGCCGAAGATATCGCCTGCCGGGTTGGTGTCGGCGGGCATCGCAATCGTGCGGATGACTAGCACGCCGTCGTCCTGCTGGCGCCCATGCCGGCTGCGCTGTTGCGCGCGATTGAGCGCGTCTTTTGGTTCGGCCATCTACCCCTCCCGCTTTGACGCTATGTATGGCAGGGCAGGGCGCCATAAAAAAGGGCCGCGCATGGCACGGCCCCTTTCCCTGGATTGTGCAGGCGGATCAGTTCGGGATCTCGCCCGTGACCCCTTCGATGTAAAAGCTCATGCCCAGAAGATCGCCGTCCGACGCGGTCTCTCCCTCGGCCAGCCAGGGCGTGCCGTCCTGCTTGTTGATCGGCCCGGTGAAGGGGTGGTAGTCGCCGGCGGCAATCGCGTCGCGCATGGCTTCGGCTTCGGCTTTCACCTCGGCAGGGACGGCATCTGTGATCTCACCGATGACGACTTCGCCGTCGGCAATGCCGGCCCAGCTGGCACCTGACTCCCAGGTCCCATCCAGCACCTGACCCACGCGCTTGACGTAGTAGGGCGACCAGTCATCGATGATCGACGCGATGCGCGGCACTGGCGCGAAAGCCGCCATGTCGGACGCCTGCCCGAAGGTGTAGACGTTGCCCGCTTCCTGAGCCGCCGCCTGGGGCGCGGTCGAATCCGTATGCTGCGTGATCACGTCGACGCCATTGGCGATCAGCGCGCGCGCGGCATCGGCTTCCTTGGCCGGGTCAAACCACGTGTATACCCAGACCACGCTGATCTCGACATCCGGGTTTGCCTTCTTGGCGTGCAGATAGAACGAGTTGATCCCCTGGATCACTTCGGGGATCGGGAAGGACGCGATGTAGCCGATCTTGTTCGACTCAGTGATCTTGCCCGCGATATGCCCGATCACCGCGCGGCCTTCGTAGAACCGCGCGTCGTATGTCGCGACATTGTCGGACCGCTTGTAGCCGGTGGCATGTTCGAACTTCACATTCGGGAATTTCTCGGCCACCGCGATGGTCTGATCCATGTAGCCGAACGACGTGGTGAAGATGATGTCGGCACCCTGCAGCGCCATCTGGGTGATCGCGCGTTCTGCGTCCGCGCCTTCGGGCACGGTTTCCTGGTAAATGGTCTCGACCCGGTCGCCGTAGGCTTCTTCGACGGCCAAACGACCCTGATCGTGCTGATAGGTCCAGCCGCCATCACCGATGGGTCCGACATAGATGAACCCGGCCGTGATTGGCTCGTGACCATCCGCGAAGGCCGGTGCGGCCAGCGCTGTGGCTGCGGCAGCAGCAAGCAGAAATCTTCGTTTCATGTGGTTCTCCCCGTTAAACAAGTCACCTCAGGATGAGGCGTGAAACGCCCGCCCCAGAGCCGCTGGCGCATTCAGCGCCGCGCGTCCCCGATCCGCAGACATAATAACCAGCACAGCGATGGTTATCAGGTAAGGCGACATCGACAAGGCCTCGACCGGGATTGCCACCCCTGCCGCCTGCAGGGTCAGCTGCAAAACCGTTACGCCGCCAAAAAGATAGGCACCGAGCATAACGCGGCCCGCCCGCCAGGACCCGAAAACGACGATGGCCAGCGCAATCCAGCCCGCGCCTGCCGTCATGCCTTCGGTCCATTGGGGCACCCGCACCAGCGACAGATACGCCCCGCCAAGCCCTGCCATGGCCCCGCCAAAGGCAATCGCTGCGACCCGGATCATCACCACCGGATAGCCCAGGGCATGGGCGGCATCATGGCTTTCGCCCACCGCGCGCAGGATCAACCCGGTGCGGGTGTATTTCAGCACGGCCCAAACGCCCAAGACCACCAGAAAGGACAGATAGACGATGGCATCGTGTTGGAACAAAACCGGGCCGACAAAGGGGATCTCGCTGATGGGTCCCAGATCGATCTTAGGCAGGCTTGG
This sequence comes from Pseudomonadota bacterium, assembly GCA_038530285.1. Classification (GTDB taxonomy): domain Bacteria; phylum Pseudomonadota; class Alphaproteobacteria; order Rhodobacterales; family Rhodobacteraceae; genus JASJAR01. The sequence goes on from JBCBCY010000001.1 coordinate 214,800, forward strand.
CGGTTTGATCCCGATATAGCCCTGCCCCATCAGGGCCGACAGCCCCAGCCCGAACAGCGTCAGCGCCAGGCCCGTCGCCACCTGATTTGACAGCAAAACCTGGGTGAGGAATGCAAACACAAGACTGAGCAGCGTGGCCCCCGCCATGGCACCTATGAACCCCAGCCAGGGCGAGCCGGAATTCACCGCCACCGCAAAGCCCGAGATCGCGCCGACGATCATCATCCCTTCGACGCCCAGGTTCAGGACCCCCGACTTTTCGACCACCATCTCACCGATGGCCGCCAGCAGAATGGGGGTTGCTGCCACCATTAATGACGCAAGCAGAAGGACCGGATCAATCGAGCCGAAAATCACGCCACCGCCTTTCGACCCAGACGGATCTGGTAATTGGTGAAGACATCCATCGCCAGCAGGAAGAACAAAAGCATCCCCTGGAACGCCTGGATCGCAGCAGCGGGCAGGCCCAGCGTCGATTGCGCCGCCTCGCCGCCAATATATGTCAGCGCCATCAACAACCCGGCGGCCAGAATGCCGATGGGATGCAGCCGGCCCAGGAAGGCGACGATGATCGCGGTGAACCCGTAGCCCACATTGAAGTCGATGCTGATCTGACCGGCTGGGCCTGCGACCTCAAACAACCCGGCCAGCCCGGCCAAAGCGCCAGAGGCGCCCAGACAGAAGATCACCAGCGCGCCCGGGTTCACGCCCGCAAACCGCGCAGCCTTGGGGCTTTCGCCCGCCAGGCGAATGTTGAACCCCATGATGTGGCGCGACCAAAGGATGTACGCGAAGATCACCGCGATGAAGGCCGCGACCACGCCCCAATGCATGCCGGTGCCTGCGATCAATTCGGTGTTCGCTGCGGCGGGATATTGGCTCAGGTTCCGGCTGCCGGGAAACCCGCCGCCTTCTGGGTTGCGCAGGGCCCCCAGCGCCATCGACGCCAAAAGCTGTTCGGCCACATAGACCAGCAGAAGCGAGACCAGGATTTCGTTGGTATTAAACCGGGTCTTCAGGATTGCGGGGATCATCGCCCATAAAAATCCGCCACCGGCACCTGCGATGACCATCAGCGGAAAGATCGCCCGCAGGTCGGCGGGGTAAAAGGCCAGCCCTACGGCCGCCCCGGTGATCGCGCCCACAATGTATTGGCCTTCCGCGCCGATGTTCCAGATGCCCGCGCGAAAGCCAATCGACAGACCGATTGCAATCAGGATCAGTGGCCCGGCCTTCACCAGAAGCTGGCCGCGATAGTAAAAGGCAAATTCGCCAAACAGCGGGTCCCAAAATATCGTCCGGATTGCCGCGACCGGGTCCTTGCCCAACAGGGCAAACATCAACCCGCCCGCAACCATCGTGGCCAGCACCGCCAGCACGGGGGTCGCGGCGGCCACCCGACTGTCAGGTTCGCGCCGCCGCTCCAACCGGATCATGCGGTGGCTCCTTCATCCTGGTCCAAATACTCCGGGGGTTTGGGGGCAGAGCCCCCATCCGCACCGCCCATCATCAAGCCGATTTCGTCGACCGTAAGACCACGCGCGGGCCGTGGCGAGGTCAGCCGCCCCGCGTTCAGGGCCGAAAACGTGTCAGAGATTTCCATAAGCTCATCCAGATCCTGGCTGATCACCACCAAGGCCGTCCCGCCCGCGGCCAGATCCATCAGCGATTGGCGGATCGCGGCGGCGGCTGCGGCATCCACCCCCCAGGTCGGCTGGTTCACGATCAGCACATCGGGGGCTTGCAGCACTTCGCGCCCAATGACGAATTTTTGCAGGTTGCCGCCCGACAGCGACCGTGCCGTGTGGCTTGGCCCCGGAGTGCGCACGTCAAAGCCTGCGATGATCTCGCTGGCGAAGTCCTTCGCCGCCCCCCAGCGCAGGAACCCGCCCGACACCAGGTCCTTGCGCACCGCTCCGGTCAACAGCGCATTCTCCGTCAGGCTCATATCGGGGGCCGCCGCATGCCCCAATCGTTCCTCAGGGGCGGCCAGCACGCCGATCCCGCGCCGCGCATTGGGGCCTGCTGCCCCGATGGGTTTGCCGCTCAGCCGCACGGCATCGGCGGTCACACGCGCTTCGCCGGACAAAGCGGCCAAGAGTTCATCCTGCCCATTGCCGGCAACCCCGCCAATGCCAAGGATTTCCCCCTTGGCGACCTGAAACGACACATCCTTCAATGTGGTCCCAAACGGATTGGCCGACGCCAGGGTCAGCCCTGCCACCTCTAACGCCACCTCGCCCTTGCCACCTGCCTCGCGCGTGGGCGTCATCAGCGTTGCGCCGACCATCAGTTCCGCCATCTCGCGGGCCGAGGCACTGCCCGGGTCGGCGGTGCCCACCACCTTGCCCAGCCGCAGAACGGTGGCGGCATCACACAGCGCGCGGATTTCTTCGAGCTTGTGGGAAATATAAAGGATCGACGTGCCCTCGGCCCGCAATTTGCGCAGGGTTTCAAACAACGTGGCCACCTCGCCGGGGGTCAACACGCTGGTGGGTTCGTCCATGATCAACAGTTTGGGGTCCTGCAGCAGGCAGCGAATGATCTCAACCCGCTGGCGTTCGCCAGCCGACAGATCGCCCACAACGCGGGCAGGGTCCAGCGGCAACCCGTAGGCGGCGCTGACTTCGGCGATGCGCCCCGACAAAGCGCGCATGGATGGTGGGTTTTCCATGCCGAGGGCCACGTTTTCGGCCACGCTGAGGGCTTCAAACAAGGAAAAATGCTGGAACACCATCGCGACGCCTGTGCGCCGCGCCTCGCTGGGCGAACCGGGGGCAAATGGCGCGCCATCAAAGCTCATCGACCCGCTGTCGGGACGCACCAGCCCGTAGATCATCTTCACCAGCGTTGATTTGCCCGCGCCGTTTTCGCCCAAAAGCGCATGCACCTCGCCCCGGCCCACGGCCATTGAGACATCGTCGTTGGCCACCACGCCTGGATAGGCTTTGGTGACGCCGTTTATGTCAAGAAGCACGCTCAAAGCCGGTCCTTTCGCTCAAGCTCGCCAGCGTGCCGGCCGCGATCTGGTGGGGGGCTTTGCCCAGGCTTTTGTCGCCGATGGGGCAGGTGATCCGCACGGGGTCAAGGCCGAGACCGTTGAGGCGGCGGAAGAAACGTGCGCGTTTGGTCGCCGACCCGATCAGCCCGATCGAGGCGGCCGGTCGCTGCAAAAGGGCTGCACAAAGGTCGAAATCGATCTTGTGTGAATACGTAAAAATCAGGTGGTGGGCGTGGGGCGCGCGCGCGGCGAGCCGCACCATATCTGCGGCCGGCACTGGGGTCACATGGTCGGGCGTATCGGCCGGAAACCTCTCAGGCGCATCGTCGATCCAGGTGATATCGAACAGACTCGGATCGGCCGCCGCCACGACCGCTCGGCCCACATGGCCAGCTCCCCAGATCCACAAGGGGTCTGCCGCGTGGGTGCGCGGTGCGCCCTGGTCAGCAAAGACCGGCGCGGGATCAACGGGTCTTGGCGTGCGATCAAACCGCAAGGTCACAGCCCCGCCGCAGCATTGGCCAAGTGTTGGGCCAAGGGCAAAGGTCTCGGCCCGTTCGAGTGCGCCGGATGCGATCATGTCGCGGGCCAACGCGACCGCGCGATGTTCCAGCGCACCGCCCCCAATGGTGCCCTCAATCGCGCCCTCGGTCACCTTCATTGCGGTTCCGGCATCGCGCGGAGAGGACCCGCGCACCTGCGTGATCTCAACCCAGACGGCCCTCATGCCCGCGCCCTGCCAACGGCCGCCAACACCGCTTCTGCGGTGGCCGGGGCCTGCAAATCGGGGTAGTTCGGCCCTGCCGCCGCACAGGCATCCGACAGGGCCAACCAGGCCGAAATCCCCAGCATCAAGGGCGGCTCGCCTACGGCTTTTGACCGGTATACCGTGTCCTCCCGGTTTGCACCGTCCCAAAGGGCCACGTTGAAAACATCCGGCCGGTCGGTCATCGCCGGGATTTTGTAGGTCGCAGGCGCATGGGTGCGCAGCGCGCCTTTGTCATCCCACACCAGCTCTTCGGTCGTGAGCCATCCCGCGCCCTGTACGTAGCCGCCTTCGATCTGGCCGATGTCCAGCGCGGGGTTCAAAGACGCACCGCAATCATGCAACAGATCCGCCCGCAGGATGCGGTTTTCGCCCGTGAGCGTGTCGATCACGACCTCCGTCACGGCTGCCCCATAAGCGAAATAGTAAAACGGGCGCCCATGTCCCTTGATGCGGTCCCAAACGATCTTGGGCGTTGCATAAAACCCGGTCGATGACAGCGATATCCGCGCCATATAAGCGTCCTTGACGACGCTCTCGAACGCGATGGCCTGACCTGCCACATGCACATGATCGCCTTCAAAGCGCACAGTCGCCGGGTCCGCCTGATGCCGCCCAGCTACAAATTCCGCCAACCGATCACGGATTGTATCGCAGGCGGCTTGCACCGCCATTCCGTTCAAGTCCGACCCCGATGACGCCGCCGTGGCCGAGGTATTGGGCACCTTGGCAGTATCCGACGCCGTGATCTTGACCCGGCTCGCATCCACCCCAAACCGCGCCGCAGCCACTTGCGCCACCTTTTGGAACAGCCCCTGACCCATCTCGGTGCCGCCATGGTTCATCATGATCGACCCGTCTTGGTAGACATGTACCAAAGCCCCCGCCTGGTTAAGATGCGTCAGCGTGAAGGAAATCCCGAATTTTACCGGGCTGAAGGCGATCCCCTTTTTCAACACGGTGTTCGCGGCATTCCAATCGGCCACGGCACGCACCCGCGCGGCATAATCCGACGTCTCTAACAGTTGCTCTGTCATCCCATGCAGGATGAAATCTTCAACCGGCATCCCGTAAGGTGTGGTGGCTTTGGTCTTCATCTCCCCGGAAATATCCCGGGGGGTGTGGGGGGCTGGCCCCCCAGCGCCCATTGCGTCGTAGTAATTGGCCTGCCGCAGGGCGACCGGATCGGCCCCCAGGGTGTGGGCGATATGGTCCATCACCCGTTCCATCCCGAACATGCCTTGCGGGCCGCCAAAGCCGCGAAACGCTGTGGCGCTTTGCGTGTTGGTGCGCAAACGGTGGCTTTCGATGCGCACGTTCGGCAGAAAATACGCGTTGTCGGCATGCAACATCGCGCGGTCGGCGACGGGCAGGGACAAATCCTGGCTCCAGCCGCAGCGGCACAGCTGGATAAACTCGATCCCTTCGATCAACCCGCCCGCCGACACGCCGGCGCGGTACGAAATCCGGAAATCATGCCGCTTGCCGGTGATCATCATGTCATCGTCGCGGTCATAGCGCATCGAAGCCGCCCGCCCCGTGGCGCGCGCTGCCAGCGCACAGGCGATCGCCAGCGCGTTGCCCTGGCTTTCCTTGCCGCCAAAACCGCCCCCCATGCGCCGGATTTCGCAGCGCACCGCATTCATCGGCAGGCCAAGCGCATCGGCCACCTTGTGCTGGATCTCGGTCGGGTGCTGGGTCGAAGACCCCACGACCATGTCGCCGCCTTCCTGGGGCAGGGCAATGGCGGCTTGCCCTTCAAGATAGAAATGCTCCTGCCCGCCGATCTCGACCACGCCTTCGATCACATGGTCTGCCCCGTCAATCGCAGCTGCCGCTTCGCCTCGGGTATAAATCCGCGGGCCGTCTTCGAAGCGCGCATCAGCGGCCAGGGCGGCATCGATGCTGAGTATCGCGGGCAAAGGATCGTAGGTGATCTCGCCCAGCCGCGCCGCCGCGCGGGCTTCCAAATGGGTTTCGGCCACCACCAAAAACACCGGCTGGCCGACGTAGTGCACTTTTCCATCCGCCAACAATGGCTCCGGCGCGGGCGAGGGTGAGACATCATTGGCAAAGGGCAGATCATCAGCCGTCATCACCGCAATAACGCCGGGGGCGGCCCGCACGGCAGACAGGTCCATCGCGGTGATCTTGCCATGGGCGCACCCGCTGGTCCCGAAGGCCAGATGCACCGCACCTGCCGGCAGGGGAATGTCATCGACATAGCGCGCGGCCCCCGTCACATGCAAAGGGGCCGCGTCATGCGCCAGTGGTTTGGCAACACTCATGGCGCCACCTCATGCAGATCCACCGTCGCCCCGGTCAGGTCCAGAAAATACCGCATCAACATATTCCGCGCCGTCTCCAACCGGTAGCTGGCCGAGGCGCGCATGTCCGACAGGGGCCGGAAGTCTTCGGCCATCAAGGGCATCGCCGCGCGGATCGTGGCTTCGGTCCAGGGTGCGCCGACCAATGCGGCTTCGACGGCCCTGGCCCGTTTCGGAATGCCCGCCATGCCGCCAAAAGCGATCCGCGCCTCGGTCACAAGCCCGTCTTCGATTACCAGATTGAACCCGCCGCAGACGGCTGAGATATCCTGGTCGAACCGTTTGGACAGTTTGTAGACCCGGTGGTTGGGCGCCTCGTGCGGGAAGGTCACGCCGATCACGAACTCGCCGGGCTGGCGGTCCTGGCGGCCGTAGTCGAGGAAGAAATCCTCCAGCGGCATCTGCCGGAAGTTATCGCCACAGCGCAGATAAAGCGTCGCGCCAAGGGCGATCAGGGCAGGCGGGTTGTCCCCGATGGGCGAGCCATTGGCGATATTGCCACCAAGTGTTGCCGCCTGGCGCACCTGGTCGGACCCGTAGCGGCGGATCATCGCGGCATAGGACGGCAAGGTGTCTGCCACCGCGTCATGCAGGGCCGCCATCGTCACGCCTGCGCCCGCCGACATTACCGCACCGCGGCTTTCAATTGCTTGCAGATCCTCGCACAGGTTCAAAAACGCCACCGGCCCCAGATCGCGGAAGTCCTTGGTCACCCAAAGCCCCACATCGGTGGCCCCGGCAATCAGCGTCGCCTCTGGGTTGTCTTTATACCATGCGGCCAGGTCGTCGGATGATCGGGGCTGTGCCCAACCTTCGCCCGTACGTAGTGGCTCAACCTCAGCCCCGGGGGCGGTATCGTTCATCCAGTCCGGCACGGGCGCGGCTTCTGCGGCTTTGGCCGCGCGCGCAATCGGGGCATAGCCAGTGCAGCGACACAGGTTGCCAGCCAGCGCCACGTCGTGGTCCTTGCGCCCGTTACGGTGCGCGGTCGCCATCGCGACCACGAAGCCCGGCGTGCAAAACCCGCATTGGCTGCCATGATGGGCGACCATGGCGTCTTGCACCGGATGAAGCGCGCCGTCTGGCCCGGCAATGCCTTCAACCGTCCGCACGGCCTTGCCCTGAAGCTGGGGCAAAAACAGAATGCAGGCGTTCAGCGACCGCGCACCCTGGTCGTCGGTCACCATGACCGTACAGGCGCCGCAATCGCCCTCGTTGCAGCCTTCCTTGGTGCCGGTCAGCCCTTGCGCGTCGCGCAGCCAATCCAGAAGCGTCCGGGTGGCCGGTTCATCCGACACCGTCACGTCCTCGCCGTTGAGGCGAAAGCGTATCTCCATGGTCAAACCCGCCGCCTTACCAAAGATGTAACAGGCGCACCGTCGATGCGGCGTAGAGAGCGCGCCAGAGCGGAGAAAAGCGCGCGCAGGCGGGTTTGGCAAGAAGTCAGCGGCTCAAAACGCCTGCCCCGTGACCAAATGCCCGTTTTTATGGCATGACCGGTGGGGCTTGCGGCCTCGTTTGTGTCCATTCCCGGTCGCATTTCGGCAGCATTTTCGGACTACGCTTTTGGGCGACATTCCGAAGAAAAGGCCTTTCCATGACCCTGACCCTGTCCGTAGCCGCTGTTTTGGCCAGCCTGTTTGGTGGCCCGCCAGCCGCGCCCGACCTTCAAACCATTGACCCAATTCTGACCGCCGATGGAGAGGTGAGCTTTGGCGACGATGGCGGCGAATATCCCGACGATGGCGAATGCGACGATCCGCGTTTTGTCGGCGAAGGCATGGCCAATACGGTTGAAAACGTGAACATCGGCGGCGATGCAACCGATTGTGCATCCCATTACAATCGCGGCAATATCCGTTTGGCGAATACGCAAGCTGATTTCAGCCCGTCGATGTGTGCCGCGATCAGCTTTGGCAACGATTCATCCGAATATGCCCGCGACCGCGAATGCGATGATCCGCGCTTTGCGGGGCCCGGCACTGACGACATCCTGTCGATCAATGATCTGCGCGCGGATGCCACCGATTGCCAACGCCTGTGCGAAAGCGGCGCGATCTGGCTCAAGTAGCTTCAAGTTCTGCGGCCAGATCTCCAAGCTGGGCGAAGGTTGTCGCCCAGCCATCTTCGAACCCCATTTGAAGATGCTGCGCACGCTGGGCGGCTGAGACATGCATGACATGGGCACGGTAGAGCGTGCCTCCGTCTTGGGGCGTGAGCGTGACATCCACTGTCATGAACCCGCTTTCGAGGGGGCGAAACCCGGGTGCCAGTGCGTCGGTATAGACGAACCGCTTGGGGTGATCGGCAACCAGAAAACAGCCCTCCAGCGGCATCTGTGTCCCATCTGGCAGCTTCATCACCGTAAAAGACCGCCCACCGGGTTCAAGCACCTGTTCGCAGTCGATGACCTTGACCGTGGGCGGGGTGAACCATTGCTTGAACAGCTCCGGTTCGGCCCAGCAACGCCAGATGGTCTCAGGTCGCGCGCGGATCAATCGCTCCATCGTCAGATCGGTTTTGGGGTTGACCTCAGGCATCGGACATCAGGCGTTTGACCAGGGCGTCAAGGTTCGCCAGCCCGCCCATCCAGCCGTGTTCGATTTCGTCGAACGCCTCGGGTCCCGTGAAGGACGACACTGCGACGGCCACCTGCAACCGGCTGCCGGTGCCCTCGGGCGTCACCGAATAGGTGACAAGCGAGGTGAAGATCCGGTCGTCGCCGACAAACAATGTCTCGGTGAATACCGCCAGGTCTGGGGCGGCCAACCGATACCAGCGGGTTTCGACCAGAAAGTCTGGCGCCTCGGCCGGTCCGCAGCGGTGGCGTTCGCGGCCCCCTTCGCGGGTGTCTGCGTTTTCCATTGTCAGAACCATGCCTTCTTCGGGCGCGCCCCAGGTTTCACGGTGTTCGGGTTCGGTCAGCACGGGCCAAAGCCGGTCGGGGTCCAGGGGCAGGTCGCGGGTGAAGTCCAGCGTTTTGGTGGGGGTCATGGGTCTATCCTTCCTTTGAAATCCGTTCGGCTAATCCGCTCAGCCGGTCCAGGCGGCCTTCCCAGATGCCGCGCTGGCGGCCCAGCCAATCTTCGGCGGCTTTGAGCGGTGCGGCTTCGATATGCACCGTGCGCACGCGGCCGGCCTTTTCGCTGCGCACCAGCCCCGCAGCTTCGAGCTTTTTGAGGTGTTTCAGAAACGTCGGCAGCGCCATGTCATGGGGGGCGGCCAGTTCGGACACCGGCGCCGGGCCCGCCGTCAGCCGTTCGATCACGGCCCGGCGGGTGGGGTCGGCAAGTGCTGCGAAGAAGTCATTCAATTGGTTATCCATATGGCTAAGTAATGACGATTCGGGCGCCCAGGTCAAGACACTTAGTCATATGGCTATGTTTTAGTCGCCCTCGGGCATGGCTTCCAAAAGATCACCAGGCTGGCAATCCAGCTCGGCGCAGATCTTGGCCAGGGTTTCAAACCGCACGCCCTTCACCCGGCCCGCCCGCAGAAGGCTCAGGTTCTGCTCGGAGATCCCGATCCTTTCGGCCAGCGCCTTGCCGGTCATCTTCCGGTGCGCCAGCATCACATCCAGCCTGACCACGATCTCCATCACACGAAGCTTTCGTTTTCGGCTTTCATGCCGATCGCGATCTTCAGGACCCAGCCGATCATGCAAAAGCCCAGGCCACACAGTGCCAGGCTGATGTCGCCGTTGTCGATGTAAAGCGCGACCTCACGCTGGCCGACGGAATTGTGCATCGTGAGGATAGCGGTGTTCGTGGCGCCCACCAGCGTATCGGCAAGCATGGCCGCCACGATCAGCACCCCAAGCCGCATGATCCAGCGAAACGCGTCTTCACTGAAATAGGCGCCGCGCCGATAGATATTCAGCACCTTGAGCGCGGCCAGAAGCGACAAAAGCCCGCCGACGATGGTCGTCATCCAGACCGCGAAGTACAAACCCCGGGTCCACATGGGAATGACCTCAGCATCGACAAAGGCCAGGGACACCCATTGGTCAGGGTCGCCAAAGGCAAAGGGCACAAGCCACCAAAGGATCGAAAGCGGCATGTAAATGGTATAGGCCACAGTCAGAAGCATGATGATCGTGGCCATGCGCGTGACGCGTCGGTCTTTCATGTTTGGCTCCCAAGAATCAATGTAAAACATTAATCATACGTCGCAACGCGCCGCAAGCACCTTCGTCGAGCGGGGCTTTTCCTTGGCGGCTGTGGGCCATAGGGTCGCCCTATGACACGCCCCCGATTCATTCATCTTCGCACCCATTCTGAGTATTCCCTGCTGGAAGGGGCGCTGCGGCTGAAAAAGCTGCCGGGGCTGTGCGCGGCCCATGACATGCCCGCCGTGGCGCTGACGGACACGAATAACATGTTCGCCGCGCTGGAGTTCTCGGTCGGTTGTCTCGAGGCGGGCATTCAGCCCATCGTGGGGTGCCAGGTCGATCTGGCGTTCGATCCCGCCCAGCCCGGAGCCAATCCCAACCGCCCCGCGCCCCTGGTCCTGCTGGCCCAGAACCGGGCGGGCTATGAAAACCTGATGGCGTTGAATTCAGCGCTGTACCTGGGCAAGGGGACCGCTCAGGTCGAGGTCTCGGTTGAGGATCTGACCGCCCGTGCGAACGGTCTCATCTGCCTTACGGGTGGGCCCGATGGCCCCCTTGGGCGGCTTGTCCAGGACGGCAAGACCGGTCCTGCGGGTGCCTTGCTGGACGCGCTTGCGGCGGCGTTTGAAAACCGGCTTTACGTCGAATTGCAGCGCCATCCGCGCGAAGATGCCTCGCCCATGGAGGCCGAACGCCTGACCGAGGCATGGTTTCTGCGCGAAGCTTACGCCAAGGCCCTGCCGCTGGTGGCCACCAATGATGTCTATTTCCCAAAGTCTGAGATGTATGAGGCCCATGATGCGCTGATCTGCATCGCCGAAGGGGCCTATGTCGACCAACAGGCGCCGCGGCGTCGCCTGACCACGCAGCATTACTTCAAAAGCCCCGCCGAGATGGCCGCGTTGTTCGCCGACCTGCCTGAGGCCCTTGAAAATACGGTAGAAATCGCGCGGCGATGCGCCTTTGGCGTCGCCCGCCACGACCCGATCCTGCCGAAATTTGCCGACAATGAGATCGAAGAATTGCGCAAACAAGCCCGCGAGGGGTTGGAGGCGCGCCTTGCGGTGATCGACCCTGCGGCGCCGCGTGAAGACTACGACAAACGGCTCGAATTCGAGCTTGATATCATCGAAGGCATGGGTTTCCCGGGCTATTTCCTGATTGTCGCCGATTTCATCAAATGGGCGAAAGATCAGGATATTCCCGTGGGCCCGGGCCGGGGGTCGGGCGCGGGATCACTGGTGGCCTATGCGCTTACGATCACCGACCTTGACCCGTTGCGCTACGGGCTGCTGTTTGAGCGGTTTTTGAACCCCGAACGCGTCTCGATGCCCGATTTCGATATCGATTTCTGCATGGATCGGCGCGAAGAGGTCATCCAATACGTTCAGGAAAAATACGGCCGCGACAAGGTTGGCCAGATCATCACTTTCGGTGCCTTGCTGTCCAAGGCCGCCGTGCGCGACATCGGCCGCGTTCTGCAAATGCCCTATGGTCAGGTCGACCGGTTGTCGAAGCTTATTCCGGTCGAAGGCGTCAAACCTGTGTCCATCGAAAAGGCGCTGGCCGATGAGCCGCGCCTGCGCGAAGAAGCCAAGGCCGAAGAGGTCGTCGACCGGCTGCTGACCTATGGCCAGCAGGTCGAAGGGTTGCTCAGGAATGCCTCGACCCATGCCGCCGGTGTGGTGATTGGCGACCGTCCGCTCGATAAACTTGTGCCGCTTTATCAGGACCCGCGGTCGGACATGCCCGCCACCCAGTTTAATATGAAGTGGGTCGAACAGGCGGGCCTGGTGAAGTTCGACTTTCTGGGCCTAAAGACGCTGACAGTGATCCAGAACGCGCTGGATCTGTTGAAACTGCGCGGGGTCGAGGTGGATATCGACCGGATCCCGCTGGATGACCCGGCCACGTATGAACTCTACTCCGCCGCCAAAACCGTCGCGGTGTTCCAGGTGGAAAGCTCGGGCATGATGGATGCGCTGGTGCGGATGAAACCCACCTGCATCGAAGATATCGTGGCCCTTGTGGCGCTGTATCGCCCCGGCCCGATGGAGAACATTCCGAAGTATTGCGACGTCAAGAATGCGCGTGCCGAACGCGAGAGCATCCATCCGCTGATTGACGGGATCCTGGATGAGACCCAAGGCATCATCGTTTATCAGGAACAGGTGATGGAGATTGCCCGTAAGATGGCCGGCTACTCTCTTGGGGGGGCTGACCTTCTGCGCCGCGCGATGGGTAAGAAAATCCAGGCCGCGATGGATGCTGAACGTCCGAAATTTCTGGCCGGTGCTGCCGAAAACGGGGTCGACAAATCGAAAGCGTTGGAGGTTTGGAACCTTCTGGATAAGTTCGCCAATTACGGCTTCAACAAATCCCATGCAGCGGCCTACGCCGTTGTCAGTTACCAGACCGCCTGGCTGAAAGCGAACCACCCGGTCGAGTTCATGGCCGGGGTGATGAACTGCGATCTGCATTTGACCGATAAGCTGGCGGTCTATGCCGAGGAATTGCGCCGGGGCCTTGAGATTGAGATCGTGCCACCTTGCGTGAACCGGTCGGAGGCAACCTTCAGCGTGGCCGACGGCAAGGTCGTCTATGCGCTGGGGGCGCTGAAAAACGTCGGCGTCGAAGCGATGCGGGTTTTGACCGAGGCCCGAGGGAGCAAGGCGTTCGCGACCGTGTTCGATCTGGCCCGCCGGGTGGATCTGCGCCGCATCGGCAAGCGCCCGCTGGAGATGCTGGCGCGGGCGGGGGCTTTTGATCAGCTCGACCCGAACCGGCACCGGATCTTTGCGTCGCTCGATGCGCTGACCGCTTATTCGGCGGCCATCCATGACCAACGCGCCAGCGCGCAGGTGTCGCTTTTCGGTGAAGCGGGTGAGGATCTGCCAGAGCCGCGCCTGTCAGCGGTCGAAGACTGGCTGGCGTCGGACCGGTTGGAAGCCGAACACCTGGCCGTCGGTTTCTATCTGTCGGGTCATCCGCTCGATGATTACCTTGCGCCTTTGAAACGGAAAGGCTGCACAACGCTGGCAGAGCTGCGCGACAAGGCCGAACGCGACGGTGGGGCCGTGGGCCGTGTGGGCGTGATGGTCTCGGGCCTGCAAGACCGCAAATCGGGGCGTGGCACCCGGTTTTTCAGGATGAACATTTCCGACCCCACCATGACGGTGTCGGGTATGGCGCTGTTTCCTGAAGATTTCGAGACGTCTCGCAAAGCGCTTGAAGTTGGCCCGCGCGTGGTCATGACGCTGGAAGCCCGTTTCAACGACGGTGGGTTTGACCCCGTGGCCCGGTCGGTCACGCACCTGGACGGCGTGGTGGCTGAGGTGGGAGGCATGTCGGTGCGGGTTTTCATCGACGCGCCCGAAGGTGCGATTTCCGTCAAAGGGTTGATGGAGCGTTACCGCGAGGACAGCGCAGTGAAAGGTCGCGGCGAATTGCGCATCGCCCCTTTGGGTGTGCCCGTGGGCGAGTTCGATATCGAGCTGGGTGACGGCTGGCCGATGACGCCCGAGATCAAGTCAGCCCTGAAATCCCTGCCCGGTGTGGCCGCGGTGGAAGATGTCATTTGACAAGGGTGCGAGGGGCGCTGCCCCTCGCGCTCCCCGGAGTATTTTTGCCAGGATGAACGCCAAAGCGCGTTAGGGTGACGAGGGCGGCCCAATCATCCGGCGCCTGAGAAACCGCAGCACATAGACTGCCAGCATGATCCGCGCAACATGGTGAACGGACACGAAGATAACACTGGTTTCCAAAGACACCGCGACAAGCGTCATCTCGGCCAAACCACCCGGCGCGAACGCCAGGTAGACCGCTTCCCAGCGCAGGCCCAACAGCGGTGTCAGGACGGCTGTGATCACGCCAGCTAGGACCAGGACCGCCGCCGCCGTGACAAGAGCCACCCGACCAGCGGTCCACAACACATCCGCCGAGCGCCCCAGAAACCGGATGCCCAGGGTGACACCGATGATCAATTGCACGATTGCGACCATCCAGAAGGGCACAGCCCCGGTCACCCAGCCCAGAAGGTGCAGCGCGCCGGACGACAGGATCGGGCCGGTGATGATTGCAGCCGGCAGGTTCATCGCCCGGCCGGCCACCACGCCGACGACCGCTGCGGCGGCCATAAGCCCCCATTCCCCCGGGCTGAGCGTGCCCGAGCCGATCATCACACCGGCCGCCGAGCCAACAGCCGCGCCCTGAAGGATCGACAGCCCCACCGGGACCAGAACGATCGCCAGTGCGAGACGCAGAAACTGCAGCACCGCAAGCATGGCCGGGTCTGCGCCGTCTTCTTCGCCCAGCATGATCGCCTCAATGAAGCCGCCTGGCGCTGTGCCGTAAAACGCCGTCGGTCCGTCAAGCCCGCCCAACCGCGTGGCGGCCCAAAACCCCATGATATGGGCGAGCGGCACATAGATTAGCAGGGCCAGAAGGCTCGGCCACCAGTCAAGGGCCGCGACCAGTACATCGGGTGAAAACGCGCTGCCAATCGACAGACCAATGACGGGGACAAAGAAATTCCGCGTCCAGATCGGGTAGGACGGGGTGATCCGGAACGGCCTGGCGCCCGACAATGCCAGCGCAGCCACGGCAAAAAGCGCCCCCAGCATCCACGGCAGCGGCGCCCCGATAAAGGTGGCAATCGCGCCGCCTGCGGCCCCCGTGACCAGCACCAAAGCAGCACCGGGAAGCTCAATGTCGCGCAGTTTTTGGACGAAGCTGTCTACCAATGGGGCGGGCGCTGATCGGCCAGCGGGATCGTGCCGCCAGCGTCCAACTCACGTTCGGCGGCGGCGTTCAGCAGCTTTGCGATCCGACGCTCGGCCGTATTCAACGCCTTTGCCTGGCGCGCGACCTCGTCAGACAGGTCATCCACCATCCGTTCCAGATGCGCGATCTTGGTCTCTAAGTCGGCTGTGTCATTCATGGTGCTGGCCTAGCATTCGCGCGCGCAATGGGGAAGGCGGCCCGGCTTGCCCCACCCGTGCCCCTGCGTTAGACCCCGCGCGACCCTTATAGGCAGGCAGCCCGGCCATGGCGAAACAGAAGAAAACTCCGCGTCCCAAGGCCGAAACGCCCAAGGGCTTTCGTGACTATTTCGGCGCCGAGGTCGTGCGCCGGGCCGACATGCTGGCCAAGATCGCCGAAGTTTACCGGATGCGCGGGTTTGACCCCCTGGAAAGCTCGGCTGTGGAAACGGTGGAGGCTTTGGGCAAGTTCCTGCCCGACGTAGACCGGCCCAACGAAGGCGTCTTTGCCTGGGAAGAAGACAGCGATTGGCTGGCGCTGCGCTATGATTTGACCGCCCCGCTGGCACGGGTGTTCGCGCAATACCGCAATGATTTGCCCACACCGTATCGGCGCTATGCGATGGGGCCTGTCTGGCGCAACGAGAAGCCCGGGCCGGGGCGGTTTCGGCAGTTTTATCAATGCGATGCCGATACGGTCGGGGCGCCGTCTGTGGCGGCCGATGCCGAAATTTGCGTGATGCTCGCCGATGCGCTGGAGGCGGTCGGGATCGAGCGGGGCGATTACGTGATCCGGGTGAACAACCGCAAGGTGCTCAATGGGGTGCTGGAAGTGGCGGGGCTTTACGATCCCGCTGACCCCGACGCGCAGTCAAGCGAACGCGGTATTGCGCTGCGGGCCATCGACAAGCTTGACCGGCTGGGCACGGGCGGGGTTCGCGCGCTGTTGGGCGCCGGGCGCGAGGATGAAAGCGGTGATTTCACCAAAGGCGCGGGTTTGAGTGATGCGCAAACCGACACCGTCATGGCCTTTGTGGAGACGTTGGCGGGCGATCTGACCGGGTTGCGTGCCGTCGTTGGCGCGTCTGAGATCGGCGGCGGCGGGGTGGATGAATTGGAAACCATCGCCGACCTCTGCGCAGCGCGTGGCTACGGCCCTGACCGCATTGTCATCGACCCATCGGTCGTCCGCGGGCTTGGTTACTACACCGGCCCGGTGTTTGAAGCCGAACTCACTTTCGAGATCACCGACGAAAAGGGCAGGCCCCGCCAGTTCGGCTCGGTCGCAGGCGGCGGTCGCTATGACGATCTGGTCAAGCGCTTCACCGGTCAGGCCGTGCCCGCGACGGGCGTGTCCATCGGGGTCGACCGGCTTCTGGCAGCCCTTGAGGCGAAGGGTAAGTTCCAAGACACCGCCACCGGGCCGGTCGTGATCACGGTCATGGACCGCGACCGGATGGCCGATTATCAGGCGATGGCGGCGACCCTGCGACAAGCAGGGCTGCGCGCCGAGGTCTATCTGGGCAATCCGAAGAACTTCGGCAACCAGTTGAAATACGCCGACAAACGCCAAAGCCCCGTGGCTGTGATCCAGGGCGAGGATGAGCGCGCAAACGGCGAAGTTCAGGTCAAAGACCTGATCCTGGGCGCGAAACTGGCCGAAACCGCCAGCTTGGAGGAATGGAAAGACCAGCCCGCGCAGGTGACCTGCACGCTCGACGACCTGGTGGCCACGATCCAAAGCATATTGGCGCGCCACTGATGGGCGATGCGACGTCCATCCGGGCCGAGGCGGACCGCCTGCAGGCCACCTTCCGGGCCGATGGGGCAACCCCGGTTGAGGTGGATGTGCTGCAGCCCGCCGATGTGTTGTTGGACCTTTACGGCGAAGACGTGCGTGCGCGCGCCTTTGTCACGCAAGACCCGGTGCGCGGCGAATGCATGCTCCGGCCGGATTTCACCGCCCCCATCGCGCTGCGCCACCTTGCATCGGGGGGCGCTGCGGCGCGCTACACCTACGCCGGCAAGGTCTTTCGCCAACAGGAAAGCGGGTCGCGTCGCCCGGCGGAGTTCGTGCAGGTGGGCCTTGAGGTTTTCGGCGAGCCCGGCCCGCAAGCCGATGCCGAGATCTTCGCGCGCTTTTCGGACCTGCTGACCGGCTACACTTTGCGGCCCATGACCGGTGATATCGGTCTTCTGGCCGCCGCCATCGATGGGCTGAACACGACCCCGCGGCGCAAGGCCGCCTTGCGCCGCCACCTTTGGCGGCCCAAACGGTTCCGCGCGCTTCTGGACCGGTTTTCATCCTCCGCCCGCCGCGCCCGGCCCGATGCGGCGCTGATCGGGCGCAGCCCCGAAATTGGGTTGCGCTCGGCCGAGGACGTGCGCACCCGGCTCGACGCGCTCGCCGAAGATGCTGCCGCCGCGCCGGTCGCAACAAGCGAAATCGAAGCGCTGGGCACCTTGATGTCAATCCGCGAAACCATGCCCAATGCCTTGGCGCATCTGCGCCAACTGACCGTTGATCTGCCCGCGATCGAGCCCGCGGTTGACCGTTTGGCCACCCGCATGGCCGCTCTTGAGGCGACCTTCGGGTCGGTTGACGCGCTGGAATTCGAGGTCACCTACGGGCGCACGACGCTGGAATATTATGACGGTTTTGTCTTCGGGTTTCTGCGCGCTGACCGGCCCGATCTGCCCCCCGTCGCCTCGGGCGGGCGCTACGATGCACTGACCCGGGCCCTGGGCGGGACGGCGGCACCTGCTGCTCTTGGCGGCGTGATCCGCCCGGCCTTGTTGTTGGAGGCGCAGGGATGACGTTGAAGCTTGGCGTGCCGTCGAAAGGCCGGTTGATGGAAAAGACCGCCCAGTGGTTTGAAAAACGCAGCGTGACCATCACGCTGACCGGCGATGCGCGCGAATATGCAGGCGCTGTCGAAGGGGTCGACGGCGTCGATCTGGTGCTTTTGTCAGCTGGCGAAATCCCCCGCGAATTGGCGGCCGGGCGCATTCATCTGGGTGTGACGGGCCGCGATATGATCGAAGAGAAGCTCAGCCATTGGGAAGAACGGGTCGAACCTTTAGGCGAATTGGGCTTTGGCCATGCCGATCTGGTGATCGCGGTGCCGGATTTCTGGGTGGATGTCGAAACGCTCGAT
The DNA here is from genome assembly GCA_038530285.1 of Pseudomonadota bacterium. Taxonomy (GTDB): domain Bacteria; phylum Pseudomonadota; class Alphaproteobacteria; order Rhodobacterales; family Rhodobacteraceae; genus JASJAR01. Next base: position 232,923 of record JBCBCY010000001.1, read on the forward strand.
GATCTGGATGCGGCAGCGGCGGCGTTTCGTGCCCGCCACGGCACCCGGCTGCGGATCGCCACGAAATACCACCGGCTGGTGCGGGATTTTCTGCGCGATGCAGGCGTGGCCGATTATACGCTGGTCGACAGTCAGGGGGCCACCGAAGGCACGGTCAAGAACCTGACCGCTGAAGCAATTGCCGATATTACATCGACCGGGTCCACCCTGCGCGCCAATCATCTGCGCGCTTTGACCGATGGCACCGTGCTGAGAAGTCAGGCGGGGCTGTTTCGGTCGCGCATGGCCGCTTGGAATGATGAGGCGCGACGCGCTCTTGAAAGCCTTCGGGCGCCCCTAGGGCTTTAGCCAAAGGGACGCCGCTCAGGATTTGGTCTTACGACCCACTCGCCTCATTGAGGAAGCCAACGACCGCGCCAAAGAGGTCTTGCGCGGGTTGGCCTGTTGCGGCGACGTCGCCCAGCCAATCGATGACCACTCGGTCAACAAGAGCGTCCGCCAACATGTTCACATCGGATGTCGCAAACTCAACTTGGGTGATGTTGTTTTCGCCCAATGCCACGCCCCAGCGCGCCATTGTATTGACGTTGTAGTTCTCAACATAGGCGTCCAAAGCATCCGGCACTGACGCCAAAAGAATATCACGGTGTTCGGGTGAAAGCGCCGCCAACGCGCTTGAGTTTACAACGACCGGACAATGAACGGTTCCCGGGTTGAGATTTGTCGTCCACCAATTTGCCTGTTCGACAATGCCAAACGCCATGTGAGCGTGGGGGGCAAATGCAACGGCATCAATTTCACCATTGGACAGCAGGTCTTTTGTTTCGCTGGCTGAGGCGGATACAGTTTCAGCTCCCAAGGCTTCCAGCGCTGCGGCAATCCCACCGGTTGCCCGAATGCGCAATCCTCTGAGGTTTGTAATGGTCGCCGGTGCCTCACCGCGACCCATGATGTTGTACTGGGGCAGCGGCGACGGCATCAGCAGGGTGGCATCCCATTGGGCCAGTTCTGCAATCACTGCGGGTTGCTGATAGAAATACGTCGACAATGCCACTTCTTGTTCGATCGAGGATACCCCCAAAAAGGGCAGTTCGAGCGTGGTCAAGGTCGCGTTTCGCTCTGGATGATAACCTGCGCAAAACTGCGCCATTTCGAACTTGCCTGCAGCAATTCCATCAAGGTTTTCGCGCGCGGGGCTCAGCTCACCGTAGCTGATGTTCAAGGTGAATTCACCGCCCGATCGTTCGGCGACCAAGTCTGCAAGGGTTTCGACATGATGAGTGAATGCCCGGGGCGCGCCCCAAACCGAGACATCCCAACTTGAACTTGCGGCCGCATTTGACGTGCCGGTGGCGCACAAGGCGAGCGCCATAAGTGCATTAAGTTTTTTCATATCCGGGACCTTTTTTGGAGACCAATAAAGCCCGGCAACTAAGCGCACGGACTCAACACCAAGTTAAACTGACCCGGAGTTCGCCAGCGAAATTCCGGCATCTTTAGTCAAACCAACCCGATTTCCGCCAGCGCCAGTTCCAGCCCGTGCGGCAAAGCATGCTCGGTGGCGCGGGCCTTTGGAAGATCGCGCGGAGCGTCCTCAGGCTCCAGATATCGCCAGCCCTGAAAGGCCCGGCGCGGCAATGCTTCGGTCCGGTGGATGTCGGGGTCCAGCACCAGCGCACAGCGGCGGATGCCATCGGCGCCGATGTATTCATCGAAGCGCACAATCTTTTGCCGGACGAGCACAACGCCCTTGATCACCCAGTAGAGCGACCCGCCGTTCACGACCTCCGCCTCGCGCTTGGGCCACATCCGGGTGATATGGCGCGGTCGCCCGTCAGGACCCTTGGCACGGGCCTGCGCCTGCCAGGCCGCCAGGTCTTCGACACGCTCTGCGCCGACGCAGAGTTTCAAGATGTGCACGTGTTTATCCACAGAGTCGTCCCCAAGCCACACATCATATCGTAGCGGTGTAGGGGCCAGCTTCAACCTGTTGTGTGAATTGCCGCTTCAGTGTATGGTCACAAGCCTTCGATTTGAGTGAGAATCGCCGCCAATGACCCGCTTCGCCGCCCCCATCGCCGAGCAAATCTGGGATATGAAATACCGGCTTAAAGACTCCGATGGCACACCCCTGGACGACACGGTCGAAGATACATGGCGGCGGATCGCGACGGCTTTGGCGGCCGTAGAGGAAGACCCGGCGAAATGGGGCGAAAAATTCTATGCAGCGCTCGAAGATTTCAAGTTTCTGCCTGCGGGCCGGATCACGGCGGGGGCGGGCACGGGCCGGGCGGTGACGCTGTTCAATTGCTTCGTGATGGGCACGATCGACGATTCCATGTCCGGCATTTTCGACGGGCTGAAAGAAGCAGCCCTGACCATGCAGCAGGGCGGCGGCATCGGCTATGATTTCTCGACCATCCGGCCCAAGGGCGCCCCTGTGTCGGGGGTTGCAGCCGATGCCTCTGGCCCCTTGTCGTTTATGGATGTCTGGGACGCGATGTGCCGCACGATCATGTCGGCAGGCTCGCGCCGCGGGGCGATGATGGCGACCCTGCGCTGCGATCACCCTGATATCGAAGACTTCATCACCGCCAAGGCGGATGCCACCCGGCTGCGGAACTTCAACGTCTCGGTTCTGGTGACAGATGCCTTCATGGAGGCCGTGAAAGCCGGCGCCGATTGGGATCTTGTGTTCGATGGCACCACCTACCGCACGGTGAATGCGGCCGAGCTGTGGGACAAGATCATGCGCTCGACCTATGATTTTGCCGAGCCGGGGGTGATCTTCATCGACCGGATCAATGCGGCCAACAATCTGGCCTATGCCGAGACCATCGCCGCGACAAACCCCTGCGGTGAACAACCGCTGCCGCCCTATGGGGCGTGCCTGTTGGGGTCGGTGAACCTCGCGCGGCTGGTCAAAGACCCGTTCACCGAAGCCGCCACGCTGGACGAAGATGCTTTGGCCGATCTGGTGGCCGTGGCCATCCGGATGATGGACAACACCGTCGATGCATCAAACTTCCCGCTGGCTGAACAGGAAGCCGAAGCGGTGGACAAGCGCCGCATCGGGCTTGGTGTCACAGGGCTGGCCGATGCGCTGATGATGACCGGGCTCACCTATGGGTCAAACGAGGCGGCGCGTCAGACCGAGCACTGGTTGAAAGCACTCGCCCGCGCCGCATATCTGGCGTCGGTGGACATTGCGAAGGAAAAGGGCGCCTTCCCGCTGTTCGATGCGGACAAATACCTGGCGTCCGGCACGATGGAAGCGATGGATGAGGACGTGCGCGCGGCCATCGCCACCCACGGCATCCGCAACGCGCTTTTAACCTCGATCGCGCCGACGGGGACCATCAGCCTTTATGCGGGCAATGTGTCGTCGGGGATCGAGCCGGTCTTTGCGCACGCCTACACCCGCAAGGTCTTGCAGAAGGACGGGTCGAAAACCGAAGAGGAAGTGGTCGATTACGCCGTCCAGATGTGGCGCGATCTAAAAGGCGACGCACCCTTCCCGGACCATTTCGTGAACGCCCAGACCATCAGCCCCGACGCCCATGTGCGCATGCAGGCGGCCGCCCAGAAATGGGTCGACAGCTCGATCTCCAAGACGATCAACGTGCCCAAAGACATCAGTTTCGACGCGTTCAAGGACGTTTACATGGCCGCCTGGGATCAAGGCTGCAAAGGCTGCACGACCTACCGGCCCAATGCGGTGACGGGAAGCGTTTTGGAGGTGGCGGAGCCTGCGCCCGTTGAAACCGACGCTCCCGCCCCCCACACCATCGCCGCGCGCATCGAAGCCGCCGCCGCCGCCGTGGGCATTGACGATATCCCAACGCTCGCCGACCGCTCGGGCGTGCCCGCCGACACCATTGCGGCCTGGGACGGCGAGACAAAACCCACCAACCGCGACGCGCGGTCTGTGGCCGAAGCCCTGGGTGTGACGCCCCGCTGGCTGTTGTTCGCCGAAGGCGACGGACCCGCCACTAACCCGGGCGTGCCAGAGGCTCTTCATCCTGGCAAAAATACTCAAGACCTGACCGAGAGCCCCAAGAACGCACTGCCCCAATCCAGCACCAACGGTGACGTGGTCTATATGACCGAACCCTTGGACCGCCCCGGCGCGCTGGACGGGCAGACCTACAAGCTCAAATGGCCCGAAAGCGAACACGCGATCTACATCACGATCAACGACATCACCCATGGCGGTCGGCGCCAACCGTTCGAAGTGTTCATAAACTCCAAGAACATGGAACATTTCGCCTGGACGGTCGCGCTGACCCGTATGATTTCGGCGGTATTCCGGCGCGGCGGTGATGTGTCTTTCGTGGTCGAGGAGTTAAAAGCGGTGTTCGACCCGCGCGGCGGGGCCTGGATGAACGGCAAATACGTCCCCTCGATCCTGGCGGCCATCGGCGGTGTGATCGAACGCCACCTGGTGGCCATCGGCTTTATCGATGGCGAAGGCATGGGGCTGAAATCGGACCCACGCGCCGAGGTGGTGAACCTCGACGGGCCGCGCGGCAAGGCGTGCCCAAGCTGCGGCCAATACGATCTGCAAATGGTCGAAGGCTGCATGACCTGTCTGTCGTGCGGGCATTCAAAATGCGGCTGAACCAGGCGCGTTAATCAAGCCAAAACGCTTGGGCGCTAACGGTGATCTATCTGGTACGGGAGACCATTTATGATCACCGCAGGCGAACAGGCCTTCAAAACCGCCCTGGCCAACGCGCACCGGAATTACCCGGCCAAGGACGATCCGCGGACCATCGGCCAGATGATCCTACCGTCGTTTCGCCCGGGCTTTTCGATCCCTCAGGGGGCGTCTGTCTTCACCATCGGATCGTGTTTCGCGCGCAACGTTGAACGCGCGTTGCTGGCCCATGGCGTCACGGTGCCGACGGCCCATTTCGCCGCCCCCCATGATGAGGCGCCAGGTCAACCCAACCGGATGCTGAACCAATACAACCCCGCGACGATGCTGCAATGCGTGCGCGCCGCCGGGCAGCCGGCCGATGATCGCGCGCTTTATCCCGATCCGGGTGGCAACGGCGTGATCGATCCCTTGCTGGCAACGGGCACCCGGCCGGTCGCGCCCGCCCGCGCGCTGGAACGGCGCAGCCAGATCAATGCGCTTTACGGTGACGGCCTTGCGGTATCGGACTTTGTGGTGATCACGCTTGGGCTGATTGAAACCTGGTATGACCACGCCACGGGTCTGACGCTGAATGAAGCGCCGCAGCGCCGTGCGCTCAAGGCGGACCCCGACCGATGGGAATTTCGTCGCCTCAGCATTGGGCAGGTGCGCGAACAGGTGCTGAACCTTGTCGAAGCGCTTGATGCGGGTCGGCGCAGCATCGTGATGACCGTGTCGCCGGTGCCGCTGCAGGTGACATTTTCGGGCGGTGACGCTGTGACGGCGAATGCCTATTCGAAAGCCGTGCTGCGGGTGGTCGCTGAAGAGGTGGCCCAAAGCGTGCCGGGGGTCGATTATTTCCCGAGCTATGAGGCCGTCACCTCGGCCGGGCTGCAGGCTTTTGGCGAAGACCAGGTGCATGTGCGGCCAGCCGTCGTCGACCGGATCATCGGAAAGATGGCCGAAGCCTATGTCGAGGCTGAGACCGTGGCGGTGCCCAAGGCCGGCTAGGCAACATCGCTTGGGGGCCGCCGACCCATGCTGACGCAACGGCACGTTCAATTCTTCTCGCAACTGTTAAAAAAGTGTTAACGACAACCTTCGCCCTTGGTATGATCAGTCCAACAAGAACCTGGAATGGCAGGCAAATGGCGAGCAGCTTGTATGGGGCATTTCTGATCCCATGGTCGCAAACACTGGTAGATGGGATGGCGGGCGCCCCGGTTGGGCGGCTTGAGTTCGGTGTGCCCTGGTCCTGGGATGGCGAAGCGCAACCCCTTGAAATTCGCAAGCAAATAGATGGTTCGCCGATCGATCCGGTGGATCTTTTCGCAGCCATTCGCCGGATCGTGGGCCGCCCTGTTTGCGCGCTTGACCCCAGGGCGGATGACCGCGATGAACATGCGTTCACGGTCTCCGACGGGATCCGTCGTTATGATGCCCGACTGATCGATGTGGCCGAACTAGCCCGCCCCTTGCTGCTGTTCATCGGGGGGCTGCCACCCGCCGGGCAGCCGCTTCGCGTGGTTGAGGTCGCAGGCACTGTGGCAGAGGTGCATCGCCTGACCGACCAGCCCACGGGCGTGATCTGCTTTTCGACCGGTACGCAATTGATGACGCCGGGTGGCCCCAAACGCGTCGAAGACCTGAGCGAAGGGGACCGCGTCCTGACCAAGGATGACGGGCCCCAGGATATTCTGTGGATCGGGTCGCGGCGTATGTCCGGAGCGCGTCTTCATGCGATGCCGGAACTGCGCCCGGTGCGGATCCGCACTGGCGCGATTGACGGAACGACCCCGGCGCCGGACCTGATCGTGTCGCCCCGCCATCGCCTGGTGCTGAAGGGCAAGATCGCCAGTGCGTTGTTCGGCACGCCAGAGGTTTTGGTCACCGCGCGCGATCTTCTCGATGATCGCGGCATCCTGATCGACCGCACATTAACCGACGTCACCTATGTGCATATCCTTTTGCCACGCCACCAGGTGGTTTGGGCCAACGGGGTCGAAACAGAAAGCTTTCATCCCGCCTCGACCGATCTTGAAACGATCCTGGAGGACCAGCGCGCGCATCTTCTGGCCGCCGCCCCCGGTGTCGACATCGACCCGCGGTCTTATGGCCCTGCGGCGCGCAAGCCGCTGAGCGCGGAAGAGGCAGCGATTTTCAGCACCGAGGCCGCGCCACGGTCCTGAGCCGTCGCGCATTGACAGACATGCCGCGCGCTGTATAACCGCGTACTTCATTGGTGTTGGTGGTCCCCGCAAGGGGAGGCCTGTCGCCCCGGCCAAATCTGGGGAGGAGGACAACGCCCTCTTAAACTGGAAGAGGAGATCAGTCGTGAGCAAACGCACGTCTGCCAAGCATAAAATCGACCGCCGGATGGGCGAAAACATCTGGGGTCGTCCAAAATCCCCGGTCAACCGTCGCGAATATGGCCCCGGTCAGCATGGCCAGCGCCGCAAAGGCAAAATGTCGGATTTCGGCACCCAGCTGCGCGCCAAGCAGAAGCTGAAAGGCTACTACGGCGACCTGACCGAAAAGCAGTTCCGCCGCATCTTTGCCGAAGCCGAACGGGTCAAGGGCGACACCGGCGAAAACCTGATTGGCCTGCTCGAACGCCGCCTGGATGCTGTGGTTTACCGCGCCAAGTTCGTGGCCACCGTCTTCGCTGCGCGCCAGTTCGTGAACCACGGCCATGTCCGGGTGAACGGCAAGAAGGTCAATATTCCGTCCTACCGCGTCAAGGAAGGCGACGTGGTTGAGGTGCGCGACCGGTCCAAGCAGCTGGCAGTCGTTCTTGAAGCCACCCAATTGCCCGAGCGGGACGTGCCCGACTACATCGAGGCGGATCATTCGAAGATGACGGCCACGTTCGTGCGCACGCCCGGCCTTGGTGATGTGCCGTACCCGGTGATGATGGAACCGAACCTGGTCATCGAATATTACGCGCAGAACTAAACGGTTCGCGACGTGTCAAAGGCCGCTCCACCCGGGGCGGCCTTTTGATTTCTCACGGTCTTTGCCGTCTTTGGCCCCATACTCGCCACATTCCCTGCCTAGCCGTTAACCAAACACGCGTTTGAACGCGCGTTGTTGCGGATTTCAGGACTTGGAGCAGGACAGTGAGCGACGCCACCCAGAACGAAACGCCCGAGCGGATCACGGTCGAGGAAGGCCTTGAACGCGGCCTTTTCACCTCGCGCTGGCTAATGGCGCCGATGTACCTTGGCCTTGTCGTGTGCCTTGCGATGCTGACCTTCGTCTTCCTGCGCGAGCTGGCGTATTACGCCCCGCAAGTGCTGACGATGTCGGCGGAAAAGACCATTCTGGTGGTCCTGACGCTTATTGACCTGACGCTGGCGGCGAATCTTTTGCTGATCGTGCTGTTCTCAGGCTATGAAAACTTCGTCTCAAAGCTTGATTTGAATGAACATGCTGACAAGCCCGACTGGATGGGCACGGTGGATTTCCAGGGTCTGAAGATGAAGCTGATCGCGTCGATTGTCGCGATTTCGGGCATTCATCTTCTCAAGCGGTTCATGGAAATCGGCATCCCTGAGGCGGATGCGATCTACGGCCAGCATGAGCTGTTCTGGCTGGTGGTGCTGCACATGTCCTTTGTGGTCTCGGGCGTCTTGCTGGCGATCATGGACTGGCTGTCGGCCGCGGCCAAAAAGACCGCACGCAGCTGACGCGCCAGGTATTTCGGCAAGGGGCCGCCCCGAAAGGCGGCCCGTTTTGTTACTCGGGATAGGTCGCGGCGATGGCAAAGCCTGCGAACAGGCCCGTCGGATCCACGCCCATGATCTCTTCCATGGCTTTGGCAAGGCTGTCGCGGTCTGTGGCCACGGCTTTTGCCTGTTCCCATCCATCCAGCGTATTGCGGGTCCATTCGATGCCTGAGCGGTCATCTTTGGTGTCCGGCGCCCGGTGGCCGGGAATGATGATGCGTTCGGGGCGTGCATCGAGCGTGTCGAGTGCTGCGCGCCATCCAGCAAAATCTTCAGGCGTTTGGGTTTCGGCCAGCCAGATATCAAGCCCGTTGTAAACGATGTCGCTGGCTACGATCGCGTCAAACTGGGGCAGGGCCACGGGCGTGATCAGGGCTGTGTCGCCCTGCATGGGGTCCAAAACCTCAAAGTTTTCGCCTTCCAGCGTCAGCGGGCCTTCATGCGCCTGGGGCGCTGACCAGGGGTCGTCGGCGGTGTAGCCCGCCAGGTCGCGGCGGCTGTCGAAAATGCCCTGACCGACCTCGGCCAGAATACCCGCGATGGCCGGGTGAGCGACAACTTTTGCATCAGGGAACCGGGCGGCGATCACCGAGGTGCCCATGTGGTGATCGGGGTGAATATGGGTGACAAAGATCGTTTCCAACCGCTTGCCGGTCGCTTCGATCTGGTCAGCCAGCCGCACGGCATCGGCTTTGGCGAACTGCGCGTCGATCAACAGTGCGCTGTCCTCACCCAAAATCAGGGTCGAATCCACCAACGCGCCCTGTGGCGAGGCGGTGAAGACGTCGTAGCTTTGCCCGGCGGCCAGCGCGGGGCGGCCCAGGGCCAGCGCACCGGCGCCTGCGGCGGCGGTGGTCAGAACGGTTCTGCGATTAAGAAGGTGCATTTCTCACTCCATTGCAAAATGCGTGTGAGGCTTTAGTATCTGTTGGGAACTAACGTTGGCGATAAGGCACTTTTTGGTAACCATGAAAGATATTGATCACGACCTCGTGAGCCGCAGCCCGCTCACCCCCTATGACCCTGAGACCTGCCCGATCCGCCTTGTGCTTGATGGGCTGGGCAACAAGTGGAGTGTGCTGGTGCTGGTGGGCCTTTGGCATGAGCGGCTGCGCTTTGGTGAGCTGCGCCATCTCATCCCGGATATTTCGCAGAAAATGCTGACCCAGGTCTTGCGCGCGCTCGAACGCGACGGGCTGGTGGCGCGTGATGACCGCGGTGGGTTTCCGCGTGTGGTGTACTATACGCTGACGCCGCTGGGCGACACGTTGATGGATCCGCTGATGGTGATGTCGGGCTGGGCCAGGGACAACCTGCCGCAGATCAAGGCCAATCGGCGCGCCTATGACGCAGGGGCGGGGTAGCGCGGGACTGGCGCTTGGGCCCGCCAGCCGCTATTGCGGACGCCGCAACAGCGCACGGACCGATCATGGCAGCCCAGCCGACACCAAATCCCGGGATCATGGAAATCGCCCTTTATCAGGGTGGCAAGTCGGCGATTGCCGGGCGCACGGATGTGCTGAAGCTTTCGTCGAACGAAAACCCGCTGGGCCCGCCGCCATCGGCGCAAGAGGCGATCATGGCGGCTGCGTCGGGCACACATCTTTATCCGTCCACCGATCATGCCGGCCTGCGCGCCGCAATCGGTGAGGTGCATGGGCTCGACCCCGACCGGATCATCTGTGGCGTGGGGTCCGATGAGGTGTTGCAGTTTGTCACGCAGGCCTTTGCCGGCCCGGGCGATGAGATCATTCATACCGAACACGGCTTTTCGCTTTATCCAGTGTTGATCCATGCCGCGGGCGCTACGCCCGTTTGCGTGCCGGAGACCGACCGGCAGGTAAATGTAGACCACATTCTGGCCGCCGTAACCGACCGCACTCGGATCATTCTGGTTACCAATCCGGGCAATCCAACCGGTACGATGATCCCCCTGGCTGAGGTTGAACGACTGATCGACGCGGTGGCCGAAGACATCGTCGTCGTTCTCGACGGGGCCTATACCGAATATGTCGATGGGTTTGATGGTGGGGCGGTCCTGGCCGGGTCGCGGCCCAATGTGCTGATGACCCGCACGTTCTCTAAGATTTACGGGCTGGGTGGTTTGCGCATTGGCTGGGGCTACGGCGACCGGTTTTTGATCGATGTGATGACGCGGCTGCGCCAGCCGTTCAACCTGTCGGTGGTCCAGCTTGCCGCCGCTGAAGCCGCTGTGCGCGACCGGGCCTGGGTGGACGCATGTGCGGCCCTAAACGCCGCGCAGCGGGCCCGGCTGAAAGGCGCACTGGGACAATTGGGATTGGCGGTGGATGACAGCCACACAAATTTCCTGCTCGCCCGCTTTGCCGACGCGGCCGAGGCCGATGCCGCCAATGCCGCCCTTCTGGTCGATGGGATCATCGTGCGCCAGGTGGGGGGCTACGGCTTTGCCGAAGGCCTTCGCATCACGGTGGGCGACGCCGACCAGACCGGCCGGGTGATCGATGCGCTGACACGCTGGCGGGAGGGCGCGCCATGACCCCGATCTACGACCGTGTGGCACTGATCGGGTTGGGGCTGATCGCGTCGTCGATGGCCCATGGGATGCGCGCAGGCGGTCTGGCCGGCGAAATCGTGGGCACGGCCCGCTCGCCCGAGACCCGCGCAATTGCCGCCGAAGACGGATTGGTGGACCGGGTCTGCGAAACCGCCGCCGAGGCTGTTGGAGGGGCCGATCTGGTTGTGCTGGCCGCCCCGGTCGGGGCGATGGGCGCTATCGCGGCTGAGATCGCACCCGCTTTGGCAGCCGGTGCCACGGTGACCGATGTGGGGTCGGTCAAACGCGCTGTCATTGAAGATGTTAGCCCGCATTTGCCCTACGGCGTGCATTTTATCCCAGGCCATCCGCTGGCCGGGACGGAACATTCAGGCCCCCGGTCGGGTTTTGCCGAGCTTTTTGACAACCGGTTTACGATCCTTGTGCCTGTCGAGGGTGCGGATGCGGCCGCTGTCGATAAGCTGACCCGGCTTTGGCAGGGTTTGGGGGCCAATGTCGAAGTGATGGATCCCGATCACCACGATTTGGTGCTGGCGGTGACGTCCCATACCCCGCACCTGATCGCCTATACAATGGTTGGCGTGGCCGACGATCTGCGCCGCGTGACCGACAGCGAAGTGATCAAGTATTCTGCCGCAGGGTTTCGCGATTTCACCCGGATTGCCGCGTCCGATCCGGTGATGTGGCGCGATGTTTTCCTGACCAACAAGGACGCCACGCTGGAAATTCTTGGCCGGTTCACCGAAGAGCTTTTTGCGCTGCAACGCGCGATCCGAACCGGCGACGGGGCACATCTGGAAGAGTATTTCACCCGGACCCGTGCGATCCGCCGCGGAATCATCAAAGCGGGCCAGGACACCGACGCGCCCAATTTTGGCCGGGGTGGGCCGAAAACTTGAGGCGGCTGTTGGTCTTGGCCATGTTGCTGGCGGGACCGGTTGCGGCCGAGCCTGTTACCAAAAGCCCCCTCCCCAAACCGCGCCCCCTGGCAGATGCCCCCGCGGGCCGGATCATCACGATCCCGGTCTATTTCGATGCCGATGTGCGGCCGCGTCCGCGTCCGGGGTCAACCGGCCCCGCCCCCACGAGGATCGAGGTTGAAACGCCCAATGGCACGCGCCAATCGCTGGAAGATGCCCTTGCCGCATCGGCCCTGCCGCGCCCGCGACCCCAGGCACGCACCCAAAGCCGCCCGGTCGCCCCGCCCCCGATGATAGAGACCACAGGCGGGCGGCGGGCGATCTGCGGGTCGCGCGATATTTTCGGAGCACCAGCCCAATCGGTCCGGGGGCGGCTGGGCGGCTGCGGCGTGTCGAACCCGGTGCGGGTCACATCGGTTGCGGGTGTTCCCCTGTCGCGGGCGGCCCTGATGGATTGCACGACGGCCAAAGCGCTCAGGTCTTGGGTGGAAAACGGCGTGAAGCCTGGGATTGGCCGATTGGGTGGGGGAGCGGGGCGGATCAACGTGATTGCCGACTATTCCTGCCGAACGATCAACAACCGCCCCGGTGGCAATATCTCCGAACATGGGAAGGGTAAGGCGATCGATATCTCCGGGATCACGCTGCGCAATGGCACGACCCTGTCGGTGGAACGCGACTGGCGCCGGCGCAGCGAGGGGGCGGTGCTGAAACGGCTGCACAGGTCGGCCTGCGGGCCGTTCGGCACGGTCCTTGGGCCAGATGCGGACCGGTTCCATCAGGACCATTTCCATTTCGACACCAAGGCCCGACGCAATCCCTATTGCCGCTAGGGTGGGCGATCCTTGAAAGGATCGCGGGTCGATTTTTTGAAAAATCGGTGCCTCCGGCGGAGGTATTTTTCGCAAGAGGACCGGTTAGGGCAGCGCGATCGGGTCGAGCCGGCCCAAGGGGATCGGGCCAAAGAAAATCAGGCTGTCGCGGATCGTCAGCGGGGCATCGATTGTATCGGCCCGGCCTGACAATCCCGCAAGAAGGGACAGGGCATTTTCCGCCGTTTGGCGTGTGGCGTCGGCTAGGACCCCGGCGGCGACTGCGATATCGAGCATCTCTTTCCAATTGACCGCTTTCACCGTCACCTCGCCCGTGGCCCGTCCGGTATCGGTGACATCGATGGCCCCGGCGGCACGCAGTTCCAGATTGCCCCAAAGAGCGGTCAGATCGGTGATTTCGATCCGTGTAGGCTGGGGGCGCGCGCGTTCAACCGCAAACCGGTCCCAGGGTCTATCAAACGTCACCTTAGTCAAAAGCCGCAGGGTTTTCACCTCGCCCGGCAGGGCGCGCAACGGATCAAGTGTGCTGCGTGCGGGTTCGGCCAGGATCACGTCGGTCGCTTCCACCGCGATGTCATAGGTGTTTGGCGGCCCCTCGACCTGGCGGCTGGCCAGCGACAGGTTGGCCGCGCCGCTGTTCCACCCCCTCGATGAGGTGACACCAAGGGCTTCGGCGACCAATGTTGTCCGGTCGAGCACAAGATCGGTGCCCGGTTCGACCACGAGCGAGGCCTGCATCTTGTCGGATGTGATCGTCAGGCGTTCGGCCGGTGTGGCGATCTGGTGGGTGTCGGGCCAGACCGCGATTACGTGGTTGGGCTGATACGACAATGCGAGGATCTGAAAAAACGGCAGCGACCAGGCCAGGCCGGTGTCGGGGTCGGCGAGGTCCAAGTCGGTGAAGGTGGTGTCGAACCGGTTGGGAAACCCGCGCACCGACAGGTCGGCATACTCTGCCACCCAACCTTCGCCCTGTCGGTCGGCGATCCAGGCGCGCAAGGCTCGGTCAAGGGCGACCGACCCGACGGCCCAATACCCGCCCCACAAAAGGGCGGCGACAAGGGCGATGATGGTCAGGCGGCGGATCACGGCATTCCCCTTCCGGTGCGGGCGTGGTTAAACCGAAGCTTTAAAGGGGCCCCATTCAAAGGACCAGCCATGCATCGCCCGCTTTGGGTCTTCGGATACGGATCATTGATGTGGAATCCTGAGTTTGACTACCTCAGGTGCGATGTCGCCCGGCTGAACGGATACAGGCGCGGCTTCACCATGGCATCGATCCACCATCGCGGCACGGAAGCCGACCCGGGGCTGGTGCTGGCGTTGGATGAAACACCGGGTGCGGCCTGCGAGGGCTTGGCGTTTGAGGTGCCCGATGACACGGCGGAAGAAACGCTGGCGGTGTTGCGAGAGCGCGAATTGGTATCCTCAGCCTATGTTGAGCGATGGGAACCGGTGCATCTGCGCGGTGGCGGGACGGTGACGGCCCTGGCTTACGTGATTGAGCGGAGCCATCCGCAATACCGGGGCGATCAGGATCTTGAGACGCAGGCGCGGATCATTGCGCGCGCGCAGGGCGGACGTGGCCCAAACAGTGAATACCTGTTCAATACCGCCCAGAATTTGAGCGACCTGGACATTGCCGACCCCGATTTGAACTGGCTTTGTGGCCGCGTGTCTCAGCTGATTGACCCCAGTGGCCAGAACTGAACTTGTGACCGGGTGCTGTGCCGATTAGTCTTTGCGTAATACGACCTTGAGGGGGTGACGAGATGGTCCGCTGGGACCCAGAGGCTTATCTGCAATTCACCCAGCCGTTGCGTCAATTGGCGTTGATGATCCTGGTGCTGATTGCTGTCGGCGCAGGCGGCTGGCTGATCTTTCCATCGGTCGCTCCGGTGTTTTTGGCCAATCCCTGGCTGAACGGGTTCATCTTTATCGTGTTCCTGATCGGCATCCTGGCGTGTTTCTGGCAGGTTTTTCAGCTGTTCAGTTCGGTCAGCTGGATTGAGGGGTTCGCCCGCGAACGCCCGGGCTTCCGGTTCACCAAGGCCCCGCGCCTTCTGGCCTCGCTGGCGGCCTTGCTGCGCTCGCGCGGCAAGACAATGCAGATCGGGGCGGCATCGACGCGGTCGATCCTGGATTCGGTGGCTACACGGATCGATGAAGCCCGCGACATCACGCGGTATATCGTCAACCTGTTGATCTTTCTGGGGCTTTTGGGAACGTTCTATGGGCTGGCGACGACGGTGCCTGCCGTGGTTGAAACCATCCGCTCGCTCGCGCCCACCGATGGCGAAACCGGCATGACAGTGTTCAACCGGCTTATGACCGGACTTGAAGCGCAGCTTTCGGGCATGGGGGTTGCGTTCTCATCCTCGCTTTTGGGGCTGGCAGGGTCGCTGGTCGTGGGCCTGTTGGAACTGTTTGCCAGCCACGGGCAGAACCGGTTTTACCGCGAGTTGGAAGAATGGCTGTCGTCGATCACCCGGCTTGGGTTTTCCGCCGAAGGCGACGGCGAGGGTGGATCGGCCGATGTGGGCGCGCTGGCGCAGGTCGCCGAAGCGATGTCAGAACGCATGGATGCGCTGCAGGAGTTTCTTGTGGAAATGCGCGGCGAAGACCGCATCGGGTCGCTGGCTACGGCGGTGCAGGATCTGGCCGACAAGACCGAAGGCGGGCAGGGCACGGCGTCTGCGCTGACGCGTTTGGGGCAGTCTCAGCAACGTCTTGCCGATCTGTTAGAGGCGCAGGCCCAGGTGTCAGGTGGCGGCGGCGGCGGTGTGGATGCCGAAAGCAAGATGCGCCTACGGTCGATGGACGTGCAGCTTTTGCGGATTTTGGAAGAAATGTCGGCGGGCCGCGCGGAAACCATGGCGGATCTGCGGGCAGACATTCAGGCGCTGACGCGGGCGGTCCAAAAGCTCGACCGGGCGAGGACCTAAGCCCATGGCATTGTCCCGCCGCGCCGTGCAACGGGTCTCCGGGTCGATCTGGCCGGGGTTTGTCGACGCGATGACCGCCCTTTTGCTGGTGCTGATGTTCGTGTTGACGATCTTCATGGTCGTGCAATTTGTGCTGCAGGAACAGATCTCGGGTCAGGAAGACGCGCTGGAGCAGCTGTCGTCTGAGGTGAATGTGCTGGCGCGCGCCCTTGGGCTGGAACAGCAAAATTCGGCCGCGTTGGAAGAAAACCTTGAGACCGAACGGGCGGAGACGGCCCGCCAGGCCACGCTGATTGCCAACCTGTCGGGGCAGTTGGAAACCCAGGCCGGGGAGTTGGCCGCGCGGGCGGCTGCGATTGCATCTTTCGAAGAACAGGTGGCGTCGCTGATTGCTGCGCGGGATTCGGCGTTGGCGGAAGGCGAACGGCTGACGGCCACGGTCGCAGAGCTTGAAGCCGCAGAGGCACGGTTGATCTCTGAACAAGAGGCGCTGCAACTGGCCCTTGCCCAAAGCCGCGATGAAATCAGCGCGCAGGCAGAGGCCGCGCGTCTGGCCGCCGCCCGGCGCGAGGCTTTGGAGGCGCTGACGGCCGAGTTGCAGGCCGAAGTGGCTGAAAAGGACCGCGCGCTGATTGCCGCTGAGACCGAGCTCTCGGATGCCGAAGCCCAACGGCTGGCCGAAGCCGCCGCCGCGGAGGCCCTGCGGGACCGCTTGGAAAACGCCGATACCGAGCTGACCGCGATGACCCTGGCGCTGGAAGAAGAACGCCGCAAAGCCGAAGAAACCCTGACGCTGATGGCGGCCGCCCAGACCAGTGCCGAGGAACTGGAATTGGAGATGGCGCTGGCGCTTCTGGCGCAGGAGGATCTGGAAAGCGAGCTGGCGGCGGCCCGGGCGGACTTGGCCGAAGCGCAGTCGAGCGCGCCGGAGTTGCGCAACCAATTGGCGGCCGCTTTGGCCGCGCGCGCTTTAGCGGAGAACGAGGCCGCCGAACAATTGAGCGAAGCCGAACGCCAGGCGGTCTTGCTGGCCACGGCCCAGTCCGAGTTGTCCGATGCCGAAGCTGTGTCGGCTGCCGCACAGCGCGAGGTGGCGCTGCTGAACACACAGATTGAGGAATTGCGCGCGCAGTTGAACACGTTGCAGGGGCTGGTCGACGAAAGCCGGTCGCGGGATGCGGATGCACAGGTGCGGATCGATACGCTGGGCAGCGATCTGAATGCGGCTTTGGCGCGGGCGGCGGCAGAAGAACGGCGCCGGCGCGAATTGGAAGAAGCCGAGCGGGTGCGGCTGGAGGCTGAGGCGGCACAATTGCGGTCGCAAGCTGAGGAATTGGAATTGGCGCGGTCTGAGTTTTTCGCGGCGATGCGGTCGGTGTTGGCTGGCCGGGATGAGGTGCAGATCGTGGGCGATCGGTTTGTGTTCTCGTCCGAGGTCCTGTTCTCGCTTGGCTCGGCGGATTTGTCTGCCGGTGGGCAAGAACAGATTGCCGGTGTGGCGGGGATCCTTGCCGATGTGGCGGGCGACATACCCCAGGGCGTCGATTGGATCATCCGGGTGGATGGTCATACGGATGCAACGCCGATCACGGGGGGGCGCTTTGCGGACAATTGGGAATTGTCCCAGGCGCGCGCGCTGTCGGTGGTGCGGTTCATGACCCAAGGTCTGGGCTTTCCCCCTGACCGGTTGGCGGCCACGGGGTTTGGCGAGTTTCGACCCGTGAACACCGAAGACACGCCCGCCGCTCGGGCGGAAAACCGGCGGATCGAGTTGAAGCTGACGGAACGCTAGAGGCTTTTGTCGAAATGTGCGGCTGCGCCGCGTTCGATCTTTTGCGCCTGCCTGCGGCAGTCGCGGTGCCCCCGGCGGAGGTATTTCCAGCAAGAGGAAGGGGCGCCGAAGCGCCCCAGTGATTGTCTTATTCAGCCGTGAGAAGCGGCGGCTTTTTCGAGCCGAGCTTCTTTGTTTCGGGCGGTTCGATCCGAAGGTCGATCTTGCCGTCCTTGACGCCGACCTTGACGTTGCCGCCCTTGGCAAGTTTGCCGAACAGCAATTCTTCGGCCAAGGGTTTCTTGATTTCTTCCTGGATCACTCGGCCCAGAGGACGCGCGCCCATCTTGTCATCATAGCCCTTGTCGCCAAGCCAATTGGCCGCCGCGGTGGTCAGTTCGATCGTCACGCCGCGGTCCAGAAGCTGGGCTTCCAGTTGCAGAACGAATTTCTCGACCACCTGCGCGATGATGCTCTTGCCCAGCGAGGCAAAGGAGATCACGGCATCCAGGCGGTTGCGGAATTCGGGCGTGAAGGTCCGTTCGATCGCGGCGGTGTCTTCGCCTTCGCGTTTGTCGCGGCCAAAGCCGATGGCGGCTTTCTGCATATCAGCCGCGCCTGCGTTCGAGGTCATGATCAAGATCACATTGCGGAAATCGACCGACCGACCGTTGTGATCGGTGAGCGTGCCGTGATCCATCACCTGCAGCAGAATGTTGAAAACATCCGGGTGCGCCTTCTCGATCTCGTCGAGCAAAAGCACGCAATGGGGGTGCTGATCGACGCCGTCGGTCAAAAGCCCGCCCTGGTCGAACCCTACATAGCCCGGAGGTGCCCCGATCAGACGTGAGACCGCGTGCTTTTCCATGTATTCGGACATGTCAAAGCGCAGCATCTCAACGCCGAGGGTGGACGCCAGCTGCTTGGCAACTTCGGTTTTCCCGACACCCGTGGGCCCGGCGAACAGATAATTGCCGATGGGCTTTTCAGGTTCACGCAGGCCAGCGCGCGCAAGCTTGATCGCCGAAGCGAGCGCTTCGATTGCGGGATCCTGCCCGAAGACGACGCGCTTGAGCGAAACTTCAAGGTCCCGCAACACTTCGGCATCGTCCTTGGACACGTTCTTGGGCGGGATGCGTGCAATTTTTGCGATGACCGCTTCGATCTCCTTGGTGCCGATGGTCTTGCGACGTTTGGATTCCGAGACAAGATGCTGCGCAGCACCGGCTTCATCGATTACGTCGATGGCCTTGTCGGGCAATTTGCGGTCATTGATGTAGCGGGCCGACAATTCCACGGCCGTGCGGATCGCGTCGGCGGTGTATTTGATGTCGTGGTGTTCTTCGAAATACGGCTTGAGACCTTTTAGGATCTTGACGCTGTCTTCGACCGTTGGCTCGCTGACATCGATCTTTTGAAACCGGCGCGACAGGGCACGGTCTTTTTCAAAATGCTGGCGGAATTCCTTGTAGGTCGTCGACCCCATGCAACGCAGCTTGCCACCCTGCAACGCGGGTTTCAGCAGGTTTGAGGCATCCATCGCCCCGCCAGAGGTCGCACCGGCCCCGATCACGGTATGGATCTCGTCGATGAACAAGATCGCGTCAGGGTGGTCTTCCAACTCGGTCACGACGGCTTTCAGGCGCTCTTCAAAATCACCACGGTAGCGCGTGCCTGCCAGAAGCGCGCCCATATCGAGCGAGTAGATCGTCGCCCCTTGCAACACGTCAGGGGTTTCCGCGGCCACGATCTTGCGCGCGAGCCCTTCAGCGATGGCGGTTTTGCCCACACCGGGGTCGCCCACCAAAAGCGGGTTGTTCTTGCGGCGCCGGCACAGGACCTGAACGGCGCGTTCGACTTCGTGATCCCGCCCGATCAGGGGGTCCACATCGCCCTTTTTCGCCTTGGCGTTCAGGTCGACGCAATATTTCGCGAGTGCTGATTCTTTGCCGTCATCTTCAGACGCTTGCGCGTCCTCTTCAAATTCGGTCGCGCCCTGGACAGACCGTGCTTCGCCAAAGGACGGGTTTTTGGCCACACCGTGGGCGATGAAATTGACCGCGTCATAGCGCGTCATTTCCTGTTCCTGCAGGAAGTATGCGGCATTTGATTCGCGTTCGGCAAAGATCGCCACGAGCACATTGGCGCCTGTAACCTCCGACCGGCCCGAGCTTTGCACATGGATCGCTGCACGCTGGATAACACGCTGAAAGGCCGCCGTTGGCACGGCTTCGGAGCCGTCCACATCAGTGACAAGGGTCGACAATTCGTCGTCGATGAAGGTGTTGAGCGTGCCACGCAACTCATCAAGGTCAACAGAACATGCCTGCATGACCTTGGCCGCGTCTGGTTCATCAATCAGCGCCAGCAGCAAGTGTTCCAGGGTTGCAAGTTCATGGCGGCGCTGGTTCGCAAGGGCCAGGGCTGCGTGAATCGCTTGCTCGAGTGTATTTGAGAACGAAGGCACGTGCAGTGCTCCTCTCTTAACTATTGGGCCAGGCGAAGTATGCCGCCGTGACCGTGGGGTCTTAACCTTAAAGTTCGGTGATCTTAGCCAAGCTTCAAGGTTTTTTTTGGTCGCGCGGCTTCACAATTCAATTCCTCAACCAGAGGGGTGGTGAAAGGTTGAAAATCTGTGCACTCCGCGAACGCCGGTCAGAACCGGTCTTTGCGACCGCGGATCGCTGCGAATACGTCAACGTCCGTCTCTCCTGTCATATCTATGGCCTGTTTCATCGCGGGCAAGGCGGCGCGCAAAAAAGGATTGGTGGCAAGCTCGTCCGTCAGGCGCGAGGGCACGGTGGGTTTGCCGGCCGCGCGGGCCGCATCGACCTTGGCTGCGCGGGCGGCCAATGCGGCGTTTTTGGGCTCGATCGTGAGGGCAAAGCGGATGTTGGCGGCGGTGTATTCGTGGCCGGAGTAGACAAGTGTGCCACCAGGCAGGGCGGACAAGGCTGACAGGCTGGACCACATTTCGTCCGGGGTGCCTTCGAAAAGACGCCCGCAGCCCATGGCCATCAGGCTGTCGCCGGAAAACAACGCCCCCCGGTCGGCCA
This sequence comes from Pseudomonadota bacterium, assembly GCA_038530285.1. GTDB lineage: Bacteria > Pseudomonadota > Alphaproteobacteria > Rhodobacterales > Rhodobacteraceae > JASJAR01. Next base: position 253,354 of record JBCBCY010000001.1, read on the forward strand.
TGTAATAAGCGATATGGCCGCGCGTATGACCTGGTACATCAATGACGTCTACCGTCTCGCCCAAAATCTGAAAGCTCTCGCCCGGGGCCACGGCCAGATCCAGCGCGGGAAGCCGATGCGCGTCAGCCGCTGCGCCGACCACGCGGGTGGTCGGGCGGCGAAGATGATCAACCGCATCCACATGATCGGAATGGTGGTGGGTGATCAGAATATCAGTGACGTCCAGACCGCGGGATTCTAGCGCTTTTACAATTGGCCCGGCTTCGGGTGCGTCGACCACCACCGCCTGTCCCCGGTCAGGCGCGGTGATAACGAAGGCGTAATTGTCCGACAGACAGGGGATGGTCAGGATTTCGATTGTCATGGCACCGGGCCGCTTTCCTGCTAAGGTTTTGTCAAGTGTCCCTGATTGGCTCAGCGCCTGCAATGCATCTCGATGTTTTAGAGCTTCGCAACTTTTATTACCGGACGCAGTTGGGCCGTGCCGCGCAGCGTGCGATCCGCGATCAGGTGACAGCGCTGTGGCCGCAGGCCGACGGTCTGACGGTGGCGGGGTTCGGCTTTGCGGTGCCTTTGCTGCGGCCGTATCTGGCCAAGGCGCGCCGCGTGATTGCGCTGATGCCGGGCCAGCAAGGGGTCATGCCCTGGCCCCCTGGGGCGCCCAATGTGTCCGTCTTGTGCGGCGAAACACTCTGGCCGTTGGAAACAGAACGCGTGGACCGTTTGATCGTTCTGCACGGGCTTGAGACGTCAGAACATGCCACGGCCGTTTTGAATGAATGCGCACGGGTCCTGGCACCTGGCGGCAAGGCGCTGTTTGTGGTGCCAAACCGGGGCGGGCTCTGGGCGCGGCGCGACGGGACACCTTTTGGGTTTGGCCGGCCCTATACGCTCAGCCAGGTCGAAGCGCAGCTTAAGCGCCACGATCTGCTGCCGACGCGCCATGTCGGTGCGCTGTTTCTGCCACCATCACCGGCGAAGTTCTGGCTGAAGACGGCCCGGGTCTGGGAAAGGCTCGGGCGGCGGATTTCGGGCACGTTCACAGGCGGCGTCTTGATCGTTGAGGTTGAAAAGACCCCAGCCCCGGCGGCCCGGCCGGGATTGCCGGAAGCTGTTACAAGACCGTTACGGATTCTTGACGGTTTGGCCGCGCCCAAGCCCAAGCCGGCCCGCGTACCTGCGCAAATATTAAGCGCATTCCGTCGCAGGTAGGCTAAAGTATTGAAAAATATAAACTGGCCATCCGCCCAATAGGGCATCAAGCCCATTGCGGCACCCAAAACCCTCTGCTAAGTCACCGCTGATTTTGCAGCCGGTTGCGTTGAGCCGGCTCCCTGAGGCTGGTGGATACACATCCGTGCGCGCCTTGGGGGAGGGGATTGCAAAGCGAAAGGGCACACGTGGCTGAACCTCAATCCATCTCGACAGGGATTGCGTCGCGCTATGCGACGGCTCTGTTTGAATTGGCCAAGGACGGCAAGGATCTTGCCGGGCTGGAGAAAGACACCGATGCCCTGGCGGGTGCTGTCAGCGACAGTGCGGAATTGGGCGCGTTCCTGAATTCGCCGATTTACAGCCGGGACGATCAGGAAAAAGCCATTGGCGCCGTGGGCGAGGCGATGGGCCTGTCGACGATGGTGGTCAACACCTTGCGGCTGATGGCGCAGAAGCGGCGGCTGTTCGTGCTGCCCGCGCTGGTGCGCGAACTGACGGATCTTATCGCGGCGGAAAAAGGCGAAGTCACCGCCGATGTCACATCCGCCAGAAAGCTGACGGCAGCGCAGGAAAAGAAACTTGCCCAGACGCTGAAGGCGTCCGTTGGCAAGGACATCAAAATTAATCTGTCCGTTGATGAAAGCCTCATCGGCGGTCTTGTTGTACGCGTGGGCTCGCAGATGATCGACACGTCGATCGCTTCGAAGCTCGCCGCCTTGCAGAACACGATGAAAGAGGTCGGATAATGGCAATCCAGGCAGCCGAGATTTCTGCGATCCTGAAGGATCAAATCAAGAACTTTGGCCAGGAGGCGGAAGTCGCCGAAGTGGGCCGTGTGCTGTCGGTCGGTGACGGGATTGCGCGGGTCTATGGGCTCGACAATGTCCAGGCCGGTGAGATGGTTGAATTCCCCGGCGGCATCCGGGGCATGGCGCTGAACCTTGAGACCGACAACGTCGGGATCGTGATCTTCGGCGATGACCGCGACATTAAAGAAGGCGACACCGTCAAGCGCACGAATTCGATCGTGGACGTGCCCATCGGCGACGCGCTTTTGGGCCGGGTCGTTGACGGTCTGGGCAATCCGCTGGATGGCAAGGGCGAGATCAAGACGAAAGAGCGCTCGGTCGCGGACGTCAAAGCCCCGGGTATCATCCCGCGCAAATCGGTGCATGAGCCGATGGCGACGGGTCTCAAAGCCATTGACGCGATGATCCCGATTGGCCGCGGCCAGCGCGAGTTGATCATTGGTGACCGCCAGACCGGCAAAACGGCTGTGGCGCTCGACACGATCCTCAACCAGAAATCCTACAACGACGCCGCCAAAGACGAGAGCGGGAAGCTTTATTGCATCTACGTCGCTGTCGGCCAGAAGCGGTCCACCGTCGCGCAGTTGGTGAAGAAACTCGAAGAAACGGGTGCGATTGAATATTCGATTGTGGTGGCGGCGACGGCCTCTGACCCCGCGCCAATGCAGTTTCTCGCACCTTATGCCGCGACCGCCATGGCCGAGTACTTCCGCGACAATGGCCGCCACGCGCTGATCATCTATGATGATTTGTCCAAGCAGGCCGTGTCGTATCGCCAGATGTCGCTTCTTCTGCGCCGTCCGCCCGGGCGTGAAGCGTACCCGGGCGACGTGTTCTATCTTCACTCGCGCCTTTTGGAACGCTCGTCGAAGCTGAACGAAGACAATGGCTCGGGCTCGCTGACGGCCTTGCCGATCATTGAAACCCAGGGCGGGGACGTCTCAGCCTTTATTCCAACCAACGTGATCTCGATCACCGATGGTCAGATCTTTCTGGAAACCGAATTGTTCTACCAGGGGATTCGTCCGGCGGTGAACACAGGTTTGTCAGTGTCGCGAGTCGGCTCCTCGGCCCAGACCAATTCGATGAAATCGGTCGCAGGTCCGGTGAAGCTGGAATTGGCGCAATACCGCGAGATGGCGGCCTTTGCGCAGTTCGGGTCTGACCTTGATGCCGCGACCCAGCGTTTGCTGAACCGCGGCGCGCGTCTGACTGAGTTGATGAAGCAGCCGCAATATGCGCCGCTGACCAACGCGGAAATCGTCGTGGTGATCTTTGCAGGCACCAACGGTTATCTTGATGAACTGCCCGTGGGTGATGTGGGTCGGTATGAGCGTGGCCTGACCACATTCTTGCGGTCCAAGCATCAGGGCCTTCTCGATTGGCTGACCAACGATGATCCCAAAATCAAGGGTGACGCGGCCGACAAGATCAAAGCCGTGCTTGACGAATATTCTTCGGATTTTGCGTAAAGCGCCTGAAGGGATCGGGATATGCCTAACCTGAAGGACCTGAAAAACCGGATCAACTCGGTCAAGTCGACCCGGAAGATCACGCAGGCCATGCAAATGGTGGCCGCGGCGAAACTGCGCCGCGCCGAAGAAGCTGCCGGTGCCGCGCGCCCCTATGCGGAACGGTTCAATGCCGTGCTGGCGGGGCTTGCAGGCTCGGTCGGCGGGTCCGACAGCGCGCCCAAGCTGTTGTCGGGCACTGGCGCGGACCAGACCCACCTTTTGGTGGTGATGACATCCGAACGCGGGCTTTGCGGCGGGTTCAACACATCCATCGTGAAACTGGCGCGCCAGAAGGCGCAAAGCCTGTTGGCGGCGGGTAAAACGGTGAAAATCCTGACCGTCGGCAAGAAGGGCCGCGAGCAGCTGCGCCGTGACCTTGAAGCGCATATGGTCGGCCATGTGGACCTGTCCGATGTCAAGCGCGTGGGCTATGCCAATGCCGCTGACGTTGCCCGCGACGTGCTTTCACGCTTCGATGCGGGCGAATTTGATGTCGCCACGATCTTCTTTTCGGAATTCGAAAGCGTGATCAGCCAAATCCCCACGGCCACGCAGATCATCCCGGCGAAGTTTGAAGCCGCCGAAGATGACGGCGATGCCACGCCTTACGATTACGAGCCCGATGAGGAAGCGATCCTCGCTGATTTGTTGCCGCGCGGGGTGGCCACGCAAATCTTTACGGCCCTTTTGGAAAACGCCGCCTCGGAGCAGGGCGCGCGGATGTCTGCAATGGACAACGCGACCCGCAACGCAGGCGATATGATCGACAAGCTGACAATCCAGTACAACCGTTCGCGTCAGGCTGTGATCACCAACGAACTCATTGAAATCATCTCGGGCGCGGAAGCGCTCTAAGTCGAACCGGAGACCAATCATGGCAAACGCAAAAGGCAAAATCACCCAGGTGATCGGCGCCGTCGTCGACGTGCAGTTCGAAGACAGCCTGCCTGAGATTCTGAACGCGCTGGAAACCGACAACAACGGCTCGAAGCTGATTTTGGAAGTCGCCCAGCACCTTGGGGAAAACACGGTTCGCACCATCGCGATGGACGGGACCGAAGGTTTGGTGCGTGGCGGCGCGGTCACGGACATGGGCGAGCCGATTTCGGTGCCCGTGGGCAGCGCGACCCTGGGCCGGATCCTGAACGTCACCGGTGATCCGGTCGACGAAGGTGGTCCGGTGAACGCCACATCGCGCCGGGCGATCCACGGCGATGCGCCATCGTTTGAAGATCAATCGACCGAATCCGAAATTCTGACCACGGGCATCAAGGTCATCGACCTTCTGGCGCCTTACACCAAGGGCGGCAAAATCGGCCTGTTCGGTGGGGCTGGCGTTGGCAAGACGGTTTTGATCATGGAATTGATCAACAACATCGCCAAGGTGCACTCGGGCGTGTCGGTGTTTGCCGGCGTCGGCGAACGGACCCGTGAAGGCAACGACCTGTATCACGAGATGATCGAATCCGGTGTGATCGTGCCTGACAATCTGGAAGATTCGAAAATCGCACTGGTTTATGGCCAGATGAACGAGCCTCCGGGCGCGCGGATGCGGGTTGCTCTGTCGGGCCTGACATTGGCCGAACAGTTCCGCGATGACACCGGCACGGACGTTTTGTTCTTCGTCGATAACATTTTCCGCTTTACCCAGGCGGGCTCTGAGGTGTCGGCTCTGCTCGGTCGTATCCCCTCAGCTGTGGGCTATCAGCCCACGCTGGCCACCGACATGGGCGCGATGCAGGAACGCATCACATCGACGAAGTCCGGGTCGATTACATCCGTGCAGGCCGTGTATGTGCCTGCCGATGACTTGACCGACCCCGCACCTGCGACATCCTTTGCCCACCTTGATGCGACGACCGTGCTTGATCGTGCGATTTCGGAAAAGGGCATCTACCCGGCTGTGGACCCGCTGGGGTCAACCTCGCGCCTTCTCGATCCGATGATCATCGGCGAAGAGCATTACAAGGTGGCGACGGACGTTCAGCAGATCCTTCAGCGGTACAAGTCGCTGCAGGACATCATCGCGATCCTTGGGATGGACGAATTGTCGGAAGACGACAAAATGACCGTGGCGCGGGCGCGTAAGATTGAACGCTTCCTCAGCCAGCCGTTTGACGTCGCCAAGGTGTTCACCGGCGCCGACGGCAAGCAGGTTCAGCTGGAAGACACGATCGCCTCGTTCAAGGCGGTGGTTGCGGGCGAATACGATCACCTGCCCGAAGCGGCCTTCTACATGGTTGGCGGCATCGACGAAGTGATCGCCAAGGCCGAGAAACTGGCGGCTGAGGCCGCCTGATTTAGTGCTGCCTCCCGGCCCATGACAGGCCGGGAGGTTGGCCCTCGCTAGAGGAAGAAGAACATGGCCGATACATTTGCCTTCGATCTGGTCTCGCCCGAGGCGCGTTTGGTCTCTGGCCAGGCGGTGTCGGTGCAGATCCCCGGTGCGGACGGCGACCTGACCGCGATGCCGGGGCATGCACCCGTGATCACAACGCTGCGGCCGGGGTTCGTGCGCGTCGAAATGGACGGTGGAACGCAGGAATTCGCCGTCTTCGGCGGTTTTGCCGAAATCGGCGCCGAGGCCACCAGCGTTTTGGCCGAACGGGCCTATGCGCGGGCGGATCTGACCAAGGACGTGGTCGACGCGATCCTGGACGACGCGGAAAAGGCGGCCGCCTCTGCGACGGACGATGCGGCCGATATGGCCAACAAACTGGTCGCGGATCTCAATGCGTTGGTGGCGGACGCAGGGCTGTAAGCTCCTGACACGCGCGGTCAGGAGGGGCGCGCGCCCCTCTTGCAAAACGGGCTTTTGCGGCAGATAGGGACGATATGTCCCGCCCTTCTGGTCCATATCTTTTCATCCTCATCACGCTTCTGATCGATGCGATCGGGATTGGGATCGTTTTCCCGATCATGCCCGACCTGATGGACAAGGTCGGTGCCGGCGATCTGGCGCGCGCGTCGTTCTGGGCGGGGCTTATGATGGCGGTCTATGCGGGGGCGCAGTTTGTCTTCGCGCCCATCGTGGGGTCGATTTCTGATGCATATGGCCGCAAGCCCGTGCTGCTGGCGGCACTCGCATTCCTGACGCTTGATTATGTGATCATGGCGCTGGCGGACACCTATTGGGTGCTGCTGCTGGGCCGGACGCTTGCGGGGTTGGCGGGGGCCACATATGTGACGGCGACCGCCTATATCGCGGATATCACCCCGAAAGAGGAGCGTGCCGCGCGGTTCGGCATGATTGGCGCGGCTTTTGGCGTAGGCTTCGTCTTGGGCCCGGCCATTGGCGGGCTGACGGCCGGTTGGGGGGTGTCTGCACCGTTCTGGGTGGCGGCGGCGATTGCCGGTGCCAATGTTGTCTTCGGGTTGTTTGTGTTGCCAGAATCCCTTCCGGCGGACAAACGCCGCCGTTTTGAGGTGCGCGACGTGAACCCGTTTGGGATTGTCGGGCGCGCGTTCCGCATTCCCGGCCTGCCGGTGCCGCTGCTGGCGTCGTTTGTCGTGGAATGCGCCAATATGGTTTATGTCACGCTCTGGGCGTTTTGGGGTCGAGAGGTTTTCGGCTGGTCGACCAAGATCATCGGCGTGTCCTTGTCCGCCTACGGCGTGCTGATCATCCTGTCCCAGGCGGTGGTGATGCCCTATGCGGTGGCCTGGCTGGGTGAGCGGAAGTTGACGATCTATGGGCTGATGCTGGCAGCCGTCACACTGACCGGTTTTGGATTTACATCAGCCGTCTGGACCCTCGCGATCCTGCTTCCAATGGCGGCGTTGTCCGATCTGGTGCCGCCCACCTTGTCGGCCATGGCGGCCAATGCGACCAGCGATGACAGCCAGGGCATGGTGCAGGGCGTGATTTCGTCGCTGGCCGCGATTGCGGCGGTGTTGTCTCCGCTGGTGTACCCGCCGATCTTCGGGGCTTTTGTGGGCGAGGACGCAGCGCTGTACTTGCCTGGTGCGCCATATGTTTTTGCCGCCTTGCTGGTTTTGGCGGCACTTTTGCTGGTTTTGCGTCAAAGACCCGTGGGGGATGCCTGCTAGCGCCGGTTGAACAGAGTGTTTCCGCGATATCCGCTTTCGGAACCTTGGCCCCCTTGATAGCTATGCACGTGTAACGTGTATGGGCTGGGGGGCCTGTCAGTGCGATTGTTGGAAAAAATCCTGGCCGTGCCCTATGGCGCCGGCCCACGCGAATTGACCCTGATGCTGGCGGCTGTGATCGGTATGATCCTTGTGACCATCATTGGAATGATGTGAACCGGCACGATCGGTGGGGCAAAATTCCTTTGAAAGGAATTTGTCAAATCCTCGTCCAGGATTTGGGGGCCGTCTCACATGCGTCGGGGCGCAGCCCTCAATGCTGGGCGTAGGTGCCCTCATAGATCGGGCCCAATGTGTCATGCTCAAAAAGCGATGATACGCTGGTCCCGTTCCAGATGTTCAAGATGGCCTGGGCGAAGATCGGGGCAACGGGCACGATGCGGATGTTGGCGGCCTGTTTCACGGCTTCGGTCGGCTCGATACTGTCGGTGATCACCAGGCTTTTCAGTTTGGACCCTGTCACGCGCCCGATCGCGGGACCTGACAGCACCCCGTGACTGATATAGGCGTGGACTTCCTTGGCGCCGGCATCGATCAGCACCTCGGCGGCCTTGCACAGCGTGCCGGCCGTGTCGCAGATGTCGTCGACAATGATGCAGGTCTGCCCGGTCACGTCACCGATCACGGTCATCTCCTTGACTTCACCGGCTTGTTCGCGCCGCTTGTCGACGATTGCCAGCGCCGATCCGATCCGCTTGGCCAATTCGCGCGCGCGCGCCACGCCGCCCACATCGGGCGACACCACTGTCACGTCATCAAGCCCGCCTTTGAAGCGGTTCTGGATGTCCAGCGCGAAGACAGGTGCTGCATAAAGGTTGTCTACTGGAATATCGAAAAAGCCCTGGATCTGTGCGGCATGCAGATCCATCGTCAGCACCCGTTCGATCCCGGCCGAGACCATCATATTGGCGACCATTTTGGCGGTGATGGGTGTGCGCGCCTTGGTGCGGCGATCCTGGCGGGCATAGCCAAAGTACGGGATGACAGCCGTAATCCGCGCCGCCGACGACCGGCGCAGCGCATCGGTCATGATCAGAAGTTCCATCAGATTGTCGTTGGCCGGGTTAGACGTCGGCTGGATGATGAACATGTCTTCGCCGCGCACGTTTTCAAAGACTTCAACGAAGATCTCGGCATCGTTGAAGCGTTCGACCCGCGCATCGACAAGCCCGAACCCAGGCCCACGGTGCATCGACATCCGCCGCGCGACGGAACTGGCCAGCGACCGATTGGCATTCCCGGAAATGATCTTGGGTTCGGGGGAGTGTGGCATCTCAGAAAGTCTCCTGGGCCCGCAAAGGATGACGGATTCGTGACGTTGACTTCGCTTAGCACGGGGCCTACGCCAGCGGGAACCAAGAAGGTCACGGGAGACAGACTTTTGGCGCATATCGACTATTTCTTCGCGACGTTTTCGCCGTTCACCTATCTTGCGGGGACCCGGATGGAGGAGGTCGCGGCCAAACACGGCGCGAGTGTGACGTACAAACCCCTTGATCTGATGGGCCTGTTTGCAGCCACGGGCGGCGTGCCGCCCGGGCAGCGCCATGCCTCGCGCCAGGCGTTCCGCCTGCAGGAATTGCGCCGTCAGGCAGCAAAGAATGCGATGCCGATCAATCTGAAGCCGGCGCATTTTCCGACCAACCCGGCGCCTGCGGCCTATGCGATTATCGGCGCACAAGCCGCAGGTGGTGGCGATCTTGGCGCCCTTGCCCATGCTTTCCCGCGCGCCTGTTGGGCCGAAGACAAAGACATCGCCGATGACGCGGTGATCCGCGAGGCGTTGTCGGCTGCGGGTTTTGATCCCGCGATTGCCGATAGCGCGCTTTTGTCGGGCGCTCAGACTTACGAGAAAAACCTGAACGAAGCGATCGAGGTCGGCGTGTTCGGCGCGCCGTTTTACAAGGTGGGCGACGAAGGTTTTTGGGGTCAGGACCGGATTGAGGATCTGGACCTGCATCTGCAAGGCAAGCTTTAAAGGCAGGCGTTGACGGGGCTCTGCCCCGCTCGCTTCGCTCGCCCCCCGAGGAATTTCGGGCAAGAGGAAAGCCGTCAGAAAAGTGCGAGGAACCGGTCAACCGCGGCAGGGTCGATGGACCAGTCGCAGACCAGGCGAATGGTAAGGGCTGCGTCATCGGGGCCGTCGGGATCGCCGGCCCAGACCGTGTAGCGCGCGCCTGCGACCTGCAATTGGCGGTGCAGGGCGACAGGGACGTCGGCAAAAACGATATTGACCGCCGGGGCGTATTGCAGCGCGACATCGGGTTTGTCGCCCAGCCCCTGGGCCAGCCGCGCGCAGGCGGTGTTGGCCCGGGTCGCAAGATCAAGCCACAGGTCATCGTCCAGCCAGGCGAGCATCTGCGCGGCCAGATAACGATGTTTCGACAGTAAATGACCTGCGCGCATCTGGCGGCGCGCAAGGGTGGGGGCGCGGTCTGGATCGAACACCACCATCGCCTCAAGACCCAAGGCGCCGTTCTTTGTGGCCCCCAAAGACAGCGCATTCACGCCCGCCCGCCACGTCAGCTCGGCCGGGCTGGCCCCGGTCGCGGCCACGGCGTTGGCAAAGCGTGCGCCATCCATGTGCAAGGCCACACCTGCACGATGGGCGATCTGGGCGTGGGCCTTGATCTCGGCGGGTGTATAGAGCGTGCCCTTTTCGGTGGCCTGGGTCAGCGAGACCGGCCCACGTGCCAGCCCGTGCACATCCGGGCCCCCATAGCGGGCCAGGGCGGCTTCCAAGGCCGCAGGGTCCATTTTGCCGTCCGGCCCATCGACCAGCGTGATCTTGGCTCCGCCGGTCATGAAGGGGATGGCGCCGCATTCGTCTTCTTCGATATGGGCGGTCGGGGTGGCAAAGACCGTGCCCCAGGGCGGGGTTAACTCGGCCAGAAGCATTGCATTGGCGGCCGTGCCGGATGCGGTGAATTCGACGCGCGCATCGGGGGCCTCGAACACCTGGCGCAGCTTGTCGCGGGCGGCCTCGGTCAGGTCATCGGTGCCGTAGGCGCGCGCGTAGCCGTCGTTGGCGCGCACAAGTGCCTCCAAAACCGCGGGATGGGCGGGGCCGGCATTGTCGGACAGGAAGTTCATCCCTGCGCATCCTCAATCAGGTGGTCTTCCCAATCGTCTTCGTCGACCTCGAACTCGGGCACGGTCCAGCCTTTGACGGACACGCCGGCGGTATGGACCGTGCCTGGATCGCCAGAGACCAGCGGGTGCCAGTCGTACAAAGGCTTGCCTTCATGCAGCAGGCGGTAAGCGCAGGTGCGCGGCATGAAATAGGCGGTTTCGGCCATGGTGGCGGGGCTTAATTGCACGCAATCAGGCACCAGTGTTTTGCGGATCGGGTAATTCCCGCAGCGGCAGCTGTCACCGTCCAGCAGGCGGCAGGCGACGCGGGTGAAGGCCACTTCGCCGGTGTCTTCGTCTTCAAGCTTGTTGAGACAGCACCGCCCGCAGCCGTCACACAGCGCTTCCCATTCACGGGGCGTCATATTGGCCATGGGTACACGTTCCCAGTAGCGGTCGCGCAGGCCGTTGCGGTCAATCGGGTCGCTCATATCCGGGGTGTGACCGATCTTGGCGCAAAGGAAAAGGCCAGACGACGCGCGGGGGCCGCCAGACAGGGGGTGGGCGGGAGGCATTCCCCTTGGGGCGCAGAGAACCTACATAAGATGGTGATGCCATTTGTTCTTTTGATCCTTCTTGTCGGGTTGGGATATTTTGCCGCGCGCAGATGGGCCCGCTGGCAGACCCGGCGGCGGCTGATCGTCTCTGCCTTGTCAGAAGATCAGCGCCGTCTGGCCCGCGCCGCTGTGCCGCTTTTGGAAAAGATGCCGCGCGAGCTGCAGCCCCGCCTTGAAGGCAAGATGCGCCTGTTTCTTCATCAGGTGACCTTCATCGGCTGCGACGGGCTTGAAGTGACCGAGGAGATGCGGCTGTCGATCGCGGCCCAGGCCTGTTTGCTGATCGCCAATACAGATGCCTGGTACGACACGTTGCGCACCATTTTGATCTATCCCGGGGCGTTCAAATCCATGCGCGCCGAACAGGGCGCCTTTGTGGTGACCGAACGCGAACAGGTGCGACTGGGCGAAAGCTGGGCGCGCGGTCCGGTGGTGCTGTCCTGGGCCCATAGCGACGAAGGGGCTCAAAACCCCGAAGACGGGCACAATGTGGTGATCCACGAGTTTGCCCACCAGCTCGACAATCTGTCCGGCCAGACCGATGCCGCGCCCATCCTTGGCCGCGATCAGAGCTTTGCCACCTGGGCGCGGGTTTTTATCGCCGCCTATGACCGGCATGTGGCGCGCGTGCATGCAGGGGGTGCGACGGTTCTGGCCGCCTATGGTGCGACGTCCCATGTGGAGTATTTTGCCGTCGCGGTTGAGGTTTTCTTTGAACGGCCCCGGGCGTTGCAGCGCGAAGAACCCGAGGTCTACGACCAGTTGTCACAACTGATGCGCCTGGACCCGGCCGCCTGGGGTTAGGTGAGCCCGGTCAGGTGCTTTTTCGCCGCCGCGCTGTCGGCATCCATCTGGGTGATCAGGGCCTCAACACTGTCGAACCTTGCTTCATCGCGCAGGAATTCGACCAGGGCGACGGAGATGTCCGCGCCGTAAAGATCGCCTTTGAAATCGAAGATATGGGTCTCGAAGTTCGGCGTATTGACCCCGAACATCGGCCGCACGCCCAGCGAAGCGACCCCCGCGTAGCGGCCCCGATGGGCGCCGGTGAGCACATCGACCGACACGGCATAGACGCCAAAGCGCGGGGGGGCCAAGCCATCAAGCGCGAGGTTCGCGGTCGGGTATCCCAAATCGCGGCCCCGTTGGTCGCCCTTGATGACTTCACCCTCGATCCGGTGGTGATGGCCCAGCATAAGGGCCGCGTCCTGCGGCCGGCCATCGGCGAGCGCCTGCCTGATCCGGGTTGAGGACACATCGAGCCCCTGAAAGGCCATCAAGGGCTGGACGGTGGTCTGAAAGCCCAACTGGGGGCCGAGACGCAAAAGGTCTTCTACGGACCCCGCGCGATCCTTGCCAAAACAGAAATCCGCCCCCACGACCACGTGGGACAGGCCAAGGCCTGCGCTGAGGACCTGGTGCACGAAGGCATCTGGTGTGAGGGCGGCAAGGTCCTTGGAAAACGGGATTTCGTAAAGGATATCAATGCCGAGCTTGTCGAGCCGGTTGGCTTTGGCGGCGGCATTCATCAACCGAAAGGGTGGGGCGTCAGGGGCAAAGACCTGGCGGGGGTGGGGTTCGAATGTCACAATGCTCAACGGGGCGGATGCGGCATGCGCGGCCGCGCGCGCGGTATTGATCACCGCTTGATGGCCCAGATGCACGCCGTCGAAGTTGCCGATGGCTGCGACCGCGCCGGGGCGATCATCTGCTGTCAGGTCGAGGTGGGTTCGAACGGTCCGCATGACCGGTCCGATAGCGTCCCCGTGGGACCGCTGCAAGTCAGTCGAAACGTGCCGACGGGGCAAGGACCTGTGCTTCGCCCTTCAGGACCGGTTTGCCGTCGATGGTGCAGACCGTATCAAGGCTGACGCGCCGCTTGGCATAGTCGATGTCCATGACTGTGACTTCCGCCCGGACCCGGTCGCCGGGGCGCACGGGGGCCAGAAACTTCAGGCTCTGGCCCAGATAGACCGCGCCGTGGCCCGGCAGTTGCTCGCCAATCACGGCCGAGATCAGACCGGCGGTCAGCATTCCGTGGGCGATGCGGCCTTCGAAAATCGTGTCGAGCGCATAGTCATCATCCAGATGCACCGGGTTCCGGTCGGTCGAGATCTCGGCGAAAAGCTCGATATCGCGGTCGGTTACCGTTTTTTCGAGATGGCGCGACATGCCAATCTCCATCTCTTCGATGACGATGGTTCCCCGGGGCATATTGTCGAGCATCCCAAAACCTCTACGCAACTTCATAACGCTTGGTGGCGTCAATTGGTAACTTAATTACTTCGCCCGCGCAGAAAGTCCAGAAGATTCCGCTTCGCGGCATGGAATCAAGCGAGAGTGTGACCATGGGAAAGGATTGGCGTCAGGGCCGGCAATTGTTTCGCAAAAAACCCTGCCCCGTGCCGGGATGAGGCGTGCTAGCGCAGCTGCCCGATTGCGTAGGTGGCGACCGTTTGGTGCGCTGCCAGAAGATCCGCCAGCGCCTGGGGGTCGGGATCGGTGACGGTCTTTGTTTCCTCAGCCGCCAGACCGCCGGTGACGAACAGACTGTCGAGCCCTTCGCCCAGGGCGCCGGGCAGGTCGGTGACCATACCGTCACCCACGCAGAGAATGCGGTCTTCAGATACTTTGTGACCAAGGGCGGCCAACCGTCGCCGCGCGAGATCGTAAATCGGCGGATGAGGTTTGCCGAAATACAGCGCGTCCCCGCCCATGTCTTCGTACATTTTCGCAACCGACCCGGCACAATATTCGCGGGTTTCGCCGTGATCGACCACAAGGTCGGGGTTCAGGCACAAAAGCGTCAGCCCGCGCGCCTTGGCCGACAACAGCACCGGGCGCCAGGTTTCGGGGTCCGCGAGCGGGTCTTCGGGGCCTGCACACAAGATCCCTGTGGCATCGCCCAGATCGGTGATCTCGATCGACAAGGGGTCTTCGAGCAGGCGCAGCGGATCAAGCACAGTCAGATCGCGCGGCTCGCCCATGAAATAGACCTTGGTGCCGATGATGCCGGAAAACAGCGCCACCCGCGTCGCATCGCCAGAGGTTGCCACGGTATCCCAGGCGTCAGTCGGGACGCCGATCTCGCCCAGCTGGCGTTCGATGTCGCTGCGTGGGCGCGGCGCATTGGTCAAAAGAACCACACGTCCGCCGTTGGCCCGGTAGGCCTGCAAGGCAGCGACCGCGTCGGGAAAGGGCGCGACGCCGTTGTGGATCACGCCCCAGACATCGCAGAACAGCGCGTCATAGCTGGGCGCAATGTCGCCAAGTGCGCCGATGATCTTCACGCTCATATTCTGCCCCTTAGGCCCTTGGTTGTCGCCGAAAACGCCCGCCTGCGTCAGAGTTTCAGGTTCGGGATGATCTGCTTTTTGCGCGACACGACGCCAGGCAAAACCACTGTGTCGCCTTCAACGGATGCCTCAAAGCTCTTCTCGGCCAGGGTTTTGACCAGATCATTCGGCACCAGAAGGGTCGATTGCTCTTCCAGGATGTCGACGACGAACAACAGCACCTGATCGACCCCGTCTTCGTCCGCGACCGATGCCATGGCTTCGACAAGGCTGTCCTTGCGGTCAAGCACCACACCGGGTGACGTGGTCTCCAGGACCGAAACGCGGAATTTCTTGCCGTCGACTTCGTATTCCTTGGAATCCATCCGCAGAAGCTCCGCGTCGGTAAAGGCAGAGACGTCGGATTTGGCCGCAAACATATCCGCGGCGTAGTCCGGGATCGACACGCGCAGATCGTCTGCCAGTTTTTCCGCCAGCGCCTTGTCCACATGGGTGGTGGTCGGCGAGCGGAATTCCAGCGTGTCCGACAAGATGCATGACAGCATCGCGCCTTTGATGTTTTCGGGCATGTCGTCGGCTTCGGCCCCCATCAGATCATGCATGATCGTTGCGGTGCAGGCCACGGGCCGGATGGTGATGTTGAGCGGCGCCTTGGTGGCCAGACCGCCTTGCAACAGGTGGTGATCGATCACTTCAATCACGGTGGCGTCGTTGATCGAGGGGGGCAGCTCGGCCAGGTTGTTGGTGTCGACGACAACCACTTCGTCGCCTGCGCTGACGTCATCGATGATCTCTGGTTTTGCCAATCCCCAGCGCTCCAACATGAAGGCGGCTTCGGTGTTGGGTTCGCCCAACAGACGCGCCTGCGCTGGCCGACCCAGTTTGTTGGACATGTACCAGGCCCAGATAATGGGCGAGCCAGTCGAATCGGTGTCGGGAGATTTGTGGCCAAGAACGAGAACGGTCATCGGGGGCGCCTTTTCAAACACGGGATAATTTTTCGGCCTTATAGGCTGGCATGGGCGTGAAGTTAAGGCCGTATGCTTGGCGGCTTTAGGCTTATCTCAACCGTTTGGGTGCAGCGTGCAAGGGTCTGTGGTCGCGAAGGGCGATTTGGCTTGCGCCTTTATTCACATTTGTCCCGCGTGGCTCCTTTCGGGTTGCGCTCCAAAATTGGCATCGCAGTCTTTGCGGTGCTCGTCCCTATTCTGGGCGGCGCGGCTGCCCTCGTCTGGCCCGATGTGTCTGGGCCGGATGCCGCGCTGCGCCTGGTGCTCGCTTTCGGGGCCATTTGTGCTGGTGTGCCGCTGCTGGCCGCACTTTTGATAGGCAGGCTTCTGGCGCCGCTCGACAAGGTGAACCGCGCGATGGATCACTATCTTGAAACGCGTCTTCTTCCGCCACTGCCACAGGATTTTGACGACGCATTGGGCCGGTTGATGGTCAACACCACACGGTTGATGAGTGAGACGTCCGTTGAAATTGACGCCGCCATTGCCGAGGCGGAGACCGACCCTTTGACCGGGCTTTTGAACCGGCGTGGGTTTGAAAGGATGGTGCCCGCCAAGACGGTTGGCACGGTGCTGTTTGTGGATGCCGATCACTTCAAGCGGATCAACGACGAATGGGGTCACGCGGTCGGTGACGAGACCCTGATCGCCATGGCCGACGCGATTTCAGCGGCTCTGCGCAGCAGTGATATCGTGGCCCGGTACGGTGGCGAAGAATTCGCGATCTTTGCCAAGGAAACCGTCGCCTCGCGCGCGCTCGAACTGGGCGAACGGGTGCGCGAAAAGGTCAGCGGCTCGGTCAATGTCTGGCGCAGACCGGTCACGGTTTCGGTGGGTGTGGCCGTCAGCCCCGCCGCCGTCGACCTTGAGGTTTTGCTGCAGGCGGCTGACGACGGGGTCTATGAAGCCAAACACAGCGGGCGCAACTGCGTGGCGATGGTCCTGCCAGACCGCGCGGCCTGACGGGATCACCGCAGGCTTGGTTCCAGCGGATCATAGCCTGGCGCCCCCGCGTCGCCCCAGGCCACGGCAGGCAGGCTGTCGGGTTTGTAGCGGATCTGGGCCAGCTCGGCGCGGCTGACAAAGCGGCGGGTCGTGACCACCCCTTCGGGATCGCGCCAATCAGGGGCGATGTCGACGCTGCGCGCGGTGACGCGAAAATAGATATCCACCTGATGAAAATCGCGGGCCGGATCGTGGAATTCGTTGACCAGAACCTGGTCGCGAACGATCACATCAAGCCCGGTTTCTTCGTGCATCTCGCGGATCAGATTGTCAGGCAGCGACGAATGCGGCTCAACCCCGCCGCCGGGCGCGCACATCAGGTCAGACACCCCGTGCGGCCAGGCGTTGACCAACAACAGCTTGTTTTCATGGAGCAATAGGCCCCGCACCGCAACGCGCACTTTACGGCTCATCGCGGGTTGACCCGGTTGACGTGACCCATTTTCCGCCCGGGACGCGTTTCGGCCTTGCCATATAGGTGCACGAATGCGCCCGGTTCCGCGGCCAGTACTTCGGCACGGTCCACATCCGACCCGATCAGGTTTTCCATCACCACGTCAGCGGTGCGCAGCGGGTCGGGCAGGGGCCAGCCTGCGATGGCGCGAATGTGCGCTTCAAACTGGCACGGGGTCCCACCATTTTGGGTCCAATGGCCCGAATTGTGCACGCGCGGGGCGAATTCATTGATGATCAGCCCGTCGCTGGTCACGAAGAATTCGACCCCGATGGTGCCGACATAATCCAGCACCTGCATCAGGCTCTTGGTTTGCGCGATGGCTTCGGCGCGGGTGGCCTCTGCGATCTTCGCGGGCACCGTGGTGGTGTGCAAAATTCCGTCGCGGTGGACGTTCTCGCCCGGTTCGAAGGCAATGATCCGGTGGTCCTGACCACGCGTTGCGATCACCGAAATCTCGCGCTGAAAGTCGACGAACCCTTCGAGGAGTGCATCCGCCCCGGCCATGGCGTTCCACGCGGTTGCTGCGTCGTCGGGGGATGTCAGCCGCGCCTGGCCCTTGCCGTCATAACCCAGCCGCCGGGTTTTCAGGATTGACGGGGTGCCGATCGTGGCAAGGGCATCTTGCAGGTCCTGCAAGGAAGCCACCGGCACATAATCGGCGGTTTTCAGACCAATCCCGGTCAAAAGGTCTTTCTCAGACAACCGGTCCTGGCTGACCGCCAGCGCGCCACGGGGCGGAAAGACCGGGCAGGCAGCCTCAACCGCGTCGAGACTGGTGGCCGGTACGTTTTCAAACTCGAAGGTCACCACATCGCAGGCCGCGGCGAACCGGGCCAGCGCGCCCGTGTCGTCCCATGCACCAGATGTGACAGAATGGGCGATATCGCCGGCCGGACAGGCGGCGCTTGGGTCGTAGATGTGGCAGACCAAGTCAAGCCGTTGGGCGGCCGCCGCCAGCATCCGGCCCAATTGCCCACCGCCCAGAATGCCGATCACGCGGCCTGGGGGCAGGGGCTCAGCCATTGGGGGTCTGAGGGATCGACGCGGCCAAATCCGCGCGCCAGGCATCCAGCCGTTCGGCCAAAGCGGCATCGGATGTTGCAAGGATCGCGGCCGCCATCAGCCCGGCATTGGCCGCCCCGCCGATCGCCATGGTTGCGACGGGAAAGCCGCGCGGCATCTGAACGATGGAATAAAGCGAATCGAGCCCGCCAAGCGTCTTGGTTTCCACCGGCACACCGATCACCGGCACCCGGGTTTTAGACGCCATCATGCCGGGCAGATGCGCCGCCCCGCCGGCCCCCGCGATAATCGCCTTCAGGCCCCTGTCCGCGGCGGTTGTGCCATAGTCCCACAGCCGGTCTGGCGTGCGATGGGCCGAGACAATGGCGGTTTCATAGGCCACGCCGAGGTCGTCCAAAACATCGGCGGCGGCTTTCATCGTCGGCCAGTCCGACTGGCTGCCCATGATGATTCCGATTTCTATTGCCATGGCGTATCCCCGCTAAAGCGCCGTTATAGCGGGCAGGCAGGGCGGTGCAATCGCAGGATTTTAAGCGATGATGTCTGGGGTCAGCCTGTCTTCGAGCACCGCGATACGGTCTTTCAGGCCGAGTTTCTGCTTTTTCAGCCGCCGGATGGTCAACGGATCGCCCGTGCCCTTGGCTTCGAGCGCGGAAATCGCTTCATCCAGATCACGGTGTTCACGCCGCAAGCCTTCAAGCTTGACGCGCAGCACATCGTCGCTGGCCATTTCGACCTTTGGGGTCATTTTTTCCGTCTCATCGCGCATCGTTCATGGAACGTAGGGTCTGTTGAAGTGCAGTGCAATCTCTGCGGCTTGTATGACCCGTCATTGCACACCATATCTTACGCAGGGGTTGCCGAATGCTGGGGCCCTCACCGCCTGTCGCTTTGCCGAAGGATAGTGCCGATGACGAAATTGACGCTTGGGACCCACCCCTATCTGTTGGGATTTGATCAGTTGGAACGGCTGGTTGAACGGACGGCGAAGTCCGACAACGGCTATCCCCCTTACAACATCGAAAGCACGGGCGAGAATGCTTTTCGCATCACGCTGGCCGTGGCGGGTTTTCGCGACGAAGACCTGTCGATCACGCTTGAAGACCGCCAGTTGGTCATCCGCGGTCGGCAGGCCGATGACGATGGCGAACGGATTTTTTTGCACCGTGGCATTGCCGCACGGCAGTTTCAGCGCACCTTTTTGCTGGCCGATGGTGTGGAAGTGACCGGTGCCGCCCAGGAAAACGGGCTGTTGCATGTCGATTTGCGGCGTGCGGTGCCCGAGAGTGTTGTTCAGACGATCGAAATATCACGTGGATAGAAAGGGACTATGATGCGCGTAAAACACCCCCTGTTTGCTGCCATGGATGACAATATCGTCTATGTGCGCCCGGTTGACGTGATTGAACTGCCCGAAGATCTGCGTGATCAGGCCGAAGGGCTCGATCAGATCTATGCGGTCCATGACACCGATGGGCAGCGCCTGGCCCTGGTCAAGGACCGCCAGCTGGCGTTTCACCTGGCGCGGCAAAATGAATTGGCTCCGGTCAACGTGCACTGATGCGACGGTTCCACTGGGTCGATGCCTTCGCGAACCGGGCGTTCGCGGGCAACGGCTGTATGGTGGTCCATGACGCAGGCGATGTCCCGGCCGGCGCGTGTATGGCTCTGGTGCGCGAAACCTCACTGACAGAATGCACCTTCCTTGAACCCTCCGATGTGGCGGATGTGAAGGTCCGTTATTTCCTCGCCGACCGGGAGGTGGATTTTGCCGGTCACCCCACCATCGCCAGCGTGCTGGCCTGGCGTGATGCGACCGGCCATGACAGCGATACCCTGACGCTGGAAACCGGGGCCGGTGTGATCAATATCCGCATCGAGGGGGACGCGGTCGTGATGGCATCCGCGCGCCCGCAGTTCGGCGCTGTGGTTGATCCCGGTGAAGTGGCCGCCCTTTACGGTTTAACGGCCGGGGACATCATCGCGACACCGCAGATCGTGTCGGTCGGGCTTGGTCACACCATTGCGGTGGTGCGTGATCTTGCAGCGCTGAAACGTGCGCGGCTGGACCGGCCTGCGCTGGTTGCGTTCTGCCATGCCCATGCCTGGCGAGGGGTGGCCGAGATGCCCGCGCCATTTCTGGTGACCCTGGGCGGGATCGACCACGGCGGGACGTTTGCGCGGCTCTTTCTGGAAGCCGGTCAAGGCGAAGAAGATGCGTTCACCGGTTCGGCCACGGCCGAAGCCGGGGCCTATCTTTGGCAGCACGGGCTGATTGAGACGCCTCAGTTCATGGCCGAGCAGGGCCATTGGATGGGCCGACCGGGTCAGGCGACGGTGCGCGTGGTTGGCGCGCCGGGGTCGATCGAGCGGGTCGAAGTTGGCGGGCAGGGTCACATCCTGATGCGCGGTGACGTCGACCTTTAGCCTTTTGGCGTCTTCATCCTGGCGCAAATACTCTCGGGGGGTCCGGGGGGCAGACAGCCCCCCGGTTAGTCGTCGCCGAAAGGCGGCGAAACACGTGTCAGCCCGCCACCAGGCCCATCTGCTCCAGCTTCAACAGGATCTGATGGGCGCAATGGTCCACCGAGACGCTTTCGGTATCAAGGCTGACTTCAGGCGTTTGCGGCACATCGTAAGGGTCGGAAATGCCCGTGAACTCCTTGATTTTCCCTTCGCGCGCCAGCTTGTATAGCCCCTTGCGGTCGCGGCGTTCGCATTCTTCAATGCTGGTCGCGACATGGACCTCAACGAATGCCCCGTAGCTTTCGATGTCTTCGCGCACGGCCCGGCGGGTGGCCGCATAAGGGGCAATCGGTGCGCAGATCGCGATCCCACCGTTCTTGGTGATTTCCGACGCGACGTAGCCGATGCGGCGGATGTTCAAATCGCGGTGCTCTTTCGAAAAGCCAAG
The DNA here is from genome assembly GCA_038530285.1 of Pseudomonadota bacterium. Taxonomy (GTDB): domain Bacteria; phylum Pseudomonadota; class Alphaproteobacteria; order Rhodobacterales; family Rhodobacteraceae; genus JASJAR01. The sequence continues at coordinate 274,396 of JBCBCY010000001.1, forward strand.
CTCTGACGACAGGTTCTTGCGCACGATGTCGCCGTCCAGAAGGGTCACGGGACGCCCCCCCATTTCCATCAGCTTGACCATCAGCGCATTGGCGATGGTTGATTTGCCCGAGCCGGAAAAGCCCGTCAGGAACACCGTGAATCCTTGTTCGGCGCGCGGCGGCTTGGTGCGGCGCAATTCCTTCACTACCGTCGGGAAGGAGAACCATTCGGGGATTTCCAGCCCTTCGGACAGGCGCCGGCGGAGTTCTGTGCCCGAGATGTTCAGCACGGTCGCGCCGTCTTCGACCTCATCGGCGGGTTCGTACTGGGCGCGGTCCTGGACGTAGACCATGTGTTTGAAGTCGACCATTTCGATGCCGATTTCGTCGGCATGTTCGCGGAAGAGGTCCTGCGCGTCATAGGGTCCGTAAAAATCCTCACCAGCCGAATTCTTGCCGGGGCCGGCGTGGTCGCGGCCCACGATCATATGTGTGCAGCCGTGGTTTTTGCGGATCAGCCCGTGCCAGACCGCCTCGCGCGGGCCGGCCATGCGCATTGCCAGGTTCAACAGCGACATCGTGGTGGTCGCGGCGGGGTATTGGTCGAGCACGGCTTCATAGCAGCGCACGCGGGTGAAGTGATCGATATCGCCTGGCTTTGTCAGGCCCACAACGGGGTGGATCAGAAGGTTGGCTTCGGCTTCTTTCGCCGCGCGAAACGTCAGTTCCTGGTGGGCGCGGTGCAGCGGGTTGCGGGTCTGGAAGGCAACGATGCGGCGCCAGCCCATTTTGCGAAAAAATGCGCGCAGCTCGTTGGGCGTGTCGCGGCGCATCCGGAAATCGTAATGCACCGGCTGCTGGATGCCGGTGATCGGGCCGCCCAGATACACGGGACCTGCGTGGTTGTGCAGATAGTTCACGGCAGGGTGGGCCAGATCATCGGCGCCATAGACCATTTCGGCCTCGCGCGATTTGTCGGGGCTGTAGCGGTCGGTGACCGACATGATCGCCAAGATCACACCTTCCTGGTCGCGCAGGGCAATATCCTGGCCCGGTTCGATCGAGGCGGCGAAATCTTCGGACACATCCAGCGTGATCGGCATCGGCCAGAGCGTGCCATCGGCCAGGCGCATGTTCTCGACCACACCGGTATAATCTTCTTCGGTCAAAAAGCCTTTGAGCGGGTTGAACCCGCCGTTCATCAAAAGCTCCAGGTCGCAAATCTGGCGCGGCGTCAGGTCAAGGCTGACCAGTTCACCGGCTTCGACTTTCAGTTTCTGTGCGCTGTCGTAAGAGACAAAAAGCTCCGGGATCGGGGCATGAAGGTTTTGCATGTCAATCATCCTGTTCTTGACGGTAAGCCCCGCGGAGGAGCCTGTTAATTCTGCATGGAGCGCGTCGTATTCGGCGCGTTTGCGGGCGAGAAATCCGGTGGCAAGGCGGGCCTTTTTGGCGGCTCCCTTGGCGGTGATGCCGTAGGCGAAGCGCTGGCGCCGGTCGGGGCCCGCGCGGTCTGAAATGGTGATCAAACCGGTCTGCGCCGCGGCTTTCAGCTGCGCGTTGAGCGCGCCGAGTGACACGCCCAAAGCCTGCGCTGTGGCCCGCTGCGATGCGTCGGGCGCCAGATCGAGCTGCCGCAAAAGGCGAAACGTCTGTTCGTCTTCATCGGTAAAAGGGTGTTTGTCCGGGGCGGCCATGACGTTTGGCGACTCACTCATATGTTCACGAGTGAACACTTGGCACAGTTTGCATCTGCAGCAAAGAAGTTTGTTCAGTCGTGAACGTATTGATGCGTGCGGTGGTGCAATCGCAGCATCAGGGGTGGAAGTGTCGACCGCTCGGCAACTGTGCACGACAAACCGGCTGGCGCGGTCAGCCCGGCGCCCGGGGTCCAAACACTCCGCGGGGCTTCATCCTGGCAGAAATACGCCCGCCGGAGGCACCGCGACGGCTGGCCGGCGATTGCGCCGCTGGTTCGAACGACCTACGGCAAGGCGGCGTAAAAGCCCTGGCAAAACCCCCGGGGAGCTATTCGGCGGCCAGATCGACCCCTTCGCCCAATTCGGCAAGGAATTTTTCAGCCTCCAGTGCGGCCATGCACCCCATGCCCGCGCTGGTCACGGCCTGGCGGTAGATATGGTCGGTCAGATCGCCTGCTGCGAACACACCGGGGATCGATGTCGCCGTGCTGTCGGGCTTGGTGACGACATAGCCGCCCATGTGGGTTTCCAACTGGTCTTTCACCAGTTCGGACGCGGGCGCATGGCCGATGGCGACAAAGAACCCTTTGACGGCAATTTCCTGCGTCGCGCCGGTTTCGCGATGCTTCAGGCGCAGGCCTTCGACACCGCGCGGTTCTTGCGCGCCCAAAACCTCGTCAACCTCATGGTCCCAGATGATCTCGACCTTGGGGTGGTCGAACAGCCGCTTTTGCAGGATTTTTTCGGCCCGCAGGCTGTCGCGCCGGTGGATCAAGGTGACCTTTTCCGCAAAATTCGTCAAAAACAGCGCCTCTTCGACGGCCGTGTTGCCACCGCCGACCACGGCCACATGGGCGCCGCGATAGAAAAATCCGTCGCAGGTCGCGCAGGCTGAAACGCCAAAGCCCTTGAAGTGCTCTTCTGACGGCAGGCCGAGCCATTTCGCCTGGGCCCCGGTGCACAGGATCACCGCATCGGCACTGTAGGTCGTGCCGCTGTCGCCCTGGGCGATGAAAGGCCGCTTGGACAGATCGATCGACTGGATATGGTCTGAAATAATCTCGGTGCCCACCGCACGGGCGTGTTCTTCCATGCGCACCATCAGATCGGGGCCCTGAACCTCGGTGTCGCCGGGCCAGTTTTCCACCTCGGTGGTGATGGTCAACTGACCGCCGGGCTGGATGCCCTGGACCAGAACGGGGTTCAGCATGGCCCGGCTTGCATAGACCGCAGCGGTATAGCCAGCAGGCCCAGAGCCGATGATCAAAACGCGGGTGGATTTCGTGTCAGCCATAACGGTCCCCGGAGGCAGCAAAAAACAGAGCGCTAAAGTGGGCACGCGGCCGGGTAAGGTCAAGCGGGTGCGGATGCCGTTTGTGTGAGTTATAAAATTTCTCGCTCAGGAAACTTTATTGCGCAAAGCGCCCGGTCTTGCTAACTTCCTGAAAAACTGTGGGGACAACATGCCTGGAACGAAACTCGACCCGATCGACCGGCAGATTTTGGCGGAATTGCAGGCCGATGGACGGATGACCAATGTCGAATTGGCGGGCCGGGTGGGTATTTCCGCGCCGCCGTGTCTGCGCCGGGTGCGCGCGCTGGAAGAACAAGGTTTGATCCGCGGCTACCACGCCGATGTTGATGCGCGGTCGCTGGGCTTTGAAGTGCAGGTCTTTGCGATGGTGGGGCTTGTCAGCCAGGCCGAAGCGGATCTCTCGGCGTTTGAAGCGCGCTGTCGGGGTTGGCCTTTGGTGCGTGAGTGTCACATGCTGAACGGCGAGGTGGATTTTATCCTTAAATGCGTGGCCCCGGATCTGTCGACCTTCCAAAGCTTTCTGACCGAGGACCTGACAGCGGCTGACAATGTGGCCAGCGTGAAAACCTCGCTTGTCATTCGTGGTGCGAAGTCCGACCCGGGCGTGCCGTTTGAGGTGTTGGAAGAGCGGCTCGCGCTGCAGCAATAACCGCTGTTTTGTCGGCCTTCTTTTCACGTTTCACGCAACGCAAAAAAGGGGCGCGGCCGTCCGGCCACGCCCCCCTGGCGACGCGCGCAAGGCGCGGCGCAACCGTAAGCTTAGGCGATGGTTTCCATCATCTCGCGCGACAGGCGCGGCCAGCGGGCCCGCCCGAAGTCCCGCATTGTCGACAGGTGCGGGAAAAGGCCAAGAAAGACATCCATCATTTCATGGCTCAAACCCTCAGCCATGTCCGAGCGCGGCGTAAAGGTTTCCACCTCCAGCCCGCCGGCGATGATGGTCTCATGGGATTTGGTGACCAGATGGTAGACCCGGGTCGGTGCCACGGGTGTCACTTCAATCACGGACATACCGTCGACCAGCGAGGATACGGGCACAAAGGCCGCATCGGCCGCCACGCTGGAGCGGACATTGGGGTCGCGGTTCAAAATCCGGGCGTCCGGGCCCAACAGAACGTCGCGGGCCGGGCGGGCAAGCCCGAAAGCATCCGCCGTGACCCGGTAAAGGCGTTCCGCATCGGGTCGCAAAGTCGGCGCGCCGGGCACGATCGTAATCGCACCCTTCCAGCGCAACTCGGCGCCCGTGCCATCGGGCCGCGCAATCTGCGCGCCTGGCACCAGATCCTCGACCGCGACGGGTCCTTCGAGCGTCTGGATCAGCGTGCCGTGGGTGAAGGCGGCAAAGGCCTCTTCGAACGCGGGCAGGGCCGGGGCGATCTTGGTCATGTCTTCTGGAAAGGCATCCGGGCCCAGCCATTCGATTTCAAACCGACGTGTCAGCGGCAGCGCACGGGATTGAACGACAGGCCGGGTGATGCGCGACGCAGAGCGCACAGTCCAAGGCTTGCTGGTGGAAAGGGATTGGGTTTGCGTCCTACGGGACACTATGGGGCGATCGTAACTCACTGGCGAACAGTCCTTCCGGCTGGTCACATCTGCTAATGCTCGGGCGCCCCCACCTGAAACAGCAGAACGTGTGGATATTTGCCGATCGCGGATGCTCTGTCAAAAATTTCTGCAAATTGGAGAGACCGGTTCAGGTAATCCCGGAGCCCGACCCGGCTTTGTTGCGGGGTGCGAAACGTCAGACGTGTTTCGGGCGCAATGTTGTCCGAATCGGTGCCTTTGTCGCCTGAATCGGTCGAGCACGCCGGGCCATCGTCCAGGGCATCGGCGTTTTGTCGCCTTTCGCGGTCTCGATCATTTTGCGGATCCAACGTCGCTGAGGGGTCATTTTGGTCTCCTGTCCCATGTCAGCGCCTTTATCGCGGGCGGATGGGGCGCTGATATGGCGAAGGCCCCGCAGCACAAGGGGACCGGGCGTACCGGAACTTTCTGATTTTCCTTAAGAATTGCTTAAATTTGCAATGGCCGTGGAGATTTGACCCCCGGGGCCGCCAGATTTTTGCCGGATTTCACAGCCGAATGGCAGAGATCAGCCGACCGTAATCGGCCTCTTTGCGGTGGACCGAGCGGCGGTAGGAAAAGAACCTGTCTGCGTTCGAATAGGTGCAATGGCCAGACCAGCGGGCCGATCCCACCCCGGCCTCGCGCAGCTTGTGCAGGCCAAAGCCGGGTAGGTCAAATTGCATCCGGTCGCCTGCCCCTTTGGCGAAGAAGCGCGCGTGGTCGGGGTCGGTCTCGCAGAAGCGATCAAAAAACTCGGGGCCAACTTCGTAGGCGCGCTGGCTGATCGACGGGCCGATCACGGCGGCAATGTTGGACCGCTGCGCGCCCAGAGCTTCCATGGCGTCCACGGTTGCTCCCAAAACGCCCGAAAGCGCTCCTTTCCAGCCTGCATGGGCCGCCCCGATCACGCCTGCGCCCGTGTCGGCAAACAGCACCGGCTGGCAATCGGCCGTGAGGATCGCAAGGCCCAGCCCCGGCGTTGCGGTGACCATGGCATCGGCTTCGGGGGACGGACCGTCATGGGGGGTATCAAGCGTGGCCACATCAGCCGAATGGGTCTGAAAGACCGTGACAAGGTGGCTTTCATCAACACCGATGGCGCCAGCAACGCGGGCGCGGTTGATGCGAACCACATCTTCCTGGTCGGATGAGCCATAGCCGCAGTTCAGCCCTTCGAACACGCCCGATGAGGCACCGCCGGCGCGGCCGAAAAACCCATGGGTGACACCGGTCAGGTCGTCGTGGGTGATGATATCAAGCGTCATGGTGCAAAACCCGGTGGGGCGGCGGTGTCAGGCGGGGTGACGGCAATGGCCTTAAAGAGGTCCCCCATTTCAGCGGGGTCGGTCAAGCGCAGATGTGCCGCATCGATCATTCGGGGGTCGGTGGCGGTCTTGGCCAGGGCGGCCGCGCGCAATTCGATGCCTAAGCGTTTGAGCAGCCTGCCCTGCGCCACCGGGCCGTGGACGCCGGCCCCCGCGGCGCGGGCCGCCCGAGACAGCGCGCCGAAGTCCACATGGGCGGTCAGGTCCGCCGCACCAGGATGCGCCAGGGGGTCGGACTTTTGCCCCGCGTGGATCGCCTGGAACGTGTCGCCGGTGATTTGCGTGTCGCCGTAATCAATGATCAACGCCGTGCCGCCATGGGTGCTGATGCGGCGCGCGACCTCGGCCATGATCGCTTCGGCGGCCGCGCAGGTCTGGACCAGATTGCCATCTTGGGTCGGGTCATCATCGAGCCCGGCGATCGGCGCGGCGTCGGTCAGTCCGAACACCAGCGCGTCGTGCCCGACACCGACAACCCGTTCGCGCCAGCCTGGTCCATCGCGCAGAAACTGGCGGATCGGCAGGGCGTCGAAGAACTCATTCGCGATCACGAACAATGGCACGTCGGGCAGGTCGGCCACCTGGTCGACCCATGTGGGGTCCGCCCCCGCCAGCGCTTTGGCCTGGGCTGCGCGTAGGCTTGGCGAAACCTCAACCAGATGGATCTGGGCGGCGGCGTGAAACCCCGGCACCTTGTGGGTCGCGCGCAGGGCGTCGGCCATGAGCGTGCCGCGCCCCGGGCCAAGCTCAGCCAGCACAAAGGGCGAGGGTGCGCCCGCGTCGAGCCAGGCCCCTGCCAGCGATAGGCCCAGAAGTTCGCCGAACATCTGGCTGACCTCGGGGGCGGTGGTGAAATCGACCCCCAACGGATTACGCGTGGTATAATAGCCGTAAGTGGGATGGGTGAGGGCGACAGCCATGTATTCAGCGATGGTGATTGGCCCGGTGCTGCGGATCTGGCGCGCAAGCTGATCGTGCAGCGGGGTCACGCCGGGGCCGGGCGCCGCGCGACCCATAAAAGCAACGCCGCACCCACAAAAATCATTGGCAGCGACAGGATCTGGCCCATGGTCAGGCCGACCTCGCCCAGGCGCCAGACATAGCCCGCGGGGTTGTCGGGCGTGATGAACTGCGCATCCGCCTGGCGGACGAATTCCACCGCAAAGCGCGCCGCCCCGTAGCCCAGAAAGAAAACACCGGCGACCAGTCCGGGGCGTTTGAACCCGCCGCGTCGCCAAACCAGGTAAATCAGCACCACGCCCAGCACCAAACCTTCCAGCAGCGCTTCATAAAGCTGCGAGGGGTGGCGGGCACACAGACCCACAACGCCGGGACAGGCCTGCGCGGCGGCGCCGGGAAAGATCACGCCCCAGGGCAGGGTGGTCGGAGCGCCCCAAAGCTCGGCGTTGATGAAATTGGCCGTCCGGCCCAGCAAAAGCCCCGGCGGTGTCGCATAGCAAACGATGTCGGCGATGGACAAAGGCGGTGCCCCTTTGCGCCATGCAAACCAGGCGCCGGCTGCGGCCACGCCCAGAACCCCGCCGTGAAAGGCCATGCCCCCGTCCCAAAGCCTGAGAACCGCGAGCGGATCGGCCAGATAGACCTGCGGTTGATAAAACAGCACATAGCCCAGACGCCCGCCGACGATCACGCCGATGATGATCGCGGTGATCAGATCCTCGATATCATCAGGACCAATAGGGGCCGGGTTGGTGGCCCACAGATGCACGCGCCGGGTGGCCGCGACCGCCATGCGCCAGCCGATCAGGATGCCCACGATATAGGCCATCGCATACCAGCGCAGCGCCAGATCAAACCCGCCGATCGATACCGAAAAGATATCGGGGCCAATGTTCGGAAATGGGATCGCAGCAAGCATGGGACGGGGCGTGGCCCGGGCGCGACCCGATGTCAACCTTGCAAGGGCGGGCTTCGGGGGCCATATGAAGGGCAACCAGACGGAGGCCTGACATGCAGACCCGCAATAAAATTCTCGACGATCTGTCGCAACTGGCGACCAATGCCATGGGTGTGGCCCAAGGCGCCCGCGAAGAGGCGGAAACCGCGATGAAATCGCTGGTGGACCGCTGGCTGGCGGACCGCGATTTCGTCACCCGCGAAGAATTCGACGCCGTGCGCGCGATGGCGCAAAAGGCACGCGAAGAGAATGAGGCTCTGAAAGCCCGGATCGACGCGCTGGAAGGCAAATCGAAATAGCGATACGGGTCCGCCCGAGCCGATAGGGCGGGATTTTTGCGTATTTGTGAAAGCGAAGAAGACCTGGTGAGGCGCGCCGCCGCGGGCTTCTCTGCTTTTCAAATACGCATGGCCAACAGGGTGCCGCGGGCGAGCGGATGACCAGGTCAGTCCAAAGGTCGAGGATTGAGCAGGTTTGACGCGCTGGCCCTTGGGGCGGGGGCGCAAGCACGCCGACTTATCCCCGTGGAAATCTAAGATTTTACAATTTAGTGCTTTACAGCGACTCGCCGGTCCCCCACCATATCTCGTAGGGGATGTGGCAAAGACCGCGCCCCATTGAGCAGGCACCAAGCGTTAGTAGCCACCAAGGGCTACGATGCTACAGCATATGAGGCCGCGCATGTCGCTTTCCGAGCAGTACTTCCAGACAGAAGATCTTCACCCCATCGATATCGTCGAGCACATCGCAGAAGTGCACGACTGGGACTTCGACCGGGTGGCCGACGATCAGATCGCCATGGCCGTTGAAGGCCAGTGGCGCACCTATTCGATCACCCTGGCGTGGTCGGCTGCCGACGAGACGTTGCGGCTGATTTCCACATTCGAGATGGAGCCGCCGACAGATACGCTGCCCGCCCTTTATGAGGCGCTGAACGCGGCGAACGATGGCTGTTGGGCAGGGGCGTTCACCTATTGGGCGGCCCAGAAGCTGATGGTCTGGCGCTATGGGCTGTTGCTGACGGGCGAGCAGATGGCCTCGCCCGAGCAAATCTCGACCGCGATCCGGGTCGCTGTTTCGGCCGCCGAGCGGTATTATCCGGCCTTCCAGCTTGTCGCCTGGGGCGGCCAAAGCCCGGAAGAAGCAATGGATATTGCGATCTCGGAAGCCTACGGGCGCGCCTGAACGCGAAACGCCACCGCAAGGGCTTGCACCCTGCGGCCCCTTCGCGCAGAAATTGAAGCCCCGTGCCCTGAAATGGCGCGGGGCTTTTGGTATCAACGGGGACCCCATGGATTTTGCAGAGATCAACGCACGCGGCATGGTGCTTGTAGGATGCGGCAAGATGGGATCGGCCCTGTTGCGGGGCTGGCTGGACCGCGGCCTGTCGCCGAAGTTGGTACATGTTGTCGAACCCAATCCGTCGGCCTGGTTGCACGCCACCGGCGTGGCGCTGAATGGCGATCTGCCGGCCAATCCTGCGCTGCTTTTGCTGGCGATAAAGCCTCAGGTCATGGCCGAAGCGCTGCCAGAGGTCGCAAATTACGGCGACGGCGACACGGTGATCGTGTCGATCGCGGCGGGCACGTCGATCAAAAGTCTTGAAGCGGCGTTTGGTCGGGCCACGCCGATTGTGCGGACCATGCCGAACACGCCGTCTGCGGTTGGGCGCGGGATGACCGCATTGGTCCCGAATGCGGCCGCCAGTGAGGACGGGGGCCATCATCTGGCCGCGACCCTGATGACCGCGGTGGGTGAGGTTGTTTATCTTGACAGTGAAGATCAGATCGATGCCGCCACAGCCGTGTCGGGGTCCGGTCCGGCCTATGTGTTCCTCTTGGTCGAAGCGCTGGCCTCTGCCGGGGTGGAAGAAGGTCTTGCCCCCGAAGTGGCGATGAAACTAGCGCGCGCCACGGTTGCCGGCGCGGGGGTGATGGCGTCGGTGGCCGATGAGGGGCCGGGCCAGCTGCGCGCCAATGTGACATCGCCGGCGGGCACGACGGCTGCTGCGCTCGACATCCTGATGAAAGAGGATGACGGGTTGCGCCAGTTGATCCGCCGCGCCGTGCGGGCGGCGGCGGCCCGCAGCCTGGAACTGGGATGATCACCTACGACGATTTCGCCAAAGTCGACATCCGCGTCGGCCAGATCACCCGGGCCGACCCCTTCCCCGAGGCGCGCAAGCCCGCGTTCAAGCTGTGGGTCGATTTCGGGCCTGAGATCGGGATGCGGAAATCTTCGGCTCAGATCACAGCAAACTACACGCTGGACGACCTGCCCGGGCGGCGCGTGTTGGGGGTGGTGAATTTTCCGCCGCGCCAGATCGGACCGGTGAAATCGGATGTGCTTGTGCTAGGTGTGCCGGACGAGGGCGGCGAGGTGGTGCTTTTGACACCCGATCGCGATGTGCCCCTCGGTGGGAGGATGTACTGACATGAAGACCCTGTTTATCAGCCGCAAATTGCCAGATGCGGTCCTCGACGCGGCACGCGCGCGGTTCAACGTGACACTGCGCGATGACACCTCGCCCATGACCGCAGATGAGATCGCCGCCGTCTTGGCCAATTTCGATGCGGTCTTGCCGACGTTGGGGGATCAATGCTCGGCCGAAGCGTTCCAGAAAGCCGGTCCGATCAAGGCGGGGATCCTGGCGAATTTCGGGGTGGGTTATAACCACATCGATGTGGCTGCGGCCCGGGCGGCCGGTGTGCAGGTGTCCAACACGCCCGGTGCCGTGACCGAGGCGACCGCAGACACCGCGTTCACGCTGATCTTGATGACCGCGCGGCGGGCCGGTGAAGGCGAGCGCATGGTGCGCGCCGGCGCCTGGGACGGCTGGCATCCGACCCAGCTTTTGGGGATGCATCTGGGCGGCAAGACCCTGGGCGTTGTCGGCATGGGCCGGATCGGCAAGGCGATTGCGAAACGCGCGAACCTGGGCTTCGGGATGGATGTTGTGTTTTACAATCGCAGTCAGGTCGAAGATGCCGGCGTCCCCGCGCGCCAGTTGGACACCATCGCAGAGGTCGCGGCGACGGCGGATGTGCTGGTCGTTGCTGTCCCCGCCAATGCCCAGACCCACCACATCATGAACGCCGATGTCTTCGCGGCGATGAAACCAGGCGCGATCTTCATCAATATTGCCCGGGGCGACGTGATGGATGAGGCGGCCCTGGTGACCGCGTTGCAGTCCGGGTCGATTGCCGGTGCGGGGCTTGATGTCTACGAATTTGAACCCAACGTCAGCCCGGCGTTGCTGGACATGGAAAATGTCACGCTGCTGCCGCATCTGGGAACAGCCGCGCTAGAAGTCCGCGAAGGCATGGGGTTGATGGCGGTCGACAATCTGATCGCCTGGGACGAAGGCCGCGACCTGCCGAACCCGGTGTAGTCCTGGGATTGGCTGCGGTTTTTGCGCGGTGACAGGGCTAAGAGCAGGGCGGCAACACCTCTAGCGTGTCGGCATCGACCAGCCTGTTGATCGGCCCGTTGCGCACAAGCGGCATCGGCGGCTCGTCAGGGTCCATGCTGATAAAAATCGAACCGCGCGCATTTGCGAGTGTCGCAGCCGGGACGCTGCGACACACACCGACGTTCACCGAAAAGCTGCCTTTGGTGCCTTTTGGGTCTTCAGCCTCCCAGATGGCGATTTCGCTTTGCAGGTTGCGAAGCTCCGGCGCGTCGCTGTCGGAAAATCGGTAGCTGGGGCGACCTTCGACGTCGCGGTCTTCAAAAAGCACCCAATCGCCGCTGCGCATGCCCCGGTCTGGGTTGCTGGCTTCGGCAGCGAAAATGACGCTGTCGTCAATGATGCCAAGGCCGGGCGGCAGATCGACCGAGACCGCCAAGGCCGCAGGATCGGTGGCCAAGGGGTTCATGGCGTTCAGCATCATCGCGGTTCGGGGCACAACCGACCCGCACCCCGCCAGTAGAATGAGCAAAACCAGATGTCGCACGTGATTCTCCCTTAGCAATTAAGAATCAATGTTTAACATTAATAGTTATGTCTTGGGAATGAATTTTTAGGTATCCATGGCCT
>JBCBCY010000002.1:0-233282 GCA_038530285.1 Pseudomonadota bacterium
TCGACCCAGGCAATCTGGTGGCCGAGGTGAACCCCGCCGCCGAGGACTTTTTGAACATGTCCGCGCGCGGTCTGCGCGGCCAACCGGTGCTGGATGTGCTGGTGATCGATGCGCCCCTCGAAGATGCGCTCAGCCGGGTGCGCGCGCGCGAAGGGTCCCTGTCGATTTCGGATGCCGACATCGGCACCGGTCAAACGGCGCCGGTGCAATGCAATCTCGACATCGCACCCATGGCCGACATGCCGGGGTTTTTGCTGATCATCTTTCAACCGCGTCAATTGGCGGACCGCCTGGGGCGCGCGAAATCGGCCAAGACGGCGGCAAAATCCGCGATCGGCATGGCTGAAATGCTGGCCCATGAGATCAAGAACCCGCTCGCAGGCATCACCGGGGCCGCCCAGCTTATTTCGATGAACCTGTCGGGCGATGATCTCGAATTGACCGACCTGATTGTGGCTGAGACCCGCCGCATCCTGAAGCTTCTCGACCAGGTCGAACAATTCGGCAACCTGCGCCTGCCAGACCGCCGGGCCGTGAACATCCATGATCTTCTCGACCGGGCCCGCAAATCCGCCGAGATCGGGTTCGCCGCCCATATGACCATCATCGAACACTTCGACCCCTCGTTGCCGCCCACTTATGTGGACGGGGACCAGATGCTGCAGGTGTTCCTGAACCTTCTGAAAAACGCATCTGAAGCTGCCGGCAAGGGCGGGGGCAAGATCACGCTGAAAACATTTTACGACCTGTCGCTGCGCCTGCGCAACAAGGACGGCACGGCGATCCTGCCCTTGCAGGTTGAAATCATCGACGATGGTCCGGGCCTGCCGGCGGACCTGGCAGACGACGTTTTCGAACCCTTCGTTTCGGGCAAGGAAAACGGCACCGGGCTGGGACTTGCCTTGGTGTCAAAGATCATTTCCGACCACGAAGGCTGGATATCGGTGGACAGCGTCCCGGGACAGACCGTGTTCCGCATTTCGCTGCCGCTGGCTGAGCGAGCACAAACAGAACCAGAGCGCGATACGTCGGCTCTAAAGGGAGATTAACGGCCATGGACGGCACAATTTTGGTCGCGGATGACGACCGGACAATTCGAACGGTTCTGACCCAGGCCCTGACGCGCGCGGGCTGCAAGGTGCACGCGACCTCGTCGCTGGTCACGCTGATGCGCTGGGTGGAAGAGGGCAAGGGCGATCTGGTGATCTCGGATGTGATCATGCCCGATGGCAACGGCCTTGATCAGCTCCCCAAGATCGCCGATGAGCGTCCCGGCCTGCCGGTGATCGTGATTTCGGCGCAAAACACGATCATGACCGCGATCCAGGCGGCTGAGGCCGAAGCCTTTGACTATTTGCCCAAGCCGTTCGATCTGCCCGACCTGATGAAGCGCGCCTCCAAGGCGCTGGAGGTCAAGCGCCGCGCGCCCGTGCGGCGCGAAACCCCCGCCGAGACCGGCGAAAGCGGCGATCTGCCCTTGGTGGGGCGCACGCCAGCGATGCAGGCGCTCTACCGGTTGGTCGCACGGGTGATGAACACCGATCTAACAGTGATGATCTCAGGCGAAAGCGGGACCGGCAAATCGCTGATTGCGCGGGCCATCCACGACTTTTCCGACCGCCGGAACCTGCCGTTTGTGGTCGCGACCCCTGCGGATCTCGATGTGCTCGAAGGGCCGGCCTCACTGATTTCGCGGGCGCGCAACGGGTCGTTGCTGTTTGACGAGGTGGGCGATCTCAGCCCCGAGGCGCAGGCCCGGGTTGTCAGGATGCTTGACAGTTTCACCGACAATGCCCCGCGCGTGATGTCCACCAGCCAGGCCGATCTGGCGGTGAAAATGGAAGACGGCGCGTTTCGCCAGGATTTGTTCTATCGCCTCAGTGGCGTGACGGTCGCGGTGCCCTCGCTGCGCGAGCGGGTCGATGACATCCCGCTGCTGGTGGACCATTTCGTCAACCGGTCTGAACGCGATGGCGGTCAGGCGCGCCGCTTCGACGAAGAGGCGCTTGACCTGATCCGCGCCTATTCCTGGCCCGGCAACGTGCGCCAGTTGGAAAACACGGTGCGCCGTTTGTTGCTGACCGGCAGCGAAGAAGACGTGGGCCGGGGCGAAATCGAGCTGGTTCTGGGCAACCAGCCCGCGATTGAACCCCTGACAGGGGGCGGGTCGGGCGACAAGCTGTCGGCCTCGGTCGGCAAGCACCTGCGCCGGTACTTCGACCTGCACGGCGAGGTTCTGCCGCCCCCGGGTCTTTACCAGCGGATCCTGCGGGAAGTGGAACTGCCCCTGATTGAAATCGCCCTCGATGCGACAGGCGGAAATCAGGCGAAATGCGCCGAACTCCTCGGGATCAACCGAAATACCCTGAGAAAGAAGATCACCGACCTCGATATTCGCGTGACACGCCGCCGCAAGTTGATGTAAAAGTGCCACAGAGAGTGGCCGATCTGCATTGATCAGGCTGCCGACAAGGCGGTAGCCGCGACACGCGGCGCAACGGGCGAGGGCGCCGGGTGACCGGACGCATCGATACAGTTTTCAGGGGCTTGTTCCTGGATTTGGCGCGTCGCAAGCGGCTGCGCAGCGGTGGTACGGCGGTGCTGCTGGTGCTGGGACCTGTGCTGGCGCTGTTGACGTTCCTTGTGCTTGGCCCCTTTGCCGAAAACCCTTCCGCGCCGCGTCTGCGCCTCGTGATCCTGGCCGATCTGATCTACCTTTTGCTGGTGGCCGCCCTGATCATGGCGACGATTGCGCGGATGATTGCCGCGCGCCGGGCGCGGTCTGCCGGGTCGCGGCTGCACATGCGGCTGACGGGTGTGTTCGCGCTGATTGCCATCCTGCCCACGGTGACGGTGGCCCTGTTTGCGGGCCTGTCGATCAGCGTCGGGCTTGAGGGGTGGTTTTCAGACCGGGTGCGCTCAGCGGTGGATGCCTCACTGACGGCCGCGCAAGCCTACCGCGAAGATGAGCGCGCCGACCTGGCCCAGGATGCCGAAGCCCTCGCGGCCTATTTGAACGCGGCCCGCCAGACGGATTTCTTCATCACCGACGGCGAGTTGCGCCAGATCCTGTCGCAAGGCCAGGGGCTGGTGCAGCGGGGTCTGGAAGAGGCCTATGTGATTGACGGGCGCGGTGACATCCGGGCCCGGGGCGAAAGTTCCTACCTGTTTGATTTTGAGCCCGTCGCCCCTGCGCTGATTGAAGCGGCCCGGGATCAGGTGCAGGTGGTCGAAGACCTGGACCTGGCCGAGTTCCGAGCCCTGATCGTGCTCGACGCGTTTCCCGACCGCTACCTTTACATCAGCCGCGACGTGGACGGGCGCATTCTGGCGCTTCTGGATGATGCCGAGGCGACGGCGCGGTTTTACAACGAGATGGAAAGCGAACGCGGCCAGATCGTGTTCAACTTCGGCCTGCTATACGTGGGCTTCGCCGTCAGCCTGGTGCTGGTGGCAATCTGGCTGGGGCTGTGGTTTGCCGAACGGCTGTCAAAACCCGTCGGCCGGCTGGCCGGTGCGGCGCAACGTGTTGGCGCGGGCGATCTGAACGTGCAGGTCCCCGAAGAGCAGGGCGATGACGAGATCGCCATGGTCGGCCGGTTCTTCAACCAGATGACGCGGCAGCTCAAAGGCCAGCGCGACGCGCTTTTGGCCAACAACCGCCAGATTGAAGCGCGCCGGCGATTGTTTGATTCGGTGCTGTCATCCGTGACCTCTGGCGTGATCGGGCTGGATGCCGAGGCGCGCGTGGCTTTCTTGAACCCGTCGGCGCAGGATATTCTCGTCCTGCCCGAAGCCGAGGGTCAGGGAATGGCGCTGGCCGAGGCGGTGCCTGAGTTCATGCCGCTATTTGAACGGATGAATACGTCAGGCCGCGAAACCGCCCAGGGCGAGGTGAAACTGACCCGCGGGCGCGCGATCGAGAACCTTCTGGTGCGGCTGGCCACTCGGCGCGGGGCGGACGGCAGCAGCGAAGGCGTGGTGATCGCCTTTGATGATGTGACCGATCTGGTGTCGGCCCAGCGGATGGCGGCCTGGGGCGATGTGGCCCGCCGGATCGCCCATGAAATCAAGAACCCCCTGACACCGATCCAGCTGTCAGCCGAACAGATCGGGCGCAAGTTCCGCAAAGTCTCGGGCGATGAGGCCGAAGCGCTCGACCAGCTGGTGGGCGTGATCGTGCGCCAGACGGGTGATCTGCGCCGCATCGTCGATGAGTTTTCGCGCTTTGCACGGATGCCCGAACCCGAACGCACCCGCCAGGACCTTGTGGCGCTGGTGCGCGACGCGGTCACGCTGCAACAAAGCGCGATGGACGGCGTCGCCCTGACCGCCGATGTGCCGGACCTGCCGGTGCTGGTTGATGCCGATGCCACCCTGATTGGGCAGGCCCTGACCAACTTGATCAAGAACGCGGGCGAAGCCATTGAAGGGCTTCAGGAAAAAGGCGCACCAGACGGCTATGCGCCGACCATCGTCGTGCGGCTTAGCGCGGACGCGAACCTGGCGGTCCTGTCGATTTCTGACAACGGCGTGGGGCTTCCGGCCGACCGGTCGCGCCTGTTTGAACCTTATGTGACCACCCGCGACAAGGGTACCGGCCTTGGCCTGCCCATCGTGAAGAAGATCATCGAAGAACACGGCGGCAAGCTGACCCTGACGGACGCACCTGCATTGGATGCGTCGGGACAGATCGGGGCGCGGGCCGACATCCAATTGCCAATCGTGGAGGCGGCTGAACAAACAGCCCCCCTGCGGGTGGCCGAATAGACCAGAACGTGACCGCATTTGGAGGGCAGAATGAGCGATATTTTAATTGTCGACGACGAACGCGACATCCGGGAATTGATTGCCGATATCCTGAACGACGAGGGCTATAAGACCCGCACCGCCGGCACATCCGATGAGGCCATGACCGAGATCAACCGGTCAGCACCTGCGCTGATGATCCTCGATATCTGGCTCAAGGACAGCCAGATGGACGGGATCGATATCCTGAAGGTGGCCAAACGGGACAATCCCGAAGTGCCGGTGGTGATCATCTCGGGCCACGGCAATATCGAAATCGCGGTCGCGGCGATCAAACAGGGCGCCTATGATTTCATCGAAAAGCCCTTCAACATTGAACAATTGATGGTGGTGATCCGCCGCGCGATGGAAGCCTCGCGCCTCAGGGCGGAAAACGCGGCCCTGCGGCGGCGTGATGTGGCCCCGTCTGAAATGATCGGGTCCAGCCAGGCGTTCCGCACGTTGAAAGCCAACCTCGACAAGGTGACCAAATCGAACGGGCGTGTGATGCTGACCGGGGCGTCGGGGTCGGGCAAGGAAATCGCCGCGCGCTACATTCACGCCGAATCCAACCGCGCCGATGGGCCGTTTGTGACCGTCAATTCGGCGTCGATTGAACCTGACCGCATGGAAGAGGTGCTGTTTGGCCGCCTGACATCCGAACGGGGCCTCGAATCGGGGCTTCTGGAACAGGCCCACGGCGGAGTGATCTATTTTGACGAGGTCGGCGATATGCCCCTTGGCACCCAGTCGAAAATCCTGCGCGTGCTGACCGAGCAGCAGTTCCAGCGGGCCGGGGGCACCGACCAGGTGCGCGTTGACCTGCGCGTCATTTCGTCGACCTCAAAAGCGTTGGAGGATGAGGTGACCGCCGGCACCTTCCGGGCCGAGCTCTATCACCGGCTGAACGTCGTCCCGATCGAAGTTCCGCCGCTTGAAGAACGGCTTGAGGATATTCCCGAACTGGCCGGTCATTTCATTTCCGAATTCAACGCCACCCAGGGCCTGCCGCTGCGCAATGTGTCCGAAGAGGCCATCGCGCGTCTGCAGACCATGTCCTGGCCCGGCAACATTCGCCAGCTTCGCAACGTGATCGAGCGGGTGCTGATCCTGGGTGAAAGCGACAACCCGATCGAGGCGTCAGAACTGCCCGAAGGGGGCGGGCCGGCCGAAACCGATGACCGGATGGCCATCCACGGCTCGCTGGCGACCTTGCCCTTGCGCGACGCCCGCGAGGTGTTCGAACGCGAATACCTGCTGACACAGATCAACCGGTTTGGCGGAAACATCTCGCGCACGGCGTCGTTCGTGGGCATGGAACGCTCGGCACTTCACCGCAAGCTGAAGTCGCTGAACGTGGTGACCTCGACCAAGGCGGGGGCCCGGGTGGCGCGGGTGGAAACCGACGATGCCGCCACAGGCGATACCGCGAAAGACGGCCGCGCGCCCGATGAGGCGGATCATGCGGTCAAGGCCGCATCCTGAGGGGCGTGAATTGACGCGCCCTGACACCTCTGCCATGGCTGGCCCCTGCGGGGCAGCTTCGGGGAACCCATGAAGGTCATCATCTGCGGAGCAGGGCAGGTCGGCTGGCAAATCGCGCGACATCTGTCGGGCGAAGACAACGACGTAACGGTCGTGGATTACAACCCGGACCTCGTCCGCCGGGCGACCGATACGCTGGATGTCACGGGCATTGCCGGGCATGCATCCTATCCCGATATCCTTGAACAGGCCGGGGCGCGCGACGCCGATATGATCATTGCCGCGACCTATTCTGACGAGGTGAACATGGTCACCTGTCAGATCGCGCATTCGGCCTTTTCGATCCCCCGCAAGATCGCGCGCCTCAGGGCACAATCGTACCTGACCGCGATCTATTCCGATCTGTACCGCCGCGATCACATGCCCATCGATGTGGTGATCTCACCCGAAAAGGAGGTCGCAGAAGCCGCCCTTCGGCGCCTGACGGCCCCGTCCGCCTTTGATGTGCAGCCCTTTCTGGACGGCAAGGCACAGCTGATTGGGATCTACCTGGATGAAGATTGCCCCGTCCTGAACACGCCCCTGCGCCAGTTGACCGATCTTTTTTCGACCCTGCGCGCCATCGTTGTGGGGGTCCGGCGGAAAAAGAACCTTTTTGCGCCGGACCCCGACGACCAGCTTTTTGCCGAAGACGCGGTCTATATTCTGGTCCATGCCGACGATCAAAGCCGCACGCTTGAGATTTTTGGCAAGACCTCGACCCGGCAGGACCGGGTGGTGATCATCGGCGGCGGCATTGTCGGGCTGCAAGTGGCGCAAGCCCTTGAAGCGCGCGCCGACCGCGTGCGCGCCAAGGTCATCGAAAAGGACCGCGCCTGTGCCGAACGCGCCGCCGATGCGCTTGAACGCACCGTGGTTCTGAACGGCGACGGGCTGTCGGCCGAACTGCTGGCCGAAGCGGGGATTGAACGCGCCGATGCGGTCCTGACGGTGACCGACGACGACAAGACCAACATTCTGGCCGCCGTGCGCGCCAAGACCGAAGGCTGCCCGATGGCCATTGCATTGGTCAACGACCCCACATTGGAACCGATGCTGGGCCCCCTCGGGATTGACGCCCATATCAACCCGCGCGCGACCACCGTGTCGTCCATTCTGCGCCATATCCGGCTGGGCCGGGTCCGCGCGGTCTATTCCATCGGCGATGCCGAAGCCGAGGTGATCGAGGCGGAAGTCCTGTCCACCTCGCCGATTGCGGGCAAATCCATCCGAGACATCGGATTTCCAGAAGGGGTGATCGTCGGCGCGGTTCAGAAGGGCGGCACCTATGTGCGCCCGACCGGCAGCACGCGCATCGATGACGGCGACCGGATCGTGATCTTTGCGCTGGCCGAAGACGTGCGTGAGGCTGAACGGTTGTTCCAGGTCACAATCGATTTCTTCTGATGCTTCTGTATCGGATCGCCCGATTGCCAATGTTCGTGCTGATGATCGGTGCAGCCGGGGTGGCGATGTTTGTGCCCGCCATTTACGGTTTGGCGACCGATCACGGCGCGTCGGCCCGGGCGTTTGGCTATTGTGCGCTGCTCACATTGGTGATGTTCACGCTGGTGGCCCTTGCCACATGGAACCACCGCGTCCGCCACCAGACCCGGGCGAACCTTTTGACGATGGTCGCCTTCTTTGGCCTGATGCCTGCCCTGTTGGCCTGGCCGATGAGCCTTGCTCCGCCGGGCCAAGGCACCTACGGGACGGCCGTGTTCGACATGGTGTCGGCGATCACGACCACAGGCGCGCCGATCCTGCCCCTGAACGCCACCGCGCCGCCGGTGCATCTGTGGCGCGCCGAAGTGGCCTGGTTGGGCGGGTTTTTCATGTGGGTGACAGCCGCCGCGGTGCTCGCACCCCTGAACCTTGGCGGGTTTGAGGTTTCGGGCAATTTCGGCCCCGGCCGGGGCAGCGAAAGTTTCACCCAGATCACCGGAACCGCCACCCTGGGCGACCGCTTGCGCCGCTACACGGCGCTGTTGCTGCCGATATATGCAAGCCTTACCGCGGCCTTGTGGCTTTTGCTGATGGCCGTTGGCGACCCTCCGTTGGTGGCCGCGATCCATGCGATGTCGACCCTGTCGACCAGCGGTCTGTCGCCTTTGGGCGGCCCGTCAGATGCCGCTTCCGGCATTGCCGGTGAGGTCGTGATCCTGTTTTTCTTCGTCTTCGCGCTCAGCCGTCTGACCTTTCTGGCCGATGCGCGCATCGGTGGGGTCAGGTCGCTGCGGTTTGATCCCGAAATTCAGCTTGGCCTCCTGATCGCCGTCGGCCTGCCGTTGCTGCTGTTCTTGCGCCATTGGATCGCGTCTTTCGACAGCGGTGAGGCCGTGACCCTGATCGAAGGCGTGGAAGGGCTGTGGGGGGCGATGTTCACCACCGCCTCGGTTCTGACGACAACGGGCTGGGATTCTGCGTCCTGGGACAAAGCGCTTGATTGGTCGGGCCTCAGAACGCCGGGGCTTTTGTTGATGGGCCTGGCCATTTTCGGCGGCGGGGTCGCGACCACGGCGGGCGGTGTGAAGCTACTGCGGGTCTTTGCGCTTTACAAACACGGCCTGCGCGAGATGGAAAAGCTGGTCCAGCCGTCGTCCATCGGCGGGGCCGGCCAGGCCGCGCGGCGCATTCGCCGTGAAGGGGCCTATCTGGCCTGGATCGCCTTTATGTTGTTCGCCTTGTCGATCGCGGCGGTCTGGCTTGCCCTGGCCGTGGCCGGGGTTCCATTCGAGGATGCCCTGGTTCTCACGATCGCGTCTTTGGCCAATTGCGGCCCCCTGATCGCCAATGCCACCGCCGCCCCCATCGACCTTGCAAGCCTTTCGCCGGGCGTCAAAACCATTCTATCGGTGGCCATGGTGGTCGGCCGGATCGAAGCCCTTGCAATTATCGCATTGCTCAATCCCGAATTCTGGCGCCGATAAGCGATTGACGTCCTGCGACAATTTCGGTCTGTTAACGCCGTGTGTGGCGCCTCATAAAGAGGCGGTAAGGATTGTGTTGCCCTATTGGTGGCACCAAGAAGAAAAGGTTAAGTCAAAATGGCTTCCGAGAGACAGAATTTACAGGACGCGTTTCTGAACCACGTCCGCAAAACAAAAGTTCCCGTGACAATTTTTTTGATCAATGGCGTCAAGCTGCAGGGCGTCATCACTTGGTTTGACAACTTCTGCGTGTTGCTGCGCCGCGACGGCCAGTCACAATTGGTGTATAAGCACGCGATTTCGACGATCATGCCGTCGCAACCCATCAGCCTTTATGAAGGCGAAGAGTAACACATGACCGCAGGTGCGCCCCGGACCACCCGGGCGCTGATACTGCACCCGGATATCGATGCGAAAGGGGCCCGGCGGGACCCTAACTTCGCGTTGGGCGAAGCGGTGTCGCTGGCCCATGCGCTGCCGGGGCTAGAAATCGCCGGCGCCGAGATCGTGCGACTGCCCAAGGTTGCGCCCGGTGCGCTCTTTGGCAAAGGCAAGCTGGAAGAGATCGCGACCCGGATAAAAGCCGACGACATCGAGCTGGTCCTGATTGACGGGCCGGTCACACCGGTGCAGCAGCGCAATCTTGAACGCGAATGGAAAGTCAAGCTCCTTGACAGAACCTCGCTCATTCTGGAAATCTTTTCGGATCGCGCGCGCACCCGTGAAGGGGTGTTGCAGGTGGAAATGGCGGCACTCAGCTATCAGCGCACGCGGCTGGTGCGCGCCTGGACGCACCTTGAACGCCAGCGCGGCGGCTTGGGCTTTGTGGGCGGGCCGGGCGAGACCCAGATCGAGGCGGACCGCCGCGCGATTGACACCCAGCTTGTGCGCCTCAAACGCCAGTTGGAAAAAGTCGCCAAGACGCGCACGCTGCACCGGGCCGCCCGCGCCAAGGTGCCGTACCCGCTGGTGGCCCTTGTGGGCTACACCAACGCAGGCAAATCAACCCTGTTCAACCGCGCCACCGGGGCTGATGTCATGGCCAAGGATATGCTCTTTGCGACCCTTGACCCGACAATGCGTGCGGTGCCCTTGCCCGGTGGCGGCGAGGCGATCCTGTCGGACACGGTTGGGTTCATCTCAGACCTGCCGACCCAGCTGGTGGCCGCCTTCCGCGCCACCTTAGAAGAGGTGCTGGAGGCCGATCTGATCGTCCATGTGCGCGATATCGCCCACCCCGAGACCGAAGAACAGGCCGATGATGTGGCCGCGATCATGGCCGAACTGGGCGTGGCCGAAGAAACGCCGGTGTTCGAGTTTTGGAACAAGATCGACCTTTTGGACGAAGACGCCGCCGCGCGCGCCGCCGCATTGGCCCAGCGCCGCGATGGGGTGTTTCTGGGCGCTGCCCTGGATGGCACCGGCTTTGGACCGCTGTTTGACGCGGTCGAGGCGGCCCTTTTGGGCGCGCGGTCCGAAGTTGTCCTGACGCTCGATCCCGCCGACGGGCGCCGCCGCGCCTGGCTTTACGAACAAGGGGTGGTGCGCGCCGAACGCCAGACCGAGGATGGCCCGGAACTGACCGTGATGTGGACCGCAGGTCAGGCGCGCCGGTTCGGACGTCTCTGACCGGCGCGGCGGCGTTATTCGACCGTCCGCACACCCCAGGTTTGATAGGCCGCTTGCGCGTCGTCACATGTTTGCAGGCTGAGCGCTTTGATCTGATTGGCATCAGACCGGCCCGACCGGGTGTCTTCGCCCACGCCGACACACAGGTCGGGGGCTGCAGTGGCCACAATCGTGCCTTCGCCGGAAAACGCAAAGCCCTGAGCGTCGGAGCCATCGCAGGCGGCAAGTTCAAGTGCGGCACCCGCTTCAATCGCTGTCATCTGCGCGCAGACATCGAAGTTGGTCATGTAAAGCATGCCATCGGCGAATTTCGCGGTATCGAACGTCTGGTCATACCCCAACGCCCCACCGGGGCTGTAGCAGGTGTGGCCCTGCAGCCCATCGGCAGGATCGGCAGCCTCTTCACGTCCGCCTGCAATATCAAGGCAATAGCCTGCCTGCGTGTTGTCGAGCATATCCAGAAGATAAACCTCAACGTCTTCGGCCTGGGCCGTTGCGGCAAGACTTGCGGCAACACAGGCGAGGGACAGTGTGAACTTGGTCATGGGGGTTTCCTTTGAGGTCGGTGGTGCGGCGTCACTCGATCGTGGTGCGCATCAAAACGAGGTTGTCGAGCACAAGGTTTGATGACCAGATAAACTGCGCATCCGCATCCGGGTCGTCAAAAACCTGCGTGAAGTTGGTGTAGCCGGGTTTGTTGTTCACCCCGACCGTGTCGTTGGTAAACGTCCGCGCGGCGGGCCAGCCGCTGTCGTCAAATCCGGGGTCCATCCAGCCTTGGGGGATGTCCCAGAACGCGGCGGAGAATGCCGATCCGTCGTTTGTGCTGGCGGTCGAACAGGCGGAACTGTCGCGGGTGGATCCGTCACTCACCAGGCAGGCGGGATCGTCAAGCGGGCTGACATAAAAGGTCTGGGCGCGCCATGTGTCATCGGTGATGGCCACCGGCGCCCCGCTGGCGTCCAGGATTTGCATCACGATGCCTGCGTCACCGGGGGCATAGGTCGATCCCCGCCCGGCTTCGGACCCAAGGCCAAGATTTTCTTCCCAATCCACGCCCATCACGGCAAGGCTCAGGGGCCGGTCGGCGCTGAACATCACAACGTTGGAGTTGAACGGCGTGAAAGGCACCGGATCGACGGCCAACAAGGTGCCGTTGACGTAAAGTTCAAAGTAATTGTCGGCAAAGATATAGGCGGTGAAGACCTCGGCGCCGCCCGCATCCATGACCTCAACCGCGTCAAGGTCGACGTCGTCCAGGCTGTCGGGTTCGATCCCGGCGCATGCGTTGTAAAGATCGCTCGCCTGGGGTGCGGTCAGAAAATTCGTCGCAGCGGGCACTGTGCGTGTCACTCCGTCGTCTGAAACGATTTCGCCCACCGCACTCACGCGTGAGGAACGCCCGCAATCGATCAGCCCGTCGTTGATCAGCGTTGCTGGACCGGTTGAAAAGCTCGGGTCCTGGGCCAGCGCGGAACTGGCCGCGCAGACCAAGGTCAGGCTGATCACCACATGTCGCTTGCCCATCTTGATATCCCACCGCCCATTTTGATGTCTCATCATGTGTTCTTTACGCGCGTGAAGAAAGTCTCCGTCGCGCGCAGGACCAAAAACGGCTGAGCGTCGCCTGACCTGTCACACCGCGTGGGGGCGCAGGGCCTCAACCTCAGGTCGGTAGGGGGCGGCGGTCGCGGGCAGGTCCGGCACGATCACCGCGTTTTCGTAGCGCAACTGACGCCGCAGCACCGGGATCAGCCGCGCATAGGCCGCCCAGATCGACGGGTCGGGGGCCGGGATGTCGTGTTTGATCAATTCGTGCAGGGCCGGCAGATGATAATAGGGCACCATCGTGAACATGTGATGTTCCACATGGTAGTTCATGTTGAGGTACAAAAACCGGCTGACGGGGTTCATCAGAACCGTGCGGGTGTTCAGCCGGTGATCGGTCACGTTTTCGGCCAGCCCCAGATGCTGCAGGCTGCCGGTCATCACCATGTGCCAGGCCCCGTAAATCCGGGGTCCGCCGATCAACAACAGCGGCACGATCGATCCCATCCAGAGGGCCAGCGCGATGGTGACAGCAAAGATCGCGACCCAAATCCGCGCGACCAAGAAAACGCCCGCGCGTTCATGATCACGCACAAACATTGCTTCATCCGGGTGCAGCCGCCCACTGGCATGAAGCGCGAGGCGCCGCAGATGGTCCCACAGATACGGCAGGCCAACCAGGTTCAGCACCAAAAGGGCCAGGTCCGGCGGGCGCATCAATTGGATTTCAGGATCGCGCCCCACAATGATCGTATCCGTGTGATGGCGGATGTGGCTGGCGCGCCAAACGACCGGGTTGCGGATCAGCATGAAGCTGGCGATGTGGTAGACCGCGCGGTTCATCCACTCGGTCTTGAATGCCGTGCGGTGACCGCATTCGTGCCAGCGCGCGTCCGAGCCTGACCCGTAAAGCACCCCGTAGGCCAGCCAGAACGGGGCGGACCACCACGATGGCCAAAGCGCAATCGCGATGCCTGCAAACAGCGCCATCAGCCCCAGCCACAGGGCCACATCACGGCCCGCGCGGCCGTCTGATTTCACCATCAGCGCGCGGATTGCGGCCGGGTCGACCTTGGTGCGGTACCAGGTCGGGCTGTGCAGGGCGGGGTCCACCGCCGCCGTGGCAAGGGCATAATCGCGCGGCATGGGGCAAGAGTAGCAAAGGCTGTTGGCGCATCAAGCCGCCAATGGTCTCACCTGTCGGGCGTCAACGCGGTCACGCCAACTGCGGCGGCGCGCGCCAGGTCTGGGTCAAGCGACATCGGCACATATTCCCCGCGCCGCCAGCGTTCGCCCAGATCATCATAATGGCGCGACAGCGGATGGCCGGACTGGCCTGTGGCAATGATGAAGACCGAGGATTCGGGGTCCGCAAAGTCATAGACCCCCCGGTAGCCGCCCCCATGGGTGTTCAAAAACGGGTTCTCGCCGGTGCCTTCGCCCTTGCCGCGCTGCAAGGTGAAATCCCCGCCACTGGACGATTGGCGGATGTTCACCACCCAGCGCAGCCCCGGCACATCGCCCAGCACCAAGTGATCGTGGGCTGCCTCATGGGCATCGCCCCAGCGCAGGCTTTCAAACGTGTCGCCCCAGGTTTCGGCCACAAAGAGCAGCGCATCATCCAGCGCGAGGGACGCAATGTCGCCGCAGGTCTCGATCGGGGCGGACTGGATCACATCGCACCAGGCGCCGGCCCCGTCGGTGTCACGAAACACCCGTTCGATGAACACCGGCTCAAGCCGGATGAACTCGGCCGCCATCGGCCCCAATTCATCGCGGATCAGGCGCGACTGCACCGCGCGCACCCAGGCGGCATAGAGCAGTGGCTCGGGGAAATGTTCGTTCATTTCGCCGTTCCAGTCGGCCAGAAGGGCCAGCGCATCCTGGCGGCGCCGTTCGGTCGTGCCTTCGGGCGCGGCCTGACCGGTGAACCACAGATCACGCGCGATCAGCGGCAAAAGGGCCCGCGCGGTGGGCGAGACCGCATCAAGCTGGGCTTCGATGAAGCTTTCGCGGGTATGCACCTCGCGCGATTGCATCAGCCGCGTCAGGCGCTGGATGCGCTGCGTATCGCCCCAGTAAAACGACAGATGGCGCGGGTAGGGGCGATCGGCCACCTTGTTGTTGGTGTTGGCGACAATCCCGCCGACAGGGTCGACAAACACCGGGTTCGCCTCTGCCGGGAAAGGGTCCTGCCACAGGTTCTGGGCCCGCCAGCCCGGCACCGGCAACCGCCCGGCTGATTGGTGGTTGATCCCGCGCCGGGGCAGGGTGCCCACGACCTTCAGCGCCACCCGCGACCGGTCGGCCATCACGATATTGACCGCCGGTGCCACCGCCCTTTCGGTGGCCGCCAGGGCGGCATCAATGCCGGGCGCGCGCATCAGGTCGAACAGGGCGGTATAGGTCGTGTCGTCGTGGCTCAGAGCTGTCCAGGCCAGGGCCGCGACATGGCCCGGCGGGGTCACCCGGTCAACGCCTGCCTGGGTGGCCGGCAGGACGGGGCCGTTCTGGGTCCATTGCAGCTCAATCGTTTCGGGCGGCGCCCCGTCGATATTGATGATCGAGGGCCGTGTGCGCAGGGGCGCCCAGCCGTCCGGCACCCGCACTTCCCCGGGATTGTCGGGGTTCAACTGCTCGATGAAGATGTCCTGATCATCGACGTAGGACGCGGTCAGCGCCCAGCCCAGGCTGTCACTGCGCCCGGCCAACACCGCCGGCAGGCCCGGGATCGTTCCACCGATCACGCCGCCGCTGTCCAGTTCGATCCGGGCCAGATACCAGATGGCAGGCGCCGAAAACCCCAGATGCGGATCCCCCGCCAGAAGCGTGCCCCCGGCGGCTGACCGCGACGGGGCGGCCGCCCAGGCATTCGAAGCGCCGGGGTTCTGAAAATGCGTCACCGGCCAATCGGCGGCCGCATAAGCGCGGTCGGGGGCCACCCCGGGGATCAGCGCGGCATAGGGCGGCAGGGCGGCCACCCCCGCACCGGGCACATCCGGGATCAGGTCTTCGACGCGTTCGGATGGCAGGACCAGTGACAGGCGCGCCCGGGTGATCTCATGGCTCATATGCGGCGACAGATCGAGCGCCATAAGCTTGATCACGGCCAGCGAATCTGCCGGCGACCAGGGTGCGATTTCGGGCGTGAAAAACCAGAACTCCGGGGCGCCCCGGCCCCGCGCGCCGGAATTGACCTCTGTCAGCCAGGCATTCACACCCGCGGCATAGGCCGACAGGGCCGCACCGGCCTCAGGCGATTGGTCCGCCACGGACCGCACGGCGGCGGTATAAAGATCAAGTCTGCGGAAGAACTCATCAGTATCGCGCGTGCGGACCCCGAAGATTTCCGACAACCGGCCCTGCACCGTGCGGCGCATCAACAGCATCTGCCAGATCCGGTCCTGGGCATGGGCAAAGCCAAGCGCATACATCGCATCGGCGTTGGTGGCGGCAAAGATGTGGGGCACATTTGCGCTGTCGCGCACGATTTCTATCGGCGCAGAGATCCCCGCGACGGCGAAATCCTCGTCATAGTCGGGGATCGACCGGACAAAGAACCAATAGGCCAGCACAAGACCGGCGACGGTAAGCACGACCATTGCGATGGCAAGGCGCAAAAGCCAGCGGAATGCGACGAGCATCGGTCGTTGACGTCTCCTGCAGGGCCGTTAGGTAACCCAGTGTCTAGGCGATTTTGCCGGGGCTGAAAAGATGGGGGAGAAGGACCATGGCAAAGCTGGCATTTTTGGGATTGGGGGTCATGGGCTACCCGATGGCGGGCCATCTGCAAGCGGCTGGTCATGAGGTGACCGTTTACAACCGGACCACCGCCAAGGCCGAGGCTTGGGCGAACGAACATGGCGGCGGGTTTGCCGCCACCCCGCGCGCGGCCGCGACCGGTCAGGACATCGTGCTGGCCTGCGTGGGCAATGATGATGACCTGCGGTCTGTCTGTCTGGGGGGTGATGGCGCCTTTGCGGGCATGACCTCGGGCACGACATTTGTCGATCACACAACCGTATCGGCCGCCGTGACGCGCGAGCTATACGGTGTGGCCAAAGACCAGGACGTGGGTTTTGTCGACGCGCCGGTGTCCGGTGGCCAGGCAGGGGCCGAAAACGGCCAGCTTGGCATCATGTGCGGCGGGGATAGTGACGTCTTTGATGCGGTCTTCCCCGTCATCGACATCTACGCCAAGGCCTGCCGCCGCATGGGCGAGATCGGCGCGGGCCAGCTGACGAAAATGGCCAACCAGATCGCGATCGCGGGTCTCGTGCAGGGCCTGTCGGAAGCCCTGCATTTTGTGGAAAAGGCCGGGCTTGACGGGCGCGACGTTGTCTCGGTCATCTCGAAAGGGGCCGCGGGGTCCTGGCAGATGGAAAACCGCTATGAAACGATGCTCGATGATCATTTCGAGCATGGCTTTGCCGTCGACTGGATGCGCAAGGACCTGGGCATTTGCCTGGCCACGGCCAATGAAAACGGCGCGAGCCTGCCGGTGACGGCCCTGGTCGATCAATTCTACAAGGACGTCCAGAAAATGGGCGGGGGCCGCTGGGACACGTCCAGCCTGTTCAAACGCCTTCGGTCCATGGGCTAGACGCCACGCACAAAGACTGGCGCGAGGGGTTGGCCCCTCGCACCGCCAGCCAAACCTGCCGGTTACGGAATGATGCGGGTGTATTTTGTGCCCTCGACCGACGCACCGGCCAACAGCCCGGCCTGACCAAAGACAACGCCGATCACCGGTGAGAGCACCTGATTGGTGTCTGTGCCGATGTTTTCGCCCTGATCATTCAGCGCATATTCAACATTGGCCCCGGCCGACCAACCCGGCGAGGTGCGGAATTCCTGCAAGGCCTCTTCGGTCATGAAAAACAGGACATGCGCATATTGCTGGGCGCCGATCTGCAACCCGAAGGTGCCCTGCGCCTGACTGTAGTAATCCACCGTGGCACCGCGCACCAAAAGCGCGCCGCGCCCGAAGCTGCCGCCGAAGCCAAAGCTGGCTTCGGTGACCAGCGGCATGACGAGCATCCCGACCGAGACGTCTTGCAATTCGCGGCTGGCCGGGACGTTTTGGTCCATGAAGGCCAGCGTCGATTGCACCCGCTGATCGATGCGCGTTGCCCCATCGGAGCCGACCCCGTTGCCGCAGGCCGCCGCCGCAAGCATGGAGGACATGGAAAGCGCCAGAACGGCGCGACGTGAATAAGCTGACATGGGCTCTGCCCCTATGGTTTCGAGTGCCTCTGATGCGAATCTGCGTCCGCTGCCGCTAAATATAGTGTGTTGGACGCCGAGTGTCATCATCTGTTGTGGATATCGGCAAGACACGGCCTGAGGTGATCCATAGATAATTCATACCCTGGGGCTCTGCCCCAGACCCCGAGGTATTTCTGGCAAGAGGAAGGGGTCACCCGTTGAGGATCTTGGCCACCCGCGGCGCGAAATACGTCAAAACCCCGTCGCAGCCGGCGCGTTTGAACGCCATCAGGCTTTCCATCATCACCTTGTCGCCATCGATCCAGCCATTGGCCGCGGCCGCTTCGATCATCGCGTATTCGCCCGACACCTGATAGGCGAAGGTCGGCGCGCCATACGCGTCTTTGACCTCGCGGCAGATATCAAGATAGGCCAGCCCGGGTTTCACCATGACCATGTCGGCCCCTTCGGCCAGGTCGCGTTCCACCAGCCTGAGCGCCTCATCCCGGTTGGCCGGGTCCATCTGATAGGTTTTCTTGTCACCCTTCAGCGCCCCCGACGCGCCCACCGCATCGCGGAACGGGCCGTAAAAAGCGCTGGCATATTTGGCGGTGTAAGACAGGATCGTAACGTCCTGATATCCATTGGTTTCCAGCGCTTGACGGATCGCGCCAATACGCCCATCCATCATGTCGGATGGCCCAAGAATGTCGGCCCCGGCTTCGGCCTGCGCCAGCGCCATTTTGACAAGCGCCTTGACGGTTTCGTCATTCACGATGATCCCGTCCCTCACAATCCCGTCGTGACCGTTTGCGTTGTACGGATCAAGCGCGATGTCGGTCATCACGGCCACTTCCGGCACGGCGGCCTTCACGGCCCGGATGGCGCGGTTGGTCAGATTGTCAGGGTTCCAGGCTTCTTCGCAAAGCTCGGTTTTCAACGACGCATCGGTGTAGGGAAACAGGCAAATCGCGGGGATGCCCAGATCGCGCGCGTCCAGGGCAGCCGCCACCACACCGTCGATCGTGCGACGGGCGACCCCGGGCATGGACGCGATTGCCACCGCATCAGCCGGCTCGGCCAAGAACATCGGCCAGATCAAATCGGCAGGTGTCAGCGTGGTTTGCGACACCATGCGGCGCAGCGCATCGGTGCGGCGAAGCCGGCGAAACCGGCGGGCGGGAAAGGGGGCGTGGGCCATAGGTCACATCTTCATATTTCCCAAGCCCTGCCATGGTGTTGTCCCTTTCACAAGGCTGGTTATGCGGGCAGGGCTGTGGCAAAGCACCCCGAACATAAAAAACGAGGCGCCTTCATTGGATTGGTATCAGACCGTTTTCGAGTTGATCGATATGCGGTCGTTTTCAAATCTTTGGTATTGGATCGCCCTGGCTGTCGTTTGGTCGACCGCCAGCCATTGGGTGCTGGGCGTACCCTTTGACATGGTGCTGCGCGCCAAACGCCAGGGCGGACAGGCCGAGATCGACATGCTGAACATCGTCAGCGTCAACGTCCGGCGGATGCAATACATCGGGCAGGTCTCGGGACTTTGGATCATCGCGATCGGCTCGGCGGTGCTGACCACCCTGGCGATCCTTGGGTTTGTCTACTGGGTTGAGCTCGCCCAGGCGATTTTCCTTCTGGCCTTTCCGATGTCGCTTGTGGGACTGTTGAGCCTGCGCGCGGCCCGGGCGATGCTGGACTATACCCATGATGCGGACGCGATGCGCGACAGGCTGACCCGCCACCGGCTGCACACGCAGCTCATTGGGGTGGTGTCGATCTTTGTCACCTCGCTGTTCGGGATGTGGCAAAACATAGCGGTCGGGCCGTTGGGCGGGTAATGTCCGGTTGACAGGGCTGCCCCACTGGCTACGTCAGGCCGCACGATGGCCAATCCTCAGATCACAACGGTTTCCGGTGCCCCCGAAGGCTTTGACGCGCGGCTGTTGAGTGATGCCGCGACCGGCCCGGTCGTGCACGTGGCCCGCGATGACCGCCGGATGGCCGCGACCGCGGAAGCCTTGCGGTTTTTTGCCCCCGATCTGCCGGTGCTGACCTTTCCGGGGTGGGATTGCCTGCCCTATGACCGGGTGTCGCCCAACCCCGACATTTCGGCCGCCCGCATGGCCACACTGGCGGGGCTCGCCAAGGGGGGACCGGATCGGTTTGTGCTGCTGACCACGCTGAACGCTGCCACCCAGCGGGTGCCTGCGCGCGCGCTTCTGGCCGAGGCGAGCTTTGTGGCCCGCGTCGGCGACCGCGTCGACGAAGGCGGCTTGCGGGCGTTCTTGGCCCGCATGGGGTTTGTGCAAGCACCCACCGTGACCGAGCCGGGCGATTTCGCGATCCGCGGCGGCATCATCGATATCTATCCCGCGGGCGAAACAGGACCGATCCGGCTTGATCTGTTTGGCGATGTGCTCGACGGGGCGCGCCGGTTTGACCCCGTCAGCCAACGCACGACCGAAAAGCTGGAGCGTGTCGAACTGGCGCCGGTGTCCGAATTGATCCTTGATGAGCCGTCGATCACCCGGTTTCGGCAGAATTACCGGTTGGAATTTGGCGCCGCCGGCACTGATGATCCGCTGTATGAGGCGGTGTCGGCCGGGCGCAAACACGCCGGCGCCGAACATTGGCTGGCGCTCTTTCATGACCGGTTGGAGACGCTCTTTGACTACCTGGCGGGGGCCACGGTGTTTCTGGATGATCAGGCCACGCCCCAGCGCTTGGCGCGGTGGGAGGCGATCGAGGATCAATATGATGCGCGCCGCGAGGCGATGCAGGCCAAGGGGCGGATCGATTCTGTCTATAAACCGGCGCCGCCGGGGGGCTTGTATCTTGATGAGGCGGGGTGGGACGCGGCACTGGCGGGCAAGGTCGTCAAGCAGCTTGTCCAATTGCCGCAGCCGACCGGAGCACAGGCGGTGGATGCCGGCGGGCGGATCGGGCGTGATTTCGCGCCCGAACGACAACAGGAAAATATCAGCCTTTTCGGGGCTTTGGCAGACCATATTCGCGCGAAAATGGTCGATGAGCCGGTGGTGCTGGCCAGCTATTCCGAAGGCGCGCGCGAACGGCTTCAGCATCTGGTCGAAGACGAAGGGGTCGCGGCCCCGAAGCTGATCAAGGATGTCAAGGCGCTTGACGGTCCGGGCGTCTACCTTGCGATCTGGGCGCTGGAACATGGCTTCACCGGCAAGGGCCTGACGGTGATTTCCGAACAAGACGTGTTGGGTGACCGGTTGATCCGCGCGCCGAAGAAAAAGCGCCGGGCCGAGAATTTCCTGACCGAAGCGCAATCGCTCAGCCCCGGCGATCTGGTCGTGCATGTGGACCACGGGGTGGGCCGCTACATGGGGCTGGAGGTTGTCACCGCGCTGCAGGCCCCCCACGAATGCATCCATCTGGAATATGCCGACAAGGCACGGCTGTTCCTGCCGGTGGAAAACATCGAACTGTTGTCGCGCTATGGCCATGACGAAGGGCTTTTGGACCGGCTGGGCGGCGGCGCCTGGCAGGCCAAGAAGGCCAAGCTGAAAGAGCGCATTCGTCTGATTGCCGACAAGCTGATCCGCATCGCGGCCGAACGGCATTTGCGCAAAGGTGCTGTGCTGTCGCCGCCCGACGGCATGTGGGACGCGTTTTCAGCCCGGTTCCCCTATGAGGAAACCGAAGATCAGCTGCGCGCGATCAATGATGTGATGGATGACCTGACGTCTGGCACGCCGATGGACCGGCTGGTCTGCGGCGATGTGGGCTTTGGCAAGACCGAAGTGGCGATGCGCGCGGCCTTCGTCGCCGCCCTGTCAGGCCGCCAGGTCGCGGTCATCGCGCCGACCACGCTTCTGGCCCGCCAGCATGCAAAGTCCTTTGCCGAACGGTTCCGGGGCTTCCCGGTTGAGGTCCGCCAATTGTCCCGCTTTGTGGGCCCCAAGGACGCGAACGCCACCCGCGACGGCCTGGCGCGCGGCACGGTCGATATCGTGATTGGCACCCATGCGGTCCTGGCCAAAGCGGTGCGGTTTCAAAACCTCGGCCTGTTGATCATCGACGAGGAACAGCACTTCGGCGTCACCCACAAAGAACGGCTGAAGGAAATGCGGTCCGACATTCACGTGCTGACCCTGACGGCCACGCCGATCCCGCGCACGTTGCAACTTAGCCTGACGGGCGTGCGCGATCTGTCGATCATCGGCACCCCGCCGGTCGACCGGTTGGCGATCCGCACCTATGTCAGTGAGTTCGATACGGTGACCATCCGCGAGGCGCTGTTGCGCGAACATTACCGGGGCGGGCAGTCGTTTTTCGTCGTGCCGCGCATCGCGGACCTGCCTGAGATCGAGGAGTGGCTGAAAACCAACGTGCCTGAAGTGTCTTACGTGATTGCAAACGGGCAGATGGCGGCGGGCGAGCTCGATGACCGGATGAACGCCGTTTACGACGGCAAATATGACGTGCTGCTGTCGACGACGATTGTGGAATCTGGTCTGGATATCCCCACCGCCAACACGATGGTGGTGCACCGGGCGGATATGTTCGGGCTGGCCCAGCTTTATCAGATCCGGGGGCGCGTGGGCCGGTCGAAAACCCGCGCCTACGCCTATCTGACCACGAAGCCGCGCACGAAAC
The DNA here is from genome assembly GCA_038530285.1 of Pseudomonadota bacterium. GTDB lineage: Bacteria > Pseudomonadota > Alphaproteobacteria > Rhodobacterales > Rhodobacteraceae > JASJAR01. Next base: position 22,260 of record JBCBCY010000002.1, read on the forward strand.
TCACCGACACGGCCGAAAAGCGGCTGCGGGTCTTGGGTTCGCTCGACAGTTTGGGGGCGGGGTTCACGCTGGCCAGCCAGGATCTGGACATTCGCGGGGCGGGCAACCTGATTGGCGAGGAACAATCGGGCCATATCCGCGAAGTGGGATATGAACTGTACCAATCCATGCTGGAAGAGGCGATTGCCAAGATCAAATCTGGCGAGATGGAAGGGCTGTCTGAAGCCGATGAGCAGTGGGCGCCGACGATCAATCTCGGCGTGCCGGTGCTGATCCCCGAAGCTTACGTGCCCGATCTGGATGTGCGCTTGGGGCTGTACCGGCGCCTGTCGGGCCTGTCGACCAAGGTGGAACTGGAAGGGTTTGCCGCAGAACTAATCGACCGGTTCGGCAAGCTGCCGCGCGAGGTGAACACGCTGATGTTAGTTGTGCGCATCAAGGGCGAGTGCAAAAAGGCAGGGATTGCCAAGCTCGATGCCGGGCCCAAAGGGGCGACGATCCAGTTTTGGGGCGACAAGTTTGCCAATCCGGCGGGCCTGGTAGAGTTCATCCAGGATCAGAAAGGCCTGGCCAAGGTCAAGGACAACAAAATCGTGGTGCGCCGCGACTGGGTCAAAGACAGCGACAAGATCAAAGGCGCTTTTGCCATCGCCCGCGATCTGGCGGTCAAGGTCCGCGAGGGGCAGAAGGTCTAATCATTTGCGACCCACCGCAAGGACAACACCACGCCCGCACAGTAAAGCGCGACCAGAATGGCCGGCACCAGCGGCGTGCCGTCAAAAAAGATGGCCGGCACCGACCCCAGTATCGCCCCACCGGCCGTGGAAAGGGCCAAGATCACCGACGCGGCCATGCCCGCCAGATGCCCCATGGGTTCCATTGCCAGCGAATTGAGGTTCCCGATGGAAAAGCTGATCGTCATGAAGACCGCAATCATGAACCCGACATAGGCCGGGAAAGCCAGCGCCTGGGGCAGGGCGGATGTCGCCAAAGCCACGCCGTAAAGGGCCGCCGCGGCCCCCAGCGCCATCATCGCCCGGAACACGACGTTGCGCATGCCGACCCGCTCGACGATCCGCGAATTGAGGTAGGCGCCCGAGGCGGAAATCAACGCCACCAGACCGAACCACAACGGAAAGCCGGCCTCATCATCGAAGGTGACCACAAAGACCGGCTGCGTCGTTGTCAAAAGGGTGAACAACACCCCGAAGACAAAGCATTGCGCCAGGATCGCAAGCGCCACCTTGCGGTTTGACAGCACTTCGACAAAGCCGCCGGTGAAGGTTGCCAGCTTCAGCGGGCGCTGATCGGCGGGATCAAGCGTTTCGGCCTGGCGCACCGCGAACCAGGCGGCCGAAAGGCCCATGAACACGACAAATGACACGAATAACGCGCGCCAGCCAAAGGCGTTGATCACGACCGCGCCAAGGGCGGGCGCCATCACGGGCACCAGCGTAAACACCACCAAAATCAGCGACATGATGCTGGCCATGTGCCGGCCCGCATAAAGGTCACGGATCACCGCATTGGCCGCCACCCGCGGGATCGCGGCGGCAATGCCTTGGATAAACCGGGCCGCCAGCAAGGTGTCCAGCGAGGCGGCGAAATAGGCCAGGATTGACGCGGCGATATAGAGCACCGCGCCCACAATGATCACCGGGCGGCGGCCATAGGCATCGGCCACCGCGCCCACAAAGAAGGTGCCCAGGCCCATACCCAGCACGAAGATCGTGACGACCAGCTGCGCGCGGTTGGGCGCGTCGGGGGTCAGCTCGGCCGCGATCGTGGTCATCGCGGGCAGCATCGAATCGATTGAAAACGCCGTTGTGGCGACAAGCATGGCGATCAGGGGAATGAATTCGGCGCGGGCCAGCCGCTCAGGTCGCATCGGGCGTGCTAAGCTGATGGGTGATATCGTCGATCACTTTGGTCCAAAGGTCTGTGGGCTGCGCGCCCGCCAAGGCGTGCTGGTTGGCCACGATGAACGTGGGCACCCCGGTGACACCGCGGTCGCGGGCATGGGCGTCGCGTTGGCGCAGATCGTCAAGGTCCGCGTCCGACGCCAAAAGCCGTTCGATCGTGGGGCGGTCCATCTCGATCGCTTCGGCGATGCCCAAAAGCACGCCGTGATCACCGATATCCTGGCCTTGTTCGAAATAGGCTTTGAACAGGCGGGACACAGCGGCGGTCTGGCGCCCTTCGATGCCCGCCCAATGGATCAGACGGTGCGCATCCATGGTGTTTGGGGTCCGTTTGATCCCGCCCAGATCGAGGGTCAAACCCGCCGCGACCGCGGCCTCATCAATCCTGGAATAGACCCGCACGGCCTCCTCCTTGCCGCCGAACTTGGTTTCGAGATAGGCGCGCCGGTCCATCCCAGCACCTGGCATGTCCGGGTTCAACTGGAACGGATGCCATTCGATTTCAAACGGGTGGTCGGGATGGGCGTCAAGCGCGCGGTCCAACTGGGTCTTGCCGATGTAGCACCATGGGCAAATCGGATCGGACAGGATATCTAGCTTGACCATGGGGATGCCCTTTCAGCGCGCATCCCCGTTCTATCGGGTGTGTCCGGCGCCGCAAGGCCCCCCGGCCTGCGAAAGATCAGGCCGCTTTGGCCCGCGCGGCGGCAGGCATTGCAAGGCCGGCTTGCCATTCGTCGATGGCTTCGGCCGCTTCTGACAGGGTCAGATCATGGGCGGACGCGAGGTGATCAATAAGATCTTTCACATCCGTCGCCGAGGCGGTTAGCGCGCTGTGGTCAACGGCCGGAAACCGGGCGGAAAGATCGAGGATCGCGTTTGGGTCTGTCATGGGTGTTCACTTTCATTCAACGTCTCGCCGAGTGAACTAGAGCAGCGTTAATAATTGTCTAACGTCGCGGGGCTCGCCCCCATAACACCCGAAAAAAACGCCTAAATTGCGCGGTCAATGGCCCGTGCCCCGGCCGAAAGGTCTTGGCCGAAACCGTCGACGGTATTGCAGCCCGCCACCAGGCCCACCAAGGTCAAAAGAGCGATGATCCGCAGCATGTTTTACTCCTCATACCACCAGACGTCGGGCTGAAACCCGATCCAGTCGCCGTAGATCGGCAAGGTGGTCGGATATTTCAGTTCGCGGGCATGGGCAATGCGCGCCACCGGGTTGTGCCAGCTTGGAATGACATAGCGGCCCGAAATCAACACCCGGTCCAGCGCGCGGACCGCCGCAAGGTAGTCTTCGCGGCTGTCGGATGTCAGCATCGCGTTGACCAGCCCGTCGATGGCGGGGTTTTGCGCCCCCATCCAGTTGCGCGACCCGTCCTGGGTTGCCGCCTCGGTGCCCCAGTACAGCAATTGCTCATTCCCGGGGCTTAAGGACAGCCCGCGGGTGTACCAGGTCATGTCGAAATCAAAGACGTTGGTGCGTTCTTTCATCTGTGCGCTGTCAACGGTGGTGATGGTGGGTGTTATGCCCAGCCGGTTCAGCGCGGCCACGTAAAGGTCCACGATCTGCTGGGTTTCATTTGACCCTTGCGACAACAGGATATCGAAGGTGAAAGGTGCCCCGGCGGCATCGGACATCACGCCGTCCCGAACCTCATATCCGGCTTCAGCGAACAGATCCAACGCGCGTCCAATCCCGGCCCGGTTGCGTTCGGACCCGTCCGAGACGGGCAGGGTGTAGCCTTCGACCGCACCGGGCAAGAGATCGAATTCATAAAGGTCCAGCAGCTCGGCCACCCGGCCCGTCGCGGGGCCCGGTTCAGACCCAAGGATGGAGTTTGAAAAGTAGCTGGTGATGCGCGGGGCCGGATCGCCGTTGAGCGTTTGGTTGATGAACTCGAAATTGAACGCCGTGATCAGCGCTTCGCGCACCTGCCAGTCCTGGAATTGCGGACGCCGCGTGTTCATCACCAACCCTTGAATGCCCGTGGGCCGCTGGTGCGGGATCACCGATTTGACGACTTCGCCTGCATCCACGGCCGGGAAATCATAGGCCGTGTTCCACTTTTGGATGTTGGTTTCGCGCATGGTGGTCAGAATACCGGCCTTGAACGCTTCAAACATCGCGGTGGCGTCGGCGAAAAACTCCATCCGGATTTCATCGAGGTTGCCCGTGCCGCGGCGAAACGGAATGTCCGCACCCCAATAGTCGGGGTTGCGCTTCAGCGATACAAAGCGGCCCGGCTCGAAATCATCGATCACGTAAGGGGCGGATGTGATCGGCACCACATCGACCCCGCTTTCGGCGAAATCGAGGCCGCTCCACTGGGCTTTTTTCAGGATCGGGCGCATCCCGATGATCAGCGCCAATTCGTCATCATCGGTGTTGAAGGTGAACTTCACCGACCGCTCACCGGTGGCTTCGGCGGATGCCAGCTTGTTCCAGACGCCGTGATAGCGCGGATGGCCCACGGTCCCTAAGGTTTCATAGGACCACAAGACATCTTCGACCGTGACAGGGCTGCCGTCGGAAAACTTCGCTTCCGGGCGCAGGGTGAATTCCACGGTTGAGCGGTCGTCGGACACGTCGACCGATTCGGCCAAGAGGCCATAAAGCGTGAAGGGTTCGTCATAGCTGCGCCCCATCAGGCTTTCGACGGCAAGAAACCGCAATTGCCAGGGCACCCGGCCTTTCAGGATGTAGGGGTTGAGCGAATCAAAGCTGCCCACCTCGCCCTGGACAATACGCCCGCCCTTGGGGGCGTCGGGGTTGGCATAGGGCAGGGACACAAAATCGGGTGGAAGACCCGGGTCGCCATACATAGCTATGCCATGGGACGGCTCTGCCAGACTGCCGGCCGGCATCAAGGCTGTGGTGATCGCGGCGGCGGCCCCTGCGATGGTGGCGAGTACTTTTCCCATATCCGTGACAATCCCCTGCTTCGTTGTTGTTTGATGCGAGCCTAGCCATGAAGCGTAGCCTTTTCAAACTTTTGGCTTGGCCACGGGCGGGTTGTTGCGTATAAACAGGGCACTGCTCGATAGGTTTCTTGCCTGTATGAAACCTGCCTCAATAACTTAACGCCCGCCTTGTGCGGGCGTTTTTTTTGGCCCGAGCAGGCTGCCTTTGGCGACCCAGGCAGCGCCAATGCGCCCACATGCTAAGGTTAACGCGCCCGCGTGACCGGCAAGTCTCCGCCCGCTTTGGGTGCTGCGCCGAAAGGCGTTTGCGCTGTCATGCTTTTGTTACCCGCCTGCGAATCGGTTTTCATCGACCGGATCAGTTCCGCGCCGACACCACTGTCCCGGTGCGTTTCGGGGGGTGCGTTTCCCATCAGGGTGATTATGCTGCGCCGCAACATCAATGCTAAGAGGCGCGCATGGCACAGCTTTCAGGAAAAACCGCAATCGTCACGGGTTCAAATTCTGGCATCGGCCTGGGGGTTGCCACCAGCTTCGCCGAAGCCGGGGCCAGTGTTGTGATCAATTCCTACACCGACAGTGAAGACGACCACGCGCTGGCCAAATCACTGTCAGACGCCCACGGGGTTGAGGTGCGCTATATCCAGGCCGACCTGTCGAAGGGGGACCAAGCCCGCGCCCTGGTCGAAAAGGCGGGTGCTTGCGATATTCTGGTGAACAACGCCGGCATCCAGCATGTTGCCCCCATCGAAGAGTTCCCGGTCGACAAATGGGATGCGATCATCGCGATCATGCTGTCGAGCGCGTTTCACACCACCGCCGTGGCCGTCCCGATGATGCGCAAGGCGGGGTGGGGCCGGGTGATCAACATCGCCTCGGCCCATGGATTGACCGCTTCCCCCTATAAGTCGGCCTATGTGTCGGCCAAGCACGGCGTCGTCGGGATGACGAAGGTCGTCGCACTTGAAACCGCCAAAGAGCCGATCACCGCCAATGCCATTTGCCCGGGCTATGTCCTGACCCCGCTGGTGGAAAGCCAAATTCCCGATACGGCCAAGAAATACGGAATGAGCGAAGAGGAGGTCAAAGAGAAGGTGCTCCTTGAACGTCAGCCTTCGAAGGAATTTGCCACGACCGAGCAGCTCGGCGGGTTGGCGACATTTCTGTGCACCGACGCGGCCGCCCAGATTACCGGCACCACGCTGAGCATGGATGGCGGGTGGACCGCCCTATAGCTGGACAGAAAAAGGCCCGCCTTCGGGGCGGGCCTGCAAGACTTGGGGGGTGGTTAGCTCAACCCGCCGCCGCCCATCATACCGCCGCCATCGCCGCCACCGTCGATCAACAGCACCGCGGCAATGATCGCCAGAAAGATCAGCGGGATCACGAAACCAGACGTGTCAGAGGTTTCTTCGGCAATCACTTCAGGCTCAAGAATGGGTTCGGCCAGCCCACCGGCCTGCGCGGCCTGTCCCGCCGTCAGTGCAAGGCTCAGGGCCGCGACGGTCGCAAATTTGGTCGTTTTCATATCACACATCCCATAGGTTGTGCGCGAAGCCTAGGGACGGCACCCGATTGATGCAAGAAATTCCACGGTGTCAGCCGAATTCCTTGCTTCGAATTTCGGCAGGTATGGCGGGAATGTCATTGTTGGCCACGACGTCTGGGGTGCCGGGGGGATACACCAGGCCCGCCGAGATGATCAGCTTGGCGGCATCTTCAACCTTCATGTCCAAGGGCACCACGTCCGATTCCGGCAGGAACAACAAAAACCCAGACGTCGGGTTTGGGGTGGTCGGCAGGAAGACGGCGACCTTTTCTTCTTCCACCGGAATGCCGGTGCGGATCTCGCCGCGGGCCTTTGTGGAAATAAAGGCGATCGCCCAGATCCCGGGGCGCGGATATTGCACCAGACAGGCCTTTTCAAACGAATTGTCCGATTGGCTGAACACCGTTTCGGCCAGTTGTTTCACCCCGTTGTAGATGCTGCGCACGACCGGCATCCGGTCCACCAGCCCTTCGGCCCACCGCAGAAAAGACCGCCCGATCAATCCCTTGGCCATCCAGCCCACAAGGATCGTGAAGATCAAAAAGACGATCACGCCAATCCCGCGCACGTTGACTTCGATGATGTCTTCGCCCGTCAGGCCAAGCCAGCGGTTCAGAAGTTCGGTCGGCTGATAGGCATCGGGCACAAACGGCCAGACAAAGCTGTCGACCCAGCCCACGACCGTCCAGATCAGCCAGCCGGTCAACCCGATGGGTGCGATCACCACAAGCCCCGTCAGGAACGAGGCGCGCAGACCTGCAAACATCGAGCGTTTGCGCTTGGGAGGCGTGTTTTCAGTCATGAAGCCGTTTCGCGAATATGCGTCTGGGATAACTTAGGGTCGGGCCGGGGTCTGCACAACCGACGACCGGGGGCAGAGGGGGCCGTCATCGGCGTTTGGCGGCCAGTTCCTGTGCAATTCGGGCCGCAAGGCGCGCATTGTTGCGCACAAGGGCAATGTTTGTGCGCAAGGACGCCCCATCGGTGGCCTGAAATATCCGGTCAAGAATCCACGGCGTCACCGCTTTGCCGGTCACGCCCTGGGCTTCGGCCTCTGCGGTGGCGCGTTCAATGATGGGCACCATCGCGGTTGCGGGAATTTCCTTGGCCGCGGGCACCGGGTTGACCACCAATTGCCCGCCCGGCAGGCCCAGAGCGCGCTGATATCGGTGCGCGGCGGCGATATCGGCAGGCCGGTCCATCCGCAACGGGGCTGTGATGCCGGACGTGGTTGACCAGAAGGCCGGGATCTCGTTTTGACCAAACGCAATCACCGGCACGCCAAGGGTTTCCAGCCGTTCGATGGTCTTCGGCACGTCCAGGATCGCTTTTGGGCCCGCGGCGACCACCGTCACCGGGGTTTCGGCCAATTCGGTGAGATCGGCGGAAATATCAAAGCTGGTCTCGGCCCCCCGGTGCACCCCGCCAATGCCGCCGGTGGCGAACACCTCGATCCCGGCGGCCCGCGCCGCGATCATGGTGGCCGACACCGTGGTCGCCCCTGACCCGCCGATCGCAAGGATCGCAGCCATGTCGGCGCGCGACAGTTTCGCGACCCCGGACCGACCGGCGAACCCTCTGAGATCTTCTGGCGACAATCCGATGCGGATCACCCCGTCGATCACCGCAATGGTGGCCGGTACCGCCCCTTCGGCGCGGATATCAGCCTCGCACGCCAGGGCGGTCTCGATATTGTCGGGGCTGGGCATGCCGTGGGTGATGATCGTCGATTCCAGCGCGACAATCGCACGGGCCTCGGCGCGCGCGGCGGCCACTTCGGGGCTGAAGTCCATCGGTAAGGTCATGTTGGCCGATCTCCTGAGACGTAGGCCGCCGCAGAGCCGAGCGCGGCTTCAAGCGCGGCCTGGGGCGTTTTTCCGTTTGTTTCCGATGCGATATGGGCCGCCATGAAGGTATCACCGGCCCCCGTGACGCGCGTGACAAGGACCTGCGGCGGTGTCGCGGTCAACAGAGCCTCACGGTCTGCCGCCGCTGCCGTGCCCCCGCCATCGGTGACAAGGGCGCGCGCCGCACCGCGGCCGATCAACGCCGCCGCCGCATCGGGGGCACTGTCATGGGCGGCCTGCAACAACAGGTTCGCCTCTTCAAGGTTCACATAAAGCGTGCCGCGCCCTGCGGCCAGAAACGGCAACAAGCGTTCGGCCTTGCCTGGTGACGCGGGCGCGATCCGCAAATCTGCCGCGGCAAACAGGGGGCTTTCGGCGATGTCGGCCAGAAGCGTCTCGGTCAGATTGCCGTCAAGTGCTACAAGCCCCGCATAGGGGGCATCCGCGCGGCCCAGGGTCCCGTCCGCCATAGGGGTCAGGATCTTGTCGCCGGCTTCTTCCAGCGAATGGGCATCGGCAATCGCTGCGATCAGCCCATTGGCGCCTTCGATGGCCATATAGGTGTCGGTGGGCAGATCATCAGACCGGTAGACATGGGCGGTTTCGATCCCGATGCGGTTTGCGTAAGCGATCAGCGCATCGCCGGCCTCATCCTGGCCGATGGCCGTCAGAAGAACCGGGTGCAGGTCGAACCGGCGCGCCGTCATCGCGATGTTCATCGCCACGCCGCCGGCCAGCCGGGTGATCCGCCCCGGCACATCCGAGCCTTGCCGCATCACCGCGCGCGACCGGCCGATCACGTCCCACAGGACCGAGCCGATGCACAGGATGTCAGTGGGCGGTGTCATATGGGAAGGCTTGAAGGGTTTTGCGCAGGCCTGCAAGCGCGCTATTGTGACCGCAAGGAGGATATGGACCATGGCCGCGACGCTCCCGCCGGAGACCTTCGCCTTTCTGGGCGATTTGGCTCAGAACAATTCAAAGGACTGGTTTGAGGCCAACCGCGCCCGCTATGAGGCCCATTGGAAGGCGCCTGCACTGGCGTTTGTTGAGGCTGTCGCTAATCAGATGGCCGCCCTTGACCCCAGCTTGAAAGCGCAAGCCAAGATCAATGGCTCGCTCAGGCGGATCAACCGCGATGTGCGGTTTTCCAAGGACAAATCCCCCTACACCGCGTCGATGCATCTGGTGTTCTGGGCAGGCGAGCACCCGAACCGCAGCCCGGGCATGCACTTTGTGATCTACGCCGGCGGGGTCGGCTTTGGGTCGGGGCTGTGGGGGTTGGAGAAAGACCAGCTGCAAACCTGGCGCGATATGGTGGTGGACCCGGTCGAGGGCCCCAAGGTTCTGGCTGCGCTGGATCAGGCCGCGGCGGTGGGCTGCACGATGGGCGCACCGGATCTGGCGCGCCTGCCCAAAGGATACAGCGCCGAGGGCCGCGCGGCAGAGCTGTTGCGGTATAAATCGGTCGTGGCGCGCACCCATGAAGGGCTGCATCCGGCGTCCCATCTAACAGGAGCAGGGGCCAAAGACTGGGCGCTTGCGATGACGGCCGCCCATCTGCCGTTGTTGCGATTGTTGATGCTGCTTTGAGGCTCGGCAGGTTTTGCGCCACCTTCGGTGTCGCGCTGTTGGGGGTTCCACCCCCAAACCCCCGGAGTATTTTTGCCAGGATGAAGGGCCTTGTCAGGTGGGGGTTTATGCCGTACACGACGCCCACTTCACAGGCGGGGTCGGGCCCCGGGGGGAGACATCCCCTGACGGTCCACCGGTTGTCGCATCCGCGATGATGCCCCGCCGAGGATGAAACCGGAAAAAGGATAGATGCAGCATGGCACTGCCTGAATTTACTTTGCGCCAGCTTCTTGAAGCAGGTGTGCACTTTGGTCACCAGACCCAGCGTTGGAATCCCAAGATGGCTGAGTTCATCTATGGCGATCGCAACGGCATTCACATTCTCGACCTGACCCAGACCGTTCCGATGCTTGATGCGGCTTTGAACGTGGTCCAGCAGACCGTCGCAAAAGGCGGGCGGATCCTGTTTGTGGGCACCAAGCGGCAGGCGCAGCGCCCGATTGCGGAAGCGGCTGAGAAATGTGCGCAATACTATATGAACCACCGTTGGCTGGGCGGCACGCTCACCAACTGGAAAACCGTGTCGCAGTCCATCGGCCGGCTTCGCACCATCGACGAACAGCTTGAAGTCGGCGCCGAAGGCCTGACGAAGAAAGAGCGTCTGGGCATGGAGCGTGAGCAGGGCAAACTGCAGGCCTCGCTTGGTGGGATCCGCGAAATGGGCGGCGTGCCGGACCTGTTGTTCGTCGTTGACGTCAACAAAGAAGACCTGGCCATTGCCGAAGCGCGCAAGCTTGGCATCCCCGTGGTCGCGATCGTCGACACCAATTGCTCGCCCGACGGCGTGGACTACGTGATCCCCGGCAATGATGACGCCGCCCGTGCCATAGCACTTTATACCGATCTGGTGGCGCGTGCCGCGCTTGACGGGATGAGCGCGCAGATGGGGGCCGCTGGCGTTGATATGGGCGCGTTTGAAGAGGTCGAGGAAGAGATCCCGGCTGAAGCGCCCGCCGAAGAAGCTGTCGCTGAAGCGCCCGCCGAAGAGGCCCCCGCTGAAGACACCGCCGCTGAAGCCCCCGCTGAAGTCCCGGTCGAAGAGCCCAAAGCCGAGGCCTGATCAGGCCTGTCACACCAATGACATGCGGGCCGGGTTAAACCCCGGCACGCGCATTTCCAATTCGAAGGAGAGCCAAGATGGCGATCACTGCAGCCCTTGTGAAAGAGCTTCGCGACAGCACCGGCGCGGGCATGATGGACGCGAAAAAGGCGCTGACCGAGACGGGCGGCGACATGGAGGCGGCCGTCGATTGGCTGCGCACCAAGGGCCTGGCCAAGGCGGCCAAGAAATCCGGCCGCACGGCCGCCGAAGGTCTTGTGGCGGTTGCAGTTGAGGGCGGCAAAGGCGTCGCGGTTGAGGTCAATTCCGAGACCGATTTCGTTGGCAAGAACGCAGAGTTTCAGGAGATGGTCGGCGGCATTGCCAAACTGGCGCTGAACGTGTCGGATATCGATGCGCTGTTGGCATCCGACATGGGCGGCAAAACCGTCCAGGACGTGCTGACGGCAAAAATCGCCACCATCGGCGAGAATATGTCGGTGCGCCGCATGGCCACGGTGGAAGGCGGCACCGTTGTGTCCTACGTGCACAACGCGGCGGCCCCCGACATGGGCAAAATCGGCGTGCTGGTCGCGATGACCGGCGATGATGCGGCTTTCGGCAAGCAGGTTGCGATGCATATCGCGGCTGTGAACCCGGCGTCGCTGTCCGAAGACGATCTGGACCCGGCCGTGGTCGAAAAGGAAAAGACCGTTCAGATGGATATTGCCCGCGAATCCGGCAAGCCCGAAGCCGTGATCGAAAAGATGATCATCGGCCGGATGAAAAAGTACATGGCCGAGGTGACGCTGTTGAACCAGAGCTTCGTGGTGAACCCGGACCTGACGGTGGGGGCGGCCGCCAAGGACGCGGGTGTGGAAATCACCGGTTTTGTGCGCCTGGAAGTGGGCGAGGGGATCGAGGTTGAAAAAGAAGACTTCGCCGCCGAGGTCGCCAAAGCCGCGCAGGGTTAAGCCCTGGGGTTAAGCCTGACCCCAAGCCCTTGATAAACGTAAAAAAAGCCGCCCCCCAGGGCGGCTTTTTCTATCGTCGCTACAGATGTCACTCGTCTTGCAAAAAACACCACTTGCTAAAATGGCGACGTGGCCTCACCCGACCACGCCGCCACTCGCCCCGGTCGTCGGGGATGAGGACTTGGGCGATATACCGACCTCCCACCCCGAAAAATAAGGGTCTCTGGCCAGCTCCGGTTTCCCGGCATCCATCCGTGTACCCCCAATACACTGGGCCACCCGGCGGACATGTTCCTTAGGCAAATGCCACCACTCACGGAACAATATTACTTTGCCAGATGATGATTTGACCGAATAGTCAGGAATTCCTTACCTAGGGTAAATTCCTTCTTACCTCAGGGCTCCAAAACGAAGATTTGGTTTTGAAATGAAGCCTTTAGCACGGCTTGCGCGGTGGTTTCAGCCTCCAGCATTTCGCGCGCCAGACGCAGGTGTTTTTCCACCGTGGCCAGGGAAACGCCCAGAATGATCGCAATGTCCTGCGTGGTTTTGCCTTCGCCGACCCATTCCAAAACCTCGCGCTGGCGCGGCGTCAGGGTCTTGGGACCGATGAAGGGCAGGGTGGATATTCGCAGATGTGCGATCTGGTTCATCACCAGAATGTCGCGGCCAAAGGCCTCCCACAGGTCATCCACCTCATCCTGGGTCATGCCCGATTTGGCCACCAGCCCGATGGCGCCCTTGGACCGGGGCGAGATGTCCTTGAACGAAATCGAATAGCCCGCAGAAATCCCGTGCGAGCGGTTGAATTCCATTACGCGGCGTTCTTCAGCGGTCAGTTGATCGCAGTTTTCAGCCATCCAGCGCCAGGAACACGCGCCCACATTCTCAACCGACCAGCGCACCATAGGGGCGTGAAAATACATGCCTTTTTCGAAAAACGGTTCCAGAAACTCGGGCCCGTGATTGGACAACACCAGAAACCCCTCGCGGTCGTACTGGTTCAGGCTGGCGCGGTGCCGAGTAAACCCGTAAAGCGCGCGGTCAAAGCCGAACCTTTCCATCGCGGCCAGGTGAAACGGCCAAACCTCTTCAACGCGTTCAAACGTCAGTAGCTCTTCGAGATAGTCGCGCAGCATCAGTCGGACCCTTCAAGATGATCCACCATCGCGCGGATCGCCAAACTGTAGCTCATCGGACCGAAACCCGCGATCTGACCGATGCATCGCGCCACCAGACAGGACGTATGGCGAAACGCTTCGCGGGTGTGGACATTCGACAGATGCACTTCGATCACCGGCGTGTCGATCGACCCGATCGCATCGCCAAGCGCATGGGACGTATGCGTGAACGCGCCGGCATTGAAGATCACGCCGTCAAACTCACCAACGGTTGCATGCAGCGCATCGATCAATTCGCCTTCGTGGTTCGATTGTTGCCACGACAACGTAATCCCCAGATCCTGCGCGAGGGCCCCGCAGGCCGCTTCAATCTCTGCCAATGTTGTCGCACCGTAAACATCGGGCTGCCGTGTGCCCAGCAGGTTTAGATTTGGCCCGTTCAGCACCAGAAACTTTGACATTTCTTTCTCCCCAAGAACGGAAGGCGGGCTGCATAAGAGTGGCGCTGCGCGCATCCGTCGCAAATTTGTCTAGGGCGAAGTGCAGGGTTCTGCAAGTTTTCAGAGGTTCGACAGAGTGTTGGTTAACATAATACCGATTATGAGAACTACGGATTGAAGTTTTATAAGGGTTTAGCAGCGTCACATGAACGCCCCGTGCTAGCCCAGTGCGTAGCCCGCCCCGCGCACCGTGCGCACCGGGTCTTCACCCCCATGTTGGCACAGCGATTTGCGCAGGCGCCCGATGTGCACATCTACCGTCCGCGTATCGACGTAGATGTCGCGGCCCCAGACCCGGTCTAAAAGTTGTTCGCGCGACCAGACCCGGCCCGGCTTTTCCATGAACGTCGACAACAGGCGAAACTCCGTCGGCCCAAGCCGGATCGGACTATCGGACCGCGTGACCTTGTGGGTTTCGGCATCGAGGATGATATCTTCGAATTCCAGGCGCTGACCCACGGTTGCAGGCCGCACCCGGCGCAATTGGCTGCGCACGCGCGCCATCAACTCGATCACCGAATAGGGTTTGACCACATAATCATCGGCGCCGGTCTCGAGCCCCCTCACCCGGTCAATCTCTTCGGTGCGCGCCGAAATCATGATGATCGGCACATCGCGCATGTCGGGGCGGCTTTTCAACTGGCGGCAAATCTCAATCCCGGACACGCCGGGCAGCATCCAATCGAGCAAGATCAGATCGGGCCCAACCTCATCGGCCAGCATCAGCGCGTCATCGCCGGTTTCAGCACGGGCCACGTCGAAGCCTTCGGCCTCAAGATTATAGGCCAGAACCTCGCGTTGGGCGGCCTCATCTTCGACCAGAAGAACCCTGGGTTGGGACGGGCTCATAGCCGTTTCTCCATCTTCTCGTAAGGGGTGCGGTCTTCCTTGTCCCGGCTTTCATCGGGCATGTTTCCCGACACCAGATAGATGACCTGTTCGGCGATCGATGTCACATGATCGCCCATGCGTTCGATGTTCTTGGCGATGAAATGCAGATGCATACAGGCGGTGATGTTGCGCGGATCTTCCATCATATGGGTCAGGAATTCGCGAAACAGCGCGTTGTACATCTGGTCGACTTCCACGTCGCGGGCGCGCACGTCTTCGGCCAGGGCCGCGTTGCGCTGGATATAGGCGTCCAACACGTCTTTCAGCATCGCTTCGACTTCCTGGCCCATCCGGTGGATCGACTTTGCCGCCCCTTCGATCTGGTTCATCTGCACCAGAACAGACGTGCGTTTGGCCATGTTCTTTGCGTAATCGCCCATCCGTTCGAGGTTGGCCGAGATTTTCATCACGGTCAAAACCGTGCGCAAATCCCCCGCCGTGGGCGCGCGCAAGGCGATGATCCGGGCGGCGGTCTCGTTGATCTGTTCTTCCAGCGCATCGACCTGCGCATCGGACTGGCGCACCCGGTTCGCCAGGTCTTCGTCGCGTTCGGCCAGTGACCGCACCGCGTCCAGGATCGACACCTCGACCAGGCCGCCCATCTTCATGATCAGCGCCTGAATGTCTTCAAGATCCCGGTCGAAGACCGTTTGAATATGTCCGTCGTCCATGGGTCTAGCCGATGCGCCCCGTGATATAGCTTTCGGTCCGCTTGTCCTGGGGGTTGGTGAAGATCTGTCCTGTCTCACCATACTCCACAAGGTTGCCCAGGTGGAAAAAAGCTGTCTTCTGGCTGACCCGCGCGGCCTGCTGCATCGAATGGGTGACGATCACGACCGAGAAGTTCTGCCGCAATTCATCAATCAATTCCTCGACTTGCGCGGTCGCAATGGGGTCCAGCGCCGAACAAGGCTCATCCATCAGCAAGACCTCAGGTTCGGTGGCAACCGCGCGCGCGATGCACAAACGCTGCTGCTGGCCGCCCGACAGGCCAGTGCCCGGCGCCTGCAAACGGTCCTTCACCTCATCCCAGATCGCGCCGCGCCGCAGGGCGCGTTCGACGATTTCGTCGAGGTCGGCCTTGCTTTTGGCCAGCCCGTGGATTTTCGGGCCATAGGCGACATTGTCATAAATCGACTTCGGGAACGGGTTGGGCTTTTGAAACACCATCCCGACCTTGGCGCGCAATTGCACCGGATCGACGACCTTGTCGTAGATGTCTTCGCCATCGATCGCGATGTCGCCGACCACGCGGCACACATCAATTGTGTCGTTCATCCGGTTGATACAGCGCAGAAAAGTGGATTTCCCGCAGCCTGACGGACCGATGAATGCGGTGACCGTCTTGTCGTCGATGTCGACGTTCACGTCTTTGATGGCGTGGGTGTCGCCGTAATAGACCTGGACGTCCTTGGCGGAGATTTTGGTCGAAGTCATGATCTCTCTTTCTTACCAGCGGCGTTCAAACCGCCGCCGCAATACGATGGCGATGATGTTCATGGACACGAGGAAAACCAGCAGGATGATGATCCCACCCCAGGCTTTTTCGGTAAAGACCACATCCGAGCGTGACGCCCAGTTGTAGATCTGTGCCGGCATGGCCGAGTTCGGCCCGTCAAACCCGCCCAGGAAGGTGTCGGGGTAGCGGGCGACAAAGCCCACCATCCCGATCAGCAGCAAGGGTGCGGTTTCCCCCAGCGCCTGGGCCAGCCCGATGATCGTGCCGGTCAGGATGCCGGGCGCCGCCAGCGGCAGCACATGGTGAAACACCGTCTGCATTTTCGACGCGCCCACGCCCAGGGCGGCATCGCGGATCGACGGCGGTACCGCCTTCAGCGAGGCGCGTGTTGAGATAATGATCGTCGGCAGGGTCATCAGCGTCAGAACCAGCCCGCCCACCAGTGGCGCTGATTGCGACATGCCCGCAAACTGGATGAACACCGCCAGCCCCAGAATACCAAAGACAATCGACGGCACCGCAGCCAGGTTCGAGATATTCACCTCGATCAGATCGGTGAACCAGTTTTTCGGCGCGAATTCTTCCAGATAGATCGACGCCGCCACCCCGATGGGCAGGGCCAGGACCAGAACCACGATCATCATCAGGAACGACCCCAGGACCGAGGCGCCAATCCCTGCCCCGCCGGCATTGTCGACGCCCGTGTCGACCCCGGTGATGAAGTTCCAGTTGAACTGCGACTGAATGAGACCCGCATCGCGCAGCCCGTCGACCAGTTCAAAATCCGACGGGATCCAGAAGCGGTTGCCCTCGCCCGACATATCTTCGCGGTCAAACGACCCCTTCAGATACCGGTCCACCCGTGATGCGGCAGACAATTCCAGCGCCACCGGCTGGCCAATCTGATCGGGGTTCTCGCGGAAATAGCTGCGGATATTGCCGCCCACCTTGCCCAGCAGGCGTTCCACCGCATCCTCGTCGAACTCCAGCTCGACGCCCCGCGCGCGCACCTCTTCCGACAGGAAAGTCACGAAAAACCCGGTGTAGACCCCGGTTTTCAACAAGGCCGCTTCGGCTTCGTCGAATTGCTCTTGTGTCAGGGTGTATTCAACCTTGACCACGGCCTGCTGGAACGCGGGCAACCCGTTCGACAGGATCGACCAGACCAGCCCCACAAGGCACAACAGACCCGCCGTGATCGCCATGATGCCGTAGGCTTTGAACCGGGTCTCGGCGGCATTGCGCGCCTTGGTGCGGGCATCCAGTTCACGCAGCGAGCTCTTTTTCTTCGCGGGTGCGCCCGGCACCGTCTCTGACGTTGCGTCGGTCATTCGTACTGCTCCCGGTATTTGCGCACGATATACAGTGCCAGAATGTTCAGCCCCAGGGTCACGACAAACAGGGTCGTGCCCAGGGCAAAGGCCACAAGCGCCACGGCGGATGCAAAGTCCGCATCGCCGGTCAGCTGCGACACGATCTTGGCGGTCACGGTGGTCATGGCTTCAAACGGGTTGAGCGACAGTTTCGCCGCCGCCCCGGCCCCCAGAACCACGATCATCGTCTCGCCAATGGCGCGCGAGGCCGCCAGAAGGATTGCGCCGACAATGCCCGGCAAGGCCGCCGGCAAGATCACCTTGCGCACGGTTTCCGAATGCGTCGCACCCAGACCCAGCGAGCCATCGCGCATCGCTTGGGGTACGGCGTTGATGATGTCATCGGACAACGACGACACGAAGGGGATCAGCATGATGCCCATCACCAGACCGGCCGTCATCACCGCCGTGCCGCCGCCCATCCAGGTCACGCCCAGGATGCCGCCTTGGCCGAAGACGTCCACCAAGAGCGGCCCCACGGTCAGCAGGGCGAACAGGCCGTAAACGATGGTCGGGATGCCGGCCAAAACCTCAATCAGGGGTTTGGCGAACCCGCGCACCACGGGGCTAGCGTATTCCGACAGGTACACCGCTGAGAACAACCCGATGGGCACGGCCACCAGCAACGCCACGATCGAGATATAGAACGTGCCCCACAACAGCGGCAGAATGCCCAGCTCGCTGTCCCCGCCCCGGCCCGAAAAGCTCGGCGCCCAGGTCGTGCCGAAGAAAAAGTCGGCGGCTGAATATATCTTGAAGAACTCAATGGTGTTGAAAACCAGCGAAAACAGAATGCCGATGGTGGTCAGGATCGCGACCGTGGCCGCGCCAATCAGCATCACCTTGATGCCTGCTTCAACCGTGTTGCGCGCGCGGAAGTCCGCGTTTGTCTGCAGCACCGACCAGACCAGCCCGGCCAGGGCAAGACCAATGGCCGCGATGGTCATCAACACCCGGCCCGAGGCCGATTTCGCACGGTAGGTTTGCGCTGCCCCCAGCACGTCAGACGTTACGTTGCTGCCCAGGGCCACTCCAACTTCGCCCAGACGGTCGCGGATGTTGGTGAATTCGGTGCGCACGTTGGTGGCCATCTCGGGCGACATCGCGCCGCGTTCGACGGCCACATCCAGCCCTTCGGCCAGCCGTTTGACGTCGCTCATCACCAGGCTGAGCGACCCGCCTTCGGGCACAGCGGTTTCAGGGATCAGCCCTTTGACGCTGTTTTCAATGAAAATGGGCTGGGCGATCAACCAGGCCGACACCAGCAAAAGCCCCGGCACGGCAGTGAACAAAAAGACGTTGGCGCCGTAGTAATTGGGCCTTGAGTGCAGCGCACGGGTGTCGCCACCGGCCGATTGCACCGCGCGGGTGCGGCCAACAACAAAGCCCACGACCGCAAGGGCCAGAACAATCAAAACAATGAGATACGGCTGCATGACCTTCGCCCCACATTAGGTCAAAAATGGCGGCGCCTCGCGGGCGCCGCCGGTGTATCGCCAAAAGGCGATTACTGCATGGTTGCTTCTTCCATGACGGTCTTCTGAACTGTTGCCAGCTCAGGATCCGACACCAGGCCGTAAGCGGCCAGCGGGCCTGCGGGGCCGGCAACCGGATCGGACACGAAGAATTCCGCATATTCCTTCAGGCCGGGGATGACGCCGATGTGGGCACCCTTGACGTAGAAGTAGAGCGGACGCGACACGGGGTATTCGCCCGATGCGATTGTCGCGGTCGATGGTGCAACACCCGACATGGTCGCCACTTTCAGCTTGTCGGTGTTGTTTTCGTAGAATGCCAGACCGAAGACGCCGATGCCGTTTGTGTTGGCGTCGATGCGGGCCAGGGTCTCGGTGTAGTCGCCGTCGATGTCGACCGAACGACCATCGGTGCGCACAGCCAGACACGCATCTTCTGCGTCATCTTCGGACATGCCGCTGTCGATCATCGCCTGGAACGCGCCAGTGGCTTCACAGCCAGCTGCGACAACCTTTTCCTCGAACACTTCACGGGTACCGTGCTTGGTGCCGGGGATGAAGGCCAGGATGTCTTCGCTTGGCAGGTCAGCGTTGAATTCCGACCACTGGGTGTAGGGGTTGTCGACCAACTCGCCGTCGACCAGAACGGTCGGGGCCAAGCCGTTGAAGATGTCCGACGGGGTGAAGGCGGTGAAGGCCGGGCCATCGATCTGGCTGGCGAAGACGATGCCGTCATAGCCGAACTGAACTTCGATGATGTCGGTCACACCGGCTTCGGCGCAGGCAGCGATTTCGCGGTCGCGGATTTTGCGCGATGCGTTGGCCACGTCGATGGTGTTTTCGCCAACACCTTCGCAGAAACGCTTGAGCCCAGCTGACGAACCGCCCGATTCCACAACAGGTGTCGGGAAGTCGAAGTTTTCGCCGAAGGCTTCAGCCACGATCGACGCATAAGGCAGAACAGTTGAAGACCCGGCAACCTGGACGTTGTCACGGGCAGCAGCGGACACTGCGGAAACTGCTGTGATCGCCAGAGCAGAGGCGCTCAGTTTCACGAAAGACATGTGGGATTTCTCCTGATTTTGGTTCAGCCGCTCCCTGCGGCTCCACCGGGATTGACTAGGGCCTGCGGACAATTCTTTTGTGACAGTGAAGTAACGCTTTTATGACACTGCCAAAGGTGCCCCAACGTCACTGCAAACCGGTCACATCAAGGGCCGGTAAAACCACGGAAAACCGCGACCCCTGCCCCTGGTCGCTTTCCACTTTCAGCCGTCCGCGGTGGCGGTTGACGATATGTTTCACAATCGCCAGCCCCAGCCCCGTGCCGCCCATCTCGCGCGAGCGATGCGAATCGACGCGGTAGAATCGTTCGGTCAGGCGCGGGATATGCACCGGATCGATCCCCTCGCCATTGTCCTTCACCCGGATCGCAATCGCAGGCCCTTTGACGCCAGGCTGCTGGTCATGGCGCGCCACCTCGACGCGGACCTCGCCGTCGCCGTATTTGATCGCATTCTCGATCAGATTGCTCAGCACCTGGTTCAACTGATCGGGGTCGCCCATGACATCTGCGGCCTCTTCGGCGGTCTCAAGCGTCAGGTCTGTGTCGTTTTCCTGCGACAAGGGCTGCAACGCCAGCACGACCGACTGCGAAAGCGCCACCAGATCCACAGTCTCAGTCGGGCGCATCCGTTCCACGCTTTCCACCCGCGACAGCGACAACAGATCGGCCACCAGCCGGTTCATTCGCTGGGCTTCACGTTCCATCGTGCCCAGAAACCGGTCGCGCGCTGGGGCGTCATCGCGCGCGGGGCCCTTCAGGGTCTCAATGAACCCCAATAATGCGGTCAGCGGCGTGCGCAATTCATGGCTGACGTTGGCGACAAAATCACGCCGGATCTGGCGCGCCTCGCGCATCGCGGTGCGGTCTTCGAACGTCACCAGAACGACCGTGTTGCCGTCAGGGCCAATGACCGGGGCCGCCGTCACCCGCCACAGCGTTTCGCGCCCCGCATCTGACGTCACAAGGTCCGTGCTGCTGGGTTGACCCAACCGAAACACCGCTTCCACACAATCCAGCACCGCCGGTTGGCGCAGCGACGCGACGTAACTGCGCCCTTCAATGGCGCCGCCAAGGATCGCGCCGGCGGCGGTATTGGCATGGGCCAGCCGCTCGTCCGACCCGATCAACAACGCCGGAAGGGGCAATGCATCAAGGACACCCGAAGACAGCTGCACGTTCACCTCACCTTGTCAGTTGCACCGCTGTCATTGCGCCAAGCCCGGCGGTGAGCAAGGGGGAATGAGACTCTTTTTCCGATGACTCGCGCAAAAGAAGAGTTGTAACTCTCAACACACGCATTAATATCTTAGTAGGGAATAGCGAGAGGTTTGGGAGGAACGGACAGAAGGCAAGCGTGGATCTAGTTGAGGAGTAAGTGCCATGGCCGGGTATTGGGGTACCCTTGCATGCGACGTTTAGGGACTGACGCGATCACTGTTTCCGCACCCGCCGGAGAGCAGAACAGCCATCGGATTGCCATCTTGGCCGTCGGAGACACGGACGAATGGCTCCGCCGCAAGCAGCCCGTTCCGCCGGGCGGTCGCATCCTTCTCGCCGCGTTCACCGATCTTTCGTTTGAACTTTTGGAACGGGTCAAACCGCGTGTGGTCTTGTCACCGCTTCTGGCGCGCGAATTCGACTGTATTGATCTGGCACAATTGCTCTTCGCGCTGGGGTTTGACGGCAAATACCGTGTGTTGTCGGCCGAAGTTCCCAATCCGCGCATCGTGAAGGCCGAAATCCGGAGCCTATGCCCGGGTCTCGATTTCGAAATCCTTCAATCGCTCACCGGGGAATAGGCCGCAGCGACCCCGCGGGTCAAAACCTCCGCGATGTGGTCGAGGGGTTCGCACCCCACAGAGACGCGGAAGAACCCCTCGGATATGCCGATGGCCGCTTGGGCATCCGTGCTCAGCGCTCGGTGAGACGATGATGCGGGGTGGCTGAGCGTTGTGGCGATGTCGCCCAGCGTTGGCGCGAAGGCAATGTCACCAGCGACCGCATTGACCAGCCGCTCGGCCTCGGGCCGGCCGCCGTCGATGACGAAACTCACCATATGCGAGCCGCGATTGCCCAACAGGGCCGCGGCCAGGGCCCGGTCGGGATGGGCCGGATCGGTCGGATAAAGCACCTGTTTCACGCCCTCCAAGCCCGACAAGGCCGCCGCCAGACCCGCGGCATTGGCCTCCGCCCGGTCATAGCGCAGATCAAATGTCATCAAGCCGCGTTCGGCCAACCAGCAATCAAACGGGCTTGCCGTCAGGCCCATGGTCACCGCGAACCGCTCGATCTCGGCCATCAGGTCGGGGGTTTTCGTCCCGACCCAGCCCAGGGTTGCGTCCGAATGGCCCGCCAAAAGCTTGGTGACCGAATGCACAACGATATCGGCCCCGCGCGCCAAAGGCTGGACCGCCCGCGGCGTGGTGAACGTGTTGTCCACCACCAAAAGCGCGCCCGCGTCCCGCGCCAGCGCTGCAATCCCATCAAGATCGGCAATGCGGATCGTCGGGTTCGACACGGTTTCAATCAAGATCAGCCTTGTCGCCGGTGTCATTGCCGCCGCTACCGCAGCCGCGTCACAGGCATTGGCCAGGGTCACGCCGACCCCAAAGCGCGGCAGATCGTCGGCCATCAGGCGCAACGATCGCCCATAAAGCTGATCGCCCGCCACCACGTGATCGCCCGCCCGCAGAAGGCCCATCAGCACCGCACCCACCGCCGCCATGCCCGAGCCGGTCATCAGCCCGGCCGCAGCACCTTCCATCTCGGCAATCCGGCCCGCCACGACGGCCGCATTCGGGTGGCCTTCGCGCGCATAGGTGAAACCGGCCTCGCGCCCTTCATAGATGTCATCAAGGGTGTTGGGGCCCGCGCTTTTGTAGACGACCGAGGGCTGGATGGGCGAGCCCAATGGTGCGGAAACGGACCCGGGCCAGGTCCCGCGCTTGGCGCTCATTGCGGCACCGGCGCCAGCCCCGCGCGGAACCGGCGCATATTGGCGCGGTAATGCGCGGCCGAGGCCAGAAGCCCCGCCACCGCGGCGTCGTCCAATTCGCGCACCGGTTTGGCAGGCGCCCCCACCACCAGCGTGCGCGGCGCGATCACCTTGCCTTCGGTCACCAGCGCCCCGGCCCCGATCAACGCGCCCTCACCGATCACGGCCCCGTTCAAAACCGTCGCCCCCATGCCGATCAGGGCACCATCGCCAATCGTGCAGCCGTGCAGCATCGCCTTGTGCCCGATGGTGCAGTTTTCGCCTATTGTCAGCGGGAAGCCGGGGTCGGTGTGACACACCGTGTTTTCCTGAATGTTGGTGCCCGCGCCCACGTCAATCCGCTCATTATCGCCGCGCAAAGCCGCGCCGAACCAGATGCCCACACCGGGGCCCAGACGCACATTGCCGATCACATGGGCCGCTGGCGCGATCCAATAGTCGCCATCACCCGGCACCTCAGGGGTCACGCCGTCAAGGGTGTAAAGGCCCATCACGTCTCCTCAAATTCCGACTGCAGGCGCCGCACATGGTCCACCAGTCCCGGCTGGCGCACCCGGCGCAACCGTTCGGCCGCCACGATGCCCTTCAACTGCGCTTCGGTCGCATCAAGATCATCATTGACCAGCACGTAATCATAGGCCCCCCAATGGCTGATCTCATCCCAGCTTTTGCGCATCCGCCGCGCGATGGTCTCGTCGTCGTCCTGCCCGCGCGACACCAGCCGGTCGCGCAGCGCCGCAATCGACGGCGGCAGCAAAAACACCGACAAGACCGCATCGGCCAGGGCCGACCCCGCAATCTGCTGGGCGCCCTGCCAGTCAATGTCAAAGAGCACATCGCGCCCCGAGGCGATCGCGGCCTCAACCGGGGCGGCGGGGGAGCCATAAAGGTTCCCGAACACATGGGCATGTTCCAGCATGTCGCCGTCATGGACCATGCGCTTGAACTCCGCCTCATCGGTGAACCGGTAGTGCTGACCGTCGATTTCGCCGGGGCGCGCCGGCCGGGTCGTGGCCGACACCGAAAACGTGATCTCGGGGTCCCAGGTGCGCAAGCGCGCCGCCAACGTGGACTTCCCCGCGCCCGAAGGCGACGACAGGATGATCAAAAGGCCACGGCGTGTCTGCTGCACTGTCTATTCCACGTTCTGGACTTGCTCGCGCATCTGATCGATGACCGCTTTCAGGTCAAGACCAACCGCTGTCAGAGCCTTCGTGCCGGACTTGGAGCACAGGGTGTTTGCTTCGCGGTTGAACTCCTGGATCAGAAAATCGAGCTTTCGGCCCTTTGGCCCGGGGCCCGTCAACAGGGCGCGGGCGGCTGCGATATGGGCCGTCAGGCGGTCAAGTTCTTCGGTGATGTCCGACTTCACCGCCAAAAGCGCAATCTCCTGGGTCAACCGGTCGGGATCAACCCCGTCTGACGCCGCAAGCACCCGGGCAAGCTGGTCGCGCAGGGTGTCGGGGGCGGCCGCATTGCGGTCGGCCACCGCCGAACAGGCGGCAGCGTGCAGTGTTTCAACCTCGGCGATTTGGGCCTCCAGCGTGGCATGCAGTGCCGCCCCTTCGCTGGCGCGCATCGCGCACAGATCCTCCACAAGCGCGTCGAAATCCGCCTCCAGGGCTTTTTTCAAGGGTCCTGTATCGTCGTCGCGCCCGGCCCCATCAAGGACCCCGCGCATCGCCAGAACCTCCACCGCGGAGGGGGCGCTGACCTCAACACCGCGCGCGTCGGCCCGGGCTTTGACCTGCGCGATCATGGAAAGCGCGGTCTCCAGCGCCTCATCGTTCACGACCGGGCCGGAGCTGTCGTCATTGGCCGACAGGCGCAGCGACACCTGGACCGATCCGCGATGCAGCGATGTCTGCAGCTTGGCGCGCAGCGATTGTTCCAGCCCTTCGATCCAATCAGGCATTCTCAGCCGCAGGTCCAGGCCACGCCCATTCACCGATCGGACGTCCCAAGACCAGCTGTAGCGATCAAACGCGCCCTGACGTGCTGCAAACCCCGTCATCGAAACCGTCACTGCGACTGACACGCCATACCTCTCCCGGAAATTAACCGTTTCTGCCGATTTTTAGCGAAATTTGTGTCGATAAGTGCCATAGTCGGATCAGTAACAATATGTGTACGTAGCTAGTTAGCAGACGGGCCCCCCGGCCACAAACCGACCCCGTCGAGGAGAGAAGACCGTGGATCACGACCCGACCAAATCCCCAAGCCTTGTTTCGCTGAACGAACGCCGCCTTGCGCGCCGGCATCCAGCACTTGTCCAGGTCGAAGGATATTGGGACAGCCTGCGCGCGGACCGTTTGGTGCCCGACCGGTCCGATGTGGACCCGCGCGGCCTGGCCGGCGCATTGGAACATGCCTTTGTTCTCGAACGCATCGCCCCTGGCCTTGCCCGGTTCCGGGTCGCAGGCATGCATCTGTCCGATCTGATGGGGCTGGAAGTGCGCGGCATGCCGATCTCGGCGATTTTTTCACCCGACTCGCGGCCCAAACTGGCCACCGCGCTGGAAGCCACGTTTCAAGAGCCGGCCCAGGTGCGGATGCAGCTGCGCGGCGAAGAAGGTGTCGGGCGCACGGCCTTGGGCGGTGAGCTGTTGATCCTGCCCCTGCGCAGCGATGGTGGCGATGTCACCCGCGCGCTTGGCTGCGTGGTCATGGACGGCAAGATCGGTCGCCAGCCGCGCCGCTTGCAGATCACCCAGATGGAACACAAGACCCTTGTGGGCTACGCCAACGCCCCTAAAGCTCAGGACAATGACCGCGCCTTTGCCGCAAGCGAAGCCGCCTATACCCGCAAGACACCTTTGACGAAAACACCCGGCGACGACGACACATCGGGTCGGCCGTCTTACCTGCGGTTGGTCCACTCAAAAGACTAGCCGGGCCGCGCCCCGCGCCATTCAAAACAGATCTGCTCGGCTCCAAACCGTGTGAGCCGGGCGGTTTCAACGAATCCCTGCCCCGCCAGCAACTGCCGTGGCCGCACATTCCCCGCCTGCGTTTCAGCAACAATTCGTGCGTCCGGGAATCTCTGTTGCGCGGTTTGCAACACCAAAGCGACCGCCTCCGACGCGAGGCCTTGGCCCCAAACATCCGCTCGAAAAAGGTAGGACAGCTCCATCGTGCCCGGCTCTGGCGTCGCCACAAGATAGACAAGACCGATCTGTCTGCCCTGGGCGCGCGCGCACCACAGATTGCCCCGGCGGGCGCTTTTCACATCACGCGCGAATGCCTTCATGCGCGGCCAAACCGGCAACACACCCCCAAGATAAGCCCGCACCCGGGGGTCCGTGGCCAGCGCCCACCACAAACCTACGTCCCAAACGACAAACGGCGCGAGGGTGACCCGCGCCGCTTTCAAAGTCTCGCCCCGCCGCAGGGATCAGACCGCTGCGGCCCGGGACGCCCCGTTGCGCCGTGCGGTCAGCTCCTCGGCCACCAAAAACGCCAGTTCCAGCGCCTGGGATGCATTGAGCCGCGGGTCACAGGCCGTGTGATAGCGATCCGACAGGTCCTCTTCGGTGACAGCGCGCACCCCGCCGGTGCATTCGGTCACATCCGCCCCCGTCATCTCGAAATGCACACCGCCGGGGATCGTGCCTTCGGCGGAATGAACCTCAAAGAATTCGCGCACCTCGCGCAGAACGCTGTCAAACGGCCGGGTCTTGTAGCCCGTGGCCGATTTGATCGTGTTGCCGTGCATCGGGTCGCAGGACCAGACCACATTGGCACCTTCCTCGCGCACGGTGCGCACAAGACGCGGCAGGTGTTCGCCCACCGACCCTGCCCCGAACCGCGCGATCAAGGTCAGGCGACCCTCTTCATTCTCAGGGTTCAGCTTGGCCATCAGCACTTTCAGGTCATCTGCCGTCGTCGTCGGCCCGCATTTCAGACCAATCGGGTTTTGCACACCGCGGGCAAACTCCACATGGGCGCCATCCGGCTGCCGGGTGCGGTCGCCGATCCAGATCATATGGCCAGACCCCGCAATCCACTGGCCAGTGGTGGAATCCACGCGGGTCAGCGCCTCTTCATATTCCAGCAAAAGCGCTTCATGGCTGGTGTAGAAATCCACCGAGCCGAGGTCGTGATTGGTATCCGCCGTCAGGCCCGCCGCCGCCATGAAATCAATCGCATCCTGAATGCGCGCGGCAATGTCCTTGTAACGCTCGGCGCCTGCGCCCTCGGCGAACCCCAGTGTCCAGGCGTGGACCCGGTTCATATCGGCAAACCCACCGGTGGAAAACGCGCGCACAAGGTTCAGCGTGCCGGCGGCCTGGGTATAGGCCTGCAACATCTTTTCGGGGTTGGGGATACGGGCGGCTTCGGTGAAGTCCAATTCGTTGATGATATCGCCGCGGTAGCTCGGCAGTTCGACACCGTCTTTTACTTCGGTTGGTGCTGAGCGCGGCTTGGCGAATTGGCCTGCCATCCGGCCCACTTTGACCACCGGCACCTTGGCGCCATAGGTCAGCACCATCGCCATCTGCAACATCACCTTGAACGTGTCGCGGATCTGATCGGCATTGAACGCGGCAAAGCTTTCGGCGCAATCGCCGCCTTGCAACAAGAACGCCTCGCCCCGCGCGGCGGCGGCCAGGTCACGCTTCAGCCGGCGCGCCTCACCGGCAAAGACCAGCGGCGGATAGGACGCAAGGCGCGCCTCAACCGATGCCAGGGCATCAGAATCGAGATAATCGGGCATCTGCACCCGAGGCTTGTTGCGCCAATCGCTCTTTGTCCAGTTGCTCATCGGTCCTATCCTTGCGCGTCACGGGCGGACGTGGGTTATAGCCAAGCCCGGTGAGGTTGAAAACAGACAATCATGCGTCGCGGGGGGCGGCGTTTGTGCGGTGTGAATTGCGCCGGCCCAAAATATCTGCAAGCGTTCCATGAAACACCAGGGCTTGCCGCCGAATGAACAACTCCGATCTTCGCCCGACACCTTTGCGCGCTGACGCTCAGCGGCCGCGTCGGTTTGTGTTTGTGCTGCTTGAGAATTTCACGATGCTTTGCTTTGCCTGTGCGGTCGAAAGCCTGCGCATCGCCAACCGTGAATCGGGCAAACCGCTGTATGAATGGATCACCATCGGGCAAGGCGGCGGCCTGACCACCTGTTCCGCCGGGATCACCTATAAGCTCGATCAGGACCTGTCAGAGCTGCAGCGCGACGACACGATCGTGGTTTGCGGCGGGCTTGGCGTGGCGGACGCATCGACAAAACCGGTGCTGAACTGGCTCAGACGCGAATCACGGCGCGGGCTGCAGATCGGCGGGCTTTGCACGGCAAGTTTCACGCTTGCGAAGGCCGGATTGCTCGACGGCAAGCGCGCCACCATCCATTGGGAAAACCAGGACAGTTTCCTGGAAGAATTCCCTGACGTCGACCTCACAAAATCGGTCTTCGTGATGGATGGCAACCGGTTCACCACCGCGGGCGGGACATCGTCGATTGATCTGATGTTGAAGATCATCTCCGATGACCACGGCGAGGATCTGGCCGCCCAGGTGGCCGACCAGCTGATCTACACGACCATCCGCACCGACCAGGACACCCAGCGTCTGAGCGTGCCGACGCGCATCGGTATCCGCCACCCGAAGCTGGCGCTGGTGATCCAGCGGATCGAGGCGGCGATCGAGGATCCTTTGTCGCCGTCGATCCTGGCCAAGGAGGTGGGGCTGTCGACCCGGCAGTTGGAACGGCTCTTTCGGCGGTACCTGTCGCGGTCGCCCAAGCGGTATTACATGGAGTTAAGGCTGCAAAAGGCGCGCAACCTGCTGATGCAGACCGATATGAGCGTAATCAACGTGGCCCTGGCCTGTGGGTTCACCTCGCCCAGCCATTTTTCCAAGTGCTACCGGGCGCATTACAACACCACGCCCTACCGCGAGCGGGGCGCGCCCGCGCGCCGGTTGAGTGTATAAGCGGGGCCTGATCCAGCGGCCGGGCTGACGCCCGACGACATGTTATATTGGGGCTCTGCCCCAAACCCCGGAGTATTTCTGCCAGGATGAAGCCCTAGCCGGGGGTCATCCGGTAAAGCGTGCCATTTCCAATGGAAAGAAACCAGATCGCGCCATCTGGGCCTTCGCGGATGTCGCGCACCCGCAGGGTTTCGTCCGACGCCAGGCGTTCGGCCTCACGCACAGACCCGCCGCGTTCCAGCCGCGAGATCATGTCGAATTTCAGCGACCCGACGAACATGTCGCCGCGCCAATTCGGCCAGAGCCGCCCCGAATAGACCATCATGCCCGAGGGCGCGATCGAAGGGTCCCAGTAATGGGCGGGCTGTTCCATGCCGGCACGCTCGGTGCCTTCGCCGATAGACGCCCCCGAATAATGCCGCCCGTAGGAAATCACCGGCCAGCCGTAATTCGCCCCTTTGCGCAGGATATTGACCTCATCACCGCCGCGCGCGCCATGTTCGGCCGTCACGATCACCCCGTCCGGCGTGATCGCCATGCCTTGCGGGTTGCGGTGCCCGTAAGACCAGATTTCAGGCTGGGCCCCGGCCTGGCCGACGAAGGGATTATCCGCTGGCACCGACCCGTCGCGCGCAATCCGCACGACCGCGCCCGCCTCAGTCGTCAGATCCTGGGCCGAAGGCCGATCTCCCCGGTCGCCGATCGAGACATAAAGGAAGCCATCGCGCCCTTCGACGATGCGCGAGCCGAAATGGCGGTCCGACCGCATGCCGCGCTCCATCTCGAAGATCGTGCGCACATCCAAAAGCCTCGATGCGTCATCCGACAAGATGCCGCGCGCCACCGCGGTGCCCGCACCCCGCCCCTGGGGGGCTGCGTAAGACAGAAAAATCTCGCGCGTCTGGGCAAAATCGCGCGGGACCAGCACGTCCAGCAGGCCGCCCTGCCCGTTGTCCGCCACGATCGGCACGCCGCGCAGGTTGGTGATCTCGCCGCCGTCGATGTGAATGAGCCGGCCATCGCGTTCGGTGATCAACACCGCGCCACCGGGCAGAAACCCCACCGCCCAGGGCTGATCGAGCCCGGTGACCATGGGGGTGACACGCAAGGCGCCTTCAGAGCTGTCGAGCGCGTCGGCCCGCCCGGCCAGACCACCGGCAACAACGATTGCAATCACGGCAAGAAGGATTTGGGGCATGAGGTGTCCTTTCGCGTCTGTACAATACTTAGGCGCGCGCGCGGCAAACGCCAGCCCGACCTCACCGGGAAGTGACGTTATGGCAAACCCCTGCCAGATCGGCCTTTCCAAGTCCCATCCACGGGGCTAGTTTCCCACGCAGAGTAAAAAACCTGTCAGGGAGACAATCATGAAAAAGCTGTTGTTGGCGACCACCGCCGCTGCATTGACCGCAACCGGCGCCATCGCCGGTGGGCATATCAGCGAAGTGAAAATCGGCATCGCACTGGGCTTCACGGGGCCCCTTGATAGCCTTGCGCCACCGATGGAGAACGGCGCGAAAATGGCGATCGATGAGATCAACGAGAGCGGACTTTTTGTCGACGGCGCAACGATTTCAAGCGTATCGGGCGACAGCACCTGCGTGGATGCCGCCGCCGCCGTGACCACCGCCGAACGTCTGATCACCGCCGAAGGCATCAACGGGCTGGTGGGCGCGATGTGTTCGGGCGCCACGGGCGCGATCCTGACCAATGTGTCGATCCCCAACGGGATGGTCCAGATTTCGCCCTCGGCCACATCCCCGGGTCTGACGACGCTGGAAGACAATGGGCTGTTTTACCGCTTTGCCCCGTCTGACGCGCGCCAGGGCGAGCTGATCTCGGAAATTCTGAACGAAAAAGGCATCGGTTCAATCGCGCTGACCTATGACAATTCGGATTATGGCAAGGGTCTTGCAGATGCGATCCAGTCAGCGTTCGAAGCCTCGGGCGGTTCGGTGACCCTGTCGGCGGCCCATGAAAGTGCCAAGGCGGATTATTCGGCCGAAGTCGGCGCGCTGGCCTCGGCGGGCGGCGACATGCTGGTCGTGGCAGGCTACGCCGATGGCGGTGGCGCAGGCATCATCCAGTCGACCCTGGATTCGGGCGCGTTTGACACGTTCTTCCTGCCAGACGGGATGATTTCTGACACGCTGAGCGACGCTTTTGGCGCCGATCTCGAAGGGGCCATCGGCACCCGTCCGGCCGCGGCCGGTCCTGGTCGCGACAAATTCGGCGAAATGGCCGAAGCCGCTGGTTTTGACGGCAATTCGTCCTTCGCAGGCGAAGCCTATGACGCCGCGGCGGTCATGCTTCTGGCGATGCACAAGGCAAGCTCGATTGATCCAGCCGACTACAATGGTGAAATCCTCGGCATTGCGAACGCGCCGGGCGAGACCATCGGCGTGGGCGAATTGGCCCGTGCGATCGAGTTGATCAACGAAGGTGTTGAAATCAACTACGAAGGCGCGTCATCGGTCGAACTTATCGGCCCCGGCGAAGCCGGCGGTCGCTACGAAGAGCTGATGATCGAAGGCGGTGATTTCAAAACCGTCACCTTCCGCTAGACCCAAACGAAAGGGCCCCCTCACCGGGGCCCTTTTTTTGCAACCCGTAAGGGCGCAGCCATTGATCGCAGTTGAAAACGTCCACAAGCATTTTGGCGGGTTCCATGCCGTCGATGGCGCCACGCTTGAGATTGCCGAAGGCTCCGTCACCGGGCTGATCGGCCCCAATGGGGCGGGCAAGACGACCCTGTTCAATGTGATCGCGGGCAACCTCAAACCAACCTCGGGGCGTGTTGTGATGGCGGGTGAGGATATCACCGGCCTGCCCCCGCATAAGCTGTTTCACAAAGGCCTGTTGCGCACCTTCCAGATCGCGCATGAGTTTTCGTCGATGACGGTGCGCGAAAACCTGATGATGGTGCCGGGCGGACAGGCGGGCGAGACCATCTGGAACACCTGGACACAGCGCGCCCGGATCGCCGAGGAAGAGCGCGCCTTGATGAAGAAGGCCGATGAAGTCATCGAATTCCTGACCATTGAGCATTTACGCGATGAACGCGCGGGCAATCTGTCGGGGGGCCAGAAGAAGCTGTTGGAGCTTGGGCGCACCATGATGGTCGACGCCAAGATCGTGTTTTTGGATGAGGTCGGCGCGGGCGTGAACCGCACGCTTCTTGGCACCATCGCAGGCGCCATCGAACGGCTGAACCGCGAACGCGGCTATACGTTTTGTGTCATCGAACACGACATGGATTTCATCGGCAGGCTGTGCAATCCGGTGATCTGCATGGCCGAAGGCAAGGTGCTGGCAACCGGCACGCTGGATGAGATCAAGGCCAACGAGCAGGTGATCGAGGCCTATCTGGGCACGGGTTTGAAGAACAAGGCCGCCGGATGAATGTCGCGGGTCGACTTGGCGCTGTGTTGGCCGCCATGACCCTGTCTGTGCCTGCGCTGGCCCAAACGCCGCCCGCCCCCGATGGCCCCCGTTTTGTCGGCGTCGATGAACGCACTCACCGCTTTGACAAGGCGTTCACTCCAACCGGCTGCCGATCGATCTCTGAAAGTCTTGCAATTTGTCTCGAAGGCTCGGGCTACACGCTTGAAGGTTCCATCTCTGTTGGCCGCAACCGGGCCGAACTATACCGCCTCACCGAAGCGCATGATGCCGCCATCAAGAGTGTGTTTTTCCCTTTAAGAGAGGCCTTGGACCTGACGAAGGGCGAACTCGATGCCTTGGCGGAAACTCATCTGTTCGTCGAGGCCGCACGCGGGCCGCGCAGGCGCGACCGTGTGTTGTTCGAGCGCCGGAGGCCGTCGGGCCTGCTTTACCAAGGGGCTGCGGAGGTCACCTACCCCGACGACAGCCGCGCTCTGGTTTTGTACACCATATTCACGCAACAATGGGGCGTCGGCATCATCGAAACCTCTTCGGCCATGGCGGACGTGGGTATACCCAGTGTCGTCCCACTTGGGCCCGCCGAAGAGCGGCACGCGGCTTTTCTTGATATCACGCGGACCAAAACCAACGTGGGACCAGGCTATTGATGGCAGACCCCTACCTTATTGGCGAGCATATGACCGGCGGCTATGGCACCGGGGCCGATATTCTCCACGATTGCACCCTGGCCGTCGACAAAGGCGAGATCGCGGTCATCGTCGGACCCAACGGGGCGGGCAAATCCACCGCCATGAAGGCCGTCTTCGGCATGCTGAACCTGCGCGAAGGGTCCGTGCGCATCGGTGGCAAGGACATCACCCATATCAGCCCCCAGGACCGGGTCGCCGAAGGCATGGCATTCGTCCCCCAGACCCACAACATCTTCACCTCGATGACCGTCGAAGAAAACCTTGAGATGGGCGCGTTTCTGCGCGACGACGACATCCGCACCACCATCGAGCAGGTCTTTGACCTGTTCCCGATCCTGCGCGACAAGCGCCGCCAGAAGGCCGGCGAATTGTCGGGCGGGCAGCGCCAGCAGGTCGCCGTGGGCCGCGCGCTGATGACCCAGCCCCAGGTCCTGATGCTGGATGAACCGACCGCCGGGGTCAGCCCCATCGTGATGGACGAACTCTTCGACCGGATCATTGAAGTCGCGCGCACCGGCATTTCGATCCTGATGGTTGAACAAAACGCCCGCCAGGCGCTCGACATCGCCGATAAAGGCTATGTGCTGGTCCAGGGGCGCAACGCCTTCACCGACACCGGGGCCGCCTTGCTGGCCGACCCGGATGTGCGCCGCAGTTTCCTGGGCGGCTGATCCCCGGGCGCGACCAAATTTCTGATCAAGAAATTTGCAAAACTCTTCAAAGAGTTTTGTGCGGCTGAATTTGGCCCGGTCAAATCGCCGCATTTGATGCGATTTTTCTTTACCCAGCCACACCGCCGCCCGTTCACTTGATCGATGGGGAACCGACCGCGCAGCCAACGCCGGGAACCGGCACCGCGCGGCAAGATCAGGAGGGACCAATGGCCCTTTTTGCAACGCTCACCGCCTTCAGCCTTGCTGGCAGCGCGCCCATCACCTGCACCATGACGGCGCGCGATACGGACCAACCGCTGACAATCTCGGTCTCGCTTGATCCGGTGCCCAGCCTCAAGGATCGCCCGGGGCTTTACCGGGTGATGATGGACGTCGGCGGCACCAGGCTAAGCGCCAATGCCCAGCCCATGCATGACACCGCCGAAGACGATGTGATGTTTCGCGCCAAGGCGGGCACGCATACCTTCTACACTCTGGGCTTGCGTCGCGACGGTGCTGCGGCGATGTATGTGGCCAGACAGGGGGCAAATGTCACGCTGACGGGTCACTGCCAACACCATGAGCGTTGGTTCCCGGGCTGGCTCGCGCCCACGGGGTAACGGGGACATATCATGCGGGCATTTGTGATCGCCACCGCGTTCATCTTTGCGCCAGGTGCGGCGCTGGCGGGCATGGCCTGCACCTTTCCAACCGAATGCATGTCCGGCGAGGCCTGCACCGACAGCGGCTATTCCGTCACGGTCGACACCGCCCTCGCCCCCGGTTCTCTTGCAATGGAAGGCGGGTTTCCCACGGCCGACACGATTGTCACCGATGCCGAGACCATCCCCATCACCTGGTCGGGGGTCGGCGCGGCCCTGGCGGCCACCGGCCGGACCGGCTTGGCGATGCATCTTTTGACCGTCGCACCCGATGGCACCGCGCTTTATTCGGTGCATCTGCCCGCCGCCGAAATCGCAATCACATACCTTGGCAGCTGCAAAGGGACCTGAGCGGTGGACCTTCTGAACGCCCTTGTCGCACTTGCGAACTTCGTCATCGTCCCGGCGGTGTCCTACGGCAGCCAACTGGCGCTTGGCGCGCTCGGGGTGACACTGGTCTACGGCATCTTGCGGTTTTCGAACTTCGCCCATGGCGACACGATGGCCTTCGGCACGATGGTCACGATCCTGTTCACCTGGCTCTTTCAGGGCTGGGGGATTTCCCTGGGGCCTCTGCCCACGGCCCTTCTGGCCCTGCCTTTCGGGATTGCCGGCACAGCACTTTTGCTATTGGGCACCGACCGTGTGGTCTACCGGTTTTACCGTGCCCAACGGGCGGTCCCGTTGATCTTTCTGATCGTGTCCATCGGCGTGATGTTCATCCTCAACGGGTTGGTCCGCATGATCATCGGCGTCGATGATCAGCGCTTTTCGGATGGCGAGCGGTTCTTGATTTCCGCGCGCACCTTCCGCGAGATGACCGGCCTGGCCGAAGGTCTTGCGATCCGCACCACCACCGTGATCACGGTCGTCGTTGCCATCATCGTGGTCGCCCTGCTGTTCTGGTTTCTGGAAAAAACCCGCACCGGCAAGTCCATGCGCGCGTTTTCCGACAATGAAGACCTCGCACTATTGTCGGGCATCAACCCCGAACGCGTTGTCATGATCACCTGGCTGATCGTGGCGGCCCTGGCGACCATCGCGGGCACGCTCTACGGGCTGGATAAATCCTTCCGCCCCTTCACCTATTTCCAGCTGCTCCTGCCGATCTTTGCCGCCGCCATCGTCGGCGGGCTCGGCTCGCCCCTGGGGGCGATCGCCGGCGGCTTTGTCATCGCCTTTTCCGAAGTGGGCATCACCTATGCCTGGAAAAAAGTGGCGACCTACGCCCTGCCAGAAGGCCTTCAGCCGGACGGTTTGGCCCAACTTCTGTCCACCGATTACAAGTTTGCCGTGGCCTTCACGATCCTGATCCTGGTGCTGTTGTTCAAACCCACCGGGTTGTTTTCGGGAAAATCGCTATGAGCCCCGCCCTGCGCAACACCGCCCTGTTTGCCGCCATGGCCGCGCTGATTGCCGCGACGGGCTTTCTGCAATCGTGGAACGTGGCGCTGACGGTTCTGCAGATGGGGCTGATTTCGGGCATCATGGCTTTGGGCGTGAATATCCAATGGGGCTATGCGGGTCTTTTGAACGTCGGCGTGATGGGCTTTGTCGCCGCCGGGGGCCTTGCGGCGGTGTTGATCGCCGAACCCATCGACACCGAAGCGTTGTCTGCGGGCGGCTTTGGGTTGATCGTGGCCTTGCTGGTGGGCGCGGCCACGATTTTCGCCGCCATTTATGCCTGGCGCGCCCTGCCCCGGGGCTGGGTCCGCACGCTGGGCCTGATCGCGGTGCTGGTGATCGGCTACGTGATCTACCGCAGCCTGTTTGACCCTGCCCGCGACGCGGTTGAGGCGATTGAGCCTGCCCTTCGGGGCAACATCGGCGGTCTCGGCCTGCCGATCATGCTGGCCTGGCCCGTGGGCGGGGTGATGGCCGCCGGGATCGCCTGGATCGTGGGCAAGACCGCGCTGGGTCTGCGGTCGGATTATCTGGCGATTGCCACGCTCGGGATTTCCGAGATCATCATCGCAATCTTGAAAAACGAAGACTGGCTGGCGCGCGGGATCAAGAATGTCACCGGCCTGCCGCGCCCCTATCCGGTTCCGTTCGAAATCCACATCCAGCAGGACCCGGCCTTTGTCGAACGCGCCGAAGCGCTTGGCCTCGACCCGGTGCGCGCCTCCACCTTGTGGGTCGATGTGCTTTACACCGGCATTTTCCTGGTCGTGCTGTTGATCCTGCTGTGGCTCTGCCAGGCCGCGCTCGCCTCGCCCTGGGGCCGGATGATGCGCGCGATCCGCGACAATGAGGTTGCCGCCTCTGCCATGGGCAAGGATGTCACCGCGCGCCATTTGCAGGTTTTCATCCTGGGCTCGGCCGTGCTGGGGATGGCGGGCGCCATGATGGTCACGCTTGACGGGCAGCTGACGCCTGGGACCTATGTGCCCCTGCGCTTTACCTTCCTGATCTGGGTGATGGTGATCATCGGCGGGTCGGGCAACAATTTCGGCGCGGTGCTGGGCGGCATGCTGGTGTGGTTCTTGTGGGTGCAGGTCGAAGCGCTTGGCCCCGCCGTGATCGGCTTTGTCACCGGCTGGATGGCCGATGACAGCGCCCTGCGCCAGCACCTGGTGGGCAACGCGGTGCAAATGCGCCTTCTGGTCATGGGGGTGATCCTGCTTGTCGTGCTGCGGTTCTTCCCCAAGGGCCTGATCCCCGAGCGCTAAAGCAGCCGCAGCCGGTCCATGCGTTGTTTGTAAAGCGGTCGGTCATCAAGGGGCCGCGCGGGGTCGGCCAGGCGCTCGAGCCCGCCTTTGCGCGCCTCAGGAAACAGCGCCTCGATCTCCAGCCGCTGGGCATTGCCGATCTTTTGCCAGGTCGACCCATCGGGGCGGAAGCTTTCCGCCCAGGCGCCATCGGCCAGAAGCACCTGATGATGCTCGCACAACAGATGAATATAGGTCACGCCAAGCGCGTCGACCGGCTTGATGCCGCGGTGGTCAATCAGCTTGTCGGCGGGCATCAACACCTCATCCCAGACCCCATGCGCATTGGGGCGCCGCACGGTGAACCGGTGTTTCGGCGACACGATCATGTCACGCTCGGGCCGCCCATCGGCCAGGGCACCCGCACGGATCAGGATCGGGCGCAACTCGTCACTGGTGGCGATCTCGGCCCGCGTCAGATGCCGCCGCCCAATCCAGACCACCGGGCGCAGACCGTTGTCCGCCGTCAGAACCCGGTCGCCGTGGCGGATTTGCTCAATCGGTGTCCAGCCGCGCGCGGTGGCAATACGTGTCCCGGGCGTAAAACAGGGGCTTGTCGCTGCTGTCCTGGCCATTCTTGCCCCTCTCCCGGCCCATCAGCCGGACCCCGAGGGCACGTGTGAAAAACCCAGCTGCGGGGACGGATGGGACCCCTCGCCCCAATACCCGTCCCCGCGACCTCTCTGGCAGCACTTACAATTGCACCGGTTGCCCGGTGCCGCGGGCCCGCCCCCACGAGGCCGCGTACACACCCAATCCAGACAGGTGAGAGGACGCTACCGTTTTGGCGCCCCCCGGCAAATCCAAACGCGGCGGGAATGTGGCGGTCCCGTGGCGGTCCAAGGGCTGATTTTCTCCCAAATCGAACCAATTCGCGGGGCGGTGTATCCAGAATGGCAACAGTCTTCTCAAAATCAGGGGCTTACATGTCGTCCGTTTCCAGACAGGGTACAAATCTTGGAAACGATGCGTTTACCGGTTTGGCCCATGCGTGCCGGACCGCACAGGGCGACATGTGCAGCCCCGGAACCAATCGCGCGTGACGGGCAAGATCACGCACTCAACCCGAACAACGGGGCCGCGCGCCGACACCAAATCGAGGTGAATCACTTTTGTGACGGTTTGGATGGCTTGGCTGACCCGGCAGGTTGGCTGTGGTGTGCGGGGCGACGCCGAACCATTGCCGCCCGGCATTCCGCCTGCGCGCATTTCCGCAGCTCTCGTCGGTCTTTCAGACCGACTGCCGCCATCCACTCCACGCTGTGGAGTGATTTTGGTACCCAAGGCCGGACTCGAACCGGCACGCCCGCGAAGGCGGGGGATTTTGAATTATTGCGATCTTGTTGCTTTCCAAATACTTGGGGAAAATGTAGCCCACGGACAAAGCAAAAACAAACCAAGAAAGTGGGCTAAGGCAGATTGGCGTGCATTTAGGCCAAACTTGAAGGCTGAGGTGCCGGCATGAGCCACCGCGCGACCAATTGGGCTATCCAGCAACGCGGTCTTCAAGCAGCCACAAAATTGCTCCTGTGGCAGCTCGCAGACCGCCACAACGCCGACACGGGCCGGTGTGATCCGTCGCAGGACCGACTTGCCGAGGACTGCGAAATGAGTCGATCAACAGTGAACCGACACCTCAAAAAACTAGAAGCGGTCGGCCTTATTCGCCGCGTTCAGCGAATGGATAGCAAGACAAAGCGGCAGGCAAGCACTGCCTATATATTGGCATTTGATGCAGACGGATCCGAGTCTCATTCTGAGACGCGGCCCGTGTGTCAAATCGGACCAAAGCCGTGTGTCAAATCGGACCAAGGCCGTGTGTCAAAATGCGACACTAACCCTGTAAGGGAACCAGGAAAGGAACCTGTGTGCGCCGCTGACGCTGACGAACACACACACCGGGCCTTCGAAATCTTCTGGGCAGCCTATCCCAGAGTTAGGGACCGAACGGGAACGCAGCGAGCCTTCTACCAAGCAGTGGCTGCCGGTGTTGATCCTCAAACTATCATCTCAAGTGCCAGGGCCTATGCCGCCGAGAACAAGGGAAATGGAAAGCAGTACCTTCTTCTTTCGCTGAATTGGCTCACTGCGGAACGCTGGCTCGATCATGCACAGCA
This sequence comes from Pseudomonadota bacterium, assembly GCA_038530285.1. Lineage (GTDB taxonomy): Bacteria > Pseudomonadota > Alphaproteobacteria > Rhodobacterales > Rhodobacteraceae > JASJAR01. Next base: position 61,205 of record JBCBCY010000002.1, read on the forward strand.
GACGATTGGTGCCACAGCGGCACCCGAAGCAGTCCAGGCCTTCTGGGCGAAGAAGGTGAAGGCCAAAGGCTTCATCCCATCGAACGCTATCAGTGCATCGCTGGCTCGCAGTATGCTCAATGGCGGCCATGTCACGGCAGAGGAATTGCAAGCCGTAGGGGTGTGCCCATGACCTCAAAGTGGTCCCATTGCAGGAGCAATAGCTCTGCGGCTGTCGCGGGCCGGGGCTACCGGTTAGCGCTTCACTGAAAGCCTTCTAGGCTGCTTCCGTCCAAGATTGCGATCGCTTCATCGAGCGTGCGGATCGTTGCATTTGTCAAGCCTTCTACGATCTCAACACGACGTCGGCTTACCGAGACCGATTTGTCTGAAGTCTTGCTAAGATCGTTCGAAACAAGAGTGTCGCGAAGGCTGTCAATTGAGGCCATTGCGATGACAACTCCGTCGATCTCCTTATCGTTTAAAACGCCAACGTCATGCACCAACCGGTGGGAGACGACCAGCTCAGGCAAAAGCTGTGGATACGTAGACCCTGCTGGATCAGCCTCGCGGAGAGTATAAATATTCAAATTCAGTGTTGTTCTGCTTCTGCGCAGTTCAGCAAGGACCCCACTACGAACGACCCTTCGACGTAGTTCTAGATCGCGCTCGAACTGTTCGAGTGAGGTTTTAGCATGCTCTTCGTTCTGTTCTCTCGCCAATCGAGCATTGGACCTGAGTGTGAGAATGACGCCACCGAAACCAAAAAAGAAACCAACCATACCAACTATAGCAGATTGGAAATCGACCAAGAGTAGATACGGGTCTTGGGCCTGCAACTGGGCTTGAAGAGGTACAACGGCGAGAAAAAAGGTCATAGGACTGGGTTTGCCATGAACGCAGATATCACCGCAACACGCTTGGAAAACTAGATGCTGCCCTAGGATCTAGGTATTTTAGCGACTTTTGGGCTAACCCGTCTATATCGGAACAACAGAATTTGCTGTGCTAATGCCCGGACAGGGCCGTGGCTTGAGTAGTCCCTGCCGTTTGGCTGGTACAATCTACTTTAACAGCAGGACGCGCTTCGATCTTGGTCTGCTGAGCCGACGTTCAATCGACTACCACGTGCGGGTCCTTCCTGACGGGTTTGTATACGGTGTGGCGGGGCCCCGGAGTTTTGCCGTTGCAGAGTTCTGAAAGGGTGCAACAGCGCAACATCTCCGACCCATTGGATGCAACATTCAGCTCTAAGAGACCGAAAGCAATTGAGTCGAAAAAGGTGGCAGTGTGGGCGCTTAGGAGCGATGCCACATGGACAATTGCAGAAGACACACCTCCCCTGGTCGCTGGCGTACGTATTGCAAACGATCGAGCTTAGAGCGGGATCAGATCAAGGAAAGCGGCGGGTCAGCCATCTGTGCACGAAGAACCAGATCACGCGCATAGATAGCCAACACACGGCCCAAAGAATTGGGTCGAGCATAGCGTCCAGATTGTTGTGAGATCGACGGCCGCCCAAAACAAAAAACCCCGCCGTACAGCAGGGTTTCATCAGACATAATCCGTCCCACCCTACATAGGGGACATTTGCGCCACAAACAATGTTCTTTCACTATGCGCGGAGAATGGAATGGCCGGGCGGACTTTTGCGCCCGGCCAAATTTTTAGCTCTTGGCTACTCCCTCAATGGCCTTGAGGAATGCTTCCAAGAGCGATGAGTTCTCTGCGAACACATGCCAAGCAGCAAGGAACGCAATGAGAATGACCGTCTCGATGACGACCTCAGCTGCCTTAGCAGCCATCCTTTTTAAGATCTGGGTCATGATGAAAGGCGTGCGAAGTTGCTGCAGGCCACTCATAGACCCGGATCAAGCTAACCAGCACAGTATTTCCTCGTGCATAAAGGTTTGCTCAACCCGACTCGCGCCGAACTGATTGAAATAGATTTGGGCACTCAAACCATAGTTTCAAGATGCGTAGGTTTTTTTGCCTGGAGAAGCGGGTGGCATTGCCACATCGTTTCGGGAACGCAAGCTGTTGGAGCACCAGACCCGCAGCCCGTGCAGGGCTGATAGCCCCGCACGTTCCGCAGATGGGGCGACCGCGCTTTCATATCCTGCGCTCCCCCAATTTCTCAGCGAAACACCGTTCCCTTTGGAGTTGCATTCCAAAGAGGCGGTTGGTTCTTAGATGACGACATTTGCGAAGATACTGAGCATCGTCTCAGGTTCGATTTCGTAATGATCACCGATAGCCAGAAGGATTACGATAACCATCAAACGCGCAGCTAGTTTCGCGGTCGAAGCCATGATATTTTCCTTGTCCAGTTGATTTCTGGAAACGGCATATGTCCCAGGAACAAGCCTTTTGTGACCATTGCGTAACAAAAATATGACGCCGATTTAACACAGCCTTGGCAATTCATATCATTTTGTGAGCAGCCCAGATTCAGATTGAACTGTAGCAAATTAACGCACCGGAGATCACGCATTCTGCATACATCAGAAATGTGCTGACTTTGTTCCAATCCGGTTGCCTCCTCTGTCACAACGACCTGGCGCGGGTTGTGAGAAAGCGCATGTGAGATCAGTTGTGGATCAGCGCCTGACTGGCCCTTCCTTGTGTCCAAGAGACTAGGAAACTACGCAATGCTGCGGGATATTTCAGTTTCACACTGGTCAAGTTCGACAAACAGAGTGGATCGGTCCTTTGCCCATATGAATAGATCGTCATGCTTGCGCTCAGTTTTTCCAGTACATCATAGGCGGCGAATAACCGCCCTGCCTCAATCATCTCATCAAGGGGCCTCTCCCAAAGATCAGACAGAAAACCCGGCGGATTTGGAAGGCGATCCTCGGCAAACCTCAACAAGAGTAGCGCTGCAACCTGGCTCAAGGCCAATCCAAACTACAAGGTGGTGTATAAGACTACATTGGCGTTCTGAGTCTTACGCCCGGCCCGCCCCCGTTTGACGGGATGAATTCGGCACCGGCTGCTTCAAGCGCGGTCCGCAGTTCATTCTGCGTTCGCTTAAATGCGGGCCTCGCGCCACTTTCAAACGAGACAAGAGTGCGTGTTGCTATACCTGCGGCCTTTGCCAATTCCTCCTGAGACAAAGACAACAATGCCCTCGCCGCGCGGCACTGCGCGGGTGAAATCCCTAGATTGCCGATTTTATGACTTTTATCTTGCATCGGTGCCCCATAGATTGCAGTATTTCGGCAATCTGAGCGATGGAAATACCCGTTGTCAATCCACTCAAGGTCACTGGTCCCATTTTCGACGGGAATTTCCTACTGAACGAGGAGGCAAGTAATGACGGATACCAAGAACTCCAGAAGTGCAAAGTCCGAGATGTTTGAGATTTTGGGCTCGGCTGACCCATTCACGGAGGCCATATTTGCGCTCACTGTAATCGCGCTGCATCGTAAGGATGAAGCCTTCGCGCTCGAGATAAAATCGGCAATGCATCGGTCGCATCAAGATGCGCAGCCAGATGAAATGATCGACGAAGGCCTTCTCTCAGGTCTTCGTGCAGTTTGTCCGCACTCCGAGTGCATTTGGTGGGCGCGCGCGTTCACTTTCTCGAAGGAGTCCTCCTCCAGCTCACAACTCTGGGCTGTTGTCAGTTTGGCCCGTCGCCGGATTGCAAACTAACTAGAGTAGTTTCCCAAGGATTCCGGTCGTTTGCTGTTCTGATGTGACGAGCGTCTTATGGGTGCGAGGGCAATTTGCCCGACGATCATTCACTCCTAGAGCGCTCTTAAATCCCGTGCAAGATCCGAGAGCAGTTGACAGCGTTAAAATATCGCGACATAAAAGCGCGAAATATGTTCGCAAATAGACTTGGTGGAGGTAGCGATGAAACTCAAGGGTCTGCTGATGGTAGCCGAAGCTGACAAGAACGAGTTTGACGGTACACGGCGGAGAGGCTTGCTACCCTTCTTCGAGGGCAACAACAAAGCGGCTCGGTATGGCGGTATCGGAGAGTACACCCTTGATGCCGCTCTCCGCTTCAGGATCATGACCGACCTGACACGATCAGGGCTCCAGAGTAAGAGCGCGATGCAATTTGTCGTGTCTGGTCTTGGCCGAATTGGCAGCGGCGAACGGCACTTCGCACCCCCGCGCAATTATTTGGCTACCTATGATGACCAAGCACAGCCTCCGCCAGAACTGTTCATCGCCAGAGAGATCTATCTCGCGGATTGGATTAGCCTAAGAGGCGGTTTTGAAAATGATCGAGTTTCGGTTCGCTACTGGGCGGGAACGCTTGAGGAGATAACGCGCGCGGTTGCGTTCGAAGACGAAGAGGGTGAGGCGGATAATAGGGAGAGCGTGAGCCTTCAGTACTATTCTGTGACTCGGGCCTTGGCGCGCGTACGGGAGATTGCCAGTGATCTGGGACTTCCAGACACGCACCAGAATACTCCTGACTTCGTGGCCGAGAGCAAGGCTCAAAGCGGATTGGAGGAGACTTAATGAACGTCCAAGACTTATCTCCTGAGGTTCACAGCAGCTTGTTGCAACAAGCTGCATCGATCTCAACAATCGATGAGAAACAACGAACAGTTGAGGTTGTTTTTTCATCTGGCGAAATTGTTTGGCATCCTGTCCGGCATGAAGGGCAATTTCGCCTAATGCCTACGCGAGTAGTCGTGACAGACGAAGCCGGCGATTTCGAATTCCTTCAATCAGGTGCCTCCGTACTAGAAGACCATAGGCCAACGGTACGTTCTGTCGTCGGTTCGGTAGTCGACGCATGGATCACAAATGGACTAGCGAAAGCAATTCTTAGATTTACGGATGCACCGGATGCAGAACCGACCTGGCATCGTATTCGCGATGGTTCTTTAAAAGGCATTTCAATGGGCTTTCGTGTTCACAGCCAAGAGTTACGAACCGAAGACGGCCCGGATGGACCAACTCAAGTGTTGTATTTCACCTCTTGGGAGCCCCTTGAGATCTCGGTTGTTGCGGTCCCGGCAGACACAGGCGCGCGCATTCAAAGCAATCTAGGGCAATCAATTAAGGAACTGAGCATGACGACAACATCATCCACACATCTAACTGCGGAACCAAGCAAATTACCTACGATCCAATCGATTGGGCTATCCGAAAACTTGACCCAAGCGCTTAGCGTTGCCGGCGTCGCGCCATCCAAGGTGGCCCAGTATGCCGAAGTGCTCAAGGCGTTTGAACAATCGGTGCTCTCACATGAATGGTTTGCAGAGAACGCATCGCAATTGCGCCAAAACCTTGCTTCCCGACTGGCGGTTTCAGATGAACCGATTTCTGAGATCCTTTCTCAGGTCCGAAAGCAGGCAATCCAACATTTTGCATCGTTTGGCCACCGCCAGACGGGCGGTGTTGGAGGCCCCAATGGAAGCGTCACAGAGTCTTGGGATTCGCCACGCAGCATCACTCAGAAGTACGTTGATGCGTTTCAGAGCATGCTTGACCGCCGTCACGAGCCGACGATGGGTCGAGACCTTGCGGGTCTCCGCGTTTCTGAGTTGGTCCAAGGCTACTATCGGGATTTGGGCCAACGCCCCAGCAACACGCACGAGGCGGTCAGCTGGATTGGCCAAAGCGGATCGCATAGCACATCGGATTTCGCTCTGGTGATTGGCGCTGCCTATTCAGGAGCCGTTGCTCGCAGAATGGCCGAAACAGAAGTGGCCATCGCACGGGCCAGCCGAGTAATTGATCGTGAAGACTACAAGCCCGGGAACGCGGTGGATGTAACTGGCGCTCCGATGCTTGGCAAAGTCGATGAAGGTGGCGAAATTCGCCACACGACGGTCGATGAAGAAGGTGAAGCAATCGCCATTCCTGAAGACTATGCTTCGATCCTCTCCATTAGCGAGAAGGTGATTGTTAACGACCAGATTGGAGTACTGGAAAACCTGACACCCAAGTTGGTGACAGGTGCGAATGAGCGGCTTCGACAAGTCCTATTGGCTCCCCTAGAGGCCAATGGCGGTTCTGGACAGACTATGAGGGATGGAAATCCGGCTTTTGACGCTAGTCGAGGCAACCTAGCGGCGCCTGGTTCTGCGCTATCGGTGGCGTCTCTGGGAATGGGGCGATCCTCGATGCGTTCTCAGCGCGACTCGCAAGGTTCATATCTGGGTGCTGCTCCATGGGCTCTATTGGTCCCGCCCGCTCTTGAAACCCAAGCTGAGCAATTGTTGGTGCAAATCGCCGCCGCCAAAGCCAGCGATGCAAATCCCTTCAGCGGGAACTTAGAATTACTGGTCGAGCCGGGTCTTACTGACGAGACGGCTTGGTATGTGCTCGCAGATCCAACCATGATTGACGGCCTGCAACACTCGTTCCTACAGGGCAACACCCAGCCTAAGATCGAAACTAGACGAGGTTGGAATTCTCTTTCGTTCGAGATGCGAATTGTTTGGCACATCGGTGCAGGCTTCATTCAACCGCGGGCATGGTATCGGAACGCAGGCGAGTAAGACCGACAAATCAAACGAGTTCCCGCGCTGTGGCATTCGCGGGTGGGCCGGGTCAGCCAAAATCGCCGTAAAGGCTGGCCCGGCACAGTTCACAGACCACAAATCACACAGCCAACTCCGGGATGGGGAAGGAGCTAGGTTTGCAATGAGAACCAGCCCGATTCTTGCAAGCGAAAGCACCGCTGCCCAGCTCTTGGACATGAAGCCGACTGAGTTCCGCTGCTTGGTGGAGGCAGGTCACTTGCCGAAAGGTCAACTTCTAGCTCCCGGGATTGTTCGATGGTCAGTTGAAGAGCTTCGTGGCATCGCAAACGGTAAGGCTGCCAGACCAGATGGGGGACTCGAACTATGACGCGAAGAACTGAAAAGCCAAGGCTTGAATGGAAGCAGGTTCGTGGAAACGAAGTTCCACGTCATAGGGTGACCTGGACTGAAGGTGGAAAGCGTCGTGAGCGCGTCATCACTTTGGACTGGAATGGCGACCCCGCGGAACTGGACAGACTGTATTGGCTTTGTGAGCGTGGCCAGCACCCCTCCCAACAGGCAGCGTCCGCAAAAACTACCTGGCTTGCGTTGATTGTGGCTTGGCGCACCGATCCAAGGGTTCAAGGCAGACTAAGCGAGGGAACAAAACGTAGCTACAGACGTACAATGGATGAACTTTTGTCCAAGAATGCTGAAAAAGACGTGCGGCTCACAACGCGCCAACACGTCCGACAGATCCATAACAAGCTCTCCGGGACACCAAGGAAAGCCGATCACATGCTACAGGTGATTCGCCTCCTATGGAATTTCGGCAAGTCAAAGCTGGATTGGCCGATAGGTGACAATCCAGCTTCGGGGATCGATCTATACGGATCTAGTCGGCAGTTTGAACCTTGGCCGGACTGGATGGTCACCAGGCTCGGTGAAGCCCCCAGCGACGTGCAAATTGCTGCTGAGTTAATATTGGGTACCGGCCAACGTCCGAACGCTGCGATCGCCATGAAGCACGAACATTTTAAGGGGGACTGGATGGTTCTACACGACGAAAAGTCAGGTGAGACTTTCGAAACCTATTGTCCCAAGCGACTTCGCGACTTCGTCGCGCGATTGCCGAAAAACGGCAAGCATTTGTTGTCAAAAAACCTCACACAACCAAAGGGTTACGATGCCGTTGAACGGCAATTTAGGATCTGGCGCTCTAATTTGGGAGAGGTTGCGAAAAAGTACACTCTACATGGGCTGCGCAAGCTCGCGATAGTACAGCTCGCGGAAGCTGGTTGCACTGATGCTGAGATCCAAGCCGTTACCAATCAATCCGCAGAAATGGTCGCCTACTACCGAATTCGCGCGAGTCGTCGCGTACTGTCGAAGTCTGCACACAATAGACGAGATCAGAACAAGAACGGAACGTGAATGTGGGCTCACCCTGTGGGCCTCAATGCAATAGACAATGTCCAAGAGAACAGAGTCAAAGATGGAATGGTCAATGAAATCAGTGGTACCCAAGGCCGGACTCGAACCGGCACGCCCGCGAAGGCGGGGGATTTTGAATCCCCTGCGTCTACCATTCCGCCACTTGGGCCAACAGATAGGGTCTATACCGCGTGTCGACGGCGGCGAAAAGACCTCAATCGACGGTGACATCGCGCAAATGTCGCGCCGGACAGGCCGCCATCGCCTCGGCCAGAAAACTGCCGTCGGGGACCTGGGCGCCGTAGGCTTCGGCCATGATCCGGCGCAGCTCACTGGCATAAAAGTGCAGCCCATATGCGCTTTTGTCGGCATCGGCCAAGCGGTAGCCCCCAGGGGCGACGAACCGTTCGGCATCGCGCCAATGCAGCGGATAGATCGCCTTGGCCGGCAGCGCGTGCACATGTTCGCGCGTTTCGCGCAGATATTGCGTCAAGGCCAGTGGCCCGGTCGCGCCCATCCCCCAATGTTCAATCCCCACCCCGCGACCCCCGGTCGACAGGTAAAGCCAGGGCCGGTGCAGGAAGGTCGACTTGGGCGGAATGCCCACCGTGTCTGGGCGCAATTCCAACAGTTTTGCCAGCGTCTTTGACCCCGCCGGCAGGCCCAACAAGGCGTTGTTGATGATGTCCTCGGACGCATCCTCCCAAGCGAAAACGAAGGGGCTGTCAAAGGCGAAGGGCCGCAGCGCAAAAATATCCAGATCCACCCAGACCGCGCCGGTCTGGCGCATCATCTCATGGCGAAAGAGATTGGCATGGATCGACGGGGACCCGGTCTTGGGATACCGCAGGATCTGACGGCCCGACAAGAACGGCTCGGCATTGGCGACCTTCACGCCCGCAGGCACATCCGCCAGCCCGCCATAGGTGTAAATCGTCAGATCGTTGCCGGTATCGACAAAAGACTGCGCGGACAGGATTTCCAGCGGCCCCAGACGGTCCCCAATCCAGAGAGATGCCAGCCGCATCATGCTGTTGTCTCCGGGCCGATACGGGCCCCGGCCCCTTGCGGTCTGTTGGCGGTGTATCCCACGTTGGCCTCCGTTCCGGCGCCACATCTGTGGGAATTCCGCGTTGGGATCAAGACGATCCAGTCGGCAGCAGCCAGGTGACCCCCTTCAATGATCAATGTCCCCCTCGGGCCCACTGGCCTCGTGCGAAGCGATTTGGTACCGGGGGGGGCGATACGACCGGCCCCTGCCCCAGGAGATGTCCCAATGACGGCCCCGCCCAGCCCCGCTATGGCGATTTCTGCCCGGCTTGATGCCCTCGCCGCCGAGGCTGAGGCCGCCGCCCAAGATACCGGCCAAGACACCGGCCAAGACACCGGCCAAGACGGGGGCGAAGACGGGGGCAAAGACACGGGCCAAGCCGGGTCCGTGAGCCTAAGCTGGATCCTCGACCAGCTTCACGAACGCGCCTTCGGGCTGTTTTTGCTGGTCCTGGCCCTGCCCTGCTGCATTCCGTTTCTGTACGGCATCCCGCAGATCGTGTCGCTGCCGCTGATGTTCGTGGCCGCCCAGATCCTTTTGGGGCGCAAAACGCCCTGGCTGCCGGGCAAACTTGGCGCGCGCCAGGTGTCGACCGATGCGCTCGCGGGGTTGGCCAGGCGTGCCGGACCCTGGCTGCGCCGCATCGAAGCCATCAGCCATCCGCGCCTGACCGCGCTGACCCGCGCACCCGCCGACCGCTTTGTCGGGGCGGCCCTGGTGCTTTTCAGCGCGTCGATCCTTGTGCCCCTGCCCGGCACCAACACCGTGCCCGGCTTTGCCGTCGTGGTCGTGGCCATGGGCCTGTTGCAGCGCGACGGGGTGCTGGTGATCCTGGGCACGCTTCTGGGCACGGCCTGGATTGCCACGCTGATCTTTGCCGGTGCGACATTGGCGAGCCTGATCAAGGGCTGGCTCGGCCTGTAAGGTCGCCCCCACAACATGAGGACCCCATGACACCCAAACACCTTGCGATCGTGGCAGCTCTCGGGTCTGCAGCCCTTCTGGCCGGGGCCTTTGCGTTTCAGGCCTTGGGCTATGCGCCCTGCCAGATGTGCCTGTGGCAACGCTGGCCCCATGCCGTGGCCATCGGTGCCGGGGCCCTAGCGCTGACGGGCGTGTCCTTGACCCTTGTGGCCATCTTGGGCGCGGCCTCAGCCCTAACCACGGCGGCCATCGGGCTCTATCACACCGGGGTTGAACGCAAAATCCTCGCCGGCCCCCAGGCCTGTTCGGGCGGCGGCGGGTCGCTGACGGATCTGTCCATAGAAGAGCTGTTGTCCACCGATGGCACCGTCAACGTGGTGCGCTGTGATGAGGTCGCCTGGGCTTTCGCAGGCCTGTCCATGGCCAGCTGGAACGCGGTGTTCTCGCTGGCTTTTGCCTCGCTGTGGGCCGTGGCCGCCCTGCGCACGCGCCGCCGCGTCTAACCGCGAAGGATGTCCCTTCATCTTCCCCGTAAATATCCCGGGGGAGGCCGCAGGCCGGGGGCAGAGCCCCCTTCTGCCGTGTCGCCCAAAGCAATGGCACTAATGCAGCGTAAACTCGCCCGTCACGTTGCGCCATTCGCCGGGGCTGATCATCTTGCGATGGGCAAACCGCACTGAATGCAGCGGCCCATCCAGCGTATCCTGCCAAAACTCGATAAACTCAAACAGCTTCGGATGATCGGGGGCCAGATCATACTCCTGCCAAACAAAGGTGTTCAGCACATGCTGGTAATCGGGGATCCGGTAGAAAATCTCTGCTGTCGTCAGCCCGTAGCCTTGCAGCATCAATTCGGTGTCTGATGGAGCCATTTTGCCTCTCTGATCTGCCTGATGCCCACAAGCGAACCCCGAAATCGCTCACAAATCAAGACCAGGGCGCGCGCGGGGCCGGCCCGGGCCGCAACCTGTTCATTGTACAGGCGGCCTTGCACATCATATCCGCAATGCGGTAAAAGGAACCCACAAGATATAGAGCCAGCCAAAAGGCCTCAACAACGTGAGCGATACTCCCGAACCTCCTGAAAATGATGATGAAAACGGCAGTGAAACGCCGCCCGAACGCCCGGTCTACGACGGGCCGTCCATCACCATCGAACAAGAGATGCGCACAAGCTACCTCGATTATGCGATGTCGGTCATCGTCAGCCGCGCGATTCCGGACCTGCGCGACGGGCTGAAACCCGTCCACCGGCGCATTCTTTATTCGATGTGGGAGAAGGGAAACACCTCCGACAAATCCTACCGCAAATGCGCCAAACCGGTCGGCGACGTGATGGGCTCTTACCACCCCCATGGCGACAGCGCGATCTACGACGCGCTCGTGCGCATGGCGCAGGACTTTTCCATGTCGCTTCCCCTGATCGACGGTCAGGGCAATTTCGGCTCGATGGACGGCGATAACCCCGCCGCCTTCCGCTACACCGAAGCCCGCCTGCAAAAGGTCGCCAATTACCTCTTGCAGGACATCGACAAGGACACTGTCGATTTTCAGGACAATTACGATGGCAAGGAACGCGAGCCCTCTGTGCTGCCCGCGCGCTTTCCCAACATGCTGGTCAATGGTGCAGGCGGTATCGCAGTGGGCATGGCCACGAACATCCCGCCCCACAACCTGGGCGAGGTCATCGACGCCACGCTGGCACTCATCGATGAGCCGGACCTGTCCACCGAACGACTGATGGAGTTCATCCCGGCCCCCGATTTCCCCACCGGCGGCATCATTCTGGGACGCTCAGGCGCGCGCAAAGCCTATCTCGAAGGGCGCGGCTCGGTCATCCTGCGCGCCAAGACCCGGGTCGAGGAAATCCGCAAGGACCGCTACGCCATCATCGTCGACGAAATTCCCTATCAAGTGAACAAGGCCGCGATGATTGAAAAAATCGCCGACCTTGTCAGCGAAAAGAAGGTCGAAGGCATCGCGTCCATTCAGGACGAAAGCGACCGGGTCGGCGTGCGCGTGGTCATCGAGCTGAAACGCGATGCCACCGCCGAGGTCGTGTTGAACCAGTTGTTCCGGTTTTCCCAGCTGCAAACCAGCTTCGGTGCCAACATGCTGGCGCTGAACGGCGGGCGGCCCGAGCAACTCACCCTGCGCGATTTTCTTACGCATTTCATAAGCTTCCGCGAAGAAGTTGTCGCGCGCCGCACGGCGTTCGAGCTTCGAAAGGCCCGTGAACGCAGTCACGTGCTGTGTGGTCTGGCTGTGGCCGTGTCCAACGTCGACGAAGTCGTCGCCACGATCCGTGCCTCGGCAGATGGCGCTGAGGCGCGCGAAAAACTGATGAGCCGCCGCTGGCCTGCGGGCGATATCGCGGCCTACATCCAGCTTATCGACGACCCGTCCCACAAGATGAACGACGATGGCACCTACAATCTGTCGGAAACCCAGGCCCGCGCCATCCTCGATTTGCGCCTGCAACGCCTCACCCAGATCGGGGTGAAAGAGGTCACCGACGAGTTGGAAGAGCTCGCCGCGAAAATCCGCGATTTCCTCGATATCCTCGCCTCACGCGAACGGATCATGGCGATCATCTCGGCCGAATTGAGCGAATGCAAAGACCTCTTCGCTGTCCCCCGCCGGTCGGAAATTGTCGACTGGTCGGGCGACATGGAAGACGAAGACCTGATCGAACGCGAAGACATGGTCGTGACCGTCACCGAAAGCGGCTGGATCAAACGCACCGCTCTGGAAGACTTCCGCGCCCAGAAACGCGGCGGCAAGGGTCTGTCGGGCGGGTCTTTGAAAGAAGACGACGTCGTCACCACGCTGTTTGTGGCCAATACCCACACCCAGCTTTTGGTCTTCACCACCGAAGGCATGGTCTACAAGCTGAAAACCTGGCGCCTGCCGCTGGGGGGGCGCACGTCCAAAGGCAAGGCGATCGTCAACATCCTGCCGATCCCCACGGGTGTGTCCATCGCCGCGATCATGCCGGTGGACCGCGACGAAGACGATTGGGATCAGTTGCAGATTTTCTTTGCCACGTCGCAGGGCGATGTGCGCCGCAACGCGCTTTCCGATTTCACCAACGTCAAATCCAACGGCAAGATCGCGATGAAACTGCCCGAAGACGTGACACTCGTGAATGCGCGCATTTCAACCGAAGCCGATGACGTGATGCTGGTCACGGCCCTTGGCCGCGCCATCCGCTTTCCCACCACGGAAGTCCGCGTCTTCAAGGGCCGCGATTCGACCGGGGTGCGCGGCATCCGCCTGGCATCAGGCGACAGCGTCGTCTCAATGAGCGTGATCCGCCACTTCGAAGCGGACCCGCAGGAACGGGCCGCCTACCTCAAACAGCGCCGTCTGATGGCCGGCAACACCGAAGAGGTCGAAGTCGACGAAGACGAAGAGACCGTCGAAGAAGGCCAGCTGTCGCCCGAACGCTATGCGGAAATGTCCGCGTCAGAGGATCTGATCCTCACGATCTCCGCCGAAGGGTCCGGCAAATTGTCCTCGTCGCACGACTACCCCGTGCGCGGGCGCGGCGGCCAGGGCGTGATGGCGATGGACAAGGCCATGCGCGGCGGGGCCCTCGTGGCGTCCTTCCCGGTCGAGATGGACGACCAGATCATGTTGGCGACTTCCAATGGCCAATCGATCCGCGTGCCGGTCGATGGAATTTCCTTCCGGTCGCGGTCTGCAGGCGGCGTGAAGGTGTTCAACACCGGCGCAGGCGAGGAAGTCGTCTCGGTGGCCTGGATCGCCGATCAGGGCGACGAAGACGACGATGCGGGCGGCGCGCGAGGTGGCGAACCGGGTGGTGAAACGGGCGACAGCGGCGAAAGCTGACCCCCAAAACTCGACCCCCAAAACTCGCCCGATGTAGGTCGGGTCGGGGCCCGAACCGGCCACCTGGGTTTTGTACAAAATGCGAAATGGGCGGTTTCAACCTGCTGCATTTTGTACATTTCAGGTCCATCAGGCGCGGGCGACCCCAAAACTTAACACCGGGTGACGCGCGACCGGTCCAAAACCGAGGCCGAGCTTAAAACGCTGCGTCACCGGGCAACCGCCTTTAAGTCCTTGTTAAACCTGCTACACGGGCGCCTCAATTGCGCCCGTTAACCGTCTGAATCGTTTATCCTTTTATTAACCATAAGTTTTTTCTAAATCTGTTTCATCCGCTGACGGGGGCCAGCGGCTGGCCGAAACATCGGTCGTAACGAGTACCGGAGAAGAATGATGTCCCGTCTGTCCATGATTGCCGCCCTCGCCTTTTGCGTAACAAGTGCCGCCAACGCCCAATCGAGCCTTGGTGTGACCGGTGCCGAATTTAGCTTCAGCGGATTTTCCCAATCGACCGGCGGGACGTCATTCGACGCCGAAATCATCCTCGACGTTGCGGTCACCCAAGCCCATGGTTTGCAAGGGGATTTGGCCTGGATCGAGACCAATTCAGGTGCCGTGGGCCGGATTGGCGGGCATCTTTATATGACGCCGATCGCGGGCCAGAAATACGGGCTGTTTGGCGTGGTCGGCGATGCCAACGGACGCGACCTGACCTATGCGGCCGTCGGGGTTGAGGGGATGTTCGAAGTGACCGACGCGCTGGCCCTTGGGGGCTATGTGGGCGCGGGTGTGGGCTCTGCCGATGGGCTGGATGTGATCTTTGCAGGGGTCGAAGGGACCTACGCCCTTTCAGATGCTCTGCGCCTCGACGGTGGTGTGCAGCTCACCGAATATGATGAGGTCGCTCTCCAGGCCATCGGCACCGAAGCCCGCCTGAACGTCCGCTATTCCCCCAAGGGCCAGCCCTTCGCGGTCACCGCCGGTGTTGTCCAGGACATGTTGACGGGCCCCGATGGTGCGGCCGCCCAGACCCGGGGCGAGCTGAAACTGTCGTGGAGCCTTGGGACCATCAATGGCGCCGAACCGGTGTCGCGCCAGTTGCGCACCGCTGATCCCTTCCTGCCCCTGATCCGGCGCGGAATTTACTAGGCCGGGCCGGCCCCACCCGCCGCATTGGCGCCGCATTTGTGACAAACCATTGCCCCGGTTCGCGTTTATACTTCTCGCCGGGCCGGGGCAAGGTGCATCAGATGACCCAACCACGCGAGCCTGCCCTTCTTCAGCGACTTGTCGGCGTCCCCAAACGCCTGTTCACCCGGGCCCCCTCGCCCCGATTATCTGCGCCAGAACGGGTCACATCGGTCGGCGCGGTTGTCATTGGCGCTGGGGCGCGGCCCCGCCTGCGCCCAGGTCCAGCCCAGCCAGCCGACCTGCCTGCCCGCAGCGCACACCCCGTCACAGTTGGATCACTGGCGCTGAAGCGGCCCTGGCCGCGGCCCGAGCGCGAAAATCTCTTCCGCGACGATTTCGACATCTAGCCGTCACGCCCCGTCTGAGTTATCTGGCGGCCCATGGACAA
This sequence comes from Pseudomonadota bacterium, assembly GCA_038530285.1. Lineage (GTDB taxonomy): Bacteria > Pseudomonadota > Alphaproteobacteria > Rhodobacterales > Rhodobacteraceae > JASJAR01. The sequence goes on from JBCBCY010000002.1 coordinate 76,470, forward strand.
CGCGTTACATATCATCGGCGGCGGCATGGCCGGATGCGAAGCCGCCTGGCAGGCCGCCCAAATGGGTTGCCCCGTGGTCTTGCATGAAATGCGCCCCGCGGTTGAAACCTTCGCCCATAAATCGGCTGATCTGGCCGAGATGGTCTGTTCCAACTCATTCCGGTCCGATGACAGCGAACAAAACGCGGTGGGGCTTCTGCATTGGGAAATGCGCGCCGCGGGCGGTCTGATCATGGAAATGGGCGATGCCAACCGCCTGCCCGCAGGGGGCGCGCTGGCGGTCGACCGCGAAGCCTTTGCTGCGGCTGTGACCGCGCGCATCAAGGCCCATCCGCTGATCACTGTTGAACCCGGCGAAATCACCACCCTGCCCGACGACGGCCAGTGGATCATCGCCACCGGGCCCTTGACCTCAGGCGCGCTGGCAGAGGCCATCGCGGCGGAAACCGGCGCCGATGCGCTGGCGTTTTTCGACGCGATCGCCCCGATCATCTATGCCGACAGCATCGACATGACCACCGCCTGGGCGCAGTCGCGCTATGACAAGGGCGACACCGAAGACGAACGCAAAGCCTATCTCAACTGCCCGATGACCAAGCCGCAATATGAGGCCTTCATCGACGCGCTGCTCAGCGCGGAAAAGACCGAGTTCAAACCGGGCGAAACGGCGGGATATTTCGACGGCTGCCTGCCCATCGAAGTGATGGCCGAGCGGGGCCGCGAAACCCTGCGCCACGGGCCGATGAAGCCGGTGGGGCTGACCAATGCCCATAAACCCGACGACAAGCCCTGGGCCGTGGTTCAACTTCGCCGGGATAACGCGTTGGGAACGCTCTATAATATCGTGGGCTTCCAGACCAAGATGAAATACGGCGCCCAGACGGAGGTTTTGCGGATGATCCCCGGCCTTCACGATGCGCGCTTTGCCCGCCTCGGGGGCATTCACCGCAACACCTTCATCAACGCGCCCACCTTGCTGGATGGTCAGATGCGGCTGCACTCAAAACCCCATATCCGCTTTGCCGGCCAGATCACCGGGGTTGAAGGCTACGTGGAATCGGCCGCCATGGGCCTTCTTGCCGGCCGAATGGCCGCCGCTGACCGTGCGGGCCAGCCCCTGACCGAGGTGCCGCGCACCACCGCGATGGGGGCGCTCTTGGCCCATATCACCGGCGGGGCCGAGGCCAAGACCTTCCAGCCGATGAACGTGAACTTCGGGCTCTTTCCGCCGGTTGACGCCAAGGGCGGGCGGCGTGGGCGCCGGGACCGCTATAAGGCCTATACCGACCGCGCCAAAGCCGATTGGCAGGCCTGGCTTGGCCACAGCGCACTGGACGCGGCCTGATCGCAGGGCCTAGGCTTGGCGTATGGCAAAGACCGATCCCAAGGGCGTTTTGAAACCCGGGTTGTGGCAGGACCGCCCCGTGGCCGAAACCATGGCCGTCTACCGCGACTGGGCGGCCACCTACGACGCGGAAGTGACCGCGCGCGGCTATCACACGCCTGCGCGCATCGCGACGGAACTGGCCCGCCACCTTGGCGGTGACCCACGCCCGATCCTTGACTTTGGCTGTGGCACGGGTCTGTCGGGCTGGGCCTTGCGTGCGGTGGGGATCGGCCCCCGGCACGGCACCGACATCGTGCCTGCGATGGTCGATCAGGCGCGCCCGTTGAACCTTTATGACCGCCTTTGGGTGTCAGAACCCGGCGATCTTGATGTCGCACCGGGCACCTATCAGGCGATTGTGGCCGCCGGTGTCATCAGCCTTGGCGCGGCCCCGCCTGAAACCCTTGATCTTTTGGTGGCGGCCCTCGGTCCGGGGGACGTGCTGGCGCTGTCGTTCAACGATCCCTCACTGGAACACGGCGGCTATGACGCGCAGCTTCAGTCCCACATCGACGCGGGCCGTCTCACCCTTCTCCACCGCGAACACGGGCCCCATCTCGACGACGTTGATATGGGATCTGACGTGATCATCCTGCGCCGCATATGACCTTTGTGACCCGCTTTGCGCCCTCACCCACGGGGCCTTTGCACATTGGCCACGCCTATTCGGCCCTTCTGGCTCATGACCGGGCCCGCGCCGAGGGCGGTCGCTTTCTGCTGCGCCTCGAAGACACCGATCGCGCCCGGTCGCGCCCCGAATGGGAGCAGGCCATTTACGCCGATCTGGCCTGGCTGGGTCTGACCTGGCCCGAACCCGTCTTGCGCCAATCAGACCAATTTGACCGCTACGCTGCCGCCCTGATCGCGCTGGCCGATCGCGGCTTGGTGTACCCCTGTTCGTGCAGCCGCGCCGACATTCTGGCCGCGGGCGTTGCCCCCCAGGAAGGCGCGACCTACGGCCCGGTCTATCCCGGCACCTGTCGCGCAAGACCGATGTCAGACCGCGCGCCGGGCGATGCCTTGCGCCTGAACATCGCCCGTGCGGTCGCCACCACCCCTGCGCCGCTGTCCTTTGTCGAAACCGGCCCCGACAAGGCAGGTCCCCATCCCATCAGCGGCGACGATCTTGTGCGCAACACAGGCGACATCGTTCTGTCGCGCCGTGGTGCAGGCGATCCGGCCTATGTTCTGGCCTCCGCGCTGGACGATCACCACCAATCCATCACCCAGGTGGTCCGCGGCGTCGATGTCTTCGGCTTCACCGCCGTGCAGGTCCTGCTTTTGGCCCTGTTTGGCCACAGCGCGCCCAGCTACCATCACCACCGGCTGATCCGCGACGCTTCCGGCAAGCGCCTGGCCAAACGCGACGACGCCAAATCGCTGGCCACCTACCGCGCCGACGGCGCCACGCCTGCCGACATCCGCCGCATGGTCGGGCTTTAGCCCTTCCTCTTGCTAAAAATACCTCGGGGGAGGCCGCAGGCCGGGGGCAGCGCCCCCTACCCCTCGGCCATGGGGCGCATCAGTTCGATCTCGGCCCCATCCTCGACCCCGGTATAAAAACACGTCCGCCGCCCGGTGTGACAGGCCGCCCCCGTCTGGTTGACCCGCATCAGGATGGTATCGCGGTCACAATCGATGCGCATCTCCACCAGCGCCTGCACATGCCCCGATGTCTCGCCCTTGACCCAAAACGCCTGACGCGACCGCGACCAATAGGTCACCCGGCCCGTCTCAAGCGTACGCGCAACCGCTTCGGCATTCATCCACGCCAGCATCAACACCTCGCCCGAGCCTGCATCCTGCGCAATCGCAGGCACCAACCCATCGGCATTATAGTTCAACGTTGCAGGATCAAACGACATATGACTTTCCTAAAGCGCTCTGGCGGCCTACATCCTTAAGGCGCAACGATGGAATTGGCTATGGCCGACAGCGACCTGATCAAACTCTATTCGGCCCGGATTCTTGAACTGGCCTCGACGATCCCCCATGCGGGACGGCTGGCCACACCGGATGTGTCCGTCATCCGCCGCTCACCGCAATGCGGGTCGACCATCACAGTCGATCTTTGCGTATCCGACGGGCAGATCTCGGCCTTTGGCCAGGATGTGAAGGCCTGCGCGCTGGGGCAGGCCTCGGCGGCTCTGGTCGGCGCGAACATTCTGGGCCGGTCTCTGGATGAGGTTGCCACCGCCCGCGATGCGCTCTGCGCGATGCTCGCAGACGGTGCTGCCCCACCCGACGCACCTTTTGACGGGTTTGAGGTTCTCACACCGGCCGCTGAATTCAAAAACCGTCATGCATCGATCCTGCTGGCGTTCGATGCCACGGTCGAAGCGATGACGGCCCTGGCGGCCAAACCCGCCACCGCCTAGCCAGAACTCCTCTTGAAAAAAGAAACCGCCGCACGTGCGTTGGGGCACGGCGGCGGAAGTGGCGTATCTGGCGGACAGCGTCACATCGAAAGGGCCGTGGGGCGGCCCGACGGGCAAACAAAACACGAACTACAAAAGCGCATCAAGTGTTGGGGACAGGGATGCGAAGATGTGCGCGGCACCAGACCGCAGGCAGAAACTTTAAAACAGACCGCTCAGAACAACGTGGGCAAATGCAGCCCCACATAGAGCGTCACAACAAGGGCAGCCGCACCGAGAACATCTTCGATCAGCGTTCCGGGCGAGCGGGCAAAACGGTCAGTCAATCGGTGTATCATCGGGCGGTCCTGCTCTTGTCATGTTCTTCTGTTGCGCTTTTGTTCTCATTTTGAGCCACGCTTGTAAAGAACTTTTTTAGAACATTTGCGAACATATTAACATTTGGGCCGAAACAGGACGGGTTAGCCGGCCGTGATCAGCCCAATCGCCTTGTCTTGTTCCATCAACCACAAAAGAACGCGGGCGGCCTCACCGCGCGGGGTTGTCAGGGTCTCGTCAACCTCCAGCAGGTGGCGTGCATCCTTCTGGGCCACCTGCATCAGCCCGGTCTGGCGTTCCAGATCGGCCACCCGGAACCTTGGCAGACCCGATTGCACCGTCCCGATCACATCGCCTGCCCCGCGAATGGCCAGGTCTTCTTCGGCAATTCGGAACCCGTCTTCGGTTTCGCGCAGGATTTCCAGCCGCCGCCGCGCGGTCTCGCCCAAGGGGCCTTGGTAAAGCATCAAACAGGTCGACGCATCGCTGCCCCGCCCCACCCGACCGCGAAGCTGGTGAAGCTGCGCCAGCCCAAACCGTTCGGCCCGCTCGATCACCATGATCGATGCACCGGGCACATCGACACCGACCTCGATCACGGTTGTGGCCACCAGCACCTTGGTTTCACCGGCCTGAAACGCCGCCATGGCCGCGTCTTTTTCCGCCGGTGGCATCTGGCCGTGCACCAGGCCCACGACCCCTTCGCCCAGGGCCGCGCGCAACCGCTGAAACCGGTCGGTCGCCGCCGTCAGATCGGACACCTCGCTTTCCTCGACCAGGGGGCAGACCCAATAGGCCTGGCGCCCCTCGCCCACGGCCTTTTGCAATTGGCCCACAACCTCATCCATGCGGCCCGATGACACCAGCGCGGTGGTGATCGGCTTGCGCCCGGCCGGTTTTTCATCAAGCACCGACAGGTCGAGATCACCGTAGGTCGCCAGTTCAAGCGAGCGCGGAATGGGCGTGGCGGTCATCACCAGTGTGTCCACCGCGCGGCCCTTCGCACTCAGCGCCAGGCGTTCTGCCACCCCGAACCGGTGCTGTTCGTCGATCACGGCAAGGCGCAGATCGGCAAAGTCCACGCCGGCCTGAAATAGCGCATGGGTGCCGATCAGAATCTGGATATCGCCCTGGCCCAAGGCAGCCAGTTTCGCGGCCCGTTCCGCCCCTTTGTCGCGCCCGGTCAGGATATCGACGACCACGCCGGCGGTTTCGGCCAATGGCCGCAGGGCCGCCAGGTGTTGGCGCGCCAAAATCTCGGTCGGCGCCATGAACGCCCCCTGCCCGCCGGCTTCCACCGCCACCAGTAAGGCCACAAAGGCGACCAGCGTCTTGCCCGCCCCCACATCGCCCTGAAGCAACCGCGACATCCGTTGCGGCGCGGCCATGTCCGCGGCAATCTCTTCCATCGCGCGCGCCTGCGCCCCGGTCGGGCGATAGGGCAAGGCCGCCAGAACCTTTGACTGCAGCCGCCCCGTTGCGACCGACGCGACCCCCTTGCGCTTGCGGTCGCGCGCCCGCGCCAGGGCCAGGGTCAATTGGTGGGCAAACAATTCATCATAGGCCAGCCGTTCGCGCGCGGGATCGGTCGCCGAAAGCGCCTCGGGCCCCGTGGGCGCATGGGCCGCGCGCAGTGCCTGCGCCCAATCGGGCCAGCCGCGTTCGGTTTTCAGGGGCGGATCAATCCACTCGGCCAGATCCGGCACCCGGTCCACCGCCCCCTGAACCGCCTTGGTCATCGTCTTCAGCGTGATGCCCTGGGTCAGGGTGTACACAGGCTCAAACGCGGGCAGGTCCACATCCGCCCCCGGCACGATCACATGATCGGGGTGCACCATCTGGAAATGCCCGTCATAGGCTTCGACCTTTCCCGACACCAACCGCTTTGCCCCCGGTGGCAGAAGGCGCATCAGATAATCGGGTGCGGCATGGAAATAGACGATATGAAAATCGAGCGCGGCATCGCGCGCTTCAATCCGGTAAGGCCGCCCCCTTTGGCGCGGCGCGGCATGGGCGCCGACCTCGACCATCACCGTGGCCGTCACCGGCGGCGTCAGGCCCTGCAGCGTCTCGCGAACCTGCCGGTCCGTCCCCGAATAGGGCAGGTGAAACACCAGATCTTTCGGCGTGACCAGCCCCGCACCGTCCAGCGTCTTGGCCAGCTTCGGGCCGATGCCCGGCAAGGTCTCAAGGTCGGCAAACAGCGGGAACAGAACCTCTGGCCGGCTCATATCGCACCGATCAAAGCCAGCCAGCCGTCCTCATCCAGGGTCTCAATCCCCAGATCAGCCGCCTTTTTCGCCTTGGAGCCCGCCCCAGGCCCGGCGACCAGAAGGTCGGTCTTGGCCGACACCGATCCCGCGACCTTGGCGCCCAAAGCTTCGGCGCGCGCCTTGGCCTCGGCCCGGGTCATCTTTTCAAGCGTGCCCGTGAAGACAACCGTCTTGCCCGCAACGGGGCTGTCGGTCACAGGCCTTTGCGCGTCCTGCACAGTCAGATGGGCGACCAGGTGGTCGATCGCGGCGCGTTCGGTGGGTTGGTGAAACGCCGCGACAAGGGACGCGGCCATCACCGCGCCCACGCCGTCGATGCTGATCAGATCGGTCCATTCGGGGCTGTCGGCGTCATGTGCCGCACTCATGGCGGCTTCAAACGCGGGCCATTGCCCGTAATGCGTGGCCAACAGACGGGCCGACTCCTCGCCCACATGGCGGATGCCCAGCCCGAAGATCAGCCGCGCAAGGTCGATCGCGCGGCGCCCTTCGATGGCGGCAAACAGGTTCTTCACAGATTTTTCATTGGTGGGCCGGCCCTTGGCATCGCGCCGGAAAAGATCGATCTCGCCCGCGTCTTGCCGGACCGCCAGGGTGAAAATATCGGCCGGTTCCGCGATCAGCCCCTGTTCGTGGAACGCCTGCACCTGTTTGGCGCCCAGCCCTTCGATGTCAAAGGCCGCACGCGACACGACGTGTTTCAGCTTTTCGACGACCTGCGCGGCACAGATGATCCCGCCGGTGCAATAACGCACCGCGTCGTCGGCGTCGCGTGCCGCGTCAGAGCCGCACACCGGGCAGGTCTTTGGAAACCTGTAGGGCTCGGCCGTGCCCGGTCGTTTGGACAGGTCCACATCCGCCACCTTGGGAATGACATCGCCCGCCCGGTAGACCTGCACCATGTCCCCGACACGGATGTCCTTGCCGCCCCGGATCGCGGCGCCTTTGGAATCGCGCCCCGCGATATAGTCTTCGTTGTGCAGCGTCGCATTCGACACCACCACCCCGCCCACCGTCACCGGGGCCAAGCGCGCGACCGGCGACAAGGCCCCGGTTCGGCCGACCTGAATGTCGATCGCTTCAAGGCGTGTCCAGGCCAGCTCGGCGGGAAACTTGTGGGCAATCGCCCATCGCGGCGTGGTCGACCGGACCCCAAGCCGGGCTTGCAGCGCCAGATCGTCAACCTTGTAGACCACCCCGTCGATGTCATAGCCAAGTGCGGCGCGGGCGGCTTCAATCTCACGGTAGTGATCCAGAAGCCTGTCCAGCCCGGCATGGCGGCGGGTCAAGGGGTTTGTGTCAAATCCCAAAGCCGCCAGCCGTTCGATGGCACCCGATTGCGTGTCCGCCAATGGGGCCGACGTCACCCCCCAGGCATAGGCGAAAAACTTCAAGGGCCGCGCGGCAGTGATGGCCGCGTCAAGCTGGCGCAAGGACCCGGCCGCGGCGTTGCGCGGATTGGCAAAGGTCTTTTGGCCCGCCGCCGTCTGGCGCGCGTTCAAGGCTTCGAAATCGGCGTGGCTCATGTAGACTTCGCCGCGGACCTCCAGCCGGTCGGGCGCGCCCGCCAGGGTCTGCGGCAGACCTGCGATCGTGCGCGCGTTGGCGGTGACATCTTCGCCCGTCTCACCGTCGCCCCGGGTCGCGGCCCGCTTCAACTGGCCGTGTTCGTAAAGCAACGACAACGACAGACCGTCGATCTTGGGCTCGGCGGTGAAGGCCAGCGGGGCCTCCTCGGCCAGGCCCAGATAGGCGCGGACCGAGCGGACAAAATCGACCACATCTTCATCGTCAAAGGCATTGCCCAGCGACAGCATCCGCACCTCATGGCGCACCTTCGAGAATGTCTCGGACGGGGCCGCCCCCACTTGGTCACTTGGGCTGTCGGCGCGTTTAAGGTCCGGGAACCGCGCCTCGATCGCTGCGTTGCGCCGCTTGAGCGCATCATAATCGGCATCCGCGATCACCGGCGCGTCATCGGTATGATAGGCCGTATTGGCCTCAGCCAGTGCTGCCGCCAGCCGGGCCAATTCGGCCCGCGCCTGCGCCTTGGTCAGATCGTTCACATCCGTGTCGCTGTCGTTCGGCCCGCCTGTCATGCCGCTCCCCATCCGGTTGGTCCCGGGTTTAGGGCGGCATCAGGGAGGCGTCAAACGTCAGGCGGTGGCCGCGACCGGATCTTCCAGCGCTTCGGGCTCAGGGTCGCGCAGCACATAGCCACGTCCCCAGACTGTCTCGATATAATTGTCCCCATCGGTCGCCTGGCTCAGCTTCTTTCTAAGCTTGCAGATAAAGACGTCGATGATCTTCAATTCCGGCTCATCCATGCCGCCGTAAAGATGATTGAGGAACATTTCCTTGGTCAGCGTCGTCCCCTTGCGCAGGGACAGAAGTTCCAGCATCTGGTACTCCTTGCCCGTCAGATGCACCGCGCGGCCGTTCGCATCGACCGTCTTGGCATCAAGGTTGACCGCGACCTTGCCTGTTTTGATAATCGATTGGGCGTGCCCTTTGGACCGGCGAATAATCGCATGGATCCGCGCCACCAGTTCTTCGCGGTGGAACGGCTTGGTCAGATAATCATCAGCCCCGAACCCGAACCCCTTGATCTTGTTTTCCGTGTCATCCGCCCCCGACAGGATTAGAATGGGCGTGTCCACCCGCGCCAGGCGCAACTGACGCAGCACATCATGCCCGTTCATGTCCGGCAGGTTCAGGTCGAGAAGGATCAGATCGTAATCATAGAGCTTTGCCAGATCGATGCCCTCTTCACCAAGATCGGTGGCATAGACATTCAGATTGGCATGGGTCAGCATCAATTCGATGCTTCGGGACGTCGTGGGATCGTCTTCAACCAGTAGCACACGCATTCATTATACTCCGCAGGTTTCCCGTTTCCCCGACGACAGTGGCGGAATTTGGTTAACTGCCGGTTACCCTGCGGTCATCTTATCTTAAACAACTTTAAGTTGTCCATACCCCATCGAACTTACCCTATAGCTGTCGGTAACGCTGCAGGGCCGTCGCCTTCAACGCCGCCTCGCCATGCTGGACCACAGCCGCCGACCAACCATCCAGCTCCTCACTGGAAAGCGCATAGATTTCAAGCGCTTCCTGGCGGGATATCAACCCGCCTTCGACCGCGCGCACCACGGCCGCCTTGCGGCTGGCCACCCAACGCCGCGTCTTGGGATCGGGCAGATCTGCCCGGGTCATTACCGTCCCGTCTGGCAGTGTCACCGCCCGCGGACCATCAACTTTCTTCAGGTACATAACCGTGTCCCTTCACCGAACCTGTTCGTTTTCCTACGCCAACAGATTTAAAGAGCCGTGAAGCGAGGCCTTGTGAGTATTTCGGATTTTCCTATATTTCAGGCGATTCTCACCCGGACCGGACCCATGCCGCTGGATCGCACAGACCTGAACTCGCTCGGCTTGCCCAAAGCCCCCGCTGACACGCGCGTTGTTGTCGCGATGTCGGGGGGCGTGGATTCGTCCGTTGTCGCGGCGAAACTCGCCGAAGAAGGTTACGATGTGGTTGGCGTGACCCTGCAGCTTTATGACCACGGGGCGGCCCTGGCCAAGAAAGGCGCGTGCTGTGCGGGGGTGGACATCCATGATGCGCGCCGCGTGGCCGAAACCATGGGCTTTCCGCATTACGTGCTCGATTATGAAAACGTCTTCCGCGACGCCGTGATCGAGGAATTCGCCGACAGCTATCTGGGCGGGGCCACACCCGTGCCCTGCATCCGCTGCAACGAACGGGTCAAATTCAAAGACCTGTTGGAAACCGCGCGCGACCTTGATGCCGATTGCATGGCCACCGGTCACTACATCCGCCGCGAAATGGGCGCCCACGGCCCCGAATTGCATCAGGCCGCCGACGGCGCGCGCGATCAAAGCTACTTTTTGTTCTCGACCACGCCCGAACAGCTCGACTACCTACGGTTTCCGCTGGGCGGGCTGGCGTCCAAGGCTGAGGTGCGCGCATGGGCCGAAAAATACGGGCTGGATGTGGCCGCCAAACCCGACAGCCAGGACATCTGCTTTGTGCCTGATGGCGATTACGCCAAGGTGATCGAGAAGCTGCGGCCCGGATCCGCCGAACCCGGCGAGATTGTCCATGCCGACGGGCGGACTTTGGGCACCCACCCCGGCGTGATCCATTTCACCATCGGGCAGCGGCGCGGGCTTGGCATCGGCGGGCTCGACACCCCGCTTTATGTGGTGCGGCTGGATGTGAACACCCGTCAGGTGATCGTCGGCCCCAAAGAGATGCTGGCCACCCGGCGCGTCCCGGTGCGCGAGGTCAACTGGCTGGGCGACGGCCCGTTTGAAGGGCCAGAACGCGAGGTGCTGGTGCGGGTCCGCTCCACCCGGCCGCCCGCACCTGCGATCCTGCGCCCGCTTGGGCCCGACACGGCCGAGGTTGAATTGCTGGCCCCTGAAAATGGCGTCAGCCCGGGTCAGGCGGCGGTCTTTTACGATGCGGCCAGCACCCGCGTGCTGGGCGGCGGCTGGATCTGGCGGGGCGCTTAAGGCCGCCGCATTGCTTCGGCACCGAAGAGGCGACGGCGCACTCGTCTAAAGATCGAAGTTCGTGGGCATCATCACAACGTCCCTGATTGTCATGCCACGCGGTCGCGTCAGCATGAACATGACAACCTCTGCAACGTCACCTGCTTCCAACAGGCTGCCGCTGTCGCGTGCCTGTTGCAGTTTCTCTTCCGGCCAGTCCGACAACAGGGCCGTCACAACCGGCCCGGGTGAGACCGCGCCGACCCGGATGCCATGTTGGAAGACTTGGCGGCGCACCGTCTGAACAAAGCAATTGATGGCCCATTTCGACGATGCGTAGACAGGCTCCCACGGCGTCGGAAAATGCGCCGCAAGGGAGCTTGTGACGATAATATCGCCCGATCCGCGTTCGATCATATGTGGCAGCACATCGTGAACATTCTTCATCACCACGTTGACGTTCAAAGTCATCATGCGGTCGATGCTGCTGGTGTCGTTGTCAATCAGGTCACCGCCGACATATGAACCCGCGTTGCAGTGCAGAATGTCGACATGGCCGGTCCGTTCCAGGATTTGTGGAAGCAATGTTGCGCAATCTGCCGGGTCCAAAAGATCGATCACGAGGGGGAGAGCGGCGTCCCCAAGCCTGTCACACATCGCCGTCAGCGCCGCGGCATCCCGATCAACCACCACCACGCGCGCACCCGCCAAGATCATCGCCTCGACGCTCGCGCGCCCTATGCCCGACGCGCCGCCCGTGACAGCGGCAACCTTTCCGTCCAGTTCGCCAGCCATAGGGTGTTCTCCATTTTCGGGCCCCGCCTACCCCTCAGGCAGCTGGATCATCGCCATCAATTCGCATTGGCAGGCCACTTCGCCGTCGACCAAAGCCTTGGCGTCAAACCGCCAGACCTTGCCGCCGCCGCGCAGCGTGGTCAGTTCCATCCGCAGCGTGTCGCCCGGCACCACTTTGCGCCGGAACTTCGCCTTGTCGATCCCCATGAAGTACACCAGCGCACCGGAATCGATCAGATCCTGGCCCAGCGACACCAAAACCGCACTGGTCTGGGCCATGGCTTCAATGATCAACACGCCGGGCATCACCGGCTCTTGCGGGAAATGGCCGGGAAAGAACGGCTCGTTGATGGTCACGTTCTTGATGCCCACACCGCTTTTGGTGCCATCAATCTCGACCATCTTGTCGACCAGCAAAAACGGATAGCGATGCGGAATGGCCCGCAAAATGGTTGCGATGTCAGCCGTGGTTCTGTGGTCGGTCATGTCGTGTGCCTTTGCGTCTGGCGCCTGACTAGCAAGGCGGGTTTGCCCAGACAAGTCATTGGGGCGCTTCAGCTTCCGCGCCGGGCGGCGGGTCCGAACTGAGGGCTGCATTGATCCGTTCGATCGCCTCGTCGGTGACATCGATCACATCGACCGACAAAAACACCTGACGCCGCTCCAGCATGACCACGGCGCCGCGTTCGCGCGCAATCGCCGACAAAATACCGCCCACATCCCCAAAGAACGCCTGTTGCGCTTCGTCGCGGGCCCGCGTCAGGGCGCGCGACTTGGTGTCTTGTTCATCGCGCAGCCGCTGGACCTTGGCGTCAAAGGCATCCGCCAGACCGGAAAACTCCGCCGGGCTCATCTCTGCGCGCTGCTGTGTCAACGCCTGCTCTTCGGCCAGAAGTTCGGCTTCGATGCGCCGGTTCTCAGCCGCCAATTCAAGCGCTGCCGTTTCAATCTCACTCAGGGCCGCGGCCCCCAGCTGGCTTTCCGAAAACAGCCGCTCCTGGTCGATCACCAGCACTTGGCTTTGGGCGACAGGGTCTTGTGCGCCGGCCGCGAACGGCAACACGGCCAGGCACAGCGCCAGCCAAAGCCCGCGCCCGGTCATGGCCTAGAACCGCGCCTGCAGATCGAAGTTGAAGTTCCGCGTTTCATCCAGATCGTTCTGCGCGATGGGCACCGCGAAGTTGAACCGCAACGGCCCGATGCCCGTTGTCCAAAGGATTGCAAACCCGACCGAGGCGCGCAGATCAAACCCGTCATCCACCGGCACCGTGCAGCCCACACAATCGACATCCAGCCCCCAGATGGACCCCGCATCCACAAACAATCCGCCTGAGATGCCGTATTCTTCGGGCAGACCCAGCGGGAATTCGGCATCCAGCCGCAGGAAGGCCTGGTAATTGCCGCCCAGGAAGTTCTCATCCACCGCTTCGGTGTCACGCGGACCAATCCCGCGCGGGCTGAAGCCGCGGATCTTGCGCGAATTGTTGAAATACCGGTCAGGCACCCGCGTGTCGTAATCGCCGAAACTGAACAGCGCGCCAAGCTCACCAGCCGCGCGCAGGGTCACATCGCCTTGCAGGATCTCGCGTTGATAGACACCGGCAACCTCACTGCGGATATACTGCGCCTCGCCGCCCAGACCGGCAAGGTCCTGACCAAAGCTCAGCCGCACAAGACGCGATGGATCCAGACCCTGACGGCGCGAATCGTAGGTCAGCACGTAGCCGATTTCACTGGTGACCACCGTGCCGGCCTCTGCCAGAATGATCGCGGATGTATCCGCAGATGTATTCGTGCGCGTGTCCTGGCTGAGCCCGTAGCGCAGCGTCAGCCGGGTGCTTTCACTCAGCGGAAAGTTCGCCGAGGTCGACAACCCAAGGGCGGTCGTGTTGAAGTTCTGGTCCTCAAAATCCGTCGTCCGGTAAAAGACCGAGAAGCTGACCGAAAGGTCGCGGTCCAGAAAGAACGGCTCGGTGAAGGTCAGCTGGGTGTTCTGGTCCGCCGTCCCGATGGAGACATCAAAACTCAGCGCCTGACCCCGGCCAAGGAAATTCGATTCCTCAAACCCGAAGATCAGCCCGGGCCCTGTGTCACTGGAATAGGTCGCCCCGAACGACAGCGTCCCGGTGGGTTGTTCAACCACATCAACATCGACGATCGCCTGTTCGGCATTCCGGCCCGGACGGGTGTCAATCTCGACCGTTTCAAAGAACCCCAGGGCGCGGATCCGGTCGGCCGCCTCACGGATGGCGCGGGGATTGAGCGGGTCGCCTTCCACCGTGTCGAACTGGCGCCGGATCACCTGATCCAGCGTCGTTTCATTGCCTTCGATATCAATCCGCTGCACGAAGATGCGCGGGCCGCGAATGATGCGGAATTCCACATCCACAACGCCGTCGCGCCGGTTGCGGGTGATGATCGGATCGACCCGCACGAAATCAAGGCCCTGGCGCAGCGCCAACCGTTCCAGCCGGGCCACCTCATTGTCCAGCGCCACCGGGCTGAACACCTGCCCCGACCGCATCCGCACAACGCTGCGGAAGTCACTGGCATCGGCTTCGGGCACTTCAGAGCGGGCCGTGATGGCACCCACCTTGAACCGCTGCCCTTCGGCCACGTTGAACGTGATGAAGGTCGCCCCACGTTCGCGCGAAAACTCGCTGGACACGTCGAGGACCCGAAAATCGATATACCCGCGCGAGGCATAGAAGTCGCGCAGAAGCTGGCGGTCGAATGGGATGCGGCCTGACACGAAGGTGTCGCGGCGGATGATCGCGCGGAAGGTGCCGGCCTGTTTGGAATCCACCACCCGGCGCAAGCGGCGGTCCGAAAACGCCTGGTTGCCGACAAACCCGATCCGCTCGGTTTCAATCACCCGACCTTCGGTCACTTCAAAGACCAGATCGACCCGCGCGTTTGACCGCCGGATGATCCGTGGCCGGACAGAGGCGGCAAACCGGCCCGCTTCGGCATAGGCGTCCTGGATGGCAATCGCATCCGCTTCGGCCTGGGCCGGCGAATAGATCCGCCGCGGCTGCGAGCTCACCAGCGGCAACAGCACCTCGTCATCCAGCGACCGGTTGCCTTCGATGTTGATCCGGCTGACGGTCGGGCGTTCCACAACGCGGATCACCAGCGTGCTGCCCTGGGGGACGAATTCGACCGTTTGAAAAAAGCCCGACGCCTGCACACGCTGCTGGGCGGCCGACAATTCGCCCGCCGTGACCGGTTGGCCTGCCGGAATGGCCGCCAGCGACACGATGGTCGATGGTTCGGTGCGCAACGTGCCTTCGACACTGACCGAACTGAACGAAAAGCTCTGTGCGCCAGCCCATGACGTCAGGGCGAGAAGAAGAAGAAAGCTGTGAACAAGACCACGCAAAGCGCGCCCGATGTTTGACCCGAATTGCCCTGTCATGTCCCCCGCCCCGGCTGACTGTCGTTCTTTGTTTAGGGGTTATGGGAAAGGGGGGGGATTGTCAAAAGCCCAAGGGCAAGACGCCCGGGATTACAGGGCAGACAGAAGCGAGCCGACCCAGCCGCCGAAGGTCAACGCGAACACAAGCGTCGCAATATAGATGATGCGATCCCAATTGAGATCCATCAAAAGGCTCAGGCCCTGGTATCCAGCTTGTATCGTTTGCATCTATCGCACCTTGGAAAATTGGCGTGAACAAAGGCTAAATGGCGAATATGGCGCCTTTGCGGCAAAAGCCGGGGCCAAAATATGTCGGCGGATTTTGGGTTAAAAGTTTATGGGCAGAACAGATCATTGGTGATCGCAAAGACCATCAGCATCGCCATCAGCCCCAATCCCACCGTCATCAGGATGTTGAGCGCGCGCTCGGACGGCGGGTGCCCCGTCAGCGCTTCCCAGGCGTGAAACACCAGATGCCCGCCATCGAGCACCGGGATCGGAAACAGGTTCAACAGCCCGACTGCAACCGACAGCATCGCAATGAAGCTGACAAAGGTGAACCAGCCCTGGCTGGCCGCCGCACCTGACACTTCGGCAATCCCGATGGGGCCAGAGATATTGCAGGTCGAAATCGCGCCCACCACCATGTGGTACAGGCCCGAAAACGTCGAAGTGATGATGAAATTCACCCGCTCAACCCCGTAGGTGGCCGCCTCAAACAGACCGGGGCTTTCTGATTGCGGTTCAAAAAACAGACCGCCCTGAATGCCGATCAGCCAACGGGTTTCAAACCCGCCTTCGGGCATGGGCAGGTCCATCCGGCGCGGCTCCAGCGTTTTTTCAATCACTTCCCCGTCCCGCCAAATGGTCAGGGCCAGGGGCGCGCCATCGGATGCCCCGACAATCTCGCGCAGCTGGCCAAAGGCAAAGACCGGCGCGCCGTCGACGGCCTGGATGACATCGCCCTGCTCGATCCCCGCATCGAGGGCGGCCGAATCAAGCGTGACCGCAAGGGCCTGTGCGGGACGCGGGTACGGCCCGTCGACGACCACTTCGGCCCCGTCGCGCAACACCCGGTACGCCAGCACCGGCTGCACAGGCAGCGCATCGACAAAGGAGCTGAATTGATCGAACGACGGTGTTTCCTGCCCGTCGATGGCCAGAATTTCATCGCCCACGTCCAAGCCGTATTCCCCCGGCAGCGGGCTCAGTTCGGCAATCGTGAGGGGGTCGCTGGCCACGCCGCGAAACATCACCAGGATCGCAAAGACAAAAAAGGCAAAGATGAAGTTGAACGCCGGACCCGCAAAGACCGTCGCCGCGCGCGCCCATAACGGCGCCCCGGTCATCGTTGCGCGGCGTTCGGCCGGGGTCATCTCAGCGGTGTCTTCAGACCCGACCGAGGCTGCATTCGCGTCGCCTTTGAACTTCACAAAGCCGCCAAACGGCAGGGCTGCGATCTGCCAGACCGTGCCGCGTTTATCCACGCGCGACGTCAACACCGGCCCAAACCCAATGGAAAACACTTCCGCATGAATGCCCGACCAGCGACCCACGATGTAATGGCCGTATTCGTGGATCGCCACGATGATCGACAGCGCGATGATAAACGCGCCGATGGTCCAGATCAGCCCGCCAAACGACGGGATCAGTCCGACTAAATCCATGCTTTATGCCTCGATGCGATGTGCCGCGATTGTTTGAATGGCCGTCTTTCGTGCCAAATGGTCCGCCTGGGTCACGCTATCAAGGGTGATCTTGGCATTGCCAAGGCTGTCGCCTGACATTTTGGTGAGCGTGTCTTCGACAATTTTCGCCATGTCGAGAAATCCGATCCGCTTTTCGATGAAGGCATCAAGGGCAGTTTCCTTGGCGGCGTTGAACACCGCGCCGGCCAGACCGCCGGTCTCCATCACCTCGCGGGCCAGGCGCAGCGCGGGGTGGCGCCCCTCATCCGGGGGGCGGAAGGTGAACTGACCGATGCGCGCCAGATCCAGCCGTTCAACCGGCAGATCCATCCGCTTGGGCCAGTTCAGCGCATAACCGATCGCATGGCGCATATCCGGCGGGCCGATATGGGCCATCAGGGCGCCATCGCGGAACCCCACCAGCGCGTGGATCAGGCTTTCGGGGTGGATCACGGCTTCGATCTGGTCAGGACGAACGCCGAAGTATTCCTTGGTTTCAATAAGTTCCAGCGCCTTGTTGAACAAAGTCGCGGAATCAATCGTGATCCGCGCGCCCATGTCCCAATTGGGATGATTGGTGGCCTGTTCGACCGTGGCCGCGGCCAGCTTCCCCGGCGGCCAATCGCGAAACGCCCCGCCTGACGCGGTGATGATGATCCGCTCGACCTCGGAAATATCCTCGCCCACCAGGGCCTGGAACACGGCGGAATGTTCCGAATCCACCGGCAGAATGCGCGCACCATGGGCCCGGGCCGTGGCCATCAACAAAGGCCCCGCCGTCACCAGGCTTTCCTTGTTGGCCAGCGCCAGGGTCGTGCCGTGCTGCAGGGCAATCAGGCCGGGTTCCAGGCCCGCCGCCCCCACGATGGCCGACATGATCCAATCGGCGGGCATGGCCGCCGCCTCCAGGATCGCCGCGCGCCCGGCCCCCACCGCGATGCCGGTGCCCGCCAACGCCGCTTTAAGATCGCCCAGAAGCGCGTCTTCGGATGTGACCGCCAGCTTGGCATTCAGCGCCACGGCCTGTTCGGCCAGTTTGGCGATGTTGCGCGCGCCCGTCAGGGCCACAACGTCATAGGCGCCCGCATCGCGGGCAATCAACTCGACCGTCTGGCAACCGATTGATCCGGTGGACCCAAAGATCGTGACCCGGCGCCGCCCCATCACACCAACCCCGGGCTGGGGGTGATCTGGGCCACCACCAGCATGAAGACCGACGCGCCCAAGACCCCGTCAAACCGGTCAAACAACCCGCCATGGCCCGGCAACAGGTCCGAACTGTCCTTGACCCCGACCGAGCGTTTGAGGGCGGATTCGGCCACATCGCCCGCTTGCGACGCCGCCGAGAGTGCCACCGACAAGATCACAACGACAAACCCCGCCTCCGTCAGGCCCCAAAACGCCAGACCGACCCCGGCTGAGGCCACCCAGCCCCCGATGGTGCCCGACCAGGTCTTTTTGGGGCTGACCTTCGGCCAGACCTTCGGCCCACCAAGGGCCTTGCCCACGAAATAGCCCGCGATATCGGTGGCGATGACCACCAGCAAAAGCCACAAGAGCCATTTGACCCCGAAATCCGTGCGAAACACCACAAGTTCGTAGGCCGCGCCCTGGATCAACAGGGCGAAGGCAAAAAACCGCCAGCGCCGGGGCCCAAGCGTCAACAGGCCCAGAACCGCCGGCAGCACCGCCAGGATAATCGCCCAATGGGTGTCAAACTCGCTCGCCAGAGCCACCGCCAGGGTCGACAGCAACGCAAAGATCACCGCGCGGTTGTTGACCTCAGGCGCGACCATCCGGGTCAGTTCCCACACCAGGATCCCCGCCGCCAAAGCCGTGACAAAAAGGAAAATATTGCCGCCAAGCGTGATCGCCGCGGCCCCGCCCAAGGCCAAACCCGCGCCGGTCAGAACGCGGGTTTGCAGGTCTTGCCAGCGGGAGCCCGCTGTCATCCGGGCACGGCGCCGAACCGTCGGTCACGGGCGGCGTAGCTGTCGAGCACTTTGGCGAATTCCTCTTTCGAAAAGTCCGGCCACAGCGTGTCGACAAAGTCGTATTCGGCATAGGCCGATTGCCACAACAGAAAGTTCGAAATTCGCGCTTCCCCACTGGTGCGGATCACCAGATCGGGGTCGGGCAGAACGTAAGTGTCCAGATGCCGGGCCAGTTCTTCAGCATCGACGTTTTCGGCGTCGAGCTTGCCCGAGGCCACATCGCGCGCCATGCGCCGGGCCGCGCGCGTCACCTCATCGCGGCCACCGTAGTTCAGCGCGACCGTCAGATGCACCCGGTCATTGTCGGCCGTGATCAGTTCAAGGTTGTCCATCAGTTCGACCAGCGTGTCTTGCAGCTTCATCCGGTCGCCGATGAACCGCACCCGCACGCCGTTGTCCTTCAGCGCTTGCGCCTCGCGCGTCAGATACCGGTGAAACAGCTTCATCAGCCCCGACACTTCGGTCTGCGTGCGCTTCCAGTTTTCGGTCGAGAAGGCAAAAATCGTGAGGTATTTCACACCCAGATGCGGGCAGGCTTCGACAATTTCGCGGACCCGCTTGGCCCCGGCATGGTGCCCGAACAGCCGCGGTTTGCCACGCTTTTGCGCCCACCGCCCATTGCCATCCATAATCACGGCAACATGCTGCGGGGTTTTGTGCTCAATATCTTTTGCCATAACCCACTCTTATTTTAAAATTGGCTCAGTTTCGTGGCCTAACACTTACCGATCAATGTGACGTTACTATGCCCAATCCGCGACGTCACGGGCCAGGGTTAAGATAAATCAAACCTGCATGATCTCTGCCTGTTTGGTCTCAAGCGCTTGATCAACCTGGGAAATATAGCTGTCGGTCAATTGCTGCACCTCGTCTTCCCAGAGCTTTTGGTCGTCTTCGGACAGCCCATCGGCCTTGCCCTTCTTGATCTGGTCCATCCCGTCACGGCGCACATTGCGCACCGCCACGCGCGCGTTTTCGGCATATTGCGCGGCAACCTTGGTCAATTCGCGGCGCCGTTCCTCGTTCAACTCGGGGATCGGCAGCATGATGATCGTGCCATTGAGCTGCGGATTGATCCCAAGCCCCGACTCGCGGATCGCCTTTTCGGCCTTTCCGACCAGGGACTTGTCCCAGATGTTGACCGTGACCATCCGCGGCTCGGGCACGTTGACCGTGCCCACCTGGTTGATCGGGGTCAGCGCGCCGTAGGCATCGACCATCACCGGGTCGAGCATGCTGGCAGACGCGCGGCCCGTACGCAGGGATGCAAATTCGCCGCGCAGGCTTGCCATCGCCCCATCCATCCGCCGCGTCAGATCGTCGGTATCAAGTTCAAAATCGTCTGACATGGGGGGCCGCCTTGGTCTTTTGTTCGTCTTTCCAATGGTGTGTCACAGAAGGTGTTGGAATGGCAAGGTTTGGGCGCAGAAGGCGGCTGACCCAAACCCAAACCCTTGAACGGTCTATCGACCCCCCCAGCGTGATCGCGGGGCGACATGACCAGACCGCCGCCCCTGCCCCTTGGCAGACCGGATGTGGACTGGCCCTGCTACGCCGGCGCTGTTTCTGCCGCGGCCGCGATCTCATCGACCGCCTTTTGAAGCGACACCCGGTCGAGTGACGCGATGGGAAGGGCCGTGAATGCTTTGATCCGGTTGAGGAGCGCACCGTAAGCCGCTTGGAAGGCCAAGCTCTTTTCGGCCTCCGAGCCCTGAACCTTGACCGGATCAGGCATCCCCCAATGTGCGCTGACCGGTTGACCGGTCCACGCGGGGCACTCTTCATTGGCGGCCTGGTTGCAAACCGTGAAGACGAAATCGAACTTTTGCGCGTCCTCGCCTTGGAAGACCGACACGTTTTTGGCTTCCAGTTCCGTCACATCGTGCCCCTTCTGCTCCAGGACCTCCAGCGCGAAAGGGTTCAGTTCAGATCGCGGTTTCGTTCCGGCTGAAAAGGCTGCGAACCGATCGCCTGCTTCCTTGCGCAGGATGGATTCTGCAAAAATGGAGCGCGCCGAATTGCCGGTGCAGATAAACAGAACGTTGTATTTTTGAGCAGTCATCTGGGAATCTCCATCGAAATAGTGGGGTGTGAGGTGCGCGCAGATATCAGGCCGGCCCCGGCAGCAATCGCGCAGAAGGTAGTCAAAGGTTTGGCCGACGGCGGCCATGTCAATCGCGTAGCGAAGCGAGGTTCCTGACCGCTCTTGGGTGACCAGACCGGCCTGCTTCAGCGCGCCGATATATGTCGACAGGGTGTTGGGCTTCAGCCCGAGCGCTTGGGCAAGTTCTGTCGCGGGCACGCGGTCTGGAAAGCGACGCACAAGCAAGCGAAACAAGGCCAGTCGCTGTGGGTGGCCGAGGGTGACGAGGCGTTGAGGAATCATTTGTTCCATACTTCATGAATTACCGAATTATAGGTGTTCAATCAAGGCCGACGCGGGCGCGCATGGCGCAGATCCGGTCTGTTTTCGACCTCTGCGTGGCACATCGCCCATTCCACGCGCGGGGCGCGCAACGCCCGGGGGGCATTATTGCTTCATTGCGCGGGCGATATAGTCTGTCAGGGGTTTGGTCAGGTAGTCGATCGGGCGGCGTTCGTCGGTTTGAATGAAGGCTTCCACGGGCATCCCCGGCACGATGACCCCCGGCCCGATCGCGGCCAGACCTTCGGGCGACGGCACCACCTCGGCGGTGTAATAGGCCACGCCTGTGCTTTGATCGATGACGGCATCCGCCGCGATCACGCGCAGCGTCCCCGAAATTTCGGGCGTGGTGCGTTGATCAAGCGCGGAAAGGCGCAATATGACCGGTTGGCCGGCAAAGACCTGATCAATATCAATCGGATTGAGCCGGGCCTCAACGATCACCGGTTGGTCTTGCGGCACAATATACATCACCGGTTCGGCCGGGCGGACCACCGATTGCGGCGCGTCCACGACCGAGCCAAAGATCACACCGCTTGCGGGTGCACGGATCGTAAGCCCCGCAATCTGGTCGCGCAGGTCCAGATACCGTTCGCTGAGTTCAACTTCGCGGAACTCAAGATCGCGCAGCTGCGCAATCGCCTCTTCGCGTTCGGCCGTGACCAGACGCAATTTCTGGATCCGCGCGGCCGCGATCTGGCCGCGCAACTCGGCGATTTCGGCGTCAAACCGGCCGCGCTGGCCCCGCAACTGCGACATGTCTCGTTCCAACCGCAGGACCGCCGAGGCCTGGGTCAATTGCTGGTCGAGAAGCGCGCGCTGATTGTCGAGGTCTTGGCTGGCGAAGGCGATCTGTTGATCAAGTGCCGCCGCCTGCGCCTCAATCCCCAAGATCCGGTTTTCGATCTGGTGGATCTGTTCGTCAATCTGGTCGCCTTCTTCCTTCAGACCGGCCAGGCGGGCCTGAAACAGCTGCCGCTCCCCGTCGATGAGATCGGCCGGTGGCGGGTCGAGCCCCTCGACGGTGGCAAGTGGCGCCATGTCCGCCAGCCCGTCACGTTCGGCCAAAAGGCGGGACCGGCGCACCAAAAGCTCCTGGAACTGGCCTTCGACGATCGACAGTTCGGTTTGCAGACGCGTCGGATCAAGCTCAAGCAAGACATCACCGCTCGCCACAGTATCACCATTGCGCACAACAATGGCATCGACCACACCGCCTTCGGGGTGATCGACCACCTGCCGGCGCCCTTCGACCTGGACGGTCCCAGCCGCGATCACGGCCCCTGCGATGCGGGCCTCAACACTCCAAAATCCGAAGCCGCCGACAAGAACAAAAAGCGCAACGAGCCCCACCAGAATGGGCAGGCGCGCCCTGAGTTGCCGGTTCACCTTGGGATCGCTCATCGCGTGCTCCCAGCATTGAGGGTGCGCTGCACGTCTTCGCTGTTTCGCAACATCGACCGCAGAATTTCATCGCGCGGGCCTTCCGCGGTCATACGCCCGCCATCCATCACCGCGAGCGTATCACATTCCGAAATCGCCATCGGGCGATGGGTCATGATCACAACGGAATGCGCATCGGATTTGAATTCGCGCACCACGCGGTTCAACGCTTCGCTGCCTTCGGAATCCAGCGCCGAATTCGGCTCGTCCAGCACCAAAAGCACCGGGTCGCCGTAAAGTGCGCGCGCAAGAGCGATCCGCTGGCGCTGACCGCCCGACAGGCTTGGGTTGGACCCATCAATCACCGTGTCGTAGCCGTCTTCCAGTGACACGATCAGGTCGTGCACCGCGGCCCGCTTTGCAGCCTTTACCACGGCTTCGGCATCAGGTGTCTCGGCCATGCGAGCGATGTTCTCGGCGATGGTGCCATCAAACAGGGTCAGTTCCTGGGGCAGATAGCCAATATGCGCCGCAAGGCTCGCACGATCATAATGGTCCAGACTGGGCCCGCCCAGCCGGATCGTGCCGGCATCTGGTGTCACCAGCCCGACGATGGCCTTGGCAAGGGTCGATTTGCCGGACCCGCTGCGCCCGATGACGCCCATGGCCGTTCCCGGCTCCAGGGTCAGCGTCACGTTCGACAACGTCCGGCCCCGCTTGTTGGGCGACAAAAGCGACACGTCTTTGATGCTCAACCGTCCCTCTGGGCGCGGCAAGGCCGTGCGGGTCTCGGCCTGCGGCATGTCGGCAAAAAGCGCCTTGAGTGACGCCCAACCGGCCCGGGCCCGCTGCACCAGCGGCCAGCCGCCCAAGGATTGCTCAATCGGCGCGAGCGCCCGGCCAAGTATGATCGACGCCGCGATCATCGCACCGGCGGTCAATTCGCCCTGTAACACCAGATACGCGCCCGCCGCCAACATCGCCGATTGCAACAAAAGCCGGAACGCCTTGGCAAAGGTCGTGAACGAGCCTGTCCAATCGCTGGATTTCAGCCCCAGTGACATCGCCTCGCGCCGTTTGGTGCGCCAGCGCGCCCCGACAGCGTCTGCCATGCCAAGCCCCAGCACAATCTCGGACCCCGCGTGGGCCTGGACCGAAAACTGGTCGGCCTCGGCCGCCTTTTGGCGCGCCGTGACAACGCTGCGACTGGTCAGAAGCTGGTTCAAAAGGGTTGCCGTGATCAAAACACCGGCCCCGGCCAGCGCCAACCACCCCAGCCAGGGGTGAAAGATGAAAATGATTGCGAAAAAGAGCGGCGACCAGGGAAGATCCATCAGCGCCAGATAGACCGGTGCCGTGTGGAAAGTCTGGATCGCTTCGACATCGCGCAACGACGACAGTGATGATTTCGCGCCAGGGGCTTTGACCTGCCCATTCAGCCCCGCAGCAAAGGCCAGCCCATCAAGGGTTTCCTGCATGCGCCCGCCGATGCGCGCCACAACGCGGCCGCGCGCCCAGTCAAGAAACCCCATCAGCGACATCAGCCCCACGACCAGGGCAAACAGCGCCACCAATGTTTCGACCGATTGCGATGCCAACACCCGATCATAGACCTGCAACATGAACAATGGCCCGGTTAGCATCAGCAAATTCACAAATATGCTGAACAAAAAGGCCAACCAGAACAAGGATCGGCCCTGGCGCCGGGCGCTGACCATTGGATTGCGGTGCGAGGGTGTCATCTGGGTCGTTGAAACTGCGCTTTGTTCGTTTCGAAAATCAACTCACCCCGCAAAGACCCGTTCTGGTGATCTAAGTGCGGCAAGAACGCCGACTCCTAAGCAAAAAGTTTAAAAAAATCGTTCAAAAATCCGGTCATCTCGGCCAGATCGGTGGGTCCGTCTTGTGGCCCGCGCTGGACATGCAGCGCGCGCCGCAAAGGCGATGTCTCAGGACGTGCGGCGGCGCATCGCGCCCAGGGCTCCGACACCGGCAAGCAGAAGAAGCGCACTTGCTGGCAAGGGGATCGGCGTTGCGAAAACGTCGACGGATGCGGCGACAAAGCCGCCATCGATGTCTTCTTCAAAGAAGGAAAAGACGATCCGCGCGCCCCGTGAAAAATCGCCGGCACGCTCACCAGTGATATCGCTGACCAGCACCTCCAGCGTGTCTTCGCCCGCACCCAGATCGAAAGCATAGCTTGTGACCGTTTCGGTGAAAAACAGCGGGTTGAAGCTGACGGCGTCCAAAATCTCAAACGATGCGAAAACGACATCACCGAGAAAATCGACTTCCGCCGTGGCCGTCACGAAGATATCCGGGTTCGACCCGTCATCTTCAAAATCGATAAATGGCAGGTCGACGAAGGCTTCCCCTTCGGTCGAAAACGCTGGCACCGTAGATGCCGTGGCCAGCGATGCGCAGGCCGCAAAGGCCGCAGCCAGCAGTAGTGTAATCGTGTGTTTCATGAGTCTTCCCCTGTTACTCGTGACCACTTAGGCAAAGACGAATTCGTCAGTGCCAATGATGTTAATGTCGTCGAAGTTTGTAACACCTGTAAGTACGATCGCGTCACGATCGTCTTCCAGCGTCAGGCGCACCGAACTGCGGGTTTCCCTGACCGAAGCGATGGACGCCCCTGCAAGATCCAGCGTGTCTTCCTCGGCGTTGAAATCAAGGATCCGCAGGTAGTCGCGCTGGCCCTCGATATCGGTGAACTGGAACGTGTCTGCCCCGCCAAGGCCCGCTGCCGTGTCCAGACGGCCACCGCCCGAGATGATCAGCTCGTCCGCGTCCGTGCCGACCAACCGGTCGCGGCCCTCGTCGCCTGCGATGACCAGCAACTCCGGCGCAAGGTCAAGCCCGATGACCAGTGGGTCATGGTCCGAGGCGCGTTCGGGCGAGGTCCCGTCAAAGAGCCCCTGATCGGTGGGCCGCAAGGGATCGGTAAAGGTGCCATCGAGGTTGTAGTCGAAGATCACCGGCGTGTCGGAGTTCGCGTGCCAGGTGTCCGCACCAGTGACCTGACCGGTCATGCTTTCGTTCGACAAGATGTAATCCAGCGTCCCGATCTGCCCCGAGAACCGGAAGGAGTACACATCTTCGCCCTCAAACTCGGCGGCCAGATCCGTATAGCCCGCATCGTTCAGGGCCTGGATCGGCGATTCCTTGGCATAGGCGTTGAGGTCTCCAAGGATCAGCACGTCTTCATCGCCCGACCCGGTGGGGTCGCTAGCCAACCAGTCGGCCAGTTCGATCGCGGCTGCGGTGCGGGTGGCGTTATTGTTGCCCGCCCCATCGCCCTGGTCGTTGTCCTCAGGCGCGCCGGTCAGCGACCCTTTGGACTTGAAGTGGTTCACAGAGGCCGTGAAGACGCCGCCGGTTTCGATTTCCTCAAAAGTCTGGGCCAGGGCCGCCCGGTTGAACGTGTCGCCGCCGCCGGCAGCCCCCAATGGGTTCTGGAAGGCCTGGGTGTCAAGAATGGCCGCGTCACCCACAAGGGCCGTGGTTGTGGTGTCGTAGATGAAACCAACCGCGATCACATCGTCGCCGACGAATTCCTGGCCGGGGTAGACAAAGTCATACACAGGCTCTTCGAGGCGCGCGTTGATTTCGCCCACCAATTCCATCACCGCGAAGCTGTCGCCTTCAAAGTCGTTTTCCAGCTCGACCAGGCCGATCACATCGGCATCAAGTCCCAGGATCATCTCGACCAGCTTGTCGGTCTGGCGGTCCAGTTCGTCTTGGCTTGTGGCCCCGCGTGGGTTGCCGCCAATGTCGGTGGACCCCGACAATGTGGTGAAGTAGTTCAGCACGTTCAGCGTCGCGACCTTGTAGTCCGACCCCACATCAAGCGGTGCGTCGGGCAAGACGTTGCTTTCGGGGTCCAGCGCGAATTCGGCACCGTCGGTCATCCGCAAGCGGAAATCGCTGAAGCCGTAGTCCATGATGCCCGTCAGGCTGTCGGTGGTCTGGCCCATGCGGAAGGCGCTGCTGTCGGTGATAACGTCGCCGTCAGGTTCGGTGATCGGATCGAAATCCGCCCGGCTGCCGTCGGTGCCATTGTCGACCGTCAACAGACGGTTTGCGACCTCGGCCTGATAGGCCGCGTTGCCCGCCGCGCTTTCTTCGTTCAGCTGGGTGTATTGATAGACCACACCGTCGGTCGACATGGTCAATTCGCCGAACTCTTCGTAGTCGAAGCTTTCGGTAAACGTCAGCTCTTCGTCGATGGTCACCAGCATGCTTTCGACCGCCTCGCGGTCATCGACATCAGGCAGGGTGATCGATTGCGCAAGGCTCAAGGGGTCCACCGCGCCAGCCTCAACCACCTGGATTTCGGCCAGTTCAATCGTGGTCTTGCCGAAGCGTTCCACCACATTACCAAGGACCCGCACCTTGTCGCCTGCGTTGATGTCAAGCGCGGTGTCGGCGTCGCCTTCGTAGATGAAGATGCCTTCGGACGTGGCTGCGTCACCGTCCTGATCGGCGGCCTCTTCTTGCATGAAGAACCCACCGATGGACCGGAAGTCATCTGCGTCACCGTTCTGGAAATCGCCCGTGACATAGCCTTCGACCACCACTGTTTCGCCGACCAGTGCGGCCTCGTCTTCGGTGCCCTGAATGGCCGAGATCAGCGTGGCGGGGTCATCGATGCTGCCATCGACCGGATCAACCGGTGGCTCAAAGGTTTCGCTGTCGTCGCCGATGCGCACAAAGTCGATGGCGAGAGATTCAAAGCTGGCGTTGGTCGTCAGATCAATGCGCAGGTCCAAAACGTCCCCTGCAGGCAAATCGAAGGTGAAATCAGCCAGATCAGCCGTCAGGTTTGGCCCGTCGCCCACGCCGTCTAGGTCGGTATCAAGGGCCAGGTTGTTGGTCGCGTCCGGGGCAAAGGCCCCGATGACCACCTCAGCGCCGCCATCCAATGTGGCGATCACTTTAACCCCGTCTTCGCCTTCCCAATTCCGGAAGTTGGTCGAGAAGTTGGCCCCCACCGCGATCGTCACGGTCGGTGCGGCGTAACCCGTCAGATCAACACCGTCGATCTTGATCGATTGCGTTGCCGGACCGCCTTCGCCATCAAGGTCCTGGGCAAAGATTGCAAACGCGCCGTCAAAGCCCGACTGGAAGTCGTCGCGCGCGCCATTGGACCCGTCGGGGGCTGCGTAGCGGTTGAAATAGTCGAACCCGCCGTCGTCGAAGGCTGTTTCAATCGTATATGTCGTGCCGGGCTCTTCTTCGAAGCTTTCGACATAGATCGGATCGGCCACAAACGGGCCTTCGTCGACGCGCACGTTGTCGACGACCAGGGGCTCGAAGCTGGCGTTGGATGTTAGATCGATCCGCAGATCGAGGCTGCTGCCCTCTGGCAGCGAGAAGGTGAAATCCGCAAGATCCGCTGTAAGTTGGGTGCCGTCGCCCTCGCCGTCGAGATCGCTATCGAGGGCAAGGTTTGAGGTCGCGTCAGGCGCGAAGGCCCCGACAAGCACGTCATCACCGCCGTCCACACTGGCGTAAATCTTGATGCCGTCGTCGCCCTCATAGTTCTGGAATTGAGTTGAGAACAGCGCGCCCAGGGCCAGCGTGACGGCGGGGTTGTCGAACCCGGCAATATCGATGCCGTCAATGTTGATCGATTGTGTCGCGGGGCCGCCTTCGCCGTCGAGGTCTTGGGCGTGGATCGCGAAAACACCATCAAACCCGTTCTGGAAATCGTCCCGAGCACCGTTGGAATTGTCAGGCGCGGCGTAGCGGTCGAAGTAATCGAACCCGCCGTCATCGAAGGCTGTTGTCAGAGTATAGCCGTCCCCCGGGGCGTCTTCGAAGCTTTCTTGAAACGGGGTCGGCTCAACGCCGCCGGCATCAAAGATCGTGTCGGCCCGGAAGTTCAGGTTTTGAATGCGGGTGTCTTCGGCCTGGGTCGTGTCGGCCTCGGTAAAGGTCCCGATGGCGGTCAGGTATTCGGCCAGCGCATCCTGCTCGGTGCCGGTGTCGGCAAAGGTCGCAGCACCATCGCGGGTGCCGTCGTCAACACCGTTCTGGTCAAGGTCGGTCAGGTCGATCCGGTTTGCTTCAGCGGTCTGCGGGAAGGGGTAGCCATCGCCGCCGCCTGCCAGGAAGTTCAGCGTCACGATCCGGAAGCTTTCGGTCGCGTCACCAACGATCTCGCCGTCGCGCACAAGTTCGGCGATGGAGCTACCGTCTTCTGCGACAATCTCGGCATTCACGATGCGCGACCCTTCGGGCAGGTCGGGATCGAACGAAAACTCAATGCCTGACACCTGCGGGAAGCGGCCCGAGACGCCCGGCACCGCGGCCACACCGTATTCCAAAACCTCGACCAGTTCGGCCTTGGTCAGGGTCATCAATGACAGGTCGTTGTTGAACGCCAAGGTGGTTGAGATGTCGTTTTGGCTGATGCCGCCTGCGGGTTTGATCACATTGCCGTCGCCATCGACCACTTCGCCATTGGGCAAGCGGGTCGACGCGGTATCACCCGGCAACACCACATCTTCGCCGATGGACGCGCGGATACCACCGCCGTTCTTGATCGACACAACCACGGTGCTGTCCACCGCCTGAGCGGCGGCGAGGTTGGCATCTGCCGTCAGATTACCCAGGTTGGTTTCCTGGGTGCGCACGCCGTCTGCGTCGCCTTCAACACCCGACCGGTTACCGTTCAAAAACACATCCGAGCCGCCAAAGACGTTGCTTTCGGTGGCGATGATCTCGGCTTCAATCGCGTCCGCGATGGCCTGGATTTCAGGGTCGATCAGGTTTTCAGCCCCAAGCCGCGCCACGCCGGCATCATCGGTGGCATAAGCGCCCGAGACGTCTGCGTCATAGCTGTCGGCCAGGACATTGCCGTTTTCGTCAAAGTCGATGACCAGGCGGCCCACATATTTATAGCTGCCGTCGGTATTGACCACCGCCGTCGTCGTCCCGCCGGCATTGGTGACAAACTGCGGATACTGGCCCTGATCGCTGTCGCCATCGCGGGCAATGTCGTTGTCGTCAAACAAGCGCGTGTTGGACCCGCCCGCCACGATCACATCGACGTTTTCCAACCGCGCGGCCAGACCAAGCTCGATATCCAACTGCTGCATATGCGCCAGAAGGATGACCTTGTTCATGTCCGGGTTGTTGGCCAGCAGCGTATCAACCTCGTCCTGGATTTCTGCCGCCAGCGCATCAAGCTGGGCGCTGGTCGGGGTGGCGTCAAACGCGCCGGGCAGAATGCCGACGCCGCCGGGTGAGGAAATGATGTCCAAAGTCGGGGTCGTGGCGCCCACCACGCCGATGTTTTCGCCATTGGTGTCAATCACCACCGAGGACGACACCGTGTTGCCCTGGGGTGCGAGGCCCCCCGCAACCGCCAAGGGGCCCAGATTGGCGTCGGTCGAGAAATCAAGGTTCGACGACAGATAGGAAAACTCAGTGCCACCAAATTCCTGGCCAGCAAGCGCTGATGTGGTCAGCGCATCAAAATTGCCGATCGATCTTGGCACGGTGTCGATGAACCCGTCATCGATATCGCTGTCATCGGTCACGTCCTGGCCGGTGATCAGCTCCGACAAGGTCCGTGTGCCCAGGTCAAACTCGTGGTTGCCAAGCGCCATGGCCTGCACGCCCAGCTCGTTCTGGATTTGAATGTCTGCAATCCCGGCAGCGCCGAAAACAGAGTCCGAAGCGTCAAAGAACAGGCCGGGGATAATCGCGTCACCCGAAGACAGGATCAGCGTATTGTCGGCCAGCCCGTCATTGCCCAGATCTTCGGCCTGGAGGGCGTTCAGCACCGCCGACAGGTTGGGCGCATCGGCCACCGCGGCCGCGGCGGCTTCCTGGTCGGCAAAGTGCAACAGCTCCAGCGTGAAGGCGGCCGGCGCAGACCCGCCATCGTCGGCGGCGGTGACACTCACGTTGTCGATGCCGAATTCATCGCGCGAGCCTGAGCCCGTCGCATCATCCAAAGCCCAACGCAGAATGACGTCGGTGTTGGCTGGCAGGTCCGGCAGCCCAACGGTCACGGTGGTTTCGGTCACACCATTGGTGTCGGCAGCGGCCGCACTGGTGAAAGTGTCCAGGACCAGAAAGGTCACCCCGCCATCGAGCGAATACTGCAGTTCAATCGTGTTCCCACGCGTGGCATTGTTGTTGATGATCCGGTCAAAGCTGACCGATACGCCCGTCGCGGCTTCGGCGCCGGTATTGAACGTCAGGTCCAACTCGCCTGGCGTCCAGTCGGACCCGGCGGGCTGAATGTAGACCGCGTAGTCACCTGCACCCTGGTCCAACGCATAAAGACCGCCCGTGCTGACACCCCCGGTTGTCACGCCGCGTGTAAGATCGGTGGCGGTTCCAAAGGACACATCCGTGACGGTCCAGAAGTTGCTGTCCAGCGCGCCGCCCAGTCCGCCGTCATTCAGACCGGCTCCGAGGAAGGAATTGAAACTATCGTTGAAGAGAATTCGCGCCATGACCTGCTCCCAAAACCAATTGCTGTGTTGCGGCGTGCAAAACAGCGGCACCTATCCGTGACCTGCGCAGACCATCGGCAGGTTTCGTGAATGCACGGCGACAAACAGATAACACTTTGATGTCATCTGAAATCATGTCGAAAACCACAGGCTCGATGCCCGAATGCCAAGCGAGCTTGCGACGCCAGCGCGCCCCAGATCGCAATCGCCTCAGCCCACGTCGGCGTGCTGACAAAATGCGTGGGGGCCAGTGTTTCTTGCAGACATCACTGCGGACGCTTGCGCAATTGCGCGCCTCAGGACCGTGGCGAAAACCAACAGATCGGGCGGATTAAGCGTGCTGTGGCCGCGAAAGGCGCACCCTCATGACGGATCCGCCTTATCGCTGTTCTTGCGGGCAATGGCCGCACGCAGTTGCTTGCGCCAACGTTTGGTCTTGGCTTGCTGGTTGTTGAGCAGGACCCCCATGAAATAGGCCGTCACACCCGCACCCATCAGCGCGACACCGGCCTCAAAGACGATGTCGACCATAAATTCCCGCCAGACACCGCTGAAAAAGACCGGATCTTCAACCGTCCCAAGGACCTTTGCCAGGCCGACGATCAGCCCCCCCGAGATCACCGCGAACCAAAGGAACGCGCGATGCAACCGCATCGGCTCGCTGATTTCGTCAATCTCATCGGGGTGTTCGGCAAAATAGGCGATCTCGTCCTTCGTGGGCTGATCCGCCGCCCCCAGAAACAGACGCAGGTGAATGCGTTCGCGGAAGCTGACCAGCTTATTGCCTAGATGTGACATTGTCTCAGCGTCCCGGCGCATAGAATGGACGCGGCGCGAACCAGGCACTCACCCCGTGCAACACCGCAGAAGTCACGACGGCCAGTGCAGCGATCGCAAGCATCTCCGTATACTTTTGCAATCCGTCGAACTGGTTCAACACAAAGATCGCAAAAAGCGCCGTTGCAAGCCCGCGCGGACCGAACCAGCCGATCAAAAGGCGCGACGCGGGCTGAACATCGCTGCCGATGAGTGACAGCCAGATCGCCAGCGGGCGCAGCAGAAACAGCGACACAAGGACCATCGCGAAATGCGCCCATGTGACGTGCAGGATCATGTCCGGGACCATCACCGCACCGATGAAAAAGAAGCTGAGGATCGCGAATGCGTGGCCGTCATTCTCGGCGAAATGGGCCGCGGCCTGGCCCCGCTCCCGTGCGCCTTCCGCAAACAGAAAGCCCGCGATGAAGACGGCGACAAACGGGTTCCCGCCCAGGGCCTGTGACAGCACAAAGATCAAAAGGACCCCGGCAAAGGTTGCGATGCCGACATAATGTTGGTCCATGTAGCCCGCATTGCTGGCGGATCTCAGGGCATATCCCACGCCGTAGCCCAGGGCCGCGCCGACAAGCGCGCCAATGCCCAGCTGCTCGGCCAGATAGATCACGAACCCGGTGCCGGTCGCCTCCGGGCTCGTTCCGCCCACCGCAAGCGCGCCAAACAGCACCAGGAACGGCAGGGCAAGTCCGTCATTGAACCCCCCTTCGACCAGGACAACGGTCCTGTCGCGTTCGGTCACGGACGGGTTGCTGATAACGGCTTGACCCAGGACCGCATCGGTCGGTGCCAGGATCGTTGCGGTCAAAAAGAGCTCCCAAAAGGGCCATCCTTCCAGGAACGCCCAGGCCGTCAACGCCCCCAACCCGATCATCATGGGCAGCCCGAACGCCAGCATCCGAAACAGGTTCAGACCAGATTGTTCCACGATCCGGCTTTTCGCCATGGACGCATCGGCAAACAGGAGCAGCGCCAGCGCAGCCTCAGCCCCATAATACAGGATGTCGCGATCCCCGATCTGATCGACACCCAGCACCTGCGTGGACCCGTAGCCGAAGGCCAGAAACACAATCGGCATGGTGATCGGCGTCTTTTTCAGCCAGCCCGAACAAAGGGCATACCCGATCAGCAAAACCGGGAACAGGATCAGAACGTGTTCAAGCATTTAAAAGCGTCTCCCCTAAGTGCGCAGGCGTCAGACGTCCGCCGCCCGGCCAGGCCCGTCTTTCGCGTCCGGCCCATCAGACAGTTTGACGCCACGATCGCCGGACGTGTTCAGCGTGTCCCACAACGATACAAAAAGTGCCGCCACAACTGGCCCCAGAACCAGTCCGACCGCACCAAAGACCACGAGCCCGCCAAGCGTGGAAATCAGGATCATCAGATCGTGCAGCGATGCCTCCCGGCCGACCAGCATGGGGCGCAGGATGTTGTCGATGGTGCCCACAACGGCAAATCCCCAGACCGCAAGGCCGATGCCTGCGGTCATCTGACCGTCGATCATCAACGCAATGGCAATCGGGATCAGCGCCAATAGCGGCCCGACAGCAGGAATGACCGACAAAACGACCATGATCACGCTCCAGAACGCGACGCCCTCGACACCGGCCACCCAAAGCCCCAGACCGCCCAAACCGCCCTGGACAAAGCCGATCACCAAAGTGCCCTTCAGCGTCGCACCACTGACCGTGATGATGCGGTCGTAAAGCGCGGACTGTGTGTCCGGCGCAAGACCGCTATAGGCCAGAAGCTGCACCAAGATCGGCTGCCGCATGGCAAGAAAGGCAAAAACGCCGTAGCCGAAGATAAAAAGGTTCAAGAGAAACTGCGCGGTCCCTGCCGCCACCTGCCCCACAACCCCCGTAAAGGCCCCCGCAAGGTCAGAGGCCAGCTCCTCAGCCTTTTCGGTGATCGTCGTCCAATGGGCCGACAACGTGTCCTGGAAGGGCATCCAGTCGGGCACGCTGCGCAGATCGCCCAGGTCGTCGACGTCCAGCGTTGACACCTCTGCCAAGAGAATTTGCGCCTGCGCGGCGGCAAGTGCGATCACGCCAAGGATCGGCAGGATCACCGCAATGGTCAAAAGCGCCAGCGTGATCGCAGACGCCAGAAACCGCCGGTTCCCAACCCAGGTCAGAACCTTGTCGCGGAGCGGCTCCGTCAGCGAGGCGGTGATGGCAGCCAGGAGCAGCGCAATCAGGAACGGCTGAACCATGGTGAAAAAAGCAAGGGTCGCCAAAAGCGTGGCAACCAGCAAGGCCGCCCAAGTGAGCTGTTCGTTGGGAAAAGACATGACCTATGACCCTTTGTCTGGAAATTGCGGAAGCCGCCCGTTTGTCAAGGACCTTGACGATTGTTCAGACGCATATGTGCACCAGGCGGTCTTCGCCGGTGATGGCCTGTGCGATCCGGCGCGGCACGACCGCCTGTCACCGGCAGGTTGGCCGCGCGACCGCGTCACGCTTGTGAATGTCCGGCGTTGTCTGCGACGAATGAAGTCAGAAGCTGCGCTGCGGCTTCCTTGTTGCCCTCGCCGCGCAACCGAAGCGCTTCGATCTGCGCCTCTTCGTGCTTTACGACGAATGCAAAGAATTCGCGGTCTTCGACAGGGGAAACACGATAGAGCTCCTTGAGCTTCTCAAGGTATTTGATCGTGTCCTGCAGGACCATCCTTGTCATGATATCTTCGGGGAGCATACCAGCGCCGAAGCGCGCCAGACCAACCTGCAGGTTCGCGCCCGCGCGCGGGGCCTGGTCCAGCCCGTACTTTTCCGCCACAGGCGCGTAGGCGTGTTGGAGAAATTCTTCAAAAGCGATCCATGCTGTGTAAAACATCTTGTTTGCGTCGCCGACAGCGTTTGCACCAAGGTCCTTGTTCACTTTCAGGGCAAAGGCGCGGTTTTGGACCTCCATGTCAAAGAGTTCCACGAACCGATCTTCGCGTGCAGCTGTGGGCCCAAACGGAAGGACGGACGGATCGCGTTTAAGGACAAAGAAATAAGGGACGGGGTTGCCCTTCATGTCCATAACGCCCAGGACCCGCTCCTCGTCGATCTTGACGAAGGCGTCGATGATCGGCCGGTCGTCATAGAGCATGCAGGCCGTCACGCGACCGCGGTATTCGACCATGCGCAGACGCGCCTTGCTTTCCTTTGTCTCCAGGACGAAACGCGCAGTGTTGATCACAGAACCGATGATGTCTTCCTTTGGCAGGTCGACGGTCAACGGGATCAGGCTTGGGTTGGCGGCATAGATCTCTGTTTTGTCCGTGGTGATAAAGACCAGCGGATGAACATCCTCTTCACTGTCGAAGATCTTGCCATAGAGACCGCCAGGCTCCAGCAATCCATCGAGCGGATGGCCGGTGAGGACCTCATGCAATGTCCAGCGGCCGAGCATGAATTCATTCGACACTGTGGGCAGCGCATCAAACGCGGCGAACGCCTCTTCTGGGGTGCTGGGTGCGCCCTTCAGCAAGTTATGCATTGCGTCTTCCATTTAATCCTCCTGCATGCGCCGCCGGCGACGGTTCCATTCGAGTTGCCTTGCAATTTTCTGCCGCAGGGCTGAGCCTATTGGAGGTCCGCGTTTACGCGTCTTTCTTGCCGGCCTGTTCGGCGGCAAAAGCCATCGCTTTCTCGGCCTCAGTCTGAACCGAAACGGCATATTTGCTCAGGGCTGCGGCATAGGCTTCGGCGGCTTCGGCCCGCGCGCTTGCTTCAAAACCCGCAAACGACGCGCGCATTTCGTCGGTCTTCGCCTTGAGGTTGGAAAGCTGGTCAGTGAAGGCAGTGTCGGCTTTGGTCCATTCGGCCTTCGCCGACGCGCTGGCCTGCGCAATGAAGCCATCGAACTTTTCCTCAGCTTGCTGCAGGCGCGCTTCGGCGTCGGCCTGCCAGGCCTTGGCGCGCGCTTCGGCGTCATTGGCCCACGTTTCGGCATCGCCTTGCCATTCGTCGAATTTTGCTTCGACCTCTTTGGAATAGGCGGTGAGGGCTTCCATCATTTCGGACAGTTTCATGTTTTTTCCTTCTGGTGTTCGGTGGCAAGGATGGTCAAGGCTGACGTGAGTGGTTGAGCAAATGTGCAGGGCGGCGATGAGCAGCAGGTCTTACGATTTAATTATTACACGCGTTATATAACAGCAACATAAAATCGATCAACCAAGCGCGAACCAAGTGAGGACGCCAGATGCCAAAGATCGTGGATCATGAAGAACGCCGCAGCAGCA
Organism: Pseudomonadota bacterium; assembly: GCA_038530285.1. Classification (GTDB taxonomy): domain Bacteria; phylum Pseudomonadota; class Alphaproteobacteria; order Rhodobacterales; family Rhodobacteraceae; genus JASJAR01. The sequence goes on from JBCBCY010000002.1 coordinate 112,592, forward strand.
TCGCCCGCGCCGCCATGCTCGAGATCGCCGAAAAGGGCATCGAGGATCTGCGCCTGAAAGATGTCGCCGCGCGCGCAGGTTGGACGACAGGCGTGCTGACGCATTATTTCAAGGGCAAGGACGAGTTGCTGTCAGAAGCCCTGAAAGTGACGTTTCGCGAAATTGTGGGCGAAGCCGTGGCGGACGCGCAGAATGACGGCCACAATGGTTACGACCTCATGCGACGTTGGTTGCCCAGTTTTCCCGGGCGCCTGACGGCCTCGAAGGCCTGGATCGCATTTACCGGCAGCGCTCAGTTTTCCTCCGCCAACAGGGCGCTTTTTGAGGAATACTACCGACTTATGACCGATGAGGGGCGTCGACGTTTAGAGGGCGTCCCCCTGGCCATGGACGTTGAGGCCGCGGTGGACATGTCGCTGGCCTTTTTCGACGGGCTCTGCACCAGAGTGATCATGGAGCCTGACGCCTGGCCGCCCGAGCGGCAAGAGGCCCTTCTTGAAAATTTCGTAAATCGCGTGCTTCAAGGCTCAGACGTCTGAGCCGCCGCTCGGGAACAAGACGCCGTTGGTTTTGGCCCTTGTGGCACTTCAAGGTGCGGCGGGGCCGGGCTTGACGACACACGCTCGCCGTCGCGCGCTGTCAGTTCTCAAAATGAATCTTGCATTTCTTTGTAGCAAACCGCCCGAGCTTGAAGCCAGCCACATCAAGCGCACGCTTCAAACGATCGCTAAGGAACAACCCGTCTCCCCCGAGCACTTTGTCTCGCCATAGATCGATACCGTTGTCGTCCTGATGTTTGAGGGCCACGACCGCATTCGCTTCAACGACATTGTAGAAATTCGTATTCCTAACCTTGATGAACCCCTTACTGAGCTCGGGTAAGAACGCCGACTTCAACTCGCAGACATCCACGAAGACAAACGAATGCCCCGTGGGCACGGTGCGGTCCGGGCCTTCATAGACATCCAGGGATCTTAACTGGTTCCGACCAATGTTGTGGCGTTGAAGCAGGTCCGCCAAAGCATGCGATACAGCGATGCCCCCACCTGCGATGGTGAAAAAGTCGGGCATCTTATCCAGGTTAAGATCAGGGTCTTGCCTTTGACCGCGCAGCAAGCCACCTAAGTGAAGAAAGGTGGGCATGTGTTCCAACGGTGTTAAGTCGAATTTGACTGCCCTGGATGCGGCAACTCCAAAGGGCGACGGGTCGATATGCGGGTCATAGTCGGCAAACTCTGGATAAAGGCCTTTATTAATTGCTGCCCCTTTCATGTACAGGTTCACCCAAATCGGATCGGAGGCAGCCACCCCCTATCCCTTCACGATCGTATAGGTCCCCTCGCCCGCCAGAATGCCCCGGAACCCGCCCGGTTCATCGAGCGAGAACACCACCAGCGGCAGGTTGTTGTCGCGGGCCAGTGCAATGGCTGAGGCATCCATCACCCGCAGGTTCTGGCGCAAGACCTCATCATAAGTGACCGTGTCGAAGCGCTTGGCGTCCGGGTTGGTCTTGGGGTCCTTGTCATAGACCCCGTCGACCCCGTTTTTGCCCATGAAGATCGCTTCGCAGGCCATTTCCGACGCGCGTAGCGTCGCGGCCGTGTCGGTCGTGAAATAGGGGTTCCCGGTGCCGGCGGCGAAAATGCACACCCGGCCCTTTTCAAGGTGGCGCACCGCGCGGCGCCGGATATAGGGCTCGCAGACCTGATCCATCGGAATGGCCGAGATCACGCGGGTATAGACCCCCTGCTCTTCTAACGCCGACTGCATCCCCAGCGCGTTCATCACGGTCGCCAGCATGCCCATGTAATCGGCGGTCGTGCGTTCCATCCCCTGCGCGGACCCGGCCAGCCCGCGGAAGATATTGCCGCCCCCGATCACCAGACAGACCTCAACCCCCAGTTCGTGAACGGCCTTCACCTCACCCGCGACGCGTTGCACCGTTGGCGGGTGCAGGCCGAAGCCCTGGTCGCCCATCAGCGCCTCGCCGGAGATTTTCAGCAGCACGCGCTTGTAGCGTGGCGGCGCGGACGGGTCAGCCCCTGGTTGTGGTGCGGTAACACTGACCATGGCGCCCTCGCTGCGTCGTTTTGCGTTGGCGCGGAAAATGTCCCAAAAGGCAGCGATGTGCAATCCGATAAGATGGGAAACACGCAGGTGGGCTGGCACGCGCTGATCAAGACCATTCCGGCCGACCGGCCCGTCCTGGTCGCGGGGCCCACCGCGTCGGGCAAATCGGGGCTTGCGATGGCGATTGCCGACGCCCAGGGCGGCCTTATCCTCAACGCCGATGCGCTGCAGGTCTTTGCCAACTGGCGCATCCTGACCGCGCGGCCTTCGCCGCAAGATGAGGCCCGCCACCCCCATGCGCTTTACGGCCACGTGCCAGGCGACACCCCCTATTCGGTGGGCACATGGCTGCGCGAGGTGGCACCGTATCTGGGCGGCCCGCGGCCCATCATCGTCGGCGGCACGGGGTTGTATTTTGCCGCCCTCACCGAAGGGCTGGCCGATATCCCGGATATCCCTGCCGACATTGCCCGGACGGCAAAGCTTCGTGCTGAGAGTGACCTCGACGCCCTGATCGGCGAGATCGACGCTGCAACCTCGGCCCGGATCGATCTGCAAAACCCGCGCCGCGTCCAGCGCGCCTGGGAGGTTTTGACCACGACCGGACGCGGCCTGGCCCACTGGCAGGACGCAACACCGCCGCCACTGTTGGCACCAGGCGCGGCGACCGCGCTGTGTCTCGAAGCCCCCAAAAACTGGCTGACCCCAAGGATCGAAGCGCGCTTTGATCAGATGCTGACCGCCGGTCTTCTGGACGAAGCGCGCGCCAATCTGCGCGACTGGAACGCCGGGGCGGCGTCCTCGAAAGCGATTGGCGCCGCCGAGGTGATAGACCACCTTTTGGGACGGCTCGATTGTGCACACATGCGCAACAATGTGGTTATTCAGACACGCCAATACGCAAAACGGCAACGAAACTGGTTTCGAAGCCGCATGAAAGACTGGCGCTGGATTGACCCCGAGGGTGCGTTCGGCGCATGAAGACATGTTGGCCGGGTGACCGGTCGGGGCTGCTCTGGGGGCATCTCAATGAGACGACTGCATCTGGCACCGCATGGGGCCAGAGTGACAGAATTGCCGCGCGTGCCTGCGGCAGTGGACATTGTTGGCCTTCAGCGACTTGCCTTTGGCGGTCGCTGGCGGGTCGAAGCGATGCGCAGCTATTCGCGCCCCGCCTTGTTGTGGTTCACCCGTGGGTCAGGCCGCATCACCATCAACGGGGCGACCCGCGGGTATGGCCCCCACAATGCGATTTTCCTGCCGCCGGGGACCATGCATGGGTTTGACATGCTGGGCCAGGTTCTGGGCTTTGCGGCGTTCTTGCCAGCCGATGCCGCGCTGGACTGGCCCGAAGAGCCCTTGCACCTGCGCTGCCGCGAGGGCCGGATGCAGGCCGAACTCACCGGTCTGATCGAACAACTCGAACGCGCGACCGCTGCCCCGGATACCGAAACCGGCCACGAGCTGTTTCATCTGTCCGGTCTGGTGTCGGTCTGGCTGCGGCGCCGGGCCAATTTGGCCGAAAACACCACCGCCCAGGACCATGAACGCGCCGGCGACCGGTTGTCGGCGGCCTATTCGGCCCTCGTTGAACGCGATTTCACCAAGCCGCGCGGCGTGGCCGATTATGCCCGCGATCTGGGCGTGACGCCGACCCATCTCAGCCGCGTGTGCCGGGCCACGTCGGGCCGCTCGGCGCTGGCCCTTTTGATCGACAGGCGCCTCTATGAGGCCCGCCGATTGCTGCGAGACACCCAATTGCCCGTCCAGGACATCGCCAAAACCACCGGGTTCGGTTCTCCGGCCTATTTCAGCCGCGCCTTTCGGTCCGAAATCGGCACAAGCCCCAGTGAATTCAGGAAAAAACCGGGTCTGCGCAGATAGGCGGCGTTCCGCTGAAACGGCCGGGTTTACGCCGCGTCCTATCGCCCCGATCACGATTTTTTTCAGGTTTTCCCTTGGCTTTAGGGGCCAAGCGTCTCACTATTAAGGGGAATAGAAGCAAAAAAGCTCAATCCATAGGGGAGAACTCATGAGCCATCGGGACACCGACCTCAAGCTTGCGCAAATCATCGAAGCCGCCAGGGCCCACAAGATCGGCCGCCGTCGCTTCATGGAAGGCGCCATTTTCACCGGCGCCACAGCGGCCACCGCATCGACGATGTGGGCCACCAAAGTCCAGGCCCAGACACCAAAGCGCGGCGGCACGTTCCGCGTGGGCATCCATGACGGCAACACATCCGACGGGCTTGATCCGGGCACCTATCAATCGGTGCTGCAGATCCAACTGGCCCATGCCGTGTTTTCGTACATGACCGAAATCACCAATGAGAACGGCCTTGGCCCGGACCTGGCAGACGAGTGGGAAGCCTCCCCCGACGCCAAGACCTGGACCTTCAAGATCAACCCGAACGCCAAGTTCCACGATGGCACGCCGGTCACCACCGCAGACGTCATCGCGTCGATGAACCACCACCGCGGTGAGGCGTCGACCTCGGCGGCCAAAGCGATCCTGGGCATTGTCGATGACATTCGCGCCGACGGCGACAATGCGGTCGTGTTCGACCTGTCCGTGGGGGCGGCTGACCTGCCCTACCTTCTGACGGATTATCACCTGATCATCTGTAAGGCCAACGACGACGGCACGATCAATTGGCAGTCGGGCATCGGCTCTGGCCCCTACAAGATCGAAAGCAACAACGTCGGTGTACGGGTCGAGATGACGCGCCACGAAGACTGGCACCGGATCGATGAAGGCGCCTTCTTTGACGCCGTCACGATGGTTGTGCTGAACGACGCCAACGCGCGCCAGACCGCTTTGGTGACCAATCAGGTCGATGCCATCACATCGGTCGATCTGAAAACGGTTGGCATGTTGGGCCGCGCGCCGGGCATCGAAATCGACAACATCCCATCAGGGTCCCACGTGACCATTCCGGGCTTTGCCGACACCGCACCGATGGAAAGCATCGATGCGCGCCTGGCGCTGAAATACGCGATCAACCGCGAGGAAATCGTCGAGAAGATCTTCTTCGGCAACGCCTCTGTCGGCAACGACACGCCGCTGAACGAGACCTTCCCGTTCTTTGAACCCCTCGAACAGCGCAGCTATGATCCCGACAAAGCCAAGTTCCACATGGAAAAGGCCGGTCTGAGCTCAATGGACATCACGGTTCACGCGTCGGATTCGGTGTTTTCGGGTGCGGTCGACATGGTCACGCTGTTTTCCGAACAGGCGCGGCCTGCGGGCATCAACATCACGCCCAAGCGCGAACCGGCTGACAACTTCTGGGCCAATGTCTGGCTCGTCCAGCCGTTCCCGGTTGTCCAGTGGGGCGCACGGCCCACACCGGATGCGATCTTCAGCCTGGTCTATCAGTCAGGCGTGGCCTGGAACGAAGGCCGCTGGTCGAACGAGCGTTTCGACACGCTGTTGTTGGAAGCCAAGGCCGAGCTTGACGCCGCCAAGCGGACCGAGATGTACACCGAGATGAGCCAGCTTGTCGCTGACGAAAGCCCGGTGATCATCCCGTTGTTCGTGAACCGCATCATGGGCCGGCGCGACAATGTCATGCACCTTGATCAGATCGCATCGAACTGGGAGCTTGACGGCGCGCGCGGCTACCAGCGCTGGTGGTTCGCGTAAGATCACTGTCCTCGTCGTGGACAAGGACACCAAGGGGCCCCGCGGGGCCCCTTTTTCATGGCACATCCCGCGCATGGCCATGCCCCCTCGGGTCCCCTTCATCTTCCCAAAAATATCCCGGGGGGGCGCGCAGCGCGGGGGCAGAGCCCCCTCTCAGTTCAGATCGGGGCGGGCCCCTGACAGCATCTCTTTCAGGTCCGCCCAAAGGACATCCGCAATCAGATCGCTGCCTGCGGCACTGGGGTGATGGCCGTCCGCGTCGTAAAGCGTCGGCCAATCAGGGCGGGCCTCCAGCCAACGCAGGGGCACAGGCGCCACCCGTTGCCCTGTGGCCGCATAATGGGCCATCGTCCGGGCCGCATACGCGTCAGGGTCGCGGGGGCCCCGACTCGAAGCTGCGGCGTCTTCATAGACACGGTGCCCGGGCGCCCCGGGAAAGGGCGGATACATCAACAATGGTGCAGGGGCGGCCAGCTGCGCGATCGCATCGATCGCAAGACGCGACCCCCAACGGGTTCTGGCCCGCAAGGGTGTCGCGGTGAAGTCCTGCACGACAATCGCATCCCAGCCCTTGGCCAACACCCGGCGCAGCGCAGCAATCCGCAGACTTTCCACAAGATGGGCCCCATTGGCCGAGGCGGAGGCGACCAAAAGCGCTACCCCATCGCGCGCCGCACGCGCGGCCACACGCGCCGGCAGGTCATTGCGCACCACCATGGAATTGCCAACAAACAACACCCGCGGCGATGCGATATCCTGCGCCAGAAGTGCGGCAAGATGCGCCTGCGTCAGATGGGGCAAGCGGCGCGGCGTGGCGTGAAGTCGAAGCACCGGCACCGATGCCCCAACAGCCCCCAGGGCCACCAGCCCGGCACCGGCCAAAACGCCCCGACGAGAGATCACCTGACCCAATGCCTTCCAACGCCACCACCGGGCGCAAATTCCTTACAAAAGGAATTTCCCAAATTCTGCATCAGAACTTGGCCCCGCCTAGATGTTCCCGGACGCCGCTTCGCCCACATTGTCGACACCGCGCTCTTCCAACAGGTTATCGAGCCAATCGGGGTCCATTTCGGGCACAGACGACAGCAAAAGGTCGGTGTATTCGTGGTGCGGCGGGGTGAACATCTTGGTCTTGCCGCCCGCTTCGACGACCTTGCCTTCCTTCATCACCACCACTTCATCGGCGATGGATTTCACCGTCGCCAGATCGTGGGTGATGAACATGTAAGCCAGATTGAGGTCCCGTTGCAGCTTGTCCAGAAGCCGCAAAATCCCCTCGGCCACCAGCTGGTCCAGCGCGGATGTGACCTCATCACAGATGATGAACGTCGGTTCCGCCGCCAGGGCCCGCGCGATCCCCACGCGCTGTTTCTGCCCACCTGAAAGCTCGGAAGGCAGCCGGTGATAATACAGCGATGGTTCCAGCTCGATCTGGTCGAGAAGTTCGTCCACCCGCTTTTTCAACTCGGTCCCGCGCAAGCCACCATAGAACGCCGCCGGGCGTCCGATGATCTCGCCAATGGATTTTTTGGGGTTCAGCGCGGTATCTGCCATCTGGTAGATCATCTGCGCCTGCCGCAACTGATCCTTCGACCGGCTTTTGTAATCGCGCGGCAGGGGCGTGCCCTGAAATTCCACATGGCCTTCCAAGGGGGGCAAGAGCCCCGTGATGACCCGCGCGGTCGTGGATTTGCCCGACCCGCTTTCGCCCACCACAGCCACCGTGCGGCCGGCGTGAATATCAAAGCTCACATCGTGCAGCACCTTGACGGTCCCGTAAGCGGCATGGACGCCCTTGACCGACACCAGCGGTGTGGTCCCCGCCGGCGGGGCCGGCTTTTCGGCGCGTTCAAACGATCGCACCGCCCAGAGCGATTTGGTGTAATCCTTCTTGGGATCGGCCAGCATCTTGCGGGTTTCGGCCTCTTCCACCTCATCGCCTTTCAGCAGCACTTTGATCCGGTCGGCCATCTGAGCCACGACCGCAAGGTCATGAGTGATATACAAGGCCGCCGTATTGAACTGCTCGACGATCTCGCGGATCGCGGCCAAAACCTCAATCTGCGTGGTCACATCCAGCGCCGTGGTTGGCTCGTCAAATATGATCAGATCAGGCCGGCAGGACATGGCCATCGCCGTCATCGCGCGCTGCAACTGCCCGCCCGAGACCTGGTGAGGGTAGCGAAAGCCGATCTCGTCAGGGTTGGGCAGCCGCAACTGGCGGTAAAGATCAATCGCGTCTTCGCGGCTGTCTTTCCAGTTTTCGGTCCGGTGCAGGCGCGCGCTTTCTGAATGCTGGTCGAACAGCTTGTGCGCGGGATTGAAGGACGCCGCCGCCGATTGGGCCACATAGGCGATGCGCGAGCCGCGAAGCGCGCGTTTTTCGCCCTGGGTCGCCGATGTCAGGTCGATGCCATCGAACTTGACCGTCCCGCCCGAGATCCGGCAGCCATCGCGCGTGAACCCCATGGCCGCCAACCCGATGGTGGATTTGCCCGCACCAGATTCCCCGATCAGGCCCATGACCTCACCGCGTTTCAGGGTCAGATCGACGCCGTGCACAATTTCGATCCAGGTCTCGTCGGAATAGCCTTCGATCCGCAGGTCTTTGATGTCCAGAAGGACCGGTTTTTCTTTTGCCATGAAGTCTTACTCCTTCAAGCCAGAGGAAATGTGAAGCATCCAGTCGACCACGAAATTCACCGCCACCGTCAGAAGCGCAATGGCCGCTGCCGGGATCAACGGTGTGATCAGGCCGAAGGAAATGAGAGAGGCTGTTTCGCGCACCATGGACCCCCAGTCCGCCGTGGGCGGCTGGATGCCAAGGCCCAGAAACGACAGGGCCGAGATGGCAAGAAAGACGAAACAAAAGCGCAGACCGAACTCGGCCGCCAGGGGGGCGGTGATGTTCGGCAAGACCTCGCGCGACACCAGATACCAGGTGCTTTCGCCGCGCAGGCGCGCCGCCTCAATATAATCCATCACCACGATGTTGCCCGCAACCGCGCGGGTCAGACGGAACACCAGTGGCGAATAGAGCACCGCGATCACCAGCGTCAGTTCGACAATGCCCGACCCGAAGATCGTGAGCAGCAAAAGCGCGAAGATCAGCTGCGGGATCGCCAGAAGGATATCGACGACCCGGCCCATCAACTGGTCGACCCAGCCCCCGATGGTCGCCGCGACAAGCCCCGCGATCGTGCCGATGGCAAAGGCGAGGGCTGTGGTGACAATCGCCACGCCCACGGTGTTGCGCGCGCCGTAAATCAGGCGCGAGAACAGGTCGCGGCCCAATTGGTCGCCGCCGAGGATCATCTGATCATCGGGCGGGGCAAAGGCGCCGCCGATCACTTCGGCCTCGCCAAAGGGCGCGATGATCGGGGCGAATACGGCTGCGATGATATAGGTCGCGATGACAAACAGCCCGAAGGCGGCTGTCAAAGGGGCGGTGCGCATCAGCTTGGCGCCTTCAGGCGGCAGGACCGCGATGAGCGTTTCCTTGAAACTGTAGGAAATGCCGGCCGCCGCCGCCAAAAGCCCTGCGGCAATGGCAAACGACCGCAGCAGCCCCGTGCCACCCAGAAGGGCGGACAGAAGTGACACGATCAGCAGCACAAACAGCAGCAGCAAGGCTGCGCGGTTCTTGAAATAGGCCGCCGCCGCCGTGGCTGCGATCAGGATGGCGAAGTAGATGATTGCAAAGGTTCCCATGTCCCCGCCCCCTTATTTCGGATGCCGAAGACGCGGGTTGGTCACGATGGACCCCACATCTGCGATCAGGTTGAACAGGATGAACGTGGCCGCAAAGATCAAACAGCAGGCCTGCACCACGGGCGCGTCTTGTTTCGACACGCTATCGACCAGAAGCTGACCGACACCGGGGTAGACAAAGACCACCTCGACCAGGACCACCCCGGTGATGAGATAGGCAAGGTTCAAAGCCACCACGTTGATGATCGGCGCCAGCGCGTTTGGCAGCGCATGGCGGGTGATCACCCGGCCCTGCGGCACACCCTTCAGGCGCGCCATTTCAATATAGGGCGAAGCGAGAAGGTTGATGATCGCGGCCCGCGTCATGCGCATCATGTAGGCCATCACCACCAACGCCATCGTGAGGGCTGGCAGGAACACCGCATTCACCCTGTCCCAAAACGGCATGCCATCGGTCACAGACGCAATGGGCGGGAATATCTGGTTTTGCACCGCAAGAAACAGCACCAGAATGTAGCCAAGAAAGAACTCAGGCGATGAAATCGACACCAGCGCCAGGGCGTTTGACACCCGGTCGTAGATCGAATTTCGGAACAAGGCGGCCAGAACACCCAGCGTAATCGCCATGGGCACCGCAATCACCGCAGCCACGGCCGCCAGAAACAGCGTATTGGCAAAGCGCGGCCCCAGCTGTTCGGAGACCGAGCGTTGGTTGGCCACAGAAACCCCGAAATCGCCCTGTAGCGCATCCCAAAGCCAGGCGAAATATCGGACCGGAAGTGGATTGTTTAACCCCAATTCCTCTCGCAGGGCTGCCAGCGATTCAGGCGTTGCCCCCTGGCCCAGGATTTGCTGCGCGGTGTCGCCGGGCAGCGCTTCCATCGCGCCGAATATGATAATTGAGATGATGAATAGTGTTAGCAAGCCAAGCCCTAGGCGCTTGACGATCAATCCCGCAAGTCCGGACATATCCCCTCTTTTCCCTGACAGGCGGCCCTGTTCGTGTCGGGCCGTCTCATTTTTGTTACCTCAAGCCTGCCCGGGATAGCCCCAACGGTCAACCGGTTAGCGCATTTGCGCCATGGGGCCCGCGTAAAGGTCACACTTGTCGCACCCCGGATGGACGGCGGGAGTGGTTGTCACTACATCCCCAAGTGACCCCATCGCACAAAGGAGCACCGGGCCCGATGGTACACCGCTTCGACCTTGACCGGCGCCGGTTTTTGACCCGCGCCACGGCGCTGGGGCTGTCGGCGGCCACCGCGCGGACGCTGGCGGGGGTGCGGCAGGCTGCAGCCCAAACGGCGCCGCGCACCGATTTGGCGCGCCTTGCGATGCCCCTGCCCGCGCTCACTGATCCGCGCCATTTCGTGCGCTCAGAGGCGGCCAATGTCTGTCGTGGCTGGCTGGAATACCTGGTCGAATATCAGACCGATGGCGCCTTTGTGGGCGTTTTGCTGGACAGTTGGACGGTTGAGGATGCCGCGCGCACCTACCGGCTGACCCTGCGGGCGGACGTGACCTGGTCCAATGGCGACGCGTTCACCGCGGCGGATGTGGCTCATAACATCACCCGCTGGTGCGATGCGGGCGATCCGGCGAATTCCATGGCGACCCGGATGGCCGCGCTGATTGATCCTGACACCCAAGCCCTGCGCGCGGGCGGGGTGGAGGTTGCCGATGACCTGACGCTGGTCTTGCGGCTGGCGCGCCCCGACACCACGCTGATCGCAGGGTTTGCCGATTACCCCGCCGGGGTCGTGCACCCAAGCTACGGCGGCGGCGACCCCTGGCAGGGCGCCATTGGCACCGGCCCCTATCTGCCCGATGGGCCCTATATGCCCGGCCAATCAGCCGCCCTTCAGGCCCGGGCTGACTGGTGGGGCAGCGATGTCGTCGGCGGGCCGTTTCTCGACCGGATCGAATTTGTCGATCTTGGACCGGACTCCGCGGCCCCGATCCGCGCGCTGAATGCTGGTGAGATCGACCTGATCGATGGGGCCACCGGCGTGGCCGCCGGGGTCCTTGATGCGCAAGGCCACCCGCGTTCTGAAGTCCCCTCGGCGGCCACCCTGGTGCTGCGGGCCCGGGCGGCGACAGAGTTTGACGGGTTCAAACCCTACGAATTGCCCGAGGTGCGCCAGGCCCTCGCCCTTGCGATTGACCCAGAGCTTCCGCTTGACCTGGCCCTGTCGGGGGCGGGCGAACTGGCCGCAAACCATCATGTCGCCCCGAGCCAGCCCGATTATGCGGAGGTCGGCGCGCCCCGCCATGCGCCCGGCGAAGCGCGCAGCGTGCTGGACACGGTCGGGATGCTGGAATTTCCCCATCAGTTGATATCGCCGCGCACCGGCTGGGTGGCCGACACCGCCGATGTCATGGCCGCGATGTTGAATGACGCGGGGCTTTCAGTGGACCGGGTGACGCTGCCCGATGCCGACTTCTGGGCCGATTGGCGGGCCCATCCGTTCGCAGTGACCCCCTGGGCGGGACGCCCCTTTGGCCTGCAGACACTGGCGTTGGGATACACCACCGGGTCTGCCTGGAACGAAACCGGCTACGCCAACGCGGAATTTGACGCCAAGATCGCGGCGGCCCAGGCGCTTGACCCGGCCGCACGCCAGGGCCTGATGGCTGAGTTGCAGGGCATGCTTCTGGCCGACGGGGTGATTGTTCAGCCCTACTGGCGGCGATTGATGCGCCATACGCGCCGCCCGATGGTCGGGGCCGAAGCCCATCCGGGCGGCGAATTGCACCTGTACAAACTGGGGTTTGCAGCCTGACCCCGGGGCGGCGGGTCAGGTGACGTAAGCGTTAACAATGTCGGGCCCCAGGGGCCCTTTCACACCAGATCGTGAACAGTTATGTTTTCCGTGTGAGGGTTTGGGGGCCTGAACGGACCTCGGCCTCATTACCAGTGTGAGGAGGACTTTATGCATATTCTCAAATCTTTAGCCTTTGCATCCGCAATGGTGATCACGGCCGGTATCGCCCAGGCCACGACGGTCAGCTTTGGAGGGGCGGCCAGCAATGATCTGGGCACCAGTGTGGATTGTTCAGTCTTTTCAGCGGGCTGTAGCGATTTCACCGTGACGGCCAGTTCGCGCGGCTTGCTGAACGATTCGGCCGCCGTGTCTCGGCGCGGCAATGGCATCGGGGTGAACGCGCCCGGGGGGATTCTCGGGTTTCCGATCCCCGACCTTCAGCCGGGCGAACTCGACGGGTTCCCGTCCCCCAGCGCAGAAGCTCTGACGTTCACCTTCGACAGCCAGGTGACCGTGACCCAGCTTATCCTGGCACGCCTGAACTCGGGCAGCGACACCGATGACGAATATGACCTGTTCGTCGACGGCGGCGTGTTCATCGACAACGGCACCCAGCGCGTGCTCAACGGTGCGGTCACGCTGACCCAGTTCACGATCGCAGCGATCGGTGGGGACGCCAGCAATGACCAGAACGGCTTTTTCGGGATCGGCGCGCAGTTCGACGATTTCCGTGTGAAGTCGATCACCTATGAGGGCGTCAGCGCGATCCCCCTGCCCGCGTCAAGCCTGCTGCTTCTAGCAGGCCTTGCGGGTCTGGCGGCACTGCGGCGTCGCAAGACAGCCTAAATCAGCGAAAAACCTATGGAATGGGCCGGGGGATGCTCCGGCCCTTTTTGTGTGCGGGGCTTTGTGGTTCGGGGCAAGCCCTAACCCGAGCCGAGGATCGCGCGCACGTAGCCTTGGGTTTCTTTGTAGGGCGGGATGCCATCATGGCGCGCCACCGCTTCGGGCCCTGCGTTATAAGCCGCGAGCGCCAGCCGCCAGGACCGAAACCGGTTGTATTGCGCGCGCAGATACCGTGCCCCGCCGTCAAGGTTCTGTGCGGGATCATTGGGGTTCACGCCAAGCCCGCGCGCCGTGGCCGGCATCAGCTGGGCCAGCCCGATGGCGCCTTTGTGTGACCGGGCCTGGGCGTTCCAGCCGCTTTCCTGCTGCACAAGGCGCAAGAACAGATCTTCCGGGATGCCGTGGCGGCGTGCGGCGGCCCGCGCCATGTCGAGGTAGGGCCCCCGGTAGCTGCCGCCAAACTGCGGAATTCCCAAGACATCGGGCGCGCGTTTGGGCTGCAGGCGTTCGGAATGATCATAGGTGCTTTGCAGCCCGTCGAGCACACTCAGCCGGTGGGCCAACTGGTTGGCGCGCGATTTTGTCGACACAGAGAGATCCTGCGCCGCCCCCGGTCCCGGTGCGGCCACACAGCCAAGGGCCAAACTGGCCAATATCAGACGAAACGCCCCCATCATCGCCTGAAACTTAGGCAATTGGCGCAGGTTTTTCCAGTGCTGCATTTCATCGGCTGCGTTTGGCATCTGTTAACCAAGAACCGCCAAGTGTAGGATCACGGAAATCAGAATCGATCAACCGGGGGAAGCAGTATGGCAGGTTCGGTCAACAAGGTAATTCTCGTCGGCAATCTGGGGCGCGACCCCGAGGTGCGGACATTCCAGAACGGCGGCAAGGTGTGCAACCTGCGCGTGGCCACGTCGGAAAACTGGAAAGACAAAAACACCGGTGAGCGGCGCGAGCGCACCGAATGGCATTCGGTCGCGATCTTTTCGGAACCCCTGGCGCGCACGGCCGAGCAATACCTGAAGAAGGGGTCGAAAGTGTATCTGGAAGGCCAGTTGGAAACCCGCAAATGGCAGGACCAATCGGGCGCGGATCGCTATTCGACGGAAGTCGTGCTGCGGCCCTATACGTCGACGATGGTGATGCTCGATGGCCGCTCAGGCGGCGGCGGCGGGGATTACGGCGGCGGCGGTGGCGGTTATGTTGAAAACCAGGGCGGCGGCGGTGGCGGCGGCTATCAGCAACCCGCACCGGCCGGTGATATCGACGACGAGATCCCGTTTTAAGGTCAGACAGACCAGCGGTTTGGGGCCCTGCACATCACGTGGAGGGCCTTTTTTGTTGGCAATCTCAGTCTGGCGTCTGTCGCCGTATGTGGCGTGATGGACTGACGGGCCCGCCAGAAGCGGAGCTGTGCCCCGGGATGTCCCGCGGATGTCCTGGCCCCGGCTTTAAAGGGGCGTAGTCCTAGGTGTCGGACGACACCGGTCCTGAAACGCGGGGTGTCAAACCCGCAACGAAGCTTCGATGCCAAACCTGTCGGCCAAACCTTAACATCGCCCTTGCCTTGCGTGCGCAGGCTTTTGCCGACCCGATTTCGCTGGTGTTATGGCATGACAAAACAATGTTACCTTAGGCCTTTAGCGTGTTCTTTCTAAACGAGGATTTGCCATGCGCCTGACGATTGCCACTGCCTGTCTTACAGGGCTCTTTTCCGCAGGACTGGCATTTGCCCAGACCATCACGGTGATCGAGCCCTTTGCGGGCAGCACGCTCAGCTCGACCTACCAGGCCGAATTCGATCAGGTCACGATCTTTGTCGATGACGGTGATGGGGCCGCGCAACAAACCGTGGAAGGCGAAGTGCGCGCTGCCGTCTACACCAAGCCTGAAGGCAAGGCGGCGCTGGAAGTGGCGCGTGCATTCCAACTCGCACTCGAAGCCGAAGGGTTTGAGATTTTGTACAACCGCCGCCTGCAACGTAATGGGACCGGGCAATTCGGTGATATGCGCGCCTTCCGGCCCTTGCAGGACATCAACGAACGCGCCTTGCAGCGGGCGGACGGCAATCTTGAACGCACGACATCGCTGCAACAGATCTATGTCTTTCCCGAACATTACCTTTCGGCGCGCCGGGTGCAGGGTGGCGAAGAGATCACCTTCGCCCTGACAATCAGCCGCGAGCGTGATCTGTACCTGATGGAACAGATCACCCAGGTCGCGATGGAAGACGGAACCGTCGGGCTGTCCGAGGACACGCTGGCACGCGGCATCGATGCGGAAGGCCGCGCGATCCTTTACGGGGTGCAGTTCGATTTGGGCTCCTCGGTGCTGAGGCCGTCGTCTGACACTTCGGTTGAGATTATCGCGAATGTGCTGCGCAACAGATCGGGGAATTTCTATATGGTCGGGCACACCAGCGACACCGGCGGGTTCCAGATGAACATGGACCTGTCGCGCAACCGGGCCGCGGCGATTATCGCGGCCCTTGGGTCCGACTACGGGATTGAGACGTCGCGGCTGACCCCGATTGGGGTGGGCCCGGCCGCACCCCTGGCATCGAACCAGAACGAAGAGGGTCGCGCGCTGAACCGCCGGGTGGAACTGGTCGAGCGGTTGGAAAACTAAGCGGTGGAGAGGGCGTCTTTCAGGACGCCGCGCACCACGTCCATGTCGACATCGCTGGCGACAAATGCGTCCCCAATCCCGCGCGCCAGGATGAAGCGCAGCTTGCCGCCGACAACCTTTTTGTCCTGTCCCATAAGGGCCAGAAGCGCCTCGGCATCGGGCAGATCGCCGGGGATATCCGCCAGATCGACCTTCATGCCCATGGCTTTGAGATGCGCGCGCACCCGGCTGGGATCTTCCTGGGCACACAGCCCCAACCGGGCGGAGACCTCGAACGCCAGCGCGCAGCCGATGGCCACGCCTTCGCCGTGAAGCAATCGGTCGGAATAGCCCGTCGCGGCTTCCAGCGCGTGACAAAACGTGTGGCCCAGGTTCAAAAGCGCGCGGTCGCCCTGTTCGGTTTCGTCCCGCGCGACGATGTCGGCCTTCATTTCGACCGAGCGTTTTACGGCTTGGCCAACCCAGTGCTTGTCGCCGGATGCCAACTTGGGTGCTGCACGTTCTAGAAATTCAAAAAATGCCGCATCCCCCAACAGCCCGTATTTCACCACCTCGCCGTAGCCGGCCAGGAAATCGCGCGGCGCCAGGGTGGCCAACACATCGATATCGGCCAGCACCAGCGACGGCTGATGGAACGCCCCGATCAGGTTTTTGCCCTGGGGCGCATTGATGCCCGTCTTGCCGCCCACAGAACTGTCGACCTGGGCCAGAAGCGAGGTGGGGATCTGCACAAAACGCACCCCGCGCCGCAAAACGGCTGCTGCAAAGCCGGCCAAATCGCCGATGACACCGCCGCCCAGGGCCACGACCATATCGCCGCGTTCCACTTTCTGGTCCAGAAGCCAGCCCACCGCCGATTGCAGCCCGTCCCAGGATTTCGTCGCCTCGCCTTCGGGCAGAATGTGCGACGCCACCGCGATCCCCGCGCCGTCAAGCGCGTCGGTCAAAGGCGCCAAATGCAGTGTCGCGACCCGCGCGTCGGTCAGCACAAACACGCGTGGGCGCGCCAAAAGCGGCGCAATGTGGCCCGGCGCGGCGCCAATCAGCCCCTGCCCGATCATCACGTCATAGCTGCGCGCACCGAGGTTGACGCGAACCGTTTCGCTCATTCGACCTTCTCCAATACATCCGCGCGGTGCAAAAGCGCCGCAACGACCTGTTCTGTCGTCTCGGCAATGGAAAACTCGGGCTCGGTTTTCACCGTGACATCGGCCTTGGCATAATCGGGCACCCTTGCGGCAAAGAGGGCCGCCAGCGTCGCACGGGGGTCCTCGGTCAGCAACAAGGGCCGCGTCGTCTTGTGGCGCACCCTGTCCCACAAAAGGTCAACATCTGCATCCAGCCAGACCGCCACGCCTTTGGCCGCGATCATGTCGCGGTTGGCAGGGGCCAAAAATGCGCCTCCGCCGGTGGACAACACGCCCGGCGGGCCATCGAGGAGCCGTTCGATGACCAGGGTTTCCTTGTCGCGGAAGAATGCCTCGCCGTCGCGTTCGAAGATCTCGGCGATCGACATGTTCGACGCGCGCACGATCTCTTCATCGCTGTCGCGGAACGCCACACCCAGCCGGTCAGACAGGGCCAGGCCGATGGCGGTTTTGCCCGCCCCCATCATGCCCACCATCGCGACGGTCTTTTTCAGGAGATATCGCAATCTGGCACCGGGTCGCTTATCTTTTTCTTCTACGCTTTGAATGGCGTGATTGTTTGGCGATTACCAGCTATAGTTTCGCACAGGGGCGGCGGCACAGATCGCCCGAGACGAGGCAGAAAAGGGCATCACACCTATGGGTCGGTTGTTCAAATTCCTAATTTTCCTGATCATCCTGGGCGTTCTGGGCGTGATCGGCTTTGCGTATCTGGGCGATCTTAGCCCCGAACAGGACGCCGTGAGCGAACCGGTGGAGCTGAATGCCCAGTAACCTGCGGCTTGCCGTTTTGGGCGCAGCCTTGCTGGCAGCCCCGCCGGGGGCGGCAACACCCTTGTCGGCGATCGACTGGCTGTCGCAATCGATTGAGGCGCCGGGCACGGCCCTCGGCAGGGCCGCGGATGCGCCAGCAGGCCGGATGCCCGCGACCGTCAGTATGCAGCCCCTTGGCGCGCCAAAGCCCGAAACACCGGGGCTGGTGGCGGCGGCTGATCTGGGCTTGCCGGGCGATTTGTGGTCGGGGTCAACGGCAGAAGATGCCGCAGCGCGGCTGGCCGTGGTGGACGCGACCCTGCCACCCAATGCGCGCGATCTTCTGCGCCGCATGCTGATTTCGCGCCAGGCCGCCCCCTTGCAAGGCGACGACACAGATGTGCTGACGGCGGCCCGCGTCGATGTGTTGTTGCAGATGGGGGCACTCGATGAGGCGCGCCTGTTGCTGGGTGCCCGCGCGCCGCAAGTGCCCGAATTGTTCCGCCGCTGGTTCGACATCGCCCTTCTGACGGGGTCGGAAACCGAAGCCTGCCGCGACATGGCCGAACGCCCCGAAGTGTCGCCCACCTATCCCGCGCGCATCTTTTGTCTGGCGCGCAACGGCGATTGGCATGTGGCCGCCCTGACGCTGGGGTCGGCCGAAAGCCTTGGCATCTTGTCGGACGCCGAAGATGCGCTTCTGGCGCGGTTTCTGGACCCCGAATTGTTCGAAGACGTCCCGCCTGCCCCGCGCCGCCCCACGCCCCTGGTGTTCCGGCTTTACGAAGCCTCGGGCGAGCGGTTGTCGACCCTGCCCCTGCCGGTGGCCTTTGCCCATGCGGACCTGGCCCCGATCCTGGGCTGGAAAACCCGGATTGAAGCCTCTGAACGGTTGGCGCGTGCGGGCGTGCTCGGCCCGGGCGATTTGTTTGCCGTCTACGGCGAAGAAACCGCAGCGGCCTCGGGCGGGGTGTGGGAACGTATTGCCGCGGTCGCGGATCTTAACGCAGCCTTGGACCGCCGCCGCGCCGAACCGCAGGCCTATCACGCTGCCTTTCGCACCATGGCCGCCGCCGGGCTGGGCCATGTCTTTGCCGCAGGCTACCGTGATCTGCCCGATGATCCCGGCGATGACCCGGCTGTGCGGCGCAGCCTGTTGACCATGGCGGCGATGCAGGGCCGCCGGATTCTGCCGCAAGCCTATCTCGATCCCGCCTCGCGCGATGATGCGTTTCTCGCCGCATTGGCAGCAGGCGATCCGGCCGCCGCCCCCGCGCCTGACCTTTTGGCCCGCGCGATCAGCACCGGGTTTCAACGCAACGCCTTTGACGGACCGCTCGCGACACTTGATGCCCAGGGCCGCAAGGGCGAAGCGCTTCTGGTCGCGCTGGGGTGGATTGACGACGCCGCCCAGGGCGATGCCGACCGGCTGGCCGAAGCCCTGTCCTATCTGCGCGGCCTGGGCCTTGATGAGACCGCGCGGCGCATCGCGCTCGATCTGGTCGTGGCAGGGCGCGCGACATGAGCCGCGCCAGTGCCGAAGACCGCAGCCGCATCAGCACCTTTCTAGACGCCCAGGCCGCCGAACAGGGGGCCTCGGAAAACACCCGCCTGGCCTATGGCCGCGACCTGATGGATGCCGCCGATTGGATGGCCGGGCAAGGGGCGGGCTTGCTGGCGGCCGACCGGGGCGCGGTCGAAGGCTATCTGACCCAATGCGCCGCCGACGGCTTGGCGAAATCCACCCGGGCGCGGCGGTTGTCATCACTGAAGCAATTCTACCGGTTTGCCTTTGACGAAGGCTTGCGCAGCGACAACCCTGCCATCCAGATCAAGGGGCCGGGCAAGTCCAAACGGCTGCCCAGGACCCTGTCGGAAGGCGATGTCGACGCGCTTTTGACCGCCGCGCGCCACCATGGCCGCGCGGTCGACCGGCTGCGCAACACCTGCCTGTTGGAGCTTTTGTATGCCACGGGCATGCGCGTGACCGAACTGGTCTCGCTGCCGGTGATGGCCGCGCGGGGCGACCCCAAGATGCTCCTTATTCGCGGCAAGGGCGGCAAGGAACGTCTGGTGCCGCTGACGGATGTCGCACGCGCCGCCCTGCGCGATTGGCTGGCGCACCGCGAAAGCGACGCGGTCGCCAAGCCCTTGTCCGGAGCCGCCGCGCGGGCCCTGTTTCCGTCCCGCGCAGCGACGGGACATCTGACGCGGCACCGGTTTTACGGGCTGTTGAAAGAACTGGCCGTGGGCGCGGGGATATCCCCCGCCGGTGTAACACCCCATACGATCCGCCACGCCTTTGCGACCCATCTTCTGGCCCATGGTGCCGATCTGCGGTCAATCCAGACGCTGTTGGGGCATGCCGATGTGGCCACGACCGAGATTTACACCCATGTGTTGGATGAGCATCTGACCGAATTGGTGAACACCCACCACCCGCTGGTTAAGCGCTGACCCTTTTGAGGTCCGGGGGCAGGACATCCTCGCTTGGCCAAAGCCCCGTGATCAGCGCGGCGTCATAGCCTTGGGTCAACCCAGCCGCGACCATGGCCGCGGCCGCGGTTTCAGCGTCATAGCTCAGCGTGCCGATCCGGGGGCGGGCGTTTTCCAGAATGGCAAAGGCGGTGGATTTGCGCGCGTCATTCGCCGGCATGCCGATGACGCCGGCATTGATCCACAGATGCCGCCCCACGGGCCGGGTAAAGGCGATGCCCGAATGGCCGGCGATCACACCATCGATGGGGCCGGCGGCGGCTTCGATCAGGGCGATCTCTTCGGCAAACACCGCGTCGGGAGAGGTTGACCAGATGAAGCGCGCGATATCGGACAGCCCGCCATGGATCACCGCGAAGCGTTTCGCCCCTTGGGCAAACACCGCAATGTCCGGTGCTGCTGCAAAGGCGGCGCGAATATCGTCATGGGGCATCAAGGCGCGCAAGGCATGGGGGTACCAGCCCTTCGACAGGATATCGCAAGTCGAGCCCCCTTCGAACCCGCAGCCGCAATCCTCTGCACCCGCCGCCAACTGGCGTTCGCAATTGCCCGCCACCAGCGCCCCGCCTTCGGCCAGCACCAGCCGGGCGGTGTCAACGGGGTCGGCACAATAGGCCACCACATCGCCGGTGCAGATCCGCGCGGGCGGCGCAATTCCCACCACATCGGCCATTGCGAACACGGCCCGGGTGGCCTGCAGGTTTGAATAGGGTCCGCCATAAAGCAACACCGGCCCCTCAAGCGCACCTAAATCCTTGATGATCATGCGATTGCCTTGAAAACGAGGTGGATTGACCCCATAAAACGGCTTGGACCTTCCCTGACAAGTATGATGGACGACCCCACACCTTTTCTTGATAGCGCCTTTTGGCTGACCGCAGGCGCAATCATCGCCCTTCTGGTCCTGTCGGCGTTCTTTTCGGGCTCTGAAACCGCGCTGACGGCCGCGTCACGCGGCAAGCTGCGCGCGCGGGCAGACAAAGGCGACAAGGGTGCTGTGCGCGCGCTGGACATCACCGAAGACAACGAACGCCTGATCGGGTCGGTCCTTCTGGGCAACAACCTGGTCAACATTCTGGCCACCTCACTTGCGACGGCCCTGTTCACGCGGGCGTTCGGCGAAAGCGGGGTGGCTTTGGCGACGCTGGTGATGACCGCTTTGGTGCTGATCTTTGCAGAAGTCATGCCCAAGACCTATGCGATCACCAATGCCGAACAGGCCGCATCGCGGGTTTCGCCGGTGATTGCGCTGGTTGTGCGCGTCTTTGCCCCTGTTGTGGGCTTTGTGCGCATGCTCGTCCGGGGTGTGCTGCGCCTGTTCGGTGTGCGCATCGATCCTGACAGCCAGATCATGGCGGTGCGCGAGGAAATCCAGGGCGCCTTGCAACTGGGTCATGCCGAAGGCGTGGTCGAAAAAGAGGACCGCGACCGCATTCTGGGGGCGTTGGATCTGGGCGACCGCACGGTCGAGGAAATCATGCTTCACCGTTCGGGGATCGAGATGATTGATGCCGATCTGTCCACCGAGGATATCCTGGATCAATGTCTGCAATCGCGCCACACACGCCTGCCGCTCTATCGGGGCGAGAAGGAAAACATCGTCGGGCTGATCCATGCCAAGGATCTGTTGCGCGCGATCTACAAATGGCGCCGCCAGGATGCGACCGGGTTTGAAACCGATCTGTCGGGATTTGACATCATGGAGGTCGCCAAAACCCCCTATTTCGTGCCCGAAACCACGACGCTGGATGAGCAGATGCGCCAGTTTCTGCGCCGCCATGCCCATTTCGCGCTGGTGGTCGATGAATATGGCTCGCTCGAAGGGCTGATCACGCTCGAAGACATCCTCGAAGAAATCGTCGGCGAGATCACGGATGAATTCGACGCCGGCGATGACGCAGAAATCACGCGGACCGACACCGGCGATGTGCTGGTCGACGGGGCGATGACGATCCGGGACCTGAACCGGGCGATGGATTGGTCGCTGCCCGATGAAGAGGCCAATACGGTCGCGGGTCTGGTGATCCATGAAGCGCAAACCATCCCGACCATCGGTCAGGTGTTTTCCTTTCATGGCTGCCGGTTTGAAATCCTCGACCGGCAGGACAACCGCATCACCCGGATCAAGGTGCGCCCCTTGCCGGGGATGAACGCCATTTGACCCCGGGCGGTGGAAATCTCTGACCAGAGATTTGATCAAACCCTTTGAAGGGTTTGGGCGCGCGCGACAGGGGATGGCCCGGAGATTTGAGCGCGGCGCGCCAAATCTCTTCAAAGAGATTTTGAAAAACCCTTTGAGGGGTTTTAGCGCGCAGTCTTCCATGACGCGCAATTTACCCGAAAACCGCATCCCACTTTTCGGATCGCGCTTAGAACATCAGGTTCATCACGCCCAGCGACACCACCAGAAACAACACCGTCATGATCCCGCCGGACTTCACGAAATCCACCACCCGGTAGCCGCCCGGCCCCATGATCAGCGCGTTGACCTGATGGGTCGGGATCAGAAAGGAATTCGACGTCGAAATCGCCACCGTCAGGGCAAAGACCGCCGGATTGGCACCGGCTGCCACCGCGATCGACACCGCCAGCGGCACCAAGAGCACCGTGGCGCCCACATTCGACATCACCAGCGTGAAGCCCGTGGCAAGCACCGCGACACCCGCCTGCAACGACCAGATCGGCCAGCCGTCCAGCAGTGTCAGAATTTGCTGGGCAATCCAGGTCGCCGTCCCGGTCGATTGCACCGCCTGCCCCAGCGGAATGAGACTGGCGAGCAAAAACACCGTCGGCCAACTGACCGCCTCATAGGCTTCATCGATCGACAAGACCCGCGTGACGATCATTCCCACCGCGCCGACCAGCAGCGCCAGCGACAAGCGCACGTCAGAAAACAGGATCAGCCCCAAAGCCACCAGAAAGAACAAAAGCGCCCAGCTGACCTTGTGGGGGCGCAGTTCTTCGCGCGGGAAATCCGATGTGACCACGACAAAATCGCGGTCCTTTGTCAGCCGCGCCAGACTGTCCCATTTGGTGAACGCCACAATCGTGTCGCCCGCCCGGTGCGGGATATGGGCAATATCGGTCGCTTCGTGATCCTCGGTTTCCACCAGGCTGAGGGTGTCTTCCCCGCGTTTGATCGCCAGGGCATTGAGCCCGTAGGTCTTGCGCATGACCACTTCACGCGCGGTCTTGCCGATGAGACTGGAATCGGGCGGGATCACCACCTCGGCGATGCCGGCCACCGTGGGGGCGTATTCCTCGGCGAAGACATCCAGTTCGGGCAGCACCGTCAGCCCATAGGTGTCCGCCATGTCCTGGATGACCTTGCGCCGGCCCAGGATCGCCAGCCGGCAGGGGGTTTCCACCTGTGTGGCAATCACCGGGGCGAAATACCGGTTGCCCTTGTGGTAACTGCCGATGATGTAAAGGTGATGGGCGACCATGATGTCGGCAAAGGTCTGGCCGACCAGCAGCGAATGCTGGGGCACCACGACTTCAACCAGATCGGCCTTCACCCCGTAGATCCGCTTGACGTAATCCTTCACCGACGCGCCCGATGTCACCTCATCAGGTGTCTTGTTCACCGGCAGGACCCAACGGCCAAGAACGACGAAATAGAGAATACCTGTCACGATCAGCGCGATCCCGATGGGCGTCACCGAAAACAGGCTGAACGGCGCCATCTGCAGCGCCTCGGGCAAGTCGCGGTTCGATGTGGCAATGAGGTCATTGAGCAAGATCAGGGGCGATGAGCCGACCATCGTCATGGTCCCGCCAAGGATCGCGCAGAACCCCATCGGCATCAAAAGCCGCGACAGAGGCAGGCCTGTGCGCACCGAAATCCGGCTGACCACGGGCAAAAACAAGGCCGCCGCGCCGACGTTCTGCATGAATGAGGAGATCACCCCCACGGTGCCCGAAATGATCGGGATGATGCGCCCTTCGGTGGTGCCGCCAAACTTCAAGATCGCGGCCGCGACCTTGGACATCAGCCCGGTCCGGTCAAGCCCCGCACCTATGATCATCACCGCGATGATCGAGATCACCGCGTTTGACGAAAACCCAACAAACAACTCAGCGGGATTGGCCAGCCCTGACAGCCCCGGCGCGTAGCTGAGCGCGCCCAGGATCACCAGCACTGATAGGGCGGCCAGATCGATCCGCACGATTTCGGACACGAACAGAAAAACCGTCAGCGCCAGCACGGCCAACACCACGCCCATCTCGGTACTGAATGCGAGGCTTTCCAACGTCGCGCAGGCTCCTTTAGGTGTGGACCCTAACGCGCGCCGCTGCCGGGGTCCAATGGCCAGAGGGTGCGGGCAGATAGGACCAGTTGCAGGCCACCGGACTTGGGCGCCGGGGGGAGTGTCATCCCGCGCGATTTACCCGAAAACCGGTCCCCACTTTTCGGATCGCGCTTTAGCGTCCCTTGAACAACCCGCCCAGGATACCGCGCACAATGCGCTTGCCGGTCGTGCCTTTGAGTTCCTTGATCACCACGCCCGCGACCGCCTCGCCGAAGCTTTCGCCCGAGCGGGTGGATTTCGATGTGGACCGGCCCACGCGCTGCCCGGTGTAGCGGCGCGCGGTCTTGTATTCGCGAAAGATCGCATCGGCGTCTTCTTCAGCCGCTTCGGCCCTTTCGGCTTCAGCGGCGGCATCGGCGGCGCGCTGGGTCAGGGTTTCATAGGCCGACACCCGGTCGGTGGCCGTGTCGTATTTGCCCGAAACCGGCGAGGAGGTGATCACGGCGTCGCGTTCGGCCTTGGTGATCGGGCCCAATTGCGACGACGGCGGGCGGATCAGCGTGCGCTCGACCACGCCCGGCGCGCCTTTGGCTTCCAGCATCGAGGTGACAGCCTCGCCCACGCCCACCTCGCGGATCGCGTCTTCGGTCGAAAAGCGCGGGTTGTCGCGGTAGGTTTCTGCCGCCTGGCGCAGGTTCTTGCGGTCGCGGGCGGTGAAGGCGCGCAAAGCGTGCTGCACCCGGTTGCCAAGCTGGCCCAGAATGTCTTCAGGCACGTCCGCCGGGTTCTGGGTGACAAAGTACACCCCCACCCCTTTGGACCGGATCAGCCGCGCGACCTGTTCGACCTTGTCCACCAGCGCTTTTGGGGCGCCGTCAAACAACAAATGCGCCTCGTCGAAAAAGAACACCAGCTTCGGCTTGTCGGGGTCGCCCACCTCGGGGAGTTCTTCAAAAAGCTCCGACAACAGCCACAACAGCGTCGTGGCATAAAGCTTTGGTGCCCCCATCAGCTTGTCGGCCGCCAGGATCGACACCAGGCCGCGCCCGTCCGTATCGGTGCGCATCAGATCCGCCAGTTCCAGGGCCGGCTCGCCGAAAAACCGGGTCGCCCCCTGGTTTTCCAACACCAGAAGCCGCCGCTGGATCGCGCCGATTGACGCGGTCGACACATTGCCATAGCGCAGGGACAATTCGCCCCGGTTCTCGCCCGTCCAGACCAGAAGCGCTTGCAGGTCCTTGAGGTCCAAAAGCGGCAGACCCTGTTCGTCGGCCACACGGAAGGCGATGTTCAGCACCCCTTCCTGGGCCTCGGTGAGTTCCAGAAGCTGGGCCAAGAGCAACGGCCCCATCTCGGCCACGGTGGTGCGGATCGGA
This sequence comes from Pseudomonadota bacterium, assembly GCA_038530285.1. Taxonomy (GTDB): domain Bacteria; phylum Pseudomonadota; class Alphaproteobacteria; order Rhodobacterales; family Rhodobacteraceae; genus JASJAR01. Next base: position 138,290 of record JBCBCY010000002.1, read on the forward strand.
TGGCCCTGTTCGCCAAACAGATCCCAGAAGATCACCGGGAAAGCATCGTAATGGTAGTCGGCAAACCCGATGGTGCCCGCGCGTTTGGTGAAAGCCTCATGCAGTTTGAAGGTCTCGGTCCCGGATTTTGCCAGCCCCGACAGATCGCCTTTGACATCCGACAGAACCACCGGCACGCCCATGGCCGAGAACCCTTCGGCCATGATCTGAAGTGTTACGGTTTTGCCCGTGCCGGTCGCACCGGCGACCAGCCCATGCCGGTTGGCATATTTCAGCGTCAACCCCTGACGGGTGCCGTAATTCGGCCCGCCGCCCCCGATAAAAATGTCGTTGCTCACGCCCTGCCCCCGAAGTTCCGTTTAAATGGCCCGATTTGGCCACGAGTTGTTAACCATTTTCCTCCAGTATCCTCCCAACTCGCAAGGGGTTTTCCTTTTCGCGAGTTACTTCCTCCCTGTCAGACTGGCCGCGTCCTTCCCGGATGCGGCCTTTTTTTGCCCGGCGGCAAAGTCCTTTGAAATTGTGATATATTTGCTGTTGACGGGTCGGCGTTCAGCGCTTAGCCTCCGCCTCAATATATAAGTCGGCCAGTCCGGCAGGGAGAGAACTAATGTGGAAAGAGGGCCTTACGGCCCTTTTTTCATGTGCGGCACAGCGGATTTGGCGGGCAATGGCCGATCGGATCACACCCCCCTGACACCGGTTGTGACCCGTGCTAGGCGACGTTCAACACAGGACGATTTGGAAAGGTGCATTGCGATGGGGTGCTGGCGTTTACTTGCAGCAGGGCTGATTCTTTTGGGCGGATCCGCGGTCTGGGCTCAGGATGCCGAAACCGTCCCCGATGCCGAAACCACCCAGACGCAGGACGGGGGCAGCGCAGCGGCTGAGGCCCCCGCGCCCGACGCGGGCACCGAAGACGCGGGGACTGGTGACGCGGCTGACGCCGCCGAGGGGCCTGCGGTGAACAGCAGCTACGTCGCCGCCACCTTCACCGATTGGTCGCTGACCTGCGTGGTGTCCGGCACGGGCAACGACCCCTGCCGGTTCATCCAGGTCCTGAACAACGGCGAAGGCGGCCGCGTGGCCCAGGTCAGCATCGTGCCTTTGCCGCCCGGTCAGGGCGTGGCGGCTGCGGCCATCGTGGAAACACCTCTGGGCACGTTGTTGCGGGTGCCACAAACTGCCGAGCAGCTGCAGCAGCCCGGTGGCTTGCGCTTGCAGGTCGACAATGGCGAATTGCGCGTCTTCCAGTTCACCTTTTGTGGGCCCGATGGCTGCGTGGCCGAGATTGGGATGGAACAAGAGCTGGTGGAGGCGTTCAAGCGCGGCAATACGGCCACGATCACCATCTGGTCGGTGGATGCCCCCGGCCAACCGGTTGAGTTGGAATTGTCGCTGTCGGGCTTCACTGCCGGGTTCAACCGCGTGTCGGAGCTTGCCGCGGGCCCCGCGCCGGAATAGCCACCACGGCCTGTTTTGCAGATGCGTCAGACGCGCCGCAGCGCCAGCACCGCGTTCAACCCGCCAAAGGCAAAGGCGTTGGACACCACGACATTCACCTCAGCCTCGCGCGCGGCATTCGGCACCACGTCGAGATCACATTCGGGGTCGGGCTCTTCATAGCCGATGGTCGGGGCGACGATCCCGTCGCGCAGCGCCATGATACAGGCCAGGATTTCGACCGCCCCCGTGCCCCCCAGAAGATGGCCGTGCATGGATTTGGTCGACGAAATCATCAGGTCGTCTGCCGCCGCGCCGAACACCTGACGCACCGCGGCACATTCGGTCCGGTCATTGGCCGCCGTACCCGTGCCGTGGGCATTGATGTATTCGACGTCTTGCGGGTTCAGACGCGCGTCTTTGAGCGCGCCGCCAATCGCGCGCGCCGCCCCGGCCTGGGACGGCATCACAATGTCAGAGGCATCAGACGTCATCTGAAACCCGATCACCTCGGCCAGAATATCGGCGCCGCGTGCGGTGGCGTGATCGTAGTCTTCAAAGACGAAAATGCCCGCACCTTCGCCCTGCACCATCCCGCTGCGGTTGGCGCTAAACGGCCGGCAGGCGTCTTTCGACATGACCCTGAGGCCTTCCCAGGCCTTGATCCCGCCAAAGGAAAACGGCGCCTCGGCCCCGCCCGTCAGCATTGCGGTCGCAGCCCCTGAGCGCACCAGCTGATAGGCAAGCCCCATCGCGTGGTTGGACGACGCACAGGCCGTCGAGACCGTGAAATTGGGCCCTTGCAGGTTATGCGCCATGCTGATGTGGCTGCCCGCGGCATTGTTCATCAATTTGGGGATCACCAGCGGATGAACGCGGTTTTTGCCTTCGCGGAAAATCGTGGCGTAGTTTTCATCAAGCGTTTGGGCCCCGCCGACCCCGGTGCCGATGACAACGCCGGTCGTCTCACCCAGCGCGCCGCCGAAATCCAACCCCGAACTGGCCACCGCTTCTTCGGCAGCATGAAGGGCGAATTGGGTGAACCGGTCGAAAAGCGCAAGCTCCTGGCGTTTGAACCGCGCCTGATCGAACGTCTTGACCTGCCCGCCAATGCGGATCGCCAGCCGGTCGCTATCGGCCATGTCGAGGGTCGCGATGCCCAGACGGCCCTCTTTCATCGCCTCAAGCGTGGTGGCGACATCTGCGCCAAGCGCATTGATCGTCCCTGCCCCGGTGATGGCAACCCGTTTCAGCGCCAACCCCGTCAGCCCTTTTTCGCTTGGATCAGACCTTTGACCGCCGTGATGATCGACCCCACGGTCGAGATGTCAAAATCCGACTGTTCGGGCGCATTTGCATTGAACGGCACGTCGATTTCGAACGCCTCTTCAATGGCAAAAATCGATTCCACCAGGCCCAGGCTGTCCACGCCCAGATCCTCAAGCGATTGGGTCTCGGAGATATCGGACGGCTCGAGAACCGCGAGTTCCGCGATGATCTCAATCACCTTGTCTCTGACGTCGTCGCTCATCCACCGCCTCTTATCCTTGGGCGGGAGGTTTAGTCGCCTTTGCGAGGCGGGGAAACCGAATTCTTGATCACCCCCACCTGTGTTTGTCCCAAAGCCTAGCTTTGAAAGCCGCCTACAGTGACGCCTTCGCGTTCAAGGGCTGCGCGGATCTTCGCGTCGCGGCCATAGATGTCGCGGCGATACTGCATCCGGCCCTTCGCCTGGGTAAAGGCCGTGCGGTAAACGATGTGCACCGGCACCGGCTTTTCCAGGTCGATCTGCGTTTCACGCCCGGTGGCCAGGGTGGTCTGGAACAGCCCGCGCGGGTCGTCCGATTGCACCGCCAAAAGGGCATACGCAAACTCGAACGGTTTGTGCAGACGGATACAGCCATGGCTGAAATCGCGCTGCTCACGCGCAAACAGATCCTTGGCCGGCGTGTCATGCAGGTAGATGTTGTAGCGGTTGGGGAACATGAATTTGACCAGCCCCAACGCATTTGACCGGCTGGGCCGCTGCTTGATGTTGAACGGGAAGGACCGCGCCGAAAACTGGGTGAAATCCACCGCATCGCGGGGCACCACGCGCCCGCGCCGGTCCACCAGCGTCAGATGGCCGACCGCATAGGGGTTTTGTTGCAAGCGCGGCAGGTATTCCTTTGTCGCGATCGACCGCGGCACATGCCAGGTCGGGTTGATGATCATATGTTCCATCACATCCGAAAACTCCGGGCTGCGACGGTCGGGATCATCCATGCCAATGACCGAACGGGTGACAAAGCTCGTCTTCGCCTCGTCCACGATGCGGACGTGAAAATCGGTCAGGTTCACCCAGATATGGCGCGCGCCCAGATCCTGGTTGATCCAGCGTTCCCGCTCCATCGCGACCAGGACCTGGCCAAGCCGGGTGTCCGCCGAGCGGTTCACCTCGGCGATCGTTCCAGCGCCTGCAACCCCATCGGCGGTCAACCCGTGGTCGGCCTGAAAGGCTTCCACCGCAGCCATCAAGCGGGCATCGAAAGAGGCGGTCGCACTGCGGTCGAGGTATCCCATTGCGATCAGGCGATTGCGCAGGGCGATCACTTCTGGGCCGGTGTCGCCGGGTTCAAGCTTGCGCGACCTGACGGTCTGCCCCCAGCCGCCCCGAGCCAGTTGGCGTTCCAACCGGTGCTTTTCCTTCATCAGGCGGGCATATTCCGGGGTTTGAGGCGGCAGGCTGTCCATGACCTGGCGCGCAGGTTCGGACGCCAGGCGGCGCAAAAGTGCTGTGCCATCGCGCAGGGGAACATCGCGCACAAGGCCCGCGTCAACCTCGCTTGGCGTCAGAATTCCGGTTTGCACATCGCGGGCATAGGCCAGAAAAAGCCGGCTCATTTCCACCTCGACCTGCCCCAGGGCGCGGTCGCCGCGCACATTGGCAAGCATCGCTTTGAGCGCGTCAATGTCATAGCGGCCCTCGGGCAGGCCATGGGACCCCGCATCCGACAACGCCCTGATCAACGCCTGACGTCGCGCGGCGTCATCCGCATCTGGCCCCGTCCAGATCGGCTGATATCCGGTTTCGCGGTAAAACGCCCCAATGGCCGGCGTTTCATACGCCGCTTCCGCGACCGATTGCTTGAAAAGCGTGACTTCAGCAGCGACGGGCCCAACGGCCCCGAACACCAATGCAAAAACGGCAGCGAACACCCCTGTTCGGCCGACACCTGGCAGCGTCATTTCATATCCCTTACTGAACTCGGCAGCTCTTATTGCCCAACGTCGCGAAAAGCCATCGCCCTGTCCATTCACTTTTCCCGGCGGTTCTGCGTCTGTCACTTCCGCGCAACGTTGCCGCTGAAATTGGCGCCGCACCCGGGCGGCACCCCCTTGATGGGCGGTTTTTTGCCGAAAAAACGACCAAATGGGCGCAATTAAGGCGACCTTATTGGGATGGACGGAAGCTCGTGTCATAACGCCCCCAGCCTAGGGGGATGGGTTTAAACGCTGCTTAAGCGGCACACGAGACGCGGGACGACACAGGCTAATGACGAGCAGAACCAAAAGCGGCATCACCCGTCGAGGCGTATTGGGTGCATTTGCAGCAACCGCCATCACAGCAGCTCCAACTTACGCAAATGCGTTCGGTTTTCTTCGCGGGGCTGGCGATATCCGACAATTGAAGATGTACTCGAACCGCACGGGCGAGAGTATGCATTCGATCTACTGGATCGAAGGCCAGTACATCCCCGAAGCGCTGAAGGAAATTTCGTGGTTCATGCGCGACTGGCGCTCGGATGCGAAAATCAGCATTGATACGCGCGCCCTGGATATCTGGGCTGCAACGCACAGTCTTTTGGACACCGATGAGCCGTTCATGATGCTGTCGGGTTATCGGTCACCACAGACCAATGCGATGTTGCGGTCGAAATCACGCGGGGTTGCGCGCAACTCGCTTCACATGAAGGGCCAAGCGGCAGATTTGCGGATGTCGAACCGGTCGGTGTCGCAAGTGTCGCGCGCTGCAGCGTCTTGCGCATCAGGCGGGGTCGGGCGCTACTCGGGGTCGAACTTCGTGCATATTGACTGTGGTGTCGTGCGCACCTGGGGTCGCTGAGCAAGAGGTATCGTTCGAGATCAGTACGTTTTGGGGCCGCATTGCGCGGCCCTTTTTCGTGGGGTTTGTTGGCGCAAGCCTGTGCGCGCAACCGGGTCCGCCGAGGGTCCGGGGCATGGGCGCCAGCGCAAGTTCAACTGCGCAATTTCAACTGCACGACGACAGGACAGGGCGTCGGGGGGGCTTGGCGCACCCGAGAGGATTCGAACCTCTGGCCTCTGCCTTCGGAGGGCAGCGCTCTATCCAGCTGAGCTACGGGTGCGTATGCGCTGGATAGACCTGCTTTGGCGCTTTCGCAAGATGAAAGCTGGCGAACGGTCCTGCCAGGTTACGCGGCCTGATTGTGCCTGCCACCGGGCTCCGCGGTCTTGTCCATCGACAGCTTGAAGGCCGCCACCAGACCATTCATGTGCTTTGCAGTTTCAGCAACCGACGCGGCAACGGCCACGACTTCTTCATTCATCGCCGCATTGCGCTGGGTCGCGCGATCAATCTCGCCCAGCGTCGACGAGATTTCTTGCGCACTGGACGATTGTTCTTGTGCGCCGTTGCTGATCTGGTCGGTCAGCTCCGCCACGCTCTGGATCGATGACGACATTGCGGTGAGCGCCTCACTGACATCGCCCACGAGCTTCACGCCAGAGGAAACCTGCTCGCGGCTTGTCGAAATCAGTTGCTCGATATCGCGGGCGGAATCGGCGCAGCGTTGCGCCAACGCGCGCACTTCTGACGCCACGACTGCAAAACCCTGACCAGCTTCGCCGGCGCGCGCGGCCTCAACGCCGGCATTGAGCGCAAGGAGATTGGTCTGAAAACTGATGTCGTTGATCACGTTGACCGCCTGCGAAATCTGCTCGGACGCGCCGGAAATCTCGGTCATGGCGGCCACGGCCGTTGTGACGATCTGGTCTGTGTCTTCAGCTTGCTTACGCACCTTGCTGACATGCGTATTAGCCTCTTTCGCGTTCTCGGCCGAAGATTTGGCCGTGCTGGCAAACGCTTCGACGGCCGCATGGGTTTCCGCCAGGCCCGCGGCCGAAGATTCGGTGCGTTTCGCCAGGTCCTTGGAGGCCGAATCGAGTTCCGCCGCATTCGCAGACAAGCCAGATGCGCTCTGGGCTACGCCGCTCATGGCCTCCTCCAATTTGTGCGACATCCGATTGGCGTCCTCTTTCAGCTCGCCGAATGACCCTTGAAAGTCACCAGACATCCGCGCGGACAGATCCCCATCGGCCAGCGCATTGAGGACATCCGTGGTCGCATCCAGACCGCGTTCCACGGTGATCATCAGATCATTGATCAGCCCACGCAACACATCTTGCCCATCTTGCGAGCTGTCGCGTTCCATGCGTGCGCTGAAATCCCCTGCCTTGGCACGCCCCAGAACGACCCCGAGATCATCCATCATGCGGCGCGCGGTCTCGGCTTCGGCTTCGGCGCGACTGCGGGCTTCGGCTTCTTTCGCCTGCTCGCGCTCGCGCGCGGCCTGATCAGCTGCGGCGCGTTCTTCGGCGAACTTGGCCTCGGCGGCGCGACGCTCTTGTGCTGCGACTTCCAAGCGTTTGCGCTCGTCAATGCCCGTCTGGAAGGTTTCAAGCGCATCAACAACCTCGCCGATCTCGATCGAACTCCGCTCGGGCATGACAACCTCATCCACCTCTTCAGCAATTGCCGTCATCGCCGAGATCGTGGTGTTCAGAGGCGTTGCAACAAAACGGCGCAGCAACAGCACCGACACCGCAACCATGATCAGCAAGGTGATCCCCAACGCCGCGATGGAGAGGTAGAACTTCTTTTGCAGAACCGCGAGGCTGCGCTGCGTGCTCCAGACGGCGACAATCTCGCCCACGGTCGAGCGATCGGCCCCAGCACCAAGTTGAACAGGGGCGCGGATTGTCAAAAAGGGCATGTCCCATTCAAACGACAAAGGCGCGTCGAAACTCGCCGTCGGCAATGCGGCCAAAAGGTCAGACGACGTCGTGTCGGTGGAGGCGGCGATGACCTCGGTCCCGTCCACATTCACCAGACGGATCGCGACAATATCAATGCCCGGATTGTCCAAGGCGCCGTTGACTGTGGGGGCGACCATGGTGTCGCGCTTCAGGCGGGTACCGGTGTTCACCTGATCTGCAAAATACTCGGTCAGCGTGACGGAATTGGTTTCAAACTGCTCAAATTCGGCAGAGCGCATCATCCAAGACGATGCGGCGAGAAGGACGAAAAAACACAACGTTAGGACCAGGCTCAGGCCCAAGGTTGCTTTGCCGATCAGGCTGTTTGTCAGCTTACGCATATCTTCGTCCTTCTTCTTTAGATTACCGGCAGGTCATCACAATGACATCGCCAGGAACGGCCCATTCGCTGTGACAATTGTAGGTGTACTCAGCCTCGGTATCGTAGTGATACCACTCCAGCACGGCGTCACCTGACGCGTCGGCGGCCGCTTCGATCCGTGGCCACATGGGCTCACCGGTCAAATCCTCGACCTCGGCATAGCTGGACGCGATCAACTCTGGCTCACGGTTGTCTGCAACGATGACCGATTGTTCGAAAACGTGGATCCCCATCTTCGAGGCGGAAAACGGCTTTGCCGGATCGTGCATGGCCGCGATTCCGGCCTCCAGCCCCTGGGACTGAATGATTTCGACCATTTCCGACGTGATCGTTTTGGCGTCTTCGGCCGTGCCAAAGTCAACGCTGGCATGGGCTGCGGTCGCTGCAAGAAGTGCGGCCGCGTTAACATAAGTGCGCATTGTTGTGTCCTTCACAGTTAAAACTGCAAAGGAGATACCCGGACGAAAGTTACCAGCGACCTTACAAGTTGCATTTTTTGCGCAAAAATTATGCGAGGCACCCGCGTGTTGGCTTAGGAAAAAAGCTCATGGCAGAGATTTAGCGCCTCGATCAGCACATCCACCTCGGCCTCTGTGTTGTACATCGCAAAGCTGGCCCGCGCCGTGGCCGACACGCCCAAATGCGCCATCAAGGGCTGCGCGCAATGGTGGCCGGCCCGCACCGCCACGCCCTTTTTGTCGAGCACGGTTGAGATGTCGTGGGGATGGGCCGCACCGTCTAGCGTGAACGAGAAGATCGCTGCCTTATCAGGCGTTTGCCCCTGGATATTCAGCCAATTCAGCCCCCCGAGACGGGTCTGGGCGTAGTCGCGCAACCGGTTTTCATGGGCCGCGATCGCGTCCATGCCGATGTCCATCATGTAATCCAGCGCCGCCCCAAGGCCGATCTGCTGGACGATCCCAGGCGTGCCGGCTTCGAACTTCAACGGTGGGTCGGCGTAGGTCACGACATCCTTCGCGACCGTGCGGATCATGTCGCCGCCGCCGATAAAGGGGCGCATTTCGGCCTGGCGATCGGGGTGGATGTAAATCGCGCCAGACCCCGAGGGCCCATAAAGCTTGTGGCCGGTGATCGCATAGAAATCACAGCCCAGATCGGTGACATCGACGGGCATGTGCACCGCCGCCTGTGACCCATCGACCAGCACCGCCACACCGCGGGCATGGGCAGCCTCGACGATGGTTTTGATATCGACCTTGGTGCCCAGAACATTCGACAGATGGGTGATTGCGATCAGCTTTGTCCTGGGGCCCATCGCGTCGATGACCTTTTCGGGATCAAGGGCGCCCACCGCATCGGTATCGACCCATTTGAGCACAGCCCCCTGACGTTCGCGCAAAAAATGCCAGGGCACGATATTGGCGTGATGTTCCATCACCGACAAGACCACCTCGTCGCCGGGTTCAAACCGGGGCATGGCCCAGCCGTAGGCGACCAGATTGATCCCCTCGGTCGTGCCCGAATTCATCACGATGGTCTTTTCATCCCCGGCCCCGAGGAAGGTGGCGATCTTGCCGCGCACGGCTTCGTACTTCTCGGTCGCGATGTTCGACAGCGTGTGAAGGCCCCGGTGCACATTGGCGTATTCGTGCCCGTAGGCGTGGCTGATCGCATCGATCACCACCTGCGGTTTCTGCGCGGACGCCCCATTGTCGAGGTAGACCAGCGGCTTGCCGTTCACCTGACGCGACAGGATGGGGAAATCGGCGCGGATACGCTCGACGTTGTAGTCGGTTTCATCACGCACCGGCCAGTCCTCCGAACAAGGTGATCAGAAACATCATGCCAATGGCCACAGCCGTCACCACCGCAAGCAACAGACCGGCCGCTTTCATCAGCGAGCCGAAGCCGTGCAGGACGTCGGTGAACTGCACCGACAGCCAGATCAGCATCGTAAAGGCCGCAAAGCCCAAAACCAGCGACAAGCCCGGCAGCACGATCATCGCCGCAAGGATCGCCACGTTCAGCCCCACGGCGATCATGTTAAGGTACACAAGCAAGGTCGCGGCCTCTTCAAAGCGGCCCGTCCCGCCCATGCGGCTGCCCAGATACGTCAGCGCCCAGGACCCGATCGCAATGGTGCCCAAAAGCATGCCGGCCAGCAACAACGGCTCGATTTGAACCGGTTCGACCGTGCCATCGGGCAGTTCCATATTCACCGGCCCGATCACCTGAAACTGCAAGTACCGCAGATAGGCGAGCGCGACCGAGACAAGCCCCGCCATGGGCCAAATGGCCCCGGCCGGCACGCCCAGGGACAGTGCCGCATTCGCCCCCTCGCGCGGGCTCATCAGACCCTGCCAACAGAGGCGGACCATTTGTTGGGGGTGAAAGCTCATGTTTCCTGCTTCTGCCATTCCGCGACCGCCAGTCCTGCCCCCCAAAACACCACAAAGGCCCCAAGGGCAAGAAGACCCACGCCCGACAAGGCCGGGCCGGGGCCGATGAAACCCGCCACAAGCCCGTGCAAAAGCCACAAAGGTGACGCCGCCAGCAGCGCCCAGAACAACGCCATGCGCGCGCGAAACCAGGTGCCATGCCCGCCAAAGACCCGCGCGATCACATGTGACACGGCGGCAATCGCATAAAGCACCAGCGGCATGATAAACACCCAGGCAAAAACCGCCGATCCCATCTGCATCTGCAAATCAATCGACCCGTCATAGAACGCCTCGCGCGCCAGCCGGGGCCATTGCGCGATGGAAATCAGCACGCAAGCCGCCAGCACCACCGCAATCGCGCGGTCCTCGCGCTGGCCGGCCATGCGGCGCGCCTGCACCTCGCGCGGGGCGACGTAGCTGCGCAGGATATCGTTGCTGACGCTCACGCCCCTGCCCTAACCCGGCTGGTGCCGCAACAGCCAGCCTTCGAGCCAGCCGAGGATGGCGCCTGCGATCTCAGGGTCCTCGATCTCTTCTATGGCCTCGGCCAGAAACGCCAGCACCAAAAGATCCTGCGCCTGTTTCATCGGAACCCCGCGCGAGCGCAGGTAGAACATGGCCGTCTCGTCGATGGCGCCCGTGGTCGAGCCATGCGAACAGGCGACATCGTCGGCGTAAATCTCAAGCTCGGGCTTGGCGAGGAACTGCGCGTCGGCGTCGAGCAACAGCGCCTGGCTCAACTGGTAGCCATCGGTTTTCTGAGCGTCGGGTTTCACCAGGATCTTGCCCTGGAACGTGCCGACCGCCCCATTGCGCAGGACCTTCTTGAAGACCTGGCGGCTTTCACAGGCCACCGCGTCATGGGTGATGAAGACCGTGTCATCGTGGTGAAAATCACCGTCGCCCACAGCGGCCCCACCGATATGGGCGTTGGAATTGTCGCCCGTCAGCGTCAGCACAGCCTCGTTCCGGGTTAGACGCCCGTTCGCGGTCATGGTGAAGGATTTGAACGTGCTTTGCGTGCCCAGACGCCCGTAAAGATGGGTCACGGCGTGGCGTTCATGGTCGCGGCCCTGGGCGCGGATGTGGTGAAACGCCCCACCATCGGCGACATCGACTTCCATGACCTTGTTGAACCGTGCTGCCGCGGGTCCGGATTCCAGAACCGTGACCTCGGCGCCCTCTTCCACGCGCACCAGAAAATGCATCGCCACGTCCGATGTGGTGTCCTGGTGCAAATACACCAGCGCCACAGGCCGTTTGGCCTTGGCGGTCGCACGGATTACCACGCCGTCGGTTGCCGTGGCGGTGTTGAGCGCTGCAAACGGGCGCGGCACGGGATCGTGACCGTCCGCTTCAAGGACACCGTAAAGGTCCTTGGCCCAATGCACGTCAAGCTGCGTCACCTCGGCCAGACGTGCGATCTCCAGCCCCTCTTCGGCGGGATCGTCCGAGGCTTGCGGATCAAACACACCGTCACGGAACACCAGTTTCACCCGGTCAATCGCGTCGAAAATTCCCGGGTTATGGCCGGTGAACAACCCCGCATGCGGGGCGGTGGGCGCCAAAAGGGCGTCGGGCTTGGTGAATTTCCAGTATTCATCGCGCCCCGACGGCAGGCCCATGGCGCGCACCCGCGACAGGGCGGCTTCACGCGCAGCGGTCGCCCAGGCCGCGCCATCTGGCAGCGTGACACCCGCCAGACGCGCTTCGGTCGCGTCGATCTTTGCTTGGGCCAGCGCCATCAGGCCACCTCCGCCAGGATATCGGCATAGCCGTTGTTTTCGACTTCCAGCGCCAGATCGGGCCCGCCGGTCTTCACGATCCGCCCATCAGCCATGATGTGCACCACATCCGGTTTGATGTGATCGAGAAGCCGCTGGTAATGCGTGATCACCAGAAACGACCGGCCCGCATCCCGCAGCGCATTCACCCCGTCTGACACCAGCTTCATCGCGTCGACATCCAGCCCCGAATCCGTCTCGTCGAGGATGCACATCTTCGGTTCCAGCACGGCCATCTGCAGGATTTCGTTGCGCTTTTTCTCGCCACCCGAAAAGCCCACATTGACGGGGCGTTTGAGCATATCGGCATCGATCTTGAGGTCTTTGGCCTTGGCGCGCACGAGCTTCAGAAAATCTGTCGCTGACACTTCGTCGTCGCCGCGCGCGGCCAGCTGGGCGTTGAGCGCGGTGCGCAGAAACGTCATGTTGCCTACCCCGGGGATTTCAACCGGGTATTGAAACGCCAGAAACAGGCCGGCTGCGGCGCGTTCTTCAGGGTCCAGGTCCAGCACATCCGCGCCTTCGAGCGTGGCAGAGCCTTTGACGACCTCATAGCCATCGCGGCCTGACAACACATAAGACAGGGTTGATTTGCCTGACCCGTTCGGCCCCATGATCGCGTGCACCTCGCCTGCGCCCACGCTCAGGTCGACGCCCTTCAGGATCTGCTTTTCCTCTTCTTCGAGGTCGACATGGAGGTTTTTGATTTCAAGCATTTATGTCTCCTTGGCGGGGCAATGGCCCCACGCGCGATTTCGCATGTGAACAGTGGCGCAGGCCCTGCCGAAGCCAGGCTGCGATGTCGGATTTAAAAGGGGTTACTGGCCGGCGCGGAAATAGGTCGGCATGGCCGGGGCGGCGGTTGCAGCTTCCATGCCCGCTTCGTGCAGCACGAAATAGTCCCCGCCGTAATTCAGCGAATAGGGCACCGAACTGTCGACCATCATCGCCACGTGATCGGGCGAGTACATCATGGCCATCGGCCCGGGCACAAAGTGAAACAGGTTGTGGATCGATGCCACCATCAGGATGATCCCGGCGGTGTTGGCAGTGGTGAATTCCTTGCCCTCGAATTTCATGGCATTGCGCACCACAAAGCCCAGCCCCGCGGCCAGCACCCCATTGCCCACCATCGTAAAGACCGGGTCTTCCAAGCCACCATCTGCACCGAACAGGTGAAACATCGCGTAGTTGGACGCAAAAACGGCCAAGAGGCCCAGCACGAAGGCGCCCAGAATAGACATCGGATACCCGAGGTTTTCCCAGACCGATGGCACGGGCGAGACGGGTTTGGCCGATTTGGCCTTCGCCTTGGGTGCGGGGATCGCGGCGGCGGCTTCGGCGGCAAGCTGTGCGCGATGCTGTGCCTGGCTCGGCAAGGGCGGCTGGCCCTGCTTTTCGCGGATCCTGTTCAGCCGGTCCTGAAAGGCCTGCTGCTGCACTTTGGAATTGGTCATGCCCGAACTCATGGTGCGCGCGCCCTAGAAAAATGCCACGGGCTGCGACACGGTCGCGGTGACGTAAGCGGGCGTATAGACCTGCGCGAAGACGTCCGGGAATTGCTGCATCACCAGCACCTCGGCCGACATCATGCCGGCAAACCCCAGCAAAAGCGCGGTCTTGCGCGCCCCTTGGGTCAGTTTCAGTGTCCAGCCAAGCATCAGGACCAGCACCGCGGCAATCGCCAGATCGCCCCACAGTTCGATCCGCCAGATCGCTTCGGGCAGTTGCACCTGAAAGAGCCCTTGCGGGGTGAACATATGAAACGCCGCCACGCGGCCGGCCAAAAAGGCAAAGGCGCCGACGATCAGCGCCGACGGAATGGTCAGCATCAGCGAGCCGAAGCTCTCGCGCTGGCGCGCCACCATCTTGACCCGGCGGATATGCTTGCCCTTTTTCTTGGCCTGTTCGTAGGCGCGCACTTCGTCGCGCGGGCCCACTTCCACCCGGCCCATCGAATTGGGGCTCTGGCCAGAATTGATGCGCGAAATCCGGCTGTCGAAGCCGTCGCGCTGCATATTGCTCATCGATCCCATGGGTCTCACATCCCGCTCGGTTTGCGCTCAAGGCTCGCTGTTCTTTTTGGCGAAACAATGGCGACGCAGGTAAAAACTCACTCAAAAGCAAGCTTTCGCCCTGCCGGGCGCGGGATATGAGCGGGGATTGACCCATCAGCCGAGCACAACCGCCGTGCCGGAGGCGGACACCATCAGCATGTTGTTGATCACTTCGTAGTCCAGATCGACACCCACGACCGCCGTGCCGCCTGCGGCGCGGGCGCGGTCTTCCAATTCGCGAATGGCGGTTTCGCGCGCTTCGGCCAGCGACTTTTCGTAGGCCCCCGACCGGCCGCCGACGATATCAGTGATGGACGCGAAAATATCGCGGAACACATTGGCGCCAAGGATCGCTTCGCCGACGACGACGCCGCGGTAGTCAACGATCTGGCGGCCTTCAACGGACGGTGTGGTGGTCACGATCATGGTCTTGTCTCGCCATGGGCTCATTGGTCTTTGTTCCTGAAGCTTTGAAGGACGGTTTGCGCGAAAATCGAGCCGAGAAAGCCCGAGATGAAGCTGATGATCATCACCGACGAGCGGTTGAGCATGTCTGCCAAAAGGTCCACGACCGTGGCAAAGCCTGCGCAGAACAGCCCCGTGAGGCAGGCGGAGACAAGCAGTGTTTTCATCCCTCATCCTTTGAGTTGCCGCCGCGCGCGCGGGCGACCAAGTACAGCGCGATCGGCAGAGCGACGAGGCCGATTTTCATGAACATCGACCCGCCCACGAAGTAGAGCACCACGACAGCCGCGGCGCCCAAATGCGAGGCCAGAAGAGCGGCAAGAATATAGGCCCAGGTTGGCATAGGTCGACCTCCCGATCGGGGTGATTACCCCACGGACCCTTCCAGCGAAATCGCCACAAGCTGTTGGGCTTCCATGGCAAATTCCATCGGCAGGGCTTGCAGCACCTCACGCGCAAAGCCGTTGACGATCAGGGCAACGGCCTCTTCCTCACCAATGCCGCGGGACTGGCAGTAGAACATCTGATCGTCGTCGATCTTCGATGTGGTCGCTTCGTGTTCCACGCGGGACGAATTGTTCTTCACCTCAATATAGGGGACCGTATGTGCACCGCATTTGTCACCGATCAGCAGGCTGTCGCACTGGGTGTAATTGCGCGAATTCTTCGCCTTGGGGTGCATCGACACGAGGCCCCGGTACGTGTTCTGCGCCCGGCCCGCGGAAATGCCCTTGGACACGATCCGCGACTTGGTGTTTTTGCCCAGATGCACCATCTTCGTGCCGGTGTCGGCCTGCTGGTAATTGTTGGTGATGGCGATCGAATAGAACTCGCCTTGGCTGTCATCGCCGCGCAGAATGCAGGACGGATACTTCCAGGTCACCGACGAGCCGGTCTCCACCTGCGTCCACATGACTTTCGACCGCGCGCCGCGGCAATCAGCGCGCTTGGTGACGAAATTGTAGATCCCGCCCTTGCCGTTTTCATCGCCCGGGAACCAGTTCTGAACGGTCGAATATTTGATCTCGGCATCGTCCAGCAGCACCAGTTCCACGACCGCTGCGTGCAGCTGGGACGTGTCGCGCTGGGGGGCCGTGCAGCCTTCCAGATAGCTGACGTAGGCCTCTTTATCGGCAATGATCAGCGTGCGTTCGAACTGGCCGGTGTTTTCGGCATTGATGCGGAAATAGGTCGACAATTCCATCGGGCAGCGCACGCCCGGCGGCACGTACACGAACGACCCGTCCGAGAATACGGCCGAATTCAGCGTCGCATAGTAATTGTCCGATTGCGGCACGACCGAGCCGAGGTATTTCTTCACCAACTCGGGGTGGTCCTGGATCGCTTCGGACATCGAACAGAAGATCACGCCGGCCGCTGCCAGTTCCTTTTGAAAGGTCGTGCCGACCGAGACGCTGTCAAACACCGCATCGACCGCGACCTTGCGGCCTTCGGCAGGCGCGTCTTCGGCCCCTTCGACACCGGCCAGGATCATCTGTTCCTTCAGCGGAATGCCCAGCTTGGCATAGGTTTCCAGAAGCTTTGGGTCCACCTCATCAAGGGACTTCGGCTTTTCCATCATCGATTTGGGCTTGGCGTAGTAATACTGATCCTGAAAGTCGATTTCAGGATAATCGACCATCGCCCAATCGGGTTCTGTCATGGTCAGCCAGCGGCGATAGGCGGCCAGGCGCCACTCGGTCATCCACTCAGGCTCGTTGTTCTTGGCCGAAATCAACCGGACGATGTCTTCGGACAGCCCTTTTGGGGCGTAGTCCATTTCGATCTCGGTTTCCCAGCCGTATTTGTACTTGCCCGACAGCGATTGCACCGCATCGACCGTGTCCTGATCGACGCCGTCTTTCACATCCATCTGCGGTTTTGCGTCTGCGTCCAAAGCGGCCATCCTAAATCCCCAATCTCATGCCGCCCGCTGGCGGAATTTCTGTTCGTGTCGCAGCCAGGCCTGCGCAAAGGCCATGACGTGATCCTCGGTCGTTGTGGGCCCAAGTGAGACCCGCAGGGCCGAGGCCGCAGCCCGGTCATCCAGCCCCATGGCCTTCAGAACCCGGCTTTCTTTCACCTTGCCCGACGAACAGGCCGAGCCAGACGACACCGCAAAGCCTGCCAGATCCATCTGCATCACCTGCGTCTCACCCTTCCAGCCGGGCGTGACGATCAGCGACGTGTTGGGCAGACGCGCGACGTCTTTCCCGACAAAAATAGTATCCTTTGCCTCGGATGCCAGAGTGTTTTCTAGAATATTTCTAAGTTCTGCAACCCGGTCCCATGTTCCATCCGCCAATTCACGCGCTGCCGCTGTGCAGGCGGCGCCGAACCCGGCAATCCCAGCGACGTTTTCGGTGCCCGACCGGCGGCCGAGCTCCTGCCCGCCGCCATCTTGCAAGGCGGTGATGTCGCGCCCGTCGCGGACGATCAAAGCCCCCACCCCTTTGGGCCCGCCAAGTTTGTGCGCCGACAGACAGGCAAGATCCGCGCGGGACCAGTGAAACGACCAAGGAATGCGGCCCACCGCTTGGGTGACGTCGGTAAAGACAATGTCGGCGGTCAGTCCTTCGGCGAGAATTCTATGGCCTGAAGCGGTTTCGGGGCCTTCATCGATGTGGCCGGTCTCGGAATTTGCCCACCCAAAAGCATACACCACACCGCCGTCTCGCAGACCGGTGTTATGGGCCCAGACGGCATCATGCGCGGTCGGATCCACCAGCACCGAATGCGTCTTTGTCATGGGTGCCAAAACCGAGGCCGCTTCGGTCGCACCGGATGTAAACACGACCTCGGACGGTTTGCAGCCCACAAGCGCGGCCACCTCAGCGCGCGCGACCTCCACGATGCCCTTGGCCGCGCGCCCTTCGGCGTGGACCGAGGATGGATTTCCCACCACGTCCATCGCGGCCAGCATCGCATTCCGGGCCTCGACCCGCAGGGGCGCCGTGGCGTTCCAATCAAGATAGATGCGATCGCCCATCAGGCGCGGCCCAAATCTCTGATCAGAGATTTGCAAATTCCTTCAAAGGAATTTGGCCCCGCACCGATCATTCGTCGACCACTTCCAGCAAGGCAGGCACCGCCGGACAGGGGGCAAGCCCATTGGCCACCACATCCGACAGGCTGGTCTGATGCAAAAAGACATACACATGCGCCGACAGGCCTTCCCACAACCGGTTGGTCATCGATTGTGCGCGCGATCCCGATGCTGCACCACTTGCCCCGGCCCCCGCTTCCATGGCCGAGACCGTTTCATCGACCGCTTCGAGCACATCGCTCACCCGGATGTCATCGGCCCCTCTGGCCAGACGGTAGCCGCCCCCCGGGCCGCGCACGCTTTCGACAAGTCCGCCGCGTCTCAGCTTGACAAAAAGCTGTTCGAGGTAGGGCAAAGAGATGCTTTGACGCTTTGCGATTTCGCCAAGGCTGGTCAGTTCGCCGTCCGCGATCATCGCCAGATCGGCAAGGGCGACCATCGCATAACGGCCTTTTGTAGATAACTTCATCGCAACACCGGTTGTTGACGCCGGGGACCACACGTCTTACGTCGCTTGAAC
Source organism: Pseudomonadota bacterium (assembly GCA_038530285.1). Taxonomy (GTDB): domain Bacteria; phylum Pseudomonadota; class Alphaproteobacteria; order Rhodobacterales; family Rhodobacteraceae; genus JASJAR01. Next base: position 156,446 of record JBCBCY010000002.1, read on the forward strand.
CTTTACGCAGCCCCGGTGATGGCTCTTTAGAACCGTTCTAAGAACGCGCGACGCCCAAGTCAATATTGCTTCCACCGGAGCCAACAAAAACAGGGGACAGATGCCCGAGGTTATTTTTCCCGGACCGGAAGGCCGGCTCGAAGGCCGCTATCATCCGCAAAAGGATCGTGACGCGCCGATCGCGATCATTCTGCATCCGCATCCGCAATTTGGCGGCACGATGAACAATCGGGTCGTCTACAACCTGCATTACGCCTTTCACGAAATGGGCTTTACGGTTCTGCGCTTCAATTTCCGGGGGGTGGGCCGGTCCCAGGGCGAGTATGACCAGGGCATTGGCGAATTGTCCGATGCGGCCTCGGCGCTGGATTACCTGCAATCGATGAACCAGAACGCCAAGCATTGCTGGGTGGCGGGCTTTTCCTTCGGCGCCTGGATTGGCATGCAGCTGTTGATGCGCCGGCCTGAGATCACCGGCTTCATCAGCGTGTCACCGCCGGCCAACATGTATGACTTTTCGTTTCTGGCCCCCTGCCCGTCGTCGGGTCTGATCATCAACGGCACCGCCGACCGGGTGGCCCCGCCCAAAGACACCCATTCGCTGGTGGACAAATTGCACGAACAAAAGGGCATCACGATCACCCATTCCGAGATTGAAGGTTCGGGGCATTTCTTCGAAGACCCGCATATGGAAGAGATGATTGGCCAGGTATCGGACTACGTGCAGCGGCGGATGACCGAAAACACCCGCTAGCGGCGCGGCGGCCCCAACTGGCTTTTGCGGCGCAATTCGCCCCCGGACGGTGTCACATTGCACGCGGCCCATAGGCTGGTCAGGATCAGACCCGCCGCCAGCATGCCCAAAAACCGCGATGGGCGCGATGCGGTCAAGGGTGTGGGCTGCGGGGTCTGCCCATGCAGCCGGTGGCAGGTGGACCATCGGTCTGCACTGTTGCACCCGATGCTCCACAAGGCCATCGCCTGAGACCGCTCTGGCTTTGCTGCGGCATCCTGAAAACCGGTGTCATAGGCCCGCGTCTGCCAGGCGTACTGGGCCGCCACGCGGCCCTGCAACCAGGCGCCGGGCTCTGGCGTAGGGGTCGCCTGGCCCCAGCCAGGCCAGACGACAAGACACAAAACAAAACCAATACGCACCAGGCAGCCTCCATATTAGGGGCCTAGCGCAAACAGGGTTAACCGGGCGTAAAGAGCTGCGGCATTTGCGGTATACTTCTGCATACTACCTAGCAGAGCGCGTGTTTTCCCGTTACACCCCGCGCCAAGGGAATCAGGCCAGCGGAGCGCTAAGATGTCGAAGATCAAAGTAGAGAACCCCATCGTCGAAATGGACGGCGATGAAATGACCCGGATTATCTGGGCCTTCATCAAAGAAAAGCTGATCCTGCCCTACCTGGATGTGGACCTGCTGTATTACGACCTTGGGATGGAAAGCCGCGACGACACCGATGACCAGATCACCATCGATGCGGCCGAGAAAACCAAAGAGGTCGGGGTGGCGGTGAAATGCGCCACGATCACGCCGGACGAAGCGCGGGTCGAGGAATTCAACCTGAAGAAAATGTGGCGCTCGCCCAATGGGACGATCCGCAACATCCTCGGCGGTGTGGTGTTTCGCGCCCCGATCATCTGCCAGAACGTGCCGCGGCTTGTCCCCGGCTGGACCCAGCCGATTGTGATCGGGCGCCACGCCTTTGGCGATCAGTACCGCGCGACGGACCTGAAATTCCCCGGCCCCGGCAAATTGTCGATGAAGTTCGTGGGCGAAGACGGCACGGTCGATGAGCGCGAAGTCTTTGACGCCCCAGCCTCGGGTGTCTTCATGGCGATGTACAACCTCGATGAAAGCATCCGCGACTTTGCGCGCGCCTCGCTGAACTATGGTCTGAACCTGGGCTGGCCGGTCTACATGTCCACCAAGAACACGATCCTCAAGCAATACGACGGGCGGTTTTTGGAGCTGTTCCAGGAGGTTTTTGAGGCCGAGTTCGAAGCCAAGTTCAAAGAGGCCGGCATCACCTATGAACACCGCCTGATCGACGACATGGTGGCCTGTGCCATGAAGTGGAACGGCGGGTTTGTCTGGGCGTGCAAAAACTACGACGGCGATGTGCAGTCAGACACGGTCGCGCAAGGGTTCGGCTCGCTCGGGCTGATGACCTCGCAACTGATGACGCCGGACGGCAAGGTGGTCGAGGCCGAAGCCGCCCACGGCACGGTGACGCGCCATTACCGCCAGCACCAGGCGGGCGAAGAGACGTCAACGAACTCGATCGCGTCGATCTACGCCTGGACGGGGGGCCTGAAGCACCGCGCCAAGCTTGACGGCAATGATGCGCTGATGACCTTTGCCGAGACGCTGGAAAAGGTGATCATCGACACGGTGGAATCGGGCCATATGACCAAGGACCTCGCCCTGCTGGTGGGGCCCGACCAGAAGTGGCTGACGACAACCGGGTTCCTCGACAAGATCGATGCAAACCTGCAGGCCGCATTGAGCTAGGCCCTGTTCCAATCACGTCTGAATGGCCCGCCCCACCCGGCGGGCCTTTTTTGTGCAAGATCGCGGGCCCGGGGGCAAAAAGGACAGGCATAGTGACCTTTTTCTTGGCGGATGGCGCGCATTGGGCTAACAGGGGCCTATGCCATCCCCGCTGATGACCATCGAAGTGCCCGAAGATGCCTTGCGCCATAGCTGGTACGAGGATCTGCAAGGTCTGGGCATCGGCACGCTGTTCACCAGTTTTGCGGTCTATATGATCACCCATCTGGGGTTCATGACGGGCCAGACGGCCGGGCTTGCGCTGTTGATTTCCTATTCCACCGGCTGGTCGTTCGGGCCGGTGTTTTTCGTGATCAACATCCCGTTTTACCTTTTTGCCTATCTCAGACTTGGCACGATGTTCACCGTGAAAAGCTTCATCTGTGTGGGGCTGATGTCGGCCTTTACCGAGGTGGCCCCCAACTGGATTGAGCTTGGCACGATCAACCCGCTGTTCGGCGCGGTCTTCATCGGGTGCCTGGCCGCGATTGGTCTGATCGCGATGTTCCGACATGGGGGCTCGATGGGGGGGCTGGGGGTCGTGGCGCTGTATATCCAGGACGCCACAGGGTTTCGCGCCGGCTGGGTGCAGATGATCTTCGACGTGGTGATTTTCAGCGCGGCGTTCTTTGTCTTGCCCCCCGTCATGGTGTTTTATTCCCTCATTGGGGCGGTGGTTCTGAACCTCGCGATTGCGATCAACCATCGCCGGGATCGCTATATCGCCGGCTAGGGGCGGCGATTTTTATAAAAATCGCACTCCGATCCTTGGAAGGATCGGGCCTCCGGCGGGGGGTGAAGCGCGAACCAACGAAGTTGGCGAAACGTCCAGTGGACGTTTTGCGCGATGAACGGGCGGAGCCCATGCCAGGATGAAGGGGCCCTGGTGTAGGCTTGCAAGGCAAATGCGCGCACACGGCGAGGCGGAGAGATGTCAGATGTCGACAAGGCCATTGCAGCGATCGAGCACCCGGGCAAGCGGGCGGACGCGGCGCGGCTGGTCGAGATATTCAAGAAGGCATCGGGCTACGCGCCCTATCTCGCCAATGCGCGTCTCATTGGGTTTGGCCGCTACGCATACACCTATGAAACCGGCCGATCCGGCACGTGGCTGGCCACGGGCATTGGCATTTCAAAGGCCCGTTTTGCCCTGCACATCATGCCGGGGTACAAAGACTTCCCCGAAATCATGGCGCGGCTTGGCAAGCACAAGACCGGGGCCGCATGTGTTTATATCAACACACTGGCGGATATGGATGAGGCCGCAGTGGCCGATCTGGTCCGCGCGGGGCTTGACCACCTTGCGACCTTGTGGCCCATCGCGCCGACCTAAAGCTTATAGATGCGCGCAAACTTTTCTTCGAGATAGTCCAGAAGCGGGCCATCACTGACGGGCGTGCCGGTGGCGTGTTCGATGGTCTCGACCGGGGACCTGAGCGCGCCGAAGCGTTGGAGCTTTTCGCCCAACCAGGCGGTGGCGGGCGCGGTGTCACCTTGGGCCAGCGCCGCATCGAGGTCCGGCAGGTCCCGGCGCAGGGCCGCGTGCAAACAGCCCGCATAGACGTTTCCAAGACTGTAGGTCGGGAAATACCCGAACAAGCCCACCGACCAATGCACATCCTGCAGACACCCCAGCGACGGTTTCGGCGGACGCAGGCCAAAATCCGCCTCGACCCGATCATCCCAGGCGCCGGGCAGGTCCGCCACGGCCAGATCGCCCGCGACCAGCGCGCGTTCAAGATCAAACCGCAGTAGGACATGGAGGTTATATTGCACCTCATCGGCTTCGGTGCGGATCAGCCCGCCGGCCTGCACCCGGTTCACGGTGGCATAAAACGCCTCCGTCCCGGCCACGCCGAAATCGCCGAAGGTGGCGCGCATCTGGTCAAACAGATACCCGGTGAAGGCGCGGCTGCGGCCCAGCTGGTTTTCGTAAATCCGGCTTTGGCTTTCATGCACCCCCATCGATGCGCCCTGCCCGATCGCCGTCAGGTGGTAATCGGGGTCGACCGATTGTTCATAGGCCGCATGGCCGACCTCGTGGATGGTGGAATAAAAACAGTTGAAAGGATCGGCGGGGTCCGACCGGGTTGTGATGCGCACATCGAGACCTGAACCCGACGAGAACGGATGCACCGCCTTGTCGATCCGGCCGCGCGTGAAGTCATAGCCGAAGGCCTCTGCCAGGCGGTTCGAAATCTCCAACTGACCGTCTTCGTCAAACACCCTATCCAAAGCCGCAGGGGCCGGTGCGCCAAGGATGTTGTCGCGCAGGGCCACAAGGCGCGGACGCAGGCCTGCAAACATCGCCGCCAGAGCATCGCCCGTGGCGCCGGGTTCAAAATCATCAAGCATCGCGTCGTAAAGATCGCGGCCCTCGGCGATGGCCTGGGCTTCTTCGAGTTTCAGCGCGACGACGCGTTCAAGCGTCGGCTGAAAGGCGGCAAAATCATCGGCAGCCCGCGCTTCGGCCCAGATGCCCTGGGACGCAGAGGTCATGCGCGCGATCTCGGACGCAAGATCGCCGGGCACCTTGGTGGCGCGGTTATAACTGCGTTTGATCTCGCGCACCTGCGCTTTTTCCACGTCTGTCTGGGGGTCAGCAGCGGCCAACCAGTCGCCCATGCGCGGATCGGTGCGCCGCGCATGCAGCACGCTTTCCAGGGCGGCCATTTCTTCGCCCCGTTGTGGCGCGGCGGCCCGCGGCATCATGGTTTCCTGGTCCCAGCCCAGACGGCCCATGACCTGGCTGAGCGCTTCGGTTTCGCGCTGGTGGGCCAGCAGATCGCTCAGAGCGCTCATGCGCGCCCCGCCCCGGACCGAACAGATTGCGCGCGCGGATAAAGCGCCTGAAAACGCGCATTCAGGATCAGACCCACCAGGACCACTGCGAAAAACTGATGCAGGATCGCCAGCGGCCACGGCGCGGCATAAAGCACCGTCATGATCCCCAAAAGCATCTGCACCGACATCATCAGGACGATGGCCAGAAACGCCGTGCGGATGTGCTTGTTGGCGGACCGGCGCGCCCTCAGCCAGACTGCGATGCCCACAAGGAACAACACATAGCCAAGATTGCGGTGGTTGAATTGCACAAGCCCCGCCTCTTCAAAAAAGTTCCGCCAGACGGGGGCCAGATCAAACGCCGTGGGCGGTACCATTTGGCCAGCGTAAAACGGCCAGTCGGTGTAGCTGCGGCCCGCATCAATGCCCGCTACCAGCGCCCCCAGCAGGATTTGGGCGAAGGCGATCACCAACACAACACCGGCGAGCCGGGACAGCATGTGGTCCCGGCTGCGCCGCATCTCCAACAGCTCAGCGGACGAGGGTTTGAGCTTCAGAATGTACCACAAGATCAGCCCGAGGATCACAAAGGCCAGCCCCAGATGGGTCGCCAACCGGTAAGACGCCACATCAAGCATCGTGCCCGTCAGGCCAGACGATACCATCCACCAGCCGATCGCCCCTTGCAGGCCGCCTAGCCCGCCCAGAAGCAAAAGGCGCGGCGTCCAGCCTGCGGGGATCTTGCGCGCGACCAGGAAGCCGAAGAAGCCAAGCGCCCAAACGAGGCCGATCACCCGGCCAAGCTGACGATGCCCCCATTCCCACCAATAGATCACCTTGAACTCCGCCAAGCTCATGCCCGCGTTCTGCAACTGATATTCGGGGATCTGGCGGTAGCGGTCGAATTCCGATTGCCAGTCTTCGGCGTTCATTGGCGGGATCGCACCGGTGATCGGCGCCCATTCGGTGATCGACAGGCCTGAATCGGTCAGCCTTGTCAGCCCGCCCACCGCGATCATGATGACCACAAGGGCGAAAAGCGCCATCAGCCAAGCCCGGATCGCCCCGCGCGCGCCGGCGGTGGCCCGGTCGATCAGCCCGCCCTGGGGCTTTGGAGCCGCGGCCTTGGCGGTGTCGACCTCTTCAAAAATGCTACGGTGTGCCATGGGGGATATCTAAGGCGCGGGTGAACCGGGGTCCAGTCACTCGCCCCGCTCTTTCCAGCGGACCATCTGACGCAGCATGCCATGAAAAATCTGCACGTCTGCCCGGGTCAGCGGCATCCGCGACCACAGATTGCGCAAGGTGAGCTTCATTCCCTCTGCCTTGGTGTCGGGGAAAAAGAACCCCGCCTCACCCAGCCGGTCTTCGTAATGCTGACATAGCTTTTCGACCTCGATTGCAGTGGCCGGCTCGGTGCCTGCAAATTCCATGACGCGGTCGTCAATCGGCTCGGCACTTCGCTGCCATTCATAGCCCATCAACAGCACGCATTGCGCGAGGTTAAGCGAGGGAAACTCGGGGTTGGTGGGTACCGAGATGATCGCATTGGCCCGCGCAATATCGGCGTTTTCGAGCCCCGCGCGTTCGGGGCCAAAGAGCACGGCGACTTTCTGGCCCGCCCCGATCCGGTCGCGGGCTTCGCGCATCGCGCCGCCGGGCGAGTAGACGGGCTTGGTCAGATCCCGGTCGCGCGCCGTGGTGGCATAAACGAAAGCGGCATCGCCAAGGGCCGTTGGCAGATCGTCCGCGACCAATGCCTCATCCAACAGCCGCCCCGCCCCGCTGGCCAGCGCCACAGCCGCCGGGTTGGGCCACCCATCGCGCGGGGCCACCACGCGCATCGCGTCCAGCCCGAAGTTCCACATCGCACGGGCCGACGCGCCGATGTTTTCGCCCATTTGCGGGCGCACCAGAACAAACGCGGGTTGAGACATGGTGGCTCCCAGAAAAAGCGGTGACCCCGAAGGCCCGGCCCTGATAGGGCTGCGCGCGCTGCATGGTCAAGGGTGCCGGCACGGTCTATAGAGGCGCGGCAAAGGACCAGGACCATGCCAGAGCCAGACACCCCCCAGATTTACCTTGTCACCCCGCCTGATTTCGAACTCTCGGCCTTTCAGCCGCAGCTGGCAGGCGTGCTCGATGCCCATGATGTCGCTTGTCTGCGCCTTGCCATGGCAACCCGCGATGAAGACCGCCTGACGCGCGCCGGCGACATGATCCGCGAGCTGGCGCATGCCCGCGATGTGCCCTTGGTGATCGACCAGCACTGGACACTGGCCGAACGGTTGGGCCTTGACGGGGTCCATCTGACCGATGGCGCGCGCAATGTGCGCGCTGCGCGCAAGGCGCTGGGCGCCGATGCCATCGTCGGCGCCTATGCCGGGGCGTCGCGCCATGACGGGATGTCTGCGGGGGAAGCGGGTGCGGACTATGTGGCCTTCGGACCGGTGACCGACACGTTGGGCGGACAGGATCTGGCGGACACCGATCTCTTCCAATGGTGGTCCGAAGTGATCGAAGTGCCCATTGTGGCCGATGGCGGGCTCGACAGCGCGGCCGTGGCCCGCCTCAGCCCTTATGCGGATTTTCTAAGCTTCGGCGAAGAAATCTGGCGCACTGAAAATCCCGTTGCCGCCCTTGGTGCGCTGCTGGAAGGCCGCGTTCCCGCCTAGGCGCGAAGCACTCCCACCACGGCGCGCCCGCCCGGGCCTTCATCCTGGCCAAAATACTCCCCGCCGGAGGCGCCAGATTTTCCCTTCGAAAATCTAACCCTGATCCTTACTTAAGGATCAGGCACCCGCTCCAGAAACGCGCGTCGCACGGCCGCTTCAGCCGCTTTGGCCAAGGCTTTTCGGTCCGCGTATTCGCTCACGCGCAACGGGGCCTGAAAGATCAGGTCAACCGTCCCGCCGCCCGGCGCGGCCAGAAGGGCCAAAAGGTGCGGGCCAAAGTCCATGTCACCCCACCAGCCGAAAAACCGCGCATCTTCGCTTGGGGGGCTTTTGTAGACCATACAGACCGGCTGAACCTGCCCGTCCTCTTGGTCATAGAGGGCCGCAAAAAGCGTGGGCTTGAATGCCAGAACACGGCGCCCGTCGGTGGATGTGCCTTCGGGAAAAAACAACAGCGCGTGGCCGGCTGCGAGACGTGCAGCCAGCTCGGCACGCTGGCGCGCCGCATCGCCCCGGACCCGGCGCACGAACACCGTGCCCGTGGCCCGCGCCAGCCAGCCGATACCCGCCCAACCCGCAACTTCCGCCTTGGCCACGAAATAGACCCGTGCTGCGGCATTCAGCGCAAAGATGTCTACCCAAGAACTGTGGTTTGCCACCAGCGGCACCTGCGGGGCAGCCTGCCCGTGCACGCGCAACCGGATACCCAAGAGCAACATCGCCGCGCGGCACACCCCTTGGGTGATGAACGGCGTCCAGGGCCGTGCCGTCCCAAACAGCGGACGTTCCAACAGGCGCAGCGCCAGCAGCACCAAAAGCCCGCCAGACACCACCAAGGCCATGGGCAAACCCCGGTAGATCACCCGCAAGAGCCCCACAGGCCCGCGCGCAGGCGGCTCTGGCGGCGGGGGGCCGTCCCATGTGGGCGTCGTCATAAAGCCCCTGCGGTATAGGTGGCCTTGACGCTTTCGCTCATCCTTGCAGTGTCCATCACCAGGCAGACATCGGTGGTGTTGAAGGCATGATCGACATAGGCGCCATCCCCTACAAAACCGCCCAGCCGCAGATAGGCCTTGATCAGGGCGGGCACGGCCCGCATCGCGGCCACCCGGTCGATCCTGTCGACCGGCACCAGATCCATCGGCTGATAGGCCCGCGCGCGCACCCGCAGGTCCGGCGGGGCCAGATGGCGCGCGGCCAGAAGCGACAGCGGCGCCTTCAGCGCGTCGATATCGGTGCCGTGGAAACTTGCCACGCCAAACAGAACATCGATCTCGCGCTTGGCCACATAGGCCCCAAGTCCTTGCCACAGATGGAACATCGCCGCCCCGCCCCGGTAATCTGCATGAACACAGGATCGCCCCAGTTCCAGCAACCGCCGCCCCGAGGCGCGCAGCGGGCCAAGGTCGTATTCGTCTTCGGAATAATACTGCCCGGCCTCGGCGTGTTTTTCAGGGGGCATCAGCCGATAGACCCCGACAACCGCCCCGCCCTTTGCCTCATCCAAAAGCAGCAGATGTTCAAACACCGGATCAAACCGGTCCCGCTCAAGTTGTTGGTCGTGATCGACAAGCGCACCGTCGCCGCCCAATTCGCGGACGAAAACCTCATACCGCAGGCGCTGGGCGGCGAAAAGATCATCCGCATCGCGCGCCAGGCGCAGGCTGAAGGCGGGGGAATGGGGGGTCATTGACGCGGGCGCTCCTCTGTCGAGGTGATATTGCGCCGTTCCTGCGCGTGCAACCGGCGTTGATTTGACACACCCTATAGTTGCGCGTATGCTGACTTGATATCTTGTGGTTGAATGGCGTCAAGTAGACTGACGTCGTGTTCAATGACGTGCGACCCGGCCCTCAGATCCTGTCAGGGATCGAACACAAGGTCCAAACCAACGCGAGTAGCATCAATGACCACTTTGCCTTCGTTTTCGAAATTCACGGTCACGCGGCCATTGATGTTCGATTGCACCTGTCCAAGGCCCCAGTCGGGCTGGGTGGGATGGCGCACGAACATGCCGGGTTCCAGAAGCGATGCAAGATCAGACATAGAACGCGCAACTATAGGGTTTTTGACATGAGTACGAGCCGTGATCTTTCCGCCCTTCTGGGCTCTCGCATTTGCCACGATCTGATCAGCCCCCTGGGCGCGATCGGCAACGGGGTCGAGCTTTTGGCCATGAACCCCTCGGGCCAAAGCCCAGAGGTGGCGCTGATTGCGGAATCGGTGGAAAACGCCAACGCCCGGATCCGCTATTTTCGCGTCGCCTTCGGGGCGGCCTCGAGCGAAGCGAGCCTGTCGCGCGGTGAGATTGTCGAGATCCTCAAAGACCTGACCAAAGGCAGCCGTGTCGGCATCGAATGGGATGCAATGGGCGCGCTCAACCGGGCGGATGTGAAACTGTGTTTCCTGCTGGTTTTGTGCCTGGAAAGTGCGATGCCATGGGGCGGGCAAATCCATGTCACCGGGGACGGTGGGCATTGGAACATCGGGGCGACGTCAGACCGGTTTAAGATCGAACCGGGCCTGTGGGAGCTTTTGGTCAATCCGGCCGCTGAAACCGATGTCACCGCCGCGGAGGTTCAGTTCGCGCTGGTGCCAGAAACCGCGCGCGCGCTGGGCCGCAAGGTCACCACAGACATTCGCGACAGCTACATCAAAGTCAGCTTCTGACGGTCCCGTCGCCTTCGACAAGGTATTTGAAGCTGGTCAGTTGTTCAGCCCCCACCGGCCCGCGCGCATGCATCTTGCCGGTCGCGATCCCGATCTCGGCGCCCATGCCGAACTCGCCACCATCAGCAAATTGCGTCGATGCGTTGCACATCAGGATCGCTGAATCCAGGCGCGCAAAGAAATGCGCCGCAACCGCGTCGTCTTCGGTGACAATACAATCGGTATGGTTGGACCCGTATTGGCGGATGTGAGCAATCGCTTCGTCTGTGTTTTCAACCACTTTCGCGGCGATCTTCATGTCTAGAAACTCCCGCCCCCAATCGTCAGCACCGGCGGGCACGGTGCCCTCCACCGCCTGCAGGGCCGTATCCGCGCGCACCTCAACCCCGGCGTCAATCAGCGCGCGCACCACGCCCTGGCCGATGGTGTCGGCGATGTCGCGGTGAATGAGCAGACATTCAGCCGCCCCGCAAATGCCCGTGCGCCGGGTTTTGGCGTTCAACACCACCTTCAGCGCCTTTTCAGGGTCCGCCGCCGCATCAAGGTAGATATGCACGATCCCTTCAAGATGGGCGAACACCGGCACGCGCGCCTCGCGCTGAACGAGCCCGACCAGCCCCTTGCCGCCGCGCGGGACGATCACATCGATCGTATCGGTCATGGTCAGCATCTCCGATACCGCCGCCCGGTCGCGCGTGGGCACGCGTTGGATCGCGTCTTGGGGCAGGCCCGCCGCTGTCAGCCCCGCCTGCAGGCAGGCATGGATCGCGCCTGACGAATGAAAGCTTTCCGACCCGCCGCGCAGGATCACGGCGTTCCCGGCTTTGAGACACAGCGCCCCTGCATCCGCCGTCACATTCGGGCGGCTTTCATAGATCACACCGATCACCCCCAAGGGCGTGCGCACGCGCTTGATGCGCAGGCCGGTGGGCCGTTCCCATTCCGACATGACAGCGCCGACGGGATCGGCCTGTTCGGCCACCGCGCGCAGGCCGTCCGCCATCGCTGTAATCCGCGCCTCATCCAGCAACAGCCGGTCGAGCATGGCATCCGACAACCCCTTGTCGCGCCCGAAATCCATATCCTTGGCATTGGCCGCCAAAATGTCCGGCACGCGCGCCATCATCGCATCGGCAGCTTCGGTTAACGCGCGGGTCTTGGCCGCCGCCGGAGCAAAGGCCAGTTCAGCAGCCGCGGCCTTGGCCCGGCGCCCAATATCAGACATGATTTCAGGTATTTCCACGGCGTCTTTCATGTCACCGACCCATTGTTGCAGCACTGCAAGATACCGGCAATAGCCACAAAGCGAAAGACCCTACTCTGGATGTTCGGGCCGCATGCCGGATGGGGCCACATAGGGCCGCGTCACGTCCTGCAAGACGATCTCAAGCGCTTCGACCTTTATGCCGATCGCGCCGTCGCCCGCCAGCGTCAGCACAACGCGGCCGGTGCCATCCTCGCCCGGTTCAAACGTCACCGACAACACTGAGAACACCGTATCGGCGTCCTTGGGATCAATGCCCTGACTTTGGACGGCCACAGCATCCTCCACGGCCAACACCGATTGCACGCGCTCAGCCGCGCGCCCGCCGCGTTCCCAGCGAAACCGGTTCAGCAGCACCGCGAAACGGCGCGATTTGCGGTCCCAGGTCATCTCATCGCCCGGAAACACCGCGTCCTGCACCAGACCTGAGATCACTGAAAGGTCTTCGGCGTCAAAGGCGCGCAGGCGCAGGGGCGCTTCGTCGCCATCCGCAAAAGAGGCATCGTTCATGCCGCAACCCGTTCGATATCCGCCCCGCAGGCTTTCAGCTTTTCTTCCACCCGCTCATAGCCACGATCAAGGTGATAGACCCGCGCCACCGTGGTTTCGCCCTGGGCCGCCAGCCCCGCAAGGATCAGCGAAACGCTGGCGCGCAAATCCGTCGCCATCACCGGCGCGCCTTTCAACCGGTCCACGCCTGTGACCGTCGCCATCCCGCCTTGCACGTCGATATTGGCGCCCATCCGGGTGAGTTCGGGCGCATGCATGAAGCGGTTTTCAAAGATCGTCTCTTCCAGATGGCTCACCCCGTCGGCAAGTGTCAAAAGCGCCATCATCTGCGCCTGCAGATCGGTGGGAAAGCCGGGGAACGGCGCGGTGGACACATCGACGGGGCCCACCCGGTTGCCGGTCTTGGCCACCCGCAGGCCCCGGGGCGTTTCTTCAACCGTGATGCCGGTCTGGCTGAGCTTTTCTGCAAAACTGCCCACAAGGTCTAGCGTGCCGCCCAGACAGGTCACATCGCCGCCGGCAATGGCCGGGGCCAGCATATAGGTGCCCAGTTCGATCCGGTCGGTGACCACACGGTGGGTGGCCCCGTGCAAGGCATCGACCCCGTCGATGGTGATGGTCGATGTGCCTTCGCCGTCGATCTGGGCGCCCATGGCGCGCAAACACCGGGCCAGATCAACGATTTCCGGCTCGCGCGCGGCGTTTTCCAGCACCGTGGTGCCTTTCGCCAGCGTGGCGGCCATCAGCGCGTTTTCCGTCGCCCCCACGGACACCAGCGGGAAGGTCACACGCCCGCCCTTAAGGCCCCCCGGGGCTTCGGCATGGACATAGCCGTCTTTCAATTCCAACTCGGCCCCCATCGCTTCGAGGGCCCGCAGGTGTAAATCCACAGGCCGCGCGCCAATGGCACAGCCGCCGGGCAGTGACACAATCGCCCGGCCCCGGCGCGCCAGCATCGGGCCCAGCACCAGGATCGAGGCGCGCATCTTGCGCACAATGTCGTAATGCGCTGTGTCGGACGTGATGTCATGGGACGACAGCGCCAGAACCTTGCCGTCCTGCAGCGATTGAACTTCGGCGCCCAGGGACTGCAAAAGGGCGGTCATGGTGCGAATGTCTGACAGGCGCGGCGCATTGGTCAGCGTCAGCGGGCCTTCGGACAACAGCGTGGCCGGCATCAGGGCAAGACAGGCGTTTTTCGCTCCCGCAATGGGGATCTCTCCGTTCAGGGGTGTGCCACCCCGCACGCGAATTGCGTCCATTATCCTGCCTTCCTGCTCGGTTTTGCTGTCCGGGCCCGGGTCTGTGCCTTGCGTTTCTGAAGATTGGCCTTCAGCGCCGCCTTCAGACGGTCTTCGCGTGTGGTGGCACCTTGGCCCGGTTTGCCGGTTTTGCCTGTCATGGGCCTTTGTTACCCGAGGCGCTTCGGTTGGTCTAGATTGCCCTTGCCAGAGGGGCGCTTTCGAATTATCCCGCCGCCACTCGGCCGGTCATCTGACCACGGGGCTGCCGTAGCTCAGGGGTAGAGCACTCCCTTGGTAAGGGAGAGGTCCGGAGTTCGAATCTCCGCGGCAGCACCAGACACCGAAGGGTCAGAGTGGCCGAATATTTCATCAGCCTTGCCGTATTGATCCTTGTGCCGCTGGCGTTACAGATCCGCCGGGTGCCAATTTGGGCGCTGTTTTTGGTCGCCGGGCTGATCTTCTTCGCGCTTGCTGTTCTTGACGCCGTTGAAACAAACACCGCCTTGACGGCGCTTGATGCGGGCCGCGTCCCAAATGTCGATTTCATGCGCAACGTTCACGGCGCGCCGTGGGGGGCTGCTGCGATGTTGATGATTGCCTGTCTTGTTTGGGCGCAGGAGCGGTATGGAGCACTGAGCCGACCGAGGCTGACGCGCGCACTGTTTTGGGTCCTGTTGGCTGCATTGCTGGTCGAAAGCGGCCGTCGGATCTTTTTGGTTTGGCTATTGCAACCGCGCGACGGGATTGTCTCGATGGCCTTTATACAAGCGATAAGCGCCGTTTTCATTGGGGCGCGCGGCATCGGCATGCTGGCGTTTGCTGCTCTCGTCGTGCTCGGGCTCTGGTCGCTGGTCCGGGCGCGCACCCGCACCTAATTGTCGCGCGGTCCACGCACCTTGTGGATCGGGTGGTCAGGGCTTGCATTGACCCGCTCCACCTCGGTGATCAGGGTCGCCCGCGCGTGGGCCAGATCGCCTTCAAGGTCTGGCAGATCATAGCGACCCGAGAACTTCTGCAACTCCGCCAGAAGGTCATCCATCCAGCGCAGACGGTCATTGGGAAAAGGGAATTCTGGCGGCATTTCGACCTCTGGTTGAGTTCGATCTGTCTAAGAGGTGACTGCGGTGGAAAGCGGCGTCACTTGCGGCATTTTGTGGGTAATTGTCAGGAGTTTCAGCGGTCCAGCCTGTAGTCATACCCTGGAACGCAACAGAAGGGTCAGCCCTAAAGAAATGTTTTTGTTATATTTTTGCGGATTTAGTCGCCGTTTGGCTTTTCGCTGTGTGGCGGACCTGCCTCATTCGCGGCAGGTGGGGCGACGTCATCATCGCCCATTTCACGGCGCAGAATCTCTTCAATGGCGTCGGCGACCCCATCAAATCCTGACGCGCGCGCGCGCAGGGCTGCGGCATGAAGCCGTTTCACGTAATCTTCATCCAAGTCGGGGCCCATCCCTCGCGGCCATGCCACGGGATGCAGCATAGCAGAAGCGCCCTTCGAAACGAGTTTCGGGAGCGCTCAGGCCAAAGTCAGCCGGAACATGCCGATCACAGACGCAGGTCTGGTCGGGAATAGGCCGTGAAGAGCATCGTCCCCAGGGTGACCGCGGTCGCTGTGAACGACAAAAGAACGGTCGCCGAAACAACGCCAGAGCCCAGAACAAGGGAGGTGGCGAATGCGGACAGACCGGCAATGGCCCCAAGGATGATAAATGCGAGTTGCATGTGTCCTCCACGACATACACCCGACATGTTTAGGAACACTTTATGGCGGGATTTGGGCGCCAAGATGCCGCTGAAAGGGCAGCTAGTGGATGCGCTCCCAGCTGAGCGTATAGGTGCCCATGAAGCTGGCCAATTGATCGGTTTCGCCATCTGGCGCTGAAATCTGGGCAATCAGTCCCTTTTTCTTGCTGTCGATGACATCCTCGACCCGTGCGGTCAGGCCCGCGTCCGACATTGCGGCGTTCAAAACGCGGGTGATCGCCATTTTGCGCAGCCCCGGTTTGAACACTTTGCCAACGGCGGTCTTGGGCAGTTCGGACACGACCTCGACATGTTTGGGCACCGCGGCCCGTTCGGGGATCGCGGTTGCGGCAAAGGCCGCCAGATCAGCGCCTGTCGCCGTGCCCCCATCAACGAGTTCGACGTATGCGCAAGGCAGTTCGCCGGCGTAAGCATCGGGCTGACCGATCGCCCCGGTCATGGCCACATCGGGGTGCGTGGCCAGCGCTTCTTCGATGATCGCGGGGTCGATGTTGTGGCCCGACCGGATAATCAGGTCTTTCGCGCGGCCCGTGATCCATAGATAGCCGTCATCATCCAGACGCCCCAGATCGCCGGTGCGCAGGTAGATGTCTTCGTGAAACAGGTCGTGGTTCTTGTCGACCTCGGTGTAGATTGATCCCGGGTTCACGCCGGGATTGGCCACACAGATCTCGCCGACGCTGTTTGAGCCGACCTCAACCGGGGTTGCGCCCGAATGGTCAAGGATCTTGACGTGGGTATAGGGCAAGGGAATGCCGACCGAGCCGACCTTCTTTTCGCCCTGGTAGGGGTTGCACGACACCAGGCAGGTCGCCTCGGTCAGACCGTAGCCTTCCATGATTTCCACCCCGGTCGCGTCATAGAACCGTTTGAACAATTCCAACGGCAAAGGCGCCGAGCCCGAAATGGCAGAGCGCACAGTCGACACATCGGCATCCACCGGGCGCTGCATCAGGGCGGCGACCGCCGTGGGCACGGTGATGACAAAGGTCGCCTTGTGACGCTCGACCAGTTTCCAGAAATTATCGAATACCCCCTCGCCCCGGTAGCCTTGCGGCGTCGGCAAGATCACATGCGCCCCTGACGCCAATGCCGCGTTGCACAAGATCTGCGAGGCGAACACATGAAACAGCGGCAAGGGGCACATCAGATTGTCGGTTTCGTCGAAGATCAGCGTTGCGGCCAGCCAGCCCTGATAGGCCATACCCTGAAACCAGTGCTGGGCAATCTTGGGCACGCCCGTGGTGCCGCCGGTGTGGAAATAGGCCGCGATCCGGTTTTCGGTGCCCGGTGTGAACTTCAGCGTCGTGGGCTGTTTTGCCCGCTCGACATTGAAATCGAGCACGCGCTTTTGATGGCGCACCTGGTTCTTGGGGCGGATCAGCGGCACGATCCAGGATTTCGGCGGGCTGAGATAGCGCAGAAGATCAATCTCAAGCACGGTTTCAACCGCCGGCGCATGATCCAGCGCCTGGGCCACCTTTTGGGCCACGTCCGATTTGGGGAAGGACTTCAGGGTCAAGACGACCTTGGCGCCGGTTTCCTTCAGGATGCCGCCGATGTGTTCGGGGTCCAACAGCGGGTTGATCGGATTGACAATGCCGGTCACTTCGGCCGCGATCAGCGTCAAGAACGTCTCGACCGAATTGGGCAGGACAAACGCGACCACATCCGTCTCGCCGATCCCCAGATCGTGAAACAGGTTCGCAACCTGGTTGATCTGCAATTCCGCCTCTGCCCAGGTCAGGGTTTCGGCAGGGTCCTTGGCCCCCGACATCAACTGGAAGGTCAGCGCGTTGCGATTGCCGTGGCGGGCCACCACCTGGGTCAACATCCCATGGGTGGTGATGGGTATATCCAGGTCCGCCCAGGCGGCTTCTGCTTCAAGGGCCTGCACGTCCGCGGGGTTCGCAAAATTGCGCATCGGGGTCTCCTCCTCATCCTCGGTCGTTACTTTGGACGGATCGGCGCCCAGAGCAAGCCGCGACGCTGCGTTACAGCCCCGCCCGGGGTCTATTCCTATTCCGCGGCCAGCCCACCGGTAAATTGCAGCCGCGCCAGCCGTGCATAAAGCCCGTCCTGGCCCACAAGTTCGTCATGGGTGCCGGTGGCCACGATCTGGCCGTCTTCGAAAACCACGATCCTGTCGGCTTGTTTCACCGTGGCCAGACGGTGCGCAACCACCAGCGTGGTCCGGTCGGCCGAAAGGGTTTCGACCGCATCCTGCACCGCGCGTTCGCTTTCGGCATCCAGCGCCGATGTCGCCTCATCCAGCAGAAGGATCGGCGCGTCGCGCAGGATTGCGCGCGCAATCGCGATCCGCTGCTTTTGACCGCCAGACAGCATCACGCCGCGTTCGCCCAGATAAGCGTCATAGCCCGCGCCCAGATCGGCGATGAAGTCATGGGCCGCCGCCGCCCTGGCGGCCGCTTCGACCTCGGCGTCGGTGGCGTCTGGCCGCCCGAAACGGATGTTGTCGCGGGCCGAAGCGGCAAAGATCACCGGTTCTTGCGGCACAAGGGCGATGTTCTGGCGGAACGCCTTGCGGTCGAGCGTGCGGACATCCTGCCCATCAATCAAGATCGCCCCTTCGTCGGGGTCGTAAAACCGCTGCAAAAGCTGGATGATCGTCGTCTTGCCCGCGCCCGACGGGCCCACAAGGGCGACCGTTTCGCCGGGTTTCACGCTTAGGCTGACATCGTCGAGGGCCGCGCGTTCGGGCCGGGCAGGATAGCGAAACACGACCTTGTCGAACGTGATTTCACCGTGCACCGGGGTGGTCAAGGCTGCGGGTCGCGCGGGGTCTTTGACACTGTCTTCGGCTTCCAAAAGCTCGACCAGCCGTTCTGTGGCCCCTGCCGCGCGCTGCAATTCGCCCCAGATTTCCGACAAGGCCCCGGTGGAGCCTGCGACCATGCCGGCATAGATCACGAATTGCACCAATTCGCCGGTGGACATCGCGCCGGCTTGCACATCGCGCGCGCCCATCCACAACACGCCGACAATGCCGCCAAAGGCCAGCGCGATGACAAAAAAGCTCATGATGGCGCGGGTGAATATGCGCGCCTTGGCGGTGTCGAACGACTTTTCGGTGACGTCGGAAAACGCCGCGTTGGACGCATCTTCATGGGTGTTGGCCTGCACAGCTTGTGCCGCCAAAAGCCCTTCGGACGCTGACCCCGATGACGCCGCGATCCAGTCCTGGTTTTCCCGGCTGAGCCGCCGCAGCCTGCGCCCCAGAACAACAATCGGCCCGATCACCAGCGGCACCACCAGCAACACCATCATCGACAGTTTCGGCGAGGTGTAGATCATCAGCGCGATCGCCCCCATCAGCAAAAGCGCATTGCGCAGCGCCCAGGACACCGACGAGCCGATCACCGACAAAATCAGCGTGGTGTCGGTGGTGATCCGCGACAGGATTTCACCCGTCAGCAGACGTTCAAAAAACGCAGGTGACATGCGGATCATCCGGTCAAACACCGCGATGCGAATGTCGGCCACCACCCGCTCGCCCAGCCGGGTCACGAAGTAATACCGCAGGCCCGAGCCTGCCGCGAGCAACAGCGCAATCCCCAAAGCGGCGACGAAATAACCGTCCAGAAGCTCGGCCTGGCCGGTTTCAAACCCTTCGACCACACGGCGTGCGGCAATCGGCAAGACCAGCGACACCGCAGCGGTGAGAATAAGCGCCACGCCCGCCAGCGCCAGAAGCCCCCTGTAGGGGCGCACGAACGGCCACAGCGCCGACAGCGCCCGGATGTCGCGGGATTTCGCGCGCTGTTGTTGTTCGTATTCGGTGTTGGCCACGGTCGTTCCCCAGTCGGTCATGGGGAAACTATGCCTTGGGCGGCACAGTCACAAGCGGGTGCGGTGCTGTGTCTTAGGGTGTTGCATGCTGATGGCAAACCCGTCACGAAATGATGGAAACCTTGCAAGGGATCGCCATGGCGCGCCGCCCCACCATAACGGCTGTGGCCCAAGCCGCGGGCGTCAGCACCGCAACCGTGGACCGGGTGCTCAACGGCCGCGGGATGGTGCGGCCCGATACGGCTGCAAAAGTGCTGGCGGCGGCCGAAGACATTGGCTTTTACGCCGCCGCCCTGATCGGGCACCGGCTGGCACCGGGCAAACCGCGGCTGCGCGTCGGCTTTTTGTTGCAGAAAAGCCGCCAGGCCTTCTGGCAGGATTTCGCCCTGGCCGCAGAAGACGCCGCCCGCCGGACCAGCGCCTTTGACGCCCGCGCCGATGTCACGTTCCTGCAAAGCCAGTCGCCCGATGACGCCGTGGGCGCCATCGAAGAGATGGCAGGCCGGGTCGATGCCATCGCGGGCACGCTGGTGTCCCACGACCGGGTCACCGCCGCGGTTGACCGCGCCCAGGCGCATGGCCAGCCCTGTTTTGCGCTGCTGAATGACTTCGCCCAGGGCGTGCGCCACAGCTACATCGGGATGAACAACCTCAAGGTCGGGCGGGTCGCGGCCCATATGGTGGCCACGGCGCTGACGAAACGCGGCAAGGTGGCGGTCTTTGTGGGCGGGTCACGCTGGCATGGGCATGCGCTGCGCGAAACGGGATTTCGCAGCTACTTCCGCGAGACCGCGCCAGAGATCACGGTTCTGGACACATTGATAAACCTTGAGACGCGGCAGCTGACCTATGAAGCCACGCTGGATCTGTTGGCGCGTCACCCCGACCTTGCCGGGCTTTACGTGGCCGGTGGCGGGATGGAAGGGGCGCTGGCAGCCCTGCGCGAGGTGCGGGCGCCCGGCGATGTGGCCCTTGTGGTCAACGAATTGACCCCAGACAGCCGCGCCGCCCTGGCCGATGGCTATGCCGCGATGGCCATTGCCACCCCTTTGGATGCGGTCTGCGCTCATGTGTTTGAGTTTGCGGGCCTTTCGCTGACCGGCGACGCCCCACCCGCCGCGAGCCAGCTGTTCCTGCGCCCCGGCTTGATCCTGCCCGAAATCCTCTAGGCACGCGCACCTTGATCTTCGTGTTGCGGGACATATCGCGGGGTCGCCCGGGACGCGCCATTGGTCGAAGCGTCCCTTGGCCACGGGGCGGCGCGCCCCTCTGCCCTAGTTGGCAGCGCCCCCGCCCGCCCTAGCTGGCCGCGCCGCCGCCTTTGCCCAAAAGCGCGTCGACCTCCGCGCCCGGGGCCGCGCCTGCGAGCCCGTCAAACGTGCCGCGCTGGTAAATCCCGGCCATCGCATTCATCAAAGCGGCATGGGTGACCCGGGCGGGCATGGATCCAAGTGAGATCCGCCGCACCCCAAGGCCGGCCAATGTGGCGATGTCGGTCCGGGCCAGCGCCCCCGCCGCAAGCGCATTCACGGGTGCCGTGACCGCGGCCAGAACCGCGCGCAGACCCTGCACGTCAGGCGGCACCGGCAAATACAGACAATCTGCACCCGCCGCCTCAAACGCTTGCAACCGGCGGATGCCTTCGGCGATGTCATAGGCCCCGTTCATCACCCCATCGGCCCGCGCGGTCAAAACGAAGGGCCGGCCCATGGCGCGCACCGCCGCAACCGCCGCCTGGATCCGCTCAACCGCCAGATCAAAGGCATAGGCCGGATTGCCCGGCGCCATCTGGGTGTCCTCGATCGAACAGCCCGACAGGCCAACCTCGCCAGCCAACCGAAGTGTTTCGGCCACATCGTCGGGCGCGTCGGCGAACCCGTTTTCAAAATCCCCGGACACCGGCAAGGGCGTGGCCGCGACCAGCTCTTCAGCATGCGCCAGCGCTTCATCACGCGTGACACCGCCCATATCGGGCCGCCCCAGCGTGAAAGCATGGGCCGCAGATGACGTCGCCAGCGCCTTGGCCCCCATCGCCGCCATCACCCGGGCCGAGCCTGCATCCCAGGGGTTTGGCATTACAAAACACCCTGCCCCGTGCAATTCGGCAAAGGTGTCGTGGCGGTCCATCAGACGTGCATCCGTTCGTGCTTGGGATCATACATCGGCTTGAAACTTGCCGTGGCCTTGACGCGCGTGCCGCCGATATCAATCTCATAGGACGACGCGAGAAGCTCTTTTACGGTTTCCCCGGCCGAGGGCACGTAGCCAAGCGCGATCCCACCACCCAGGGCGTGGCCGTAGTTGCCTGATGTCACCCAGCCCACGATTTCGCCGTCCCGCAGCACGGCTTCATTGTGAAACACGAAGGCTTCTGGGTCTTCGAGTTTGAACTGCAACAGGCGCTTTTGAAGCCCCTGCTCTTTTTTGCGCAAAACCGCGTCGCGGCCCAGAAACGCCTCTTTCGCGGTCTTCACCGCGAAGCCAAGGCCCGCTTCAAGCACATGGTCTTCGTCCGTAATGTCATGGCCATAATGGCGGAAGGCCTTTTCAATCCGGCACGAATCAAGCGTGTGAAGGCCACACAGCGTCAGCCCTTCAGCCTCGCCCGCGTCCATCATGGTTTCAAACACATGGGGCGCCTGGTCGGCAGAGACGTAAAGTTCCCACCCCAACTCGCCCACGTAAGACACCCGGTGGGCGCGCGCGAGCCCCATGCCGATCTCAATTTCCTTCGCAGTCCCAAAGGGATGGGCGTCGTTTGAAAAGTCGTTGGGACTGACCAGAGCGAGGATGTCGCGCGCTTTGGGGCCCATCAGGCACAGCGTGGCTTCGGCGACCGTGGTGTCGGTGATCACGACAAACTCATCGCCCAGATGCCGCGTCAGCCAGGCGATGTCGCGGCGCACCGTGGCGGCGGGCACAACCAGCAAAAACGCGGTTTCCGACAGCCGCGTGACGGTTAGGTCGCTTTCAATCCCGCCGCGGGCGTTCAGCATCTGGGTGTAGACCAGCCGGCCGGCGTCCACGTCGATGTCATTGCCGCACATTTTTTGCAGAAACGCGCAAGCATCGCGGCCTTCGACCCGAATTTTCCCGAAGCTCGACATATCAAAAAGCCCGGCGCCGGTCCGCACGGCCATATGTTCGGCCTTCTGGTTTTCAAACCAGTTCTGGCCTTTCCAATCGTATTGGTACTCGGCGATCTGGGACCCTTGAGCGATCCAATTGGGCCGCTCCCACCCCTGCAACTCGCCAAACACCGCACCGCGCGCGCGCAATTGCTCGTGAATCGGCGAGCGGCGGATGCCCCGGGCCGTTTCGGGCTGGCGGTAGGGGTAATGGTCGGCGAACAAAAGCCCCAGCGATTCCGACACCCGTTCTTGCAGGTAGCGCCGGTTGCGCTGAAAGGGCTGCGCACGGCGAATATCCACATCCCACAGATCAAACGGCGGCTCGCCATCGTTGATCCAATGCGCCAGCGCCATGCCCGCCCCGCCAGACGACACGATGCCGATGGAATTATACCCCGCCGCGACCCAATAGCCGCGAAGTTCGGGCGCTTCGCCGAGGTAATATGTATCGTCCGGTGTGAAGCTTTCGGGCCCGTTGAAAAACGTGTGCACACCGGCGGTTTCAAACAGCGGCATCCGGTGCATGGCCTTTTCCAGGATCGGCTCGAAATGCTCAAAATCCTCTGGCAGGCTGTCGAATTCGAAATCGGCTGGAATGCCGCCCATGCCCCAGGGCTTGGCGCGCGGTTCGAACGCGCCGAGCATCATTTTGCCCGCGTCTTCCTTGTAGTATGCGTGCTCATCGGGGATGCGCAGGCTGGGCAGGTTTTTCAGCCCGTCCACCGGTTCTGTCAGCAGATAGAAATGTTCGCAGGCGTGAAGCGGCAGGGTCACGCCGTTTTGGGCGGCAAAATCGCGCCCCCACATGCCGCCGCAATTGATCACGACGTCGGCGGCGATAAAGCCCGGCTCACCACCTTGGTCGTAGTGCACCCCATTGACGCGGGCGCCGTCGTCTTCCACCCGGGCGACTTTGACACCTTCGAAAATCTGCGCCCCGTGCATCCGCGCGCCCTTGGCCAGTGCCATGGCGATATTGGCCGGATCACACTGCCCGTCGCCCGGCATATGCACGCCGCCAATCAAATCGTGTGTCGTCAGATGGGGGTAAAGTGCCTCGATCTCATCAGGGCTGATGACCTCGGCTTCGATGTCAAAGATATGGGCCAGC
Source organism: Pseudomonadota bacterium (assembly GCA_038530285.1). GTDB lineage: Bacteria > Pseudomonadota > Alphaproteobacteria > Rhodobacterales > Rhodobacteraceae > JASJAR01. The sequence continues at coordinate 179,971 of JBCBCY010000002.1, forward strand.
GTGGCCTGGCGGCGGATCTCTTCCCAGCGGTGCTCAGTCAGGGCTGCGGTGATCGATCCGGTCAGCTTCAGGCCCGTCGCGACCCCGGTTTCCGCTTCAAGTTCGGCGTATAGATCACGAGAATACTTTGACAATTTCGTCAGGTTCTGGCTGGGGCGCAAGGTGCCGATCAACCCGGCGGCATGCCATGTGGTCCCGCAGGTCAGGGTCTTGCGTTCCAGAAGCACCACGTCTTTCCAGCCCAATTTGGCCAGATGATACGCGACCGAGCAGCCCGAAACGCCGCCCCCGATGACAACGGCACTGGCCTGAGTGGGAAGGGTTTTCATGCGCGCAATCTTTCGTTGTCAGGGTCCCAAAACGGCATGTCCTGCACGGTGGCGGGATGCATCTGCCCAAAAATTTCGACCTCAAGCTCGGTGCCGGGCTCGGTCAGATCGGCCCGCACCATGCCGATGGCAAGCGACGCATCGACCCGGTAGCCCCAGGCGCCCGATGTCGTCTCGCCCACCCGTTCGCCGTCTTTCCAGACGTTGGCCATATAGGGCGCGTCGTGGCCGTTGGCCTGAACCACCAGACCGACCGCGCGTTTGGCGGGGCCTTCGGTCTTTTCAGCCAAAAGTGCGGCCCGCCCCGGGAAATCGACGTTTTTCTTGAAGCTGACGAAGCGGTCGAGACCCGATTCGATCAGCGAATAATCCGTGGAAAGGTCCCCCTTCCAGGCGCGGTAGCCCTTTTCGATCCGCAGGGAATTCAGCGCGAACATCCCGAACGGCTTGGCCCCGGCCCCGGTGACGGCATCCCAGATCGCAGGGGCGGCGTCGGGCGCGCAGTGGATTTCCCAGCCCAATTCACCGGCAAACGACACCCGCAGCATCGCACAGGGCTGGCCTGCCACCGTGCCGTCAAAGCTGGCCGACAGCCAGGGCGCATGCAGATCATGGCCTTCGACCAATGGCTGGAGGATATCGCGCGCCCTGGGGCCGGTGACCAAAAGGCATTCGACCACATCGGTGTGATCGGTGACGGTGATGCCGTCGGGGGCCTGGCGCGACAGCACTTCGGCGTCATGCCACTGGGCCAAGGCGGCGGTGATCAGGCCGACCTCATCATCCGAATGCACCATCGCTGACATTTCGGTCACGGTGCGGCCGCGGCTGTCTGGGAAATAACACAGACTTACGCGGCCCGGTTTGGGCAGGCGCGACGCGGTCAGGCTGTCGACAAAGGCGCGCGCGCCCGGCCCTTCGACCTTGAGGCGCGAAAACCCGGTGATCGCAAGGATCCCTGCGTGATCGCGCACGGCTTCGCATTCTTCGCGCACGCGCGGCTCCCACGGCCCGGCGCGCTCCCATGTTTCAGACCCGGCTTCGGATGTGTCATCGCCCGGTTTGGCGAACCAATTGGCCCGTTCCCAGCCATTGTAGGCGCCCATAACAATACCTGCGGCAATCAACCGATCATGCACGGGGGAGAGCTTCTTGTCGCGTCCGGCAGGCCAGTCGTGATGCGGAAAATGCATCGCATATTCGTGCCCATAGGTTTCCAGCGCCTTGGCCAGACAGAAATCGTGGTCGGCATGGGTGGTGAAGCGGCGCGGATCGACCGCCCACATGTCCCATTCGGTTTCGCCATGCGCGATCCATTCGGCCAGGACCTTGCCCGCCCCGCCGCCCTGAACGATGCCGAAGGTAAACGAATGGGCCTCAAACGCGTTGCGCACGCCGGGCATCGGCCCGATCATCGGCAACCCGTCGGGCGCATAAGGGATCGGGCCGTTGATCACCCGTTCCATTCCGCCCGTGCCCAGAAGCGGCACCCGGCCCATGGCATCTTCGATGTACCATTCGAGCCGTTCCAGATCGTCGGGGTAAAGCTGGAAGCTGAAGTCATCGGGCATCGGGTCATCGGACGTCACCCAATGGGCCTTGCAGTTGCGCTCATAGGGGCCAAGGTTCAGGCCATGCTTGTCCTGGCGCAGATAATAGCTGCTGTCGACGTCGCGGATCATCGGCAGTTTGCGGCCGTTTTCCTTCGTCCAGGCTTCAATCTCGGGGATTTCACCGGTCAGGAAATACTGGTGCGACATCACCACCATGGGCACGTCGCGCCCGCCATAGGGTTTGAACCAATCGCCAACGCGGCCCGCGTAATAGCCAGCCGCATTGACCACATATTCGCAGGCGATATCGCCCTTGTCGGTGTGCACGATCCAGCCGTCTGGCGTCTGCGTGACCCCGGTGGCCGGGGTAAACCGCTGGATATTGCCGCCCAGATCGCGCGCGCCCTTGGCCATGGCCTGGGTCAATTGTGCCGGATCAATATCCCCATCGAGCGGGTCCCACAGCACCGACGACAGATCGTGGGTTTCCATGAAAGGATAGTAGTCCAGCGCCTCTTTCGGGGTGAGAATGTCGATCTCCAGCCCCTGGGCGCGGGCCATGCCCGCGACCTGTTCAAATTCCATCGCGCGTTCTTTGGAATGGCCCAGCCGCAACGCCCCGGTGACGTGGTAGTTCATCGGGTAGCCCACATCGTCAGCCAGCGTGCGGTACATCGCGAGCGAATAGCGCTGCATGTTCAAAACCGCCCAGGACGGCGAGAAATTCGGGCAATTGCCCGCCGCGTGCCAGGTTGATCCTGCCGTCAGCTCATTTTTTTCCAAAAGCACACAGTCGGTCCAGCCGGCCTTGGCCAGATGATAAAGCGAGGACACGCCGACGGCCCCCCCGCCAATGATGACGACACGCGCCGTGGACGGAAAACTGCTCAAAGTCTTGCTCCCGATGGGGCGCCCGCAGGGGCGCTTGGGTTATGAAAAAATGCGGGTCAATGCCTGATCGACCGCGTCCACAATCTCGTTGATGTCATCTTCGGTCGAGATCAGCGGCGGGCTGAAACACAGCGTGTTGTTGAAGCCCGGAAGCGAACGGTTGGTCGCCCCGATGATCACGCCCTGGCCCATACAATCGGCAACGACCGCCTGGACATCTTTTTCCGCCGCCGGATCCCTGGTGTGGCGGTTGGCGACCAGTTCGGCGCCGCAAAACAGGCCTTTGCCGCGCACATCGCCAATCACGGCGTGCTTGTTCTGAAGCTCTTGCAGTTGCGCGACCAGTTGGGCCCCGCGCGCCTGGGTGTTTTCCAGCAAGCCCTCTTCTTCGATGATCGCCATGTTTTCGATGGCCGCCGCCGGGCCCGCGGTGCAGCCCCCGAAGGTGGAAATGTCGCGGAAATGGTTCATCGGATCGCCGGGATCGTCTTTGAACATCTCAAAGACCTCTTCGGTGGTGACCATGCAGGCGATGGCCGCATAGCCCGAGGCGACGCCCTTGGCCATGGTCACGAAATCGGGCTTCACGCCCCAATGCTGGTAGCCGAACCAGGTGCCGGTGCGCCCGATGCCGCAGACCACTTCATCAATGTGCAGCAAGACATCGTATTTCTTGCAAATCTCCTGGACGCGCGGCCAGTAGCCCTCGGGCGGTGGGATCACACCCCCACCCGCCGTCACCGGCTCCAGACACAGCGCCCCTACCGTATCGGGGCCTTCGTCCAGGATCACCTTTTCGATCTGGTTGGCGGCCCATTCGCCGTAATTGTCTGTCTGCACCTGGGCGCGGTATTCCAGGCAATGGGGCACGCGCACGAACCCCGGCGCAAACGGCCCATATTGCGCGTTGCGCTCATCCTGGCCGCCTGCCGACATCGTCGCCAATGTCGAGCCATGGTAGTCGCGGTCGCGGTAGAGAATCTTGTGTTTTTTGCCGCCGTAGCGCTTGTGGGCGATCTGACGGACGATCTTGAACGCCTTCTCATTCGCCTCAGACCCCGAGTTGGTATAATAGACCCGGGCCATCCCCGGCATCTTGGCGATGAGTTTTTCAGCAAATTCCGCGCCGGGCACGGATCCCAGCGAATTCCCAAAGAAATTCATCTTGACCAACTGGTCGCGCACCGCATTGGCGATGCGTTCGCGGCCGTAGCCTACGTTGACCGTCCAGACACCGCCCGAAACCGCGTCGAGATGTTCGCGGCCCTTGGCATCCCACACCCGTACGCCCTTGCCCTCGACAATGATGCGCGGGTCGTTGGTTTCATGGGGTTTATGTTGCAATAGATGATGCCACAGATGCGCCCGATCTGCTTCGACCACCGCGCTCATATCGTTCTGACTGAATATCGTGTTCATGACGTGCTCCCGGATGGCTCATCTTCGACGGTATAACCTGTCCTGACAAGGCAGGCTCAGATAGGGCCAGAGTGCAACCATCCATAGCGCCAGAAAAGCAGGATTTCCGCCAAAAAATGAGGCGCCGGGCAAACGAATCTGGACCTAGTCGTTGCCTGACATGTGGACCTATGGGCAAAGAAAATTTGGTCGCTATAGTGCTGTGTCATAACTCGGACATGCCAGGGTGGCGTGTTCATAAAATCCGCAGGGAGTCTTTTATGAAACTGAAATCGAAATTGCTGACGGCAGTCGCCGGCGCGGCAATGGTCGCCGGGTCGAGCGCTTTTGCCGACGGGCACCTTGAAGAAATCACGGTCGCCTACTTCCTGGAATGGCCGACCCCGAACCAGTTCGCCCAAACCAACGCGATCTATGAAGAAGAGCTTGGCGTGAAAGTGAACTGGGTCTCGTTTGATGCAGGCACCGCAATGTCGGCCGCCATGGCATCGGGCGATGTGCACATCAGCTTCAGCCAGGGCGTGACGCCCTTCCTCGTGGCGACAGCCGCCGGTCAGGATCTTCAGATCGTCGACGTCGCGGTGACCTATTCGGACAATGACAATTGCGTTGTTCGGTCTGAGCTGGAAATCACCGCTGAGAATGCTGCTGAGCTCGAGGGCAAGGAAGTGGCAGTGCCGTTGGGCACGATGGCGCATTCGGGCTTTTTGACCCAGATGGCGCATTTCGGCGTCGACACCGACACGATGTCGATCGTTGACATGTCGCCGGTCGACTCGGCTGCGGCTTTCGCCAACGGGTCGCTGGATATGGTCTGCGGCTGGGGTGGCCCACTGCGGCGGATGAAAGAATACGGCAACGTGCTTCTGGAAGGTCAGGAAAAGGAAGACGTGGTCGGCAAGGTGTTCGACGTAACGTCGGTCCCGACCGAGTTTGCTGAAGAAAACCCTGAACTTCTCACCAAGTTCCTAGCTGTCACCGCGAAGATGAACGCGATGTATGCCGACGATCCTGCCTCGATGCTGCCAGACATTTCAGCGGCCGCCGGTATGGATGCCGAAGGCACCGAAGCCGTCATCGCTACGTTCCGCTTCCCGGACGTCGAAACGCAATTGTCGGATGCCTGGATGGGCGGCGGCCTTGTGGACTTTCTTGCAAACTCGGCCGCGAGCCTTGAAGCAAGCGGTCAGCTGACGGCACTTGACGACTATGCACCGCTGGTGAATTCGAGTTTCCTCGAAGCCGTCTCAAGCATGTAAGACACCCTACCGGGTGACATGTTGGGGCGCGGTCATCACAAGGTGGCCGCGCCCTTTTCATAACAACAACAAGACCTTCGTGGACAAAGGAGACGCCATGACCGACGCTAGCTCTGGCCTCGTGATCGACGATGTTTCCATGACCTTCGAATTGCCCAACGGCGGCTCTGTCGAAGCATTGAAGAACATCAATCTCAACATCAAGGAAGGCGAGCTGATGTCTGTGCTGGGCCCGTCGGGCTGCGGCAAGACCACGCTTTTGAATATTCTGGCGGGCTTTCTGGCCCCCACGGGCGGCCAGATCGCGCTTGATGGCGACAGGGTGACAGGGCCGTCTTCGGAACGCGGCATGGTCTTTCAAAAGGGCGCCTTGTTCGAATGGATGAGCGTGTCAAAGAACATCGGCTTCGGTCCGGCGATGGCGGGGGTCGATAAGGCCACGATCGACGCGAAGGTGAACGAGCTTCTGGGCATCGTCGGCCTGCAGGATTTTGGCGAAAAGATGATCTATGAACTCTCGGGCGGGATGCAGCAGCGTGTCGCCCTGGCGCGCTGTCTGGCCAATGACCCCGACGTCATCTTGATGGACGAACCTCTGGGCGCGCTCGACGCGCTGACGCGCGAAAAGATGCAAAGCCTGGTTTTGGACATCTGGAAGAAGACCGGCAAGACGATCATCCTGATCACCCATTCGGTCGAAGAGGCGCTGCTTCTGGGCGAACGGCTGATCGTTATGGCGCCGCGCCCGGGGCGCATCCACAAAGAATACCGCCTGCCCTTTGCCGAGTTGGGCGTCGGGGCCGACCTGCGGGTCGTCAAGCAGCATGACGACTTCGGCGTCAAACGCGATGAGATCCTGAACATGATTTGGGACATGGAAGAAGAAATTATGGGTCGGACGGAGAGCGCCTGATGGGACAAGACGTATTGGAACTGTTCGGCTCAACCCTGTGGATGATCGTCGGGATCCTGGGGATTTTTGCACTTTACCTGGTCATCTCTGCGGTGTGCTGGTTCGTCTATTCGCTGGTGACCCGAAACCGCGAAGAGCATGGCTACGGCAGCCTGAAAACCGTGACCTTTGGCGACGAAAGTTCAGTCGTGGCCAACCGCATCGCCTCGATCGCCTCGGTCATTGCGGTGTTTGTCTTGTGGGGCGTGGCCACGGGGTCATCCTTGCTGCCCTTCACCCTGCCCCAACCTTTCGTCGGCGACACGCAGTTTGAATACACGGCCGTGAACGCGGATGGTGAGACAGATACGGGCACCGTCTTTGTACGGGTCCACCCGTTTGGCGCCGAAGGGGTCGAAGACCCCGCGGGCGAAGATGGCGGCGACGGCTTTGCCAAAGACGACGTGGTGATCGTGGCCGAACGCCGCTCACGCGTGTTGCCGGCCCAACGCAATGACGACGGCGGCGATGTCGATGGCTACATGATCACCGAAGTCAACGGCCAGCCGATCTCCCCCGACACTCCGGTCACCTACGCCGATGCCACCATTGAAATGACCGGGCGCGGCTCGCTCTTTGTGAAACCCGACACCGGCTGGACGATGGAGGCGTTGTACCTGCCCCCACCCGAAATGGTCTGGCAGCGGTTCTGGAACCTGAATGCGGATGGCTACCAGAACGTCGGGCTGTGGGAGAATGTGTTCTGGTCGCTGATCCGGGTGGTGATGGGCTTTGCCCTGGGCTGTATCTTCGGCATTCCCCTGGGCTTTGCGATGGGGCTGAATTCCTGGATGCGCGGCTGGTTTGACCCGATCGTCGAATTCATGCGACCGGTGCCGCCCCTGGCGCTGATCCCGCTGGTGATCATCTGGTTCGGCATCGGCGAAGAGGGCAAGATCAGCTTGCTGTTCCTCGCAGCACTCTGGATCATGACGATTGCGGCCCGCGCGGGTGTATCGGGGGTGAATATCTCCAAGGTGCATGCCGCCTATTCGCTGGGGGCCACCAAGCGCCAGATTCTGTCGAAGGTGATCTTGCCGAACTCCCTGCCGGAGATTTTCACCGGCGCACGTGTCGCGATGGGGGTGTGTTGGGGCACGGTTGTGGCCGCGGAACTGGTCGCGGCGGAAACCGGCGCCGGAAAAATGATCATCGCGGCCTCGAAGTTTCAGCTGACCGATATCGTGATCGTCGGGATCATACTGATCGGTGTGATCGGCTATGCGATCGACATTCTGATGCGGGAAGCGGAAAAATACCTGGTGCCTTGGAAAGGGCGCGGCTGAGAGAAGGGCAAGGTTGGGGGCCAGCCCCCAAACCCCCGAGGTATTTCAAGCAAGAGGAAGGGGCGCTGCGGCGCCCTTTTTTACGGGCGCGGCAATCTGGACCTAGCAGGCGCATGATTTCCGTGCCAAGTTAAGGCCAGCCACGGGGACCCGCCACCATGACCATTCACGCCGAGAGCTTTTTTCTGGACAATGACGGCGATGGCACGCTGCAACACCAGATCAAACGGCGCGTGGTCGAAGGCATTCTGGCGGGCCGGTTTCGTCCGGGCGAGCGGATCCCCTCATCGCGCGAATTGGCCCGGCATCTGGGCATCAGCCGCATCACCGTTACAATCGCCTATACCGATCTGGTGGCGGATGATTATCTCGTCGCGCGGGGCCGCTCGGGGTATTTCGTGTCGGACACCGCCCCGGTGGCGCCCCGGTTCGAACTGCCCGAAAAAGAGCCCGAGACCGGGATCGACTGGTCGCGCTATTTCGGCCATACCGCAAGCCCGCCCGAACGGATCACCCGGCCGGCCGATTGGCGCACATACCCCTACCCCTTCATTTACGGGCAGACCGATCTGAAGCTCTTTGACCATCAGAATTGGCGCCTATGTGCCTTGCAGGCGCTGGGACAACGCGACTTCGACGCGTTGACGGCGGATCACTACGAACAAGACGACCCCAAGTTGGTGGAATACATCCTGCGCCATATCCTGTCGCGGCGCGGGATTTCGGCCCGGCCCGAAAACGTGCTGGTAACGATGGGCGCGCAGAACGCGCTTTGGACCGCGGCCCAGCTGTTGCTGACCCAGCGGCGCACGGCGGCGGTGGAAAACCCCTGCTACCCGGGGCTGCGCGAAGTATTGGACGGCACGCGCTGCCATACCCACCCCATCAACGTCGATCCCGATGGTCTGCCGCCCGATGACATCCCGGACGAAACTGATGTGCTGTTCACCACCGTCAGTCACCATTGCCCGACCAATGCGACCATGCCCATGGCGCGGCGCAAAGCGCTTCTGGAACGTGCGCGCGCGCAGGGCTTTGTGATTGTCGAGGATGATTACGAGTTTGAAATGGCCTTTGGCCGGTCCACCTCGCCGGCGCTGAAATCGCTCGATGAGACGGGCTGTGTGGTCTATGTCGGCTCGTTTTCAAAGTCGCTCTTTCCGGGGCTGCGGCTGGGATACATCGTGGCACCTGTGGCCTTTATTGAAGAGGCGCGGATGCTCAGAACCCGGGTGCTGCGCCACCCGCCGGGGCTGATCCAGCGCACCGCGTCGTATTTCCTGTCGCTTGGTCACTACGGCGCCCAGATCAACCGGATGCGCAAGGCGTATCAGCGCCGCCGGACCGAGATGATTGCCGCGATCGACACCTGCGGGCTTGAGGTCGCGGGAGATATCGGCGATGGCGGCTCGTCGTTCTGGATGAAGGCGCCCGACGGGATCGATACCGAAGATCTGGCGCGCCGGTTGCACAAACGCGGTGTGATCATCGAACCCGGCAAGCTCTTTTTCGACCCCGCCACCGCGCCCAACTGCTATTACCGGCTGGCCTATTCGTCGATCACGTCGGCGCGTATCCCTGAAGGCATCAGGCTGGTGGCCGAGGAAATTGGCTAATCTGGACCGACCTGACACGCAAATCTGGCCCTATGGAATGCGCCATGGGAGCCGATACGACAAAAACTGAAACGCTACATCTCAATTTTCAACGCCAACGGGAGACGCACAATGCAAATGACCACCGAGGAAGCCTTTGTCAAAGTGCTGCAAAAGCACGGGATTTCCCAGGCGTTTGGGATAATCGGGTCCGCCATGATGCCGATTTCCGACCTGTTCCCGCGCGCCGGGATCACCTTTTGGGACTGCGCGCACGAAGGCTCGGCGGGGTTCATGGCCGATGGCTACACCCGTGCGACCGGCAAAATGTCGATGATGATTGCCCAGAACGGCCCCGGTATTACCAATTTCGTGACCGCCGTGAAGACCGCCTATTGGAACCACACGCCGTGTTTGCTGGTGACACCCCAGGCGGCCAATAAGACCATCGGTCAGGGCGGGTTTCAGGAAATGCCGCAGATGAACTTGTTCGCCGATTGCGTGGCCTATCAGGAAGAGGTCAAGGACCCCAGCCGCGTGGCCGAGGTGCTGACCCGGGTGATCGCCCAGGCGCACCGGTTGTCCGGCCCGGCCCAGTTGAACATCCCGCGCGATTTCTGGACACAAGTTGTCGACATCGAAATTCCGGACCCGGTCGACCTTGAACGGTCCTCGGGCGGGGAAAACTCGGTCGCCAAAGCGGCCGAGATCCTGTCGGGCGCGAAATTCCCGGTGATCCTGAATGGCGCCGGCGTGGTCTTGTCCGAAGGCGGGATTGCCGCGTCGCAGGCGCTGGCTGAAAAGCTCGATGCACCCGTTTGCGTCGGCTACCAGCACAACGACGCCTTCCCGGGCAACCATCCGCTGTTTGCGGGCCCCCTGGGCTACAACGGCTCGAAAGCGGGAATGGAACTGATTTCAAAAGCCGACGTGGTCCTGGCGCTTGGCACGCGGCTCAATCCGTTTTCGACCCTGCCGGGCTACGGGATCGACTATTGGCCCGCCGACGCCGAGATCATTCAGGTGGATATCAACCCTGACCGGATCGGGCTGACCAAGAAGGTCAGCGTCGGTATTGTTGGGGATGCGGCCAAGGTCGCCAAAGGCATCATGAAGGGGCTGGCGCCCACGGCAGGCGACGCCGGCCGCGAAGACCGCAAGAACCTGATCGCAACGACGAAATCGGTTTGGGCGCAGCAGTTGTCGTCGATGGACCACGAAGAAGACGACCCCGGCACCACTTGGAACGAACGCGCGCGCGCGGCCAAGCCCGACTGGATGAGCCCCCGCATGGCCTGGCGCGCCATCCAGGCCGCCCTGCCCCAAGAGGCGATCATTTCGTCAGACATCGGCAACAATTGCGCCATCGGCAACGCCTATCCGTCGTTCGAAGAGGGCCGCAAATACCTCGCACCCGGGCTCTTTGGCCCCTGCGGCTACGGCTTGCCATCGATTGTGGGCGCCAAGATCGGCTGCCCGGACGTGCCCGTGGTGGGTTTTGCAGGCGACGGCGCCTTTGGCATTGCGGTCAATGAACTCACCGCCATCGGGCGGGGCGAGTGGCCTGCCATCACCCAGATCGTTTTCCGCAACTACCAGTGGGGGGCCGAAAAGCGGAACTCCACCTTGTGGTTTGACGACAATTTCGTGGGCACAGAGCTCGACGAGGAAGTGTCTTATGCGGGCATCGCCAAGGCTTGCGGGCTGATCGGTGTGGTTGCGCGCACGATGGATGAATTGACCGGCGCACTCGACCAGGCGCTGAAGGATCAAAAGGCAGGCAAGACCACCCTGATCGAGGCGATGATCAACCAGGAACTGGGCGATCCGTTCCGGCGCGACGCGATGAAAAAGCCGGTCGAAGTGGCGGGGATCACGGCCGCCGACATGGCCGCCGAGTAACCGCGCCCCATGTCCGCGATCGAAGACATCGTGGCTGCGTCGAAAAGGGCGCAGCCACATATCGTCATGGGGGAAGGCAACGATCCCCGCATTATCGAGGCCGCGATCCGCGCCACAAAAGACGGGCTGGCCCGGATCACCCTTGTGGGCGACACAAACACGCCCGGCGTGACAACGATCAACCCCGAAGCCTCGCCCGACCGGCGGCGCTACGCGGCCGCTTTGCACAGGTTGCGCGCCCACAAGGGCATGACGGCAGAGGCCGCCGAACGCGCCGTCGAGGCGCCTTTGGTCTATGCCGCGATGATGGTCCGCGAAGGCGACGCCGATGGCACGATCAGCGGCGCGGTGGCGACCACATCGGATGTGGTGCGCACCGCTTTGCAAGTGATCGGCAAAGCGCCCCGGGTCGAAACCGTTTCAAGCTATTTCCTGATGCTTCTGGAAGGCGGCGCGCGCCCGGTTGTCTTTGCCGATTGCGGATTGATCCTGCAGCCTGATGCGGCAGAACTCGCCAGCATCGCCGTCGCCTCTGCCCGGTCGTTGACAGCCCTGACCGGCGAGACACCGCGCGTGGCCATGTTGTCGTTTTCCACCAAGGGGTCGGTGCCTGAAAAAGCCCATGAAAGTCTGCCGCGCATCGCCGAAGCCATGGGACTGGTGAAACGGACGGCGCCGGATCTGGTGATTGATGGCGAGTTGCAGTTTGACGCAGCCATCGTGCCTGATGTCGCGGCCCGAAAGGCCCCGAATTCACCCGTTAAGGGGGCGGCGAATGTGTTTGTCTTTCCGTCCCTGTCGGCGGGCAACATCGGCTACAAGATCGCGCAACGCTTGGGCGGCGCGACCGCTTTGGGGCCCATTTTGCAAGGTCTTGCCAAACCGGCCAACGATCTGTCGCGGGGCTGCTCGGCCGATGATGTCTATCAGATGATCGCGATCACCGGCGCCCAGGCCGCGGCAGGCTAGGCCAACAATGCGCGGGCCGCCTCAGGCCCCAAAGCCTCTGGCCGGGTGCAGGTTGTGGTCATCGCGACCCCCGCCCCCGTCTCGCCCGAAACCAACAGCCCCGTCAGCACATCGACCGCATGAACGGCCAGATCAAGCGCGCAGCGATGGGCGCGCCCTTCGGCGATCCCTGCCACCATATCGGCCAGGCCCGCGGCGCGGTAATTGGCATGCTCGGCGTCATTGGCCACACCAAACGGATGATCCCATGGCGCGACCACATCGGTCGTCTCTTCATCGTATGCCACTTCAAGGTCGCCCCCGAAGAAGTTGGGATCAGGCAGAAAAAGCGTGCCGTCCAGGCCGTAAAGCTCCATATGGCCATGGCGATGCGCGCGCACGTCCCAGGACGCGCCAAGGGTGACCACCGCACCGCGGGCGAATTCCAGAAGTCCGTGGATTGTCGTCGGTGTCTTGACGTCAATTTCTTCCCCTGCGCGAGGCTCGGACAGGATGGTTCGGGTGGCGCGCGGGATCGATGTCATCGCCTGAACCTGGGCCACCGGCCCCAGAAGCTGGATCAGATTGGTGACGTAGTAAGGCCCCATGTCCAGCACCGGCCCGGCCCCTGGCAGAAAGAAAAAATCGGGGTTCGGATGCCAATGTTCCATCCCGCGGCCCATGATATGGGCCGTACCCGAACCGACCTTGCCGATCGCGCCGGCGTCAATCATCGCGCGGGCCTGCTGGTGGCTGGCGCCAAGGAACGTGTCAGGTGCGGACCCCACGCGCAGGCCCTGTTTGGCCGCCAGATCCTGCAGCGCCTTGCCTTCGTCGAGCGTTAGAACCACCGGTTTTTCGGAATAGGCATGTTTGCCTGCCCGCAAGATATCGCAGGTCACCTGAAAATGCGCAGCGGGGATCGTCAGATTGATCACCACGTCGATATCGTCAGACGCCAGCAAGGCCGCGACACTGCGCGCCTCAACCCCGAATTCTGCCGCGCGGGCTGCGGCGGCATCTGCGTTCAAATCTGCCACGGCCACCATGTTCAGACCTTTGAACATCGGCGCAAGGCGCAGATAGGCAGCAGAGATATTGCCACTGCCGATGATGCCGACGCCAAGGGGGCTCATGCGCTGTCTCCCAGAAATCCCCTCAGGGCCGCGATGGAACGGGTTGCAAAGCGGTGATCATCGGCGGGGTTGTCATGTTCGATGATCAGGTGCCGCGCGCCCGCGGCCTGCACCGCTTGGGTCAGCGCGGCCCAATTGATCACGCCGTGGCCCACATCGGCCCAGCCATCCTCGGCCGTGGTGCCTTCGGGGGCGCGGTCCTTCACATGCACCGCCAGCAACCGGTCGGCGTATTTTTCAATCCAAATGGCCGGGTCTTCGCCGGCCACGACGGCCCAGGCGATGTCAAATTCGAACATCATCGTGTCAGAGGCTTGCAAGATCAGGTCAAGCGGTCGATCCGCCCCGCCGAGATCGGCAAACTCGAAGGCATGATTGTGCCAGCCAAAGGCGAACCCTGCGTCCTGCAGGGGCTTGCCCGCCTCGGCCAGTTCCGCCCCAAAGGCCGCCCAAGCAGCGGCACTGCGGGTCTGGTGGTCTGTAAACGGAACGATCACCGCCTCGATCCCCAGATCGCGCGCGGTCGCAATGACCCCGGCCGGATCGCCGGCAACCGCATCAAGACCGATATGGGCCGTGGGCATGTTCAGACCGCTGTCTGATAGAGCCGCTTTCAGCGCGTCCAGGGTCGCGGCATCGCCAAAAAGACCGCCATAGCCTTCAACGCCGCTGTAGCCCGCCGCCGCAAGCATGCGCAGCGTCGCGCCAATCGGTCCGAAGTTGCGCGACGAGTAAAGCTGGTAGGAAATATCGGTCATGGCACACCTGCACGTAAGGTCTTCAAAGCGGTTTGAATCGCCTCTTGGACAAACGCCGAAAGGGCTGGAAATTGCAAGCCCCCACAGATGCGAAACTGTGCCAGCAATCGATTGCGGCAGGCCGTGGGCGCGGCTAGGCTTGGCGCAGGGAGACACGCCATGGACCTGCCGAAGAACCTTTTCAAGGCGCGCCTTCAGGCCCGCCAGCATCAGCTTGGCATCTGGAACACACTTGGGGGCAACACGGTAGCAGAGCTTCTGGCCGGTGCCGCCTATGACTGGGTGCTGGTCGATTGCGAACATGCCGCGATTGAAGTGGTCGATGTGCTGCCCGCCCTGCAAGCCATCGCCGGGTCGCCCGGTGTCGCCGCAGTGGTGCGCCCGGCCGCCAACGACGCGGTGGTGTTCAAACGCCTTTTGGACATGGGCGCCCAGACCCTGTTGGTGCCCTACATCGAAAGTGCCGACGCCGCCCGCGCTGCGGTGTCGGCGATGCGTTATGGCCCGCGTGGGCAGCGCGGGATGGCCGGCATGACGCGGGCGACGCGCTACGGTCGTGTGGAGGATTACTTCACGCGCGCCGAAGACGAATTGTGTCTGGTGTTGCAGATCGAAACCAAGGCGGGCGTAGATGCCCTGGAAGACATCGCCGCAGTCGACGGGGTTGATGCGCTGTTCATCGGACCGGCGGATCTGTCGGCAAGCCTCGGCCACCCGGGGCAGGTGGACCACCCGGATGTTGTCAAGGTGATTGACGATACCATGGCGCGCGCCGCCCGGATCGGCATACCGTGCGGGATCATGGACCTTGAACCGGCCAGTGCGGCGGCGCGGATCAGCGGCTGGTCGGCCTTTACCGCCGTCGCGGTCGATATGGTTTTGCTGGCCGATGCGGTCGCGGCCAACCGCAGCTTGTTCTGACCCGTTTTCGCCGCTTGCAAGACTGCCGACGCCTGCCTAGGTTGGCGACGCTTCCAACAAAGGACCCCTGACGATGGCCGATATCCCCCGCCTTGCTTTCCACGATGGTCATTCGATCCCGCAGTTGGGTTTCGGGATCTGGCAGGTGCCGCCGGATGTGGCCGCGGACGCTGTGGAAAGCGCCTTGAGTCTGGGGTACCGGCATGTGGATGGCGCCTATCTTTACATGAACGAAGAGGGTCTCGGCGAAGGGCTGCGCCGGTCGGGTGTGCCGCGCGACGATGTGTTCATCACCACCAAGGTCTGGAACAACGAACACGGGGCGCAAAAGGCGCGGGCCTCGGTCGAGCGGAGCCTGAAAAGCATCGGGATTGACCAGCTTGACCTTGTGCTGATCCACTGGCCGGTGCCGTCGCAGGATCTGTACGTCGAAACCTGGGAAGCCTTCATCAAGATGCGCGAAGACGGGCTGACAAAGTCCATCGGCGTGTCGAATTTCAACCCGGTGCATCTGGACCGGATCGTGGCTGAGACCGGCGTTGTTCCGGTTTTGAACCAGATCGAGTTGAACCCTGAATTGCAGCAAGCCGAGGCACGTGCGGCCAATGCGCGCCACGGTGTGGTGACCCAGGCCTGGACACCGCTTGGCAACGGCCGGTCGTTTGAAAAAGACACTCTGGTGGCGATTGCCGCGCGCACCGGCAAAAGCCCCGCACAGGTCATCCTGCGCTGGCATGTGCAATCGGGCCATGCGGTCATTCCGCGGTCGGTCAAACCCGAGCGTCAGGCGCAAAACCTCGATGTGTTCGACTTCACCTTGTCGGACGAGGATATGGCGGCGATGCAAACGCTGGATCTGGGCCTGCGTACCGGTCCCGACCCGTCGGTCTTTCGGGTGATGTAGCCCGGCGTGGACACGCAAGTCAGCCCAAGACCGATGGCGCCCGGGCGCAGAACGGCCGCATGAAAGACACCGGACACCCGCCGCACCCGGTGCGGAGCCATGACAGGCTTGGAGATACGATTGCGCTGGCCGTCGTGGTGGTGATCCTTGGCGCCTTGGCGGCCAGCGTTTTGACCTTTCGCGATCACTATGAGATCGGCGGTCATCAGTGGAACACCGGTGACTGGCTGATCAATGCCGATGTGGTTCATGTGCGCCGCGGCCTGTTTGGGTCGGGCGTGTTGCGGATTTCGGATGCGTTGGGGATCTCGCCCGTGCTGGGGGTTGTGGCCTTGCAATCGATCCTGTGCGCGATTGTCGCTCTGGGCGCTTGTTTTGCCATTCTACGCGGCCCGGCCCGGCGCCTTATCGCACTTTTGGTCCTGTCGCCGGGGTTCACGCTGATCTTTCTGGCCGGTGACCCAAGCGGGGCCGCACGCAAGGAAATCCTGACATTCGCTGCGATGTCCATCTTGTTGTTTACAAACGGTAAAAGGCAACGTGACATCCCGGTTGTGACGGGTGCCACAGTTCTTTTCGCAATCGGTGTCACCGGCCATATCGCCAATGCGATGATGACGCCGATGTATCTTTTCATGGCCTGGACGGCACTGGGGCGTCCAGACCTGCGCCGCGGCTTTGGTGTGGTCTGCGCGCTGATGTGCCTTTGGGCGGCGTTCAACACCTGGTACCCGATCTATTTTTCGGACATCGAGAACTGGCAGTTGGTGTGCGAGCCGCTGGTCGCGCGGGGGTTGGACCCGCAGGTGTGCCAACGCGCTGTCTTCGTCACCGGCGAGCGCGCGGCCGATGCGGTGGTTTTCGTGGCCAAACATGCCTACGGGGATGGGGATGGCTTGTGGCACCTGATTATCTATCCCGCCCTGGTGGTGCCGATCTTGTATCTTGTCGGCCGCACAGATGGCCTGGCGGACATCAAGTGGCCGTTCATCCTGTCTTTCCTGCCGATCCTTCCGCTTTACACCGTCGGTTTCGATTGGGGCCGCCAGACGGTGATGCATATCACCCCGATGATCCTTCTTTCGGTGCTGATGCTGTCGCGCGGCCAGATCAGACAGCAAAAACCGGTGTCATTGATTGCGGCTGGTGTGATCGCCCTGTCAGGCCTGATCTGGGTGCCACGCCACACCTTTGGCATCGAATGGGGCAAGCCGCTTCAGATTGTGCTGAGCGCCCTTGGCGTGATCTGATCGGCAAGGACATGACCACGCTTGACGAGAACCTGCGAAAACGCGCCATCAAACGAGGTTGCCCTGTTCGAATCGTAGTGGTCCCGGCTACACTGGCCCCCGTGAGGCAGGCGAGGTTCAATCAATGAAGGATGGCGCGGGCGGCAACGCATCCGAGCGTGATGTGGTCGTCATCGGGGCCGGGCCTGCGGGGCTGACGGCGGCCTATGACCTGCAAAAGCTCTCTGACGCGTACCGTCCTGTGATCCTTGAAGCGTCTGACATGGTCGGCGGAATCTCACGGACCGAAATGAAGAACGGCAACCGGTTCGACATCGGCGGGCATCGGTTCTTCACAAAAGTTCCCGAGGTCGACGCCATGTGGCATGAGGTTCTGGCCGATGATTTCATCACCGTCCCGCGCCTGAGTCGCATTTTCTACCGCGGCAAATACTATGCCTACCCGCTGAAACCCTTGAACGCGCTGAGCAATATTGGCGCCTGGGAAGCCACGCGAATCCTGGCGTCCTACCTCAAGTGGCAGCTGCGCCCGTCCAAGGTGGAAGACACCTTTGAACAATGGGTGGTCAACCGGTTCGGCGACAGGCTTTATATGCACTTTTTCGAAAGCTACACGAAAAAGGTCTGGGGGATCGATCCCAGCGAGATCCGGGCTGATTGGGCGGCCCAGCGGATCAAGAACCTGTCGCTTCCCAAAGCCGTCTGGAACGCCATTTCGGGGGCCAATGACACCTCGACCCTGATTGAGGAATTTCAGTACCCGCGGCTGGGCCCGGGCATGATGTGGGAACGCGTGCGCGATCTGGTCGCTGCTGGTGGGGCTGATGTGCGCCTGCGCCGTGAAGTGGTGCAGGTCAACCGCGACGACACCCGCGTGACCTCGGTCGATGTGCGGCGCTGGGACGAAAACGGAACCGATCACGGCACCGAACGGGTCGAAGGCGCTGAGTTCATCAACTCCATGCCCCTGAAGGATCTGGTGTTTGCCTTTGATCCGCCACCACCGCCCAGCGTCTGGGCAGCGGCTGAACAGCTGAAGTACCGCGATTTCCTGATCGTGACCCTGTGTTTGGACCACGCCGACCCCTTCCCGGACAATTGGATCTATATCCATGCGCCAGACGTGAACGTCGCGCGCATTCAGAACTTTCGCGCCTGGTCGCCCGAAATGCTGGCCGATCCGGGGACAAGTTCCATCGGGATGGAATATTTCTGCAACCGCGGCGATGCGCTGTGGCAGATGGATGATACGGACCTGCGCGATCTGGCCGCGCGCGAACTTGAAGACCTGGGCCTGGCCAAGGCCGACACCGTGACCGATTTCGCCATCATCCGGCAGCCCAAGGCCTATCCAGTCTATGACGCAGACTACCGCGCGGCGGTCGACACGATTTCAGACTGGTTGCAAACGCTGGACAATTTCCAGACCGTGGGCCGGGCGGGCCTGCATAGGTACAACAATCAGGACCATTCGATGTTGTCGGCGATGTATGCCGCCCGCAACGTATTGGGTGCGCGCTATGACATCTGGAACGTGAATGTCGAACGGTCCTACCATGAGGATTTCGAGGTCGACAAACCCGCCAAGCCCGCGATTGCCGCACAATAAGAAGATGTCACTTGCCGTGGTGGTCCCGGCACATAATGCGGCCGATCATCTTGGGGTGTGTCTGGACGCCCTGATTGCGGATGGATTTGACCCCCCTGCGATTGTCGTGGTCGACGATGGCTCGACAGATGCAACCGGTGACATCGCGCGCGGTCGTGGCGTGACGCTGTGTGAGACGCCGCAAGGTCCGGTGGGTCCGGCGGCGGCCCGCAATCTGGGCGTGTCGGCCACGCGCACCGATCTGGTGCTTTTTGTCGATGCCGATGTCGCGGTGGCACCGGGCACGCGGGCGAAGCTTCAGGCTATCTTCGCCCAGCCTGCCCCGCCCGATGCGGTGTTCGGGTCCTATGACGCCGCCCCCGCCGCACCGCGCCTTGTCAGCCGGTACCGCAACCTTTTGCACCACCACACCCATCAGATGGCCGACCCGCACGCCAGCACCTTTTGGACCGGCCTCGGCGCGGTGACCCGGGGGGCCTTTGACCGCGCAGGCGGGTTTGATCCCGCGCGCCGCTATCTTGAAGATGTGGCCTTTGGCCGGACGATCATTCAGGCCGGCGGGCAGATCACCCTGGTGCCGGACATGCAGGGCAAACACCTTAAAGACTGGACGCTGGGGTCCATGTTCTGGACAGACTGGAAAGGCCGCGCGGTCCCCTGGGCGCGGATGCAGGCGCGCGGAGAGATCGACCGGCCCGCCTTGACCTCAAGCCGTCTTCACCGCGCCAATGCCGCCCTTGTCTGGTCGGGTCTTGCGGCGGGGCTTGCCGCACCGTTCACCCCTTTGGGGCTTTGGGGCTTCATCGGTGCGGTCATGTGTTTTGTGGCCGCAAACCTTGAGCTTTTCAGACTGTTGTTCCGGCAAGGGGGACCGGGCCTGGCCGCAGCGTCAGTTGGGTACCATGCCCTGCATTATATCGCCGCGACCTTCGGGCTGATCGAGGTGCTGATTGCGCGCCGCATAGCGGATCACGACGGGCGCAAAAGCGATTGGACATAGCCGCCAATCATCGCCACCTGTGACACAACCATCAAGACAGACTGGGCCAAGCGCCCCCGCTGCCGGCTTTCCCAGGGGTAGACCAACAGGCGGGTGTAAAACCGCAGGCCTTCGAATTTGAGCGCGTCCGATCCCCGCTTGTCGAGCGTCTTGTGCAGGTGTCTCGCACCTTTGCCGTAGTTCGAATGCTGCCTGAGAAAGCGCGCCAGCGTCATCTCATGGGCGTGGCCAACAATCGCTTCGGGCGCATAGACAAGCCGCCCGCCCGCCTCGCCCCAGCGCATCCCGAAATCGCGATCCTCGGCTGCGGCCAGGGGGAAGGTCTCGTCAAAGCCGCCAAGGTCCAGAAACCTTTGCCGGTCGCAGGCCATGTTGTTTGACGTGAAAAACGGGATGGTCCCTTCGGCGGCCCCGAAATGATCGTACAGAAAATCACACAATGTCTGGCTGGAGGCCGAATAGATGTTGTCGGTCAGAAGATTGACCACATGCCCGCCCACCAGCGCATCCTTTTGCCCTGCATGCCTGGCCAGAAGGCCCGTCACCCAGCCGGGCTCGGGCTGACAATCGTCATCGGTAAACGCCAAGACCTCGGCCCGTGATGCACGCGCGCCGGTGTTGCGCGCTTTGGCGGGGCCTGCATTGTCCTGGCGCAGGCAGCGGACCTGATCGCCAAAGGCGGCACAGATCGGGGCCAGGGGGTCTGGGCTGCCATCGTCGACCACGATGATCTCATAAGGGCCGCCGTCCTGGCGGGTCAGCGCGTCGAGGCACCGGCGCAACCTGTCGGGCCGGTTGTAGCTGGGAATTATGATCGAAACACTGGGCATGGGCGTTGTCAGGAGCGCGGCGCACTCTGGCCCGGGATCGCATCGCGCCCACCGGACGCAAACACGTGGCGTTGGGACCGATCGCCTTCTTTGACAAAGGCGTAGCGGTCCAGCTCGATCTCCATGCGGTCGGCGCGCAGCTTGTCATCGGCCCCGAACAGATAACCAAGGACTTCGCCCACCGTGCCAGCGCTGCATGTCACCAACAACACCAAAGCGGCTTGCGGCAAAAGCTGGCGACCCCGCCCGGTGCGCAAGATATGACCGATGCTGCGATAGACCCGCAGGAAGGGGATCAGGGGCGCGCCGGCCACATAAAGCGCGCGTTTCCAGCCCGGCCAGTCTTCCACCTGCATGCGGGCCGACGCATAGATCCGCTGGCCAATGTATTCCAACCGGATGTAGCTGGCCAGATCAGACACCTGTGTGTGCCCGGTGACCGTTTCTCCGGTCAGGTAAAGCGTTTTGCCACGCTTGCGGAACGCGGGATAAAGCGCGCCCTCATTGCCGAACGCCGCCGCCAGATCATCGCCCAGTTCCAGCAAGGCATCGCGCCGGTAGGCGGCGTGGTGGGGCCCAAGCCGAATGGCAGGACCAGATTGAACCGGTGCGACCGCATCGCCGAACTGGCCATAGATGTGCGACCAGGCCACCAGCCCCGGATTGGCCGGCATCATCGCCCAACCGACACCGTCATGGCCGCCCTCTTCGAAGGTGCGCACCAGGACATCGGCCCAGTCCGGCGGCGGAAACCCATGTTCTTCGGCATAGACCACATAGGGCGCACGGGCTGCGCGAATGCCCGCGGCGGCGGCCTCGCCAATCCAGCCGACTGTCCCGAATTCCACAATTCGGTGGCTGTGAAACCCCGCCAAGGCACCGTAATCAGGAGCCATTTGCGCCTCTGACGGGCCGACGATGATCATTTCGATCTGATCGGCAATCGTCTGCTCGGCCAGATAGGACACGGTGCGCGCACAAATGCTGTAGTCACCGTCCGTGATCATGAACACGGATAATTTCGGCTCAGACGCCATGGTCTCTGCCCTTTGATCAAGTGGAGAGCCTGCACAGCACATCGCCTGCCGGTCAGGTCAATTTGATCTGAGCCTAGCCAGATGACGCGCCAGTCGCAACGCCAATGCAACAATCGTCAGCGTGGGGTTTGCCGCACCGCCGGTCGGAAAGACGGAACTGCCCACAACAAAGAGGTTCGCAACCCCGTGGACCTTGAGGTTGGCATCCACGACACCGATCCGCGCATCGTGCGACATGCGCGTCGATCCCATCGGGTGCAGACCGTAACTGTCATACCCCTTTAAGGCCGCCAGCGTGGTGGGGTCGCTGTGCAAGGCGCCGACGCCGGCCTGGCGAAGCGCTGCATCGATAAGGTGCAGTGTTCGTTCAAGGCTGTGGGTCATCGCGGTGCTTTCAGCGTAGGACAGATGCGGCAAGGGCGTGCCGAAACGATCCGTCTGATCCGACAGCGTGATGCGGTTTTCGGGGTCCGGTTCCTGCTCGACAAAGGCCAAAAGGCGCAGATGTTCGGGACGCGTCGACGCAAACAGTTTCTGGCGGTAGTGCCAGGCGCCATACCGCGCGATCTTGCCAAGCCCACGCGCCAGCAGGGTTGCAGAATGCCGCCGATCCGCACCGTCCGGTGGCGGCCTCCCCAAAAGGGCCTTGGCCGCGATCACCGCAGGATCGGCTTCAAGGGGGTGAAACCGGTAGGCGCGCGCATGCATGTCCAAAAGCCCGTGTGCGCGCCGCATCGGCGCCGACAGACCCAGCGTGGCCTGTGCGCGCACATCGCCGTGCCTGCGAATTTCCGTGAAATCGCCCAGTCCCACGCCCAAGCCCGGCCGCGCAAGCGACACGACACCCACCGACCTTATGGGATGTTCCATATGGTAGCGGCCCACCACGTCATGGGTGTTGCCGACGCCGTTGGGCGCCTGATCGCGCGACGCCAGCAACAACCGCGGGGTTTCCAATCCGCCCGCCGCCAGAACATAGGCCCCCGCGGTGATGTCAAACGCCGATCTACCGGGGTGCTGCGCGACAAGGCCGCTGATCTGGCCCGGTGCGCTTTGCGCCAACTGCGTGATGGTAACCCCGAGAATGCACCGGATATTCGGGTCGCCGCGCACGTCATCGCGGTAGGCCTGTCCCAGATTATTGGGCTGCGAAAAAAGCACCGGTTTTACCGCCAGCCCGACCGTGGCCAGCGGGTGCTCTTCCAGCGCGTCTTCATAGTCTGACCGCGCAGGAAGCCCGAAGAACGCGCGCGTTGCCCCCATATCTTGGGCGATGTCGCCCGCCCCGATCGGCCAGCCGCTGTAGGGCACCCAGGCCCGGGGCGTAAAATCATCTTCATCCAGGGGCACGCAGGCTCCAAACCACCGCGTCGTCGCCCCTCCAAAGGCCCGCGCGCGCGAGGTTTGAAAGGGATAATCGGTCAGGTTCGACGTGCCGGCATTCAACGCATCTGTGGCCGCATCCGGGCGCATCCCGCCGCTTTCCAGAAGAAGCACCGATCGGCCCGAACGCCCGAGCGCCAGCGCAAGGGCCAGCCCCGCAGGCCCCGCCCCCACCACCGCGACATCTGCCGTCAGGCTCTGGCCGGGCAGGAGATCGCGGGGATCAAGAAACATTCTGGGCGCGGCTGTGACCAAGCCGTTTGACCGCAGGCCATCCGACTGCAACTCCGGCGGCCACAAGGCCAAGGGCCGCCACCCAAACGGGCACAAGACCTGCCGCAAGGGCGACGATCCCCGCCACAGCCCCCCCGACCGTCCCGGCCAGCGGTGCGGCCATGCCCCAAAACCGGGTGGCGGCGCGAAGTGTCAAAAGGGCCGCGCCATGCATCAGGCAACTGACCCCCAAAACGACCCATGCCGCGCCGATGGCGCCGTTGTTGGGCACCACGATCACCAACCCCAAAGCCGAGGCCAAAAGCGCCCCGATCCGGATCAGGGCGGGCCATTGCACCGCACCTGTCATCGTCAGATAGGGCAGATGCGGACCCGCCGCAGCCCCGATGAGGAACGCCGCGCTGAGAAGCACAAGCGGCAGATAGGCCGCCTCAAACGATCCAAACAGCGCCAGAATGCCCGGCCCCGCAACCACCAAAACCAGGCAGGCCGATACCCCCGCAAGGGCTGCAAGCGCCTGGGACATCCGGTATTCTTCGGCAAGCCGCCCGGTGTTGCCTTCCGCCAGGTTGAGCCGTGCGCGCGGCAGGAACGTCGGCACGATGGCGCGACGCCCGGTGTCCACCAGGGCGGCAAGGCGGGCCGCGACGGCAAAATCGGCCGTGACGGCATCTGTCGCGAGAAGACCCACAAGGATCAGGTCGATCTGATTGAACCCGGTTTCGGAAATGCGCTGGAACGCATAGACAATCCCGTGCGACACATCCCGGCTGCCGATCCGGTCGCAACCCTGCGCCGCGCCGCGCCGTGACCAGATGAAAAGCGCCAGCACAGGCAAGGCAACCCCGCCGATCACCGCCAGTGCCACACCCGGTTTCCCCGCAACGGCCAAGAAGGCCACGACGATCAGCACCGCGCGCACCGCATCGACGACACCGGGCAAGACGGCCGAGACCACAACCCGGTGATTGGCCTGAAACCACGCGCGCAGCAGCATCAATGCCGACATCGGAACAATCGCCACCGCCAGGGCGCGCAACCACCAATCGGCCACGTCTGACCCCATGGCATCGGCCAGGGGCGCGGCGGTCAGCCATAGCCCAAGTGCGATGACGCACGACACCGGACCACTGACGCTCAGCGCGGCCATCAACAGTGTGCGCCCGCGAAAGCCGTCCGCGCCCTTGCCTTCGCCCGCGAGCTTTAAAAGCAGGGTCCGGTCCAGTCCCAAGGTCGCAAGGGTCGCCAAAACGATGAGCACGCTGAACACAAAGGAATAGGCGCCGAAATCATCTTTCGTCAGCATGTTTGTCAGACAGTAAAGTGCGACAAACCCCCCAAGGGCGCTGGCCGCCTCTGCCGCCAGAACACCGAGCGCGCCGGGCGTATAGGTTTTCAAAAACATCTCAGGCCCGTGCCGGTTCATTGCCTTTGATGCACCCTAAGGTGCGCGGCGCAAAAGGGAAATGGCGCGCAACACGGGGGCCCCGCGGCTCGGCGACGAAGCACCGGGGAAATGGGGCACCTGCACCGTCCGATTGCCCCGCGCTGCAAATGCCGTCACACTGGCCTTGTCAAAGTCTCAACGTGCTGACCAAAGACGCCTGACCATGTCTGATATGCCCGATATGCCCGCCGCCTCGGTTATCTTGATCGCCAGTGATGGAACCGCGCCCCTCAAACCCATCTTGTCGCGCTTGCGCGCCCAAAGTGTGGCATCCGCGCTGGAACTCGTTCTTGCCGCGCCGTCTGACACAGACAGCCTGCAGCGAGCCTTGTCCGGCATGGGGTTTTGGGGGGTGCGCGTGGTTGAAGCCGATCTGTCGACGTCAGCGCGCGCCCGCTGTGCGGCCATCCGCGCCGCACGCGCGCCGGTGATCCTTCTGGCCGAAGATCACGCCTTTCCGGTGGCCGACACATGGGCCGAACGCCTGATCCACGCGCTGGACGGTCCTTTTGACGCCGCCGGTCCGGTGATCGAGAATGCCAACCCCAACAGTGCCATCAGTTGGGCGGTGATGGCCATTGAATATGGTCCATGGGTTTCGGGCGACACCCCTTATGAGGCGGATTTTATCCCGGGCCACAATTCAGCCTATCGCCGCGCGGTGTTTGAGGCTTTTGACAACCGTCTCGAAGACCTGATGGAGGCAGAATACATGCTCCACCGCGAAATGCGCACCACAGGCGCACGGCTGATGGTCGATCCCACGATCCGCGTGGGGCATGTGAACCATTCCAAGGTGGTGCCCGCCGTTTTTCTGGTGGGCACGGGCGGCCGCGTCTTTGCCGCCACGCGGGCCGCCGATTGGTCGCCGGTCAGGCGTGCGGTCTATGCGCTTGCGTTCCCGGCGATCGGGGCTGTGCGGTTTGCCCGCATGCTGCGCGCGCTTTGGTCGGTCGACACCGCCCGGAAACCACCCGCCACGGCCTTTTTCAGCTGCGCGCTGCTCGCGGTGGCCAATGCGCTTGGCGAAGGCCTTGGCTATGCCTTTGGCGCCGGTGCGCAGCGGCGGGCCTATGCCAATCTGGAATACGCGCGGTGGCGCCACATTCGAACCGGCGAGATGGATGTCGTCCTCAGCGGCTAGGGGTCGGACGTGACCCCGACGCCGAAGGCCTTCCAAAAAAGGTACGAAATTTCGGTGCGTTGACGGGCTGGCTTTCGACCAATGACGGCTCGCCCGGTGTATCTGGCGGAGAGACAGGGATTCGAACCCTGGAGACGGTTTCCCGCCTACACACTTTCCAGGCGTGCGCCTTCGACCACTCGGCCACCTCTCCGGTGCGGGCGATCTATGCGAAAACACGGCCCCTTCGCAAGCCCCCGATGCCACATGGCTTTCATTGGCCCGAAAATACCTCGGGGGGAGGTGCGCCAGCACCGTGGGGGGCAGAGCCCCCCGGCGTCTCGACGCGCGAAGGCGCGGCGAAATCCCTAATCCTCAAACACCTTGGGCAAAATCCGCCCCGTCCCGTCCAGCCAGGACGGCACCGGCAGGCCCTTTTCGCGCAGAAACTCCGCATTGTAGAGCTTGGATTGATAGCGCGTTCCGAAATCACACAGGATCGTCACAATCGTATGGCCCGGGCCCAGATCACGCGCCAGCCGCATCGCGCCGGCGATGTTGATCCCCGACGACCCGCCCAGGCACAGCCCTTCATGTTCAAGAAGGTCAAACACGATCGGCAAGGCCTCTGCATCGGGGATTGTGTAGCTGTAATCGGGTTCGAACCCGTCGAGGTTGGCCGTGATGCGCCCCTGACCGATGCCTTCGGTGATCGAATTGCCCGAGGCCGCCGCGGTGCCCGTCTGGTAGATGGACGCAATCGCCGACCCTTCGGGATCTGCCAGTGCGATCTTCACGCCCTTGTCCTGCAGCGCCATTCCGACGCCAGCCAATGTGCCGCCTGTGCCCACGGCTGCGGCAAACCCTGCGACCTTGCCGTCGGTCTGGTCCCAGATTTCGGGCCCTGTGCCTTCGATATGGGCCTGCCGGTTGGCGACATTGTCAAACTGGTTGGCCCAGACCGCACCATTGGGCTCTGATTGGGCCAAACGCTCGGCCAGACGGCGCGAATAATGCACGTAGTTGTTGGGGTTCTTGTAGGGCACGGCGGGCACTTCGACCAACTCCGCACCAGCCACCCGCAGCATGTCCTTTTTTTCCTGGCTCTGGGTTTCGGGGATCACGATCACCGTCTTGAACCCCATCGACGCGCCGACCAGCGCCAGACCAATGCCGGTGTTTCCCGCCGTACCTTCAACGATGGTCCCACCTGGGCGCAACGTGCCGCGCGCAACCGCGTCGCGGATGATCCACAGCGCCGCACGGTCCTTGACCGATTGGCCGGGGTTCATGAACTCCGCCTTGCCAAGGATCTCGCAGCCCGTAGCCTCAGACGCGGCGCCAAGCCGGATCAG
Source organism: Pseudomonadota bacterium (assembly GCA_038530285.1). Classification (GTDB taxonomy): domain Bacteria; phylum Pseudomonadota; class Alphaproteobacteria; order Rhodobacterales; family Rhodobacteraceae; genus JASJAR01. The sequence continues at coordinate 207,092 of JBCBCY010000002.1, forward strand.
CGGCGTGTTCCCCACACTTTCGGCCAGATTGGCATTCACGCGCATGATGTCCCCTCCCAGATGGCGGCACCGGCATAGGTAGGCCCCGGGGGCGGCGAACTCAATGGGCCTTGAGCGTCTCGCGGTGGGCAGCGGTCCAGGTCAGAAGATACGCCAGCGGCAGAACCGTCGCCTCACCCCCCGATAAAAGGCCCAAAGCTGCATCAAGGCTGATGACATGGGTCAGAATATCCTCGCCTTCGGTGGCCAGCCCGCCCGTGGTTGGCCGGTAGGCCCCAAGATCGGCAAGACCGACAAACAGGTGATAGAATTCGGCCGTCGCTCCGGGGCTGGGGTAGCCGCCCGGCACAGGCTGCAGGCTTGAAAACGTCAGCCCAGCTTCCTCCATGGCTTCGCGGTGCGCGCAGTCTTCGGGCGTCTCGCCCGGATCGATCAGCCCCGCGACAGGTTCCAGGCACCACGGCATGGGATCACCGCGCCGGAAGGGGCCGGCGCGAAACTGTTCGACCAGGACCACCAGATCGCGCTTGGGATCGTAAGGTAGAACCAGTGTCGCGTCGGTCGACAAAAACACCTCTCGATTGATCTTTTGGGTGCCGCCATCAAACCGCCGATGGGTCAGGTCCATCTCATCAAGCGCGAAAAACCCACGGTGCCGGGGCTTCAAACCTGTCAACGTAACGCCCTTGCGGCCCGCGCCGGCCCGGGTGGCCGCACCGCCGGGGGCGGCTTGCGCGCGCAGCTTTGACGCCGCGCGTGCCATCAACATCGGGTGCATCCGGCCCATGTCGGACGCAGGCGTGGCGGGGTAGAGCCGCATCGCTTCGGCGGCGGCTTCGGTCGACATGGCACCGTCCCGGGCCAGCCAGTCGTCATAGTCCCAGGGTGTGTCGCCGGGTGCGATGTGGTCCAGCCGGTAAACCTCGGCCGGGCCATCGGGCAGGGTGATCGTGCGACGCGAATAGCCAAAAGCACCTTCGTACCAATCGAGCCGCTTCAGGTCTTCGGCGCTGGCCTCATAGACGATGCCATCAAGGCGCCCATCAGGGTCATCGGCCAGAACGGGAAACCTTTCGGCCGCATCCCAAACCACGCCAAAGCCCTCGGCGACGGCCGGCACGGTCTTGACGGTTGCGCGCCCCAGCACGGCCCGCAACTTTTCTTTCCACCGTAATGTTCCGAACAGAAAAACCCGGGTTGGCACGCTCATGCCCAGCGTTTGGCCGCCCCCTCAGTGAGGGCCGCTGTTATGAGCGTCCCGATGAGCAGCGCGATGATGATCTCGGGTGTCGCAATCAGCTTGATGTACTCGATCGCTTCCACCGCCATATCCTGCAGCGCTTCGATCGGACCGTTGTACAACAGCCGCATGGACCGCGTCAGCATCAACTCCCCCGACCAGATCAAAAGACACCAAAAGACCGACGCCACCGTCGCGGTTGAGGCATGGCCGATGCTTTGCACAATTCCTCGGCCTGCGTTGCCGCCCAGAATGCGCCAGCCCATCACGAAGCCCACGAATGTGTTCACAGGCTGCAAAAGCGGTGTCGGAGTGCCTTCGGGCAGCAAGGGCGGGATCAGCCCGGACACCAGCCAACACAGTGCGGCAAAGCTTAGGGCGGCGATGATTTTGGCGCCGGTGGGCATGGGATCAGGCGGGCCTTCTAACCGTGATTTGTGTCACGTCGCAGGTTCCGCTTGAAAACGTCGCAGCGCAAGAGGTCAGGTAGAAATTCCACATTCTTCGGAAGCGATCGTCGAATCCGAGCAACGATACGTCCTCCCAGCGGTGATTGAACGTGTCGTGCCACCGCCGCAGCGTTTGCGAATAACTCTCGCCAAACTCGATGGAGCGCAGGACATTCAGCCCCGACCGTTCGATTTCCGCCCTGAGCACGTTGGGTGCCGGCAACATGCCCCCCGGGAAGATATATTTCTGTATGAAATCAACACCCTTGCGGTAAGCATCCCAGCGGCGCTCTTCCACGGTGATAATCTGGAAGGTGCCCGCCTTGCCGGGTTTCAGACGCTCGCGCACGGTCTCGAAATAGACCGGCCAGTACTTTTCGCCGACCGCTTCGAACATCTCGATCGACGCGATCCCGTCATATTGGCCGGTTTCATCGCGGTAGTCCTGCATTTTGATCTCAACCCGGTCCGACAGGCCCAAACGCGCCATCCGGGCGGTCGCAAAATCGTGCTGTTCGCGCGAAATCGTCAGCCCGGTGACGCGAAGCCCGCGTTCCTTGGCGGCGTATTCGGCAAATCCGCCCCAGCCGCAGCCGATTTCAAGCACGTGATCCCCCGGTGCTGCGCCCATTTCATCCACCATCGAGGCGTATTTGGCCACCTGCGCCGCCTCAAGACTTTCCTGACCCGTTTGAAACAGCGCGGAGGAATAGGTCATCGTATCGTCGAGCCACAGCCCGTAAAAATCGTTTCCAAGGTCGTAATGGTGGGAAATGTTTTTTCGTGCCTGACGTTTGGAATTCGCCTGCAGCCAGAACCGCATCCGCTCGTAGGCGCGCACAAGTCCCAGGCCCGGGAACCCGTTATAGATCGCGTCGTTGTCTTCGTGGATGAAATCCATAAACGCCTGCAGATCCGGCGTGGTCCAGCCCCCGTCGAGATAGGCTTCTGAAAACCCCAGATCGCCTTCGCGGATCAGCCGTGCGAACACATCTTCGTCATGCACCGCCACGGCTGCAACAGGCCCGGGCTTGGTGCCTTCTGCCCGAAACACCCGCCCGTCGGGCAGAGTGACATCGACCCGGCCATGCTCGATGGCCTGCATCAGTTTGAACACCTGACCAAAATACCGGGGCAGGTTCCCCTGCCCGTCCAAAGACGTGATTGCCGTCATTCCCATCCCTCGTCGTCGGTGCACGCTAGCGGGGCGGCTGGCCACCCTCAACCTGTTTTGTTGTTAGGGGTACGGAGCTTGGCATGGATCGGACCAGTCTTTGCCGGTCTAGAACGCCCGGTTGGCATAGGCGTCCAGCGCGCGTGCGCGCCCTTCGGCGGCACCGACGATGGGCTTTGGGTAAGCGCTGTTGGGGCTTAGGCCCCAGTGGCGCGGCACGGCATCGAAATAATCGAGGGCCGTTTGCGGCGGATTGCCCTGGCTTTCCGCGATCCAGCGGCGGCGATAGACCGCACCGGGATCGAACTTCTCGGCCTGGGTTTCGGGATTGAAGACCCGGAAATACGGGGTGGCATCAGGGCCAGAGCCTGCCGACCATTGCCAGCCCATCGCGTTGGACGCCGGGTCCCAATCGACCAGGCAATCGGCAAACCAGTCCAGACCGATCTTCCAATGGCTCATCAAGTGCTTGGTCAGATAGCTCGCCACGATCATCCGCGCGCGGTTGTGCATCCGGCCGGTGACATACATCTCGCGCATCGCGGCATCGACAAATTCCATCCCCGTGCGCCCTTGCCGCCACGCGGTGACCTCGGGCGTGGTGTCGGTGTTCCAGGCAAAGGCATCCCAATCGGGCTTCCAGTTTCCGGTCGTGATCTGGGGCGTGTGCCAAACGAGGTGATAGGCAAACTCGCGCCAGACGAGTTCTTTCAGGAACACTTCAGCCCCCGGCGCCCCCGCCTGCATCGCCGCCCAGCCCGCATGCCAACAGGTGCGCGGGCCAATCTCGCCCCAGGCGAGGTTTTCTGACAACCCCGACGTGCCGTCTTCGGCCACATGATCGCGCGCAGTGGCGTACCCGGCGACCTTGTGGTCGATGAAAGCGTCCAGCCGGGCCCGCGCTGCCGCTTCGCCCACATGAAGATGGGGGGCAACGATCCCAGCTCCCCGCCGCATCGGCGCGCCGAGATCCCAACTTGCGGGATCATCGCTGGCCGGCCAGCTTTGGGGGGCGGCCAACCCGGTCGGGGCCGCGTCCGGGGCGGCGACGGGCCGGTCGCGCAGGGTTTTCCAAAACGGGGTGTAGACGCGGTAAAAGCCGCCGGTCTTGGTCTCAGCCGTCCAGGGTTCGAACAACAGCGACCCCGCGACCGAGGCTGCATCGACGCCCGCGCCCGTAAGACCGGCCTTGACCGCCTTGTCGCGCGCCACTTGGTCTGGATCGTAGGCCCGGCCCCAACGCACGGTATCAGCGCCGGTTTCAGCGACCAAAGCCTGCAGCACGCTCAGCGCTTCGCCACGGCGAAAGATCAACCGTGACCCGAGGCGGCCAAGATTTTTCGAAAAATCTTCCGCGCCCAGTCCCAACCGCCAGCGCGGGGCAGCACCATAGGCGTCAAACACCTCGTCGAGGATGAACACAGCGATCACCGGGCGGCCCGAAGCGGCCACCTCGGTCAAAACCGGGTTGTCCGCCAGCCGCAGGTCCTTGCGGACCCACCATATGATCGGTGTTTGCCCCATCGTCTGGCCGAACCTAGCGCGCGCGTCCGGGGATCAAGCCCAAGTGGCGCCAGGCTTTTCAATCAGGCTCTCACACCCGGCACGCGCGTCAAGCTTTCACATCGACCACGACGCGGCCCTTCACCTGACCTTTCAGGATGTCCTTGCCCAGTTGCGGCAGATCGCCAAGCGCTGCTGGCTGCACCATCGCTTCGAGCTTGTCCATCGGCAGATCCGACGCGATCCGGTCCCAAACCGGAATGCGCGCCGCGCGAGGCGGCATCACGCTGTCGATGCCCAGAAGGTTCACGCCGCGCAACAAAAACGGGATCACGGTGCCGGGGAATTTCGGCCCGCCCGCCAGACCGACCGCTGCGACCGAGCCTGCGTATTTCATCTGGCCCAACACACGCGCCAGCATCTCACCGCCCACCGCGTCGATGCAGCCGGCCCAGGTTTCGGCTTCCAGCGGGCGTTTGACCGCCTCGTTGATGTCTTCGCGCGTCACGATCTGGGTGGCACCTAGGTCTTTGAGGTAATCGGCCGTCTCGGGCCGCCCGGTCACAGCGGCAACCTCGTACCCAAGTGCTGCCAGGATCGCCACGGCCACCGAGCCCACACCGCCAGCCGCACCTGTGACCAGCACCGGCCCCTGGCCGGGTTCCAGCCCCTGCTTTTCCAGCGCCATCACCGACATCATCGAGGTGACCCCCGCCGTGCCCACCGCCATCGCCTGGCGCGTGCTGATCGCATCGGGCAAGGGCACCACCCAATCGGCGGGCACGCGGGCCTTTTCGGCCATCCCGCCCCAATGGATCTCGCCCATGCGGCGGCCATTAACCGTCACCCGGTCGCCCGGCTTGATGTCCGCCACATCCGACGCTTCGACCACACCGGCCAGATCCACCCCCGGCACATGCGGCCAGGCTTTGACCAGCCCGCCGCCATTGGCCAGCATGCACAGCCCATCTTTGTAATTCAGCGTCGAATATTCGACCGAGATGGTCACGTCGCCTGCGGGCAGTTGGTCTTCTGAGACCTCCTTTACCCCGACGGTGACGGCATCTTCGGCTTCTTTTTCAACCAGCAAGGCTCTGAACATGTCTCTCTCCCTGAAACGTTTTTTCGCGTCACACCTCTGCGGGCATGAACGGTATATCGGTGACGTAGCTATCGGCTCCCGCCGCGGTCAGCATGGCGTGCACCTGGCCGCGGTGATGGGTTTGATGGTTGAACAATTGCATCAGACCCACTGCTTTTCGCAGGGGGAAGGATTTGGTGGCCCCCGACGGGCGCAGATTGAGCATCCCGTCGACATCGCCCGGCCCGGCGGTTTCGGCCCAGGCGATGATGCGCGCATCCATGGCCCACCGCTGGCTCTTGAGGTCCTCCCACTGGGTGATCCAGCGCCCGCTTTCGGCGACGGGCACCTCGGTCGATGCCTCCCCATCATAGCGCGCGATCCATCTCAGATCGCCCCACATCAGATGCGCCAGCGTGCCGTGGACCGACCCGAAAAACGCCCCGCGATCGGCCCGGCGCGCGGCATCATCCAAGGTGTCAGCCGCCGCAAACAGGTGGATGTTCTGCCAGCGATTGTAGCGGGCCATATGCTGCAGGTACTCAGGTGTGATCATAAGCTTTCGCCCCTTGCGACAGGCCAAGTAGTCACTGGCAAAGATTGCCGCGTCAAGGCCACGAATTTGGCTTGTCGAGACCGGCCGATCTGACTAGCGTCTCGGGCGGAAAACTCACCCTCGTAGGACATCGCCCATGCACCGGTTCACCGCACTCACATCTGTTTTAGCGCTTTTGGGCGCGGCCGCGTCAGCACAAGATAGCGACCTTCTGGTCTTTGACTATTCCGGCTTTGAAGACCCCGAATTCCATCAGGCCTATGTCGCCGCCCATGGCGACAGCCCGAACTTCACCTTCTTTGGTGATGAAGAAGAGGCCTTTCAGAAGATCGTCGGCGGCTTTCGCGCCGATGTGACCCATGTTTGCGCCGGATCCGTCAACAAGTGGATCGAAGCGGGCATCATCGAAGCCTGGGACACCAGCCGCATGCCCGCCTTCGCCGATCTGGATGCCAATCTTGTGGGCACCGATATTGCGCCGGGCGATGAGGCGTTTTTCATCCCGACCGATTTCGGGTCGACCGCGATCGCGTACAACCCCGAAGACGTGCCCGCCGAGGCGGTGCAAACGCTGGAGGTGTTCAAAGACCCCGCCTATGCTGGCCGCCTGTCGATGCCCGACAATGTCGATGATGCCTATGCGCTGGCCTATCTCGCCGTCGGCGTCACCGACTGGACCACCGCCACGGACGCGGATTTCGACGCCGCATCTGACTGGCTGCGCGCGGTGCACCCGAACTTGCGCACCTACTGGATCGACGTGGCCGAACTGACCCAGCTGATGGCCACCGGCGAAGTGCTGGTCGCCTGGGCCTGGAACGAAGTGTTCCCCGCCCTGGTCGAAGAGGGCCTACCGGCAGGCTACGAACGCGAACCGGTCGAGGGGTCGTCGCTGTGGCTGTGCGGCTATGTGAACATGGCCGAAGGCGAAGGGTCCGAAGACAAGGCCTATGATTACATCAACGCCGTGCTCGATCCGACTTCGACCGAGCCATTGCTGATGTCCGGGTTTGGTCATGCCAACCGGTCGGGCATGGGCGCGTTCTCTGAAAGTGACCTGACCGCAGCCGGGCTTGAGGCGATCGACGCGCCGGTTTTGGCCCAATTGCCGCTGCCCATCGCGGTGCGCGAAAAGCATTCGGCAGAATTCGAAAAGATCAAGGCCGGCTTTTAAGGAGCCGAATTTTATCGGAAAATTCGGAACGTGATCCTTGATAAGGATCACAACGGGCGGCGCTTCGGGGCCGCCCTTTTGCTGCCGAATTCCCCCTTTATTCCAAGCCTATGAGCGAGCGCCCCCAAGACAGTCCTGACGGTTACACCGCCTGTGACGGTCGGTATGTCCAAACGCCGGCCCTGACCGACCTGCCGGACGCACCAGTGGATTTTACCCCCTTTCGGGCCGTCGCGCTGGCCTCGGCCCGCGAGGCGGCACAACGGTCTTACGCGCGTGCCTTTTCGCACCTCAATCACGCGCTTGACCACGCTGAAAACCCGATGGCCCGAGCGGTGAAATCCATCGTCGGCGATACCGACCCCAAGGACAACCGGCGCACTGAAGACATCCTGATGGCCGCGCGCGCCCACAAAACATCCCGCGCCGAGGCTGCGGTTGACGCGCTCTTTGACGCGCTGGAAACGCCTCAAGGCTGCGCCCAGTTCCGCGCGCAATTGTCCGATGTCATCGGGTTTGGCCCCGTCAACTATGCCAATGGCTATGCCGCTTATATGGAGCATGAACACCCCTGGGTGATCCCGCTTCTGGACGCGTTGCCGCCTGCGCGCCTGGCCGCAACTCTGGCAAGCCTTGTGCCGCAGCACATCTTTGACCCCCACCGTACGTGGTTTTACGAACCCGCGTTGGACCGCCTTTTGTCTGGTCCCCATGGTGATTTGCGCCACCTTGAAGGGACAACGCCCGTGCGTGACCCGCTGAAATCCGAGCCCTTCTTCGACGTCAAAGCCCTGATGACGGGCGAAACCTCCCTGATCGCAGCGGCGAAACTGGCGCAAACCCTGCGCAAGATGGCGCAGCCCAAGCCCGATGATGCGCAAGCCGAAGCGCGCGCGATGTCCGACATGCTGGGTGTGCCCGTCAGCGCCAAGGACGTAGAAGATATGGGCCATATTGGTGACGAGCTGCGCCGCAAGCTTCACGAAACCCGCGCCGCCACCCGGCCCATGCCCTGGGGCGGGTTTGCCGCCGCCGCCCTGCGGGGTGGGCTGACCCCGCGCGCCGCCGCCCTGCCCGCACGCCTCTGGGCGCCCTATCTCGCGACCCATCTTGCCAGGTTTGACGCCGCTTTGGGCTTGGTCAAAGGCCCCGACAAAGGCTTTGACTACCAGGTCAAATACGCCACAGCACTGTTGCGGCACCTGCCGGCCACGCCAGCACGCTACAAAGACGCGCTGTTTCGTACCGCTTTGGGCAAGAAAAAATCGGGCCGTGCGGACGCCCAGCGGCTGTTGCGCGGCACGCCGGGTCTTGTGGGCCGATTGTCGAAGGAGGCGCGCAAAAAAGCACGCGACACGCGCCTGCAGGCCGCCGCCTGCCTGGGGCATTCGGGCGAAAAGGCCGCGATCGCGGTCTTGGAAGACATGTTGGCCGACGCGCCTGAGCGCATCGTCCAGAACGCAGCGCTCTGCGGGCTGGACCGTCTTGGCGCGAAAACCACGGCCTATGCGCCCGACCGCGCCGCACTGATCGCCGAAGCCGAGGCGGTTTTTGACAGCCCCTACCCTAACGCGCAGCGCTGGCTTGCTGACCTCGACCTGCCGGACCTGGTGTTTGATGACGGCACGCGTGCGCCCGTGACCCTTGCCCCCTGGCTGATGCGCCTTGCCGCCGAACTTGGCCTGCCCACAGGCGGGCCGCTTTTGGACCTGCGCCTGGCGCATCTGGACAAAAACAGCCGCAAAACCCTTGGCCAAAGGGCGCTTGACGCATTCGTCCGCCACGATACCCTGCGCTGGGACGATATGACCGCGCCGGAACACCGCCCACGCCTGATCGAACAGATGTATGTCGAATATGTCGATCTTTTCGACTGGGAGACCGGCTATCTGCGCGACAATTATCCCCAACAGGCCAAGCGGCGGCGAGATAAGCTCGATTGGCCGACATTTCGCGACCAGATCACTGAAAGAAAGATCGCGAAGTTCCTGAAAGAAAAACGCAATTGGGAACCCTATGTGACGTCGGCCAATGATGCCAAGGGCATTTTGGGGTTGGCGCGCGCGCTGACCGCGGGCGCGGTGAAACCCACCTTGCGCGCCTATCTGGGCGAACATGCGCGCCGCACGGCGCAAGCCAGATCGCTGATGCAGCTTTATGCCGGTTTCGGCGGCAAACCCGTGATCGCCGAACTCACTCGGATCGCCGAAACCCAGACGCAAAAAGGCCTGCGCGGCGAAGCCATAGACCTTCTGGAAGATCTTGGTGCGCCCTTTCAGCCCCCGCCGCCGGAAACGTCGCAAGACCGGGTACGCGACAACAAGTGAACCAGTCTTGCTGCTGCGACGTATCTCTTGCGCACACAATTTGAATAGAGCCCCTTATGATCGACGCCCTCAATATCGCATTCGCCCTGTTTTCCATGGCCCTTGGGGTCATCGGCTGGCTGGCCCCGCGCTACACGATGACCGCACTGGATTTGCAAACCGCAGGCTCGACCATGGGCGTGTCGGAAATCCGCGCGGCCTCGGGTGCTTTGTATGTGGGTGCAGGCCTTGGCGCGCTGTTTCTGGCGACCCCGGGCGCCTTCGCCATGCTGGGCTTTGTCTGGGGCGGGGCGGCCATGGGCCGGATCACGTCCATTTTCGCCGACGAAAGCCCCACACGGTTGAAGTGGACGTTCTTTGGGATCGAAGCGGCGGTGGCGGCGGCTTTGTTGCTTGTGAACCTGTGACAACTTGATCGAAACCTGATCACCCCATATATCTAGCGTGTTCCTTCGGGGACTATGGACATAAACGCGCTCGTAATAAGCGGATCGGACCCGGGGGCGGTACCCGGCGGCTCCACCAAACATCTGTCATTTGCAGACCATGGGGCCGAAATAGGATCGACGGACGTCTAAAGGGGTTTGCTTTGTCTCGGCTGGAAGCCACCGTTATCGGCGCATTCAAGCTAGTTGCAAATGACAACAAAGCTCCAATGGCGATGGCTGCGTAAGCAGTCGGAACTATTGAAATCTAAGTCCTAGCGCTTAGCAGCGTTAGGCGGGGTCCGCAGGCACCTGGCAACAGAAGCCTGCACCTTTTCCAAAGAGCATTTGGCACCCGGCAACGAAAAGCCCGGCACCGTGTATGGGCGCTGCGCCCAAGACCGGCGGGCCAACCCGCTTAGGATGGTCACGCGCCACCCGGGAGGGGCTGAGCGCCGGCGCGCGACCCGCGCCCAACCGCCCGCGAATGGGCGGCCGGGCGCGCAAATTACCCTTTGGTTCGCGCGACCGAAAAGTCCCAAAAGCTGCCGGGCGCGACGGACAACCCGGGCAGATACCATTCAAGATCCGCCTGCGCGATTGTCGTGGGTTCCACGTTCGCGGCCGGAAACATCCCAAAGGACATCGCATCAACAACCTGGTCTGTCAGCGTGGCCACAAGATCGGCCGGCAGATCACCCGCCAGTGTCGTGGCCCCCAGTTCAGCTTCAATCACGTCCGGCCGCGTTTCGAGATCTTTCCAAACCGATTGCAGTGCGAGCACGGTCGCGGCAATGACTTCACGGTTGGAATTCAACGCCGCCTGCGACGCAAACACGACCTCATCGCTGGCCTCAATCTCAGGCAAGGGGAAGGCCCGGAAACGGCCGGGACTTTCAAGCTCGATCGAGACGTAGTTGGAAAAGTCCAGAAGCGTGAAGGCCGCCTCTCCGTTTTGCAAGGCGCGGCGCCGGTTTTCCGACCCGGCCAGATATTTGCGTTCGCCCAGGCGGATCCCAAAGGCGCGCTCAAGCCGGTTTGCCATCGTTTCTGTGGCGCTGCCGGGCGCATGAAGAAGCACCGATGCCCCATCCAACGCCTCAACCGACGTATATTCAGCCGTCGCCACGGGCACAAAGGCCACCCGTGTGGATTGCCCGATAACACGCAGCGGGGCTTGCTGGTTTCGGATCGCATCATAGGGCGTTCCTACACCCATGTCCGCCGCCCCGCTGGTGACCGCACCAAACACCGCGTCTTCGTCGGCAACAATCGCCACATCCACCGATGTGCCCGCCTTAGCGAGCCGCTGAAGCGCCAACAGCAGCGGTAGATTTTCAAGCGATGGGCCTTCACTGATCACAACCCGCAATGATCCCTGGGCCAGCGCCGGCATGGGCAGGACAAGTCCTGCCAGAAGCCCCGCCGTCAAGCGGGCAAAGTCACGTCTATACATCAAAAGCTCCAATGCAGAATCAAACTGCGCCACGCTTGGACAAAATCCCTTTTTGACCCGTTAATTCCCCCCGCACACGACAAGTCTATTTGACGCCTCAGCCCAAGCGCCTAAACTCTGCGCTGTGAGGACGGCTTTGCTGATCATTTTTGTGGCGTTCGCGCCCGTCGCGCGCGCCTGCGAAACAGCGCTCGTGCTGGCAATCGACGTCTCAAACTCCATCGACAATTTCGAATATGACATTCAGGCCAAAGGGCTGGCCGAAGCGCTGCGCGACCCCCTGGTTTTGGAATCGCTTGTCACCGGCAAGGTCGCGCTGACGGTCGTGCAATGGTCGGGGCCCAAAAACCAGGAAATCTCGATCCCCTGGCGCCGCATTGGGTCGGACGCCGATGTGCTGGCCATGGCGGATGAAGCCGAAGCGATGCCGCGCGCCATCATCATGGCCAACACCGCCATCGGCGACACGATCGCCTTTGCGTCAGACCTGTTTGCAGACGTGCCCGAGTGCAAGCGCAAGGTCATCGACATCTCTGGCGACGGGGCCGACAACGCCGGCACCGTGCCCGAAGCCCAACGCCGGATCGCGGAAGCGCAAGGGATCACGATCAATGGGCTGGCGATTGACCCCAACGGGGTGCCCATCACCAACTACTACCGGATGCGGGTGATCACACGGAACGGCTTTGTGATGACCGCGCGCGGCCACGGCGCCTATGCTGACACGCTGAAGGAAAAGATCCGCCGCGAAGTCGCGCAGGTGATGTTCTAGCCCGCGTTTCAAACCCCGAAAAGCAGCGCCAGAATAGCCAGACCGGCCGGCATAGCCTGGACAAAAAGAATGCGTCTGGACGCGGTTGCCGCGCCGTAAACCCCGGCCACCAGCACACAGGCCAGAAAGAACAGCGCGATATTGCGCGCCCAGTCGGGGTCGCCGATCAACAACGCCCAGATCAGCCCGGCCGCGAGAAACCCGTTATAAAGCCCCTGATTTGCCGCCATGACCTTGGTTTTGGGAAACATCTCGGGGGCAAAGTCGCGAAACACCTTCGGCCCCCGGCTTTCCCAGGCAAACATCTCAAACCACAGGATATAAAGATGCAGCGCGGCGATCAGGCCGATCAGGATTGAGGCGATCAGAGACATCTGGCACTCCGGGGCTTGCGGTGATCGCAACACTCTGGCACGGCCCGGGCCAGACCGCCATGCAGATGTTACGCCGCGGTCTTAGCTTGCGGGGCCGGGGCAAGGGGCAATCGTGTGACACAGGACCATCCAAGCGCGGTCACTTTGGCGGACCTGACGCGGGTCTTTGGCCGCATCGGGCTGGTGTCCTTTGGGGGCCCGGCTGCGCAAATCGCCCTGATGCAGCGCGAGTTGGTCGATGACCGTCCCTGGCTTTCGGAAGATCAGTTCCTGCGCGCGCTGTCGTTTTGCATGTTGCTGCCGGGGCCCGAGGCCATGCAACTGGCCACCTATGCCGGCTGGCGATTGCGCGGGGTGCCCGGCGGGCTGATCGCGGGCGGATTGTTCGTGCTGCCCGGCGCGGTCGTGATCGCAGCACTTGCGGCCGCCTATGTCACCTATGGCACGCTGAGCTTTGTGGAAGCCGCCTTTGTGGGCATCAAGGCGGCGGTTCTGGTCATCGTCATCCGGGCCCTGTGGACCCTGTCGCGCCGGGCTTTGCGCGGGGCCGAAGATATCGCCGTCGCGGTGGCGGCCTTCGCGGTCTTGTTCTTCACCGGCCTGCCCTACCCGGTCCTGATCGGCCTTGCCGCCCTTTGGGGCGGGGTCCGTGCCGCCCCCCCGGGCGACATGGCCACACCTGCGGCCCCCAAAGGCACAGGCACATTGCGCACCGGGGCGATCTGGCTTGCCCTATGGCTCGGACCCCTGGCGGCGATCCATATCTTTGCCCCGGGACTTCTGGCAGAGGTCGCGCGCTTCTTTTCGGTCCTTGCGGTGGTCACCTTCGGCGGGGCCTATGCGCTCTTGGCGTATATGGCGCAGGTCGTTGTCGGCGATCTGGGCTGGATCACCACGCCCCAGATGCTCGACGCGCTGGGTTTGGCCGAAACCACGCCGGGCCCGCTCATTCTGGTGACCGAATTTGTGGCCTTTCTGGCCGGCTACGCCCAGGGTGGGTTTGCGCTGGCGCTGGCGGCGGCTTTGGTCGCGCTCTGGATGACGTTTGTGCCCTGTTTTCTATGGATTTTCACCGCCGCCCCCTGGATTGAGTGGATCACCACGCGCCCAAGGCTGAAAGGGGCCCTGGCCGCGATCACGGCGGCTGTGGTGGGGGTGATCGCCTATCTGGCGGTCTGGTTGGGGATGCATGTGCTCTTTGCGCGGCTGAGCGACGTGAGCGCGGGCCCCTTCCGCGTCACCCTGCCCGAGCTTGCCAGCCTCGATCCCGTCGTGATCGGCCTTGCCGGGTTTGCCGCTTTGTTGATCTTTGCCTTCCGCATCGGGATCATCCCCGTCATTGCACTGGCCGCTGCCGCCGGGCTCGCCTTCGCCTGAACAAGGCTGGGTGCGGTGCCAGACGACAAGATTGAAATCGAAGACGTCCCCCCCGAGATCTGTCCGGGCGGCGAAACGGCCACGCGGTGGACGACACCTGTGCAGCCTGATCTAGACGCATAAGGCGTCAATCAGCGCACAAAGACCAAGCCCTAGCGGTTTTATCGTATAGGTTGAGCGTGTGGCCTTTTCATCCGAGCCGAATCTCTTATGCTGAGCCCAGCCGGAGGGTCCCCACATGACCGGATCGATCGACTACGGAAATCTGATGTACCGCGCGATGCGGTCGCTGATCCACGACGTCCTCAGCGACGTCGCCGAAAACGGTCTGCCCGGCGCGCATCACTTCCTGGTCACCTTTGATACGATGCACCCGGATGTGGAAATCGCCGATTGGCTGTCGGATCGGTACCCTGAAAAGATGACCATCGTCATGCAGCACTGGTTTGCCGATCTGGCCGTGATCGATGACGGCTTCACGGTCACGCTGAATTTCGGCGACACGCCCGAAACGCTGTTCGTGCCCTTTGATGCGATCAAGACCTTTGTGGACCCCTCGGTCGAGTTTGGCCTGCGATTTGAAAGCCAGGACGACGAGGACGACGAAGACGACACCCCGGTGCCGCCCAATGACGACACGCCCCTGACAGAGACCGACAAATCCGACAGCGACACCCAGGTCGTCAGCCTGGATTCTTTTCGCAAGTAAGCCAAACGCGCGCCCTAAATCTGCCGCCATCGCCTGTTAACCCCGAGGTTCTAGACACCGGGACAACGATGATGTTTTTTCGCGCACTCAAACCCAAACCAAAGTCGAAATCGACGGTTCCGTCGGCTGTGCATGGCGCGGTGGCGTTCTTGCCGATGAAAACCGGCGAAACCGACGCGGTGGATGGGCTGGCAAAGCCCGTTCGCGGCCAGCTTATGGCAACTGGTCTGGGCGATCTGGTGGGCTACAAGTTCCGCAAAGGGCGCAGCGACGAACCATCCGGCATCGAATTGCACTTCACCCTCGCCTCATCCCATCCGCGCGTGCTGCAAACTGTGGGCAATATGCTGGATGATTTTGACGCGCCTGTGGGGTCCACAATCAAGTTTTCGGAAACCGGCCAACGCCATCACTTCGGTCGCACCGAAGGGCTTGGCGTGGATATCGACGCGGCGGCGAATTGGCTCGATTATGCCGAAGCCGCGATTGAGACCTTGGCGGGCGATGCGACCTATCATGGGTCGCGCAAGATCGGCACCCAGCGGCGGCTGTACTTTTATGGCGAGAACGCCAGCACCATGGCGTCACGCCTGCGCGCGGCCGCCCAGATTGACCCCGACCTGCCCGATGGGCGGACCTTGCGGCTGACCTGAAGCGCGACCCGAAAAGTGCGATGCGGTTTTCGGACCAAGTCGCGCGGGATAGAACATCACGCGACCCGAAAAGTGCGATCCGGTATTCGGACCAAGTCGCGCGGCATGGGGCATCATGCGACCCGAAGAGTGCGATGCGGTTTTCGGAACAAGTCGCGCGGGATCAAAACTCAGGCATGTTGCAGGGCGGCGGGGGCGCCCATATACCTCAAGGCGTTCAATTGGAGACGTCTGATGACCGCCACCCGCACCGAGACCGACAGCTTTGGCCCCCTTGAGGTGCCCGCCGACAAGTATTGGGGCGCTCAGACCCAACGGTCGATCATGAATTTCCCAATCGGTTGGGAAAAACAGCCCGTCGCCATCGTGCGCGCCCTGGGCGTGATCAAACAGGCCTGCGCCGAAGCCAACACCGCGCGCGGCGCGATCCCCGGCGACATCGGCCAGGCGATCCAGGACGCCGCAGCTGAGGTTGTCGCGGGCAAGTTTGACGACAATTTCCCGCTGGTGGTCTGGCAGACCGGCTCGGGCACGCAATCGAACATGAACGCCAACGAAGTCATCGCCAACCGCGCGATTGAGATGTTGGGCGGCGAGATCGGGTCGAAAACGCCGGTGCATCCCAACGACCATTGCAACATGGCGCAATCATCAAACGACACCTTCCCCACCGCGATGCACATCGCCACCGCGATGACGGCCCGCGACGTGACCCTGCCGGGTCTGCGTAAACTGCACGAGACCATCGTTCAAAAGGCCCTGACCTGGGACACGATCATCAAGATCGGGCGCACCCATACGATGGACGCCACACCCCTGACCCTGGCACAGGAATTTTCGGGCTACGCCCAGCAGGTCCACAAATCCATCGAGCGGATCGAAGCGGCCTTGGGCGATATCTACGAATTGGCCCAGGGCGGCACGGCGGTCGGGACAGGATTGAACAGCCCCGAAGGCTGGGGCGAAACGGTGGCGGCGAACATGGCGCGCATCACCGGCCTGCCTTTTGTGACCGCGCCCAACAAATTCGAAGCGCTTGCCGCCCATGACGCGATGGTGGCCATGTCGGGCGCGCTAAAGGCCGCCGCCGCGAGCCTGTTCAAAATCGCCAATGACATCCGGCTACTGGGCTCTGGCCCCCGCTGCGGTCTTGCAGAATTGAAACTGCCCGAAAACGAGCCCGGCTCGTCGATCATGCCCGGCAAGGTGAACCCCACCCAATGCGAGGCGATGACCCAGGTCTGCGCCCATGTCATCGGCAATGACGCCGCGGTGGGTTTTGCAGGCTCCCAAGGGCATTTTGAACTGAACGTCTATAAGCCCATGATGGCCTATAACGTGTTGCAATCCATGCAGCTTTTGGGCGATGCAGCCTCGGCATTCACCGAAAATTGCGTCGCGGGCATCGAACCTGACGAAGGCCGCATCACCCAGTTGATGCGCGAAAGCCTGATGCTGGTCACCGCACTGGCGCCCGAGATCGGCTATGACAACGCCACAACGGTGGCCAAGACGGCGCATAAAAACCGCACGACCCTGAAGGAAGAGGCGATCAAGCTTGGGTTTGTCGATGAAGCCACGTTTGACCGCGTGGTGCGGCCCGAAACCATGATTGGACCGAAATAAGGGGGCTCTGCCCCCGCGCTGCGCGCTCCCCCGGAGTATTTTTGCCCGGATGAAGGACCAGCTGTGCACGTCACGGCTGCGTTACTCGACAGGCACCGCAGCGCGGATTAGGGTTTGAAAAAAACGAGTGGACAGGCTGAATTCATGCGGTTGTTAAAGGTTTTTCTTGTGCCCCTGTTTCTGGGGCTCGCGGCGTGCGGCGCGGGGTTTGATCAAAACACCAGGCCTTTTGCCAGCCAGGATGAGGTGGCCGCCCTTGAAGCGGGCCTTCTGGCGCTGGGTCCGGATGTGGACCCTGCCGAAGCGCGTCGTGCCGCCCAGATCGCCTATGATTACACGCGCCAGCTGGCGATAGAGTATGAAATCACCGATGCGCCGCTTATCCACAACACCAAGGTCAACATGGGCTGGAAGCCCCGGGGCCTGTGCTGGCACTGGGCCGAAGACATGGAACAGCGCCTGAACGCGGAAGGGTTTGAAACCCTCGATATGCACCGCGCGATTGCCAATGCCGACAACGAATGGCGGATCGACCATTCCACCGCGATCATTTCGGCGCGCGGGGCGGCTTACGACGCGGGCGTGGTGCTGGACCCCTGGCGCCAGGGCGGCGTTCTGTTTTGGTCGCCGTTGAAGGACGACACGCGTTACACCTGGGTCGAACGATCCGTCGTGCTGAAAGAGCGGTATTCCGAGCTTTACGCGATTTATGGCGACGACATTCTGTGACGGGCAAGGTGATCAACCTGCGCGCTGCACGCAAGGCCAAGGCGCGCGGGGCCAAACGTAAAAAGGCGGATGAAAACGCCGCCCGGCATGGTCGCACCACGGCAGAACGCACGAAAGACAAAGACGCCGCCAAGCGCGCCGCGCGTCATCTTGACGATCACAAGACCGATCCAGGACGCGAGCCATGAGCCGTTTCGCGCGCCCCGTCAAACATTCGCTGACCCTAAAGGGGCACCGGACATCGGTGTCACTGGAAGACCCCTTCTGGCGCGCCTTTCGCGACATCGCCGCCCGTGAGGGCCGCGCGCTGAACGATCTGGCCGCTGAGATCGACGCGCAGCGTGGCACCGATTGCGGTCTGGCCTCGGCCATTCGGCTTTATGTGCTCGGCGAGCTTACGCGCGCGGCGAAAACGCCAGAGTGATCCCGCCCTCGGACCGGGTGGTTAGATGGGCCACTGGCACCGGCGGCCGGGTCTGGCTGATGCGGTGACGCGCCACGATCGCCGACAGCAAAACCACCCCTTCGGCCATCGCAAAATGCGCCCCCGGACAGACCCGGGGCCCGGCTGAAAACGGCAGGTAGTGTTCGCGCCGGGGTTTTTCGGCCCAGCGGTCGGGACGGAAGGTATCAGGGTCGTCCCAATGGGCCTCATGGCGGTGAATATGCCAGGGCGAAATCACCACCTGCGTGCCCCGGGGAAGGCTGCGCTTGCGAAAGGTTTCGGGTGCCGTGCTTTCGCGCACCATCATCGGCACAGGCGGATAAAGCCGCAGCGTTTCACGAAACACATCGCGGGCAAGGCCAAGTTTCGACAGGCCGGAAAATGACGGATCACGGGAAAAACCCTGCCAATCCGCGGCGATCTGGTCCTGCAAGGCCTGGTCACCGGCCACCAGATAAAGCGCCCAAGCCAGCGCCGCGGCAGAGGTTTCATGACCGGCCAAAAAGAAAATCGCCACCTGATCGAGCGCATCGGCGTCGCTGAGACCTTCGCCCGTGTCAGGGTCGGTTGCCGTCATCAGCCGTGTGGCCAGATCACCCGGGGCGTGCGCCCGGGCCAGGGTGCCGCGCCTGTCGGCCACCAGGGCCGCAATTGTGCGGCGTACCTGATGCGCCGCGCGCCGGGTGCGGCGGGCATGAAAGGCCGGCAGACGCGCAAAAAACGCCGCCGGGGTGATCAGGGGCTGGGCGCGCGCATAGGTGCGAAAGGCGTCATAGACTGCGCGCGCGGTCACATCATCAATCGGGATCGAAAAGAGCGTGCGAAAGATCACATCGGCCGCGGCCCGACTGGTGTGGGGTTCGACATCGCAGGTCTCAGCCCCCAACCGCTCGGCGGCGTCGTTGGCGGCCGCCAGCATGGCGGGGAAGACGCGTTTAAGCTCATCCGCCCCGAAACACTGGTCCACGATGCGGCGCTGGCGCGCCCAGGTTGCCCCGTTGGTCACGAAAACCGAATTGCCCAGAAGCCGCGCCAACCCGGCCGTCACCCGCGGGCTTTTCGGAAAATCGCCGGGCCGGTCGATCAGCACCTCACGCAAGAGATCGGGGTCATTGATCAGCACAGACCGCAGGAACGGCGCGCGAAACTCGGCCATCTTGGCGCGGTACAGATGCGCCGGCTGGGCCGACAGGATATCGCGGCGAAACAACCGCAAGTATCGCCAAAGCGACACCCGACCGCGGCGCGGTACGGGCTTGGGCGGTGTCATGCCGCGCGGCTGGTGTGGGGCGACGCGGCCACATCGATCCGCGATTTCGACGGCAACCGGCCGCGAAACCGGGCATCCAGCGTCATTGGGCCAGCCGTGATGGCGAAATAATCATAGTCACGGGGTTTATCGAAGGCGCACAGATACTGAAAGTGCAACCGAAAGAACCGCCAACGCAGCGCGCCCCATGTGGCAGGCGCCAGCGTGTCCGAAAACGCCGCCGACAGAACCAGCGGCTGGTGGCTTTCGCGCGACGCGGCCCCCGACACCGCCACCGGATCACACAGTGCAAAAGCGCATCCATCGCCAGGGGCAGAGACATCGACCCAGGCCAGTGCCTCGGTCCGGGACAAAAAATTCAGGTCACTGCGAAGCTTGTCCGCCTGCGGCAGGAAACTCTGCATCGGGATCGCCTGACCGAGTGTCAAAAGGGACAGTTCCGGCCCCTCCTCGGCGACGGCACCCGCGCGCACCAGATCCGCCAGCACCGACACCGCAATCTGGGCGCCGGACGAATGGCCGACCACCAGCACCTCATCAACATTATCGCGCAAGGCCGCGGCGATCTTGTCGCCAAACACTGCCATGCGCGCCTCAAGCTCGGGCGGCCAGGCGCCGCGGTCACGGACCACGAAAGCATAATCCTGCATCAGGTAATGGGCAAAGACGCGCCCGTCGATCCTGGAAAACCACTGAAGTGTCACCCAGATCAGCGCGAGGCCAACGCCCAGGCCCACAAGCGCACCAAGCCAGCCGATCCCCGTCACCCAGCCCACAGCACCGGACACTTGCCCGCCCACAAACCGCGCCAGCAAAACCGCCAGGACAAGTTGGCCTATCAATGCACAAATCGGATAAAGCGCTGCAATCACCGGCCCCTTTCGCAGCCAGGTCAGCCGCTGAAATGTCCCCGTCGACAGGTAAATCCACGCCGTGCGCACCATCGCGGCATAGGTCGCGAATACCCCGCCCGTCATCGATTGCTGGACGATATCCGACCAGGGCAACACCTCGACCCGGGCTTCGGTCAAATCCTCGCCAACCTTGGCGCGCACTTTCCAGGTGCCCGCCCCCGTCCAGGGTTTCTGGCCAATGCCATAGCCCGAAATCGCAGCCTGCTTCACACTCTCACGGCGGTAAAGCTCGCGGTAGCGGCGCGCCGGCATGGGGTCAAACCCGGGGATGTAGAACACCCGGCGGCGGGCCACCCGATCTTGGTTCGCTATCGTCACGGCGCCAATCTAAAGCGTGATTTCGGCAATTTTAAGTTAATTCGCCTGGGTCAGCCGAATTGCTGCAACACGGGGAATTTCTCGTTCAGCCACCAGGCGAAATCGGTGAACTTGCCGGTCAGCATCAAGATGCCCACGGTGATCAGCAGCCCGCCCATCAAACGCTCAATCGTCTTCATATGCCGCTTCATCCAGGACATGACCCCGGTCATCGACGGAAAAAAGGCCGCGACCAGCAAAAACGGGATGCCAAGGCCCGCCGCATAGGCGGCCAGCAAGGTCGTGCCGCGGGCCACATCCGCCTCGGAGGCTGCAATCGACAGGATCGAGCCCAGGATCGGGCCGATACACGGCGTCCAGCCAAAGGCAAACGCCAGCCCCAGCACATAGGCGCCAAAGGTCGACCCGCCCCGGTCGCCAGCATCCATCCGCATCTCACGGTCCAGAAACCCAAAGCGAAAGACGCCAATGAAATGCAGCCCGAACAGCACGATCACCACGCCCGCAATGGTCACGAACATGTCCTGATTGGTCAGGAAAAACCGCCCAAAGGCCGACGCCGTAAAGCCCAGAAACAAAAACACCGTCGACAGGCCCAGAACGAAGGCGAACGCCGATCCCATCGCCTTGGACCGCACCGCGCGGTCCTGGCCTTCCATCTCGCCCAGGCTTACGCCCGACATATAGGCCAGATAGGGCGGTACAATGGGCAACACGCAGGGGCTGAGGAATGACAGCACGCCCGCTGACATCGCAATCAGCACGGCGGGCAGCAAACTGGCATCAAAGATGTCGAAGCCGAACATGGATATTCCCTTACGGTCCTGGCCCCTAGATACGTGTTATGCGCGATAAGGTCACGCCACGCCAAGTCACGTGTTGGTGGACAAACTGTAACATCCGCGTATCTCACACCCCATGACATTTGATGAAGATATCGATGCCGTGGGGCTTCTTTGCCCCCTGCCCGTGCTGAAGGCGGCAAAACGCATCCGCGCGATGGCGCCCGGGGCGGTCTTGCGCCTGCGCGCCGATGATCCGGCCGCCGTGATCGACGTGCCGCATTTTTGCACCCAGCAAGGCCACGCCTTTCTGGGCGTAGAAAAGGCCGACGGTGTGCCGGCCTTTTTCATTCGCAAATCAGCTTGATCTGAAGGGGGCAGCCCTTCGGCGTCACTTGCCGCCGATGGACCACCAGCCCCGCTTCTTGGGCCCTGACGGGGCGGGCTCAGCCTCGGCTTCAGCCACAACAGGTTCCGGCGCGGGCTCAGGCTCAGGCTCAGGCGCGGGCTGAGGTTCGGGTTCTGGCGCAGGTTCTGGCGCGGGCTCGGCCGGCGCCTCAGCAACAGGGGCCGCTTCCGCCTCATCCGCTTTGGGTTTGCGCCGGGTGCGTCTGCGCTTGGGCTTTTCCTCAGCGACCGGCTCTTCAGCGGCTTCTGGGGCTGCGTCTGGCACTGCTTCTGGCGCAGGCTCTGGCGCTTCGGCTGCGACCTCATCGGTGGGTGCGTCAACCGCGGCTGCGGCTTCGGGCTTCTTGCGCGTCCGCCGCCGCCGCTTGGGCTTGGGCGCATCATCTTCGCTGGTCTCGGCAGGCGCATCGGTCACCGCATCCGCCGCAACAGGCGCAGCGGCATCCTCGGCAGGCTGCGCCTCTGCGGTGCGGGCCTCATCGGTTTGCCCATCCGCCTGCGCGTCGGCAGCTTGGGCGTCTCCGCCCCCGCCACCACGGCGCCGCCGGCGACGACGGCGCTTTTTCTTCGGCGCCTGCTCTTCGCTGGTCTCTTCGACCGCCTGCACCTCAGCCTCAGCCTCGTCCTCTTCGGGCAGATCCGTCATCAACGACGCATCGACCGACACCACCGGTGTGACCTTTTCGATCACGCGTGTGGCCGTCTTGAACTTCTCAATCGAGAAATCGGGCGAGATCAGCATCGGGTCGGCTTCGACCCGAACGCTTAGGCCATAGCGCGCCTCAATCGTGGCAATATGTTCGCGCTTTTGGTTCATCAGGAAGTTGACGATGCCCGTGGGCGCTTTGACCAGCACCTCACGCGAGCGGCGCCGTGTGCCCTCTTCTTCCAGCTGACGCAGGATCATCAGGCCAAGACTGTCATCGGACCTGAGAAGCCCCGTGCCATGGCAATGGGGGCACGGCTGGGTCGTGGCTTCGAGCATGCCGGGCCGCAGCCGCTGGCGCGACATTTCCATCAGCCCGAAAGCCGAAATGCGGCCGACCTGGATGCGCGCGCGGTCCGTCTTCAGCTTGTCTTTGAACTTCTTCTCAACGGCGGCGTTGTTCTTGCGCTCTTCCATGTCGATGAAGTCGATCACGATCAGACCGGCCAGGTCGCGAAGGCGCAGCTGGCGCGCGATCTCTTCTGCCGCCTCAAGGTTCGTTTCAAGTGCTGTTTCCTCGATCGAGCCCTTCTTGGTGGCCTTGCCCGAGTTAACATCAATCGCCACCAGCGCTTCTGTCACGCCGATCACGATGTAGCCGCCCGATTTCAGCTGCACCGTGGGGTTGAACATCCCCGCCAGATAGCTTTCCACCTGGAAACGCGCGAACAGCGGCATCCCTTCGTTGTAATGCTTCACGTTCTTGGCGTGGGACGGCATGATCATCTTCATGAAGTCCTTGGCCACCTTGTAGCCGTCTTCGCCTTCGACCAGCACTTCGTCGATGTCGCGGTTGTACAAATCGCGGATCGAGCGTTTGATCAGGTTGCCTTCTTCATAGATCGGCGCAGGCGCCACGGATTTCAGCGTGAACTCGCGGATCTGTTCCCACAAACGCTGCAGGTATTCGTAATCGCGCTTGATCTCGGTCTTGGTCCGCTTGGCACCCGCCGTGCGGATGATCAGGCCTGCCCCTTTGGGCACCTCGATCTCGCCGGCGATTTCCTTGAGCTTCTTGCGGTCCGTGACATTGGTGATCTTGCGGGAAATCCCGCCGCCGCGCGCGGTGTTGGGCATCAAGACGCAATACCGGCCGGCCAGCGACAGATAGGTGGTCAGGGCCGCACCCTTGTTGCCACGCTCTTCCTTGACGACCTGCACCAAAAGGATCTGGCGCACCTTGATGACTTCCTGGATCTTGTAGCGGCGCGCGCGCGGTTTGCGCGAGGCGCGGATTTCGTCAGCCACATCTTCTTCGGCGACCGATTCAATCGTGTCATCGAGATCGGCTGCATGTTCTGCCGCCACGAAGGGTTCGGTTTCCCCGTCGCCGTCATCGCCTTGGGGGTCGACCACATCCATGCCCGGAATGGCTTTTTCGCCGGCGCCTGCGTCTGCTGCGGCGGGGGCTTCGTCTGCCGATGGGTCTTTGGCGTCAGCTTCGGGGAGATCATCTTCGTCGGTGATGATGGGATCATCAGACTGGATCATCGCCGCCTTGGGTTCGCTGGGCTCTGTCGGCTCAGGCGCGGGGTCCGCAGTAGGTGCCGCGTTGTCGGCAGGTGCCGCGTCATCCGCAGGTGCCGCATCTGCGGCGTCTTCGGCTTTGGCATCCGCCGCTTTCGCCTCATCCGCTTTGGGCTTGCGGCGCCGCGACCGGCGTTTCTTGGGCTGGTCTTCTTCGGCAGCCAGAGCGTCGGCATAGGCCTGTTCTTCGGCCAAAAGCGCTTCGCGGTCGGCCACCGGGATCTGGTAGTAGTCGGGATGAATTTCGGTAAACGCCAGAAACCCGTGGCGGTTGCCGCCATAATCCACAAAGGCCGCCTGAAGCGAAGGTTCGACCCGCGTTACCTTGGCGAGATAGATATTTCCGGCAAGCTGCCGCTTGTTTTCCGATTCAAAGTCGAACTCCTCGACCTTGTTTCCGTCTGCGACCACCACACGGACTTCTTCCGCATGGGTCGCGTCGATCAGCATCTTTTTTGACATGTTGTTCCATATGCATCCCGCCTGGCGGCGCGCCCGAAGGCGGTGCAGTCAAAAGGGGATGTCTTGTCATGGGCGTATAAGGCTGGCGCAACGGGGCATGGGGCGCCTGTGCGCCTGCCATGTGCCCGTTGATGTGCCCGCGACTCATCGCCGTTCTTCTCCGACGCCTTTCAAGGCGCCCGTTATCTGCCCCGCCTGCCCGTCTGGGCGGCCGGACTGTTCCTTAGACCCATGAAGTCGGGTCCAATCTGTTCGATACCGATGGAAAGGGCACCCTTTGGTGCAGCTTTGACAATCGGCACGAAAAACTCGCGAAGGCCGTCACAAACGAAACCGTGCGCCTTCTCTCTGTTACATAACGCCACGGACCGCGATATTTCAACGTCCATTTCGTGTTTGGGGGCGGAAATCGTGTCGGCAAGCCCTTCAACGTCGGGTTGAGCGGCCCGCGAAAGCAAACAGGCCGCCCCCAAAGGGACGGCCCCACAATCCTTAAGCTGGTCCTTGCGGCTTATAGATAATCGGCCCGCTGCAAGCCATATTTGGCCATCTTCTCGTTCAGGGTCCGGCGCGGCAAACACAGCTCTTCCATGACCTGCACGATGGCACCCCGATGACGCCGCATCGTGTTGTCGATCAGCATCCGCTCAAAGGCTTCGACGTATTCTTTCAGGGGCTTGCCCTCGGTGGTCATGGTCGGGGCCACGTCCTGAGCATCGGTCATCAACAGCGACGCGATGGTGCCAGTGCCGCGCCGCGATTGCAGCACCGCGCGCTCGGCGATGTTCATCAACTGGCGGATGTTCCCGGGCCAGGGTGCTTGCAACAATTGCGCGGCTTCCTGCGCGGCCACATCGGGCGCGTCGCAGCCGTATTCATCGGCGTATTGTTCGGCAAAGCGCGAAAACAGCGTCAGGATGTCCTCGCCCCGGGTTCTGAGCGGCGGCAGGGTCAGCTTCATCGACGCCAGGCGGTAAAACAGATCGGGCCGCAGCACATCTTCGCAGGTCTTGCCCTGTTCCTGCAGGTTCGAAATCGCGATAATCCGCGTCTCGGGCGGTGTGCCTTCGTCGTTGATCCAGGTCAGAAGCTTGCCCTGCACCGCATGGGGCAGCGCATCGATGTCTTCCAAAACCAACGTCCCGCCGCGGGCCTGTTCGATCAGCGGCAAACTCGTGCTGTCTTCCATCGGCCCGAAGATCCGTGCCGTCAGCGTGGCTTCATCGGCGCCTGTGCAAGACGCGATCACGAATGCGCGGGATGGGTTCGGACCCACCGCATGCAGCGCATGGGCCACCAGCGTCTTGCCGGTTCCGGTCTCACCATCAATCAGGATATGCCCCTCGGCCTGCCCCAGATCCAGGATATCCTCGCGCATCCGCTCCATCTGTGGCGACGACCCGATGAGCTTTTTCATCAGACCCGTCCCGTCAGACAGTTCTTTGCGCAACGCCCGGTTGTCCAGCGTCAGCCGGCGCGTGGTTGAGGCCTTCTTGGCCAGTTCGGTCATCTTGTCGGGGTTGAACGGCTTTTCAAGAAAGTCATAGGCCCCGACCCGCATCGCCTCGACCGCCATGGGCACATCGCCGTGGCCGGTGATCATGATCACGGGCAGCGCGCTATCGACGCTCATCAGGCGTTTGAGAAATTGCATCCCGACCATGCCCGGCATCTTGATGTCAGACACCACCACGCCGGGAAACTCTGGCCCCAGTGATTTCAGCGCATCTTCAG
>JBCBCY010000003.1:0-222074 GCA_038530285.1 Pseudomonadota bacterium
CCGATGATCGATCCGTCCGCCATTTCGGCGGCGAAGGTATAGTCTTCGACAGACGCCGTTCCGAAGTCGATGCTTTCGCCGTCTTCAATTGTCTCTACGACTTCCGCATTGGCCATATCCCAGATGACCATGGTCAGGCTCGCGGTGGCTGGCTGTTCTTCGTCGTCGTCGACGGGCTCCTCGACCGGTTCTTCAACCGGCTCCTCGACAGGTTCTTCGACAGGTTCTTCGACAGGTTCTTCGACAGGTTCTTCGACAGGCTCCTCGACGGGTTCCTCGACAGGCTCTTCAACCGGCTCCTCGACGGGTTCTTCGACAGGCTCCTCGACCGGCCGGTTTGTCGTATCGACCTCGGTCCCAGAGTCACTTGTCTCGCTCCTGAAACCAAATGACGCCATGAAGCCGCTCAGTCCAAAAAGAAAAATTAGGGGGTTCATTCCTCACCCATACAAAAAGATAGATAGGAAAACGATCCAGTTAAACGAACTACATACTTAAATACTGACTGCCAGCCACAGTAGTATAGGAGATGCATGATATCGCACCAGAATCTAGGCCGGAAAACTGCACTCCACCACTAGGGTTTATATCTAAACTACTTCTGAATCGTTAATTCGACTACAGGATTACGAATTACATTCGAAGGAGCTAAGAAAAACTTAAATCTCTACAATTGTAGGGAATATCAGTTTTCGGCTAATCCCGGCCGGCGATACTTGCAAATTTTGACGAACCAAGGGTTGGCGAAACGGGACTTGCGCATTCTGTTTGATCGTCCAAATGGCAAAAATCAACGTCAGTACAACGTTAGTATAGTCAGCAGGTCAGTTGTCGCATCGCGGCCTAAGCAGAAAGTATCCGACACAAAATAAATCTGCTGAACCAACCGAACTCGCTTGACCCGTTCGATTATCCTTTTGCGCGGCGATGACGGCGGTGAAAGCCTTAAGTTACCTTTTCTCAAGGAGTACCCACTAACGACAGTTGTGACGCATTCGAATCAGGTGGTTGATCATGAGAGTACATGTTTCGAGCAACTCATTGGGTAATCCAATCGATGCTGCCGTTCTGGGTGGAGAATACCTTGGTTGGACAGGCTTCCCGGGCTTTGAAGCTCAGGCGCAGGCTGTTTCAATCGGACACCTTCGCTGGCCGGGGGGGATAAACGCGGAGGACCGGATCGATAGTAGCGGATATGCATATGACCTTTCCACTCCAAACGTGGTTGACAATTGGGATACTTGGAACGGCAGCGCTAAGGCTGGCATTACAGAAACAATGGGATACGCCCGGGAGAATGGTCTCTCATACTCGATGATTGTTCCATCAGCGCGATATGTTGAGATGGCAATGACCGACTATAGTGGTGCGATTGAGTGGTTGAAGGCTGACATCGAGGCGTTTACCGCGCGACTTGCCTCCAATCAATTTGGTGATTTGCCATACATCACTCTCGAAGTAGGGGCAGAATACTATTCGACCGATATTTGGGAAGAAACGCAGGGAGCGCCAGAAACGCTTCACATGTTTGCAAACATCTTCTCAAACCTTGTTTCGGAACTCGCGCTTGCCGAGGAGACCCACGGCGAACTATATGAGATCGCTGTACAAATGGGTCGCTTCCAGAGTCGTGACGATCCGGAGGTGGGTATGAGAGATGGAGAAGCAAGCGATAGTCTGGTATTCCTCGATGAATACGAATCTCTTGGAGTGCTTCAAGAAATTGATTCTGTAGTCTGGCATCGTTACACGGAAAGGTTCGATCAAATAGACGACGCCTTTAGGCAGTCAATTCATCACAGTAATTCGATGAGTACTCTTCTTGCCAATCATCGGGAGGTTTGGGAGACGCGTGTAGGCGGCGAGCTAGACCTTGTTGTAAGCTGGCTGTCTCCAGACATTGATAGTTCAGGGGATGAAACGAACACCGATTTTGACCATGGTCCAAGAAGTGCACATAACATTCTCCAAATGTTCTCTGAAGTTGCGGCATCAGGGGCAGATGTCGCAACAGTTTATGGCATGGACACGCAATGGCCAGGGAGCCTTAGTTACGGTACTCCAAGTAATCCAGAGATTTACTTTGGCGGAGCGGTATACGGTCTGCTTTCTGAAAGCGTAGTTGGTCTGTCAGTAACAAGCACTTATGAAGAGAATTTTCTCCCTCTAAACAAGGATAACAGCATTATTCCCTCGGATCATGCAAACTTCTTCAGTTTTGATGGATCTGATAGAGCGGTTATCATTGCTGCGGCAAGTAAGCTAACATCTGACGCAATGTCCATTGAGTTAAACCACGATGATATGCATCAATTTGACTTTGTGCGCATAACGAAGTTGACGCCAATCGGAGACGACGCTTTCGCCACCGCCGAAAGAAATTACATTCCACCAATTGAATTCTTAGAGGATAGTCTCTGGTTTGACTTTGACAATGATTTTGAAGTTGTTCGAGTTGAGTTGTTCGAAGATATCCCAGTTCCTAGTGGTCGGGAAATTGTAGACACCTATCATCGTAAAGATGGTACAGTGACTCAAGTAATAGGTACCGCACATGATATTGGAGATCCTAATCCAATGTATTCCGGTATTGCTGATGTGGACCACTTCCTATTTTGATTTTCAGCCAATAAAACTACTACTGTTGAAGCTGTGACTTACTGAATTCTTCTTGCAGCTTTCGCAAGTTTTCAATATCTGGTTAGGAAGCCATAGCCAAATCTCTCTCTCGAAGTGTTAGAACTCAAATAGTTCTTTGGGATTTGGCATAAAATTTGGGACAGACGTAAAGGGCTCACTGCGCAAGTATCTATTCCGTACAATTTTTCGGCGCTTTTGTTCATTTGGATCTTATGCAGAAAGTTGAGAAAGTTTTCGACGAAACTTACGAGCTTTACTCGAATTTAATGTACTTGCATTTAGTTTGGCCTCGGCGAAGAGCAGCGCCCACTAAACTTATCAAGCCAATCCTCGCAAACTAGTCACCGGAGCCAATGGCTTCGGTGACAATAACCCTGACGAGGGACACTTTTGCGGCTTTCGTTCCTGGCAAGTGGTGTAGTCGCATGCAAACGCTTTAGCAACTCAAAGTATCGAAACATAAGATCCAAACCAACTACGGCCCGACACCTTAGTCGTAGGGTGAAAGATTGGCCAATCCACACGCAACATCGGTACTCTGGTGTGTGGGCGAAGCCGCGACATCTCCAAAAGTACAGGTCCCCTTGCTGGAAGCGTGTCATCGCATACTGCTGACTGAAATGTCCTTGATCGCCGCGATGCTCCAAAAGTGCCGTCGGCTAAAAGGGACCGCCTAGTGGAGCCAGTCAGAGATCCGAACTTGTGTAGAGCGTTAATATTTTGTTAACCATTGTGTCATGCTGACAAGTGCGCGCCTCGCAATTGCTGCGCCAATGTCGCGAAATAGATCAACTATTACCAACCTTAGGGTTTAGCCCCGTCGAACCGACCAGTGCCCACGGCGTAAAGTCGTTGGTTCCTGGAAGAAGCACAGACGAAGCTGTGGAGCAAAGGGGAATACGATAGTGCCCTACGACCCAGAATGGATTGACGCTAATCTTATGGACATGGTCGAGTTTTGTAAGGAGAATTCGATGCCGATATGCGCAAAGGCTCTGGAAGAAGCGCGACGCCACTGCGAGTGGGAAATCCGAAAGGTACGACAGATTAACCAGATCAAACTGTTTGAAATGCTTGGAAAGTAACCTGCTCCATAAGGTGCTTTGTGATACTTGCAGAGATGGCCCAGTCACGCTTTGGTGTTAGACTACCGCCTTTTGCACTTTTTGCTTCGAAACACCCAAGTCTTCGGCGGTAGCATGAGCAAAATCGAAGTTACCCGTGTCCTCAAAACAGCGGGAACTTCGCACAGTTTTGTCGCTATTCCGAATCTCCCTACGCTTGACTAGTCTGTTCTCCGGTTTGGCCGCAGAGATTTTGGGGTGGATCTGCGACGACTTGGTGCTTCTCTCATGCATCGGGCCAAGAAGTCTTCAGCCAGCGCCATTTCAGCGGCAATGCCGCAAAGCTCTACGTAGCCTTTAAGGTGGGCTTTCACTGCAACTTGCATCCAAAACGAAGTATTTGTTTGTCCCACTTTAACCACATTTGCTCGCCCGACTTCGAAGCCAGCGTTGCACGATTTGGTTCCGAAACCCTTACAAGAGCACGACCCACGGCCAGCAAACCGACAGAGTGCGGTTAACTTGTTGACGGCTACCACCGGTTGAGTCAGCTGTTTCTTGGGCAAAGCCCTTATTTTCGCCAGAACCGCCCCATCAGTGGAAGAAATTGTTCCATTTCTTTTCGCGCCCCCCAAGTCTCCTTCCGCTTGGTGAGGTGTTCTGTCCGTTAAGCACCCGTTTACTAAGGTCTGCGACCTATGGGCGCAACGTAATGAGGTTGGACAGTATGCAGCAGCAGAGACACGACTGGCTATTCAAAGTCTTCTCAGACATTCACAGTTATTCGAAAGAAAACGGCCTGGAACATTCCGCCGCCGAGGTTCAAATCCCGCTCGCTGTCGAAAAAGAGTTGGGCGGCATTGTTGAGTTTCCGACAAGCGAGCGTTGCAGGGCCTCACTGGGAACGTGAGGGGTGGGCTCGAAAGCGAGACCCTGCAACTGTCTGCTGCTTGCAAAACAACCCTAGATTGATTTGAGTTAATCAAAGGTTAACGGCTCGCTCCTAGGTCAATCTGCTGGGGACGCGACGCTGACAAGCAAAGTTACCTAGCAGTCTGTTTCGGACGGTTCACTAGAATGGGCCTTAGCGTCTCGTTCCCCGCAGACTTAATTCTCCGCCAACTCCGAATATGTTCTCTCAACAACAATGCGACAAACATCGCGGCGATAACGCCTGCAATAAAACTCAAGAAATCCATCTTGAAGCCCCCACCATTGCAAACATGCCGCATTTAGTCTGCGGCATGTCCAGTGCTTAGCACTTTGCACGCGCGATGAACAGGATTGGGAACGTGTACGGCTTTATGTCATTGGATGTTACTTGCTCTAGCGGTATCATAGTACCCTAGTATATTCGCAACTTCGCAATTGATTTCGGCAGAATTCTGAGGTGAAAAATGGGTGGTATCGGCAGCGGTCGGCGCTGGCAATTCGGAGCTGAAACAACGGAAGACTATAAATCGGTCGATGTCAGATGGCTAAAGCGTGAAGGTATGCTCGAGCCAGGCTCTAACAGGAGAGTTACCTGGTCGCGACGCGGCGAGGTTGTCGGGTCTATCGTCCTGAGGGCGGAAGCAGACCGATTGCACTTCGACTACAAACACAGAAGCCATGGTTCTGATTGGAAGGACGAGTGCTACCCGGTCGCGCTAGAGCGGACGCCCTGCAACAAGGGAGGCGAACGCCCATGGTTTCGATGCCCCGCGCAGGGATGTGGGCGGCGTGTTGCCATCCTCTATGGTGGCACCATCTTTGCTTGCCGGCGCTGCTATCGGCTTGCTTACCCGTCTCAGCGCGAAACACCGTACGACAGAGCCGCACGTAAGGCTGACCGGATACGGGACCGACTGAACTGGCCTGGTGGCATTCTCGAAGGGGGTGACTGGGGAAAACCCAAGGGTATGCACTGGAAAACCTACCGGAAGCTTTGTTGTGAGCACGATGAGTTGTCCCAAAAGGCCTTGGCCGGGATAATGAACCACCTCCAGGGCGCAGTGGGCCGTATGGGTGACATTGATTGGTAGAGCCGATGGACATTTTGGTATGTCCATCATCGTGTTTTGAACGTCTTGAGTCTCTATCAAGTTGTGTCTAGCCCCCAAGTTCTGTGCCGTTTTTGATTAGAGTTTCTGGCACTGGCGGACGCATGTTGAGCGCCTGATGCGGGCGGCTGTGATTGTACTGCCTGAGCCAAGGGTTGATGACGATCTGGGCCTGCTTCGTTGTCGTGAACCATTCAGTACTCAGAACTTCCTGGCGCAGTGTCCCATTGAACCTTTCGTTATATCCGTTCTCCCAGGGTGATCCCGGGTAGATTCGGATCGGCTTGATGCCAACGCGTTGAAGCCAGACCTGCACTGCTTCCGCAGCGAACTCCGGCCCGTTGTCTGATCTCATGTACTCCGGAGTGCCGTGCCTCAAGAGGAGCGGATAGAGTGCTTCGAGGACGTCGTCTGCGCCCATCTTAGTGCGTACCGTCACCGCCAGTGCTTGCCGCGTGAACTCATCGAGAACCGTCAGCATCTTGTAGCCGCGACCGTTGCTGAGCTTGTCGTGGACGAAGTCGATGGCCCAGACATGGTTCGGATGGGTTGGCCGGAACCGTATGATCGAGCTATCCTTGTGATAGAGCCGTCTGCGCCTCTTGTGCCGCCGCGGAAGCTGCAATCCCTCTTCGCGCCAGAGCCGCTCGATCTTCTTGTGATTGACCCGCCAGCCCTCGACGTGAAGCAACTCAGTGATCTTGCGATAGCCATATCGACCATACTGCTTCGCGAGCCTTATAATTGCCAACCGCAGCGCATCGTCATCTCTCGGGGCTGGTCGATATTGCAGGGAGCTCCGCGCCAGGCCAATCACCCGACACGTCCGCCGCTCAGACGTTGCGAGCTTCTGGCGAGTATGAATGACGGCCTGACGGAGCTCCTCTGAGGTCAGGCCCTGGGCTTTAGGTGGTTCAGGCTTTCCTTCAGGATCAGCTTGTCCAGTTCAAGCTCAGCAACGATCCTCTTCAGCCGCGCATTCTCCTTCTCGAGGCTCTTCATCACAGACAATTGTGACCGTCCCATCCCGCCGAACCGCTTCCGCCAATTGTAATAGGTCGCATCGCTGATCCCGACGCTGCGACAGGCAGATGCAACATCGCTGCCACCAGCCAGCTTCACCTCGATCTCACGCAGTAGCTTCAGTACGTCCTCGTCTGAATGTCGTTTCCTCGCCATTCAATATCCCCCTTCTGTGCCCAGTGTAATGGCCCAGTTTTAAGGGGGAAGGACACTGGCGATCCAGTTCGTCTGCGTCCGTAAAGACCGCATCAATCTCGGCTAGCCCAAGGAACTTTTACTGCCAAAAGGCGATGAGCCACTCTACAAATGAAAAGGAACCCGCCGGTTCCCAACTTATCCACAGACCCAGACCAAATCATTGACGCCCCCTACATCCAGCAAATAGCGTCGTCTTTCGTATCTTTTTGGAAAACGACGATCCAGCCCTAAAAGAATCCAGCTTGTTCTCAAATTTTTTTGGCACATCCAGCGGCACTATGGACCTGGTGGAGATCGTGACGCCATTTTACACCGATCTCGCTGTCCAAAACTGCACCGGCCTGCTCTCAATATTGTGCGGCGTGAGGGTCATACAGTATGAAACCGTGCTAGCCGATTGGGACTTCACGCTTGATGAATGCATAGCCGACTGCAACTTGGACTTCGACCTGTTCGGGTACTCGATCGACACAGACAACTATCTGCTTTCTGTCGCCTTTAGCAGCGCAAGCATCGGAAACCTGACACCGGTTCCGCTTCCAGCAAGTGTTTGGATGTTGCTTATTGGGATTGCGGGACTTTGGCGTCTGCGAGCGCCTGCTTAAACGCGTTGAGCCAAGCCTTTGTTGCCTGGACGGCCCCCCCGGTTCCATCTTTGGGGGCCTGAACTTGCTAGACCCGTCATTCCCTTGCGTGCGCAATATCTGCTGTGAAAAAAGGGGGTGTCACCGTGTTCAGCCAAGTTGCTGTTTTATTTGCAATATTCGATTTTAACCCAGAAGTTAAACCGGGCCTTCGAAGCAGGCGTTCAATTCCTCAAAATAGGACGGGAGCGGCTGTAGTCTTAGGGTAATCTTAGGGTGTGGGCATAATGGACAGACGGTGGACATGTCTACTTTGTCCACGGCCCCAAAAAGTGGACGGACATGGACACCCCCCTATAGGGTGTCCACATGTCCACTGGGCTAAGACGGTTCTAATTCCCGAGATACCAACCAAACAAAGTCACCATGAAAACGGGCAAGGTCAGCATCCAGCAACGCTTCGCGGGCGCGAGTGAAGGCTTTGCTTTTCGTGGAAGTCGTTGCGTCAGGGTCCACCAAGCCTGCAAGGTGGACTTCCTTTCGCCATTTCGAGACCTCCACGGTTAACCGCCCTTCGGGAAAGTCGTCGCCAGTGCGCCGCTTGCCGTCCTTTCGCAAGGCTTCGACCAATGCGTTAAGTGCGACTTCGTTTCGCCCAGTCAGCTTTTTCCGTTTGGTGCTTGTTGCATCAGCTTCCACGACAATCGCGGAGGTTACCTGTTCGTCATCGCCGTCTACGCCCAGCACGACCTGTTCAAGGTCGAAGAATACCGGCTCAGGAGTTGCCAAGTCGCGTTGTTTGGGCGCAGTGACGGCTCGGTCAGCACTTATTGCGATTTCCGTATCCACAGCCGCCCGAAGCGCTGAGGAGCCGCGAGCGCCTCTGTCAGCGTCCTTTCCAGTATGATGGATAACTAGGACATGCGCGCATGTACGTTCTCTTATCTGGTCGAGGTTCTGGACAAACACGCTCATATCACGAGCGCTGTTTTCGTCACCTTCACCGATTGAACGAGCCAGCGTGTCCACCACTACAAGTGCCAACGGGCAATCAGGCAAGAGCTGGCAGATTGCGGTGACATCCTCGACGCTGGATAGGTCAACTGCGCTGGGCAGAAGATGAAACCGGCTGTGGTTGCAAAGCTCTGGTTTCGCTTGCCGCATTGCTTCAAAGCGGTTTTCGATGACACGCCCACCTTCGGCAGCGATGTAGACGACGTTCCCTTTTGCCACGCGCCTTCCCCGCCAAGGCCGCCCGGCAGCAACATGCATAGCTAGATCGGATACAAAGAATGTCTTGCCGCAGTTCGAGGGCCCATAAACGACAGACAGTCCATTGGCAGTGAGCCAACCTTTGACAAGCTGGGGATGGTCCAGCACGGGCGTTATCTGATTGAGGTTCTTCAGCCTATCGCGAAGCTCAATCGTCCGCTCTGAGGCAAACGGCACGGGCTCAGGCAGCATCGGCATTGCCTCGGATAACGTCGTTCCAGTCACGGCCCTTAGGGGCTTCAAGGATTGATACTTTCCAACCCAACGCAGTTGCGCGTGTGGCCAGCTTGTCTGACGCTGCGCGGCCTGCGTCATCGCCGTCTGGAGCGACAATCAGCTTGTCTGGCTCTTTAGGCAACTCGAGGCCGGTCATGCCGGAAGTTGAAAGCGCGGCCAAAACGCTGGCGGGCCCACTGAGAAGCCCGCTGGCAAGCGACAGACCAGTTTCTATGCCCTCACATACTACAAGCGGCCCAGCGCCGTCTGACAGGTGCACGGCGCCCCCGGCGCAACGTCCAAGCATCATCTTGGCGCTTGCTTGCAGCCGCACGCCCTGCTTTGTGAAAAAGGTTCGATGAATGCCCATAGGCTCGCCTGAGGCCGCCACGACGTTCGCAACCATTGCTGAGTGCCAGCGCCAGCTAGGTCCATGATAGATGTCTGGTAGCCAGCGAAGCGTGTCTGGCAGTGAACACGTGACACAGCGACTCCGTAAGTACGCCTCGCCTTTTGTGCCCCCGATGCTGGCACCGCGTTCCCAAATGGAACGTGCCTTGCGCTGGGCTTTGGCCTCAGCCTCCAACCTTTCGGCCTTTGCTTTCTCGAGGGACTTCAGATCCACCTCAAAGCGGCCAGGTGATATACTAGCCGCCTTGAGAATGTCAGAGAACGCGCAGTCCGCGCGCTTACAATGCAAGAGCAAACGCCCTCCTCCCTCACCAATGGTCAGCGCGTTCTGGTCGTGGCGCTTCTCAGGCTGGCAGACCGGGCAGGGGGCGGTTCCATAACCACC
Source organism: Pseudomonadota bacterium (assembly GCA_038530285.1). Classification (GTDB taxonomy): domain Bacteria; phylum Pseudomonadota; class Alphaproteobacteria; order Rhodobacterales; family Rhodobacteraceae; genus JASJAR01. The sequence goes on from JBCBCY010000003.1 coordinate 9,836, forward strand.
GGCCCAGTGGCCGCTGAGGCTGCTGGTTAGGCTCTGTGGGGATACCTTCACGGCTCATATCTCCCCATCCAACAGGTGCTTGGTCGAGGGCGGAAAACGCAGCTTGGTCCAGTCGCAATCCTTGGGAAGGAAGTAATGCGCGATGTTGTCACCGCCGCGGAACTCGCTCGTGATTGGCCAGCCAAAATCTTCGCGCAGTTTGTGAACGATTGCGCCCAGGCGCCAACCCCTCACCTCGCGGATTTCGGTCTTGTGGGTGATGGTGCGCCCTTCGATCAGGGCCTTGCAGGTCCAGTAAACCTGCGTCGGATTGGAGAACCAGTCTCTCTTTGCCATTGCTCAAACCTCATTGAGTTCCGAGCGCGTTGGGGCTAGGTTTAGGGTGTCGAACAGCCAAACCAGAAATCCGCCCGCGCCCATGTTTTTGTTGATGGGGCGGGCGTTTTTACGCAGCCTCGCGGCTTTCTAGCCATTCGATGATTTTGCTCTCAGGCCAAGCGACGGCTCGCTTGCCTATGCGGACCGGTCGAGGGAATTCACCCTTCGACATGAGGTCATATATGGCGCTGCGGCTGAAGCCGGTCAGCGTCTCGATTTCAGTGCGTCGGTAGTGTCTTTCGACCATTGTGGTGCTCTCCTGAACGCGGTGGAACTTTCAGGAAATCTAGGGTCGGCAAAATGGCCTTTCCGAGGGCGGCGAGCCATCTTTGTAGTATGCTTGAGTGAAACAGTAACCGGGTCACTTGCCCTGGGTAAATTCAGCCAACTTGGCTTCAATTTTTCCAGACTGTCTTAGTGAGCTTAAAGCTTCTTGGAACCATCTGTTGGAGAGCAATCGCCCCCCATGCAAGAAGAGGTCTTCGCCGCTTTCGTTGTCGAAATTCTGCGCCAAGCTTTTAAGCGCGCGCAGCTGGCTCTTCTCTGATTTTCCCAACCACTTGGTCAGATGCGTTAGTGCGGCGGCCTCAAAGACCTCCTTTCTGCGAGCCTTCTTTTGAGCACTAGCTTCGACTGCTCTCGCGGAGCGCTCAGCTTGCCTCGCGACATAATCCCTGTCTCTTTTTATTGAAGCCTCATGGCCATGATAAATGATTTCCAAGTCGCGCAGGATATAACCAGCTGCGTGCATGTCATCCAGAACCTCTGCTTGGAGGTAGTATTGACACGCTAGGTACGCTGCTGACGACCTTGGTAGTTGACTCCAAGCATACTCGAACATTGCTAAATAATGCCCTGACACAGGTCCATAGCGAGCGTAGATTTCGTCTATCCAGCCATTTCCCAAAGCCTCGATGACCTTAGTACCAAGCGGCCCAAGGAAGCTGTCTTCGATCCCTGCTTCAACCACAACCTTTCCGGGAAGGCTCGTATCCGGATCAATACCTACTGAGAAAACACTTAGAGCATTCCTATCCAGTATCTTGCGGAAGAAGTCTCTCATAAATGGTAACTTATCTATGTCGGTTTCACCGTCGGCAAAGACACGCCCTACAGGGTATTTTTGTGCGCACTGTTGGGCTTCTTGCTCACTGCTCACGATATGAAGCAGCGAGTCGGGTGGAGCGCTCCCGTTTCGGCATCTAATAGATACGTACCATAACTCATCTGGAATTGGCCCACCCTCAAACATTGGGTCGGCGTCAGATGGGTATCGAGGGTCACCTCGCTCAACTCTGCTTATGGCGTGTCCGGTGACAGTCTTTTCTCGATTGGGTGCCAAAGGGTTTTTCATAACACACTCACAACTTTCGTCTGGATAGGACCAACAAACCAAGCCCAATCTGCCATGAGATTCCGTCGCCTTTCTAACAAGTCACTTCTGGCATAAGCCGCCTCGATCCTATCGCCCTTCACATGGGCCAAGGCTGCCTCAGCCACTTCGGCTGGGCAATCTGTCTGTTCCTGGGCCCAGGTGCGAAAACTTGTTCGAAAACCGTGCACGTCTGCGTCAAAGCCGAGTTCCTTCACCAGTTTCGAAAGGGTCATGTCCGAAAGCGCCTTGTCGCTTTGGCTTGGGAAAATAAGATTGCTTGGGTTCTTCAGCGCCTTAGCCTTCAATAATACCGCCTTTGCCTCGGTAGAAAGTGGAACGCGATGGGTCCGTTTGGCCTTCATGCGTTCGGCGGGAACTTCCCAGACTTCGCCCTCAAGGTCGATTTCGTCCCATGTCGCGGCGCGGACTTCGCCAGACCGGGCAGCGGTAAGAACAAGAAAGTGCAGGGCCAGCTTTGTTGCGTCCCAGGCGCGCGAGTTGTCAATCGCGACCAGGCAGCTCGAAACCTCGTTGTAGTGCAGTGCCTTGCGGTGTTTGGGGCGATGCTCGTGCCGGGGCAGGGCAAGCGCTTGCGTCACCGCCGGGTTGGTCACGCAATGGCCCTCGGCAATGCCCCATTTAAAAACGCTGGAAACTCGGTAGGTCAGCTTCTTGGCGACTCCAGGGGCCTTCTCACGTGCGGCCAATATTGCTTGGCGAATGTCTGCGCTGGTTACATCAGGAAGCTGCACCCGGCCAAAACGCGGAAAGATGTAGGTTTCCATGGTGGACAAGAACGCGGCGCGGTCCTTTGGGTTCTTCCAGGTTGGGGCCAGTTCCTTGTGGGTCTCGCGGGCGGCCTCTTCGAAGGTGAGGGCCTTCCGTACACGATCGCGGTCTGCAATGGGGTCCCCGCCCCGAATAGCTGCGCGTTTGTTCTCAAGGGCTGCGTCACGGGCCTCTGCTAAGGTTACAAGGCTTGCGGAGCCCAAACCGATTTCGCGGCGCCTCCCGCGAATGGTGAGGCGCTGAACCCATGACTTTGAGCCGGAGGGCTTCACCAAGAGCAATAAACCCATCCCTTTGCCGTCGTGGTATTTTCCCGGTTCTTTGACCGAGTTCACGAAGGCGGCGGTTAGTGCTTTGCGTTTGGCGGCGGCTTCCAAGAGATGTTACCCCATATGTTCCCCCAGTAAGTGGGGGAACGCGCTGGAACATACAAGCACGTTATGGAAGAATGATAAGCCTAAATATCTCTATTTTAGTGGTTTAGTAGAACGTACAGTATTTCACTGGAATAACTTATGGCGCATCCCCAGCGCGCCAAGCAATCCCGGAATGAAATGACGTTTGCCAAGCGCGACTATTGTGCGCCCTTGATGCCCCGGTATGCCGCGCGGAACGCCTGATAGGCCGCGTCGAAGTCTGGTTTCAGGCCAGTGTCGGGCGCAATCACGGTGTCAATCTCGGGCGCAGTTATCACGCGTTCGGGGGCTGCACCGGTGGCTGCAATCATCCCCAGACGGGCGGCCCCCAAAGCGGCGCCGAACTCGCCACCGGTGGGCAATTTCAACGGCACGCCCAGCACGGTTGCGATCATGTCGAGCCAGTAGCGTGACGCAGTCCCGCCGCCGATGGCGATCAGGCTGTCAAGCCTGGCCCCCGTCGCAGTGAGCGCTTCGAAGCTGTCGCGCAGCCCGAAGGCAACCCCTTCGAGCACCGCGCGGGTCATGTCATCGCGGGTGGTGCCCGTCGACAACCCGGTGAAACTGCCACGAATGTCGGCGTCATTTTGCGGCGTGCGTTCGCCCGACAGATAGGGCAAAAACCGCACCGAACCGGGGGCCAGAAGCTGGTCGCCCAGTGGGGCGGTCAATGCGGCAGGCGAGGTGCCGGTGATCCGCGCGAGCCAGTTCAGACTGTCGGTCGCCGACAGCATCACGCCCATCTGGTACCACCGCCCCGGCACGGCATGGCAAAAGGTGTGCACGGCGGTCGCGGGGTCGGGTTTGTAGCCATCGCGGGCGGCAAGAAGCACGCCCGAGGTGCCCAGTGACACAAAGCCCTGACCTTCATCGAGCGCCCCGATCCCGCAGGCGGCCGCGGCGTTGTCGCCGGCACCCCCTGCCACGGTGACAGGGCCCTTTAAGCCCCAGCCTGCAGCAAGATCGGCCCGCAAGGCGCCCGCTGGGGCCGAGCCTTCGACCAGCCGGGGCATTTGCGCTGCGTCCATATGGCCCGCCGCAAGCAGGCTGTCCGACCAGGACCGCGCGCCCACATCAAGCCAGGACGTGCCGGCGCTGTCGGACATATCGGCCACGTGATCGCCGGTCAGGTGGTGGTTGAGGTAGGCCGCCGGCAAGAGCACTTTGGCGATCTGCGCAAAGATGTCTGGCTCATGGGCGCGGACCCAGGCGAGTTTTGGCGCGGTAAATCCCGGAAAGACGATGTTGCCGGAGATCGCGCGCACGTTGGGGGTCGCATCGAGGGCAGCCGCCTCGACGTGGGACCGCGTGTCGTTCCACAAGATGCAGGGGCGCAGCACGCGGTCACCGGCATCAAGAAGGGTTGCGCCATGCATATGGCCTGCGACCCCAATGCCGGCGAGATCGGAAAACCCCGGACAGCTTGAACGCAGGTCTTCGACGGCGCCTTCAAAGGCAGCAATCCAGTCGGCGGGGTCTTGTTCGGACCAGCCGGGGTGAGGATTGGAGACGTCATAATGGCGTTCGGCTGACCCCAAAGGCGCGCCGGCTGCGTCGACCAGCAAAAGCCGCAGCCCCGACGTGCCAAGATCGATCCCGAGATATGTCATGGTCCCCCCCCATTTAAAACGCAGCCCGGTTCGGGCCGTTATCGTGACCCATATGCCAGTCCGCAAGGGCGTCGGCCACAGGGCAGTTTACTGCGACAGCATCCGACGCTTTTCGGCCATGGCTTCGCGGCGCTGTTGTTCCATGCCAAGACGGAACGAGTGTTCGACAAAGTCGATATGGGCCGCAGCGGCGGTCTGCGCGGCGTCGCGGTCACCGTCAATCACGGCCTGACCCAGGGTGAGGTGCTGGTCCAGAAGCATCTTGCCCGACCCGTCGATGGTTTTGAGAAACGCGCGGTTGTAGAACACACCCTGCCGGGTGAGTTCATAGACCGAGGCCATCATGTGAATGAGCGTGGCGTTCTGGCTGGCGTCTACAATCGCTGAATGCAGCTGAAAATCGGCCAGTTGCGAGGCCGCTTCATCCTGGGCGGACCAGGCGGTTTTCAGGTCTGTGAGGATGTCGCCGATGCGGTCCTTGTCGGCCTTGGTGGCGCGGGTCGCGGCCATGCCGGCGGCAAAGACTTCCTGTTCGCGGCGATATTCAAGGTAGTCAAAGAAGGCCGGTTCGTGGCGTCCGTAAAGGGCCAAAAGTGCGGGCAGCATCGCCTGCCCGGTGAGCGCGGCGACAAAGGTGCCTTCGCCGTGCTTGGTTGTGACCAACCCACGCTCTTCCAACACCTGCAGCGCTTCGCGCAATTTGGGCCGCGAGATGCCTAGCATTTCGGCCAATTCGCGTTCGGACGGCAGCTTGCGGCCCTGGCGCAGGATGCCCGATGCAATCAAATCCTCAATCTGCGCGACGGCGGCGTCAGACACTGATTCGTGGCCGATGGGTTCGAAGAGCGTGGTGTTGGACATGGTGTGTGGTCCCTGCGTCCGCGGGGTTGCGGGGTGCTTTGGTCAATAGAAGTAACCTCCTTTCGATTCGGTTCAAGCTCTTTCTGAGGCATTGCCGAAACGAGAGAGCGTCTGATTTTATTGAGGAAATCAGATTTTTGATCTGGATCAATGCTGAGACTTGCGAATTCGGATGTAGTCAATGCGAGGAGGACCCAGGGAGCTGTACATCACGATACCCCTTGACTGGTAAATAATATTGTACAGTTTTGTAGTGGTCCATTTAGTTGACCAATGGCCATTTGGCGCGGACGGCCGCGCAGCCCGGCCGCATCGTCTTGGAGGAGACACCCATGAAAACACTTCTGACCAGCGCGGCTGTGGCCGCGTCGCTGTTGGCCGCACCCGCACTGGCGGCAGACAAGCTTTTGCTGAAGACGCCGATCGCGTTTTCGACCGCCCTGCCGGGTTTGGGGTCGCCCATTCCGCGGGTGGCCGAACAGGTCGAATTGATGTCCGGCGGCACGTTGCGCATGAAGGTGTATGAGCCGGGCAAGCTGGTCGCGCCGTTTGAAATTCTGGACGCGGTGTCTTCGGGTAAGATCAATTCTGGGTACACAACCGCGGGCTATTGGGCCGGCAAGATCCCCGCAGCACCGCTGTTTTCCGCCGTGCCTTTCGGCCCTGAGGCAGGCGAATACATGGCATGGCTGTATTACGGCAACGGTCTGACGCTGTACCAGGACATGTACGACCAGGCAGGCTACAACGTGAAGGTCATCCCCTGCGCAGTGATCGCGCCTGAAACCTCAGGCTGGTTTGCGCAAGAAATCAACAGCGTTGACGATCTGTCGGGCCTGAAGATGCGCTTTTTCGGTTTGGGCGGCAAAGTCATGCAGAAGCTGGGCGTGGCCACATCGCTGCTGCCAGGGGGTGAGATCTTCCCGGCCCTTGAAAAAGGCGCCATCGACGCGACCGAGTTTTCGATGCCCGCAATTGACGCCCGTCTAGGCTTTCACAAGCTGGTGAAGTTCAATTACTTCCCCGGCTGGCACCAGCAGGCGACCGTGTTTGAGCTTTTGGTGAACAAGGACGTCTGGAACGAGGCCAGCGAACAGCACCGGGCCATCATCGCGACTGCCTGCAAAGCGTCGATGGCGGACAGTTTTGCCGAAGGCGAAGCCATCCAGTCGGCCGCCCTGATCGACAACGTGGAAAACAACGGCGTGACGATGGTGCAATGGTCGCCTGAGATGCTGGAAGTCTTCCGCGCCACATGGAGCGAAGTTGCCGCCGAAGAAGCCGGCAAGGATGAGTTCTTTGCCAAGGTTCTGGCCGACCTCAACGAATTCCGGACCGGCTATGACGTGTGGAAATCGAACGCCTTTCTGCCCCGCGATGGTGGGTATGCCCCCGTCGGCGTGAAGAAGAACTAAGCAAGGCTCAGCGCGTCTTCTCCCAGGCGTGCTGCGCCCAAAGGCTGGGGCGGTCCTCCCACCGTTCCGGCTTTGAGACCCCAACCCATGACACACCGCCCGTGCGGGCAGGCCCGGGCCTTCACCGGCCATCTGAGGAGATTTGATATGTCGAGCGATGTCCAGACCTACGACGACCCGATCGAGACATACGAGAATATCCTTGAACATCCCGAGACCGATCGCCAGCCCATCGCGGTGGCCATTGACACCGGTGTGAAGGCTGTTGGTCACGTGGTGATGTGGGCCAATGTGGCGTTGATGGGTGCGATCTTCAGCCAGGTGGCGATGCGCTATCTGCTGAACCAGAATTACCCCAAACTGGATGAGCTTCAGTGGCATTTCTACGGCCTGGTCACGATGATCGGGATTTCCTATGCGCTGGTGACCGACAGCCATGTGCGGGTGGATGTGCTGCATATGAACCTGTCGCGCCGCACCCAGCGGATTATCGAGGTTCTGGGTATTCTGACCCTGCTGGTGCCGTTCATCTATCTGATGATCGATCAGGGATATGATTATTTCTACGACAGTTTCCGGGTGAACGAACGGTCCGACAGCCCTACGGGGCTGCCTGCGCGCTGGGCGTTCAAGGCGGTGATCCCGATCAGCTTTGCGTTGCTGGCCATGGCCGCGACGGCACGGCTTTTGCACGATGTGCACGCGCTTTGGGTAAACCCCGAAGGCGAAAACGAGGGGCTGAAGCTGCGCCGGGTCATCCTGCTGCTGGCGGTCTTTGCCGCTGTGACCGTGGCGCTGACCTTCCTGGTGGAGACCACGGAAGAAAAGCTGGTGATCGCGATGTTCCTGACGTTTATCGCGCTTTTGTTCACAGGCTACCCCGTGGCCTGGGTGCTGGCCGGGGTCGGTGTCGCCTATTGCGGGCTGGCCTATCTGTTCGACAATGACCTGATGCTGTGGACGGGGCTGGAAAGCACGTTTACCGGGCTTGACTACCTGACGCTGGGCGCGGTGGTGAACCGGGTCTATGCGACGATGTCAAATGCGGTGCTGGTGGCTCTGCCGATGTTCATTTTCATGGGGTTGATGCTGGATGAAAGCGGTGTGGCCGAACGGTTGATGACGTCGATGCAGCGGTTGTTCGGCACGGTGCGCGGGGGGCTGGCGATCACTGTGACGCTGATCGGGATTATCCTGGCGGCGTCAACCGGGATCATCGGCGCGTCGGTCGTGCTCTTGGGTGTTTTGTCGCTGCCATCGATGATGGAGCAGAAATATTCGCCGTCACTGGCCGCTGGCGTGGTCTCAGCTTCGGGCACCTTGGGCATTCTGATCCCGCCGTCGATCATGCTGGTGATCATGGCCGATCAGATGGCGCTGTCGGTGGGCGATCTGTTTATGGCCGCGGTCTTTCCCGGCGTGATCATCGGGATTTTGTACCTGACCTATATTTTCATCATCGCCATAATCAAACGCGATGCGGCCCCTGTGCCGGACGGCGCTGTGGCGCCGGACTGGGCGGCGGTCCGGGATGTGGCCATCGCGGTTCTGCCGACCTTGGCGCTGATCTTGTGCGTGTTGGGGTCGATCTTTGCCGGGCTCACCACGCCAACCGAAGCCTCGGGCATTGGCGCGCTTGGCGCCACGGTGCTGGCGCTGGGCTACCGCAAGCTGAACCTGAAAAAGCTTTGGAACGTCGCGGTGTCGACCTTCAACACCACCGCCTATATCTTCGCGATCTTTTTGGGTGCGACAGTGTTTTCCTATGTGCTGCGCGAACTGGGCGGCGACGAATTTATCGAACATATGGTCTTGTCCACCGGGCTGGGCCCGAACGGGACGATCCTGTTCATCCTGGGCCTGGTGTTTCTGCTGGGCTTTGTTCTGGACTGGATTGAGATCACCCTGATCGTGCTGCCGCTGATGCGCCCGATCATCAATGCGCTTGGGGTCGATATCCCGGGCTTCGGTGTTGTTGATGAGCCTGCGCTGATCTGGTTCGTGATCCTTGTGGCGGTGACGCTGCAAACCAGCTTCCTGACACCGCCGGTGGGCTTTGCGCTGTTCTATCTTAAAGGGGTGTGCCCGCCTGCGATTAAACTCAGCCACATCTACAAAGGGATCATCCCTTTCGTGATCCTGCAGCTGACAGGCCTGGCCCTGGTGTTTGCATGGCCCGCCCTTGCAACCTGGCTGCCCTCGGTCGCGTATTAGGAGGCGGGGCCATGGCTGCAACCACAGATCACGCCGCCGAAGCGCCGCATGGCGCGCGCGCGAAATCCCGCTACACTCAGACTGGCAATAACACCGGTTATGACGGTGCCAAGCCGGCTTGCGCGCATGAGGGGACGATGACCAACGACGAGCTGATCGACAGGTTTCGCGATGTGGTGGGGCGCCGTCATGTGCTGACGGGCGCGCGCGCGACTGAGCGGTTCCGGCGCGGTTTCCGTTCCGGCGAGGGCGAGGCGCTGTGTGTCGTCCAGCCCGGCAGTCTGTTGGAACAATGGCGCGTGCTGGAGGCCTGCGTGGCCGCCGACAAGATCGTCATCCTGCAGGCGGCAAACACCGGGCTGACCGAAGGGTCGACGCCCAAGGGCCGGTATGACCGCGATGTGGTGCTGATCAACACCCGCCGGATGGACGGGCTGCACGCGCTGCATGGCGGCCGTCAGATCCTGGCCTTCCCGGGGGCGACCCTGTTTGCGCTGGAAAAGCTTTTGGCCCCCTTGGGGCGCGAACCCCATTCGGTGATCGGGTCGTCGTGCATTGGCGCGTCGATCGTCGGTGGGGTGTGCAATTCGTCGGGTGGTTCGCTGGTGGAACGCGGGCCGTCTTACACCGAATTGTCGTGCTATGCGCAGATCGATGAGGCGGGGCAGTTGCGGCTGGTCAACCACCTTGGGATGGACCTTGGCGATACCCCGGAAGAAATCCTGACCCGGCTGGAAAAAGGCGCGTTCGATGCCGAGCCCCCGGCGACGAACCGCAAGGCGTCTTCGACCAATTACCGCAGCCTGGTGCGCGATGTGGATGCGCCGACCCCCGCCCGGTTCAATGCCAACAAAGACGGGCTTTATGAAAGTTCGGGCTGTGCGGGCAAGCTGGCGGTCTTTGCCGTGCGGCTTGACACCTACGCCAAGCCCGAGGCGCAAAGGACGTTCTACATCGGCACCAATGATGTCGATGTGCTGACCGAGTTGCGCCGACATATGCTGGCGACGTTCAAGACCCTGCCGGTCTCTGCCGAATATATGGAGCGCGAGGTCTTCGACCTGTCTGAACGGTACGGCAAGGACACGGTGATGATGATCGATTGGCTGGGCACCGACCGGTTGCCACAGTTTTTCGCGCTGAAAGGGGCGATTGATGCGCGGCTCAGGCGGTTTGGTCTGGGCACGCTCACCGACCGTGTGATGCAGACCGCGTCACGGCTGACGCCGGCGGTGCTGCCCAAGCGGATGCGCCAGTTTCGCGACACATACCGCCACCATCTGATCCTGAAGACCCAGAACGAAGGCATTGATGAAACGGCCGCTTATCTGAAAGACCTCTTTGCGGGGGCCGAAGGCGCGGCGTTTGAATGCACCGACCGGGAAGCCAAGATCGCGGGTCTGCACCGGTTTGCCGCCGCGGGGGCTGCGGTGCGGTACATGGCGATCCATGCCTCGGGCGTTGAAGACATTATCCCCCTCGATATCGCGTTGCGCCGCAATGACCGCGATTGGTACGAAATCCTGCCGCCCGAGATCGACGCGCAGATCGTGCACAAGCTGTATTACGGGCATTTCATGTGCCATGTCCTGCACCAGGATTACGTGGTCAAAAAGGGGGTCGATGTGAAGGCCCTGAAGGCTCGGATGCTGGAGCTGTTGGACCAGCGTGGTGCCGAATACCCCGCCGAGCACAACGTCGGGCATTTGTACAAGGCCAAGCCCGATCTGGCGGACCACTACAAATGCTGTGACCCGACCAATTCGATGAACCCCGGGATCGGCAAGATGTCGAAAGCGCGCGACTACGCGTGAGGACGCGGTGACCCAGCGGCCACGCGTGCCGCGTGATTACATTTTTTATGGGGCTCTGCCCCGCGCCTGCGGCGCCCCCCGAGGTATTTTTAGCAAGAGGAAGGGCCCCAAGCGCGATCTGAAAAGTGGGCACCGGTTTTCGGGATAAATTGCGCGGTATAGAAAAGCGCAGTTCGAAAAGTGGGCACCGGTTTTCTGGATAAATTGCGCGGTATAGAAAAGCGCAATCCGAAAAGTGGGCACCGGTTTTCGGGACAAATTGCGCGGAGTTGAAACGAATTCAGATTTTTTCTGCGAGGAAGGCGCGGATATCGGTCAGCTGTTTTTCGTCGATCGAGACATAGACCAGCGACATGTTGGTGCGTTCGGACACCATGTCACCCGGGAACGGCAGGTAGCTTAACTCACGCGAGCCAAAGCCTGGCGAGGCCGTGCCGACCTGCCATTCGGTTTTCAGTTCCACATCCACCAGTTTCAGCGCGGTGTCGCCGCCCGCGCCTGGTTTTTCAAACGGGACGCCGGCGAGTTTCAGATAGGCCATCTTGTCGGTCGCCTGAACGAAGCCTTCGATGAACTGCGCGGTCAGAACCTGCAGGTCTGCCGCTTCGTCTTCGGGTTTGAGATGCGAATGCAGGTGATCGTGGTCGTGGTTGTGGCCGATGTGACCGTTGACGATGTCGTGGGGCATGTCTTTTGTCCTTTGGTCCCGGCGATCAGCTTTTGTTGCACCAGCGGCGGCGGCCCACATCTTCGCCGCGCGGGATTTCCACGGGTTTGTCGATATGACCTTTGTGTTTGCCCAAATTACCGGAGGCCACCAGCGAACCCAGCACGTCAACAATGACGCGCGTGCCCATCAGCGCGGTGATTTCGGACTGATCATAGGGGGGTGAGACTTCCACCAGTTCCATCCCGCACAAGCCTTCGGCGGCCACCTTGCTGGCGAGTGCCAGCGCTTCGCGCGGCAGAAAGCCGCCCGGTTCGGGCCAGCCGGTGCCGGGGACAAAGCCGCAGTCGATGCTGTCGATGTCAAACGACATATAGACCATATCGACGCCGTCCCAGGCCATTTCCAGCGCCATTTCGGCGGTTTTATCGACCCCCATCTTTTCCATGTCGCCCATGGTGATGATGTTGGTTTCCCGCTCGCGCGCGACTTTCACCGCGTCGCGGGGCACTTGCCAGCCGCCGATGCCGACCTGGACGAGGTTTTTGGCCGGTACATTCGGTAGGTTCGTCGAATGGAACCAGGGCGTGGTGTGCATGCGCTCATCAAGGTCTTTTTCCTGGATGTCTGCGTGCCGGTCAAAATGAACGATGCCGATTTTCTTCGACGTGCATTCGGCCACGCCGCGCACGCAGGGAAACCCGATGGAATGATCGCCCCCCATCATGATCGGGAAGGCGCCTGAGGAAAACACATGGCTGACCGCGCGGCTGATCTGATCAAAGGTTTTCTCAATATTCGCCGGAATCGTGAAGACATCGCCTGCATCGCACAGGGTCATCTGTTCGCGAAGATCGATGCCCATCTCGTAGTTGTAAGGTGTGTAAAGCGACGAGATCTTGCGGATCCCCTGCGGCCCAAACCGCGTGCCGGGCCGGTAGGTCGTGCCGCCATCAAACGGGATCCCTAAGGCGGCGGCGTCATAGTCGCCCACTTCGGTGACGTCTTCGGCGTAAGGCGCATTCAGAAACGTGTTGATGCCCGCGTAATGGGGCAGTTCGCCGCGCGCAAAAGTCGGGATCGACTTGTCTTCGATGCTGTCGGCGCCCGTCAGGCCCATGTGCAGCGCCCATTTGCGTTCTTCTTCCCAGCGGCCTTCGGGAATGTCGGCTTCGGCCTGCATCGCCTTCCAGCCGCGGAGCTTTGACAGGTCCGGGTGGTGCGCACGGCGGTCTTCGTGGCGGGTCAGGCGAGGGTGGTGCGACCGGGTGCGGTCAGTGGGCCTGAAGAACATTCGTGTGCTCCTTTAGGGTTTGGTAGGGGATGCCATCGTCGCGGGCATCAAAGTCGTAGGTGATGGTGGCGGCGTTGGCTTCGGGGTTGTCTGGGTCCCAGACGGGTTTGTCGAAGGCCCAGACGCGGTCGCCCAGTTTGAACGCCTCTTCCAGATCATGGGTGATCATGAAGACAGTCATTTGGGTTTCATCGCGCAGTTCTTGCAGGAAATCATGCATCACCAGCTTGGTGCCGGGGTCGAGCGCGCCAAAGGGTTCATCGAGCATCAGGATTTTCGGCGACCCCGCCAGCGCCTGGGCGATGGCCAAGCGCTGCAACATGCCCCCCGACAGATCGGCGGGATATTGCGTTGCCACGTGATCCAACCCAATTCGCTTGAGCGTCGCCATCCCTTCATCGCGGGCGGCTGCTTTGGCGCCGCTCGACAATCGCCCCCAGAACGAGGTGCCAAAGGCGGATGCGGCCACCAGATTGTCGATCACCTTCATATGCGGAAAGACCGAATAGCGCTGGAACACGATGCCCTGATCGCGCCCGGGTTCGCGTGCCATCGGCGCGCCATCGATGTGGATTTCCCCCGCAAAGGGCTGTTCCTGGGCCAATAACAGGCGCAGAAACGTCGACTTGCCACAGCCCGACGCGCCGACGATCGAGATGAAGGCGCCTTTGTCCACGCTTTGGTTGATGTTTTCGATGATGGTGCGCGCGCCGTAGCGCTGGGCGATGCCTTTGATCTCGACGTAGCTCATAAGCTCTCTCCGTCCCAGGGGAAGGCGCGGTTGGCCAATTGGCGCAAGATCAGGTCCATCAGATAAGCCAGAAGCGTGATCCAGACGACGTAGAACAAGATGACATCCATCGCGAGGAACCGACGCACCAGGAAGATGCGGTAGCCCAGGCCCACGTCAGACGCGATGGCTTCAGCGGCGATTAAAAACAGCCAGGCGGGGCCAAGCGACAGCCTGAGCGCACCGATCAGCCGTGGCAGCATCTGGGGCAGAACCACGCGCAGGGCAATCGCGGTGGATGTACCCCCCAGGGTCTGGGCTTTGACGAATTGCTCGGATGGCAGGTCGATCACGCGCTGGGACATCTCGCGGATCAAAAACGGCCCGATGCCGATGACGATGAGGGCAACTTTGGAGGTTTCCCCCAGCCCCAGCATGATGAACAAAATCGGCAAGATCGCCAGCGGCGGGACCATCGACAAGACAGCCACGAAGGGCGCGAACGACGCGCGGATATAGGGCAACATGCCGATGCCGATGCCGCCCAGAATGGCCAGGGTCGCGGCGATGAACACCCCAAGCCCCAGACGTTGCAGGCTGGCCAGCGTGTCTTTCCAGAACAGGATGTCGCCTGAGCGCCGGTCTGGTTCGAAAAGCAACCTTTGGGCGGTTTCGAACAGCGTGGCGGGCGAGGGCAAAAGCCGGTCTTGCGGGTTCACAGCCAGGCGCGCTTCTGACGCGATCATATAGGCCGCGATCACCAGCACAAAGGGCACCAGCGCCAGGACCACGGCCAAGACCGGCCCCGGCTTTCGGTTTATCCATCGCATGTGGTGGGCCCCCCGGGCTTGGTCCTCCGGGAGGATGTACCCCCCGGAGCGGCGTTTGCCTATAGCGCGCCGTCGGCGGCCATTTGCATATAGGTCGTGTCAAAGCGCATCCGGACAAAGCCCGGATCACCGGTTGTGGTGCCATCGGGGTATTCGACACCGACAAAATCAGCCGATGGCGCGCCTTCGCCCAGGATGCCCTTGTCGAACAGGAATTCCGCGACTTCGACCATGGTTGTCTTCAGCGCGTCGTCTGACGTGAACGCCACCGCATCGGCGGGGTCATAGAACATCTCGGTGCTGTCGAGCTGTGCTTTGTAGCCTGCCAGATCGGTGCCAGAGGCTTCGGCCATGGCCGTCAAAACCGCTTCGTCGCCAGCCGCCATCAGGCCCATGACTTCGTACCATGCACCAGCCATGGCTTTGCCGAAATCGGGGTTGGCGGCGAGCGTTTCGGTGTTCACGAACATGATGTCGATGATTTCGCCGGGGATGTCGGAGCTGTCATAGATCTTGTTGGCACCGGGTTCTTCCAGAATGGTGGACACCAGCGGGTTCCAGGTGACAACGGCTTCGACGTCATCGGTGGTGTAGGCCGCGATCATGTCCGCGTCAGATGTGTTGATCACCCCGTCGAGGTCCATTTCGGACAGGCCAACGCTGTCGAGCCCGCGCGCGAGCAGGTAGTGCGACACCGACAGTTCCACCAGGTTCACCGGCTTGCCGACCAGTGAGGTCAGATCGCCGTCGCCCTTGATGATCACCGCGTCATTGCCGTTGGAATAATCGCCCACGATCAGGGCAGTGGTGTCCACACCCGACCCCGACGGGATGCTGAGCGTGTCCATATTGGTGGCTGAGACACCGTCAAAGGCGCCAGCGGTGTATTGGTTGATGCTTTCGATATAGTCGTTGATCTGCACGATCTCGATGTCGATGCCGTATTTGTCGGCCCATTTGTCCATGATGCCGGAGTCTTCCAGATAGCCCCATGGCATCCAGCCGACATAGATCGACCATGCGACGCGGAACTCGGTTTTTTCCTGTGCGATGGCGGGTGCTGCAAACGCGACAGACAAAGCTGTGGCGGCAGCGGCAAGCGAACGAAGTGCAGACATTGGGTATCCCCCGTGAACGACGTTCCGCCGAACGAGAGATGGGGAAGGCCGAGGCGGAACCGGAGAGATCGGCCTATCCAGATGCAGTGCTCTCCCGGGATTTTGTCCCGCCGTGTACCGACACGGATTTTGCCGCGGCGGCGACGTCTCTCGGACCAGACCCTCAGGGAGGAGGAGGCGGAACCCTAGACGCCCTGCATAGGACCACCGACCACGCGGGCTCTGTATCTGTCACGCCCAATTGTCACTTTGCCTGTCGGTCAGGGCGCGGTTTGCCTAAGAATTGGGCAGTTCAGCCGTTTCATGCGGCCGATTGATGCGGTATCTTGTCACTTGGGGCGGTTTCTGGCGTGCCGGTGTGGGCGATTGCGGCTCACCCCCCTCGCGCGGGCGGCGCGTTTTTTCTAGACCTTTTGACACCAGCCTGTACTTTAGGCTTCTGTGGTTTTTGAGGCACTACGTCTCATTTTTTGCCATTTTGGGAGAGCATTCATGAAGCAGCCAGTCGTTGAGGCCAGTCCTCATGTCTCCGACGAGGTCAAAAAGACCACCTGCTACATGTGCGCCTGCCGCTGCGGGATCAACGTGCATATGAAGAACGGCAAAGTTGCCTATATCGAGGGCAACCGCGACCACCCGGTGAACCAGGGTGTGCTTTGTGCCAAGGGCTCGGCCGGGATCATGCAGGTGAACGCGCCGTCGCGGCTGCGCGCGCCATTGAAACGGGTCGGTCCGCGCGGGTCCGGCGAGTTTAAAGAGATTTCCTGGGAAGAGTCGCTGACGCTGGCCACCGACTGGCTGGCACCTGTGCGCGAAAACAACCCCGAAAAGCTGGCGTTCTTCACCGGGCGCGATCAATCGCAAAGCTTCACCAGTTTCTGGGCGCAGGCCTACGGCACGCCAAACTACGCCGCCCATGGCGGGTTTTGTTCGGTGAACATGGCCGCCGGTGGCATTTACACGATGGGCGGCGCGTTTTGGGAATTTGGCCAGCCCGATTGGGAGCACACCAAGATGTTTGTGCTGTTCGGGGTCGCCGAAGACCACGACAGCAACCCGATCAAGATGGGCATTGGCAAGATCAAAGGGCGCGGTGCGAAGGTCATTGGCGTCAACCCGATCCGGTCGGGGTATAACGCGGTGGCCGACGATTGGTTCGGGATCACGCCGGGCACCGATGGGCTGCTGATCCTGGCGCTGGTGCACGAGCTGTTGCGCGCGGGCAAGATCGACCTGGACTATCTGGCCGATTACACAAATGCGCCCTGTCTGATCAACGAGGTTGAGGGCCCCGAAAAGGGCCTTCTTTTGCGCGACGACACCGGCAAGCTGTTGGTGATGGACCGTGTGACAGGCCAGCCGATGGCCTTTGATCACCCGGACGTGCGCCCTGACCTGCGCGGCGAGATCACGCGGGGCGGGGCGACCCATCGCACGGTCTTCCGCACGATGATCGAAAAATACCTCGACCCGGCTTACGCGCCTGACGCTGTAGCCGACCGCTGCGGCATCCCGGCGGCGCGCATCAAGGCGCTGGCGGCGGAACTTGCCCGTGTGGCGTTTGATGAAGAGATCGTGCTGGACCAGCCCTGGACCGATTTCCGGGGGCGTCGCCATGACAAGATGGTTGGCCGCCCGGTCAGCTTCCATTCGATGCGCGGGATTTCGGCCCATGCCAACGGGTTTCAGACCTGTCGCGCGCTGCATATCCTGCAGATCATCCTCGGTTCGGTCGAAGTGCCCGGCGGATTTCGGTTCAAACCGCCTTACCCCAAGCCCGCCGAAGCGCACCCCAAACCCCATTGCAAGGTGACCCCCGGGGCGCCGCTGGATGGCCCGCATTTGGGGTTCGTGCATGGGCCGGATGATCTGTGCCTGAAAGACGATGGGTCGCCCGCGCGGATCGACAAGGCCTATACCTGGGAAAACCCGATGTCGGCCCATGGGCTGATGCATATGGTGATCTCGAACGCCTATGCGGGCGATCCTTACAAGATCGACACGCTGTTTATGTATATGGCGAATATGTCGTGGAATTCGTCCATGAACACCAAGGGTGTGATGGACATGCTGACCGACAAAGATGAGGCGGGCGAGTATGTCATCCCGCGCATCATCTATTCGGATGCATATTCGTCGGAGATGGTGGCCTACGCCGATCTGATCCTGCCCGACACGACCTATCTGGAACGCCACGATTGCATCAGCCTGCTCGATCGCCCGATTTGTGAGGCGGACGGGGCGGCAGATGCGATCCGCTGGCCGGTGATCGAACCTGACCGTGATGTGCGGGGCTTCCAGTCGGTGCTGTGCGATCTGGGCGCGCGGCTGGGCCTGCCGGGGTTTGTGAATGACGATGGCAGCCAGAAATACGAAGATTACGCCGATTACATCGTCAATCATCAGCGCCGTCCGGGTGTTGGGCCGTTGTCCGGCTGGCGCGGTGGTGCCAATGATGGTGGCACGGGCCGCGGCGATGTGAACCCCGACCAGTTGGATCGCTACATCGAAAACGGTGGCTTCTGGGTCAAACACATCCCGGCCGAGGCGCGGTATTTCAAACCCTGGAACGCGGCCTATCAGGATTGGGCGGTGGAAACCGGGATTTACGACGCACCTCAGCATTATCTGTTCACGCTGTATTCCGAACCGATGCGGCGCTTCCAATTGGCCGCGGAAGGCCATGGCGAGCGTCAACCGCCCGATCACCTGCGCGAACGCATCCGCGAAAAGCTGGACCCGCTGCCGATCTGGTACGGCACGGAGGACGAAAACAAGGGTGACGCCTACCCAATCACCGCGCTGACCCAGCGGCCCATGGCGATGTACCATTCCTGGGGGTCGCAAAACGCCTGGCTGCGGCAGATCCACGGGCAGAACCCGCTGTTTGTGCCCACTAAGCTGTGGGAAGAACATGGCTTTGCAGAAGGCGATTATGCGCGCGTGACCTCGCCGCATGGTGAGATTTCCGTGCCGGTGGCGCATATGGCCGCGCTGAACGAGAACACGATCTGGACCTGGAACGCGATTGGCAAACGCAAAGGCGCCTGGGCGCTGGGCGAGGGCGCGCCTGAAGCCACCAAGGGCTTTTTGCTGAACCATCTGATCCATGAGTTGTTGCCCGCCAAGGGCGACGGGTTGCGCTGGGCGAACTCCGACCCTGTCACGGGCCAGGCGGCCTGGTTCGATCTGAAAGTGCGGATCGAGAAGGTGGGCGCGCGGGCCGAATGCGCGCCTGAATTCCCGCCGATTAAATCGCCTGTTGGGAAGGGCCCGCAGGATCTGACATGGAAAACCAAGGGTAAGGCAGCGGCGGAATGACATCTCTTCCCACCCACACCGACAAGAAACTCGGGCTGGTCATCGATCTGGACACCTGCGTGGGCTGTCACGCTTGCGTGGTGTCCTGCAAAGGCTGGAACACCGAAAACTACGGCGCACCCTTGTCGGACCAAGACGCTTACGGCGCCGATCCGGTGGGCACCTTCCTGAACCGGGTCCATTCGTATGAGGTGCAGCCCGCCGACGGGGCCGCCGCGCTGGTGCATTTCCCGAAGTCCTGCCTGCATTGCGAGGACGCGCCCTGCGTGACCGTCTGCCCAACAGGGGCGAGTTACAAGCGCGTCGAAGACGGGATCGTCCTGGTCAATGAGACCGACTGCATTGGCTGTGGGCTATGCGCCTGGGCCTGCCCATACGGGGCGCGCGAAATGGACGGTGCCGAAAAGGTCATGAAGAAATGCACGCTCTGCGTGGACCGGATTTACAATGAAAACCTGCCCGAGGAAGACCGCGAACCGGCCTGCGTGCGCACCTGCCCGGCGGGTGCGCGGCATTTCGGCGATTTTGCCGACCCCGACAGCAATGTGTCGAAACTGACGGCCGAGCGCGGCGGCATGGACCTGATGCCCGAGCAGGGCACCAAGCCGGTGAACAAGTACCTGCCGCCCCGGCCCAAGGACGAGGCGATCGATATCCTTGCCCCGCTTTTGGAACCTGTGGCCGAAAAGCCCGAAGGCCTGCTGGCCTGGCTTGATAAAGCGCTGGAGAAGATCTGATGCATCCGGCCCCGTCGATTATCGCGTTCACGACCCTGTCGGGTCTG
Organism: Pseudomonadota bacterium; assembly: GCA_038530285.1. Lineage (GTDB taxonomy): Bacteria > Pseudomonadota > Alphaproteobacteria > Rhodobacterales > Rhodobacteraceae > JASJAR01. The sequence goes on from JBCBCY010000003.1 coordinate 29,452, forward strand.
GGCTTTGGGCTGTTGGTGTTTCTGGGCCTTGGTCTGCCCGCCCCCACCGGGTGGATCGCGTTTTTCCATTTCGGGCTTGGGTTCGGGTTGGCGGTGGTGGGGCTGACGGCGTCGACCCTGCATCTTGGCCATCCCGAACGCGCTTGGAAGGCGTTTTCGCAATGGCGATCAAGCTGGCTGTCGCGCGAAGGCGTGCTGGCCGTGGCGGCGTTGCTGGTGATGGGGCTCTTTGCCCTGGGCCGGGTGTTTGGGCTTTACGACGCGCCGGTGCTGGGCTGGATCGGGGCGGTGCTGTCGGCCCTGACGATCTATGCGACCTCGATGATCTACGCGCAGCTGAAAACCGTGCCGCGCTGGAACCATTGGTCGACGCCGGTGCAGTTTGGCCTGTTCGCGCTGGGCGGTGGCGCGTTGTTGGCGGGCCAGCTTGGTGTGGCGATCCTGGGCGTGGCCGCAGCCGTGCTGTTTCAGATGCTGAACTGGCAATGGGGGGACACGCGCTTTGCCGAGCGTGGCCATACGGGCGAAACCGCTACGGGACTTGGTGCGATGGGCCAGGTGCGCGCGTTTGAACCGCCCCATACGGGCAACAATTACCTGCTCAAAGAGATGGTCCACCAAGTGGGCCGCCGCCATGCGTCAAAGCTGCGCCTGATCGGTATCACCCTGGCTGCGACCCCGCTTTTGTTGGTGATCCTGCCTGCGGTGCCGGTGGTCTTCGGTCTGCTGGCGATCCTGCATTGCGCGGGCGTGCTAGTGATCCGCTGGCTGTTTTTTGCCCAGGCCGAACATGTGGTCAGCCTGTACTACGGGCGCGCGGCCTAGGCCGGAGCCTTTGGCGGCGTTCCAGCAAGGTCTGGGTCTGCCGCGAACGCATCTGCCAGCCGCGTCAGATACACCTCGCGCGTCAGGGTGTGCGGCAGGCCTGTGTGGGTCGCAGGATCAATCACGCGTCCCTCGCCCAAATCAGACAAAAACAGATTGAGCGCTTCGATGGCGCCGTGGTCGGGTGGGTCCATCAACAACAGCGCATGGGCCAGCACGGCGTAGCGCGTCTTGTCACCGCGACTGGGGCGAAAGCGCATGGCGGTGCCGGCAAACTTCCGGCCCCGGTACTGAACGTTATGGGCGCCGTCACAAAACGCACCCGGCATCCAGCCCCGGCTGGCGCCATTGCCAAATGCGGCTTCAATCGGTGCACACAGGCGATCATATTCCCGGTCAAGATCGAAGGTGCGCGCGGGGGGGGCGGCATAAACATGGGTGACGTTGACCACCCCGGGCCCTTGCGGCGTGACATCGCCGCCGGTCGCGCGGACCTCAACCGGCCAGCCGCGCGCCCTGGACGCCGCTGCAGCAGCATCGAACGCCGGTTTCGCCGCCAGTTTCTTCGGCGTCACCAGCGCGCGGGGGCTGTCCCAAAACCAAAGAAACCTGAGCCCAGGATCGGTCGAGACCTGTCCCAGAAGGTCTGTTTCGCGGGCCAACGCGGCCCCTGCGGGCAGATGATCGATATGTGGGGTCATAGGCCGCGACCCTAACGCCAGACGCCGATGCCGGAAAACCCGGTTTTGGGTCTTGGCGCGGCAGAATTGGTTCGTGATCAACAAACTGTCCGGAAATCGTAAACAATAGGCCCCGCCGAGGCCTTTTTCCTGCCGCACTGCCCCCGCAGAAGGGCGGCGTGGTTAATGTGCGTGAAAGTGCCGTTGTGAAATCCGTCGTTCAAAAGTTTCTCAGAAAGACCGTTGGTGCGCCTGCTGTCTGGTTTGGTCTGGCCGCACTGGCAATCGTGGCGGGTCTTGGCTTGTCGTATCATCGCAGCCAGGTTGAGGCCGATTTTGCAATGGCGCTACGGCTTGGCCCGCCCGAAGCGGTCGCGATCGAAGCCGCTGACCCCGCACACTTCGGCGAAGTGAACGTCATCGCGCGGTTTGATCCAAAATCGGCCATCATTGTGAAGATCGGGACCGCAGGCGAGCGGACCGAGCGATTGGCCGTGCCCTTGTTCGCAGCCGGCAGCGATTTGACATCCTCTGACGGGACGGGCGAGGAACTGCGCCCCCTGCGCGAAGCCAAGGGGCTTGCGGTCGTTCCAATGGGTGCGTTGGATCAGATCGCGCCTGGAAATGAGGTTTTTGAAGGCGCCCTGAACGGGCCGACGTTGCCCGTGGATGCCTTTGCGCTGGATACCGCGGCGGTGCTGGCCGAGGCAGGCATCAGCCTTCCCGCGCAATTTGTTGCCGTGCGGCCCTGGTTGCCAGGCCGGACCGAAGCGCTGGCTCCGGCCCCCGCGTCAGAGCTGTCTGGCTATTTGATCTGGGCTGGCATTGCCCTGGCCGCCTTCGGCTTTGGATTGTCGCTGCGCCCGGGCGAAGAGCATGACGAGGGACGTATTCTGCATGTCGCGCCGCCAAAAATGCGCGAAAAGCAGGTGACAAAGTCGCGGATCATGGCCGACACCGACCGGTTCAATCCGTTGATTGGCCAAGATGATATTCGCCGCGGCGCGATGGAGCGTCTGGCGGCGACCGAAAAGGCACAAGGGCGCACGCCGTCCACGTTTTTCACCTCTGGACCCTCTTCGAAGGTCGGCGGGGCCTGGGTTAAAAACCGGCGCTAGAAGTCTACTTTGACGTAGGGCAGGCGCAGGTTTTCCATCAGTTCGCGGAGCTCCTGCCGGGCGGCCACGTTCGAAATATTGAGGCCTTTCACGCCGATATCTTTCAGGTCCAGAAGTGTCAGCCCGCGCGGAAACAGCTCGCGGAAAATCACGCGTTCTGAAAACCCAGGTGCGACGCGGAACCCGATCCGGCGCGACAATTTCCCCACCGCATCGGCCATTTTCTTTTTGTTGTGCATCGCTTGCGCCCCAACGCGGTTGCGCGTGACGATCCAGTCAATCGGTGTCAGCCCGGCTTCGGCCCGCAATTGGCGCGCATTCCAGACCATCTCGGAATAGACGGACGGGCCGAGGATTTCGTTGGTCTCGCCGTCGACATGCGCCAGAAGATCGAAATCGACGAAACTGTCGTTCAGCGGGGTGATCAGCGTGTCGGCCAGCGTATGGGCAACCTGGCTCAGGCGCGTGTGGCTGCCCGGGCAATCGATCAGGATGAAATCCGTACCCGCGTCGAAGCCTGAAATCGCCGCAGACAGGCGCCGGTCTTGGATGTTTTCGCCGGGGTTCAGGCTGGTCTTATCGATGTCGGGCAGTGCTTGATAGACCGGCGTGGCCAATTCAAGCTCGTGCTTTTTGGCATAGGCCGTCCGGTTTTCGATGTAGCGGCCCAGGGACTTTTGCCTCAGGTCGAGGTCGATCAGCCCGACGGATTTGCCCGCCCGCGCCAGGGCTGTGGCCACGTGCATCGACGTGGTCGATTTGCCTGACCCGCCCTTTTCGTTTCCGACAACGATGATGTGTGCCACTGCTCCGCCCCGCTTATTGAGGGTTTTGACCACTATATGTTGTGGGAGCGGGCTTGGAAATATCTCAATGCACTTTGCGTCAGGTTTTCGGACCGCTTTTGCGATCCGACAGACCGGGGCTCTGCCCCGGACCCCGGGATATTTCTGGGAAGATGAAGCCCGCAGCGTCCGGCTTTAGGACGCCTTCAGATAGGCCACAAGGAGATCGCGGGCGGCATCGAGATCAGATTTGTGGATCATCTCGGTCACGGTGTGGATGTAGCGCGTGCCCACCACGATGCCGATGGCGCGGGACCCGGCGGCCGATTGCTGGGCCGCCGCCCCGTCCTGACCACCCGCGCGCAGCATGGTGCGCTGGTAGGGGATCTTCTTTTTCTCAGCCAGGGCGGCGAAATCGGCCACAAGGCCCTTGTCGGCGATGAACGAACTGTCGCGCACGTGGATGCCCACGCCCTTGCCCTGGGTGGTCGTGCGGTCGGCTTCGGGGACGCCGGGGGTGTCGCAGGCCAGCGTGGTGTCGATGCCGATGCCAATGTCGGGGCGCACCTGGAAGCTTGCTGTGCGCGCGCCGCGCAGGCCGACCTCTTCCTGGCTGGTGAACACCACGTGGATTTCGGCTTTGGGCTTGGATTTGCCCAGGCCCCGGATCGCTTCGATCCCCAGCCAGCAGGCGATGCGGTTGTCGAGGGCTTTGGACACGACCTTTTCGCCGATCTCGATAAAGGGTTCTTCCATCACCACCATGTCGCCGACGGCAACCTTGTCTTTGGCCGCCTCGCCGAGGCCGGTGTCGATGAAGAACTCGTGCACCTCGGGGATCTTCTTGCGGTCCGCGGCGGATGCGATGTGCACGGGCCGACCGCCGGGGTTCATCACGCCGAGGATATCGCCATCTTCGGTGCAAATCCGCACCCGGCGCGAAAACAGATTACGGGGGTCGAACCCGCCGACGGGCAGGATGCTGACAAACCCTTTGTCGGACACATGGGACACCAGAAACCCGATCTCATCCATATGGCACAACAGCATGATCTTTTGCGGATCCTCGCCCTTGCCGTTCTTTCGACAATGCAGCGAGCCCATCGCATCGGTCGCGACCTCATCAAACAGCCCGTCGATCTCTGTTAGGATCAGGTCGCGGACCCGGTCCTCATGGCCCGGCACGCCCGGGGTTTCGCAAAGACGTTTGAGAAGTTCGATGTTCATGAAGGGTCCTTTCGGTGACCCTATGTCACCTAGTGGCCGGCACCCCCGGCGTCAAACACCGGGATCAAACACTGGCATCAAACACTGGGATCAAACACTGGCGGCCTTCATCCTGGCACAATTACTCTCGGGGGAGGCCCGCATGGGCCGGGGGCGGACAGCCCCCAAACCCCATCTGACAAAAAGCAAAACGCCGCCCATGACAGAGCGACGTTCTGATTTTCCCAAAATCAGGCTTGTTTCTAGAAGCCCAGACCTTCGTATTTCTTTTTGAACTTCGACACGCGGCCGCCGGCATCCATCAGGCGGGTGTTCCCACCGGTCCAGGCCGGGTGAACGGAAGGGTCGATATCAAGTGCGAGCTGGTCGCCTTCTGCCCCCCAGGTCGATTTCATCTGGATCACATCGCCATTGGTGAGTTTCACGTTGATGATGTGGTATTCGGGATGGGTATCCTTTTTCATCACGTCTCTCCTTAGCTTTGTGCCGCAGCCGAGGTTTTCGGCTTGTAATGGGTGTCTTCTGCGATCCGGGCCGATTTGCCGCGACGCGAGCGCAGGTAGTACAATTTCGCGCGGCGCACACGGCCCCGGCGCACAACGGTGATGCTGTCGACATTGGTCGAGTGCAGCGGGAACACTCGTTCCACGCCTTCACCGAATGAAATCTTGCGAACCGTGAAGGATCCGGCGATGCCGTCGCCGTTCTTGCGCGAGATGCACACGCCTTCGTAGTTCTGGACCCGGGTCCGGGTGCCTTCGGTCACCTTGTAACCGACGCGGATGGTGTCACCGGCTTTAAAATCCGGAATATCGGCACCGAGCGCCGCGATTTGCTCAGCTTCGATCTGGGCGATCAGGTTCATCTGACGCACTCCTATGCTGCCATGGGTTGATCCCATGAGATGTTTGGCCGCTCTAGAGCTTCGGAGTTTGTCGGGTCGGTCGTGGCGCCCGCCGAAGAATACGATGCGTCTTTGCTTGTCTTGCGCCGGTTTGCCCGGCAGCCTGCGCCGTATAAGGGCGGTGGTGCTGCCGATCAAGAAGATTCTCCTCTTGATCGGCCTGGTTGGGGGGCTGTCTGCCCCCCAAACCCCCCGAGAGTATTTTTACCAGGATGAAGGGGCTTTAGTCGGTGCCCCGGTCGTCCAAAAGATCGGGCCGCCGTGCGCGGGTGATGCGTTCGGCCTGGTCACGGCGCCACCGGGCGACCTTGCCGTGATCGCCGGATGTCAGCACATCGGGGATCGTAAGCCCCTGCCATTCGGCGGGCCGGGTGTATTGGGGGTGTTCCAAGAGCCCGTCCGAAAAGCTTTCTTCTTCGGTCGAGGCGGCATTCCCGAGAACACCGGGCATCAGGCGTACGGTCGCGTCGAGCATGGCCATGGCCGCAATCTCGCCCCCGGTCATGACGAAATCGCCCAGCGAGATTTCCTCGATCTCGAAGTGCTCGATCACCCGTTCGTCGAGCCCTTCGAACCGGCCTGCGATCAGGGTCAGACCGTCGGTTTGGGACAGGCGCTTGGCGGTCGCCTGGTCGAAAGGCGTGCCGCGCGGCGACAGATAGATCAGCGGCCAGCGGGCCCGGTCGCGTGGGGTGCTGCGCATCGCGAAGGTGATCGCGCGTCCCATGATATCGGGCCGCAGCACCATGCCTGCCCCGCCGCCGGCCGGCGTGTCATCGACATTGCGGTGGCGGCCCTCACCGAAACTGCGCAGGTCCACCGGATCGAGCCGCCAAAGCCCGTCTTGCAGGGCTTTGCCGGTCAGGGATGCGCCCAACACGCCTGGAAACACCTCGGGGAACAAAGTGATCACCCGCGCGGCCCAGGCCCCTGCCAGTTGGGGGCGCCCGGCGACCAGATCGCGGGGCTTGGCCGAGGCTTCGATGGCCAAACGACCGTGGGATTTGCCGGGTTTGTCGCTCATGACGCGATGGGTATGCCATCCGGGGTCGGATGAAAACGCCCCCTGAGGCACAAAGTTTCGCCCCATTGGCCCGCTAGCGTTAACCGTGATTGCCGCTGCCAAGGTTTTTCAAGATGTTTAACGACCAACCGATTTTCGAGTTTCGCGGCCCCTGGGGCGTGCCCGTTCAGATCGGGTCCAGCCTGATCCTGCTCGCGCTGATCTTCGTGTCTTTCACCGGGACCGCGCGCGACATCACCTATGATTTGGTGTTTTTTGGCCTCGTTCTGGGGTCGATCTTTCTGCACGAGTTGGGCCATGCCTGGGGCTGTTTGATCCAGGGCGTGCCGGTCCGGCGGATCATGATCTACGGCGGCGGCGGGTTTTGCGAGCATGCCCGATCGACCAGCGCCCATGTGGACGAATTGATCGTTGCGATGGGCCCGATCGTGAATGCGGTGATCTGGGCGGTGGCGTCGCTTGCGTTGCCGTTTGTGGCGGACCCGAACCTGTCGTGGGTGGTGTCGTCGCTGGCCTGGATCAACGGTGTGCTTTTGGTGTTGAACCTTGTGCCGGTGATGCCGCTGGATGGCGGGCGCTTGTTCCAGCTGATGCTGCGGCGGGTCATGCCCGGCCATGTCGCCACGCGGGTGGCCGGTGCGGTGGGGCTGGTGCTGGCGGTTTTGTGGATCCCTGCGATGATTGGCTGCTACCTGGTCTTTGGCATGATGCTGCTTTTCATCCCGCCCATCGGGTTGCATTGGCGGATGCTGACATCCAGACGCGCCTACCGGCGCTATTGATCCCAACCTTCCGGCGGGTCGGCCACGATCCGGCCTGCCTTGATATCGACCGTGGGCACAACTGCTTTGGTGAACGGCAAAAGGGCTGTTTTGGGACTGGCGCCAAGCCGCAGTTCCAACAGATCCGACGCCCCGTGGTTCAACACCGCCTTCACATGCCCGATGAGCGCACCGCCCGTGTCATGGACCGCAAGCCCGATCAGATCGGCGTGATAAAACTCATCGTCATCAGGGTCCGGCAGCTTGTCGCGCGATACGTAAAGCCGCGTGCCGCGCAAAGCGTCCGCCTGTTCCTTGGTGCCCACGCCTGACAGGCGTGCTGCAAACCCGCCCTTCACGGGGCGGGTCAGCTTGATGTCATAGGAGGCCGCGCCATCCTCGGTTTCGACCTGGCCGTAGCTGGCCATCGCCTCGGGGTCGGCGGTGAAGCTTTTCAGCCGCACCTCGCCCCGGACCCCGAAGGAGCCGGCAACCGCGCCCACGCACACCCGGCTCATTCGGTGACCCCGCGGCAGAGGCCACCCGACCAGCGCCCGCCAGCCTCTTCGCAGCGCGCTTCGGCATTGGCGCGCTCATAAAGCACGCCGCCGCAAGCCGCCGCGGCGATCAGGACCCAGACACCGGGCCGGATAAGAAGGGTGGCAAAGCCGATCAGGCGCAGCATGGTTCCGCGCGGTTACTCCGCTTTTTCCTCAGCAGCTTCTTCTGCAGGCGCTTCTTCTGCAGGCGCTTCGTCTGCGGGTTCTTCGGCCGGGGCCTCTTCAGCAGGCGCTTCTTCTTCGGCGGGTGCAGCGGCGGCTTCTTTCGCGGCCTCTTCGGCGTCGGCGGCCTTCTGGGCTTTTTCTTCGGCGCGTTCTTTGGCTTTGGTGCCCGGTTCAGCCTTGTTGGGGTTGTTGCGGGTCTTGGCGTCGAGCTTGCCGGCGGCTTCGAGCATCCGCGCGATCCGGTCGGTGGGCTGCGCGCCCTGGCCAAGCCAGTATTCGATGCGTTCCATGTTCATTTTCACCCGCTCTTCGCTGTCTTTGGGCAGCAAAGGATTATAGGTGCCGAGCTTTTCGATAAAGCGGCCATCGCGCGGCATGCGGCTGTCAGCGGCGACAATCGAATAGAAGGGGCGTTTTTTGGACCCGCCACGGGCGAGCCGGATTTTCATAGCCATATTATTGATCTCCTGAGGTTTTTTGATGGTGTTCGTGATGCCTGATCACTTCGTCGATGACAAAGCGCAGGAATGTCTTGGCAAAGTCGGGGTCCAGATCGGCCCGTTGTGCCAGGTCTTCGAGCCGTGCGATCTGCGTCGCTTCGCGCGCAGGATCGGACGGGGGAAGGTCGTGTTGGGCTTTGAGTTCGCCCACAGCCTGGGTGTGCTTGAACCGCTCACCCAGGGTGTAAATCAAGATCGCATCGAGCCGGTCAATCGAGGCACGGTGGCCTGCCAAAAGCGCGGCCGCGCGGGCGGTATCGTCAGTCATGACCGCCCCCGAAACCCGCCGCAACCGGCGTATGCGAAACCTTTGGTAAGCGTATGGCAACCTGTCATTGCGGCCCCCCCGGCTTGATGTGGCGATAGATGTGGTTTGGGCCATCGTCGAACATGGCCTCGGCGTGCGGATCGCGCGCGGCCCCCAGCCGCGTCGCCAGTGCGGCGGAGCGTGCATTGCCCGGATCGACGCAGGACACCAGCGTGGTGAACCCCAACCCGTCGTAGGCATAATCACGCACCGCGACACAGGCCTCATAGGCGATGGATTTGCCTTCAGCGTCTGCGGTCATCACGTAGCCCAATTCGGCTTCCATATCGCCGGGTTCGGCACCGATATGGACAAAGCCCAAAGGCGCGCCGCTGGCCCGGTCTGTGACCGTCCAGGCGCCGTGTCCGCGCAGCATCCAAGTCACGTTGAGCTGAATGAATTCGTACCAAGCATCCTCGCGATTTTGGGGATGGCCAAAGAAATGCCCGCGTTTGGACAGAACGGCGTCGGCGAACGTACCGAAATCCTCGATCCGGGGCGCACGCAGCACCAGCCGGTCGGTTTCCAGAACCGGCACCAGGGCTTGAAACTGCGCGGCCAGATCGGCGCAGGGGCCGGTGGATGGGGTTTCGTGGAAGGCGGTCATGACAGCGCCTCCGGTCCGGGGTGGCGCCACATGGTCATCGTGCCATAGCGTTCATGCGTGAAGCGCCCGTCTGGGGCAGCGCCCAAGCGAGTGGCCACGCCTTCGGATCCGGTGTTGCCATCGGCAATGAGGCTGATCAGCGTGGTCCAACCCAGTGTGTCATAGGCAAAGGCGCGCGCGGCCCGGCCCGCTTCGGTGGCATAGCCCTTGCCGGTGGCGCCATCGAACAGGTCCCAGCCCAACTCGTGTTCTGGAAATCCATCGGGCCACCACAGCCCCACCACGCCGACCGCAGCGCCGGTGGATTTCTCTTCCAGGGCCCAGCGGCCAAAACCGCGCATGGCCCAGTGCCCCAATTCGCCCGACAGGCTGCGCCAGGCCAGTTCGCGCGTCATCGGCCCGCCGACGAATTTTGCCCGGTCAGAGGCGTAGAAGTCTGCCCAGGCGTCGAAATCCGCCAAAGCGGGCGCGCGCATCACCAGGCGCTCGGTTTCCAGATGCGGGATGGTGATGGTCGTGGTCATGCTGCCCCCGGATGTGGGTGGCGGTAGACAAGGTCTTTTGGGCTAGAGCCTTGAACACGGGTGTCGCGCACAGCGCCCAAACGTTCCGCAAGCGCAATCGAGCGCGCGTTTTCGGGGCTGATGTAGCTGACAAGCGTGTCGAGGCCCCGGTCGCCAAAACCCCAGGCGCGGGCGGCTTGGGCCGCCTCAAAAGCGTAGCCTTTGCCTTCGGCGGCTTTTGTCACCAGCCAACCCAGTTCGACTTCCGGGAAATGCGGCGGCTGAAGGATGCCCACGAAGGCAACAGCTTCGCCGGTATCTTTGCGCGTGGCGGTCCAGTAACCGAAGCCGTCGATCACCCAGGACCCGGCTTCCGAGGTGAAGGCGTTCCAGGCTTCCATGGGCGTCAGTTCGCCGTCCATATATTGGGCGCGGTCTGAACATTGCACGGATTTGTAAGCGTCAAAGCCCGTGCGGCTGTGGGGCCCGAGTGTCAGCCGTTCGGTTTCCAGGATGGGCACGTTCATGATGCAGCCTGCAGCGCGTCGGCATGCAGCCAGTAGATCCGGCCGTTTGGAAAATGGGCGGGCGGTGCCGCGGTGGTGTCTTCGACCGCGTGCAGGCGTTCTGCCACGCCAATGGACGCGGCATTGTCGGGATCAATGATCACCAAGAGCGGTCCATGGCCCTGGGCGAAGTACCAGTCCGCCGCCGCGCGGGCAGCTTCAGTGGCGTAGCCCTGACCGGTCCGGGTTTCGTCCCAGAGCGTCCAGGTCATTTCGGTCGGGCCCTCGCTGCCGGTCTTCAAGGGGCCGACATGGCCAAAGGCGGGGGCCTCGGGCTGGGCGCGGTCGGTGATGGCAAAGCGGCCAAAGCCCGCCAGCGCCCACTGACCGACCATGGCGCAGAAGCGTTCGTAGACGATGTGTTCGGGCTTTGGACCGCCCACGCCGGTGGTGCGCGGCCCCGTATAGTAGGCGCGGTAGCCGGGGTAATCTGCAGCGGTCAGGCCGCGCAGGATCAGCCGTTCGGTTTCGAGGGCGGGCGGTGTCATGCTGGGGCCGCTCCGCGAAGGTCAAACGCCCGAAAGCCCACCATGCCCGCGGCCATGGCGGCGAAAAACACCAGCCCTGCCGAGCCGCCCCAGGTGAGCGAGGCAATAGCTGGGCCGGGGCAAAGGCCGGCCAGCGCCCAGCCGGTGCCGAACAGGGCCGAGCCGCCCAACAGACGCGCGTCTAAAGTTGGTTCGGACCGCGCTGGGATCGGGGTGCCCAAGATGGCACGCTCGCGCCGGGTGCCGATGACCCAGGCCACGGCCATGGGCACGATCGCACCACCCATCACGAAGGCCAACGTGGGGTCCCAGGCGCCAAAAAGATCAAGCCAGCCTTGGACTTTGGTGGTGTCGGTCATGCCTGAGACCAAAAGGCCCGCGCCGAACAATGACCCCGCAAGACAGGCGAAAAGGGCGCGCATCAGATCACCCCCAAAAGGTGGCGCAGGACGACCATCGCCACGGCTCCGGCGATGAGGAAGGCACAGGTGGCGGCAATGCCCCGGACGGAAAACCGCGAGATGCCGCAGACCCCGTGGCCCGAGGTGCAGCCGTTGGCCATGCGCGTGCCGAAGCCGACCAGGAGACCGGCGATGACGAGGATTGGGACGGACGAGGTGGCGTTGGTTGTGGCTCCGCCTTGGGCCAGCACGATGATCGCGGGCACGCCCACAAGACCTGCCACGAAGGCCGCGCGTTCGAGCGTGCGGCCGGACCCGTCAACGAGACCGCCGATGATGCCCGACGCGCCCATAACGCGGCCGTTCACCAGCAAGTAAAGCGCTCCCGCGCCGCCGATCATCAACCCACCCACAAGGCCCCATATCCAATCGCCTGGGATCATGTGCGGGCACCTGCCAAGCGGACGCGCTGCCGCGCGATTTTTGACAAACGCGTTGAGAGGCGCCGCGAGGGGGCAGCTGCGGAGCTGATTGAGAAGTCGACGCCGCCTGCTGAGAGGCGTCTGAGGGGCAGGTCTGCCCTCAGAGCACCTTTACGAGTGTGTGGTGCGATTCCCACACGCGTCAATGAGCTTCGCCCGCCGATGGCGGCGCCTGCGGCGTCATTGACCCGTTGGGGAATCACGAAAGGATAGGCGGCGGGGATCATTTTTTCTTCCCAAAGCCAGACAGGCCTGGTGGCAGGGCGCCGCCGCCCAAGCCGGGCAACCCGCCACCGGCGCCCATTTGCGCCTGGGCAGCCTTGATCTCGGCTTCAGACGGCATCGCACCACCGCCAGGCATTCCGCCACCTTTGCCGCCGAACATTGCGCCCATCTGGCGCATCATGTTCTTGCCGCCCATCTTGCCCATCTTTTTCATCATATCCGCCATCTGGCGGTGCATTTTCAGAAGCTTGTTGAGTTCGGACACTTCCAGGCCGGCACCCTTGGCGATGCGCTTTTTGCGGCTGGCCTGCAGCAGGGCAGGGTTGGCGCGTTCTTTCTTTGTCATCGAGTTGATCAGGGCCACCTGGCGTTTCAGCACGCTGTCATCGATGCCCGCACCGGCCATTTGCTTTTGCATTTTGCCCACGCCCGGCAGCATGCCCATGATGCCTTCCATCCCGCCCATCTTCTGCATCTGGTCAAGCTGACGGCGCAGGTCGTTCATGTTGAACTGACCTTTCTGGAAGCGCTTCATCATGCGCTCGGCCTGTTCAGCCTCAATCGTTTCCTGCGCCTTTTCGACCAGAGCGACGATATCGCCCATGCCTAGGATCCGACCCGCGACACGCTCAGGCTCGAAGGTTTCGAGCGCGTCCATCTTTTCGCCCAAGCCCACGAACTTGATCGGCTTGCCGGTGACCGCGCGCATCGACAAGGCCGCCCCGCCGCGCCCGTCGCCGTCCATTCGGGTGAGGACGACGCCAGAAATCCCAATGCGGTCGTCGAAGTTTTCGGCTGTGTTCACAGCATCTTGGCCCGTCAGCCCGTCGACCACCAACAAGGTCTCTCGCGGGGTGGCCACATCGCGGACCTGTTCGACCTGGGCCATCAACTCTTCATCGATGGACAAACGCCCGGCCGTGTCGAGCATATAAACGTCATAGCCGCCAAGAGTTGCCTGCTGTTTGGCGCGTTTGGCGATGTCGACCGGTGTTTGGCCCGCGATGATCGGCAATGTGTCAACGCCGATCTGGGTCCCGAGGATCGCAAGCTGTTCCATCGCAGCCGGCCGGTTGGTGTCGAGCGATGCCATCAAGACGCGCTTGCCGGATTTCTCTGCCAGCCGCTTGGCGAGCTTCGCGGTGGTCGTGGTTTTACCGCCCCCCTGCAGGCCGACCATCAGGATCGGCGCGGGCGGGTTGTCGATTTTCAGCTCGCCAGGTTCGGCATTGTCGCCCGCCAGCACGTGCACCAATTCGTCATGGACAATCTTGACGACCTGCTGGCCCGGCGTGACCGATTTGGTGACCTGCTGGCCGGTCGCCTTTTCGGTGACGGCTTTGACGAAATCGCGCGCCACAGGCAGCGACACGTCGGCTTCCAGCAGCGCAACGCGCACTTCGCGCAGCGCTGTTTTCACATCATCTTCTGACAGCGCACCCTGTTTGGTCAGCCGGTCAAGGACCCCGCCCAAACGTTCTGAAAGGCTTTCAAACATAGCGCGCTCCGTTTTCCATCTGGCCCTTTAGATAGATAAGGACCGCTCAAACCCCAAGCGCCCCCACGGGCGCGACGCGCTGGTGGAGGGCGATCCCAGGCCAAGCCCGGGACCGGACGGCTGGCGCTGTCCGGTAAGGATGGGGCGAATTAGGCGTTTGAGGCGTTTGTGTCAAGGATTTGAGATCGGTGGCGCAGGGTCACCTGCTTGTGACCACAATGCCGCTTGACCTTCCAGTGGGTGGAAGGCCCAGATCGGTGTCAGACAACAGGATGGTGTGATGGTGCGGATTCTCTCGATTGGCTTGGTCTTGGTGGCGATTGGCGTCGTGTTGGTCGGACCGCGCGCGGGAGTGGCGGGTCACGAGCTTGACGGGCGCGATATTGTTGGGGGGGCTGTGTTGTACCAAGATGCCTGTGCCGCGTGCCACGGGGTGAACCTGGAAGGCCAGCCGAATTGGCGGATTGCCAATGCCGATGGCACCTTGCCCGCCCCGCCCCATGACAAGACTGGGCACACCTGGCATCACGACAATCAGCTTTTGTTCGATTACACCAAACTTGGCGGGGCCGGATTGATGGCCGCACGCGGCCGCCCGGGCTTCAACAGCGGTATGCCCGGGTTTGGCGACAGCCTGAGCGATGATGAGATATGGAATATTCTGGCCTATATCCGGTCCACCTGGCCTGAACGCGAACGTGAGATTCAGGCGATGCGGAACCTGCCGCATGACTAGAGATACCCCCACTGGAAAGGATACTGCGATGAAAACCGGTCTACTAAGTGCGCTTGCAATTGCGCTGGCCTTTGGCGCGGCAACGGCGCAAGAGCATGGGGCAGAGGCACCTTATGCAGGCTATGAGACCCGCGCGATCAAAAGCCTGTCTGACGCAGATATCGCGGAGCTGCGTCGCGGCGGCGGTTGGGGGTTGGCGCTGCCTGCCGAGCTGAATGGAAAGCCGGGGCCGGCGCATCTGTTGGAATTGCGCGACGATTTGGGGCTGTCAGCGGCTCAGATCGCCAAAGTCACCGAGATATATGAGGCGATGCGCGAAGACGCGATTTTGGCGGGTGAGCGTTTGATTGCGGCCGAAGCGGCATTGAGTGCGGCGTTCGAAGGCCCCGGCCTGACGGCGCCAGAGCTTTCAGCGCTTGTCGGGAAGGCAGAAACCGCGCGGGCGGATCTGCGGGTCGTTCATCTGTCACGACATCTGGAGACAAGCGCACTGCTGACCGAAGATCAGATCGGCGCCTATCAGATTTTGCGGGGCTATGCGCAGGATCCTTGCGACAGCGTGCCGGACGGACACGATGCCGAGCTGTGGAAACGACACAACGGCTGCGGCTAGAGTTTGGTGTGGCTAGAGTTTGGTGTGAACCTTGCGACGCGCGCGTTCCATGCGGCGCTGTGGGGCCAGGGCCATCGACACCGATCCTTTGGGGCCGATCATCAACAGTCGCACACCCTTGCGGGGCAGGGGCTGGGTCAGGGTGCGGTGGGCCGCAAGAAAAACAACGCTTTTGTCCATGGGGCCGGTATGGCCGCCCCTTTCGTCAACAAAGGGGCGGCACTTGGGCAATTTCAGGTCGCCTTGGGCAACAATGGCGCTAGGCGGCCAGCGCGTCGATCTGGGATTTCGCCCGCGCCAGGGATGCATCTGCATCCACCATCATGCGGTCTGCGGTCACGAAAGTTACATCGGTGATCCCGATGAAGCCCAGCACGTGGCGCAGGTAATCGGTCGCGAAGTCGATGTCGGAGCCGACTTCCGTTCCGCCTGAGGCGACGGTGACGATGGCGCGTTTGCCTTCCAACAGGCCCTTGGGTCCGTTTTCGGTGTAGCGGAACGTCACACCAGCCCGGGCGATCAGATCAATCCAGGCCTTGAGCGAGGCGGGCAGGCCGAAATTGTAAATGGGCAGGCCGATCACCAACACGTCGGCGGCCGTGACCTCAGCGACCAGTGCGTCTGACAGGGCAAGTTCGTCGCGTTGCGCTGCGCTTCGATCATCTGCGGGCGTGAAGTTGGCACCGATCCAGTCCGATGAGACCACCGGCAAACCGGTTGAGACATCGCGTTCGGCAACATCGACAGGGCCCGCCTTGGCCAGATGAGCGATCACGTCTGCACCAAGTTCGCGTGAGATTGACCCGTCTGACCGGGCCGAGCTGTCGATTTTCAGGATGTGGGTTGTCATTGGGAAACTCCAGAATATGCTGAAGACGACAGATACTTCTGTGCGCTTGGGGTTTCCATATTCCGCTTCGCAGCCTATCTGTGCGTAATTGCACCATTCAGCTTTGGAGTTATGGGGATGACTTTAAGCACTTGGGATGAAATCCGCACGGCCTATCACGTCGCGCGCATGGGCACCGTCAGCGGCGCCGCCGATGCGTTGGGCGTGCACCATGCGACCGTCATCCGCCATATCGATGCGCTGGAAGACCGCCTTGGGGTGAAGCTGTTCCAGCGCCATGCGCGCGGCTACACCTCGACCGAGGCGGGGGCGGATCTGATGCAGGTGGCCCAGGCCACGGATGATCAATTCACCCAGCTGGTGGGCCGCATTCGGGGGCGCGGCGAGTCTGTATCGGGGGAATTGGTGGTGACATCTCTGGTGTCGGCCTCGCCCAAGCTGACCCCTGTGATCGCGGCCTTTCAAGCCGAACATCCAGGGCTGACAGTGCGGTATATTACCGGGGATGAGGTGTTGCGGCTGGAATACGGGGAAGCGCATGTGGCGATCCGCGCAGGTGCGGCGCCAGAACAGCCCGACAATGTGGTCCAACGGTTTACCATCCAGCAGGTGGGCTTGTTTGCGTCGAAAGACTATGTGGCGCGGCGCGGCATGCCTGAGCGTGAAGATGCGCTGGAGGGTCATGATTTTGTCGGCTACGACGCGGCCCCGCGCGCGCCCTTCAACGTCTGGATGCGCGAAAATGTGGACCCTGAGCGTGTGGTCTTTCGCGCCGGCGACGGGCGGGTGGTGCGCGATGCGATCATTGCCGGCGTGGGCCTTGGGTTCGTGTCGTGCTGGGAGGCGGGTCGCCAACCCGATCTGGTGCCGGTCTTCAAGCCACGCGACGAATGGGGCGCGCCGTTGTGGCTGGTGACCCATGTCGATCTGCACCGGACCACTAAGGTCCAGAGCTTTCTGAAATACCTCAAAGACGCGGCAAAAACCTGGTGAGCGGACGGCTGAGCCGCGCGGGCCAGGGACATGTTGCGATGCTGGTGTTTTCCGCCCTTGTCGCGGGAAGCTTTTCGCTGGGCGCGATGGCGTCGCCGGAAATCGATGCGCGCGCTTTCATGGTGGCTCGGTTCTTCTTTGCGGCGGTGTTCCTGGCGATGGCGGTGCGCGCCACGATGGGGCCGGGGGCCCTGACGTTTCCCGCGCCCTGGCGCTACGGCGTGTTGGGTGCGCTTTATGCTGGTTACTTTGTCGGCATGTTCTGGGCGCTGCGGTTCGTGCCGCCGGTGTCAAATGCAGCCGTGTTTACCCTGACGCCCTTGCTGGCCGGGATCGCGGGCTGGATTTTACTGCGCCAGGTCACCACCGCGCGGATGGCACTGGCGCTGGCAATCGGGGCCCTGGGCGCACTTTGGGTGATCTTTCGAGCCGATCTCTCTGCGTTGTTGGCCTTTGACATTGGCCGGGGCGAAATGATCATGTTCGTGGCCTGTATTTTCCACGCGGTCTATATCCCCGTGGTGCGGATGGTGAACCGAGGTGAGGCGATCTTGCCGTTCACCACGGGCGTTCTGGCAGCCGCTTTCGTGGTGCTTTTGCCCGTGGCCTTCGGACCCGTGCTGGCAACCGATTGGGCTGCGCTGCCACCGATTGTCTGGATCACGCTGGCCTATATCACGGTGTTCGCGACGATGGGATCATCCTACCTTTTGGCCTATGCCTCGCTCAGGCTGCCGGCGGCCAAGGTCATGGCCTATACCTATCTGACGCCGGCTTGGGTGATCTGCTGGGAGATGGCTTTGGGGCGGGGCGGTCCACCGGCTCTGATCCTTGTCAGGGTCGCGCTGACGCTGGTGGCGCTGTTTTTGCTGCTGAAAGACGAGGTACCCCGGGCGACGTCAGTCTGACGTGGCACCCGGTCCCAAACCTTCGGCATCAAGAAACCGCTCGAATGCGTCCAGATCAACTGCATCGAACTGCCCGAACCCGCGCATCCAGCCCGAGGCATCGCGCAGGCCTTCGGGATCAAGCTTGCACCAGATCACCCGGCCGCGCTTTTCCTGCGCGATCAGTCCGGCGGCTGACAGCGTGCGAAGGTGTTTCGAAATGGCCGCCAGCGACATCTCAAACGGGGCGGCGACATCCGTCACCGCCATGTCGTCTTCCAACAGCATGGTCAGGATCGCACGCCGCGTCGGGTCAGCCAGAGCGGCAAAGACGGTATCAAGGGGCGCGGCCATGGCGGCCAAGATCGCCCGGGCGCGCGCGATGCGCAAGTTCCGGGTTGCCGGGGCAGGGGGCGGCGGTCCAGATGGGCGCGGTGCAAGGGGGTTTTTATGGCGGCACGCGATTGGTTTTGGGTCTTTGTGCTCGGCATTGGCTGGGGGTCGACGTTTTACTTCAACGAAGTGCTTTTGCGCGCGCTGGGCCCGGTGTCGGTGTCGACCGCGCGGATTGGGATCGCGGCGATTACGATGTGGGTGATGGTGCTGGCCACCGGCCGGTCGGTGCGCGTGCCGGGACGGGTGCTGGTGCAGATGGCTGTGCTGGGCTGGGCGATGTTCGGGCTGCCCTTTACAATCTACCCCATTGGCCAGCAGGTCATCACCTCAGGGGCGGCTGGCATCATCAACGCGATGACGCCGATCATGGTGGTGATTGTCTCACATTTCTGGGTCGGGGGTGAGCGTGCAACCTGGGGCAAATCGGCGGGCGTGGCCGCAGGCTTTGCCGGGATCGTTTTGCTGAGCGTCCCTGCAATGCGCGGCGAAGGGTCATCCGCCTTGTGGGGGCTGATGTTCACGCTTCTGGCGCCATTGTGTTACGGCACCGCAGTCAATTACGTGCGCCGGCTTGCGGGCACCGACCCCTGGGTGATGCTGACATGGGCGTTTACCTGTGCAGCATCTGGTCTGGCGGTGGTCGCGGCCCTGCGCGAAGGCGCGCCCGGGGCCCTAAGCGGTGAAACCTGGTTTGCCATGGCGATGGTGGGCTGTGTGCTGACGGCCTTTGCGTTTATCATTTTCTTCTGGCTTCTGCCCCGGATCGGGGCCACCAGCTTGTCGACAGTGACCTTCATTGCCCCGATTTCAGCAGTGTTTCTGGGTGTGGCCTTGCTGGGGGAGACGGTGGACATCTGGAAAGCCGCAGGCATAGGGGCGATCTTTGTGGGGCTGTTGCTGATCGATGGACGTATTCTTCGTTTGCTGGGGGTGGGGCCAAAAGATCAACCAACTGGTTGAATAAGCCGCTGGTTTGTTAAGATGGCTTTCTGCGCTGCGGAACGTAAATTTTCGCCAATAAAACAGCGCACTAAGGGGATAGTTGCCGTGCTTGACTCTGCACCCCCTCAATCTTACACCACGTCCCGACTGCCTAAGGGGGCGACCTGATGGCCGATCCGGACCAAAACGAGCGCTTGCGCGCATTGGATGAGCGGATTGCCGCGGCCAAATCGGCCAGCCAGGATGATCGCCCTCACCAGGAAGAGCATTACACGATGGCCCAACAGGGCTGGCGCATGGTGCTGGATCTGGTTGCCGGTTTGGTGGTGGGCTTTGTCATCGGCTACGGGCTGGATGTGCTGTTTGGCACGCTGCCCATTTTGCTGGTGATATTTACATTGCTGGGCTTTGCGGCCGGGGTGCGAGGGATGCTTGCCACCGCCCGCGAGATGCAGCAGGCGGACGCTGGGGGTGACCCCGAAGAGAAGGGATAACACGTGGCGGAAGAAGCAGCAGACGGCGGTCTTGTGTTCCAGCCGATGGATCAGTTTCTGGTCAAGCCTCTGAAATTCCTGGGCTTTGAGGATATCAGCTGGTGGACGCCGACGAACGCAACGCTGTGGATGCTTATTGCGGTGCTCTGCGTGGTTGCGCTGTTTGTGTTGGGCACCAAACGCCGCGCGGTTGTGCCAACGCGCAGCCAATCGGTGGCTGAGCTGCTTTATGGGTTCATCTACAAGATGGTGGAAGACGTGTCCGGCAAGGATGCGGTGAAGTTCTTCCCCTACATCTTTACGCTGTTCATCTTCATTTTGCTGGCGAATATGCTTGCACTGATCCCCATGAGCTTTTCGACGACGTCGCAATTCGCGGTCACGGCCGTGATGGCGCTGGCGGTGTTCCTGACGGTGGTGATCGTTGGGTTTGTCAAAAACGGCATCGGCTTTCTGCAGCTGTTCTGGCTGACATCGGCCCCGCCGGTGATGCGCCCGATCCTGGCCGTGCTTGAGTTCATTTTGTTCTTTGCGCGCCCTGTGTCGCATTCGGTGCGACTGTTCGGTGCGATCATGGCGGGCCACGCCGTGGTCAAGGTCTTTGCAGGCTTTGCGCAGATCACCGCTGCGGCCCCGCTGGCCATCGTTGGGGTCACGGCGATCTACGGGCTGGAGCTGCTGGTGGCAGGCATCCAGGCCTACGTTTTCACAATTCTTACATGCGTGTACCTCAAGGACGCGCTGCATCCTCATCACTAACGTCTGATCGGGCAGCCCCCGGCCACAACAGACTTCCAACAAGGAGATACGGACATGGAAGGCGATATCGCACAAATGGGTCAGTTCATCGGCGCAGGCCTTGCAGCCATCGGCTCAGGCGCTGCAGCCATCGGTGTGGGCCATGTGGCTGGCAACTTCCTGGCGGGTGCTTTGCGCAATCCGTCGGCAGCAGGCGGTCAGACGGCGACGCTGTTCATCGGCATCGCGTTTGCAGAAGCTTTGGGGATCTTCGCGTTCCTCGTCGCCCTTCTGTTGATGTTCGCGGTCTAAGCCACCTTATCCTGACCCGGGGCGGGCGACCCGCCCCCTAAGGCTGAGAGGAGGCGCCCCATGGCCACGGAACCCGGAGCAGAGGAAGCCGCGACAGGTCTTCCGCAGCTCGACTTTTCGACCTTCCCGAACC
The DNA here is from genome assembly GCA_038530285.1 of Pseudomonadota bacterium. GTDB lineage: Bacteria > Pseudomonadota > Alphaproteobacteria > Rhodobacterales > Rhodobacteraceae > JASJAR01. Next base: position 50,172 of record JBCBCY010000003.1, read on the forward strand.
AGATTTTCTGGCTCGTGGTAACGTTGGTCGTGATCTACCTGATCCTGGATCGGGTGGCGCTGCCGCGTATTGCCAGCGTGTTGGCCGAACGACAGGGCACGATCACCAACGACATTGCCGCAGCCGAAGATCTGCGCGCCAAAGCCGCCGAGGCGGAAGCGGCCTATGAAAAGGCGCTGGCGGATGCACGCGCCGAAGCGCAAGAGATTGCCGCCAAGACGCGGGCCGAAATCCAGGTCGATCTGGACAAGGCCATCGCCAAGGCGGATGCGGAAATCGCTGCACGGACGGCGGAAAGCACCGCGCGGATCGATGAGATCCGCGATGGCGCCGATGCGGCTGTCGTTGATGTGGCCAAGGACACGGCTGCGGCGTTGATTTCAGCGCTTGGCGGGTCGGGTGACGCAGCCGCGGTCGATGCAGCCGTTGACAAACGGACGAAAGGGTAAGCCCATGCGGTATCTCATTGCAGCAGCACTGACCCTGGGTGCGACGCCCGCGTTGGCGGCGACGAAAAACATCTTCTCTGCGGAATTCTACGACCTGTCTAACACCGATTTCGTGGTGTTACTTTCGTTCCTGATTTTCTGCGGCATCATCGTTTACTTCAAGGTGCCGGGCACGCTGATCGGCATGCTCGACAAGCGCGCAGACACGATCAGTTCGGAACTCGATGAGGCCAAGAGCCTTCGGGAAGAAGCCCAAAGCCTTCTGGCATCGTTCGAACGCAAATCAGCAGAGGTCAAGGATCAGGCCGACCGCATCGTGGCGGCCGCTGAAGAAGACGCCAAAGCGGCAGCGACCCAGGCCAAGGCCGATCTGGAAAAATCCATCGCGCGGCGGTTGCAGGCCGCTGAGGACCAGATTGCATCCGCCGAAGCCTCAGCCATCCGGTCGGTCCGTGACCGGGCCGTGGCCGTTGCGGTTGATGCGGCATCTGAGGTTCTGGCCAAAGGCACCGATGCCAAACGCGCGGGCGATCTTTTCGACGACGCACTGGCGACGGTGAAAGCCAAGCTGCACTAGCGGGTCGCACCACGCGAACGCCAAAAAGGGCCGCCGTCGCGCGGCCCTTTGTCATTTAGCGCTGGTGTTCCTGTTCAAGGCGCCGCTTGGCAATGGTTTCGTTTTCCGCCGTCTTGCGATCATCCTCGAGCGAGCCCGCGACATAATCCAGATGGGCCACGATCGCAGCCCGCGCCGCGCCGGGATCGCGCGACTGAAGGGCCGTGTTGATCGCGCCATGCTGGATTAAAAGCGCGTCGCGCGTGGTCTTTTGGCGGAACATGACCTGACGGTTGTAGAACACGCCGTTGCGCACCAATTGGTACATTGAACGCATCATGTGGATCATGATTACATTGTGGCTGGCTTCGATGATCGACAGGTGAAATTCGGCGTCAAGGTCAGCTTCATCGGTCGGGTTTCGCTTCAGATGAGCACGTTCCATCTTGGAATAAATCGCGTTGACCACGGCAAGATCGGTGTCAGACCCCTGCCTGCAGGCGCGTTCAGCGGCCAGCCCTTCGACATCGCGGCGAAACGAGATCACGTCGAAAACCGCCTTGTCGTTTTCGGAAAAGAGTTGCGCCAGAGCCGGGGCAAAGGCTGTGCCGATCAGGTCCGCGACGAAAATTCCCGCGCTGGCCTTGCTGACCAGCAGACCTTTGTCCTGCAATTCGGCGATGGCTTCGCGCAGGCTGGGGCGCGAGACCCCCATGCGGTCTGCAAGCTCACGCTCTGCAGGCAGCCGTTCGCCGGGGCGCAGGATCCCTTCGAGGATCAACCCCTCGATCTGGCGGACCACGGCGTTTGACAGTCTCTCTGTCTGGATTTTCTCAAATGGCATGGCCGATCCCTTCGCGGCGAAAGGATAGGGGGGCGTGCGGTGCGAAACAAGGCAGGGGGCTGCGGCCCGCGCGCGCGGGCCACAGCTTTGGATCAGGTGTTGGGTCGGATCGTGATTTCGACCCGGCGGTTGGCGGCCCGTCCCGCATCGGTTCGGTTCGACGCAATCGGCTGGTCGTATCCGGCGCCGAAGGTCTGGATGCGGTTGCCGGACACCCCGCCCGAACGCAGCACGGAACCGACGGCGTTTGCGCGCCGCAGCGACAGGTCGCGGTTGTATTCAAACGAGCCGATATCATCCGTATGGCCCACGACCTGAACGTTGGTCTGGGGGTATTTGTTGAGACTGTCGGCCAAGGTGAACAGGTCCGACCGCAGGTCAGAGCGCACGTCAGCACTGTCGAAGGCGAAGACCAGGTCGTTGGGCATCCGCACGATCAATTCGTCACCAGTGTTGATCACCTCGATGTCGTTGGACAATTGGGTGGACAGCTCGCGCGCCTGGCGATCAAGATCGGCCCCGATGGCCGCGCCGACGCCCGCACCCACAGCCGCGCCAATAAGCGCGCCGTCAGCTTTGGAGCCGCCACCGTCAAGGGCGAGGCCCGCAATCGCACCGGCCAAAGCGCCACCAATAGCGCCGTCGCGGGTGTTTCGGTTCGGGTCAGAGGGGTCAAACGGTTGCGGTTCGCATGCCGCCAGCCCGATCAGCGCCACTGCCCCAAGTGTGACCGGAGTAAAACGTTTCATCTTCGCATTCCTTGATAGATCGTTGTGTCGTCTGGCCACGGATATACGAAGCACCCCCATGTTATGCCATGACACGCAGGGCCGGGCGCGGCGGAAACGCGCCGATATCTGATATCATTCTGTCACGTCACGCCGCAGATTGGCGATCTGTGTCAGTCTCCAACGCTTCCCAGGCCAGCATCGCGCGTTTGACCGGCAAGCCCCAGTGGTAGCCGCCCAATCCACCGGTCTTGCGCAGGGCGCGGTGGCAAGGGATCAACCAGGACACTGGGTTGCGGCCCACCGCTGTTCCCACCGCACGGACCGCCTTGGGCGCCCCGATCGCCTGAGCGATGTCTGAATAGGTGGTGACATGGCCCGTGGGGATACGCATCAGCGCCTCCCACACCTTTATTTGAAACGGCGCACCAATCAGGTGCAACTTGGCCGCGCCCGACCCGAAGGCCTCATCAAGATAGGGAGCCAGTTTGGCAGGATCTTCGCGGTAGTGTGCCGCCGGCCAGCGCGCGCGCATGTCCGCCATGGTTGCCGCGTCGCCGGTTTCTTCCGAAAACGCCATCCCGCAAAGCCCCCGGTCCGTGGCCATGGCCAGCGTGCGGCCAAAGGGGCTTTGCACCCAGGCGTAAGATATCGTCAGGCCCGCACCCTTGCGGGCGACATCGCCGGGCGACATCGCTTCCCATTTGACAAAGAGATCATGCAGGCGTCCGCCGCCCGACAGGCCCACGGCATCGGCCGTTTCCAGCGTTGTGTGACGATCGGCCAGAAGCGCCTTGGCATGGTCCAGTGTCAGGTATTGCTGCACGCGCTTCGGGCTGACCCCGGCCCACCGCGAAAACATGCGCTGAAAGTGCGCCGGCGACAGGCCGGCCTCAGCGGCGATGTCTTCAAGTGGCAGGTTGCGGCCGTCTTCACTGTCGATCCGGTCGATCGCGCGGCGCATCAGCTTCCAGTAGTAGCTTTGTTCAAGTTCAGTGTCGGTCGACATGGCGGGCCTCCTTTAGCAGTGAGACTAGGCGCCCCGTGGCCCACCTGCGACCCGTTTCTTGCTTGAACGTTGCCGGTCCCCCCGGCATGACAGGCAGCGATGGCCAAGCAACTCCCATACCCCGCGATGAAGGCGATCTTTACCCGCTTTGCGGAACGTGAGGCTGAGCCCCGCGGCGAGTTGGATCACGTGAACGCCTATACCTTGGTTGTTGCGGTGGCCCTTTCTGCCCAGGCCACCGACAAAGGCGTGAACAAGGCAACGGCTGAATTGTTCAAAATCGCCGACACGCCCGAAAAGATGCTGGCCCTAGGCGAAGCGGGCGTGACCGAACACATCAAGACCATCGGGCTTTACCGCAACAAGGCCAAGAACGTCATCAAACTGAGCCAGATGCTGGTCGATGACTACGGGGGCGAGGTGCCGTCGTCTCGAGCAGCTCTGGTGCGCCTGCCCGGGGTCGGGCGCAAGACCGCGAATGTGGTGTTGAACATGTGGTTCGGGCACCCCGCACAGGCGGTGGACACGCATATTTTCCGGGTGGGCAATCGCACCGGCATTGCGCCGGGCAGGGATGTGGATGCGGTTGAACGCGCAATCGAAGACAACGTGCCGGTGGAATTCCAGCACCATGCGCACCACTGGCTGATCCTGCATGGCCGCTACATCTGCACGGCCCGTAAACCCAAATGCGATATCTGCCCGATTGCCGAGTTCGTCGGCTGTAAGGAGACCTGCACGTGACCAAGACTTATCAGGTGGGCGGTATCGGCAACGCCGTTGTCGATATTCTGGCCGAAGCCGATGACACGTTTCTTGATCTGATGGGGATCGAGAAGGGCATCATGCAGCTTGTGGAACGTGACCGCGGCGAAGTGCTCTATGCCGCGATGAAGACACGGGCGGAAGAAGCCGGCGGCTCAGTGGCCAACACGATGGCAGGCCTGGGCAATCTGGGACTGACAACAGCCTTTATCGGGCGGGTGCGCGACGATGCCCTGGGCCGGTTTTACGCCACTGAGATGGAGCGGATCGGCTGTTCCTTCGTCAATGCGCCGGTGGCGGAGGCGGACCTGCCCACCTCGCGGTCGATGATTTTCGTGTCTCCCGATGGCGAGCGGTCGATGAACACCTACCTGGGTATTTCTTCGGAACTTGGCCCTGACGACGTGGCTGATGATGTGGCGGGCGGCTGCGATATGCTGTTTTTAGAGGGCTATCTTTACGACAAGCCCCAAGGCAAGGCGGCGTTCGAACGCGCGGCAAAGCTTTGTCGGGATGCCGGTGGTAAGGCGGGGATTGCGCTGTCGGACCCGTTTTGTGCCACGCGCCACCGGGCGGATTTTCAGCGCCTGGTGCGCGAATTGGACTTCGTGATCGGCAATCATCACGAATGGACGGCACTTTATGACACCGACGATCTGGAAGCGGCGCTGGCGCGCGCGCGGGGGGATTGCGACACGGTCGTGTGCACAAGGTCCGGTGCGCCGGTGATCGCGATGGCCGGTGCCACACGGGTGGAGGTGCCTGTCACGCCGGTGACCCCGGTGGATGCAACCGGTGCGGGCGACCAATTTGCGACCGGATTTCTGTACGGAATGGTCACGGGTGCAGATCTTGAGACCGCCGGCCGGATGGGCTGTGTGGCCGCCGCTGAGGTGATTTCCCATATCGGACCGCGCCCCGCGGTGCCCCTGATGGGCCTGTTCGAACAGGCCGGTCTGGTCTAGCGACTTGCGGTCAGTTCGGCGGCGACCTCGACCAGGCGTTCGCGCGCAGCCACCTGTGCCGGGCTGAGCGCTGGGGCCGCGTCTGGATCGGGTCTGAGCCTTGGTTTGCGTTTTAGTTTTTGCGGGAAAGCAATCGCAAGATCGGACGCGCGGACTTCGACCTGGGGTGTCTGGAGCTTGCGGGCGGCTTTGCGCTTGCGCACCGGGGGGGGCGCCCCGGTGTTTGGTGCGGGCAGATCAGGCGCCGCTTCAACAGCCCTGTCGCGCGTGATCTTGGGCGCGTTGGCGTGCACCACCGGTTCTGCGCCGGGCTTTGGCGCGGCCGGCAGCGGGACGGTGACCGCCGCGCGCGGGGGCGCGGGGCGTCTTGCCTTGGTGGCAGCCGCTTTTGCTACAGGATCTGCGACGGCCAGGGTGCCCTGCTTGGCGACGGTCGCTGGCTTTGAACGCCGCTGCATCGAAGGTGCGTACAGGCGCTGGCCCACCACATTCGCGATCAAAATCCCCAACACATAGGCAACCGGCAGCATGGATTGGAACAGCCAGCCCGGCGCGGTTTTCAAAAGCACGCTCGATCCCAGGACCAGGGCCACCAGCCAGGACGTCGCGGAAATTCCGGCCACGGCAAAAAGGGCGCGTTGCGCGGTGACGGGCAGCGCTGAAATCCGTTGACCTGCGTGATCGGCAAGGATCGGCATGGCGACCCGGGCCACGAACATCGCATTCACCGACAATATGGTCACAACCGTGATCTTGGCCCAGAGTTTCGGCGTAAAGGCATCCAGCAGAAATCCCGTGCGCAAGGCGACAAGGGCTGCACCTGTCACCCACATCGCACCAAGTGCGTAAAGGATCACCGTGTGGCGATGATCCAGCCCCGACATAAGTCCCGGGCTGATCGTGGTTCTTCGACGCTTTAGCATGAAGATTTCGGTTTCCACCGCGACCCCGAAGCCGACGGCGACTGCGAGAATATGAGCGAGGCGGAGACTATCAGAAACAAGGAGATCGAACACAGGGCGGGCAGCCTTTACACTTGGTCTCACCCCCCATGATTCATGGTTAATCTGGCCCGATTTTGGGTCGGCTTTGTGAACGAAACCGGGCAGAATTGTGGCCCTTGGCCCAACGTTCTGGAAATAGATCGTTTCTGATTTGGCCTAAAGCCGGTTGGTACGCTTTTACGCTTTGCAGGCGCCTAGCGCCCGAGTTTGGCATGGACCTCATCAAGGTCGACCTCTCCGACCGGGGCGCGGTTGGCGGGATCGGTGGAATATTTGAAAAGCTCAAAATCGCGGTGGTAAATCTCATACACAAGATGCCGGGCAAGATCGTCGAAATAGTCTTCAACGCGGTGGGCCCGCTTGGGCCCGTGCCCTTCGCTTTCATTGAACCGGGGGATGTCGGCAAGGGCGACCTGGTGGGCGGTATCGATCCAATCAAGGACCGTTTGCATCCCGTCGTTGAACCGCTCGGTTGCGAAGATCGCGTTGTAGCGCCCGCCATTGGCGATGAAGGTCGAGATATGGCCCGACATTGCCGACCAGTGGATGTCGGGGTCCATCGGTTTCTTGAACCGGATGGAATCGCGCGCAAACAGCAGAAACCGGCGGAACGAGGCGATCTGGTCGAAGTCCCGCGTGCCGTCCGGGCCGCCCACGTCAATTCCGTATTTTTGGATGAGCATCGGCACCAGATTGCCCCGGTAGCGTTTGCCATTGCGCTGGATGCCGCAGATCTTGTCGAAGAACGACGACAAGATCCGGCTGTAAGGATTGCGCACGGCTGTGAAGGCGAAGGTCTCATGCTGGCGCACGGCGGTCTCAATCAGGGGCTGGCTTTGGTCAAGCGCCCATTTGTGGAGCCCCTCTTTTGCATCATGGATGTCGCCGTCAAAGAACTGGCCATGATCTGAGTAATACAGGATCTGACCGATGGTCGAACAGGCGCATTTCGGCACGACCCTGTAGATCGCGCTTTGGCTTGTTGTCATCCAGGTTCCCGGAAACCCCATTGTTTTTCATCATCCCAATCGCCACCGATAGAGGTTCAAACCTAAAAAGCTTGCCTCTTCAATCCTCGTTCAGGGATAAGCGTGTAAGAGTGGTTCGCTAAACAAAGCTGAACCCGGGGGCAAAATTGGGCAACGATGGCTGAAATCGCCTTCATTCTATTGTGTCACAAGGACGCCCAAGCGGTGATCGCACAGGCGCGCCGTTTGACAGCCACCGGCGACCGCGTGGCGGTGCATTTCGACAAAAACGGATCGGATGAGGATTTTCAGGCGATCTACACGGCCCTGTCAGACAACCCCAATGTGGTCTTCCCTGCCCGGCGCGTACGATGTGGTTGGGGAGAGTGGACCCTGGTGGACGCCACGTTGCTGGCGCTGCGCGCAGCCGTGTCACGGTTCCCCAAGGCCAGCCATTTTTACCTGATTTCGGGCGATTGCATGCCCACAAAACCCGCCAAGTGGATGCATGACCGGCTGGACGATCAGGATGGCGACTGGATTGAAAGCCACGACTTTTTTCATTCCGATTGGATCAAGACGGGCTTGCGCGAAGAGCGCTTGGTGTATCGTCATTTTTTCAACGAACGAAATCAGGGCAAGCTGTTTTACACCGCGATGGCGTTGCAAGAGCGGCTGGGCCTGCGCCGCAAAGTGCCCGATGACATCGACGTTCGGATCGGGTCGCAATGGTGGTGCCTTCGCCGAACGACGGTTGAAAGACTGTTGCGATTTATCGACACGCGGCGCGATGTGGTTCGCTTCTTTCGCCTGACCTGGATCCCGGATGAGACGTTTTTCCAGACGCTTGTGTTTCACCTGGTGCCTGAACCGGAAATTCTGAACCGGACACCGACGTTCCTGATGTTTTCCGATTACGGTATGCCAGTGAACTTTTACAACGATCACTATGATTTGCTGGTCAGTCAGGATTATTTTTTCGCACGCAAGATCAGCCCCGAGGCCATGCGTCTGAAGTCGCAGTTGGGTCGCTTGTTCAAAACCGAAAACGCAGAAACCAAATTGTCGGACGAAGGTCGCCGCCTACACGGTTTTCTGACCCAAAGGGGGCGCATTGGGCAACGCTACGCGCCGCGCTTTTGGGAACGCGACGCCACCATCGGGCGCGAACGTGAGCTGATGATCGTTGCATGCAAGAAGTGGCATGTGGCCCGGCGCCTGATTGATCAGGTGTCGTTTCATTCCAACATCCCCGCGCTGGAATATGTGTTTGACGAAGACGGACCCAACCTGCCCGACCTTGGCGGGATCGAAGAAAGTCTGGGCAAGCGGGCGCGCCATCGCCGGGCGCTGATGCGGATGCTGTTTGAATACTACGAGACCGATCAGATGATCATCTGTCTGGATCCGGCAAACTTCGATCTGGTCAAGGACTTCTATGCAGACCGTTCAACCACGCGGTTTCTGGAAATTGAGTGCAGTTTTTCAGACGCCTATCTTCTGGGCCACGCGCGCCGGGTTGGCCTGGCTGGCGAGCACACGCCAGAAGAGACGATCGAGCGATTGTTGCCCACGATCCGCAATGATGTGATCTTGGAAAGTGACCGGCTGCGCGATGAACGCTTTCCCGAATACTACCGCTTGCGCGAACGCGCTGATGCAGAGGAAAACGCGGCCGCCCTTGCAGCGTTTCTGCCGATCAAACCGGAATTGGCGCGCGACATCGCCGAAACGCCGCATCTGTTTGCAGACTAAAGGACGCCCATGCCCTACGCCTATGACGACGACAATATCTTCGCCAAGATCCTGCGCGGTGACATCCCCAATGACACGGTGATGGAAACCGACCACACGCTGGTGTTTCGCGATATCCGGCCCCAGGCGCCGGTGCATATGCTGGTGATCCCCAAAGGCAAATACGTCGCTTACGATGACTTTGCCGCCAATGCGTCGGCCGATGAACTGGTGGATTTTCATCGCACCGTCGCGAAAGTCTGTGCCGAGGCGGGCGTGACACCCGATGTGGGCGGTTCGGGGTTTCGCACGATTGGCAATGCCGGGGTGGATGCCAACCAGGAGGTGCCGCATTTTCACTTCCACATTCTGGCAGGCCGCAACATGGGGCCATTGTTGCCGGGTTGACCGGCGCGCTGGCTTGGAGTTCATGAGGACCCATAGGAGAGTGAGCATGCACAACGCCGGACCGCCCGTCCCCGAAACTGAGGTGACATCCGCTTGGCGCGTCAGCTGTGATGGCGGCGAAGGGGCGCTGGGCCATCCACGGGTCTGGCTGTCGCTTGATCGTGACACAGGGTTCGTCGAATGCGGCTATTGCGACAAACGGTTCATCCACGAAAGCTTTGCAGGCAACGATTGACCACGCGGTTGGTTGCGTGGGCGCGCAGCGGCCCGCGGCTTGAGGCCCAAGATCAAAACCCGTCCCAATTGACCCATGCCAGGTGAACAAGATCACAGTGCTTTGCCTTTTGGAGCTGGGCCTTTTGGTCCCGGCCCCCAGGTGCTGCTTCGTTCCCAGACAACCGACATGCCGCATTTCCGGGCGCTGACTGCGCGATGGCCGCGCTGAAACATCCCCTCACTGCTTTGTCGCTTTTGCTCGCGCCAGATCGTGCTAGCTTGCGCTGATGCGGGCCAACCGCCTGAAATTGCGCAAAACGCCAAGAAGAGACCGACATAAATGTTCCACACCTTCTTTCCCGACCCCAAACGCTTTCTTTGGTCCGCTTTGGCCTGGGCGGCCGTCTGCATTGGGCTTTGGCACGCTTTTTTCAGTGACTTCGAAGACATCCTTGGCATTTCAAGCCTGACGGGATGGGAACCGAACGCGGTCTGGATCTATGGATACACCGCGATTTGCTACGGGCTTTTCGTCATCGCATGGCTTCGGATCACCGACCACAAATGGGCGAAATGGTCGGTCGCAGGCTCAGCGCTGATCGTGTTTACGACCTGGTTCCAGGTGCAGCTTGATGTGATGATTAACTCCTGGTTCCGCACCTTTTTTGATACGATCCAGACTGCGTTGGCCGAGCCGAATTCGGTCACGACCAGCGATTACTACGGCCAGCTGGCGACATTTCTTCAAATTGCCATGGTGGGGATGATTACGGCAGTGCTGGTGGCGTTTTTCACGTCGCATTTTGTGTTTCGCTGGCGCACCGCGATGAGCGATCACTACGTATCGCTTTGGCCGAAGGTCCGCCATATCGAAGGCGCGTCGCAACGTATTCAGGAAGATACGATGGCGTTTGCGCGCATCATGGAAGCGCTGGGCGGGCGGTTCATCAGCTCGGTCATGACGCTGCTGGCGTTCCTTCCAATTCTTTGGGGGCTGTCGTCCTTTGTCACCGAACTGCCAATCTTGGGCGATGTGCCCCAGGCGCTGGTGTTTGTGGCCATCCTTTGGTCGGTGTTTGGCACGACCATTCTGGCATTGGCCGGGTGGCGGTTGCCGGGCCTTGAATTCCGCAACCAACGGGTTGAGGCCGCGTTCCGCAAAGAGCTGGTTTTGGGCGAGGACAATGAAGACCGCGCGCAGCCGCCCACACTTGCGGGCCTTTTTGCAAATGTCCGGAAAAACTATTTCACGCTGTACCTGAACTATCTGTATTTCAACGTCGTGCGGTTTTCCTACCTGCAGCTGGGGGTGATTGTGCCCTATATCGCGCTGGGCCCGACCATTATCGCAGCCGGTGTCACGTTTGGTGTGCTTCAGCAGATTTTGAACGCGTTCAACCGCGTCGAAGATTCGTTCCAGTTTCTGGTGTCGTCCTGGACGACGATTGTGGAATTGATGTCGATCTACAAACGTCTGGCCGCGTTTGAACGCGCGATTGCAGGCGATGATCTGGCCGCGATCGAGTTCGAAGCCGAAAGACCAGCGACCGGTTAAGCCGCATGGCTGGACGGCGCGCACGCCCCGGGGTACCTGAAAGGAAACCTCAGGGGGCGGCGCGATGGCGTTTGGCAAAGGACATCATCTTAGTCTGATCGATGGCTCGGCGTTTATCTTCCGCGCCTATCACGCGCTGCCGCCGCTGACGCGCCAGTCAGACGGTCTGCCGGTGGGGGCCGTGTCTGGCTTTGTGAACATGCTGTGGAAGATGGTGCTGGACAATGCCGGGCCCGATGCCCCGACCCATATCGCGGTGGTGTTCGACAAGGGCAGTCACACGTTTCGCAACGATATGTACGACCAATACAAGGCCAACCGCGATGCGATGCCCGAAGACTTGCGGCCCCAAATCCCCCTGACCCGGGACGCGACGCGGGCCTTCAACATGGCCTGTCTGGAACAGGAAGGCTTTGAAGCCGATGACATTATCGCGACGCTGGCTTGCCGCGCGCGTGAGGCCGGTGCGCGGGTGACCATCGTGTCGTCCGACAAGGACCTGATGCAGCTGGTCGGCGGCGGGGTCGAGATGTTCGATGCCATGAAAAACCGGCGCATTGATGTCGAAGGCGTCGAAGAAAAATTCGGCGTTGGGCCAGACCGCGTGGTCGATGTGCAAGCGCTGGCCGGCGACAGCGTGGACAACGTGCCGGGCGCGCCGGGCATTGGGGTGAAGACGGCGGCCCTGTTGATCAATGAGTACGGTAGCCTGGAAGAGCTTCTGGACCGCGCGGGCGAGATCAAACAGCCCAAGCGGCGCGAAAGCCTGGTCGAGAACCGCGCGCAGATTGAGCTGTCGAAAAAGCTGGTGCAGCTCGATTGCGATATGGAGCTGGACTACGATCTCGACAGTCTTGAGGTGCGCGACCCTGACCCCGAAGCGCTTCTGGGGTTTCTCGCGTCCATGGAGTTTCGCACGATCACCAAACGTGTGGCCGATGCACTGGGGGCCGAGCCGCCCGCGATCGAAGAGGCCCCTGCCGCCGAGGTCGCGACCCCTGAGGTCACACCCTTTGATCGCGCCACATATACCGCCGTCACGGACATGGACACGCTGAAAACCTGGGTCGCGCGCGCGGCCGCAAAGGGCCATGTGGCGGTGGACACCGAGACGACGGGTCTGAATGAAATGACTGCCGATCTGGTCGGTGTCTGTCTGGCCATAGACCCGGGCGAGGCCTGCTACATCCCCCTGACCCACAAGGCCGAGGGCGCTGAAGCCAGTGATGGCTTGTTCGGATCAGATGAGCTGGCCGAAGGGCAGATCCCGCTGGAAGCCGCTTTGGCGATCTTAAAGCCCGTTTTGGAAGACCCAAGTGTGATGAAGGTGCTGCAAAACGCCAAGTATGACGCGAAAATCCTGTCGCGCTACGGCATTCATATTGCCCCCATCGATGACACGATGCTGATGTCTTATGCGCTGCATGCGGGCCTGCACAATCACGGGATGGACGCGCTGGCCGAGCGCTATCTGGGCCATACGCCGATCCCGATCAAATCGCTTTTGGGGACGGGCAAAAGCCAGATCACGTTTGACAAAGTGCCCCTGGACGAGGCGGTAAAATACGCCGCCGAAGACGCCGATATCACGCTTCGCCTGTGGCAGATGTTCAAACCACAACTGCACCAAAAGGGCGTGACCCGGGTCTATGAGCGGCTCGAACGGCCGCTGGTGCCAGTGCTGGCAGATATGGAACGTGCGGGCATCAAGGTAGACCGCGATACGCTGAGCCGAATGTCGAATGCGTTCGCGCAGAAAATGGCAAGGCTTGAGGCGGAAATTCACGAGCTGGCCGGCGAGACCTTCAATGTCGCAAGCCCCGCCCAGCTGGGCGAAATCCTGTTTGACAAGATGTCTTTGCCCGGCGGCAAGAAGGGCAAGACCGGCAAGTATGGCACCGGGGCGGATGTGCTTGAAGACCTGGCGACCGAACATGATCTGCCGGGCCGGGTGCTGGATTGGCGCCAGTTGGCCAAGTTGAAATCGACCTACACCGACGCGCTGCAAGACCACATCAACCCCGACACGGGCCGGGTCCATACGTCTTATGCGATTGCGGGGGCCAACACCGGGCGGCTCGCGTCTACCGACCCGAACCTGCAGAACATCCCCGTGCGGTCAGAAGAGGGCCGCCGCATTCGTGAGGCGTTCATTGCCCCCGAAGGACGGGTGCTGGTCAGCCTTGATTATTCCCAGATCGAGCTGCGGATCTTGGCCCATGTCGCCGGGATCGACGCCTTGAAAGCCGCCTTCAAAGATGGCCAGGACATTCATGCCGCCACCGCGTCTGAGATGTTTGGCGTGCCCATGGAAGACATGACGCCGGATGTGCGCCGTCAGGCCAAAGCGATCAATTTCGGGGTGATCTACGGGATTTCGGGCTTTGGGCTGGCGCGCAATCTGCGCATTCCACGCGCCGAGGCCCAAGGGTTCATCGACCGCTACTTCGAACGCTTCCCCGGCATTCGCGCCTATATGGACGACACGGTGGCCTTTGCCAAAGAACACCACCGGGTCGAGACGCTCTTTGGGCGCAAGATCAACACGCCCGAGATCAATGCCAAAGGTCCCCAGGCGGGCTTTGCCAAACGCGCGGCGATCAACGCGCCCATTCAGGGCACGGCGGCTGATATCATCCGTCGTGCGATGGTGCGGATGCCGGGTGCCATAGCCGGGATTGATGCCAAGATGTTGTTGCAGGTCCATGACGAATTGATCTTTGAAGTGGCCGAAGACGCCGTAGACCACCTGACCGAAACCGCCCGCGAGGTGATGCAAAGCGCGGCCGACCCGGCGGTGCCTATCTCGGTGCCGCTGGTGGTGGATGCCGGCCAGGGGGCAAACTGGGCGCAAGCGCATTGATTTTGGGCTGACGTCCAATTCCTTACAGGAATTGGTAAATCTCTTAAAAGAGATTTGGTCGCGTTGTTACGTCAGGGGTGTAGGGTGCCCCATGCGCACTTATCACGCCACACTCATGCACGGGAACCGCAACAGCGAAGGACGTTACGCCTTCGAAGGACCGGAGCTTTTGGCGCAAGCCAGTCCGGTGCGGATCATGCGGGCTTTCATGGAACATCTCGATCGGACGGCCCATGTCGGACATATCGACTATGAAATCAACGCGGCGATGAAAAACAAGGACGTCGGCGTGGTCACGGTGATGGGCGAGTTGCAGTTTGAAAACCATTCCGCCCAGCCATTTGTCTGCATGATCGAGCTTTGAGGCTTTAGGGCCTGGGGCCGCGAGTGCGTTCCTCGATGGCATAGAAGTCCTTTAGGCCCTTGCCAGGTTCGGCGCGAAAGGTGCCATCTGCGCGGTGTTCCCTGATCCGGTCGGCACGGAACATACGGAAATCATTGCGCAATTCGCACCACGCGATCAGGGTCCAGACCTTGCCCCAAAACCACAGGCCCAAAGGGCGAACGGGACGCTCGGTGGTGGTGCCGGCCTCATCGGCATAGGCCAGGATCAATCGCGTGCGATCCTGGGCGGCGGCTTCGAGCACATCGAGCCGGTCGCGGGTGGCCTGATCAAGCTGTGGCATGTTCACGGCGTGGACTTGCACCGACGCGGCCCGGGCGCGTTCGGCATCCGGCAGGACGGCGTCGATTTTGACCAAGGCTTCTTCGGCGGCGCGACCCATGCCCGTCCCGCCCCAGGCACGGATCAACCGCGCCCCGGCCACAAGGGCCACGATTTCGTCGCGGGTGAACATCAAAGGCGGCAGATCGAACCCTTCGCGCATCAGGTAGCCAACACCGGCTTCACCATCGATGGGCACGCCTGTGCCCTGCAGATCGGCGATGTCGCGGTAGATCGTGCGTTCGGACACTTCGAGCCGTTCGGCCAGGGTCCGGGCTGTCAGGAGCCGACCGCCTCTCAGCATCTGGACGATCTGAAACAGGCGGTCGGCGCGGCGCATCACGAGGCCGTCGCGGCTTCGAAGAGGCCGATGGAGTTTCCGTCGATATCCTTGGCATAGATGAACCGGCCCGAGGGCAACGCGATGGGCTCTCCGATCACGGTGCCGCCCGCGCTCCAGCAGCGGTCGACGGCGTCTTCCAGCGATCCTTGAACGCCAATGTGCACGGTTGGCCCGTTTTCATTGGCAGGCGTGCCAGGATAAAGATGCCCGCCCGAGACATCCTGCCGGCCGCCGAAGTCGGCCATTGGGTTTGGTCCTTGGGTGTTGATCGTCATATCCCAGCCAAACAGGGCGTTGTAGAATTTGACCGACGCTTCAAGATCGGTGACGGGGATTTCGTTCCAAACGACGATAGGTGCAGGCATGTGTAATCTCCTTAGGTGGTGTTGCGATGGACCGGTCATCGCACACCCCTCCTGACAGCCTTATGTCAGGAGGTTTCAGGGATCTTCGCGCACCCGACGCATGACCCAGGAGGTGATGATCGGGCGAAGCACCACGAGTGCCGGAAAGGCTATGGCCCAGGCAAACAGCCACGACGTGAGCCATGCGCCCACAAATCCATCGACCAAGCCGGTGGCGCGTGCGGTGGCCAGACCCGAGACCATGAAGGACATCCCGCCGGAGACCAAAAGTGCAATCACATAGGGCGCAAGGCGCTTCGGGATCATGTCAGGTCCAACTCGTCGGCGGGAATCACCGCAAAAAACGCGCCGTTGGACGCGACGCCGAACCAATCTTGCCCGTCCACGTCCGCGACATGACCCAAATCCACCAGGCGGTAAAAACTTTTTCGGTCGATCAACGCTTCGAGCCCGGCGCGTATATGCACGTAGGGCGCTGGCTCACCGGTGGCCGCATCGCGCACCACGCGAATGGGGTTGTCCGGGCCGGCCTCGGTCGTGTCGCCCACATTGGTTTCAAACCGAAGGACCGGGCCGCCTGGCCCGTCGATCTGTTCGAAATCCACGGCAACGAAAGGGGCGTCTTCAACCGTGATTCCGACCTTTTCAACAGGGGTTACAAGGAAATACGCCCCATCTTCGAGCTTCAGGATAGTTGAGAACAGACGCACCAACCCGGGCCGTCCGATAGGGGTGCCTTGATAGAACCACGTCCCGTCGCGCGCGATGCGCATGTCCAGATCCCCGCAGAACGGGGGGTTCCACAGGTGCACCGGCGGCAATCCGCCTTTCGAAGCGGCAGTTGCACTGGCCGCAAGCCTTTCAGCGGTCGGTTTCACGATCAATTCACCGGGTTTGTCTTTTGCCATTTGTGTGGTCCGGAATAACTGCCTTACATGTGACATAGACCAATGGACCGGAGAACCCCATGAGTGACGAAGCCCTTGTGACCGAAATCGAAGCCTTGGGTGAAAAGCTGGGGCAGGCGAAAGCCTCGATCTCAAAGCGCTTTATTGGCCAGCCGCGGGTCGTGGAATTGGTGCTGTCGTCGATATTATGTGGCGGCCACGGGTTGGTGATTGGTCTGCCGGGTCTGGGCAAGACGCGGCTTGTCAGCACATTGTCGACGGTTTTGGGCCTCGATGGCGCGCGGGTGCAGTTCACGCCCGACCTGATGCCCGCGGACATTCTGGGGTCCGAAGTGCTTGAAACCGGGGCCGATGGCTCGCGCACGTTCAAGTTCATCGAAGGCCCGGTGTTTTGTCAGCTGCTGATGGCCGATGAGATCAACCGCGCATCGCCCCGGACGCAATCGGCCCTGTTGCAGGCGATGCAGGAAAAATCCGTGACGATTGCGGGCCAACCCCATGACCTGCCAGCCCCCTTCCATGTGCTGGCAACACAAAATCCGATCGAACAGGAAGGCACCTATCCTTTGCCCGAAGCCCAGCTTGACCGGTTTTTAGTGCAGATCGACGTGCCCTACCCAGACCGCGACACCGAACGTGATATCCTGATGGCCACCACTGGGACCAGCGACGACGACAGCACGGCCGTTTTCACAGCCGCCGAATTGATGGCCGCCCAAACCATTGTGCGGCGGATGCCGGTGGGCGAAAACGTCGTCGAGATGATCCTTGATCTGGTGCGCGCCTGTCGGCCCGAAGACGCATCCGCCCCCGGGGTCGTGACCGAAAACGTCGGCTGGGGGCCGGGACCGCGTGCGGCACAATCGCTGATGCTGACGGTGCGCGCCAAAGCGCTTCTGGATGGGCGGCTTGCACCTTCGGTCGAAGATGTCGCCGACATGGCCGCGCCTGTGTTGTCGCACCGCATGGCGCTGACCTTTGCGGCCCGCGCGCGCGGCATGGTGTTGGCCGACGTCATCGCAGAGGTGACCGCCGGGATCACCAAAATCGAGGCGGCTGCATGAGCCAACCCGCCGAACTTCGCCAAAAGGCCGAAGGTCTCGCAGGGCCGTTCCCACCGCTTTTGGCGGCTGCGGAACACTTGGCCGCAAGTGTGCTTCTGGGCGACCACGGGCGGCGGCGCGCGGGGATGGGCGATGAGTTCTGGCAATACCGCGCGTCCCAGCCGGGCGATGAGCGTCGCCTGATCGATTGGCGCCGTTCGGCCCGGTCGGACACGGAGTTCGTGCGCGAAAAGGAATGGCAGGCCGCCCAATCGGTGATGATCTGGGTCGATCCGGCCCAATCGATGGCGTTTTCGTCTGCCAAGCATCAAACCAAGGCCGAGGTCGCGCGGGTGCTGGCCTTGGCGGTATCGGTTTTATTGGTGCGCGCGGGCGAACGGGTGGGCCTGACAAGCTTGGTGGCGCCACCGCGGACCGGGCAATTGCAATTGTTGCGGTTGGCAGATGCCTTTTCGCAGGACAGCGACGAGGAATATGGCGTGCCGGAGTTGCGCGGCATTCTGCACCATTCGCGTGCGGTGTTCTTTTCGGATTTTCTGGGCGATCTCTCGGGCGTTGAAGCAGCCCTGACAAAGGCCGCTGACCGCGATGTCAAAGGGGCGTTGGTGCAGGTGCTTGATCCCATCGAAGAGGCGTTTCCCTTCGATGGTCGCACCATTTTTGAATCGATGGGCGGGTCTGTGACCCATGAGACCCTGAAAGCAGGTGACCTGCGTGACCGCTACCTTGACCGGTTGGCCGAACGCAAAGACCGGCTGGCGGCGTTGGCGCGCGAAACCGGCTGGCAGTACCATCTGCACCACAGCGATACCTCTGCCACATCAGCGCTGTTGTGGTTGCACAACGCATTGGGGCCGGTTCATTGATCGCAGCGCTTGGGTTCACCGCACCTTGGCTCTTGCTGGGCCTGATCGCACTGCCGGTGCTGTGGTTCTTGCTGCGCGCGGTTCCACCCGCGCCGATCCGGCGGCGGTTTCCCGGCGTGGCGCTGCTGCTGGGGCTTGATGACGACGAACACCAGACCGACAAGACACCCTGGTGGCTTTTGCTGCTTCGGATGCTGGCGGTGGCACTTGTGATCATCGGTTTCGCCGGGCCCATTTTGAACCCTGATACGCGCGAGCCGGGTTCGGGCCCGCTTTTGGTGGTGCTTGACGGGACCTGGGCTGAGGCAGCGGATTGGCCGCGCCGGTCCGCCCGGATCGAAGGTCTGCTGGCGGATGCAGGCCGGGCCGGGCGCCCGGTGGCGATTGTACAGCTTACAGACTTGCCCGCCGGCGAGGTGACATTTCAGGCCGCCGAAGCCTGGGCAGGGCGCCTGCCGGGTCTGGACCCCAACGCCTGGGACGTGGACGCAGGGCGTGTGACCGCCTGGGCGGCAGAATTGGACGGCGGATTTGACACATTCTGGATGTCTGACGGGCTTGCCGCCGATTGGCGCGCGCCGGTTCTGTCTGCCTTGGAAGCCGCCGGCGATGTCGCCGTGTTCGAAAGTCCCGCCCCGGTTGTGGGGCTGCGACCGGCCGGATTTGTCGACGGCAACATTGCAGTGTCGGCGGTACGTTCGCGCGCGGATGGCCCGACCACGCTGACCTTGGCAGCCCATGGCCTCGACCCGGCAGGCACGCCGCGCCAGCTTTCGACGGCCGATCTTGATTTCCTGCCGTCTGAAACCGAAGCTGTTGTTGAGTTGTCGCTGCCGCCTGAACTGCGCAACCGGATCACCCGGTTTGAGCTTTCGGGCATTCGGTCTGCCGGTGCTGTCAGCCTTGCCGATGATGCCTTGCGCCGCCGCGAAGTTGCGTTGCTGTCGGCGCGCGATGACCGCGAAGGGCTGCGGCTCCTTGCCCCCACGCACTATCTGGAACAGGCGCTGGAACCGACGGCGGATCTGATCGACGGTGCGCTGTCGGATGTGGTGCTGGCCAACCCTGATGTGATCATCCTGGCCGATATCGCGACCCTGTCGGGCGCCGAAGCCGAAGACCTGCGGGCCTGGGTCGAAGCGGGCGGGCTTCTGGTGCGCTTTGCCGGGCCACGGCTGGCGGCATCAGATGTCAGCCGGACCGACGAAGACCCGCTGATGCCGGTGCGTCTGCGCGCGGGTGGCCGCACGGTGGGCGGTGCGATGTCCTGGGGCGAGCCGAAACGGTTACGCACCTTTGGCGCCGACAGCCCGTTCTTTGGCCTGTCTGTGCCCGATGAAGTGCAGGTCAGCGCGCAGGTCATGGCCCAGCCCGACCCTGAGTTGCCCGACCGGGTGATTGCCTCGCTCGCCGATGGGACCCCATTGGTGACGCGCAAACGTCTGGACCAGGGCCAGGTGGTCTTGTTCCATGTGACGGCAAACGCGGAATGGTCGACACTGCCCTTGTCGGGCCTGTTTGTGTCGATGCTGGACCGGTTGGCGATCTCGACGCGGCCGGCGGTTCCCGATGCCGATGATCTGATCGGCACGATGTGGCAGCCTGATCAGGTGCTGACCGGATTTGGTGAAATCCGCGACGCGGGCGTGCTGCCCGGCGTGCCGGGCGAGGTGATCGCCGAACGTGTCCTTGGACCCGACTTGCAGCCGGGGCTTTATGCTGGTGAGGATCGCCGACTTGCGCTGAATGTCATCGACGCCGAGCGCACGCTGATGCCTGCGGTGTGGCCTGCGCGTATCGCGATCGAAGGGCTTGCGGTTCAGCGCGAAACGCCGCTGAAAGGCGCGTTTTTGACCGCAGCACTGGCGCTTTTGTTTGCGGATATCCTGGCTTCGCTGTGGTTGTCGGGGCGTTTGACCGGCGCGCGCGCCAGCACCGTGTCCGCCTTTTTTGGTGGCGCACTTCTGGCCGCGATGCTTCTGGTGGCCCCGCACCCTGCCGTGGCCCAAGACACCGCGACCGAGGATCTGGCCCTGCTGGCCACCGCAGACGTGGTGCTGGCCCATGTGGTCACGGGCGACAGCCGCCTTGACGATATCGCGCGCGCGGGCCTTTCGGGGCTGACAGATGTTTTGACGCGGCGCACCTCGATCGAGCCGATCGAACCGATTGCTGTGAACCTGGAAATCGACGAACTGGCGTTCTTTCCGTTTTTGTATTGGCCGGTGACGCCCGATCAGCCGCAGCCGTCATCCGAAGCCTACGCCAAGCTGAACCGCTATCTGCGCTCTGGCGGGATGATCCTGTTTGACACCCGCGATGCGGATGTTGCCGGGTTTGGAAGTGAAACCGAGAATGCCAGAAAGCTGCGACAACTGGCGGCCCCTTTGGATATTCCGCCGCTTGAGCCGATCCCCGAAGATCACGTTCTGACGCGCACATTCTACCTGTTGCAGGATTTCCCGGGCCGCTATGCCAGCCGCGATGTCTGGGTGGAAGCCGCCCCGGCTGACGCTGAACAAGCCGAAGGGATGCCGTTTCGCAACCTCAACGACAATGTGACGCCGGTGGTCATTGGCGGCAACGACTGGGCCGCGGCCTGGGCCACCGGACCCAATGGATCGCGCATGTTCCCGGTGGGCCGTGGGTTTGCCGGCGAACGCCAACGCGAGATCGCCTACCGCTTCGGCATCAACCTGATCATGCATGTGCTGACCGGCAATTATAAATCCGACCAGGTGCATGTGCCTGCCTTGCTTGACAGATTGGGCCAGTGATGGACGCCGCTGAGATCATCTTCGACCCGCTGTTGCCCATGCCGGTGCTTTGGGCGGTCGCGGCTTTGGCGCTGGCATTTGCGGGCTTTTCGCTTTGGCGTGGGCTGGCGGGGTGGTGGCTTCGTGGCCTCGCCTTTGTGGCCGTGCTTGCGGCTGTGCTGAACCCGTCGGTCCAGACCGAAGAGCGTGAGACATTGTCTGATCTGGTGGTTGTCGTGGTCGATGAAACCGCCAGCCAGCGGATTGCGGACCGGTCGGACCAGACCGCAACGGCCCTGGCCGAGATTGAGGCGCGCGTCGCCCGGCTGGGCAACACAGAGCTGCGCGTCAAGTCGCTGGGCGACGATGATGATAACCGGGGCTCGCTGATCATGGGGGCCTTGGCCGAAGCCATGGCCGAGGTGCCGCGCGCGCGTCTGGCAGGCGCGATCCTTCTGACCGATGGACAGATCCACGACATTGAAGCCACGCCGAACCTGCCGGCCCCGCTGCATGCCATCCTGACCGGCCAGCCGGATGACTGGGACCGCCGCCTGGTGGTCGAAAGTGCGCCGGCCTTTGCGATTATCGGCGAGCCGATCACCCTTTCATTGATGGTCGAAGATCAGGGGGCCGCGCCCGCCGCGACCACCGCGCCTTTGGAAATTTCCGTCGATGGCGGCGAGCCGGAGGTCTTTGATGTGCCCGTCGGTCAGGCGTTGGAATTGCCCCTGACGCTGCCCCATGGCGGTCTGAACGTCGTGCAGTTCACCGTGCCGACAGCCGAAGGTGAGTTGACCGACCGCAACAATTCCGCCGTGATCCAGATCAACGGGGTGCGCGACCGGTTGCGGGTCTTGCTGGTGTCGGGCGAACCCCATGCGGGGGAGCGCACATGGCGAAACCTTCTGAAGGCCGATGCCTCTGTCGATCTGGTGCATTTCACCATTCTGCGCCCGCCCGAAAAGCAGGACGGCGTGCCGGTGTCCGAACTGTCGCTGATTGCCTTTCCGACCCGCGAGTTGTTCCTCGACAAGATCGACGAGTTCGATCTGATCATCTTTGACCGCTACAAGCGGCGCGGCATCTTGCCCGCGATCTATCTTGATAACGTGCGCGCGTATGTCGAAGACGGCGGCGCGGTGCTGGTTGCGGCTGGGCCCGATTTTGCGGGTGCGGAATCGATTTATCGCTCGCCCTTGGCGGATGTCTTGCCCGCGTCGCCCTCGGGCATCGTCATTGATCAGGGCTTTGTGCCGGAGGTGACGGATCTGGGGGATCGCCACCCGGTGACCGAAGGGCTCGAAGCGCTGGGTCCTGGCGCCGGCGACCCCGATACAGCGCCTTGGGGGCGGTGGCTGCGGCTCCTAGACCTCGACGCACCCGAAGGCCAGGTGGTGATGGCGGGGCCGGACGATCGACCCTTGTTGATCCTTGACCGCGTAGGCGAAGGCCGCGTGGCACTGTTGGGGTCCGATCACGCCTGGCTTTGGTCGCGCGGCTACGAAGGCGGCGGGCCACAGTTGGAACTTCTGCGCCGCTTGGCACATTGGATGATGGGCGAGCCCGAGCTGGACGAAGAAGCCCTGCGCGTTTCGGCCGAAGGTCAACGCATGTCAATCACGCGCCGCAGCCTGGGTGACGGCGTGGGCGATGTGGAAATCACCGGTCCCGATGGCACGGTGACGCTGGTGCCTTTGGAAGAAACCGCGCCGGGGCGCTTCACCGCTGATTGGGACGCGCCCGAAATCGGACTTTACCGGTTGATCGAAAGCGAAGAAGAGGCGGTCATTGCCCTGGGACCTGCTGCACCGCGCGAGTTTGAAGAAACCATTGCCTCGGCCGAGGTGCTGACCCCGGCGGTCACAGCGACCCGTGGCGGCATCGTCACGCTGTCTGACGGCGTGCCTGATTTGCGCCGTGTGCGCGAAGGCCGCCCGGCCGCAGGGCGTGGCTGGCTGGGGATCACACCGCGCGCGGCTTACTTGACCGCGGATGTGCAAATCTCGCCTGTCTTGCCGTCATGGGCGTTCTTGCTCCTGGCGTCGCTTCTGGCCATCGGCGCCTGGCTGCGCGAAGGTCGCCGCTGAGGGCGGGCCCGATTTTTGGAAAAATCGGCGCCGGCTTTTTGTAAAAAGCCGCTACCTCTCAATGGCGAAGGTGGTTGTTTGATCGGCCCAGCCTTCAACATTGGTGCTGGCGCGCACGAAGACCTCGGTCACGTCGCCTGGAACGTCGATGCCGGATTGTGACCGGGTGAAGGGCTGTTCGTTTACATGGGGGTGCAGAAGCGTCCGGGTCGCTAAAACCGTTCCATCGGCCAATTCGACACGCCAGCCATCGGCGTAATCGTCCCAGCCGGTGTCGCCGTGCGATAGGGTGACATCGAACCGCCAGACCTCGCCCTGCGGGCTGGCCGCGATTCGTTCGATCACCGCAGGGTCTGCCATCACTGGCCCGACCATCAGCCCAAAAAGGATAAAAGTTGTGCGGATCATTACGTATCCTCATCCGTGGCACCTGGCCCATATCTAGAGGGTTCCAGCCTAGCCGCCCCAGCCCCTAGATCTCAAGAAAACTTGCCGTGACCGAAATACCATCGCGCATCTGAAAATATTGCCCAACGCGCAGCGTCGGCCTTTCGCCGGGCCATATTTACGCCGCATCGTGTTGCTAGCGACCCTGGGGGGGACGCTGGAGGATCGGATGAACCGATGGATTGCTGCCTTTGCGGCTGCCTTGACCTTTGCCGCCCCCGTGGTGGCAGCCGACACGACCTCACCCCTGACATCACTGGTCACTGGCGATGACAGCCGTGGATGGGAAGCTGTCGGGCGGTTGAACATCGGCGCATCAGGGTTTTGCACCGGGGCGATGATTGCGCCCGATCTGGTGCTGACGGCGGCCCATTGTCTGTTCGACAAAGACACGATGAAGGAAGTTGGCGCGGGCCAGATCGAGTTTTTGGCAGGCTGGCGCAACGGGCGCGCGACCGCTTACCGCGATGTTCGCCGTGCGTTTTTGCATCCCGAATACGAATACAACGGCCGCGAAGGCGATTTGCGAGTGGTCAATGACCTTGCCCTGCTGGAGCTTGAGCGCCCGATACAGACATCGAATGTCACGCCGTTTCGGACCGCCGAGCGGCCCCGCAAGGGCGATCAGGTTGGTGTGGTCTCCTATGCCCATGACCGGATGGATCGCCCGGCACTGGAAAGGGAATGCCAGGTTCTGGCGCGCCAGTCGGGCAGCCTGATCCTGTCGTGTACGGTGGATTTCGGGTCGTCCGGCGCGCCGATCTTCACGATGGACGGCGATGTGCCGCGGATCGTGTCGGTCGTGTCGGCAAAGGCGGAAGTGCGGGGTCGTCCGGTGTCGCTGGGCACAGCACTTGAAAAGCCATTGGCCGAACTTCTGGCCCTGCGCGACAATGCAGAGCCGGTTGAGATCGCCCCAGATCAGCCTGCCGCGCGCCGTATCGTGATGGACAAGCCCCGCGATCCGAACGGGGCGAAGTTTCTGCGCCCGTGATCCGGTTTATTCTGCTTGCGGTTTTGGTCGCGGCTCCCGCGGCGGCTCAGGACACATCTGCCCTGAAGCGATTGACCCTGCGCACCGACCTTCTGGGCTGGGAAGCCGTCGGGCGGGTCGAGATCGGCCGCGATAACTTTTGCACGGGCACGTTGATTGCCACGAACCTTGTGTTGACGGCAGCCCATTGCGTTTACGCCCGGGGCGGTCAGCGGCGACGCGCAGACAGCCTGACATTTCGCGCGGGCCTGACCGACGGCGAAGTGATTGCCGAAAGTGCCATCGCCCGGGTGGTCGCGCATCCCGCTTATGTGGCCGGCAACCCGCCCGATTGGAACAATGTGCGCCACGACGTGGCCTTGTTGGAACTGGCCACGCCGATCCCGTCGAACGTGGCGAGCCCCTTTCGCACCGACCCGCCCGTGCGCGCGGGCGGCGAAGTCAGCGTGGTGTCCTTTGCCGCGGGCCGCGAAGACGCCTTGTCGCGCCAGCGCATCTGCGGCGTGATCGGCGAAAACGCGGGCTTGATGGCGTTTGACTGCGACGTCTACTACGGCTCGTCCGGCGCGCCGGTGTTCTTCCGCGACCAAGGCCCGCCCCGGATTGTATCGATCGTCTCATCTGGGTCGCGTGGCCCAGACGGCACGGTATCGTTTGGAATGGAACTGCCGTCGCTCGTGGCGGAGTTGAAACACGCCCTGCGCACTGGGCGCGGGGTCTGGCCTGAGCGTGGCACCGGCCAGGGTGTCTTGCGAAAAGGCAGTGAAACCCGTGAGGCCGGTCACTTCCTTCGGCCTTGATACCTTGGC
Organism: Pseudomonadota bacterium; assembly: GCA_038530285.1. Lineage (GTDB taxonomy): Bacteria > Pseudomonadota > Alphaproteobacteria > Rhodobacterales > Rhodobacteraceae > JASJAR01. The sequence continues at coordinate 75,602 of JBCBCY010000003.1, forward strand.
GCCTCCTTTCGTTGACCGGGCGGGACCACGGCCCCAGGTTTGGGCTATGATGCGCCTGAGTTTTTATCCTTTTGCATGGCTTGTTGCTTGGCTTGCGATTGCTGCTGTCGGTTGGGCCGAGCCTGCGGCAATGGCTGGTGTCGGCAAGCTCGACCTTCGGGGAAAGGCGGCCTGTACCGGTGCGCTGATCGCGCCCGATCTGGTGCTGACGGCTGGTCATTGCCTGAAAGCCTTTGACGGGGAGCAGTCTTTTGCCGCCAAGGACATTTCGTTCCGTCCCGGCCGGTCGCCCGGGCGGCCCAGGCCCGAACCGATAAAAGGGGCCCTTGTCGCCGTACATCCGATCTGGGGTTTCGGCGTAGGGCCCAAAGGGATGCGGGTGGCCTTTGATCTGGGCCTTTTGCGGCTTCAGACCCCAGTTGCACCAAACGTGGCCCAGCCGCTTGGCTTTGGCGGGCTACCCGACGTCAGCGAACGGTTGCTGATTGCTGGCTACCGTGGCGGCAGAGGCGAGGTGGCCCGGCAAAGGCGGTGTGCTGTGATCGAGGCCAATCATGCCGTTACAGGGCTGGGCTGCCCAGTTGATTTCGGCGAAAGCGGTTCGCCCATGATGCGGTTGGAAAATGGCGTGCCCGTGATCGTTGGCGTTTTGTCCAACAAGGGGCTCATCGACGGTCAGCTTGTGGGTTTCGGACCCGTGACGGCCACAGGTGTGGACACGGTTATCGTGCACCTGAAGGAGCTCGAAGCGTTGAAAGCCTCTGATAACAATTGAGAAAAAAGTTCCCTTGACGCAAGCGGGCAGACTTCCCACATGCCTATGGCAGATGCCCAAACCGGGGTCTGCACCGTGAACCGGCCAGTCCGATATGGATGGCTGCAACCTGTTGTCGCTCAATGGAGGATAACCCATGCGAACTCTTGATTTTACCCCCCTTCACCGTGCCACCGTCGGCTTTGATCAGATTGCCGACCTGATGGACCGCGTCCTGTCTGACACCCAGGCCACCCCGTCCTATCCGCCCTACAATATCGAAAAGACCGGAGATGACGCCTGGCGTATTTCGGTCGCCGTGGCGGGGTTCTCGGACGCTGATCTGAACGTCGAAGTGAAGGAAAACGCGCTTCTTGTGACGGCCAAGAAGTCCGACGAAGGTGCCAAGAAGACCTATTTGCACCGGGGCATTGCCACCCGCGCGTTTGAACGGCGTTTCCATTTGGCCGACCACGTCCGCGTGTCCGGTGCCAGCCATGCTGATGGCATGTTGCATATCGACCTGGTGCGCGAAGTGCCCGAAGCCCTAAAGCCCCGCCGGATCGAAATTGCGACCAGCGAGACGGTTGAAGCAAAGGCCGTCACTGCGACCTGACCACGATTGCGCCGCCCTTTGCAGGCGGCGCGACGGGTGAGGGGGCGCTGCCCCCTCACACTCCCCCGGGATATTTCCAGGGAGATGAAGGGCGCGGTCACGCGGCCTGAGGCTAGCGATCAAACGTTTGAGCCAGACGCATCAGCGTCACAGCCTCGCTGCGGTAGCCAAAGGGATCTTCGCCACGGTTGGCATTGGCCAAGGCAATAGCATCGCCGTAGGTCCAATCGCCCACGTAGTCGACGCCGCGCAACAAAGAGCCAAAGCCCGCGATGGCGGCCGAAAACGCAGCTTCGCCTTCAAGTGGTTCGTCCGACGGCAGAATCGGTGTTTCGATCAGGGTGCTTGTGTCTTCACCGGGCCGTTTGTAGCGGATCTTGAGAAAGCCAAGCTCGCCGGACGCGCTTTGCACTTCGGCTTGGGCGTAGCGCAAATCGTCGGTCAGCACGGCGTCTGAACCCACCGGTGTAACCTCGAAGATTGCCGTGACCGAGTGGCCCGCACCGATGTCGCCTGCGTCGATGCGGTCGTTGTTGAAATCCTCGCGGTTCAGCGTTCGGGTCTCATAGCCGATCAACCGGTATTCGGCGATTTGGGCGGGGTTGAACTCGACCTGAAACTTCAGGTCATCCGCGATCGGGAACAGCGCGCCGGTCAACTGGTCGACCAGCACTTTGCGGGCCTCTGCCAGCGTGTCGATATAGGAAGCTGTGCCGTTGCCGTTCTGGGCCAGCGCCTGCATCGTCGCATCATCAAGGTTGCCGCGGCCAAACCCGAGAACCGACAAATAGGTGCCGCTGTCGCGCTTGTCTTCAATGTAGGTTTTAAGCGCCTCGGGGTCTGACAGCCCGACGTTGAAATCCCCGTCCGTGGCCAGGATCACCCGGCTGACATCGCCGTCCTCTGCCATGTCTTCGGCCAGCGCATAGGCCTGTTGCAGCCCAGCCTGGCCTGCCGTCGACCCGCCCGCTTCCAACTGGTCGAGCGCGTCCAAAATCGTGTCACGCTCGCTCGCGAGGGTCGGCGCAAGCACCTGTCCCGCAGACCCCGCGTAGGTCACAATGGCGACCTGATCGTCGGGGCGCAACTCGCCCAGCATCATCGCAAAACTCCGCTTTAGAAGCGGCAGTTTTGCCGGGTCCTGCATCGACCCGGATGTGTCGATCAGAAACACAAGGTTCAACGGCGGGCGGGCGTCGATTTCGGGCATCTCGCCCTGAACCGCGATATGCAAAAGGTGTGTCCCCGGATTCCACGGGGTCTGGGCGACGGTCACGGTTGGCTGGAAGGGGTGTGCGCCGTCGGGCCCGGGATAAGCGTAAGGAAAATAGTTCACCATTTCCTCGATCCGGACAGCCTCGGGCGGCGGCATCTGGCCCCACTTCAGCGATGACCGCACGATCCCGTAGGAGGCCGTATCGATATCTGCCGAAAACGTCGCGACCGGGTCTTCGGTGGTGACTTTCAACGCGGAAGGCGGCTGATTGGCAAAGGCTTCAGTGCTGGGTTCGGGCAGGATGATCACGTCATTGTCAATAAGGCGGCTGCGCTGGCTAAGCTGGCTAAGCTGTCCTGATAGGGCGCGGCCCATGGTCTGGCCCCCTGCAGCTTCAGGGACCGCCGCGAAGGCTTCAGCGTCCATCATTGGCTCAGCTTCAATCGGTTCGGGCTCTACAAAGACCACTTCTTCTTGTCGTTCATACACACCGGGAATATTGGGAAAGTCCCCAGGCAGGACCGCCACCAATCCAACCGCGACCAGGGCTGTTGTCGCCGCGATCCCGCCGCGGATTGTCATTGTGTTCAGCATGTTTTGCACTCCTTGCCAAAGCCGCCGGGTTTGGCGGCGATCAGGCTTAGGACGCGCGCGGTCGGCCGATCCTTGGTGTGCGTCGAAACTTTCCATCGCCCGGGCGAGGGTTTCGACCTTTTTTGTGGGCGCGGGCGTTGCGGCATCCATGGCCGCGCGGAGCTTGTCGATCTCGTCGGTCATGCGTTTTCCTCTTCTGAAAGCGCGCGAAGGCGCTTTTTCACCTCAGACATGCGCCAAGCGACTGTGCCTTCGGATATGCCTAGGACCTGGGCGGCCTCGGCCTGGGTGACGTCGCCGTCCAGCGTCAGGGCGAGTGTATCGCGCAAATCATCGGGGAGTTGGGCCATGGCCGAACGCAGCCAGTCTTCGGCTTCGGCCGTTTCCGCATTGGTCGCTTGCCGGTTCACTTCCCAATCGCCCCAACCGTCGGCCGCCTTGGCATGGGCGGCCGCGCGGCGGCGCCGGTCATGGGCGGCATTGACCATCACCCGGTAAGCCCAGGTGGAAAACCGGGCGTCCCCCCGGAACGCGGCGAGTTTGCGCGGCAGGGCCAGACAGACATCCTGGGTCAGGTCTTCGGCGTCTGCGCGCGACCCGGTCAGGCGAAAGGCAAGGGCGAAAAGCCGGTCATAAACCCGGTCGAGCAAGGCGGCAAAGGCCGCACGGTCCCCGCCGGCGGCTGCCAATCCCAGATCTTCGTCGCTTGCATTCATGCGCATCACAAAGAGTTCGACGGATGCCAAACGTCAATCCTTGGTACGACCCCGAAAAAAAATGCCGCCGCAGGTGCGGCGACATGATTTGTGTGTTGGGGCGCTGCCCCAAACCCCGAGGTATTTGGGGCAAGAGGAAGCGCTAAAGCTGCCCGATCGAGAAGAACATTGTCTCGCCCGAGTGGTCATCGACGCCGTCATTGTCGGTGGACACAAAAGCAGTGCCCGATGGTGAAATCGACAATCCTTCGACCTTGTCGAAGACATAACCGCCCGTCGATGTGAGATCGGGCAGAAGGTCGCGCACAAGTTCCTTGGTGACGATCGGATAGGCTGGCGAGCCCACCGGCAGCGGGGTCATCTTGTCCAGCGGGATCCGGTAGACCTTTTTAGTGACCGCGCGGAAATCGTGCTGATTGTCGCGCTCGACCACGTAGATGAAGTCGCCATGCGCCACGATTTCCGACAGGCCGACCCAGCCAGTGTCGGGCTTGGCTTTGGGATAATGCACAGCACCCCATTCTTCGGTCTCAAGGTTGTAGGACACCAGTTTCACCATGCCCGATGGGTCATCGGCCCATTCGCGCTGAACGGCCATCCAGAGGGTATCGCCAACCTTGGTGATCCCTTCGAATCCGAAGCGACGCTCAACCGCCATCAGTTCCGGTGGCAGGCCGATCTCAGCCTCGATCTCGCCATCGGCGCTGATGTGATAGATCGCGTGCGGGATCACCCGGTCGGTGCGCCCTTCGGAGGCAACGTAGAACCCGCCCTCGCCGTCGAGCGTGATGCCTTCCATATCGAGCTTTTGGGCCGGGAAGCCGCCGCGTGTGACGCGGATGTAGTCGACAATTTTGGCCGGCGTCTGGGTGACGTCGATTTTGAAGATGGTTGGCTGCAGCCCATAGAAGCTGTCGTTGACCGCCCAGACGAATTGCTCACCATCGGCCACCTGGCCTGAGATCGCGCCCCAACCCAGTGGCGCGCCATTGGGCTGAACCACACCATCGGATGTCAGATGCGGATAGGCAGGCGCATCGGCGCCAAACTCGAACAGCATGACATGGGCGCGCGCGCCGCCGTCGTCGATCAGGTCGGCTTCATTGGCCGACACCAACAGGTTGCGTTCGGGGATTGCGACATATCCTTCTGGGCCCACGCCCGAGGGCAGGATTTGTTTGAGCACCGGAGCTGCAGGGTTTGTCGCATCATAGACACCCACGACCGAGGACCGTTCAGCACCCACAAAGATCATTGGTGTGCCGCCAAACGTGGCTGCGGTGACCGATTCTGGTTCGACCCCTTTGTTGCCCGAACGGGCTTCGGGGTAATGGCCAAGCTTGATCACCTCGTTTTCGAACGACAGGTTGGATTCGTAGACAACCGAGCCATCCTTGTTGAAGATCGTCCAGCCGCGCGAACCGCCGTCCATATCGCCTTCGTTTGCGGTGGCGAAGTGATCGTCATCGATCCATTTCACCGCGTCTGGTTCGCGGGGCACGCCCAGAAGTGTGCCATCAAACGTCAGCGCACCTTCTTCTTCGGTATCGACGGAGTAAAGATCGACCGTTCCGGCGGAAAAATGCGAAGCGATGGACCCGTCGCGGTTGACCACCACCATGTGGTTGTTTTCCTGCAAGGTCACCACAACCTGGCCTAGGCTGTTGATATCCACGAATTCAGGCTCAGGATCTTCGGGGGCAACTTCGGCCAGGCCCGTCAGGTCGGCCGTGCGCAAGGTGGTGCAATCAGCAGTGTTGCCTGCCAGGTCGAACATGTCCAACGCGCCTGCGGGCATTTGCGGCACGCGCCCTTCGCCCAGGTCTTCGTCACGCTCGTTTTCGATCGCGATTGCGATGAAGCTGCCGATGGCATCAACCGCGATAGAATCGGGCTGGCCGGTCAACTCGCAGGTGTCGACGACGGCTTTGGTATCAATGTCGATAACGGCCAACTGGCCTGACGGATCGACGAAGCTTTCGGATGTGTTGATCCCGACATAGGCGCGGCGCCCGACGACGGATACGGACGTCGGCTCACCGGGCAGGGCGATGTTGCCAAGGGGCTGAGGGTTGGCCGGATCGGTGATGTCGATCAAGCCCAGAACGCCCAAGGGGCTGTCGGTGTAGACCAGCGTCATGCCATCGGGTGTGACGGCGATGATCTCTGGCGAGCTTTCGCGGGCGCGGTCTTCGCCTTCGGCCATGTTCATGACCACCGGGAAGCTGGCGATCCGGTTGAAGAAGTCAGCCTGGGCCGTGCCGGCGACAAGAGCCAACACCGACGCGGCGGCGGCGGTTGTGTATTTCATGTGTGGGGTCCCCCTGGAGAGTATTGCGCGCGCGAGGGGACCGCGCACAGGAAACCACAGCGTTACAGTTCAGTGTCGTTTGTGTGAAATTCCCGCCCGCCCTGTGGACAAGCGCGCCTTTGGGTCAGATCACCGTGCAGACGTATTTGGTTTCGAGGTATTCCTCGATCCCTTGGCGGGCGCCTTCGCGGCCAATACCCGACTGCTTGACCCCGCCAAAAGGGGCCACCTCGGTTGAGATCAGGCCAGAGTTCACGCCAACCATCCCGTATTCCAGCGCTTCTTGCACGCGGGTGATCCGACCGATGTCGCGGGCGTAGAAATAGGCGGCGAGGCCGAATTCTGTGGCATTGGCCTGACCGATCACCTCGTCTTCGGTGTCAAACGCGAAAAGGGGAGCCACGGGGCCAAAGGTTTCTTCGCGCGCGACGGCCATGTCCCGGGTCACGCCGGTCAGGATGGTCGGCTGAAAGAACAGATCGCCTGTGGCATCGCGTGCCCCACCCATCGCGATGGTCGCGCCGTGACCGACCGCATCTGCGATATGGCGTTCGACCTTGTCGACCGCGGCGTCGTTGATCAGGGGGCCGAAGGTCACCCCGTCTTCCAGACCGTCACCAAGTTTGGCGCTTGCCATTGCCGCGGCCAGTTTTGCGGCAAAGGCGTCATAGACGCCGGACTGGACGTAGATCCGGTTGGCGCAGACGCAGGTCTGCCCGTTGTTGCGGAATTTCGAAATCATCGCCCCGGCCACAGCGGCATCAATATCGGCGTCATCGAACACGATAAACGGCGCGTTGCCGCCCAGTTCCATCGAGCAGTTCATGACTTGGTCTGCTGCCTGGGCCAAAAGGATGCGCCCAACCCGGGTCGAGCCTGTAAAGGACAATTTGCGCACGATGGGATTTTCGCAGAATTCCTGGCCAATGCCGGAGGCATCGGTGGATGGAATGACCGAGAAGATGCCTTTGGGGAACCCGGCGCGGTCGGCCAGCACACCCAAGGCAAGCGCAGAAAGCGGCGTCAGGTCGGCGGGGCGGGCAACAAAGGCGCAGCCTGCTGCAAGGGCGGGGGCGGCTTTGCGCGTGATCATCGCGTTGGGGAAATTCCACGGCGTGATGGATGCCGCGACGCCAACGGGCTGTTTCAGCACTGTGATCCGGGCGTTGGGCATATGCGACGGGATCGTCTCGCCGTAGATGCGGCGTCCTTCCTCTGCAAACCAGTCAACAAAGCTCGCGCCGTACAGGATCTCGGCGCGGGCTTCGGCCAATGGCTTGCCCTGTTCGGCCGTCAAGATCAGCGCGAGGTCATCGGCAGCCGCGACCATTTCATCGTGCCAACGCCGCAGCACCTGAGCCCGCTCTTTGGCGGTGCGTGCTGCCCAGTCTTTTTGCGCGGCTTGTGCAGCATCAATGGCCCGCGCGGTCTCGGCCCGGGTGAAATCGGCCACCTCGGCGATCACGTCGCCGCGCGCGGGGTTGGTGACTGAGAATGTCGCCCCGCTGTCGGCTGGTGCCCAATCGCCGGCCAAATAGCCCCGGGTTTCCAGCAAGGCGGGGTCGCTCAGCATCGCGGCAAGGTTGGTGGTGTGGTCCAGCATGGGGGCAGTCCTTTTGGGTGCAGCGCGGCGGACCTTACCGGTGGGCGCCTTGGTTGCGCAATGCTATTTGGCGAAGCGGTCGCGCCAGCTGGGCTTTGTGTCGCCCGGGGCGGGGCGCGCTTCATAGACACCGCGCGCGATGGCGCGGGCCAGTGTTGTCGCTGCCGCGTGGCACAAAGCGATCATGTCGGTGTCACCGACGGCCGGGCCGGTGCCGGTTGACAGCGCGAAGACCAGATCGCCATCAAAGGGCGTATGTGCAGGCACAATCGCGCGGGCAATACCGTCATGTGCAGCGACCGCCACCCTGTGGCACTGGGCTTTGGTCAGGCGCGCATCCGTGGCGATGACGGCCAGGGTCGTGGCGGTTCCTGCGTCGAACTTGGTGATGACCGGTCCGGCGGGACCGCTGGCGGCATGACCACCAAACTCGCCAGCCACTTCGAAGGGTGCCGCCCAGAATCCGGGCCCGCCGTTTCGAATGACCTCACCAACCGGGTTTACGGCAACCAGGGCGCCAATCGTCGTGCCATCGTCCAACACCGCAGACGCTGACCCGAGCCCACCTTTCAAGCTGGCTGTCGTCGCCCCGGCGCCCGCCCCCGTTGATCCAAGCGCGAACCGCTGTGACGCGTTTTCAAACGCGGTGTGGCCAAGCGCGGGGTAGGGGTTTTGGGTCCAGCTTTTGTCGCCTCCGGCGGCCAGATCGAACACCACGGCGCCCGGGACAATCGGAATGTGTTGGCCTGCGGCTTCAAACCCGCGTCCGGCGTCACGGAGTGCGCCGGCCACTCCGTCTGCCGCGGCCAGCCCGAACGCCGACCCACCAGACAGAACCACCGCGTCGATTGCAGAGACGGTTTTGTCTGGCGCCAAAAGATCGGTTTCCCGCGTGCCAGGTGCGCCACCCATCACGTGAACCGAAGCGGTAAACGGTGCCGCACCTGTCACGACCGTAACGCCTGACTTCAGGTCGGTATCATCGGCATTGCCGACCAGAACACCCGTGACATCACTGATCAGATTGGACCGCCCGGGGGTCACGACCAGACGGCTCCTGCCCGGGTCACCTGGCCTTGGTGGCAGCCCAGATAGGTCAGGTGTTCGGTGTCTTCAAATGGGCAGGGCGTATCGACGGGGCAGGCATAAAGCACTGTCATCGGCCCGGGTGTCACGTCGGGGAGTGTCGCAAAGTAGGGCGCGGCACGCGTCGCAAAGGTTTGGGCGGGGATAATTTCGATCTGATCGAAATCAAGCGAGACCCCTAGCGCATCGGTCATATCAAGAAGGTGCGCAAAAGCCAGTTGCTGGCTGGCGAAAGCGCCGGACCACAGGTGGATCGACGCAGGGTGTTTTGCGGCACTCATGGTGTCAAGAGTGCCACGCAATCGGCCATGGCGAAAGGGTCAAGGGTTGTCGCGCGCCGCCTGCGTCCGTATCTGGGATACAAAGGAGCCTGTCGCATGCGTTACGTAAAATGGACCTTCATTGTCCTGATGATCCTGCTGGTCGGGTCCGTGCTGCACTACAATCTCCCTCAGCGAGAAGTGGTGCGGATCGTCAACACTGAAGTGCGGCGGGTCGACCCTGGAATGAACGCGTTCTTCTACTCCAACGCCGGGGCAGGGGACGCGGTCGCAGTCAACCGCGATGTCTTCTTCATCGAAGGCATCCGCCCGAGTGGGAACCCAATCGTCTACCGCAATGAGGATACCGGTTGGGGCTGGCCGCCGTATTTCAAGTTCAACTCTGCAAACCTGCAGGCGTTGTCGCGCGATCTGGTGTCGACCCAGGACAATCCGCGTTGGGTGGCCGTGACCCATTACGGGTGGCGCAGCGAGCTGTTTTCGATCTTTCCCAATGCGACATCCATCCAGCCAGTCGCGGGCCCTGAGGTCCGCTTGATCCCTTGGACCGCGATGATCATTCTGGCGCTTTTGGCTGGCCTGGTGGCATATATCTGGCGGATGTGGGCGCGGTTTCGTCATCGCAAAATTGAGCCGCTGATTGACGAACTTGATGCGGATTTCGACGAGGCACGCGACCGGGTCGACGGGTTCTTCCGCCGTGCGTTCAAGCGGGTTTTCCCCCCGAAACGTTGAACACCGCAGCAAGCTGCGCGCGCCTATTCTCCGTAAGGGACCCAGACCGTTTTGACGTCTGTCGCAGCGGCAAGGAATTGGTCGGAATGCGCCTTACCCCAGTCGACAATGCTGTGCCCGTGGTTGACCCATGTCCGTTTGAGATTGCCGGCCGCCTCGCGTTCGATCGTGGCTGAAATGTCAGCACCCGAAAACGACCAGACCGCATCGATATCGGCGTGACCTGCGACCTGCGGGGCCAGTTCGCCGTGATCACCCGTTAGAATGTTGACCACACCCGCCGGCACGTCCGAGGTTTCAAGCACCTGATACAGGTCCGTGGCCAGAAGTGGCGCAGCCTCAGACGCGATCAGTGTGATCCGGTTGCCCATCGCCATTGCCGGCCCGATGAGGGAGATCGGTCCAAGCAAGGGTGCCTCATCCGGGGCGAAGGCCGCGATTTTCCCGATGGGTTCGTTCATGGCAAGGGCGATGCCGCGCAAGGGAACGGGCTTGGCGCGTCCGTCGTATTTGTCAGCCCACGCCGCCCAGGTGAACAAACGCTCGACCGATGCGTCAACTTCCGCAGTCCCACGTTTGCCGCCCTGCACCGCGTCAATACGCCTGGCAAATTCGCTTGCGCGCACGGCGAGATTTTCGGCCATGTAGTACAGGATCTGAGCCCGCAGATGGGCGGTGCTTTTGCCCCAGGTCCTGGCGGCGTTCATCGCCTCAACCGCGTTGCGCAGGTCCTTGCGGTTTGCCCGGCTCACATGGCCGACATATTGCCCGCGCGGGCCCCAAACGGTGTCAGAATACCCGCCGTCGGGCCGCGCCTGCTTGCCGCCGATGTAAAGCTTTGCCGTGCGGTCAAGACCGTCTGGCGCCGGTTTGCCCGCCGGGTTCGGTTTCGAACGCACCAAGGGCTTGGATTTGCCGGTCTTTCGGGTGTAGGCCAAAAGCCCTTCCCAGCCGCCTTCGCGCCCGAACCCGCTTTCGCGCACACCGCCAAAGCCCGCCGCGGCGTCAAACAGATTGGTTGCGTTGACCCAGACCACACCTGCGGCGAGTTTCGGTGCGACATCAAGCGCAAGGTTTACGTTTTCGGTCCACAAGGTTGCCGCCAGCCCGTAGCGGGTGTTGTTGGCCAGTTCGACAGCTTCGGCCGGCGTTCGGAACGTTGTGCCGACCAAAACCGGTCCGAAGATCTCTTCTTGCATCAGCCGGTCAGCGGCATGCAGGCCGGTGATCAACGTGGGCGGGTAAAAGCTGCCTGTCTTCGGCAGAGGGGTCGCGGCGTGGTAAACCTCGCCCGCGGTGCTATCGACCAGATCGGAGATCGTTTTCAGCTGCACCGGATCGACCACCGCCCCGATATCGATGCATTTGTCCAAAGGATCGCCCAGCCGCAAGCCATCCATCCGGCGTTTAAGTCGGGCGTAGAATGTGCCTGCGATGCCTTCGTGCACCAAAAGCCGCGAGCCCGCGCAGCAGACCTGGCCCTGATTGAACCAGATCGCATCGACAAGACCTTCGATCGCACTGTCGAGGTCTGCGTCGTCGAACACAATGTAGGGTGATTTCCCCCCCAGCTCGAGCGTCAGCGCCTTGCCGCTACCGGCCGTCGCTTGGCGGATCGCGCGGCCCACGTCAGTCGAGCCGGTGAATGCGATTTTATCGACATCCGTGTGATCGACAAGGGCGGCCCCGGCTTTGCCGTCGCCGGTGAGGATGTTAATCACACCCGGCGGCACGCCCGCCTCCGCGCAGATATCGGCAAACAAAAGTGCGGTGAGTGGAGTGTACTCGGCCGGTTTCAGGACCACGGTGTTGCCCATCGCAATCGCAGGCGCCACTTTCCAGGCCAGCATCAACAGCGGGAAATTCCATGGGATGATCTGACCACAAACGCCCAATGGCTCACGGTCGAGCAATTGCTCATCCTGCAACTGAGCCATGCCAGCGTGATAGTAAAAATGCCTTGCGACCAACGGAATGTCGATGTCGCGGGCCTCACGTATGGGCTTGCCGTTGTCGAGGCTTTCCAGAACCGAAAAGAGCCGCGATTGCTTCTGGATGATCCGGGCCAAGGCATAAAGCACCTTGGCGCGGGCGTGTCCCGATTGGCGCGCCCAAGGCCCTTGGGCCTTGCGGGCCGCGGCTACGGCCGCATCCACATCGCTGCCGTTTGCCTGGCTGACCTTGGCCAGGGTTTCCCCGGTCGCGGGGTTTCGGGTTTCAAACGTTCGAGCCGGTTTGGTAAATCCGCCGCCGATGAACTGGCTAAACTTGCCTTTGTGCCCTGCGATCCAGTCCAGCGCTTCGGCGCGACTTTCGGGTGCGGCGCCATAGTCCATGGACTTGAACGCCTCAGCCACACTCATGGGTGTCACACGGTAATGTCGCCTGCATTCCAAAGTTCCTCAAAGCTGAGAATATCATCAGCCTTTAGGATATAGTCTGCTTCGACCGGGTAATAGGCCTAAATCTCTTCCGAGCCCAATCGGTACACAAATTCGATCCCGGCAACACCTGCGCGCCCGATGTACAGGCGGACGCCGTCGTTTGAAACGCGGGCTTCATCCGTACCGTAGATGATGCCCATGTCCTTGTTGGGGTGGACACGGCCCTTGGTGAACCATTTGAAGTAGATCGCGGCCTCTGGCCAGTTTGCCGGATCGAGTTTCTTGCGATCGTTGGTGGGCAAAACGGCAATATGACCTGCGCGCCAAGCTGTTTCGAAACTGCGGTAGTCCGACGCCCGCTCTGCATATTCGGCTTTCACCGGGTGGTAGGCCCAAATCGATTGCGACCCTTTGCGGTACACGTATTCGATACCTTTTTCGCCCGCGCGCCCCACATAAAGTCGCTCACCATCTGACGATGCGCGTGCTTCGTACTTCGAATACATCACCCCGCGTTCGGGGGCGTCGCTTGGGGGCAGTTGAATATTTGCTTCAAAAAAAGCAGTCGCTTCTGGCCATTGGCCTGGGTCTACGCGAAGTGGTGGGTCATCCGATGCCATGTCTATATCCGGCTGAATAGCGTCCTGTTACGTGGTGTTCCAGCTGACGTTCGATGTCACCCAGAAGGCTGGACGCCCCAAACCGAAAGAGATCGGGCCGCAGCCACCGATCACCTAACTCATCTTTCATTAGCGCGAGATAAACGAGCGCATCTTTTGCCTTGGAAATCCCACCGGCGGGCTTGTAGCCCACCATATGGCCCGTGGTTTCGTGATAGGCGCGGATCGCGCGGATCATTACCAAACTGACCGGCAACGTGGCGTTGACACTTTCCTTGCCGGTCGAGGTTTTGATGAAATCCGCCCCCGCCATCATACACACCAGCGAGGCCCGCGCGACGTTGCGCAATGACCCCAATTCGCCCGTGGCAAGAATTGCTTTGACATGGGCGTCGCCACAGGCCGCGCGGAAGGCCTTCATCTCGTCGTAAAGGGCCTGCCAATTTCCGGTCAGCACATGGCGACGCGATATCACGATGTCGATCTCGGATGCTCCGGCCTTCACGCTTTCCTCTATCTCAGCCAGGCGCAGATGAAACGGCGACAGCCCGGCCGGAAACCCGGTCGATACTGCCGCAACGGGCAGGCCATACCCTGCGACCGCGGCCACCGCGGTGGCCACCATGTCGTGGTAAACGCAGACTGCACCCGTGGTGACTGGCCCCATCCCGAGCGCATCCAAAAGATCGGCGCGGACAGGGTTAACCGCCTTTGCACAAAGGCGTTTGACGCGGCCTTCGGTGTCATCCCCAGACAGGGTTGTCAGGTCAATCAGCGTGATCGCCCGCAAGAGCCAGGCGGCTTGGTTATCCTTCTTGACCGAGCGACGACCCGGCAGTGTCGCCGCGCGGCGCTCAATCGCTGAGGTGTTCGCCTGAACGCCCATCACCCAGTCAAGATCAAGGGTCTGACCGGGGTTCCGTGCCAGATGGACCTGAGGCAGCCCGGCCTGCTGCTGGGCGGTGGTGTCGATCTGGGTCGGGTCGGACAATATTCTCTCCGTGAAATAAAGCATCACACGGTCGCACGGGCGCGCGCGCCCTGCAAGAATTTCTCGCCTTCTGGCGCGGCTAGATGAAGCCGAGCCGCCGAATTGCCGCTTCCGCTCGGCTGCGCCGGGCTGTGTCCTTCGACAAGGCATCGATGTTTAGATCGCGAACCGTTCGGCGGAGCCGCCCGGTTTTGCTTTCGCGGCGAATAAACTGCCAGATTTCAGACTCACTCATGTCCGAGATCATTGCGGCCAAATCGCCGTCGTTTGTCACGTATGTATCCAAGAAGTGTCCCCCACATCCAGGCGTTACCTAAATTTCACTCTGCACAGATTCGGGCAACGATTCTTTTTTTGCTCGCGTTGGACGGGCAGATTCTGGCTTAGGCGAGGGCCGACCGCCAAGCTGCCTTGGCCGTCTCAAGCTGTTTGGAGGGCAACAGCAACAGCGCGGACGCAGTGTCCTTCGACACAAAGACCAGGCAATCGCCGTCGTCCGGCGCACGCCCGATGGCAATAAAGCGGCTGTCTTCCGGCGTTGCCATCATATCAAGATCGGCCATATCGGCAGAATCCGCGAAGTTCTTCAGCCGCGCAATCAGCTCTGCAGCACCCCCCTCGGCTTTGGGCTTGCCGCCATCCATCTGCAACCATGCGCGTGGGATGCTTGGCATCGAGGCGAGAAACATATCAAGCGGTTCGCGCTCGGCCGCGATATCCGTACCATCATCGATCAGCTCGATGCCCCAAGCAGAGGCGAGCGCGGCAGCCGTTGTCCCATCCGCAAAGGTCATCGTTCCGCCGGGAATGGGCGCGCTTTTGACCCTGACATCGGGTGTTTTGTCGAAGGCGGCCACCAGCGCGTCGCGCAACCGACCAAGGTCGGCCACATCGGGACGGGTCAACGACAATCCTGCGATCGACGCGACATCAGCGAGCCCTTCACCTGACACGGCCTCGATTGAAATCAGCCGCCGATTACCCGCCGTCACAACAATTGTTCCACGCGCAGACGACAAGGTTAGCGATCGCGGCAGGATCGTCTCGTCGATTTCACGCAGCACGGCGGTCAGTCCGTCAATGGGTTCGGATCCCAAAATTGGGCGACCCTCAGCATCGTGGCCGCCCGACGCGCTGGCCAACCGAGCGATCTTGGACTTTAGGCGCCGGGGGTCCTTCATAAGGCGGCCCCGCCGGTGCGTTCGGGATCCAGCAGGTCCTGGGCTGCGGCCCAAACCGCAGATTGCTCCACCGGTTCTTTGACGATCAAGATCAGGGCATCGGCAGGATCAGAAAGGGAGCGGACAAAAAACCGCACCTCGTCCCCGCTTGCCAATAGTGCAGTATAGGGCGCCTCACCTTCAAAAAAGACCGACAGGCTCGCCCCATCAAGGCATTGCGCAGCCAGGTCGCACAGCGCGTCGATCTCTTCGCGGCGTGGCTTGGGGTCTGCCGAAACCTGCAAGACCATCCGCGTTGACAGGTCCGCATAGGCAGCAAAACGGCATCCTTCGAGCCGATCACGCAGTGCATTTAGTTCATCCGAAAAGGAAATGTCGAACACTCCCGGAGCTCCAACCTGGCTAAGAGCTAAGGGAATTGTCCTGGCTTTGCCAGCCCGGGCTTGTCAGTTTTCCTTCACCCTGCATGGGCAGATTGCGCCGAAGGTCGTTCGCGGCGGCGCGAGGTCGGTCGGACCCCGACACGTGGCGAAATACGCGTCGGCATCACGCCGCTCGACGAACGGGGCGTTTCGGCACCACCATCACGCGCGTCATCATTCGACGCGGCAAGCGAGACGTCAGGACGCTCGGACGTGCGCTTTGGCGCGCCACCAAAGCGTTCAACGATTTCCGACAGCTTTTCCGAGAACACTCGGGCGCCGCTGGCGTCCCACTTTTCTTTGTCCTCGCCAGCGTTGATCGCCTGCAACAGGGAAATCGGCAAAACGTCTGAAAAAAGCCCTTGGGTTTCATGCATCACCCTGCGCAATAGCCGCACCCGGTCTTTTTCAGAGTTGATCTTGTCCATCCGCGTCAGCAGCAACATGCTGTTTTCGTGCAATTCAGGCGGCAGGCTGTCCCAAACAGCGGCTTCGGACTGGCGCCAGGCCTGAGTGGCATGGGTGCACCAGATCACAGCATCCGCATTGTGGATCACACGCTGCCAGACATCAGCTGCCATCGACGGATCCGAAATTCCCGGCATGTCGATAATGTCACAGCCGTCAAGAACATCGGCCTGACGGTATATGCGCACATAAGCGGTGTCTTCCACATTGATGTCTTCGATCCGATTGAGATCGACCGGCTGAATATTGCCCTCGGTGTCGACCCGGTAGGGTGGCTGGTCCCCCTTGGCGATCCAGACCGGCGGCAATTGCGTGGCCGTCACTTGAACGGGCAGCGATTGCGACCCGATGAGCAGGTTTGACAATGTGCTTTTGCCCGCACTGAACTCACCCATCAAAGCAATACAGGGCTTTTTGGGCGTGTCCCCAATTTTGGGTTCGGGTGAAATGTCAGTCTCAGTCATATCTCGACCTCGTTCGGTCAGGCCGCGAGCTTTTCAAGCGTCGCAACGGCGCGTTCCAATTCATCCCGATGATCCGCCCGGCCGGAAACTTCCATTGAAGCCCCGCTGCCATGTCCGTCCATACGGTCTAGCACGTTGTTCAGGATGGCTTTTTGCTCAGCCAGAAACTCGGTCATTACCTTGGCCGCATCCATCTGGATGGTCCGCGCATTCTCGCCGCGCAGCGCATCAATGATGGGCAGCGTTTCAGCCTCGATCATTTGGGCAAAATCCATCGCATAGCTCGAATAGCCGCGACGTTTCTGCCACCAGCGGCTCCACCATGAACCTTTCAGGTCAAGCGCGATGGTTTGGCCCAACAGCACCGGCGGAGGCATCCGCGCAGGCCGCGGCGCTTCGACCTTGAAGCTCTCTTCTGCCAGTCCGAAGGATTTCTGATAGAGCGTTTCGAGGTCTTTTGTCACGGCTGTGAATTCGCGTTTTGCGGTCGACGCCATGTTGCGTCCAAAGACCTGGTAAGCCGACCGCAACAGAACGCGGAACCCGGTGGGATCGTATTCCCAAACGACGCTATCGCCTTCGCTTTCCAGATGCGCCAGAAGCGACGATGTTGCACGTTCGAGGAAACTGCGGTGCGACCGGTCAAGACGGCGTTCAAAGTCGTCGACCGTGGCCGCCAATTCATCGTTGAAACGCGCTTGTGCAGCCGTTGCCAGCGCCGAAAATTCAGCCCGCAACGCATCGGTGTCAACATCGGCACCGTCGGTCTGCACCGAAAGCCCGTCATAGCCGGCCGCCGCGCGGACCCCGTTTGCAAGGTTGATCGCAGAACGAGCGGCGCGTTCAACAGCTTCACCGCCCACCCCTTCGTCAATGCGTTCGGCGAGGGCCGCATAAAGCGCAGGCAGGCCCGAAAGCTCCCAGATCACTTCCTGGATCGAAAGCTTCTCAGCGGGAACACGGAGCTCTTCGTCAGCCCATTTCAACAGCGCATTTGAACTGTCATCGGACATTTCATCAAACGCGCCAGACAAGGCGACATTGGCCCAGCCTGCGGACCCAAAGAGGATTTGTGCGTCTTCGGGACCCTGATGGTCGGCCAGCGTCTTTTCGATGCTTGCGCGGATCTGCGGGACCTCGTTGGCAGGATCGGCGAGTTCGTCGATCCGGTTCACGAAGATGATCACTTCGCGCGATTTCACGTTCGAGATCAGCCGGATCAGCGCCATATCCACGGTCGACAAGGCCTGATGGGCAGACAGAACCACCACGCAGATCCTGCTTTCGCGGATTGCACGGATCGTGATTTGTTCGCGCATCATGAAAGTGTCATTGACGCCGGGCGTGTCACGGACCGTCAGGCGCATCGGAGCCCCCGGCACGTGCAATGTCAGGTCGGCAGACTTGGTGATATCGGCGAACCGACCCTGGCTGGACGATGTTTCTGTGTCGGTCTCAAAGTCGTCGCCCAAACAGACGTAGCGTTCAACAAGATCGCTGTCGATGTAGCCGTAGTCATGGTGTTGGCCCAACAACATCTCGAATTTCCGACCCAAGCGGCGTTCGGATTTTTTACGCATCTCTTCGACCTGGGCGCGGACCTTGTCCAATTCTTCGGCCGCCCCTGCGCGTTCAGCAAGTTCGCCGACACGGCCACCACGGTCGACCAGCCGCGACCATTCGCCTTCGTCAAAGAACGAAAAGCTGGCGGCTTGATCTTCGGGGCGCGAATTCGGCGCAATTCGCAATGATGTCACGACCGACGTCCAGGGGTTCACATCGGCAGGCAACAGCCCCGGCCAACCCACCATTGCGTTCACAAGGGACGTTTTGCCGGCTTTCACCTGGCCGATCATCGTCACTGACGGTTCAACATGATCCAGCTGGTGGCCCAGACGCCGGGCCGATTTGGCGGTGGTGTCATCGCCGATCTCAACCAGTTTGTCCAAAGCCTCAGACAGGCCCGCGACCTTGTCATGGAACGGTTTGAAGCACTTGAATGCGGTCTTAAGCAGTTCGCCGCCTTGCGGTTCGGAGGTGT
Organism: Pseudomonadota bacterium; assembly: GCA_038530285.1. Classification (GTDB taxonomy): domain Bacteria; phylum Pseudomonadota; class Alphaproteobacteria; order Rhodobacterales; family Rhodobacteraceae; genus JASJAR01. The sequence goes on from JBCBCY010000003.1 coordinate 94,085, forward strand.
CGTAGGTGGTCGGATGTCTAGATTCGACGTTCATGTTCAAGTTGCTCTGCTGCTCGGGCGCGGGGCCCATCCCAATTAATGACCAAACGCGGACAAACGGCCGCTGGCACCCACACAGTGTTGTTCAGCATCAACGTCTCAATGTTTCGTGGCAAAACTAAGGCGCGAAACAGTCCGTTGCGGCCCATATAGACGCAATTCTAAGCGGCTTGTCGCGCTTCGAAATCTCGTTTCAATTGCAACAGAAGCGTCACGGCATCTGCCGCAGAACCGGCGGTATTTTCGAGCTGCAACAACGTCATATGCTCGCATGTTTGCAGCACTTCGTCGCGCAGTTCGATCAGATTGGCCGGCAACGCGCCGTTGTCGAACACCTCTTGCAGGGTATCGGCGGTATCAGTGCACAGATGCAGGACCTTTTCGGGTTCATCCTGCAAACGCGCAAGTGCCGTAGCGGTCTTTGCAATCTCGTCTAGGCCGGTCTTCGCGGCGCTGTCGGGGGTCAGCAATTGCTTGGACACGACGCGTCGCATCGCTCCAAGACGATCGGCAAGACTGTCAGACGTGACGCGGGGTGCGGGGGCTTCAGCGGGCCCAGGTGACCCAGCGTCGGGCGCAGGCTCTGGTTCGACAACAAGAACAAGGTCGGGGTCCTCGGACGTCTTGGCAGCCGGTTCGTCTTCCGCGACCGGTGCATCCGAGGTTTCACCAGTTATTGCGTCGCCCGCTGGGACCATGTGCACGTCGTCCGGGGCGGGGTCATGCGGGTCGACCGGCAGATCGCCGATTTGGTCTTCGGGTGCCTTGCGTGCCGGTTCGACGTCCAAGTCGTCAAGCGGCGGTTCGTTCAGCGGCACGGTCTTGGCGGCCTTGCGTTTGGTGTTCGCCGCCAAAGGCTCGGACACGGGCCGTTCAATGACCAGATCAAGCTCCAGCGGACGGGTCACGGGCTGTTCGTCCGGGACATGCTCGGTCGAAGGAGGGTGCGTGATCACCGCCGGCTCGGCCTGGGCAATTTCGGCGGCTTCGGCCGCTTCATTGCGCATCGCGGCGACGACCTCACGGGTCATCCGCGATCGGCGTCGGCGTGGTGCGTTCGTATGCGGCTGGCTGGTGCGCCGCCCGACGGGCACGTCCGAGCCTTCCCCACCGCCAACGGTGTAGCGCGCCAAAAACAACTCGGCCTGGTCAAAGTCGGCCTGACGCCCGTAGCGGACGTGATCGGAAATGCGTTTCAGCAGACCATCGGCCCCGCTTCCGGCCCAAAGATCGTCATCCACCGGGTCAGTGTCGAGCGCTTTGAGCGCTTGCAGCGTGGCAATCGGCAGAAGGCCTGAAAATTCTTCCTGCGCAACACCCGTCAAAGCTGCGAGAGCCTGTGCGAGTTTGCGCTTGCGCGCCATCTTGTCGGCCTTGGTCAGCAACAAAAACGCATGGTCCTTTTTCTGCTGGTCAATCTGTTTCCAAAGGTCTTTTTCGTCTTCGTTGAAGCTCTGCGTGCACCACAAAACGATGTCTGCGCGCTCTGACGCATAGGCAATTGCATTTTTGAGGCTGGCTTGCGAACCGCAGCCCGATGCCTCGATCAGCACCATATCCCGAAGGACCGCATTGGGGGCCGCGATGTGCACACGGTCTGCGTTTTGGACGTCACCCAACTCGTCGCGTTCGGTGGCTTCCAGACGCCCGTCGGGATAGCTGACTTCCGCGGCGAATGCCTCTGCCGGGACAATCTCGACGACGTTGGCCGACAGTCCTGCAGGCAAAAGGCAATCTCTGAGAAACAGGTTGATCAAGGCGGATTTGCCGGAGCCGGGCGGGCCCAGCACGGCTACGATCACCGGACGCGACAGGCTTTCAAACAGTGCACGCGCGTTCTTTCGCGCAGCGTCCGGCAGGTCCGGCAAGTCGAGCGATGCTTCTAGCCTGGCAACGATGTCCGTCATGAATGCCCCCGCGGCGTTTTTTACTGAGCGGCCCGCGCGGCCACGATCGCTTCAAAATCGACCGGTTCGGCTTCATCCTGCGCTGCGGCGTCGGTCAGAGCGTCATCTTCATCGGCTTCCGCGGCCCGGACGAGTTCGGCAGCCAACTGGCTCAGCGCGTCAGCGACGGCGGCCTGTGCCTTGATCACGGTAAAGGACACGTTGTCTTGCGCCGGATCATCAAGAGCGATCAATTGATCAAGCAGGGACTTGGCAATCGTGGCGGCTGGCTTGGCAAGGTTCTGCTTCAGCGTGAACAGGATTTCGGCGTTTTCGAGAAACTGCAGACCGTCACTTGCGGCAATCAGAATATCGCCATCTTCCAAGATAAACGGCTCTTCGGGGCAATCGATCGCCTCGATTTCGTCGCCAAAGAGCACGGATGTCAGGCAATTGCGGTCTGGGTGGTTTGCGGCCGCATCTTCCGTGATGGCACCAGCGGCGACCATCAGGTCGATCTGAGGCGCCATCGAATGATCTTCGTTCAACTGGGTCAGCTTGCCGTCGCGGTACAGCAACAACGGCGAATCCCCGATCGAGATCCAGAACAGCTTTTCATTGACGATCACCGGGGCCAGCAGGGTCGAGCCCATGCCTTCGGTCTCGGGGTTGCTTTCGACATGCGCGCGCACGCAATCGTTTGCAGCCAACGCGGCGTTTTTCAAAACAGGGCCAATATTCTCGGCCATCGCGTCGACATCGCTCGACTGAAACATCAACTCGGAAAAGACTTCTGTCACGACGATCTTTGACGCGACGTCCCCGGCGGCATGGCCACCCATCCCGTCGGCCAGCACTGTAAAGCCGAACGGGTTGCCGATGGGAAAATCCATCGCCAGGGCATCTTCTTGATGATCGCGCTGGCCCAGGTTTAGGACCGACGCGGCATCATACTGGAACTCAGGCGCTTGCGGCATGTTCAGAACCATTTCCTTCGGTCTGAGCCCAGGTAAATTCGTCGCTGCAAAGTGCGATGAATTTGAGCGTTGTTTCACCAATACGGATTTCGTCACCGTCAAAGAGTTCTTCGGTGGACAAGACAGGTTTGCCGTTCAGGCGCACCACGTTTGATTTGCCGCCGTGGCCGAGGAAAAACTGGTTGAGTTCCTCGTCAAAAGCGATGGCGGCGTGGTTGTCGCGGCTGATCGCCGTGTCGCCGAAGTCGAGCTTAACCGCCTGATCTTCGCCGCGACCGATCTTGGACACGCCTGACAAAAGGCTGAAGCTATGGCCAAAGCCTTCGCCTTTGGTGACGACGAGCCAGCCCACGGGGAAGCGTACGGGGCCAGCACCTTCGGCAGTTTTGCCTTCGAACACATCCTGGCCGGGTGTCTTCGACTGAAAGCCCAGAAGGCGCGTCTTTACGCGGCCCGCACGGCGCGGTGCAGGGGCTGCGGCTTCGCCCACTTCAACGGGCTCTTCGGGTGCCTGCGCGGGCTCTTCGGGGATGTCGAGTTCTCGAACGGTCGCTTCAACTGAAGCCACGATCGGGGTCTCTTCTTCAACCGCGGGTTCGTCCAGACGGGTCAGGTCAACTGGTGCGTCAACCTCCGCCTCGTCTTCGATCCCTTCATCCCAACCCTCATCAGCGGCAGTCTCTTCTAGGGCGGCGGGTTCGTCCTCAACAGGGGCAGACGCCTCAAAGACCTCTTGTGCTTCGGCGACGTCTTCATCGTCGTCAATGTCAACGGCGTCGAACGCGTCCGCGTCGTCTTCGTCGTCGGCATCTGCGGCGTCGAACTCAACCTCGGCGTCAACATCATCGGTGCCGTCGAAACCGTCGTCTTCAAACGTTTCATCAAACTCGTCGACCGGGGCCGGGCTTTCGGCAACTTCGGCTTCCTTGAACGCCTCATCCGCGCGCGTTTCGTCCTGGGCCACTGCAACCGGTTCGGCGGGGCCTTCACCGGCCATTTCCGCTTCAAGCGCCTCGCGTTCCGCCTTCAGAATGGCGCGTTGACGTTCAAGTGCTGTCTTCAGATCAAGCTTTTCGACGTCCATAGGAGCCTCCGCCGGTTTTTCGGTTGCGCGAAGCGTTGGGGCTTCGGGGGTCTGTTCAGGGCTGGTCACCGGTGCCGCGTCTTCAACCGCGGGATCGGAATAGGCCGAGATGAGCGGTTCCACGTTGTCACCAGCCGTGTCAGCCTGTGGAGCTTGTGGCTGGATCGCCTGCGAATACGGACGTGACAGGGGTCTCGATAGGGGGCGACTTATCGCTTCGGACCGCGGACCACGTTGGCGCACCACGTTGGCAAGGTCTTCGCGGTACTGAACCTGCTGTTCCATATCCGTTGCCGGATCACGTCCGACCACGCGTTTTAGCACACTGTCGGCTTTTGTCGCAGCCGCAGCCGCTTTGAGATGGGCCATCGCGAGGCGGCGCCGATTGGCTTCGTCGTCGTCGTCCATCTTGTGATTTGTCTCTTCGAGAATGCGCTCGCTGTCATCGCCTTCGGCAAGACCTTTCAGCTGATCGCGCGCAAGTGCTTTGCGGCCGAACACATCGTCTTGTTCCCAGCTGCCTTTTTTCGCAGTCTCCCCGGTCTGACGAGGCGCATCCACGACCTTGGATGTATTCGAATCGATATGCCGTACCGCCGCGATGGCGTCGCGGATTTCTTCAACCAGCAAGGCGTTGTCTTTGATTGCGGCTTCTTCTTCGGGTTCGAGTTCATCAAACTCATCATCGAAGTCGTCATCGAATTCATCAAAGCCGTCGTCGTCCATTGGCGCATTGCGAACGGCTGGGCGTTTGACAGGTGCACCACCCGGCGAGGCGAATGCGTCACCAAGTTCGTCGCCCCATTCCAAGTCACCGGACGCGATTTGCGCGTCAGACGTGTCCGCGGGGCGTTGCGCGGCCTTCTCGCTCCACGCGCTGTCTGGATTGCGCAGCGTTTCTTCCATGCCAGAGTGATCGAGATCACGCTGCAGGTCCTCGATGGAAAGACCGGACTGCTCTTCGGTCTCTTCTTCGTTCTTTTTCCCGGCAATCATGCCTTTGAGAAACTTCACGTGCCTGTTCCCCTCAATGATGTGTCTTCTGCGGCGCCATTCGGCGCTGTTGAGTTTGTGTCACCGCCGCCAAATATCCGCTGCCAGACCGAACGTTTGCGCGGTGGCTGTGCGGCGTTTTCGGCTTCCTGGCGGGCGATTTCTTCGGCGACAGCCTGCTCTGTCTCGGTGATCTGCTCCAAAAGCTCCTGGGGCATATCCTCAGGCGCCAATTGGGTGCCGTCTTCGAGTTCGTATTCGTAAGCGACGTCTTCTTCGGGCGTGTCATCTGCCCCGCCAAACCAGCCATGACGCTTCTGCATCTCACTTTTTTCTGGCGGTGGGTTGGGGTCACGCAACGGATCGTCTTCAGGCAACAAAAGCGATGCTTTGGGCTTTGCCAGCGCCTTGATTGCAAAGCGGTTGCGCTTCTTGTCGCGTTCGGCTTTCGCGCGCTCGGCCATCACGGCCAGATTGGTCTCGGCCACGATGCGCTGGATCGACAACTCCATTTCGCGGTCATCGCTGACGCGTTTCTGGGCGGCCTGTTTGCGCTTTTCGGTATCTATCTGCTCGAGCCATTCCTGGGCCGATTGAATCCGGTCCTTGGGAAAGACGTTCAGGGCGGTGTCGATTGCCTTGAGGAAGTGATCGTCATAGCCCTCGACCCGTTTTTGCAAGGGCTCGTAGGGGTCTTGGCGGCCTGCCGCAATGGCGGCCACGCGGGTCTGCGAATTCGGCGGCGGGGCCCCGATGATTACATGATAGAAGGTTGCCGCCAGAGAATAGAGGTCCGACGACGCGTTTTGCTGGTTGCCGGCCAGGTAAAACTCGTTCGGACTATAGCCGTCTTTAACCACATGGATCGCAGACAAGGCGCGTGTCTTTCTGGTGGCTTCTTCGCGTGCGGCGCCAAAGTCGATCAACACAGGCTCATTGCCTGCGGCCAACAAGATGTTGTCGGGCGAAATATCGCGGTGCAGCACGTCATTGGCATGCACGTAGGTCATCGCGTCGAGGACTTTGACCAGGATCCGTTTGACCTCATAGGGCGGCAGCGCGTCGCGGCCTTCCTCGATGACGTCGAGCATGTCTTTGCCCTTGACGAAATCAAGCGCCATGTAGGCGGTGCCGTAGTCCTGGAACACCTGGTGGATGCCCACAATGTTGGGATGCTGCAGTTTCGACAGGCGAAGCGCTTCGGCTTCAAACAACCGGACAATGGAGTCGAATTCGTCCTGGCTGGAGCCTACACGCGCGCGCACCCGGCTTGCCGTGCGGCGCACCATAGCGGCCGGGTAGCATTCCTTGATCACAACCGTTCTGTCGAGGCTGTCCTTTGCAATATAAGTCACGCCGAAACCGCCGGCGTTCAGGAAACCTTCGATCACATATTGACCGTGCAGAAGCTCGGTGCCCGGCTTCAGCTCATCGGACTGGTGGTCTTCGGCCTCTGGTTGTGGCGTTGGCGCCGTTGCCGTCATGTTTCACCCATTCCCACGACCCCCTCGGATCGGATCGTCTCGTTTGGCGGACCTGTGTCCGCCGTGGCTGGGTTTGGATGTCGGGTCATCTGTTGCGCGACGGCCCCAAAGAAACAATCAAACCCACCGGTTTCCTTGTCGGTACGAGTGGAATGGGCCGATTTTATGGCGAGTATGCGGCCCCACCGGCCCGATACGTCAACGATAGCAACCGACTTATTAAACTTTTTCCGGTCTGGGCCTCCATGATGTCGTGGTGCTCTTGCCTTTTGCCACAATCGATTGGAGGCTGAGCGTGGACAATCGCGCAACGGAGGGGGGCGCCATGGTTCGTGTGCTTGTACCATCAGGTGCGCTTGGGCTGAATTACGATGCGGATGCGCTGGCGCGCGGCATCAATTTGCGCCCCGACTTGATCGCGATCGATGGCGGGTCGACTGATTCTGGGCCGTCCTACCTGGGGCGCGGGGTTTCGAAATATGCGCGCTCTTCGACCAAGATTGAATGGCAAGGCCTGATGGAGGCACGCGCCAAGGCCGGCGTGCCCCTGGCGATCGGGACTGCCGGCACCTGTGGAACCGACGCAACCGTCGATTGGATGGTCGACATCACGCGCGAGATTGCAGCCGACCTTGGGCAGTCTTTGAAAATAGCGACACTGAAATCGAGCCAGCCCGCCGCGCGCGTTGCCAAGGCCTGGCGGGCGGGCCAAATCGCGGCGCTGCCGGGCGCACCTGAGGTTGCCGAGGAAGACATCGGCGACTGCACCAACATTGTCGCACTGGCCGGGGCCGAGCAGATCACCGCAGCGCTCAATACCGGGGCCGACGTGATCATCGCAGGGCGCACAACTGATACCGCGATTATCGCCGCGTTGCCCCTTGCGCGGGGCTGTCACGCCGGTGGGGCTTGGCACGGTGCCAAGATTGCCGAATGCGGGGCCTTATGTGCGACCAACCCCCAGTCGGGCGTGGTGATGGTCGATTTTGATGAAGACGGGTTCACCGTGACGCCGCTGGGGGCCGCGTCGCGCGCGACACCCCACACCGTGTCAGCGCATATGCTGTATGAAAATGCCGATCCCTTCATTCTGACCGAGCCGGGCGGGCATCTTGATGTGTCGGGTGCGGAATATGCCGGGCGCGATGATGGATCGGTGCGGGTGACGGGCGCGCGCTGGGTGGCGTCAGAGACCTATACCGTCAAGCTGGAAGCTGCGCGGGTTTCGGGCTATCAGACCGTGCTTTTGGCGCTTTTGCGCGATCCGCGTTTTGTGGCGGCGGCGAAAGACTGGGCGGATGATATAAAAACGAAATGCTGCGCCAAGGCCGAAGCGCGGCTTGGTCTCAGCGCGGATGACTACCGGATTGAGCTACGTCTCATTGGCCAGGACGCGACGCTGGGCGCGTTTGAAACGCGCGCCAGCACCGCCCATGAGATTGGCGTGATGGGTCTGGTGACCGCCAAAACGCCGGAACTGACGACTGAAATCGCCAAGATGCTGAACCCCTATCTTTTGCACCACCCATTGACGCCCGAAGAAGAGGTGCCGACCTTCGCCTTTCCGTTTTCGCCCGCCGAGATCGACCGCGGTGCGGCCCATGAATTCGTCTTGCACCACGTCATGGAGTTGGACGACCCGATGGAGGCGTTCGCTCTTGAAGTCATCAATGTCTGAGCTGCGCGAGATCGTCGAAAAGGTGCGCTCCAAGAATGCCGGGCCGTTCTGGCTGACGATCGATGTCTTTTGTGGAAGTCCGGACGCCTTCGCGCAGGTGCGCGACACGCTTGCGTCCGCCGATGTCGCCCGGGTCTTGGGCGTGCGGGGCCAGGACCTGAAGCGGTTCGATATCGAAAGCCTTAGCGTGGTGAAGTTCTCTTGCCCCAGACCTCAAACGCAGGGCGCCCAGGACGACCGCGACATGCACGGCGCATCCTGGGCGAACCTTGTGGCCGAGCTCAAGGTGTCCTGAGCCCGGCTGGGAGGGGCCTTTTAGGCCGCTTCCATCATGTCTTCTTCTTCCTCTTCCGTCATGGCGGGCATGGTCTCATCCACTTCGCCGGTCGATGGGATCAGATCGGTGAGAAGATCCTGGGCGTCTTCGATGACCTCTTCGACATCGTCATCATCGGCATTGCCGCCGCCCAAAAGACCAAAGAGCGTGAAGATCATCATGAAGAGCTGGCTGATAGCGGTCATGAAGCCTTCTTCGACCTCTTCTTCTTCGACCTCTTCTTCTTCGACCTCTTCTTCTTCGGCCTCTTCTTCCTCGGCCTCTTCTTCTTCGACCTCTTCTTCCTCGACCTCTTCTTCTTCGGCTTCCTCCTCCTCAGGGGCCTCGTAGCCTTCATAGAGCGGGAACAGAGAGTCGAGTTCGCCTTCACCTTCTGAGAGGAACACCGCTTCGATATCCTCAAGTGGGCGGTCGAACATCAACACATTCTCGATATCGCCCGAGAAATGCCACTGAAGGTTGTCTTCTTCGCCGTTGCGGGTACGGGTCGACGCGCCGATCGCGATGTCTTCCTCGTTCTCGGTCATCCCGCCTTCAAAGCCTTCGCCTTCGTCGACAACCTCGCCGTTGAGGTAGAGCTTTGTTCCGTCTTCATCGAAGCTGAAGGCCACGTGGTAGTCTTCACCGGCCACGACTTTTTCAGACGATTTCAAGGTAAGGCTGTCAGTTTCGTCCTGGTAGCGGACGTTTACACGGCCTGCAGTGTCCAGCCAGATTGTGACATGGCCACCTTCCTGGTTGCCTGAATGGTCCTTTGAGTACAGCGCCTGATTGTTGCCATTGCCTGGCACATCGGCGTTGAAGGCCAGCGCGATCGTGCCTTCTGCAAGCTCCATCGCGTCTGTATGCGCGATCTCGTAGCTTTCGCCGCCGGACAGATCGCCACCTTCAAAGCTGGAGATCAGACCTGGGGCCACCAGACCGGCCGGCTTTGCTGAATCGAACGTGACCTGATCAAGGAAGCCGTTTTGCGTGTAGTCCCCGGGGTCCGAGCCAATCGGGTCGCCGTCGATATCGCGGGTGTCATAGCCGAAGACCATTTCACCGTCGATTTCCGTCCAACGCGTTTCTCCGGTGGGGGCGACGGCTTCCTGGATTTCGTGGATGGTATCGACGATCCCGTAGTGCGCGCCGGCATCGGTTTCGACCATATCTTCGGTGACCTTGTCGCCGTACACGACAATGTAACCAAGGTAGTCTTCGTCGTGCGCACCGCCGCCGTTGCCCTGCTGGGAATAGGCAGTGATGATGGACACCATGTCATCGTCCACGCCGTCCCCATCGGTGTCGACCGTGTCATAGGAGACTTCGATTTCCGTGGTGTGACCGATGACCGAGATCGTATCGCCTTCTTCAACGCTGAAATCGGCGATGATGTCGATGCCGAAGCCGTCGACCCAGTGATCATGGAGGTATTTGTTCTCGCCCGCGACGCCGTGCCAATGGATCATCCCATTGTCCATCGTGTGTTCGACAAGGATGTCTTTCTTGGCATTGATCAGGGTTTCAAACTTGAACTGGTCAGCGCCTGCGCCACCCACAAGAATGTCGTCGGCCACCAGTTCCTGATCGGTCCAATCGGCAAGCTTCAGGAAGTCGTAGTTCACGTCATTGTCGTCTGGCCGACTTTGCTGGTCTGTGACCAGCTGACCGATCCGCTGTTCGCCAGCATCAGCCCGCGAATACAGCACGTCATTGCCATCGCCACCTTCCAGAAGGTCGGACCCACGACCGCCATCAAGCGTGTCGTTGCCATTTTCGCCCTTTAGGTGATCGTCGCCGTAGCCGCCTTCGAGGTTGTCGTTGCCATTGCCGCCTTCGATGTCGTCGTCACCCGCACCGCCGTCGATATTGTCGGCACCACCCATGCCATCGAAGGTGTCATCGCCGGCCAGCATCGGCTGGGCCCCTGCAGGGTTGGTCAGGGCGTTGCCCGGGCCATTGTCCATCAGATCGTTGATCTGGCTGACATCCAGCGCGTCGTCCGGTGTGAAGCCACCCCAGACACCGAAGTCCGCCAGCGCGCCTTCGAAGGGACGTTGCAGGTCTTCGTCATCAAGTGCGAATTCCTGGGCCGTATCGGTCAGCTCTGCCCGGTGGCTGTCAGCGCCAAAGACCCAGGGCTCTTCGTTCTGCATCGGGAAGAACTCGGTATAGCCGTTGGGGTTGGCGACATCGCCTTCAACCGCGTCCCACTGGTTTGCGCCAATCGGGTCGCCGTCGATGGTCACCACCACGCCGCCCTGGCTGTAAGACACTGCGATATGTGCCCATTCGCCTTCGTCAAAAACCGCGTTCTTGGTGGTCCAGGTCTTGTTGCCGGACCCGTCACCGGGGGCGAGCCGCAACAACAGCTCACCTTCGTTGGTGTGCCCGATCCGGATATGGCCGCCATCGACCGTGCCGGTGTGATCTTTTGAAACGAAGGTCGAATTGTCCGACAGATCGTCTGGGCGCGCCCAGAAGGCAATCGTGCCCTGGGTCACGGCCATCGATGGGTCATGGTCCATGAAGGCAAAGTCATCTTCGCCATCGAAATAAAGCGCCTCGCCCGACCCGTTTGGCGGGCCGTCTACAGTGCCATCGGTGCGAATGATCGCCTGGTTTTCATAAAGCGTATAGGCCTTGATCTCGTTGCCATCGGCCGCGCTGTCGTCGCCGTAGGCACCATCTTCGCCCGATCCGAAGGACCAAAAGCCCAGCGCACCCGGCAGACCGTCATAGGTTGGAGCTTCGGGACCCATGGTGTTGGACCCGCCATTGCCGGTCTCGGTCACGCCGGCAACATCCACCGTGCCGAGCTGCTCGAACGGCGCGCGGGTTTCGGTATACCCGTCTTCATCACCGTCCGAGCCAGCGGCAAGCATCTCTTCAGAGAAATTCGCGTTTTCAAAGGCTTCGCCAGGGTTCCCGGTGACCGCGCCAAGTTCAGTCGTGCCAAGGCCGTTCCCGGTTTGATTGTCTGAGCCGGCGACCGCCTCACGTGTGTCGTAGCCGCGGATGACCTCGTCCCCGACAACAGTCTCTTTCAGGTCACCATTGGGGAAGATCGCTTCAGCGACATCCTCGTAGCCTTCCACGATGCCATAGGTGACGCCAGCGTCGGTCTGGATGTCTTCTTTTTCGACGCGGTCACCGTGCACGATCACCTGACCGATCAGATCCATCGTGTGCGCGCCGCCGCCACCATGCTGGTTGGAGACCACGGTGATGATCGATTCTTCGGCTTCATCGCCGATCACGTCCTCGTAGGACACATAGACATTGGCCGTGTGACCGATGACGGCGATCTTGTCTTCCTGGGCGTTGTAGTCAGCGATGATGTCAATCCCGCCGTTGTCGACCCAGTGGTCGTGAAGTTCGTTGTTCTCGCCCGCAACCCCGGCCCAATTGATGGTGCCGTCGGCGCGCACATGTTCTTCGATGATGTCGAGCTTTGCGTTGATATAAGCCGTCATCAGGAAGACATCTTCGCCTTCACCGCCGATCAGCACATCATCGCCGTGAAGGGGCTGATCCTCATACCCTTTCAGTCGCTGAAGATCGTCATCAACTTCACCGTCGGGGTCCTCTCGCGTCGGCTGACCGATCGCAAGTTGGCCGATCCGTTGAAGTCCCGAATCCGAGCCTGCGATCAGCACGTCATTGCCCGCGCCGCCATCGACCACGTCCGACCCGCGCCCACCATCGAGCACGTCGTCGCCGCCTTCGCCGAAGATCATGTCGTCGCCGTAGCCGCCCTTGACGTGGTCATCGCCGTCGCCGGCGTTGATCGTATCGTCCGATCCCATGCCGGTGATGACATCTGCACCATCGGTGGCTTCGCCCTGCACAGCACCTTCAACGCTTTCTTCGCCCACAAAGTAGGACGGATGGTAGTCATCCACCGGGATCGTTGTGACATCGGCCGGCGGGTTCTCGAAATCGTCGATCGACTGGTAGAACGCGCTTTGATCAATCGGCAGACCGTCCATCATCATGGCAAGGGACTGCCCGCCGCCGCCGTCGAAATAGTACATCTCGACCTCGTACAGGCCGCCTTCAAACTCGGCCACGCGCCCGGTCTCATCGGTGCCGCGGTTGCCAAGGAAGGACGAGAAGTTCACCCCGCCGATGTTCAACAGAAACCCGTCATCAGACGCGACCGAAATCTCATGCGTGCCTTCGGGGATATAAAGATAGCCGTTCAGCTGCAGCCCCGTCGGGCCAAATTCTGCATCGCCGCCGCCGGACAATGTGGCGGCATCATCGCCCAGAAAGTCTGCCAACGTCGTCTGTGAGTTTTGCCCCGAGTATACCAGTTCGGACGCAGTAAAGGTTTCATCAGCGCCCGATGTGGCGATCAGTTCCAAAAGCGCGCCAATGCTCCAGATTTTGCCGCCTTCTTCTGGAAAGAAGACCTGGCCAGCCAATCCCGTTCCAACGCTTGGCACGTCGGAAATGGTATCAATGCTGACTGCTGGGTCCAGACCGGCGGGCGTATCGGGGTTGGACGGGTCAAAAAATGGGGGCACGGCCATGATAATTCTCTCCTGTTCGCGCAAACCCATCGGGCGCGCGGTCTTCATTCCATTTCGCGTATGAACTCGGACTAATGACCCAGGCGCATGAAACTGAGGGGGCGCACCCGGGTAGGGGACACTGGCAAATTCGAGACCGACACTAGCCAACAATGTGGCCACAAAAAGTCTGGACCGGTGGTGAATGAACGGGATTTTGCCGGTGACTGAAATTGTCGGCAGGCTTCTGCCGATTTCACGTAAATTGTTGTTAAATATATATAAAAATGAGCTCCTCTTGCGGTCCAGCTGTTGCTGAATCCGCGTCAAATGGCCATGATTGTTTCATTGGATCGTGACGGGCGACGATCTTGCAAATTAATCGGAATTGCCGGGAATTGGCGAAACATCCTTCGCCGCAATTGCGCCCCAATTCGTGACTGCAAATTAGCCGTGGTTTTGAATCAGGCTCCGCATTTCGGCCACTTTACGCTCCAGAAGGGCCGCATCCCCCCGCGTTTCGACGTTCAGGCGAAGCAGAGGTTCGGTGTTGGATGCCCTCACGTTCGCGCGCCAATCCGCAAAGTTCAGGCTAATCCCGTCGAGGCGATCAATCGAAACGGCATCTTCAGAAAGCGCCTCCACAACCGCTTCCATCGTCGCTTTGGCATCTGTGACGCGAAAGTTGATCTCGCCCGAAGAGGGGAACCGACGGCGCAGGTCGGCCACAAGTTCGGATGCTTTGACGCCGCGTCGCGACAGGATTTCGGCAAAGTGCACCCAAGGGATCATGCCACTGTCGCAATAGTAAAAGTCGCGGAAGTAATGGTGTGCCGACATTTCGCCTCCATAGGGCGCGCCCGTTTCGCGCATTTTTGCTTTCAAGAACGCATGGCCTGTCTTGGTCACCACCGCTTCGCCCCCTGCGGCGGCGACGGTCGCCTCCACCGCGCCCGTCACACGCGGGTCATGGACGATCTTGGCACCCGGTTCACGCGTCAGGGCTGCTTCGGCAAGAATGGCAACGACAATCTCGCCAGGAACGATGGTGCCGGTTTCATCAAAGAAAAAGCAGCGGTCAAAATCGCCGTCCCAGGCGACGCCAAGGTCTGCATTCTGGGCTATCACCTGGTCGGCGGTCTGGCCCTGGTTTTCAGGAATCAAAGGATTGGGAATTCCGTTTGGGAAGGTCGGGTCAGGATCGTGATGCATGCGCACAATGTCGAGCCGGGCACCACCCGCGATCAGCGTCTGTGCAACCTGGTCGAACGCGGCACCTGCAGTGCCGTTGCCTGGGTTGACGAGAAGCCGCAACGGTCCAATGGCTTTCGCGTCCGCCTGGTTTGCAACGTGGCGCGCAAACCCGTCCTTCAGATCAGTCGGTAGGCGTGCGCCGGCACTGGCCACGGCGGGGTATTCGTCTTTTTCCGCTTGGTCCTTCAGCGCCGCCAGCTCTGTGGCAGGATCCAAGGGCCGGCTGCCGGGTCCGACGATCTTCATGCCGTTGTACTCGATCGGATTATGCGATGCGGTGACCATCACACCGCCTGCGGCTTCAAGATGACCGGTGGCGAAATACACCTCTTCGGTGCCGCAACGGCCCAGTTCAACGACATCCACACCGCGCGACGTGATACCGGCCGTTAAAGCGGCTGCTAACGTCGGTGAGGTCGCGCGGGCGTCAAATCCTACAACGATCCTTCCAGGCCCCAACAAGGCGGCCATGGCCCGCCCGATGCGCTCTGCGATGGCATCGTCGAGGTCTTTTCCCAGCACACCTCGCACATCGTAGGCTTTGAAACAGGTCAGCTTCATCTTCGCGGCTCCGACAGGTCAATCACACCCCTGACGTTTCGCAGGACCTTTTGAGCAGAGCAAGGCAGCATTCGGTCCGGCGGTGTTCACCAATCAGAAAGGCTCATTTGGGTAAGATCAAATCCGGGGCAGTGAGGTTTTGAAAAATGCAATACTTGAACAGGCTGGCGCGACACGTCCTCATCGTGCAGCTTCTGCTGATCTCGGGCATGTATGGGACCGCGGTCGCTCAGCAACCCAAGATTGTGGCCGGATATACCGAGTTTTCCCCCTACATGTTTACCGATGAGACAGGGCGGGCCACTGGCTTTTCTGTTGAGATCCTCAGGGACGCAGCGAAGGCACATGGGTTTGCGATTGAGTTTGAACGTTTCGCTTCTGTCGGCGCGCTGACACAAAGCCTGGCGTCCGGACAGATTGATGCGACCATTCTCCTGGGCGTGACCCCTGCGCGCGAGCAATTCGGGACATTCTCCAACCCCGTTGGCACATGGTCGTTCGAACTTCTGTTTGCCGATACCGCGCCAGAGAGCGTCTTTGAGGGGGATTTGAGCGGTTTGCGCATTGCGGTCAGTGAAGGGTCTGCGCCACACCGATTTCTTCAAGACCGGACGGATGTGGAGTTCTTCTTTTCCAGCTCCATCGCAGAACGCCTGTTTGCGCTGTTCAATGGTTCGATTGATGCGGTCGCCGGGCCACCAAGCGTGTTTCGCGCATCGGCAAAAGAAGTCGGTCTTGCTGCGCGGTTGTCGCCACGCACCCTCCTTTTGAAAGAAACCCCACGTGCCTTTCTGATCTCAAAAGACCAGCCAGAGTTTCTTGCGGCGGTCAATGCTCATATCGATTTCCTGAAGGACACGCGCCGCATTGAAACTTTTGAGCGGGCATGGCTGGCCCGCTTGGACCCCAATCTTGCGGATAGGTTGGGCGCAAATGTTCTGACGTATCTGGGCCTTTGCTTTATCGTAATCGGTCTGCTTGCCGGCCTGCTTGCCGTAACATCTTGGAAACGCAAAGTGGACAAGGCGGACAAACTCCGGACGCAATCCATGCTGGAAGCGCTTGACGCGGCGCAAGCCGGTATCGTTGTTTTCGATACCCAAGGGAACCTGCAGGCGTCGAACCATGCATTCGATCTTGCCTTTCCCAACCTGCGCCAATTGATGAAGGAAAAACCAAATACCGAAACCTTCTTCAGAGGTCTTCAGGAGTACGGGTATTTCGGGAGTGATGCGCTGGGCACCTCAACAGCCTTGACGCTTGCACCATTCATTTCTGGCGATGGGTCGCAGGCCGTTGAAGTTATGCTCTACGGCGCAAGGGAGCGCGTCTACGCATGTCTGGCTTGCCGGCTTACGGACGGAAGGATGGCACTTGTCGCGACGGATGTCTCAGAGCTGGAAGAAAACAATCGCGCGATTGAGGGGCAGGCCAATGAACTCTTGGCCGCCAACAAACAACTGGCCACTTTCGCGCATGTTGCCGCACATGACCTGAAATCGCCCGCAGCCTCGACAGCGACCCTGCTGGACTGGATTGCAGACGACCTTTGCGATGCCGGGATCGAAATGCCGGCATCGGTTGAAGAAGCGATTGCGCGCGCACGGGGTCTCTTGCGACGCCAGGTGGCCTTGATCGAAGATCTCCTGGCCTATGCCCGCAGCGCAAACGCCAGCTCCGCTGCACAAATTATCCAGCCGAACGATCGTGTTTCAACAATCATGGCGCTGATCGAATTGCCAGATGGATTCTCTATTGAGTTTGAACCAGGGCTTCCCAAAGTTCTGGCAGACCCCGCTGCATTTGACCTTGTGGTTCGTAATCTTCTGAACAACGCAATAAAACACCACGACAAGGATCGCGGCACCGTTGTCTTGCGGTCGGAACCTGCACAGGACGGCCACATCGCCATCCTGATCGAAGA
This sequence comes from Pseudomonadota bacterium, assembly GCA_038530285.1. Lineage (GTDB taxonomy): Bacteria > Pseudomonadota > Alphaproteobacteria > Rhodobacterales > Rhodobacteraceae > JASJAR01. The sequence goes on from JBCBCY010000003.1 coordinate 110,801, forward strand.
TGACGGCCCCGGGATCGATGAGGCCTATGCAGAGCGGGTCTTTGAGCCCTTCTTCAGGCTTGCCGCGCAGGACAGTTCAGCCGGGTCAGGATTGGGGCTTTCGGTCATTCAGAATGCCGTGGAGGCCTGGGGCGGTTCGGTTTCGATCTCACCACGGCAGCCGCGGGGAACGTCGATCCGGTTTACGATCAAGCTTGGTGAAACAGCGACACTCTCACCCAATGCAGAGACCGCGCAGGCGAACCGCAACGGAAAAGTGGCATAATCCTTCAATTTCAGATGCGTTCTACGTCGTCGCGTTCGCCGGTTTTCTGGCTTGTGCAACCTTGGGCCGCGATGTGGGCGCCAGCGCGCAGGCCCCCCGGCCAGACAGGACGCAGGGAACAGTTGCGAAAACGATGTACAGATCAAGCCAGAGCGATCGGTTCCGCCGATACCATAGATCCAAGCGGAAGGTCTGTTCGAATGAAAGCGCGTTTCGACCATTGATCTGTGCCCAACCCGTAATTCCCGGTCGAATCTGCTGGCGCAATGCGCGGATGACCGGAAGCTTGGGCTGGTCGGCTTCGATCATTGGGCGCGGCCCGACAAGCGCCATGTCGCCGCGAAGGACATTCCAGAATTCGGGCAACTCATCCAAGCTGTAGCGCCGCAACACTGCCCCCATTCGCGTTGGAGTGCCATCCGGCGTCAGGCTGCGGAACTTGACCATCGTGAAGGCTTTGCCGTCCTTGCCGATGCGTTTTTGGAAAAAGAGGGCGGGAGCGCGATCCAAGCATCCGATGGCCGCCGCGATACAGAGGAGAACGGGCGCGAGCAAAAAAAGCGCGGTGCTAGCGATGGCAAAGTCAAATACGCGGTGCATGGTCCCCTACCCAAGTTGCGGCCGCCGTGTGGCCGCTGCTGGGTCGAACACTTACACGCTTAGAGTTTACAGCCCCTGAAAGCCTGACGTGTTTCTGGCTGGCAAAGACATGTCGCGAACGTCCCGCAGCAAGTCGATGAAACCAGCAACCTGGTGTGCCGCGGTCTGAGTGCCTTTCGTGGCCGTTGCAGCAGCGGCATTGCCCACCACCCCATGCGGGTTCACGTCCGTTGCGATCCATCCCCGCGAGATCAACCCCACCGGCTTCACATTTGCAGTCTCGGCTGAAGAGACGAAGTTTTCGGCCAGTTCCATGTCGACCGTATGGGGCTGAAACGCCAACATCAGCGAGGTTTCGACATCGCCGCCATGTATCCCGAAGGTCAGTTCGTGATCAGAAAACATCCCCTCAGGATGACCAAAGCTGCCCCACTGGCATTTCACCGCCAGCATATCGGCCCGCACGCGCAGTTCGCGCGTCAGGATCGAAATCAGGTCGAGGTTTCCGCCGTGGGAATTGACAATCACGATTTTCCGCAAGCCCGCGCGCGCCACGGACAGGCCAATGTCGAGCCAGGCCTTCAGAGCGCTCTCTGCGTCAAAAGTCACTGTGCCGGGCGCAAAAAGATGTTCGTTGGACTTGCCAACCGACTGGATCGGCAAAATACGAAGGTCCAGATCGTCAGGACAGGTTGCACACAATTGGTCCAGCATGCCGCCAGCGATCATCGTGTCGGTCCCAACTGGCAAATGGGGCCCGTGCTGTTCAATTGCCGCGGTAGGCAGGACGGCGATGGTTGTGTCCGGGTTGAGGTCCTTGAATTCAGCCGTGCGGTATTCGGCCCAGTGAAGGCGGCGGGTCATGCGGGGGTCCTTATGTCAGAGCGGGCCTCGTTCGGGCGCGGGGCCAAAAGCCGGTCAACGCGTTTTCGGCATCGGGCCAAGTGCGCCGCCCGGCTGGTATCGCTGGAACTGTCCATCAGGTAATGGGCCGCAAAGGCCTTGCGACACCGGCGCGCGCACAACAAGCCCACACCGCGGATCAAGGTGCGCCGGCCCGGCGCCCCGATAAACCGGGTCAGCCAGAAACTGGCCCCACAGGTCGTGAATACCCCCAACCGCGTGATATGTTGCAGGCCCGGCCGAATGGTATCCTGCGCGCCCTTTGGCATGATGAAGGCCACACCGGGCAACATCACCCGGTCGAGCCACCCTTTCAGCATCGCCGGAAGCCCATACCACCAGGTCGGATAGACAAAAATCAGAGTGTCGCACCATTCAAGGGCTGCGGCATCTTCGGCAACGGGGCGGCGGTTTTGGTCTTCGTCTTCGTACACTTCCAACTCATGGGCGGTCAGCACCGGATCGAACTGCCGCTCGTAAAGGTCCAGAAGCCGAACCTCAGCGCCGTGGGCTTCAAGTCGCGCCAACACAAGGTCACGCACGGCAGCCGTGAAGCTCTCTGGCCGGGGGTGGGCGTACACGACGAGGGCGCGCATGGCTCAGAACACCTTCATCTCTTGGCCGACGCGATTGAGAAACCCGTCTCGTTGCGCATCCGACGCGCGGTTCATGTCGTAAAGTGCGAGATAGCGCATCTTCGATGGGCGGCAGACGTGCCAGACCGCGCGGGTCACGCACTTGCGGGGCGGGTCCCCCACCAGCATCGCGCGCATGCGGGTCCCGCCATAGGTCGTCACGGCGGCAAGCTTGCGAATATGCGTCAGGTTTGGTTTCACCTTGCCGTCTTCCAGGCGAAACGACACGCCGGGCAAAAACACGCGGTCTAGAAACCCTTTCAGGATTGCGGGATACCCGAAGTTCCACACCGGAAAGACCATGACCATCGCGTCTGCAGCCCGAACCCGGTCAACGTAGGCCGCGACCGGGCCGATGTTGTCGGGTTCTTCATGGTAGCCGCGCCGCTCAGCCTCCGTCAGGACGGGCTGGAACCCTTCGGCGTTCAGATCAAGGTCGTCCACTTCCCACCCTTGCGCATCCAGCGTGTCGACCACGCGGGTGTGCAAAGCGGCCGAAAAGCTCTCCGGGCACGGATGGGCAAAGAGCACCAGCGCTCTCATGGCACCCAAACTCTTGCAAGAGTTTGGCCCAGAAACTCAATAGTTTCTGGCGCGCTCATTCGGCAGCCTGCAGCTTTGGATAGGTGTACATCTCGCCAAAATCGAAATTGGGGTCGTCCCAGGCGATCATCTTACCGGGGTTCAGCAGCCCCTTGGGATCAGCCTCGCGTTTGAAGGCCAACTGCCGGTCGTCGACCGTCTGGCGCCCGCCTTCTTCCAGCGTATAGCGATGGGGGTTGAAGACCATCGCACCCGCGTCTTCGTGTATTTTGACGATCTCATCAAGCCGCTCTTCCGTGGTGAACTTCACCAAGCTCAGCCCGGCAAACATTACCTTGCCGTTCTCGCGCAGCACTTCGAGGTGCTGCAGCACTTCAGGTGACAGATCCGATTGCATCTTTGCGATCAGTTTCTTGTGCTCGGGATAGCCATAGCGCACCTGCAGGTAAGTGATCTCTGGGTCGACCTTCAGCGCGCGCAGTGTGGTATGGTTCCAACCGTATTCGAACACCGGACCGGGTTCGCGGGGCCAATCGTGGTCATCATTGCGGTAAATCAGCCGTGCCTCTGGCCGCCGGCCAAGGAAGGTCAGAAAGCCGTCCATCGAATGGGGGGCGATCATCAGGCCGACAAGATTGGTGCCGGGGTCCACATGGGGGGCGACCCGCTGGAAGTAGTCCTTGGCAATGGGGGCTTCGAACACGGTGCCAAGCTTCATCAGCACCCCGTCGAGATTGGCCAGATATTCGGCAAAAGCGACCGCGTCCATAAAATCATCGGTGGCCACGAACATCTCCACCCAGTCATAGGCGGGGGCGAGGGGCATCTCGATCTCGGTGATGATCCCGTTGGTGCCATAGGCATGCGATACGCGCGCCAGTTCTTCGCCGCGGAATTCGAGGACACGTGGCTCTTCTTCCATCGTCACGACCCGCAGGCGGATGATGTTGCCCAAATCTCTGAGCGAGCCCCAGGTGCACGACCCCACACCGCCAGAGCCCCCTGCGATGAAGCCGCCAATCGTCGCCGTTGCCCAGGTTGAGCTGAACATGCGGATTTCCTGACCCGAATGTGCCTTGGTGGCCGCATCGAGGTCCTTGAGCAATATGCCCGGCTCGCAGACCACCCGCCCGGGTGCCACCTCTTTCACGGCATTGAGATGGCGCAGATGCATCACGCAGCCCCCCGCCAGCGGCATGGCTTGTCCGTAATTGCCCGTGCCTGCCCCACGCGTTGTGACCGGGCAGTCATGGGCATAGCAAACGCGCAGAATCTCGATCACTTCCGCCTCCGACCGAGGTGAAACCACAAAATCAGCGACCACATGATCCAAACGGTCCTTCAAAACCGGCGAGTACCAGAAGAAATCGCGGCTTTTGGCGCGGATCGCGGCATCGCTTTCGTCGATGTCCAGATGAGCGAGGGCAGCTTTGGCGGCGGCGATATTGGGTGTCATGGACGCTCCATCAGATGATCAAGTTCGCTATAGCTCGGCAAGGTCCGCTCGATGGCCTGGCCGCCCCGCATCACCACGCGGTCGGCTTGTGGGCGGGCATAAAATTCAGTCCATGAGCGGGCATTGAACAGTATCATATCGGCCGGCGCCCCGGGAATAAGCGATGGCGCCTCAATCCCCATTGCGGCGGCCGGGATTTCGTTGAACGATGCTGGCCAGTCGCTGCGCGAGTGATCAAGATGCCCGATCCGCGTGGCCTGGCGCATGACCTCGACCATGTCCAGATCGCCGTAGGCGTAAAACGGGTCGCGCGTATTGTCCGACGCAAAGGCAACGGGGATATCGCGGTCCTTCATCTCATGCACCAAGGTGATGCCGCGTCGCCGGGGCGTGCCAGCCCCGCGGTCCTGCAAATAAAGATTGCACATCGGCAGGCTGACCACGTCGATCCCGGCACGCGCAACCAGATCGAGCGTGTCCATCGCACGGGCGTCTTGCTGGGTTGAAAGCGAACAGCAATGGCCGACGGTGACCTTTGCGTCAAAGCCGGTCTCGATGACCTTTTGGGCGATGTCGCGCAGGGTTTCGCTGTCCGGGTCCAGCGTTTCATCCACGTGAAAATCGATGTTCAGGCCATATTCCGAAGCAAACCCAAGAAACCGGTCGAGCCGACCAAGAAGGTCCGGCACCGGGTAGGTGACCATCCCCAGGATGCCGCCACTGTCGGCGACGGTCTGCACCACATCTGGAAACCCGTCCGCGCCACCGATCTTTTCGCAGGACACAAGACAGGCGGCCTGCAATTCGATCCGACCGGCCCATTCATCGCGCAGGTCGCGAAAGACCGGAAAGCTGATGGCGTGCTGTGGCGGGATGGAATCGAGATGCGTGCGGATCGCCTTGGTGCCATGCGCCCATGCTGATCTCAGACCGAACTGCATGCGTTCGCGCACATCATCTGCCGTCCAGTTGGCTTCGCGGTCCGCCTGCACAGTCGTCAGCGCACCAAGGAAAGTGCCGTCGGGATTGGCCGCCCGCGGCCAGATATGCCCTTTGTCCAGGTGGGTGTGCATGTCGACAAAACATGGCAACACCATCGCGCGTTTCATGTCGATCTGAGGGCCTTGGGACTGACTGGCGATGTTGCCGCCCGAGATGGCGATATCGGTCTGTACCAGATCCCCGGGGCCGCCCATCAGGCAGGCCGGGACGGTGACATTTTTTAGTGTGAAGTCGCTTGCTGGAAGATCGACAAAATCCATCAACCCTCCCGTCTGATGGCGCTTTCATGCCATTTCCGCAAAGCAAGGTGAGAGATCAGGCTGGTGATCGCAAAGATGACAACGCCCATAAGCGAGATCAGGATGAGCGCGGCATACAGACGCCCGAAGTTGAACCGGTAACTGGCTTCCAGAAGGGTCGAGGCCAAGCCAAGGCCCGTGCCCGCCCGGCCAATCACGAACTCGGCCACGACCGCGCCGATCAAGGCCAGCCCACCTGCAATTTTCAGCCCGCCCAAAAAGAATGGCAGGGCTGACGGGGCGGCGAGATAGCGCAACCGTTGCCAGCGGGAGGCGCCGTAGATGGTGAACAGATCCGACAGGTTGTGGTCGGCCGACTTCAGACCGATCGTCGTGTTCGACAGGATCGGAAAGAAGGCCACAATCCATGCGCAGATAAGGGCCGCGGTGAAGGCATCGCCCACATAGATCTGCAACAAGGGCGCAATCGCGATCACCGGCGTGACTTGCAGGATCACCGCATAAGGGAAAAAAGACATTTCTGCCCATTTTGACTGGGTGAAGGCCACGGCCAGTGCGACCCCACCGATCACAGCCAGCATTAAGGCCAGAAGGGTCAGGCGCGTTGTGATCAACATTGCCGGCCACAACATCGCCCAGTCATTGCCAATCGATTGGGCCACCATAACCGGCCCGGGCAGGATGTAGTGCGGCACCTCGCCTATGGTCACGTAAAGATGCCATGCCAGCACAGACAGGATCATCACCAGGGAAGGGAGCGTCCATTTGGCAATCTTGTTGATCCGCGCAGACCGCGCACGGGCGAGTTCTTCTTTGTCCACGATGGGTTCTATGGTGCCGGTTTCGGAGATCGTCATGCGGCAAGCTCCATTGCGTCATGCAAAGCTTCAGATGCTGCACGGCAGTGGGCGGCATATTCAGCTGAGGTACGGAAATCTTCAGCGCGTGGATAGGGTGTGCCGACGGTCAGTTCCCGGATCACACGGCCCGGACGCGCTGCCATCACCACAATCCGGTCAGACAGGAACACGCTTTCAAAAACCGAATGGGTTACGAAAATCACCGTCGAGTTGATCCGCTCTTTCAGGTCCAGAAGGTCGTTATTGAGCTTGAAACGCGTGATCTCATCTAGGGCGGCAAAGGGCTCATCCATCAGGATAAGGCGCGGCTTGGTGACGATGGCGCGCGCAATCGAGACCCGCATCTTCATGCCGCCGGATAATTCGCGTGGATAGGAGGTTTGAAATTTCTCAAGCCCGACAAGCTTGAGCGCTTCCAAAATCTCATCGCGCACAGAGGTATAGGAAATGCCCTTCAGGCGAAACGGCAGCCAGACGTTTTGCGCAACCGTTGCCCAAGGCATCAAGGTAGGTTCCTGAAACACCACGCCCAGATCATCAGTGCCCTGACCGCCGGCCCATTCAATCCTGCCGCGGGTCGGCTGCATCAGACCAGAAATAAGTCGAAGCGCAGTCGATTTGCCACACCCTGATGGGCCGAGAAGCGACAGGAAATCACCTTCATCAAGGTTCAGGTTCATGTCCTTCAACGCAACGATGTCGCCCGCGAATGTCTTTTCCACATGCGACATCCGCAGGAGTTCCGGGCGTTCGCCCAATGGCAAACGGGTGCTGGTCATTGCGGCCCCCCGACGTTGGTTCAACCCGGACGCGGTCGCGCGCCCGGGCCCTTGTTTTGACCTTACTTGAGGTCCATTCCGACGCCATCTCCGACAAACTGCGTCGTGTAGGTCGCCGAGTAATCAAGGTCTGCCCCGATGACCCCTGCCGAGACCATTTTGTTATAGAAGTCTTCGACCTTTTCGTCGGTGATCACGCCGATACCGGCTTCAAGCGCGTCGCCCGAATCCACGATCCCGTTTTCCAGCATCTTCTCGATCGCATAGGCGATCTTGTCCGATGTCATCTCGGGGTTGGCTTCCTGGATCAGGGCATTGGCGGCGGCATTGTCGCCGTAAAGGTAGTTGTACCAACCCTTGATCGACCCATCGACAAAACATTCGACCACTTCAGGGCTCTCGTCGATGGTTCCCTGCATGGTCTCAATCGTGGTGGCATAGGTCGTGTAACCTGCATCCGCGATGAGGAAGACATTGGGTGTGAACCCGCCTTCTTTTTCAACCAGGTAGGGCTCGGACGACAAATAGCCCTGCATGCCGGTGCTGGTATCTGCAAGGAAGGGCGCGGGGTTAAACGTGTAAGGCACGCGCTGTTCTGCCGTGAAGCCGTATTCTGCCATCATCCACTGATAGTAGGATTGGAAGCCGTTGTCGCCAATCAGAAGCGTCAGGTCTTTCAGGTCTTCCCAGCTTTCGGCTTCACCCGGATGGGCGAGGATCACTTGAGGGTGCTTTTGAAATGCGGCTGCGACGGCCACGACGGGGATGTCTTCGACAGCGGCATTGAACGCCTGCAGAAGGTCGCCGCCCATGTGGAACTGGATGCGGCCGGCCAGCATCAAGGCACGGTTGTTGGCCTGCGGACCGCCCGGCACGATCGAGACCGAAAGGCCGCATTCTTCGTAGGTTCCGTCAGCGACAGATTGGTAAAATCCACCGTGTTCGGCTTGTGCGACCCAGTTGGTGCCAAAGGTCACTTCAGTGAGGTGGCCGCCCGCAAAGGCCGCTCCGGCCGACATGGCGACGGCAGATGTTGCGAGCACAAGTGTTCTATAGGACATAACGTTCCTCCAGATGTTTTTGTTCTGGGCACCACCAATGGCAATCTCGGGCCGGGTCCTAGAACCGGCGCGCGAAAAGACAGTGGATTCTCCCCGCCTCGCACAATCATTCATCGGACGGCGCCGATTCGCACGTTAATTCAGCAGATACGGCGCAAATCTGTAGGGGCTTGCCACAGCGCAGGGTTCTGGTGACCCTGTGCAGGACGCTAGGAGGCGAACGATGAAAGCCCTGACCCCCAGCGCGATTGCGCCCCCCTTTGCCGCCTATTCCCACGGGATTGAGGCGCCGGCCGGCCACCGGCTTATCGTGACGTCTGGGCAGTTGGGTCTGGCCGCCGACGGCAGCACGCCCGACGGGGCCGAAGCCCAGGCGCAAATCTGCTTTGACAATGTGCAGGCAATCCTGGCCGAAGCAGGGGCCGACGCCTCCCATGTCATCCGCATAAATGCCTATGTCACTGACCGGTCGCATATGGCGGGCTATATGGCGGTCCGGGACGCGTGGCTGTCTGCCAGCCCCGTCAAACCAGCCTCTACCCTTGTGATCGTGTCCGGCTTCACCCGTCCTGAATTTGTGGTTGAGGTCGAAGTGACCGCTGCCGTTCCCGTCTAATCAGATGCCCGGGCGCCTGTTTCTGGAAACACCCATCAGCGCTTTGGCAGCCGCGTTGGGCGCAGTGGCTGACCCAGCTGACGAAGATGGTCCCCGGCTGAACATGGCGCCCGGCCAGGATGTGCGCGTCCTGAACGGTGAGCGTCGGCTCGTGCGGATGAGGTGGGGTCTGATCCCGATGGGTCGAAAAAATGCGCGGGGGCGCCCGGTGATGGAAACCATTGTCAACGCTCGGTCCGAAACGGTCTTCGACAAGTCCGCCTTTGCGGGTGTTGCCCGTGGGGTGGTTCCGGCCGATGGGTGGTATGAATGGACCGGTCAAAAGGGGCGCAAGACAGCCTGGCGGATCGCGCGGCACGATCGCGCGCCGCTTTACTTCGCCGCCATTGCCGACAGGTGGCATGGCCCGGGCGGGACCCAGGTCGACCAAGTGGCCACAATCACCTGTGACCCGAACGCAGATGTACGCGACATTCATCACCGCATGGGTGCGATTCTGTCTCCGACTGAGGTTTCAACCTGGCTTGATGGCCCGCCAGAGGTCGCGCAGGGCTTGCTTAAACCCTTGGCGGACGGGACACTTAGAGTAGAAGCAATGGATGTGCCGCCGGACGGTTGAATTCGGCGCTGGACAGGATACGCTGCGCCGCAGCATGAACGGGGGTCGCAATGGCGGGCAAAGTCATCACAGTTGCGCAGCAAAAGGGCGGATCGGGCAAAACTACGATCGCGGCCAACCTTGCCGTCGCGTTTGCCAAGGCCGGAAAATCCGTTGCGTTGATGGACACCGATCCGCAAGGGTCACTGGGTCGCTGGTTCATGACCCGTCACCAGTTGGGTGTCGGCGATGGTATGGAATTCTCGACCGCATCAGCCTGGGGTGTGACTTACGAATGCGACAAGCTCCGAAAGTCCCACGACGTGATCATCATCGACACGCCTCCCAAAATCGACAGCGATCTGCGCCCGGCCTTGCGCGAAAGCGATCTGATCATCGTTCCGGTGTCTGCCAGTCAGGTCGATGTCTGGGCCACAGACGGGGTGCTTGAACTGGCCGCCCGCGAAGACAGGCCCGTTTTGATGGTCCTTAATCGGGTCAAGTCGGGGACCAAGGTTCTTCAAGAGGTGGAGAAAGCTTTGGACGCGCTCAATGGAAAGCGCGCGAAGACCACCCTTGGTCAGCGTGTGGCCTATGCCGATACGCTCGGTCACGGCAAAGGCGTGCTTGAGCGCAACAAGGGCGCATGGACCGATGAGATGGCAGCCCTGACCAAAGAAGTGTCAAAAGCTGCGGGGCTTTGACACGGCCCGCCGCAAACCGGTTTACAGTCAAAGCCCGGCCAGCTTAGTCTGCCCCATCACGGAAAAGGGCAGACCATGCAGCGTGCAAGTGCGATCACCAAATGGGCAGTTTTGTGCCTTGCTCTGATCTGGGCAGGGCCCACTTTTGCACAATCAGACGAAGGTGTGTTGTTCGAGTTGGGTGCTGCCGACGCCAAGGTCGAGGTGATTGAAGTCGTCAGCCTCGGCTGCCCGACCTGCAAAAGCTTTCACCGCGATGGCGGCACGTTTGAAGTTTTCCGGGACGGCTATATCGCCAAAGGACATGTGCGCTGGGTGATCCGCGACCATTTCTGGACAAAGTTCGACTTCTGGACCGCGCGCATCGTGCGTTGCGGGGATGTGGCGGGGCGTGAAGCCCGGATGGCCAAGGTATTGGAGCGGCAGGCCTTTATTGCCCAGGACCGTGATCCTCAGGGTGTGGTCAACCGCCTGGTCCAAGTGGCCGGTGAGATGGGCATCACGCCAGAGGCGGCCAATGCCTGCCTGCAAGATGCCGTCGGCGCCGAATTGCACGTGACCACCCATAGGATTTTCCTTGAACGCTACGGGCTTGTGAACGAACCGCGCATGGGCACGCCGTTTTTCATCGTCGATGGTGAGCCGGTCTGGTTTGACGATCACCAAGTCGACTACCAGCGCGTCAACGCCGCGATCGCCCGCCGACTGCTTGAGGTCGATTGACCCCGGACCCAGCGTTGCGGCGATGTTTATCATTTTTGCCCGCGATATCGCGGTGGGACTTCAGGCGCGGATCACGGACGTACCGGAGGCCGAATGGCCCAGGTTGTTTATTGACTATCTCAGCCGGTACGAAATCACGATCATGGTGTTTAATCTGGCCCCCTGGTTGGCGCTGTTGATTGTAAGGTGAGCGACGCGGCCAGTCTCGCTTCACCACGCGTTAACCAAGGCAGGGCCAAGTTGGCTGCATGTCAGCCTATCTTCGGCCAAAAATCCCGGGTGCATGCATCTTCTTCACGGTCGCGCTGGCCAATCGCGGCACGACCACACTGGTGGATCAGATAGACCTGTTGCGCGACGCGGTGCGCCAAACGCGTCGTGAACGGCCGTTCGGGATTGAGGCTTGGGTGGTCCTGCCCGATCACCTGCATGCCGTTTGGACCTTGCCGGAAGGTGATGCGGATTTTTCGACGCGGTGGCGGATAATCAAGACGCGGTTTACGCGGGCGGTGTTGGCGTTGGACGGGGCGGTGGGTGCAGAGCACCCACCCTACGGTAGGGGGGGTGGTTTCCACCCACCATCGGCGTCGAAACGCAAGAAAGGCGAGCGGGGTTTGTGGCAGCGCAGGTTTTACGATCGCCATATTCGAAATGACGAGGAATTCTCGGCCGCTGTGCGGTATTGCCATTTGAACCCGGTCAAGCACGGGTTCGTAGAGCGGGCAGAGGATTGGCCCTATTCATCGGTGCATCGCGAGATTGCCGTGGGGCGGTGGGTGGCCTAGGGGCGCTATTTGTCCGCTTTCCAAAGGACAAAGAACGAAACCGCGCAGGCCCCAATCAAGATCGAAAAAAAAATGTCGGTGGAAAGTCGAAAGTAAAACTTTTCAAATTGGTGGGCGAGGAAAAGGACCACGGCAACTGGAAGCACAATTCCGAAGAATGTGTACGCGAGCGAATAGGATGTCGTGAATTGAAGCCTGTTTTCCCATCTTCGCATTGCGCGGAACAGTCTGAGCATTGTGTTGCGCTCCTGAAGGGGTCGTTTCATAACGACCAAGTCCAGATGGACGTTGGGAGTAAAGCACCCAACGTCCAATGAAATCCGCCCTACCTCACGAATTTCTTATGCTTCATCCGCTTGGGCTCGACGTCACCGAGCCTCCGTTTCTTGTCTTCCTCATAATCCTCGAAATTTCCTTCGAACCATTCCACATGCGCCTCGCCTTCAAAGGCCAGGATATGGGTACACAGCCGGTCGAGGAAAAACCGGTCGTGGGAGATGATCACCGCGCAGCCCGCGAAATTCTCAATCGCGTCTTCGAGCGCGCGGAGGGTTTCGACATCAAGGTCATTGGTCGGCTCATCAAGCAGCAAAACATTGCCGCCGGCCTTCAGAAGCTTCGCCATATGGACGCGGTTGCGTTCGCCGCCCGACAGAAGCCCGACCTTTTTCTGCTGGTCGCCGCCTTTGAAGTTGAAAGAGCTGCAATAGGCGCGGGAGTTGACCTGCGCGTCGCCCAGATCGATCACTTCGGCCCCGCCTGAGATTTCTTCCCAGACGGTGGCATCGGCATCGAGCGCGTCGCGCGATTGGTCGACATAGGCCAGATCGACCGTATCGCCCCATTCAACGCTGCCTGCGTCGGGGGCTTCCTGGCCGGTGAGCATTTTGAACAGGGTGGATTTGCCCGCCCCGTTGGGGCCTATGACGCCGACGATGCCGCCGGGGGGCAGGCTGAAGGTCAGGTCTTCGATCAAAAGCTTGTCGCCCATGGCCTTTTGCAAGCCCTCAACCTCAACAACCTTGGCGCCCAGGCGCGGCCCGGACGGGATGACGATCTGAGCGGTGGTGATCTTGTCGCGTTCGGATCCATCGGCGAGTTCATTGTAGCGGTCGATCCGGGCTTTTTGCTTCGATTGCCGGGCCTTTGCACCCTGGCGCATCCAGTCAAGCTCGCGTTCGAGGGTCTTTTGCTTGGATTTATCCTCGCGCGCTTCCTGTTCGAGGCGTTTGGCCTTTTGTTCAAGCCAGGCGGAGTAGTTGCCTTCGTAAGGAATGCCGCGGCCACGGTCGAGTTCCAGGATCCAGCCGGTGATATCATCCAGGAAGTAGCGGTCGTGGGTGACGATCAGGATGGTGCCTTTGTAGTCGATGAGGTGCTGCTGGAGCCAGGCGATGGTTTCGGCATCAAGGTGGTTGGTGGGTTCGTCGAGCAGAAGCATGTCGGGGGATTCGAGGAGGAGTTTGCAAAGGGCGACGCGCCTGCGTTCCCCACCGGAAAGGGTGGCGGTGTCAGAGTCGTCGGGCGGGCAGCGCAGCGCCTCCATCGCAACGTCGATCTGGCTGTCGAGGTCCCACAGATTCTGGCTGTCGATCTCATCCTGAAGCGTGGCCATCTCGTCGGCGGTCTCATCGGAGTAGTTCATCGCAAGCTCGTTGAACCGGTCGAGCTTGGCTTTTTTGTCAGCCACTGCGAGCATGACATTGTCACGCACGCTCAAAGCGTCGTCGAGTTCGGGTTCCTGACTGAGGTAGCCGACTTTGGCGCCCTCTGCGGCCCAGGCTTCGCCGGTAAAGTCCTTATCGATGCCAGCCATGATGCGCATCAGGGTCGATTTGCCGGCACCGTTGACGCCGACAACGCCGATCTTCACGCCGGGTAGGAACGACAAGCGGATGTTTTCAAAGCACTTCTTGCCACCGGGGTAGGTCTTGGACACGCCGTCCATGTGATAGACGTATTGATAAGCTGCCATGTCGCACCTCCTGGCTTTTTTGTTCGATAGCCGAGGGGAGGGGAGAGGGCAATGTCAGCCGATGAACACCGAGAAAAGCTGATAGCCCACAGCGATTGCGAACAGTGTCAGAACAGCCGATTTTGCCATCGTAACCGTCAGCGGCAAGGTGCCGAACGGAATGGCCTTTTCAACCAGTGTTCGGGCGTCGGCGTTTGGGCTGTTGCCGGCAAAGGGCGCATAGCCAAGGGTTGAAAAAAGCTGCGCGCTGGCCCGGTTTTCCGGCCAGATCGATGCGGCGAAACTCGTGGTCCCTGCAAGGGCCTCGCGGTGTTCCATCGCCCCGACAAGGGCGCGGCCCAAACCGGAGCGGCGGTGTTCCGGCGCGATTGAAACGTCGCCAACAATCGCTGCATAGGGACCGACCTGGTTGCTGTAGCGCGTGTAGGCGATATGGCCTTCGACGCGGCCATCAACCTCGGCGACAAGAACAACACTTTGGTCCCGCCCCAGAAGCCCGCCCAGCCATGCCAAAGGGCTGGTCAGGTCGGATAAATAGTCGTCAATGAACGGGCCGCCGACTTTGAAAGTCTCTTCGCGCGCTTTGTGTTCCGCAAAGGTGATCTGATGATTGCGACGTATCGCGTCGAAATCCCTCCGACGGGCGGAGCGAACACGGACGCCTTTGGTCCTGGACAATTCATGTGTAGCAATGTCTGCCATGCAATGGGCATAGCCCATCCAATGGGCAAAATTATGGCGCCTGGTCTTTCGGTCGGTCCGCCAGGATGCGAAGGTGCCCAGGATGACAAAATGGCGAGACACCAAGGACCACGCGGTGCTGTTGGTCGGGGTCGTGGTGATGGGCTTGCCTTTGTGGCTGGCTTTGGTGGCCGCGACCCGGACCGGAGACATCGGGCTTATTCCGGGCACAAGCCTTGCGGACAATCTGCAATCGCTGGATCGCAGGTTGGAGGCGGCGGGTCCCACATTGGCAGGCATGCTCAAAGTTTCGGGGCTGACGGCCTTTGGAGTCGCATTGGCCTGCACGGTTGTGAGTTTTCTTGCCGCTTATGTGATGGTGTTTTGCAAGGTCCATGAGGCTTGGTTTTGGGTGTCTCTTGCCACGCTGTATTTTCCGATTGAGGCACGAATGATTGCGACGTTCGAGGTGGCCGCGACGCTTGGATTGCACAACACGTTGACCGGTTTGGTTTTCCCAATTCTGCCGCTGGCCGTTGGGACATTTGCCTTTCGCCAGCAGTTAAAGTCCATGGCGCCAGAGCTCATGGAAGCGGCGCGCCTTGATGCGGCGGGCCCGTTTCGGTTTCTGCGCGACTTTGCCGTGCCACTGTCGTTGCCGATGATCGGGGCGGTGTTTGCGATCAGCTTCGTGCTGGGGTGGAACCAGTTTTTGTGGCCATTGATGGTGTCAGTCGACAATTCACAATTCACCTTGATGCGCGGCTTCGGCCTTGTGCGGAGCGGAAGTGGTGCGAGCTTTGTCCTGGCGGCGATTTCCCTTTTGCCTCCCTTGGTGCTTTTGACGATCGCAATGGCGTGGATCACGCGGGTTCAAAAGCCGCGCTAGCCGGCGGTTGCGACGGGGGCAAGAAGATCGCTCGCCCCGTTTTCGATCCAGGCCACAAAAGCGGCTTTTTCCATTGGGCGGGCATATCCGAACCCTTGGAACTTTTGGCAGCCATGTTGGGCAAAGAATTCCGCTTGATCATAGGTTTCAATGCCTTCCACACAGACTTCGATCGACAGTTCGTGAGCCAGTTGCAGAATTGACCCGGCGATCAGGCTGGCGGGGCGACGCGATGAGACGTCTTTGCTAAGGGATCGGTCAATTTTGATTCCCGACACATCCAATTGCCCCAGATGCGCGAGACCCGCATAGCCGGTCCCAAAGTCGTCGAGGAACACCTTTATGCCCATTTGGCGCAGCATCGAGATGCAATCTGCGGCGGGGCTGTCGGTGGCATCAGGCCCGAAAAGGGTGGTTTCAAGAACTTCGATGATCAGCGCGTCAGTTGGCAGGGCATGCGCATCAAGGAGCTTCTGGAGCCTGTGGCGAAAGTCGCTTTGCCCCAACGTGTCGGGGGCAACGTTGAACGCACCGCACAGGATGTGCCCCCGGGCGCGCAACTCAGACGTCAACTGTGCCGCGGCGGCTGCGGCGCGAAAATCAATGTCGGGCAGGCGTTTCAGGCGGGACGCGATGTCAAGAAACTGGCCGGGCAAAAGAAGCTCGTTCTCGGTGCGCCGCCAACGCACCAGGGTCTCAAATCCCACAGGCGTCATATCCGGAGCGCCGATAATGGGTTGAAACAGAAACTCAAGTTTGTCGTGATCCAGCGCGGCTATGAAGTCGTCTACCATCGCGCTTTCGGCTTCTTTGCGGGCGTGCAACGACGCGTCATATCGCATGATTGCGGGGGCGCCGGGGACCTTGGCTTCGTAGAGCGCAAAATCTGCCATCCGAATGAGATCTGGGATCAATGTATCGACCGTGTCAGCCGCCGCCAGGCCAATCGAGGCGCGCGGTTCGAGGGCATTTGTGTTCCAAGCCAGGGTCGTGGTGATGCGTTCAAGAAGGGTGTCGGCCATGTATTCAAGGGCGGCAAGATCGCCAACGCCCGGGCAGGCGCACAAGAATTCGTCACCGCCGACGCGGCAAGAGATGCTGCCGGCCGGCAGAGCGGCGCGAATAGACTCGGCTGCATGGATCAAAATTGCGTCCCCCGCAGCATGTCCCAGCGTATCATTGACGGTTTTGAACTTGTCGAGATCGATATACATGACCCCAATCTTTCCGTGTTCGTGCAGCGCAGCGGCGGCACGTGTCTGGAAAGCAGCCCGGTTTGACAGGCCGGTCAGGACGTCATGGGTTGCGGCATGGTGAAGTTCCGCCTTGGTGCGTTCAAGCTCTTCCTCGCGGTTGACCTGTTCGGTCACATCGCGCGACACCAGAATGACCCGCTGTTCGCCTGCGTCAGTCTGGATGAGCGACAGGTTGAATTCGTGCCAGAAGCGCTCGCCATTCTTGCGCATGTTCAACCGGCGTGTGAGTTCGTGAAACTCGTCCGCATCGGGATCAAACACGAAGTTCATAATCTCCGCGTCGCTGGGACGCGTTTCGGGTGGAAAGCAGTATTCCTGTGGACGGCGGCCCAAAATCTCTTCAAGCCGGTAGCCCATGATCCGGCAATAGGCATCATTGGCCCAGAGAATGCGCCCTTGCATGTCCTGGTACACGAGTCCGTCGTTTGCGTGCTGTGCGACCGCTCTCAGGATTTTTTCGCTGTCGTATAAGGCGCGCCGATCGGAGGCGGCGGCGGCACGATTTTGGGACCGCAAAAGGGACCATGCGCGCGTGATCCCCAATGCGACTACAAGAACGCCAGCCAAGGCAAGTGTTGCCATATCTTCGATCACCATGGAGCGAGACGCCTCAGACCCTTGAACCCAGTTTTGCAAACACAGGCCCGTCTCTACCGCACCGTTTCTGAACGCCACCCTTTTGCCGCATGGGTTTTTGCTTCGGATTTGATGAAAACCAGCCGCCATTTTCGAAAGCGAACGTCCCGGCCGACGTGGCGGCTCAATTTGTGCAGATGCATTGGTTGACAGGGCTGGCGGCTTTGCCTAAATGCGGGCCGTTAGCACTCAACCAGGTCGAGTGCTAAAGGATTTAATACCTGAACGAAGGAGCCTATCTGATGGCATTCAAACCGTTGCATGACCGCGTTGTCGTGCGCCGCACCGAGAGCGATGAGAAGACCACAGGTGGTCTGATCATTCCTGACAGCGCGAAAGAAAAGCCCAGCGAAGGCGAGATCGTCGCGGTTGGCGAAGGCGCGCGCAAGGATTCCGGCGAGCTGATCGCAATGGCTGTTTCGGCCGGCGACAAGATCCTGTTCGGCAAGTGGTCGGGCACCGAAATCACCCTTGATGGCGAAGAGCTGTTGATCATGAAGGAAAGCGATATCCTTGGGGTCATCGCCTAAGCCTTTCAGTTAAAACTAGAATTCAGGAGACAGCACAATGGCTGCTAAGGACGTCAAATTCGACACCGACGCCCGGAACAAGATGCTCAAGGGCGTCAATGTTTTGGCTGATGCGGTGAAAGTTACCCTGGGCCCGAAAGGCCGCAACGTCGTCATCGAAAAATCCTTCGGCGCACCGCGCATCACCAAAGACGGTGTGTCGGTTGCCAAGGAAATCGAACTGGAAGACAAGTTCGAAAACATGGGCGCGCAGATGGTGAAAGAAGTCGCCAGCCGCACCAATGACGAAGCCGGCGACGGCACGACCACTGCGACTGTTCTGGCCCAAGCGATCGTACGCGAAGGCATGAAATCGGTCGCCGCCGGCATGAACCCGATGGACCTCAAGCGCGGCATCGATCTGGCCACCTCGAAAGTGGTCGAAGCGATCAAAGGCGCCTCGCGCGAAGTCAAAGACAGCGATGAAGTCGCACAGGTCGGCACGATCTCGGCCAATGGCGAATCCGAAATCGGCCAGCAGATCGCGGATGCGATGCAGAAGGTTGGCAATGACGGCGTGATCACCGTGGAAGAGAACAAGGGCCTTGAGACCGAGACAGAGGTCGTTGAAGGCATGCAGTTCGACCGCGGCTACCTGTCGCCCTACTTTGTCACCAACCCCGACAAGATGACGACCGAGCTGGAAGACGCAATCATCCTGCTGCACGAAAAGAAACTGTCGTCGCTGCAGCCAATGGTTCCTTTGTTGGAATCCGTAATTCAGTCGCAAAAGCCGCTGGTGATCGTGGCCGAAGACGTCGAAGGCGAGGCGCTGGCCACGCTGGTCGTCAACAAGCTGCGCGGTGGTCTGAAGATCGCAGCCGTCAAAGCACCGGGCTTCGGCGATCGCCGCAAGGCCATGCTGCAGGATCTCGCCATTCTGACCGGCGGTCAGGTGATTTCCGAAGATCTGGGCATGAAGCTTGAGAACGTCACGATGGACATGCTGGGGTCTGCCAAGCGCATCGCGATCACCAAAGACGAAACTACGATTGTGGACGGCAATGGCGAGAAGGCCGAGATTGAAGCGCGGGTCGCTCAGATCCGCGGACAGATCGAAGAAACCACTTCGGATTATGACCGTGAGAAGCTCCAAGAGCGTGTTGCGAAACTCGCCGGCGGTGTGGCTGTCATCCGCGTGGGCGGCATGACGGAAGTCGAAGTGAAAGAGCGCAAGGACCGCGTTGATGATGCGCTGAACGCGACCCGGGCTGCTGTGCAGGAAGGTGTTGTCGTTGGCGGTGGCGTGGCCCTGGTTCAAGGTGCCAAGTCGCTTGAAGGTCTGTCGGGCGCAAACTCCGACCAGGACGCAGGCATCGCCATTGTGCGCCGTGCGCTGGAAGCACCTTTGCGTCAGATCGCCGAAAACTCCGGCGTCGACGGATCGGTCGTGGCCGGCAAGGTGCGCGAATCGAGCGACAGCTCGTTCGGCTTCAACGCCCAGACCGAGGAATACGGTGATCTGTTCGCCTTCGGCGTGCTTGACCCGGCCAAGGTCGTGCGGACCGCATTGGAAGACGCAGCTTCGATCGCGGGTCTGTTGATCACGACCGAAGCCATGGTCGCCGACAAGCCTGCCAAAGACGGCGGCGCCCCCGGTGGCGGCATGCCCGACATGGGCGGCATGGGCGGCATGATGTAAGCAAAAATCCCGCTTGGGATTTTGCGAGCCCGGCGGACGTTTTCGCAACCGCGAGGCACGTCGTTAGGGTTAGCCATCTAAGAACAAGGGGTCGCTTCGGCGGCCCCTTTTTTGCGGGTGCTAGCCAGCCGAGTGAACACGCGTTGGGTCGTTGGGCGGTGTTCGAAGGGACGAGCGATGTGGCTTGGCGGTCGGGCACCAAGGCGGCGCGCCATTAAAGCAAAGGTTCAAACGCCGTTGCAATGCGGCCCAATATGTCGACGGTAGCCTTGCCAAGGCCCTCAAGCGTGTCATCGGGATGAAGCCAGCTTGCGCTGATGTAGATCTGGTCGTCCATCGCCAAAACAGGCAGTTCGCATACCCCGTCGTCGCAATAGATCACGACGGGCCGGTTCCCCCGGTATGGGCTTACAACCTGACAGCTTGTAGAGCCGGTTCCGGCCGGGCGGGCACAAAGAAAACGGTCACCGGCAACACTTTGTGTGCCAGGTTTACCCAAGGTATCGGCGTGAACAGTCGCGTTTTCTTCGGCCACAGCTGCCGTGTCCTGCGCGCTTGTGACGGCAAGCGTGGCGAGGGGAAGCGACAGTCTGGCAGGATCGAACTCCACGCGGTGGACCACCGGGATCGGATTGCCATGCCCATCGCTGCCCAGATGTTGGACAAAACGACAAAGGCTGCCGGTGGGTTTGAGAAGTCCGACACCGGCCAGGCTTTCGACCCGCAGCAAGGTGCCGCCACGGTTGAGGTGCCCGTTTGCGTCCGTCAGCCCATAATCGACGAAGCGATAGAAATCCGGGCAGGGCGTGGTCTGTGCCATCGCCGCCGAGGCGAACCCGGCACAGGCTAAGGCAAGGGCGAAGGTCGAGCGCTTCGACCTCATTGGCAGGCCACCGGATGCGTGATCCGAAACGGATCTGCGGGGACCCTGCGCCCAGGATCGAAACATGTGACGCGGCCGGTGCCCAAAGCCCACAAAGTATTGGGATCGCGGGCATTGGCGGGGTCGCGCCGCTTCCCTATCCAGACTTCGAAGTGCAAATGCGCGATGCCGCCGGCCAGAACACCACTGCGGCCAAGCGTGCCGATGTGTTGTCCGCGCTGGACCGATGTGCCGGGGGCGACACTGCGGGTCTCAAGGTGCACGTAGCGGGTGACGATCGGACGACCCGCCCGGTCTTGGCCGTGCGTCAATTCGATTGTGTGGCCGTATGCGGGGTCAAAAAACGAGCGCGTCACGCGGCCCGCTGCTGCGGCAAGAACCGGTGTTCCAACGGCTGCGATGAAGTCGGTTCCGATGTGGTCGCCGCCGGTGCCGCGCCGAAACTGCTGCGAAATTGACGGGGCGTTTTTGGGAACGACCACGGCGAAGGGCTGAGGCGGCGGGTAAGGTGCCGAGTAGCCGGTCGGGTCCAGTCCGCAGGCGGCTGTGCACACCAGGCCCGCCACGCAGGTAAAGGTCTTTAAAGACATTGCACCGGATAGGTGATGCGAAACGGTCGCTCACTGTAGCTTTGGCTGGGGTCGAAACAGGTGACCCGGCCTACGCCGTCGATCCACAAAAGCTGCGGATCAAGGGGTTTGAACGTTCCCGGTTTTTCTTCGCGCAAAACCTCGAAGTGCAAGTGAAGAATGCCACCCGCAAGCACGCCCGTCCGCCCAAGGCCTGCGATCTTCTGGCCCCGTGCCACCATCTGGCCGACCTTTACGTCGCGGGTGTTCAGGTGCCAGTAGCGTGTGCGCCAGCGCCGCCCCGAGGCGTCGGGCCCGTGTTCGAGGATAAGTTGTGCGCCGTAGAATGGCTCGACAAAGCTGGCATGGACCCGGCCGGCAGCGGGTGCCAGGATCGGTGCGCCCACTGGGCCTACGACATCAATGCCGAAATGCCCTTCGCCGAAGAGGTCTGGCGAAGGGGGTGGTTTGAACTGCTGGCGGATCGAAGGCGCGTTTGCGGGCATCACCACGTCGACAGGTTCAGCCGGCCAGACATAGGCCGTCGACAGGCCGACGGGGGGAAGTTCGCAGGCTGCGAGCAATAGCGCGGCCATCAGCGGGGCACGTATTTTCATACCCCACACAGTGCCATCTGTTTGAAGGGGCTTCCAGACCCCTCATTCAGCGGGGATTTGACATCACGCGGCCCAACAGGCACTCGGCGCCAACGAAGGGAGCGAGAATGCAAGGGTTTCCGCTGGCGCGTGCCGGAATGACAATCGGGTTGCTTGGCGGGTCATTCGATCCGCCACACTTGGGGCATGCCCATATCACACGCGAGGCGCTGAAGCGGTTTGGCCTTGATCAGGTCTGGTGGCTGGTCACGCCAGGCAATCCCCTGAAGGCGCGCGGTCCGGCTCCGCTGGACGCGCGCGTGGCCGCAGCTCGGCGGGTCATCGACCATCCGCGCGTGAAGGTCACCGATCTCGAGCACAGCATTGGCACGAGGTTCACGGCTGAAACCCTTGGCGCGCTTGGCGCTCACTACCGGGGCGTTCGGTTCGTGTGGCTGATGGGGGCGGACAATCTCGCCGGTTTCCACAAGTGGGACCACTGGTGGGACATCTTTGCGCAGGTGCCGATTGGGGTTCTGGCGCGCCCCGGTCAACGCATTTCGGCGCGCATGTCGCCGGCAGCCTCTCGTTTCGAGCATGCAAGGCTGCGGGGACGCGAAGCGCAACGGCTGGCCTTGGCCCCTTTGCCAGCATGGTGTTTTGTGAACGTGCCGATGCTGGACATCTCATCGACCAAGTTGCGCGAAGCGGGCAGATGGGCGACGCCAGGTGGCAACATTCCCCGACCATGACTAAGGCGTGACTTGTTCTTGTCACTTTGCCCTGCATAGTCACCACTATGAATACGCGATGGACACGACGCGCCGCATTGGCCGGCCTCGCTGCCGGGGCCTTTGGTGCGCGCGAGGCGTTTGCGCTTGATCGTTCGCCGCTGCCGATCCCACGACCCGGCGGCCCCGCGCCTGCACCGTCGTCCGCGCCTGCCGTCACGGCGCGGTCGGTTTCGGCAAACTTGGTCAAGGCCGCAGGTCTTGGCGGGATCGTCGGCTACGCGGTCGTGGACGCCGCGACCGGTGCACCGGTGGACGCAGGCGAACGTGATATACCGCTGCCGCCTGCCAGCACGGCCAAAGCGATTACGGCGCTTTATGCGCTGGACCAGCTTGGTCCGGACTTTCAGTTTGAAACCACGATCATCGCGACGGGGCCCATCACGAACGGTCGGTTGGAGGGTGATCTGGTGCTTGTGGGGTCGGGCGATCCGCTTCTGGATTCGGATGCTCTGGGTGCGATGGCGGCAGAGTTGAAGGCCGCAGGTCTTGTTGAGGTGAAGGGCCGGTTCTTGATTTATGACCGGGTGCTGCCCTGGGTCGAACGCATTGCATTCGAACAACCTGAGACGGCAGGCTACAACCCGACGATCACCGGGCTGAACCTGAATTTCAACCGCGTGCATTTTGAGTGGAAGCGTGCCAAGCCCGACTACGAGTTTACCCTGCAGGCGCGGGCACGGAATTTTCGCCCGGCCGTGACGGTGTCGACCATGGATATTGTCGACGACCGGGTGCCGGTGTTCACCTTCCGCCAGGAAGACGGGCGCGACCGTTGGACGGTGGCACGCCATGCGCTGGGCAATGACGGGGCGCGCTGGTTGCCGGTGCGCCGGCCCGTGGCCTATGCCGGCGAGGCGTTTCAATCGGTCGCCCGCTCACATGGGATCGTGCTGGGGCAGGCCACGCGGACTTTGGCGAAACCAGAAGGTCAGCTTCTTGCGAGGCATCGGTCCCAGGCAATGACGGATGTGCTGCGCGGTATGTTGCGCTATTCGACCAATCTTACCGCAGAAGTCGCCGGGCTGCAGGCAAGTGCATCACGTGGCGATATGCCCGGCTCGCTTCAGGCGTCAGCGGACCGGATGAATGCCTGGGCAGCTGGGCGGTTCGGGGCATCGCGCACCGCTTTGCTGGACCATTCGGGGCTGGGCTATGGGTCGCGGATGACGGCCGGCGATATGGCCGCGATCCTGACGGGCGCGAACCGGGCCGATGCCTTGCGCCCCTTGTTGCGCCCTGTGAACCTTGGTCAGGATGACAAAGGGGCGACGGTGCTGGCGAAGACCGGCACCCACAATTTTGTCAGCGCGCTGGCGGGATACGTCGACCGCAAAGACGGACGCCGCCTGGCCTTTGCGATCTTTTGCGCCGATGCGCCGCGCCGCAATGCGGTTCCCATTGCGCAACGCGAACGCCCCAGCGGGTCACGGAGCTATGCCAACCGGGCCCGGCGGCTTCAAAAGGACCTGCTTCGGCACTGGGCGGTCACGCCGCTTTAGTAGCTTTTCGGCCTTCATCCTGGCAAAAATGCTCCGGGGGGAGGCCCGAAAGGGCCGGGGGGCAGAGCCCCCGCGCGGGCGTCAGCCCGCGCCCCTGGCGGCGCGCGAAGGCGCGGCGCAAACCCTACCAAAGACCAGCGCTACAGTGTCAAATGCCGTGCGCGCGCGCCGCGCTCGATCGCGGCCGCATGAAGCCGGTCGATGTTGAGCTCATAGCGCATCTCTTCCAACAGCCTCAATTCGGCTTCGCGCAGCATCCCATCGGCAGCCGCCACATCGCAGGCCAGCGCATAGGCGGTTTCAAAGAGGTCTTCGGGCAGGGTCTCGCGGACCTTTTGAAACAGCATATCCAGCCCGTCTTCGCGGGTGAACAAATCGAAGATAAACTCCGACACGCCAGGCAGCCGGTCGACCTGATATTCGGCAAAGATCGGCAAGTGGTTCACGATCCGCTCGATGGTGACGAGTTCTGAGGTTCGGATCGTTTCATCTGACGCCGAAATCGCGATCATGATCGCAACAAGGCTGTCTTGCGGGCTAAGGGGGATGTCTTCGGCGGCCAAGGCGCGTCCTTCCGGGGTTCTGTCCATTTGAAAATATTGACGCGAGGGGTCCCCCGCAATAGGTAGCGCACTCTTTTGCACCCTGAAGGATCAAACACCATGTCCGCGTTTCGTGACGCCGCCCTGACTTCGAAAGCCTGGCCCTTTGAAGAGGCGCGCAAGCTTTTGAAACGTGTGGAAAAGCGCGGCAAGGATGAGGTGCTGTTTCAGACCGGTTATGGGCCATCGGGCCTGCCGCATATGGGCACGTTTGGCGAGGTTGCGCGCACGACGATGGTGCGCCGCGCGTTCGAAGTGATTTCGGATATTCCGACGCGGTTGATCTCGTTCTCGGATGACCTTGATGGGATGCGCAAGGTGCCAGACACCGTGCCGGACCCTGCGGCCCTTGCCGAACATCTGCAAAAACCGCTGACATCGGTGCCTGACCCGTTTGGTACACATGACAGTTTTGGCGCCCACAACAATGCAATGCTGCAACGGTTTCTGGATACGTTCGGTTTTGAGTATGAATTTATCTCTGCCACGGAATTCTACGGTTCGGGCCGGTTTGATGAGATCTTGATGCGCGCGGCCGAACGCTATGATGACATCATGGCGGTCATGCTGAAAACTCTGGGTGAGGAACGCCGCGAGACCTATTCGATCTTCCTGCCGATCCACCCTGAAACGGGCCGGGTGCTATATGTACCGATGAAGCATGTGGACGCTGCCAAGGGCGAGGTCACGTTTGACGACGAGACGGGCCGCGAATGGACGCTGCCGGTGACAGGGGGCCACGTTAAATTCCAGTGGAAGCCCGATTTCGGCGCGCGTTGGGCCGCTTTGGATGTGGATTTTGAGATGTTCGGCAAGGACCATTCCACCAATGCGCCGATCTACGACCGCATCTGCAATCTGCTTGGTGGCACGGCCCCGGACCATTATGTGTTTGAGCTGTTTTTGGATCAAAACGGCGAGAAGATCTCCAAGTCAAAGGGCAATGGCCTGTCGATTGACGAATGGCTGACCTACGCGGCCTCGGAAAGCCTGTCATACTACATGTACCAAAAGCCACGGACGGCCAAACGGCTAAGCTGGGATGTGATCCCCAAGGCTGTGGATGAATATCACCAGCAATTGCGGGCCTATCCGGACCAGGATGAGGCGAAACAGGCGGCCAATCCGGTGTGGCATATTCATGGGGGGCAGGTGCCAGCCTCGACGCTGGATGTGCCGTTTGCGATGCTTTTGAACCTGGCCGGAGTTTCAGCGGCCGAAGACACAGACCGGATGTGGGGCTTTATTCAGCGCTATGCGCCCAACGCCACGCCGGACACGCACCCTGATCTGGATCGCGCGGCGGGCTTTGCGGTGCGCTACTTCAAGGATTTCGTGGCCCCGAACCGGACATTCCGCGCGCCAGATGTCCGTGAGGTCGCGGCTTTGGAAGATCTACAAGACCGCTTGCGTTCCTGGGATGGGGGCCTTGACGCTGAAGAGTTGCAATCGATGGTCTTTGCGGTGGGCAAGGATCACGGATTTGAACCCCTGCGTGATTGGTTCAAAGCGCTCTATGAAATCCTGCTTGGGGCCTCGCAAGGGCCGCGCTTTGGCGGGTTCATCGCGCTTTACGGGATCGACGAAACCCTTGCGCTGATTGATGACGGGTTGGCGGGCAAACTGGCGGCCTGAAGCGCGGGCGGCGAAAAAAACCGAACCAATCGGGTGTCTCGGGCGTATGCTTTCCAAAAGGGAGCGCGTGATGAGACATTTTGCATTGGTCATCTTGGCGGCGGTTTTGCTTTCGGGACCTGTTGCGGCGGACACCAAAGATGACGTAACTGGCGTGATCCAAAGCCAGATCGAGGCGTTTCAGGCCGATGATTTTGCCACCGCCTTCACCTTCGCGGCGCCCGGGATCAAGCGGATGTTCGGCTCGCCAGATCGGTTCGGCATGATGGTGCAGCAGGGCTACCCTATGGTGTGGCGCCCGGGCCGAGTGGACTATCTGGATTTGCGCGAAGGGCCTGCGGGGCCGGTGCAGCGGGTCATGATCACCGATCAAGCGGGACGGACGCATCTTCTGGATTATTACATGTCGCCGTCGGACGATGGATGGCAGATTTCCGGCGTGCAGCTTTTGCAGGCGCCCGGCGTCGGGGCGTGAGACGCGCCTCTGCGCGCGCTCGGTTAAGCGGGTGTTAACGCCCAAAGCATAGTTCTTTTCGCGATTTGGGGCGCAGCTTGCGTCCTACCCCGAGACCAGGCGACCCGCCCGGTCTGGGAGGTGCGGGTCACCCAGCATGTGACACGCGAAAGGAACCCCATGAACAAGGCTATCACCGACGGCGTTTTGCTGATGCCCCCCGCATTTTCGGGCGGATTGACGGTTTGGTCCCGCGAGGACGGAACGCCCGGCTCGGCCACCTATGACGGGGCGGCGGATGCAGCCTTTGTCCCGGCCGATCAGGACTTTGCAGGCTGTCTGGAAATTCAGAAAACCGAAGCCACTCAACGCCTGCGCTACACCGGCGAAACCACGTTGCTGCCGGGGTGCTACTTACAAATTCGCGCGCGTGTCAAAGCCATGTCCGGCAACCTGCCCTCTGTTCGGATCGCGGGCTGGGCCGGCGGGGCCGGCGGCGCGGAGGTCACTGGGCTGGTGACGACAGGACCGTCAGTGCAGTTGTCAAACTACGGTGAGATCGTTGAGGTGACGGCGATTGTCGGGGTTGGCCAGCGCACGGGCGTCGATATGGTCTGGGGGTCGGCGGCGCTATACGGCCATTTCGGGCTGGACCTGACGGGCACAACTGGTGGTGTCGTGCGCATCGACGACATCGAGATTGAAGACGTCACCGGCGTGTTCCATCGCAAGATGATGGATTGGGTCGATGTGATCGACTTCGGCGCGGTCGGCGACGGCGTTACTGACAACACGGCCGCGTTTGAAGCCGCGGACACCGCAGCTGCGGGCCGCGATGTCTTGGTGCCCAGCGGCAACTACTACCTGGCTGAAAACGTCACCTTCGAAAACGCGGTGCGCTTCGAAGGCAACATCACAATGCCGGACGACAAACGCCTTGCCTGTATCCGGAACTTCAACCTGCCGACCTATATTGATGCCTTCGGTGATGAAGTTTTGGCGTTCAAAAAGGCGTTCCAAGCGCTCTTGAATTTCTCGGACCATGAAAGCCTTGATCTGGGTGGTCGTCGCATTGAGATTGATGGCCCCATTGATATGGCCGCCGCTGTACCCGGCCAAACAACATATGAAATTCGGCGCGTTATTCGCAACGGCCAATTCAATGTGGTGGCATCCACGAATTGGGATACCGAAGAACATACATCGACGGCGAGCTATTCGTCTGCTGACTCGCTTCGGCTGACGAACGTGGCCAATGTTGCCAATATCCCAATCGGGTCGCTGGTTGAAGGCACAGGCGTTGGTCGCGAAGTCTATGTGCGCGACAAGAATATAGGCGCCGGCACAATTGATCTCAGTCAACCGCTATACGCAGCACCCGTCAGTCAGACTTATACGTTCAAGCGCTTTCAATATATTCTCGATTTTTCCGGCTTTGATAAATTGTCCCGGCTTGCATTCACGGATATTGATTTTCAATGTCAGGGTATTGCCAGCGGGGTACTTCTGGCACCAGATGGAAATAATACCCAATTCCGTGACAGTTATTTCACCAAACCCAAGGATCGTGGTATTTCAAGTCACGGAATTGGCTGTCAGGATCTGCATATTGATCGCTGTCAGTTTATCTCTGACGAGCAGTCCTTGCCTGCGCCGAACCGCGTTTCGCTGGGCTTCAACATTAATGCGAACGACGCGAAAATCAGAAACAACCGGTTCCAAAGGCTTGGCACGACCATGGTGTTCAAGGGCAATGGGCACCTTATCGTTGGAAATCACTGGTTCCAGGGCGACAACGAAACAGACGGGCCACGGGTTGCCGGGATCGTCTTTACAGAGCCAAATGTGAAATCCGTTATCACGGGCAATTACATCGATAATTCATTTATTGAATGGACGAATGAGCATGATGCCAATCCGAATTTCGGAACCGAACTCAGCTTTGGTGGTCTGACGATCACCGGCAATATCTTTACGGTAAACGATGCGGCTTCGTGGTTTTCCTGGATTGTCATTAAACCCTATGGAACAGGTCACTTCATTCAAGGGCTTAGTGTGATCAGCAATACGTTCAAATCGCTCAACGGAACGACAGACCGGGTGGAACGTATTGACGATAGCATCGCGGATCTTGATTTTGGCCGCACACGAAATGTCACCTTTGAAGGAAACACATTCAACAACGTTGGTCAAAATACGATCAATCCGGTGACGTTAGAATTTGACCAAACCTCGGCTTCGGTCAATTGGGTGCTAGATGTGTCGAGCTTTCTGCCCTTTGGCGGTTGGGCACGCGAAGTCACGGGATTGGTGTTCGAAAATCCGGTCGAGAACACATCTTCGCAAACCGTCTTTGCGATGCCCTACGTTACGACCCTGGATGGGGCGAACAATAACTTCGTTCGCCTGACATGGCCCGAAGCGGTGTCGGGCCGGGTCCATGTGACGGCGCGGGTGGATCGTCCGATTTAAAACGAACGCGGCGTCGCCCAACTGTGGCGGCGCCCCTTATGCAAGATCTGCCGGCGTCAGACGATAGGCTTTGCCAAATCCGCCATTGAGTGCGATTTCGGTCAGTTCAAACCGCACAAAGTGAAAATCCGCAAAATCGATATAGATCTTCGACTTTGGCCGGTGCCGCATCCAGTAGTCCCTGATGCGCGTGCCGTCGTCGCTGTCGCGCGTGACGAACGCTGCTCGCGTCGTAAGGCTCATCCGCGCGAAGGTCAAAGGATCGCCCTTGTCGCCAGGCTCTCCCACCAGAAGCGACGCGTTGGGGTTGGCGCGCAAAGCCCGTGTGTGGGCGGACAAGTCAGAGATCAGTGTGGTGATCGCACCGCTGCCAGTTTGGGCCAGCGCGATGCGTGTCACCACAGGCGCGCCGGTCTCCGGATCGAGGACCCCGAGTGCCGCATAGCTTGCCGTGGCAAGCAGATTGCGCGCCAATTGGCGGGCGTCTTCGTCGGTCGCGCGGATTGGGTCGATCTTGGGCATGGGATGTTATGTGGCGCGATTGGATAGGTTGCGCAAGAACGCCAGTGTTCTATCTAACGGCAATGGGACATCGAGAAAACGTTCAGGATTATCCGCGCCCGCCTGCGCTTGAGGCGGTTTCATCTGTCTTGCGCGTGGTCTTTGCCGGACAAGAGATTGCGCAAACGTCTGTAGGGTTCCGTGTGCTCGAAACGCACCATGCCCCGACCTATTATGTCCCGATGTCGGACATAGACGCGAGTGCACTTGTGCCGGCCGGCGGCGGGTCGTTTTGTGAATGGAAAGGCCGTGCGGCCTACTTCGACGTCACGGCTGGCGGAGCGTGTGCGCCGCGCGCGGCCTGGTCTTATCCCAACCCGAGCGACCGGTTTCACGCGATCGCCGATTACGTCGCCTTCTATCCAGCTTTGATGGATTCATGTTTCGTTGGGCAAGAACAGGTGCGCCCGCAACCCGGCGGGTTCTACGGTGGTTGGGTGACGTCCAATCTGGACGGTATTGTCAAAGGGGCGCCAGGCACCAACCACTGGTGAATTCTTAGAATTCCAACCAGGTTCCCAGTCGAAATCCCGTGGCGGTGTCGCCAGACAAATCTACTGTGGCGCCAAGTTGGATCCGCGCCTGGTCCGTAATGCTTCCAACGATTGAAGATGTCAGCTGCGCGTCGGCATCCACATCAGAGCCCGGCACGCCTGACAGGCTGAATTCGTTGACAAGTGCAATGCGTTCCATCGGCCGTACAGCAACGGTTGCATCGCCCTGCAATTCCGTTTCGCCGGTGTCTGTTGCGTATCGCGCTTCACCTTCAAGGCTAAGCCAGCCCGCAAGCAAACCCTCAACATCGCGACCCCAGGCCCCGCCTAGGATCACCAGGGGTTCGGTTTCCCCGCTTTCGGTATGTTGCGCGCCAAGGCCTGCTGACAACGAAACCCGGTCGCGGGCGCCAGAAGCGGTCAACGGTTGTCGCACAAAGGCGAAGGCGGACCATTCGTTGGTCACCTCGTCAAGGACGGAAGACACCCCGATGCTGAAGGTATCGCGCCCGCCACCACTCTCGATAAAGAGCGACGTTTCACCTGCCTCAGGCGTATCCGAGAAGTCTTCGGTAATGGCAATGAACGTACCACTGGTATCGCGAGGCCAGGGGTTGGCCAGGGCCGGAGCTGAAGACAGCAAAAGGATCAAGGCGGATCGAAGCAGCATGGTGTCCCACCAATGGCGTCTGGTGTATACTAGAAACGCGGTATTACTCGTCCGTTAACCCGCTCTCCCTGCTGTTCAAATCTGTCGAAACTTTGGCGTGGCGCGGGGATTCCGTCACAAAGCGGCCATATTGCCCAAGAGTCTGGGATTGTTGCTGAAATGCTCCGCTTCGGGCAACCGGCCGTGTGCCCGACGCCGTTGCGGTTCTGACCTGCCGTTCTGGCAGGCCGGAGCCGCATCTAGGTCCCATGACGGGTGTGTTTGTGGGATCAGGCGACCGACAAGACCTTGCGCGACCCGTCAAGCGCGTAGCCTTGACCGGTGACGGTGCGCAGCTGTTTGGGGTCCGCCCCGGCCGTGCGCAGCTTCTTGCGGATGCGCGTGGTGTGCACGTCCAGGATTTTTGGGTCGGGGCCGTCTTCGAGACCATAAAGGTGGGTCATGATATTGTCGCGTGAGACCACCGATTTGCGGTGCAGGGTCAGATGTTCGAGGATTTCGTACTCCGCCGGGGTCAGGGCAACCGGGACATCACCCACAGCCACGCGGCGGCGATCGAAATCGACGATGATGTTGTCAAGCGTTGCCAACGGCATGGTGTATCCGGCGGTGCGGCGCGCTGCAGCACGGACCCGTGCGGCCAGCTCTTCGGGCGTGGGCTCAGCCGTTTCAACGTAATCGGCACCCGCCTGATAAAGCTCTTTTTGCAGGGCACGGTCGGCCCCTTTTGCCAGCGCCAGGATTGGCAGGTTCGGCCGGAAAACCCGGATTGACCGGATCGCACGCGCGGTGGTGATGTCGCCAAGATCGGCGTCAATCACGACGGCGTCCTGCACGGCGTCACGCACAAACAGCACCAGGCTTTCGCCATCAAAGGCGCGGGTTACCAGAAAGCCCTGGGCGTTCAGGTCACGGGCTGCCGTCATGGAAGCCCAGGTTGTTTCAGAGATCAGTACACGCATTACAAACTACCCTACATTTGCACCGCAACCTTGCGGTGCATGTCACATTGAACCAAAATTTTACGAAGAGCCGTTCGGGCCAGAGGCGCTGCACCATTCGGGTGGGCAGGACGGTCTTAACGTGGACGTAAACTCTGCGTCAACGAAATCCGACGTTAACACTTTGGGTCATTCTAAGACAGGTTAACGCTTTCTAAACAGAGGGTTGGCTTACGCAGGCGCGAAATGCCTGGACCGGTTCGGCGGCTCCGTCCAGCGGGACTTGCCGCACCATTCCGCCAATGAAAGCGTTGGCCGCGGCGTTGAATTCCAGCCCATCCAGAACGTTGCCAAAGCCTTTGTCTTGCACTGACACCGTGCGCCCGCCGTCCGAGAATTCCTGGCGATCCGTGGTGATCGTGATGTCGCGCCCCCCAAAAAAGCGCAGACCGAACACCGGCGCATCTGGCCAGGGCATGGCGGCCGTCAGTGCGATTGAATAGGGAGCCGCGCGCCGCGGATCGTAGGTCAGTTCAACGTCCAGCTCGGCTGACGTGTGCGACAACGTACACACCGGCGATGGCGAAAACTCCCACGCCGCAGCGGGGCTGGCACACATCAGGGTCAGAAAAGCAAAGAGGCGCATATCATGTAAGATAGCGCCCCTTTCACATCTGGCTACGGTCAACCGATTTTGGCGTTCCAGCCTTTGGGGTAAAGCACCACTTTCGTGTCGATCGGCACAAGGTCGTAAAGATGCGCGATGTGGCTGTTCACAAGCCGCGCGCAGCCGTTCGAGACCGCCGAACCGATGGTACGGGGTTTGTTGGTGCCGTGAATGCGCAGGTAGGTGTCACGTCCTGAAGCATCGAACAGGTACAACGCACGCGCCCCAAGCGGGTTGCCGGGGCCACCGGGCATGCCGTTTTCGAACTTCTCGCCCTCTTCGAAGTGGCCATAAAGCTCGGGGTCGCGTTCCATCATGTCCTGTGTGGGCTTCCACGACGGCCATTCTTTCTTGGCGCGGATCCAGAAGGTGCCGGATTCGTAAAGATCACCGCGACCGATTCCCACCGAATACCGGATCGCATAGCGGTCTTCTTCGGTCCAATAGAGCGCGAAATCGCCCGGGATCAGGTGCAATTCACCAGCCGGCAATTCGTCGCGCAAGCGGATGCGGCGAGGCATGAATTCTTCCGGAAGTTCAAAGGCTTCGGTATGGTGCGCCAAAGCGGGCGTTGCCATCGCGGCGGCCCCTCCGGCCGCAAGAAAGGTTCTGCGGTCAAACATATTCAATCGTCCCAGGTTTTTGGCGCGGGCAGCGCGCCTTTTGCAGCGTCAAACCAAAGCTATGCGGCCAGAGTTTGGCGAAGAAAGGGTTCACGAGGCTGTGAGGTCCGGCTTTGTTGCAAACGTGTGACAGGCAAGGGTGCGCATAAAGCAAGTAAGCTTCTGAAAGTAAGCGACATTAGGTGTTTCGCATGTGGTGCCCGTTTCAAATTTTCTGGCACCGCTCAAGGGCAGTGGGGGGCATCGCGAACTCAACCAAAGCTTGATTAATGAGACGATTCCTGAGATACGGGCGCCGCTAGACCTCTCTTCGATCCTCGTTTTCCTTCCACGGCAACGCAGTCCATCGATCACGACGCGCTACGCCACGCCGCTGCATTCCGCGAGCGGGACTATGATAAGGAAACACGCAGATGGCCAATGGCACTGTGAAATGGTTCAACACCACCAAAGGGTACGGCTTCATCGCCCCTGAAGGCGGCGGCAAGGACGTTTTCGTCCACATCTCTGCTGTCGAACGTTCGGGTCTGACCGGCCTTGCTGACGACCAGAAGGTCACATTTGACCTTGAAGCGGGCCGTGATGGCCGCGAAAGCGCGGTGAACATCGCCCTCGCCTAGGTCTCAGGTGGTTTAAGGATTGAAGGGGCCCTGCGGATGCGGGGCCTTTTTGCGTTCGGGTCTCAGGTCAGTTCCGAGATCGGGAAATCGACGTGGATGGCGTTGCCGTCAGGATCGCGCAGGAACACCAGGACCGTGCCTGCGACGTCTGCCGGGACGGGGGTATAGGCGACGCCGCGCGCATCGAGGTTGGCGGTGAAATCCGCGTAACCCGACGCGCGGAAGGCGAAATGCTCCAGCCGGATGTTTTCATCGCCGCGGTAGGGCGTCGGCGGCGTGTCAAGGTCCACCAGATGCACCACGCAGGTGCCGCCCAGATAAAGCCAGGCGCCGGGGTTCGCGAACGCGGGCCGATGCCCCTGTTTGATGCCGAGGACATCGTCGTACCAGGCGATCATCGCGTCGATGTTGCTGGTGCGGATATTGACGTGATCAAAGCTTAGAAGCGGCATGGGGCGTGGTCCTTTGGCGAGGGTCCAGTGGGCCAGCGTGGGGGGGCGGTGTCAAGCGGGCGTCGAAATCCTTAAAGGATTTCGGGACGCTTTCTTTTCAAGAAAGTGTTTGGCGGCAATGTTGGACAGGTCGGGATGAGTTTTGGTCGAAAGTTTGATGAAACGGTGCGCCAAACACCCAAGTTTGCTATGCTACCTTCACGATTTCGAGCCTCTTTTCTTGAGGCGTTCTTCAACCTCTTTGCGCTTAGATTCGGGCAATTTCTGCCAGAGTTCTTCGCGTTTTCTTGGCTTTGTTATCATCTGCTCGACAATCTGGTTAAGTAGATCGAATAGGGCCTCAGCTATGAATGGTTCATCGTCTACATCAATTTGCCCTGGATGCACGGACTCATTCCCAACTATTCTCAAAACATGCATCGGTTTCGCAATCTCCTCATCAAGACCTCTGTCGATTAGGAAATTTATGTCAGCATTAATGTTTGCACCCTTACAACCGAGTTCCATTAGCAGATGCTGCAGCGCAAGGCGCAACAGTGCCGCTGCGGCTCTAGGTGAGGTTGCGAAAACCGCAGCGGCCTCATCGTAGAGCCCGCGAATTTTGTGAGGCATATCAGATGTTGCAATTCCCGAAGGGCCAGTCCGAGGAAAGACCAGCTTGTCGCTGAGCCATACCGCTACGTCTCCACAGGAATCGCATCTCGAAAATTCCAAATTGTAGAGGCGGAAAGTATACGGATCTTTTTGTTCTTTTGACAGAAAGACATCGCTATCAGTTGATCGGATCAATTCGTCAAAGAAGTACATATCTCTAAAGCGTTCTTCCTCAGGTTTTCGCAGTTGTTCGTCCTTAGATTTTTCGATTGCCTCGCGATCGTATCGAACTGGAGTAGCATCCTTCTCCAATTCTGCCGCGCGTGCCACATACCAGTGCTGATGCGCCAACGCTCCGCAGTGTGGGCAAGAAAAACGAATTGATCCAAAGGATGGCGGGTTCGACATTTTCTATACTTAGCTCCTATTGCGCCGCTTCACATTCCCACCGCGTTGCCCGGCCCGGCCCGCCGAACTCCGGCCCCGGGATTTCACAGCAGCATCTGAGGCCGCTTCAATCGCCGACTGACGCGCGAGGGGGTCATCGGCCACGGCGAGATCCACCGCTTCCAGCCGTTTGACCTCATCGCGCAGGCGCGCGGCTTCTTCAAACTCCAGGTTCTCGGCCGCCTTCCTCATATCGGTCCGCAAGCCGTCCAATACCGCCTTCAGGTTCCCGCCCTGAAGCCCCGGATCGACCTTGGCGGTCACGCGGTTCATGTCGACGTCGCCCTTGTACAGCCCCGCCAGCACGTCATCGACGTTCTTTTTCACCGTCTCGGGCGTGATCCCGTGTTCTTCGTTGTAGGCGATCTGTTTCGCGCGGCGTCGGTTGGTTTCGGCCAGCGCGCGTTCCATCGATCCGGTCATCCGGTCGGCATACAGGATCACCCGGCCATCGGCGTTGCGCGCGGCGCGGCCAATGGTCTGGATCAGCGAGGTTTCAGACCGCAAGAACCCTTCCTTATCCGCGTCCAGTATCGCCACCAGCCCGCATTCGGGAATATCCAAGCCTTCGCGCAACAGGTTGATGCCAACCAACACGTCGAACGCGCCAAGCCGCAGGTCGCGCAGGATTTCGATGCGTTCCAGCGTGTCGATGTCCGAATGCATATAGCGGATCTTGATGCCCTGTTCGTGCATGTATTCGGTCAGGTCTTCGGCCATGCGTTTGGTGAGCGTTGTCACCAGCGTGCGGTAACCGGCGGCTGTGACGCGGCGCACCTCGTCGAGAAGATCATCGACCTGGGTTTCCACCGGCCGGATTTCGACGACGGGGTCCAAAAGCCCGGTGGGCCGGATCACCTGCTCGGTGAAGACACCGCCCGATTGTTCGATCTCCCAGGCCGCAGGGGTGGCCGACACAAACACCGATTGGGGACGCATGGCATCCCATTCTTCGAACTTCAGGGGCCGGTTGTCGGTGCAGGACGGCAGGCGGAACCCATGTTCGGCCAACGTGCGTTTGCGATTGAAGTCACCTTTGAACATGCCGCCGATCTGCGGGACCGACACATGGCTTTCGTCGGCGAACACGATCGCGTTGTCGGGGATGAATTCGAACAGCGTCGGGGGCGGCTCGCCCGGTGCGCGGCCCGTCAGATAGCGTGAGTAATTCTCAATCCCGTTGCAGGACCCGGTCGCTTCGAGCATTTCCAGATCAAAGTTCGTTCGCTGTTCCAGGCGCTGGGCTTCCAGCAATTTGCCCTCGCCCACCATGCGTTCAAGGGTTTGGGCCAATTCGGCCTTAATCCCCTTGATCGCCTGCTGAAGGGTCGGGCGCGGGGTGACGTAATGCGAATTGGCATAAAGGCGCACGCGCTCGAAGGTGTCGGTTTTCTGTCCGGTCAGGGGGTCAAACTCGGTGATGGTTTCCAATTCATTGCCGAAGAACGACAGCTTCCAGGCGCGGTCGTCCAAGTGCGCGGGCCAGATTTCCAGGCTGTCGCCGCGCACCCGGAAAGCGCCGCGTTGAAAGGCCTGATCGTTGCGGCGGTATTGCTGGGCCACGAGATCGGCGATGACCTTGCGCTGGTCGTAGTCGCGCCCCTGATGCAGATCCTGGGTCATGGCCCCATAGGTTTCGACCGACCCGATACCGTAGATGCACGAGACGGACGCGACGATGATCACGTCATCGCGTTCCAGCAAAGCCCGCGTGGCCGAGTGGCGCATCCGGTCGATCTGTTCGTTGATCTGGCTTTCTTTCTCGATGTAGGTGTCCGACCGAGCGACATAGGCCTCGGGCTGGTAATAGTCGTAGTAGCTGACGAAGTATTCGACGGCGTTTTCGGGGAAAAACCCCTTGAACTCGCCGTAAAGCTGGGCGGCCAGCGTTTTGTTGGGAGCCAGAATGATCGCCGGGCGTTGGGTTTCCTCGATCACCTTGGCCATGGTGAAGGTCTTGCCGGTGCCTGTGGCGCCCAGCAGGACCTGGTCGCGGTCGCCCCCGTTGACGCCTGCGGTCAGTTCCGCGATGGCCGTGGGCTGGTCGCCTGCGGCTTCGAATTCCGTGTGCAGTGCGAATGCTCTTCCGCCTTCAAGCTTGTCGCGCGTTCGGACATCAGGTGCTGGCGAATGCAAAACGGGCATCGATTCGGGGCTGTTGTTGTGCATCGGGCACCTTTTTGTTCCGGGGACTGTCATAGATGGAGGGCACTAAACCTATTTTGCAAGCCAAGGGCTGTGGATAAACCCAATGCCTGCTGACACTTGGCGTCAGGAGCCTCCCCATTTCCGGGGAATTCAACTAAAAGTAAAAATTTCTCTATCTATTCTCCCAAAGGTTGTATAATACTTAACAGGCAAGCAGCAGACCTAAGGCTGCCGGTAGTGCGTAGTAGATACCCACCCCTCGCTCCCGCGTGTTACCGGCAGCCGACTTTTCTTTCGGGTCACTTTCCCCCATAACAATCTGTGAACACTGACCGGTTATGAGGTCCGCTATGGTCGCTCGGATTTTTCGCCCTGCCAAAACCGCCATGTCGTCGGGCACCGCTCGAACGAAAGCATGGGTGCTGGAATATGCTGCCGACACCGCGCGCGCGGTCGATCCACTCATGGGGTGGACCAGTTCCGACGATACTCAAAGCCAGGTGCGTGTGCGGTTCGACACCAAAGAAGCCGCCCTCGATTATGCCAAGGATCACGGGATCGACGCTGTCGTGACCGAACCCAAAGAGCGTAAGCCCAATATTCGCACCCGGGGGTATGGCGAGAACTTCGCCCCCGACAGGCGCGGACCATGGACGCACTGAACCTCGATTTCCGGCCCGCCGATCCGACCGACCCGCAATATGCAGACCTGTTCGATCGGCACTTGAAGCTGATGCATGCGTCCAGCCCGGCCTGTTCGGTTCATGCCAAGCCGGCCTCGGGTCTTGCCGGCGCGCATGTGACTTTTCTGGTGGCCCATCACGGCGAGACGCCCGTGGCGATGGGGGCGGTTCAAGACCTTGGCGATGGGCTGTTTGAAGTGAAATCGATGCACGTGACCAACGCGTGCCGGGGCAGGGGCATCGCGAAAGACCTTCTTGGGGCGCTGTTGACGGCGGCCCGGTCACGTGGTGCCACCCGGATCAGTCTGGAAACTGGAAGCCAGCCGGTGTTTGAGCCAGCTCGCGCATTGTACCGTTCGGCCGGGTTCGAACCCTGCGCGCCCTTTGCCGACTACACCAATGATCCAAACAGTTTCTACATGTCGTTGGACATGTCCGCCTAATCGAGGATCGGGTCAAACGCGGCGCGCACGGTATCCCAAGCGGCTGCGTTTCCGGCAGCCACCATCCGGCCCGTCCTGATGCGCGGCGTATAGGGCACCCCGTCGGTCAGATGCGCCGTCCCTCCGGCTTCGGTCAGGGCCAAGGCACCTGCAGCATGGTCCCAGGGATTCAAACCCCGGCTGACCGAAAAGTTCAAAAGCCCTTCGGCCATCAAGCGGTAGTCGAACACGGACGCGCGGTTGTCGGTGATGGCGCGAAACCGGGGTGCGAGCCGGGCCACATGTTCAATGTCGGTTTGGGGCGCCGCGACGAAGGCAATGACCCCGGCAAGGTCTTTTTCTGACGTGGCTGGCGAGGTTTGAAACCGGGCGCCGTTGGAATGATGCGTGCCGCCACCACGTTCGGTCCAGACCCAATCGTCAACGACCGGGTCGTAAAGCAGCCCAAAGACCGTGCCCTGACTGTCAGAGATCGCCAAAAGGGTCCCGAAGGTCGCCAGCCCATGCGCAAAGTTCCAGGTCCCGTCGATCGGGTCGAGGATCACGGCCTCTTCGCCCCGGGTCAGCGCGTCGATCAAGCCGGGTTCTTCGGAAATACTTTCTTCGCCGACGAAAGCAACGCCGGGCAAGATCGTCTCGAATGCGGAACGCAGCCGGTCTTCCATCGCCTTGTCGGCCTCGGTCACTAGGTCAGTGGGCGACGACTTCGTCTCGACCTGGGCTGCCGTCAACGACCGGAACCTCGGCAGCACTTCGGCGCGCGCGGCGTCTTGTACGGCTTTGATCAGGGCGGCGCGGGTGGCTTGGTCAAGCATTTTGCATCTCCGGGGTCTGAATTCCTGCGTCCCCTATCGATATTGTGCTGCATTTGCATGTCATAAGTGGCCACATCTCGCGCGGCTTGCTTTTTTGCCACCCTTTCCGCAGAACCGGTATTGAGCGGTCCGGTAGCTCAACTGGATAGAGCAGCTGACTTCTAATCAGCAGGTTGAGGGTTCGAGTCCTTCCCGGATCGCCAGCCCGTTTGGGCCGTTGGGGGATATCATGGAAGATCGCGTAGGGCTTGCGGTTGCAGGTTACGGTCTGGTGGGCCGGCGCCATGTGGATGCAATCGGTGCCACCGATTGGGCGGTGGTTGCGGCGGTGATCGAGCCCGATGCGGCCGCGCGTCAGGACGCTTCTGACGCAGGGTTTGCCGTGTTTGAGACGCTTGAGGCGTTTTTGCGCGACGGCGCAGCAGAAGGTGTGATCCTTGCGACGCCAAGCCCTATGCATGTCGACCAGGGCCTTGCCTGTGTCGCAAAGGGCCTGCCGGTTTTGGTGGAAAAACCCATCGCGACCCGGGCCGATGATGCCATGGCATTTGTCGCGGCGGCCGACGCGGCGGGCGTGCCGCTGCTTGTCGGTCATCACCGTCGCCACAACCCATTGATACAGCGCGCCAAGGCGCTGATCGATGAAGGCCGCATCGGCACCATCCGGGCGGTCCAGTCCACGTGCTGGCTTTACAAACCCGATGCCTATTTCGACGCCGCCCCCTGGCGCAAGGATGCAGGAGCGGGGCCGGTGTCAGTCAATCTGGTCCATGACGTCGATGTGTTGCGGTATCTCTGCGGCGAGGTGGTATCGGTCCGCGCCGTCGCACGCCCGTCGGCCCGGGGCTATGCCAACGAAGACGTGGCGAGCGCTGTGTTGGAGTTCGAAAGCGGCGCGGTCGGAACGATCACGGTCTCAGACAGCATAGTCGCGCCATTCAGTTGGGAAATGACGTCGCGTGAGCACCCCATCTATCCGCCAGTAGATGCCACCTGTTGTGTGATTGGCGGCTCGCACGGGTCGCTTTCGATCCCCGATCTGAAGCTTTGGACTTACAAAGATGGTGCGCGGGATTGGTGGACGCCCCTGTCTGCCGAAATCGTCGACCACGTGGCCGCTGACCCGCTGGTCAATCAGATCGAGAACTTCGTCAGCGTCATTCGTGGCGCCGGGCAAGCCCTTGTCTCCGGTCGTGAAGGGGCCCGCACCCTGCGCGTGATTGAAGCCATCCAGAAGGCGGCAGACAGTGGCGCGGTCTTGTGTCTTGTCCCGTGACATCACAGCCCTTGCAACGCGATCGGAACCGCGCAACGCTAACGTATTCAACAATAGGATCATTTGGGAGGATGAAATGATCACTAAACTGACGCGGCGCGCAGCGCTGACGGCAGCCGCAGCGGCTGGTATTGCGGCCGGGATCGGTGCCCCCTCATTCGCCGATGGCCACAAGATGACCTTCACGCTGGCCACGGCCGGATCGGAAACCGACCAACGCTCACAAGCGATGGCGCAGGTTTTTGCGCCCATGGTCGCGGAATTTGCCGATTTCCAGCCGGGGTACAATGCGACGCTGTTCGCCCAGGGCACCGAGTTGGAAGCGATCAGTCGGGGCAATCTGACGATGTCGATCGCGTCCGCCCAGGAGCTGGCACAGTTCTTCCCGGAGTTTTCGATCTTCGCGACCGGCTATGTGCATCAGGATGCGGCCCATC
The DNA here is from genome assembly GCA_038530285.1 of Pseudomonadota bacterium. Taxonomy (GTDB): domain Bacteria; phylum Pseudomonadota; class Alphaproteobacteria; order Rhodobacterales; family Rhodobacteraceae; genus JASJAR01. The sequence goes on from JBCBCY010000003.1 coordinate 151,614, forward strand.
AGGTGCGCGTGTTCAATGACCCGCTGATGGATCCGTTCAAGGCGACGGTGGAAGAAGAGCTTGGCGTCAAGCTTTTGTCGGTGATGTATCTGGGCAAGCGGCATGTGAACCTGCGCCAGACGCGCGAAGAGCTTGACGTGAAGACGCCGGCCGATCTTGCCGGTGTGAACCTGCGGATGCCCGGCACGGATGCCTGGCAGTTCCTAGGCAAAGCGCTGGGTGCCTCGCCGACCCCGATGGCCTTTACGGAAGTCTATACCGGGCTGTCGACCGGCGCGGTTGACGGTCAGGACAACCCGTTGCCCACGGTGGTGGATGCCAAATTTTACGAAGTCACCAAGCAGATCGCGCTGACCTCGCACCTTGTGGACCTCAACTACATCGCGTTTTCGAAAGAGGTGTGGGACGGATTGACGGCAGACCAGCAACTCACTGTGCAGCGGGCTGCTGATGCTGCTGCCGCTTGGGGGCGTCTGAAGCAGCTTGATAAGGAAAACAATCTGGCCGATTTCATTCGCGCCCAGGGGGTCGAGATTTATACCCCTGATCTGGAAGCATTCCGCACTCACGTCCAAGAGCAATATGTGGGCAGCGAAGTGGCCTCCAGCTGGCCCGAGGGCGTGCTGGAAAAGATCAACGCGCTGGGCAACTAGGGCGTAAACCGGGGCCGCGCGCGATGGGCGAAGAACCGTGAAAACGGCGATCACGTGGGTCACGCGCGGCACTGAGTTCATCGCCGCTGCTTTGTTGGCGGCGATGTTCGTGACCTTCCTTCTGCAGATCTTCTCGCGTTACGTTTTGCTGACCCCGTTCGGCTGGACGCTGGAGTTGTGCCTGATCCTTTGGGTCTGGATCGTCTTTTTCGGCTGCGCCTTTATCGTGCGTGAAAAGGACCATGTGACCTTTGACATTCTCTATCTGGCCGCCCCGCGCCGCATCCGCCAAGTGCTGGCCCTGATCGCGGCGGGCTCGATCGCTGTCGGCATGATCTGGGCGTTCCTGCCGACCTGGGATTACATCGATTTCATGAAGATCAGGAAGACGACCACGGTGCGCCTGCCGATCACCGGCGACAAGATCCCGATGCGCACGATCTTTTCGGTCTACGCCATTTTCATGGTCGCAATTGCCGCGCGCTACGCCTGGCGGTTTGTGCAGATCGCCCGGCACGGCCCGCCAGACGCGGACCACAGGCTGGTTGAGGGCGGGTCAGACGCGCCATGAGTTTTGAACTGGCCCTTTGCCTTTTGGTGCTGTTCACGCTGGCGGGGATCGGCACGCCCATTGGCTATTCGATCATGTTGGCGTCGCTGGCTTATCTGGCTACGGCGGGCATGGACATCGCCCTGACGGGCGAAAAAATCCTGCAAGGCCTCTACGGCAGTTTTGTCCTGCTCGCGGTGCCTTTGTTCATCGTGGCGGCCAATATCATGAACTCAGGCACGATTTCAGAACGCTTGCTTGGCTTCTGCGTTGCTGCCGTGGGTCGGTTCAAAGGCGGGTTGGGCCATGTGAATGTGGTCGCGTCCCTGATCTTTTCGGGCATGTCGGGCTCGGCGGTGGCGGATGCGGCAGGGATCGGCAAGATCATCATCCAGATGATGACCAAGGATGGCCGCTACCCGGGCGGATACGCCGCCGCGATCACGGCCGCCTCGGCCACCATCGGCCCAATCATCCCCCCGTCGATCCCGATGGTGCTTTATGCGCTGGTGTCCAATGCCTCCATCGGGTCGCTGTTTCTGGCCGGTATCCTGCCGGGGCTGGTGATGGGCGCGGTGCTGATGGGGATGAACGCCTATCTGGCGAACCGGCGGGGTTTCGCGGTCGAAGACCCGGTGCCGTTGCGCGAATTGCCTGCCAAGACGGCCAATGCCTTTCCAGCACTTTTGATGCCTGTGATCCTGCTTTACGGGATTTATGGCGGGGTCACGACGCCGACGGAGGCTGCGGCGGTCGCGGCCCTTTATGCCTTGCTGTTGGCCGGGCTGTTTTACCGCGCTCTGTCGCTGGCGGGGCTCTACCGGATTTTCGTGGAAAGCGCGCGGTCGTCGGCGGCCGTTGGCGTGGTGATCGGCGGCGCGTTGATCCTGAATTTCATTGTGGTGTCGGAAAACATCCCCGGCATGATGTCGGAATTCCTGACTGGCATCGACGTGCACCCGCTGGTGTTTTTGATCTGCGTGAACCTCTTGATCCTGCTTTTGGGCTGCGTGTTGGATGCAACCACTCTGATCCTGGTGATCGTTCCGCTGTTTATCCCCACCTGCAATGCCCTTGGGATCGATTTGGTGCATTTTGGCGTGCTGGTGGTTGTGAACTCCATGATCGGGCTGATCACGCCACCCTATGGGATTTTGCTGTTTGTGATCAACGCGGTCACGGGCGTGCCCCTGCGCGATATCATCGCTGAAGTTTGGCCGTTTCTGCTGGTGTTGATCGCAGCGCTTGCAGTGATGATTGTCTTTCCCGGTCTGGTCTTGGCCCTGCCGCGCCTTTTTGGCTACGCGGGCTAGGGCGTGGACGCGCCAGACCGGCACGACAGACCCGCCAATCCCCCGGTTTAAGGGCAACGCCTCGCCGCGGGAGCTCGCCAAATCGCGGTTAAGGTTAATGAAAAGGTGATTGTGCGAAAGAAACGTGCAATGATTCGCGTAAAGCACCGGTCGCAGGAAGGACGCAGGATGCGCCTGATACTCGCAGCATTGATGTTATCGCTTGTAACCGCCTGTTCTGGTGGGCAATTCGACCCGGCCGGAATGGATGAAAGCCGCCTGCCTGTGAACAAGAAGGGCAACCTGTTCTTCGGGCGCGAGCTTGAGTGGTAGCGCATCAGGCTGCATCATTGGTTCCAGAATTGAAACAATAGCCGGACAGCGCGCCTTGCCGGTTACAGCGTTTTCATGCCTTTTAGGCACATAGCGGCGATGTGGAGCGACCCATGGCGGGATATCTGACGACCCATGTTCTGGATACGGCCCGGGGCGCGCCGGCAGCTGGTCTGAAGATCGAGCTTTTCTTGGTGACGGATGGGCGCCGCGAACAGCGCGCCGAGTTGATCACGAATGAAGACGGGCGGACCGATCGCCCGATCTTGCCCGAACCGGTCTTTGCGCTGGGCGATTATGAATTGGTGTTTCATGCAGGCGACTACCTGCGCGCCACAGGCCAGCCGGATGGGTTTCTCAACATCATCCCGATCCGCTTTTCCATGAGCGAGATGTCCCACTACCACGTGCCGCTTTTGCTCTCACCGTTTGGATTTTCCACCTACCGGGGCAGCTAAGCCCTTGTCATTGCCGCGCTGCAGCGCCTTAGTGGGGCCATGTACGATGTCGCGGTTCTTTGGGAATGGTTGGCCTTTGCGGTGCGCTGGCTGCATGTGATCACTGCGATCGCGTGGATCGGGTCTTCGTTTTACTTCATCGCACTTGATCTTGGGCTGAACCGGGGCGTCCCGGGGCCGGCGGATGGTGAGGAATGGCAGGTCCACGGAGGGGGCTTCTACCATATCCAGAAGTACCTGGTGGCGCCCGAAAACATGCCGGAACATCTGGTCTGGTTCAAATGGGAAAGCTACGCCACATGGCTGTCGGGCTTTGCCCTTTTGGCGGTTGTCTATTGGGTCGGGGCCGAGTTCTACATGATCGACACCCAGAAGGTCGATCTGGCCATTTGGCAGGCGATCGCGATTTCGGCCGCATCGCTTGGGGTGGGTTGGGTCGTCTACGACCTTTTGTGCAAAAGCCGGCTGGGCGATTATCCGACCGCTATGATGCTGGCCCTGTTCGGGGTGATCGTGATCATGTCGTGGGGCTACAATCAGGTGTTCACGGGCCGCGCGGCCTTGCTGCATCTGGGCGCATTCACCGCGACGATCATGTCGGCGAACGTCTTCATGATCATCATTCCGAACCAGAAGATCGTGGTGGACGACCTAAAGGCTGGTCGCGTGCCGGATGCGAAATACGGCAAGATCGCCAAGCTGCGTTCAACCCACAACAACTACCTGACACTGCCCGTTATTTTCTTGATGTTGTCGAACCACTATCCGCTGGCGTTTGGCACCGATAACGCATGGATCATCGCGGCACTTGTGTTCCTGATGGGCGTCACGATCCGGCATTACTTCAATTCCATCCATGCACGCGCGGGAAACCCCCATTGGACCTGGGGGGCAACGACGGTGATCTTCATCGTGATCATGTGGTTGTCGACACAGCCGATGTATGACGTGGAAGAAGAGGCGGCGCTGCCAGATCATCTGGCGCCCATCGTCGCATCGGCCGGGTTTGAAGATGTCGAAAGCATCGTTCTGGGGCGGTGTTCGATGTGCCACGCCGCCGAGCCATCCTATGGCCCATGGCATTGGCCACCCAAGGGTGTGCGGCTGGACACGCAAGCCGAAATCGCGCGCCATGCCCGCGAAATTTATCTGCAATCGGGGCGGACCCACGCTATGCCGCCGGGCAATATCACCTGGATGGAAGAGGCCGAGCGCGCCAAGATCATCGCTTGGTATCGCAGCCTCTGACGCAGGATATCCTTTCACTTTAGACACCCATGGGGGGTGATTGGGCCATCGGCCAAAAGGGGGCGATCGGCCCCTTTTCTTTTGGCGCTTGCACGAATCAAACGCTAACGTATACATTTTGTATACGAAAGGTATTTTGATGGCTGAAACGCCCAAGGAACACTGCTACAGCGATCTGGAACGCCGGATATTGGCGACCGATCTGGCGCCTGGCGTGGACTTGGACGAAGCGGGGCTTTGTGCAGCTTACGGCATTTCCCGCACGCCCCTTCGCGAGGTTCTGCAGCGGCTGGCGGGCGAAGGCTATGTCACGCTGTCGCCCCATCGCGGTGCGCAGGTCGCGTCGATGGACCTGCAAACCATGCGGGTGTTCTTCCAAACCGCGCCCCTTGTGTATTCGTCGATTGCGCGGCTGGCGGCAGAGCATCGCACCGACCCCCAACTTGCCGCTTTGCGTGGGGTTCAGGCGGAGTTTGCCGCCGCAGGGTCCCCGCAAGATGCTGCCTTCGCCAATCACCGCTTTCATGCCCAGATCGGAGACATGGCCGCCAACCCCTATCTGGCCGCCGCTCTGGGACGGCTTTTGATTGACCACACGCGCCTTGGACTGACGTTTTATGGCCCCGCATCTGAGGCCGAGCGCGATCTGGTCGCCCGGGCCCGCGCCCAGCACGAAGAGATGGTCGATGCGATTGCCGCCCACGACGCCGACCGGGTCGTCGAAATCACGCTGGATCATTGGGATCTGTCGCGCGACCGGATCGAACGCTACGTCCACCCTGACCCCCTGCCGCTGGAGGTGCGCGATGCAGTTTGAAGGCATCTACACGCCGCTGGTCACGCCCTACCACGACGATTTCACCCTCAACGAGGCCGCACTTGCCGATACGGTCGAGCATCTGATTGGCGCCGGCGTGCACGGGATTATCGTCGCGGGGACCACGGGCGAGTACTACGCCCAAAGCACCCAAGAGCGCGTCGATCTGATGGCGCGCATGAAAGCGCTGATCGGGGGCCGCGTGCCGATGATCGTGGGCACAGGTGCGATGCGGACCGAAGACAGCGTGGCCTTTGCCGAGGCCGCCAAGGCGGCAGGGGCGGATGCGCTTTTGGTCGCCACACCGCCCTACGCCTATCCCACGGGCCGCGAGATTGCGCTGCATGCGCTGGCCGTCGACCGGGCGGCGAACCTGCCGGTGATGCTTTACAATTATCCCGGTCGGATGAGCGTGAACATGGACGAAGAGTGTTTGGACCGTTTGGGGCGTTCCCCGAACTTCTGCGCGATCAAGGAAAGCTCGGGCGACCCCAACCGGTTGCATATGCTGGCGCGCGATTATCCCCATATCGCGCTGTCGTGTGGCATGGACGACCAAGCGTTGGAATTCTTTGCATGGGGCGCGCGGTCCTGGGTTTGTGCGGGGTCGAACTTTGCGCCCGAAGCCCATATCGCGCTGTACCGGGCCTGCGCGTTGGAAGGCGATTTCACAAAGGGCCGCGCGATTATGTCGGCGATGCTGCCCCTGATGCGGGTGCTGGAACAGGGTGGCGCCTTTATTCAATGTATCAAACACGGGCTCACCATGCGCGGGATTGCGGCAGGGCCGCCGCGAAAGCCTTTGCAGCCTTTGAACAAAGACCAGCGCCGCGAGCTGGAAGAGGTGATCCGCACCATGAACACAGCTGTTGCGGCGATCGAGGGGACCCCATGACCGATCTTTTGACCCGCGCGGAATACGCCGCGATCGCTGCTGATCTGGACCTGCCGAAAACGCCCTTCATCGATGGAAAATTCCGTGCTGGGTCCGGGGCGCCGATGGACACGCTCAACCCGGCAACGGGCGCGGTTCTGGCCACGATCAGCACGGCGGGCCCTGCGGATGTAGACTTGGCCGTGGCCAAGGCGCGCGAGGCGTTCGACCAAGGCCAGTGGTCCCGCGCGCACCCCAGCCACCGCAAAGAGGTGCTGATCAAACTGGTGAAGTACATGACCCGGCGGCGGCGCGAATTGGCGGTGATGGAAAGCCTTGAGGCGGGTAAACCGATCCGCGATTGCGAACTGATCGACATCCCCGAGGCGATGGAGTGCATCAAGTGGCACGCCGAAGCCATCGACAAGATCTATGACCAGACCGGGCCTGCGGGCGATGATGCGATTTCCATGATCCTGCGCGAACCCGTAGGTGTGGTGGCCGCCGTGCTGCCATGGAATTTCCCGCTGTTGATGCTGGCCTGGAAGATCGGTCCGGCCCTCGCGGCGGGCTGTTCGGTGATCGTCAAACCGGCCGAGCAAACCTCTATGACCGCCCTGCGCGTGGCTGAACTGGCCCATATGGCGGGCGTGCCGCGCGGGGTGTTGCAGGTGCTGCCGGGTGATGGACCAAGTGTGGGCGAACCTTTGGGCCGGCACATGGGTGTCGATATGGTCAGCTTCACAGGCTCCACCGAAACCGGGCGCCGGTTCTTGACCTATGCGGGGGAAAGCAACCTCAAAGAAGTGGTGCTGGAATGCGGCGGCAAGAACCCGATGGTGGTGTTGGAAGACGCCGAAAACCTCGATCATGTGGCCGAACATGTGGTGAATGCCGCGTTTTGGAACGGCGGGCAAAATTGCTCAGCCGCGTCGCGGTTGATTGTGCACAAGGGCGTTAAGCCCGCGCTGTTGGACAAAATCGCCGCCCGGATGCGCGACTGGAAAACGGGCGACCCGCTGGATCCGGCCAATGCCATTGGCACCATGGTGGACGCCGATCATCTGACCAAGGTCGCGGGCTATCTGAAAGACGGTGATGCGCCGGACGGGCCTTACGTGACGCCCAAGATCTATGAGGTCACGCGCGATGATCCCCTGGCCGTCGATGAGGTGTTTGGACCCATTCTGTCGGTCATCGAAGTGGCCAGCACGGACGAGGCCATCGAGGTTGCCAATGCGACTGATTATGGGCTGGCGGCATCTGTATTCACTGCCAACGTGCGTACTGCGATACGGGCCGCACGCGATATCCGGGCCGGCACGGTGACGGTCAATTGCTACGGCGAGGGCGACCTGTCGACGCCCTTTGGCGGCTACAAGCAATCGGGCTTCGGGGGCCGCGACAACGGCCTGGCTGCGCACGATCAATTTACTCAGCAGAAAACCATCTGGATCGATCTGTCCGATCCCAAAGACGGGGACAATGTGGGATGAGCGTCGAAGCTGAAGGCAAGGTCCGCCGGGGCCGGGGGGCGAGGAAGGCCGTCCGCCAGACCCGCGACACCACCATGTTGCCCGCGCTGAAGCGCCGCTTGCCGCTGACCGAACCGATGGATCAGGACCAGATCGCGAAGATCGATGCGGCCTCGATGGATATCCTGGAGAACGTCGGCGTGATGTTCCGCGACCCGATCGCGCTGGAAGACTGGCGCGGGGCCGGGGCCAAGGTTGTGGGCGAGATGGTCTACCTGGACCGGGGTCTTGTACGCGAATTGATCGCGACCATCCCTGAGACCTTCATCTATCACGCGCGCAACCCGGCCAATAACCTGCCGTTCGGGTTGGACCGCGGCATGTTCGTGCCCATGACCGGTGCGCCGTATCTGCGCGATCTGGACGACGTGCGGCGCGGCCCGACGCTCGACGATCTGGCGAATTTCCACAAGCTGTCGCATATGCTGCCCGCGATCCATTCGTCCGCACACCACATCGTGGAACCAATGGATCACCCGGTGTCGCACCGGCATTTGCGCATCACCTATTCGTCGATCAAACATTCCGACAAGACCTTCATGGGGATGACAACAAGCCCCAAGAACGCAGAAGACGTCATCGAGATGTGCGCGCTTTTGTTCGGCGAGGAGTATCTTGACACCCACGCGGTCGTGACGGGCAATTGCAACGGCAATTCGCCACTGGTCTGGGACGAAACCATGCTGGGGGCCATGCGCGCGTTCTCGCGCCGCAACCAGCCGGTGTTGTGCTCGCCCTTCGTGCTGGGGGGTGCCAATACGCCCGCATCGGTCGCGCCCACCGTGGCGCAGCTGAATGCCGAGGCTCTGTCCGCGCTGGCCTATACGCAAGTGATCCGCAAAGGGGCGCCCGCGATCTACGGGCATTACCTGTCGACGGTGTCGATGAAGTCTGGTGCTCCGATGGCGGGCACGCCTGAGATTTCCCTGATGAACTTCATGATCGGACAGATGGCGCGGCACTACGGCGTGCCTTGGCGGTCGTCAAACACGCTTGGCGGGGCCAAGACGTTTGACGCCCAAGCGGGCTACGAATCCGCCATGACCATGAACGCGGTGCTGATGGCGGGGTGCAATTACATCTGGCATTCGGCGGGTTGGAACGAGGCGGGCATGCATTGCTCGATGGCGAAATTCGTCGTTGATGCCGAGGTCTGCGCGATGGGCTACCGCATGGCTGAGGGCATCCGCTGGGATGACTTTGACGAAGCGCTAAAGGCGGTGGGCGACATCGGCCCCGGTGGGCATTACCTTGGCCACCCGCATACGCTCGAAAACTTTCAGCGCGCGTTCTTCATGCCTGAGATGTTCAACAACGACGCGATTGAGCAATGGCAGGCCGAAGGCGCGGTTGAGATCACCGAGCGCGCCCTGACCCGGGCCCGCGCGCTTTTGAACGAATATGAGGCCCCGCCTTTGGATGCGGCCAAGGACGAGGCGCTTTTGGACTATATTGCGCGGCGCGAACGGGAAATCCCGGCGGAAGACGCGCTCAACCAGGAGCATTAGCGATGGGCCAAAACCCACTGCCCGACCGCCTGTTGGCCAAGCGCGAAAGCTTTGATCGCATTCCGGTGGTTGATCTGGCGGGGCTCTTGGACGGAACCGACAAGCAAGGCGTGGCGCGTGCGATCCATCATGCCCTGCGAACCAGCGGTTTCATGTACGTCAAAAATCATGGCGTGGATGCCGATTTTGTAGCCCGCGTATTCGATGTGACCCGCGCGTTTTTCGACCTGCCGCTGGATGACAAAATGGCGCTGCATATCTCGAACTCCGGGGCGGCCCTGCGCGGCTACATCGAGGTGTTCGGCGAGAACACCGACCCCGAAAAGACCAAGGACCTGAAGGAATGTTTTGATATCGGGCCAGAGCGGGCGGCGGTGTCACCCTTCTTCGGGCCCAATCCGTGGCCTGCGAGCCTGCCGGAGTTTGGCCGCCTGACCTACGAATATCACCAGCAAATGGTGGTGATGGCCAAGCACATGCTGCGCGGGATTGCCCTATCGCTGGAGCTGGCCGAAGATTACTTCGCCGACAAGACCCGCGACCCGATCTCAATCCAGCGGATGTTGCATTATCCGCCCCAGGACCGGGTGGAAGACGAAAGCGTCATGGGGATTGGCGCCCATACCGACTACGGCAATCTGACGATCCTGGCGCAGGATGATGTGGGCGGTTTGCAGGTGATGAACCGCGACGGCGATTGGGTCGAGGCACCCCCGATCCCCGGCACCTTCGTGATCAATATCGGCGATCTGATTCAACGGCTGACCAATGACGTGTATCTGGCGAACCTGCACCGGGTGATCAATACCACCGGGCGCGAACGGTATTCGATCCCGTTTTTTCTGGATGCCGATTTTGACGCGGTCTTCGGGCCGCTGGACAGTTGCATCACGCCGGACAATCCGCGCGTCTATGAACCGGTGGCTTGCGGGGAACATAAGTTTTCACGCTTCAAGACCAGCTATGCGCATCTGGCCGATGTCTAGACCATGAAAGTTCGACGCCTGCCCGTCGATCCGGGACCAGCGGCCTGGAATCGGCTGTTGCCCGAAGCCCTGCCGCCGCGGCAGGTCGATGGCGATCTGACCGCGGATTGGCTGGTGATCGGGGCGGGCTTTGCGGGGCTTGCGGCGGCGCATCGTTTGGCTGAATTGCATGGTGGCGACCGGGTGGTGGTTTTGGATGCCACCCGTGTGGGCGAGGGGCCCGCGGGGCGCAATTCAGGCTTCATGATCGATCTGCCCCATGATCTGGCGAGCGAGAATTACGCCGGTGCGGCAGCGGCCAACCGGGATGAGATCGCCGATAATCGGCGCGGCATCGACTTTGCAGGCGCGATGGCGGCGGCTTACGGTTTGGGTGAGGATGCCTTTGCGCGTTCGGGCAAGATCAACGCGGCCGCCACTGCGCGCGGTCTGGCGCACAATCGCGAGTTTGCCGCACATCTGGCGGGCCTGGGTGAGGCGCACCAGATGATGGATGCCGCCGAGATGGCCGAGTTGACGGGCACCGGTTACTATCAGGGTGGGCTCTTCACGCCGGGGGCGGCGATGATCCAACCGGCGATGTTTGTGCGCGGTGTGGCCGCCGGGCTGGCGTCAAACCGGGTTTCGGTGTTCGAAAACTCTCCCGTGACGGCGTTGGACCGCGACAGCGATTGGGTCGCCACAACGCCCATGGGCCGGGTCACCGCGCCGCGGGTGATTCTGGCCGTGAATGGCCATTTGGCGAGCTTCGGGATCATGGCGGATCGATTTGTACATGTGTTCACCTATGCCTCGATGACCCGCGCGCTAAGCCCTGCAGAAGCCACGCGGCTGGGTGGTGTGCGGCGCTGGGGGGTGACGCCGTCTGATCCGATGGGCACGACCGTCCGACGCACATCAGGCGCAGGGGGCGACCGGATCGTGGTGCGCAACCGGTTTACCGTCGACCCAAGCCTGGAAGTTGATGCCGCCCGCATCGCGCAGGTGGCGCGCGATCACGACCGGGCCTTTGCGGCGCGCTTTCCCATGCTGGCCGGTGTCGACATGGAATACCGCTGGGGCGGGCGGCTGTGCCTAAGCCGCAACAACGTCCAGGTGATCGGCGAAGTGGAACCGGGGCTGTACACGGCCTGCTGCCAGAACGGGCTCGGGACCGCAAAAGGCACTTTGGCGGGGGTCTTGGCCGCTGATCTGGCCAGCGGCGTAACCTCGCCCGCGCTGGACCGGGCCTTGGCCGCGCCGCAACCCACCCGGGTCCCGCCAGGGATCATCACCAAGACCGTCGGGAACTTGCGCACACGGCTTGGAGAATGGCGCGCGGGGGGCGAGTTTTAAGACGTATCGTTTCAGTCGGTTTCGATAAGGACCACGTCATCATCAAGGGCGCGAACTGAAACGACCTGCGTCTCACGCTCTTCCCAGAAGTTAGGGTCATCCAAGATGGATTCGGGCAAACGATCGCGCAGGAAGACCTTTCGCTTTTGGGTTTTGACCACCACCTCATGCGCGTTTGAGCGAAGGCGCGCGCCGTCCAGAAAGCCCTGCCGCAATTCCTGTTCGCGGGCCTTCAGGGCTTTGATCTCATTTTTGATCCGGGCGAATTCTTCAACTGGGTCCATGATTCTTTGGTGACGCCTTTTGGTTAGTAATCGGTAAATGGCGGGTGAAACGGGATCATCCGCCCTAGCCGATAATTTCAAACTTTGTCACATCGACCATGCCCCGGTCGGTGATTTTCAGCGCCGGGATCACCGGCAGGGCCAGAAACGCCAACTGCAAAAACGGCTCGTTCAGCACCACCCCCAGGGATGCCGCTGCCGCGCGCAAATCCACCAGTTGGTCGCGGACGGTCTCAAACGGCTCAAGGCTCATCAACCCGGCCACGGGCAGGGCCAGTTCGGCCAGAACCGCGCCGCCCTTGGCCACCACAAACCCGCCTTCGATGTCTGACAAACGGTTCGCGGCCAACGCCATGTCGTCGTAATCGACCCCGACGGCGGCGATGTTGTGATGATCATGGCAAACGGTGGCCGCGATCGCACCCGCCTGCATGCCAAACCCGCGCACAAAGCCCGTGGCGATATTGCCGTTTAGCCCGTGCCGTTCGATCACCGCGATGCGGATCAGGTCGCGCGCAGGGTCGGGGCGTTTGTCGCCATCGGTGATGGGGATGGTTTCATGCAGGTGCTCGGTGAGGATTTTGCCCTCGATGATGCCGATCACGTCGGTGTCTTCGCGGTTGCCGGTGCTGCGGAAATCCGTGGCGCCAACCCGTGGCGCCTTGACTGAGTGGCGCCCCACTGGCGGGATAATCTGGCGCGCCTCAAAGGCGGCATTATCCACCAGCACGCCGCCTGCGATGACCATTTGCGCGTGGCAGTTTTCCAGACCGTCCACCGCGACGATATCGGCCCTAAGCCCTGGCGCGATCAAGCCCCGGTCTTTCAGTCCAAAAGCTTCGGCGGCAGACAGCGACGCGGCGCGGTACGCAGCGATGGGCGGCGTGCCGCCCGCAATCAAAGTGCGGATCATATGATCAAGGTGGCCTTCCTCGGCGATGTCCAAAGGGTTCCGGTCATCTGTGCACAGACACAAATAGGGCGCAGTGCGCTCAGTCAGGATGGGCGCGAGCGCGGCCAGATCTTTTGACACCGACCCTTCGCGGATCAAGACCCGCATGCCTTTGCGGAGCTTTTCCAGCGCCTCATCAGCGGTGGTGGCTTCGTGTTCGGTGCGAATACCCGCCGCTATATAGGCGTTCAGATCGCGGCCCGACAACAACGGACAATGCCCATCGATGTGGCCGCCTTCGAACAGCGCCAGCTTGGCCATCGCACCGGGGTCGCGGTGGATCACACCGGGGTAGTTCATAAACTCCGCCAACCCGATGCCCGACGGGTGGCCCATCAGCGGGGCCAGATCATCGGCGGTCAGTTCCGCACCCGCAGTTTCCATATCGGTCGAGGGCACACAGGATGAGATCTGCACGCGGATGTCCATCAGCGTGTGGGTGCTGGCATTCTGAAAATAGCGGACGCCGTCCGCACCGATGACGTTGGCGATCTCGTGGGGGTCGCAAATCGCTGTTGTGACACCCAGGGGTAGCACGCAGCGGTCAAACTCAAACGGGGTCAGCAGGCTGCTTTCGATGTGCAAATGGGTGTCGATGAAGCCTGGCACCAGCGTCAGCCCGGTGACGTCGACGCTGCGCGTGGCGTCGTAATCCTCGCCCACGCCGATGATCCGATCGCCCAGGATCGCCACATCGCCCTTGATCATTTCGCCGGTCATCAGGTCGAAAACCTGGCCGCCGCGCAACACGATGTCGGCAGGGTGCTCGCCCCGGGCGGCGGCGATGCGGGCGTCAAGCGAGGTCATCGGGTTTCGTCCTTCAGGTGGCGTTCGGCACGGGTCATGTCGCCCGGTGTGGTGATTTTGAAGTTGGCCTCATCGCCGGGCACGATGGCAACGCCAAGGCCTGCGGCGCGCGCAATGGCCACGTCATCGGCCGCGTTACCGTCGGCCGCGCGGTAAGCCGCGACGATCTTGCCATAGTGAAACCCTTGCGGGGTTTGTGCGCGGTATAATCCGTCGCGCGAAACGGGATCACTCGCCCGGCCACCCTCGCCGCGCCACAACGCGTCGACGACCGGGACGGCCGCGAAAGCGCCATCGCTCTCATCAAGGGCGGCGATCACGCCCGCGATCACGGACGCTGGGCAAAACGGGCGCGCCGCGTCATGGATCAACACCCGGTCGGGTGGGTCGTCGGCCAGTGCTTTTAGCCCTGCGACCACAGATGCGCCGCGGCTCTCTCCGCCAATCACGGGGGGCAATAGGGCAGGGTTTGCCAGCTTTGAAACCGCCGCGCCATAAAGCGCGCGGTCTCCGGCCCCGATCACGACCTGAACATTGTGCACGCCCGGCGCGTCAAGAAACACGGACACCGTGCGAGACAAGATCGATTGCCCCCGAACCGGCAGATATTGCTTTGGGGTTTCGCCGCCCATCCGGGTCCCGCGCCCTCCGGCGACAATAAGTGCTGCAGTCTTCACCGGGCGCCTCCGCATTGGTGGGCTAGCCTAGTGATCTGGTCGGTCTTGGCAATGCAACTGCGCCACCGGTGCGGTATTTAGGGGTTCTGAAAGCCTCCCGCCTCTAGGATGGGGCGCGCCGTTTGGGTATTGCGGTTTCAAGGATCAAAAACAGGTGCCGCTTGAACGTTCTCTTCGTCCATCAAAATTGTCCCGGACAGTTCAAGCATCTCGCGCCTGCTCTTGCGGCGGAGGGGCACAATGTTGTGTTCATCGGCCAGAAGGACAAGCGCACCCCGAAGGGGGTCAAGCGGCTGGAATATGAACCCCACCGCAAGCCCACGCCGAAGATCCACCCTTATCTGGCCGGCACAGAGGCGGCCGTTCTGAACGGTCAGGCGGTTGCGCGCCTTGGCTTTGGGCTGCGCAAGAAAGGGTTTCAGCCCGATGTCATGATCGGCAATCCAGGCTGGGGTGAGACATTGTTCCTGAAAGACGTCTGGCCCGATGCGCCGCTGATTTCCCTGTCTGAGTTTTACTACAACGGCCAGGGCGCAGATGTCGGCTTTGACCCCGAGTTCAGCACTGGCGAAGATGCGATATTGCGCGCGCGGATCCGGTCGTCGCAGCACCTTCTGGCGATTGAGGCGGCAGATTACGCCTATAGCCCGACCCACTGGCAAAAGGCGCAGTTCCCCGCAGCTTACCACGACAAGATCCGTGTCATTCACGATGGGATCGACACCGATGGTGTGCGTCCCAACCCGGCCGCGCAGTTTCAAATGCCAAACGGAACGACGCTGACGCGCGCTGATGAGGTGCTGACCTATGTGTCGCGCAACCTTGAACCCTACCGCGGCTTTCATTCGTTTATGCGCGCGCTGCCGGGTGTTCTTGCGCGGCGCCCGAACGCGCACGTTGTGATCGTGGGCGGCAACGATGTCAGCTACGGCGCAAGGCCCGCGGCGGATAAAAGCTGGCGTGAGGTAATGCTGGATGAGATCGGCCCTTTGCCGGACCGGGTGCATTTCCTCGACCGGATCCCCTATGGGCGGTTTTTGGCGCTGATGCAGGTCTCATCGGTGCATGTCTATCTGACCTATCCCTTTGTGCTTAGCTGGTCGATGCTTGAAGCGATGGCGTCAGGTGCTTTCGTGGTGGGGTCGGCCACCGCGCCGGTGCAAGAGGTGATTGAAGACGGCAAGAACGGTTGGCTGGTGGACTTTTTCGACCGTGATGCGCTCGCGGCCCGGGTGGCCGACGCGCTTGCCGCGCGAAATGAGGGTGAGGAGTTGCGCCGTGCGGCCCGCCAAACCGTTCTGGACCGCTACGATCTTAAGGCCTGTCTGGCGGCACAGCGGGCTTTGCTCAACGAGGCAAGCGCCGCTTTTTGACAGGCAACGATCGCGCGAATCTAATTCCGACTAAACTACTAAGTAATTCTTGCGATCCCGAGCGAATCTGATATCTGATAAAAACTGTCAGATATAATTGGAGACAGACATGCCCACCCCGCACCGCCTTATCACGACCGCGCTTGTTGTCCTGACTGCGACCCCAGCCGTCGCAGAGGGCGAGCTGAACCTGTACTCGTCGCGCCACTATGACACTGATGAGCGGCTTTATTCCGACTTCGAAGAAATGACCGGGATCACGATCAATCGCATCGAAGGCAACGCCGATGAGTTGATTGCGCGGATGGTGGCCGAGGGCGCCAATAGCCCTGCCGACGTGTTCCTGACTGTCGATACATCGCGTTTGGAACGCGCCAAGGATGCGGGGCTTTTCCAATCGATCACCTCAGACGTTCTAGAAACCCGTGTTCCGGCCTATCTGCAGGATGAAGACAACCAGTGGTTTGGGTTCTCGCAGCGCGCGCGCATCCTATTTTATGACAAGACCGAAGTCGAAAATCCGCCCCAGACCTATCAGGATCTGGCCAAGCCCGAATACGCCGGGATGGTGTGCATCCGGTCGTCTTCGAACGTCTATACCCAGACGATCACGGCGGCTCTGATTGAACATCTGGGCGAAGATGCGACCCGTGACTGGGCCCGCGCTGTGGTGGCGAACTTCGCCCGTGACCCGCAAGGTGGCGACACCGACCAATTGCGTGGCATCGTGTCGGGCGAATGCGATATTGCCATGTCGAACACATATTACTTTGCCCGTGCGGTGCGCCGTCCGGTGGACGGTGTCAGCGACAGCCTTGACATGATTGGATGGGTCTTCCCCAACCAGGACGACATCGGCGCCCATATGAACCTGTCCGGCGGCGGGGTCGCGGCCAATGCACCAAACGCCGAAAACGCGGTGAAGTTCCTGGAATACCTCGCGTCCGATCAGGCCCAGCAGTATTTCTCTGCCGGGAATGACGAATACCCGGCTGTGCCAGGTGTGGGGCTGAGCCCATCGGTCGCCTCGCTTGGGTTCTTCAAGCCCGATGACCTTGATGCGACCACAATCGCAAACAATGTGCCTGCAGCACAGATGCTTTTGAACGAAGCGGACTGGGAATAAGCCCACCACTCACCAAGGCTTTGAAGGGGGGTCGGTTTTGCGCCGGCCCCTTTTTTATTTGGGCCAAGACAGATACGCCTGACGGACATTGCGCAACGTATTGATCACCGGCGCGCGTGCGCCTGTCGCCCTGCATTTGACCCGGCTTTTGGCCGGGGCGGGCATGCGTGTGATGCTGGCCGATCATCTGCTTTGGCCGTTGGCCGCAGCAAGCCGGATGCACGCCGGCTACCACCGCATTGCGTCTTTTGTGCATGATCCAGATGGGGCCGCTCAGGCGCTGACCGAACTATTGGACCGCGAGAAGATCGATGTGGTGATCCCGACTTGTGAAGAGGTGCTGCATCTTGCGCACTATTGGCAAGACGCCGGCCCGGGCGCGCGGCTGTTGGCCCCCGATTTGGCGAGGCTTCAGCAGGTGCATTCCAAACATGACTTCATCACACTGTGTGCTCGGCTTGGGTTGGTCGTGCCTGAGACGCGTCTTTTGAAAAGCCCTGAAGACGTTGCTGCGACCAAGGCGCAGGCGGCGCATCTGGTTTACAAACCGGTTTGGTCGCGCTTCGGCGGATCGGTTTTGATCAAGCCTGGTCCAAACGGGCTGGCTGGAATCCATCCCACACCAGCTGCACCCTGGGTCGCGCAGGGGTACATCGACGGGGATGAGATTTCGGTCTACGCCATTGCCGACGAGGGCCGTTTGACGGCTCTTGCGGCCTACCGCGCCGTGATCCGGGCAGGCGCCGGCGCCGCTGTTGCGTTCGAACCGGTGGACACTGGCGCGGTACGGCCCGTGGTTGAGGCGATTGTTCGACGCGCGTCCTGGACAGGCCAGATTTCTTTCGATCTGATCGTGCGGTCAGATGGGCAGGCCTTGCCGATTGAGTGTAATCCCCGCGCCACCAGCGGGCTGCATTTTTTCCACGATCATGCGGCTTTCGCAGCGGCTCTTTTCGGGGGGCCAGAGGCGGCACCAGATGTCACCGCCGCGCAAGGCGTCCCGCTTGCCCTTTGGGCCTACGGTGGACGGGCCGCGTTCGGCCGGGCCCGCAGCAACATCCAAAGCGTGTTCGCTTGGCCGGGTGACCGCGTGGGGCTCTGGCCGCAGCTTAAGTCCCTTGCCGAATTTGCAGCCATTGCCGCGCGGCACCGGATCACCCTGACCGAGGCCACCACACGCGATATTGCGTTCGGCGGCGGCCCCTAAAGCTCGATTTCATAGGTCTTTGGGCCCGCATCCACGGCTTCACCCCGTTCCAGCGCTTCGATCTCGCGGCGCAGAAAATCCAAAGGACCGACCATCGGTTTGGCGCCGCGCGCATTGTCAAAGGCCGACCGCAACACGCGCCGGTCCTGCGCGAGTGCGATGTTGAACATCGGTTTGAATGCCAGCGCCTTGAGGTGCCCAAGTCCACCCTCGCGCGGCGCGACAAGCCAGCCGATCCCTTCCACCGTTTCGGGATCCACCTGGCGCAGGTGAAAGGTCGTCGCCAGCACCAGACCTTTGGGTCCCCAATATTCCAGTTCGGCAATTCCGGGTCGGCGATAGCGTCCGATGCCTTTGGTCCGGGTGCCGTCCAGAAGTTTTGAGATCAGCCCATGCTGGCGCTCTTCGCCGGTGTAACTGGCCTCGACCCAGTCGGCACCCCCGGACACGTCGACCGCAACCCGGTACCGCTGGGCCGACAACCCGCGCAAAAGCCCCTTGTGGGTAAAATGGGTGTGGGTCGCATCAAGAATGTTTTCGGCCGCATCGATAACCGTGGACTTCGTGGAGCTTTTGACCACGCGGCGCACGGGGTCGGCCCCTTCCATCGGGTGCACCCTGGGCGGGGCGTCGGGGGTGCCGGTTGTCAGGAAAATGCCGCCTTCGACCTCGCACACACCGAAGCTGCGCACGCGTGCGCGCGGCAGGTCTTGCAGACATCCCGGGATCGCAACGCAATTGCCGTCCGCACCAAATCGCCAACCATGATAGGGGCATTCCAGCGTGCCTTGCACCACCCGGCCTTTGGACAGTTCGACCAAGCGGTGCGGGCATTGATCATGTAAGGCCGACACCTCGCGCCCGTGTCGAAACAGCACGACCGGGGTGCCGTCAAACATCACCCGCACCGGCTTGCGACCCAGATCCTGCGACCGGGCAACAGCGTGCCACATCGCCCCGCTCATAGTTCGAACCGTTTCAGAAGGGGGACGCCAATTCGGGTCAGAAGGCTTGCCAAACCCCAAATGGCCGCGCGTTGGCCAGGTGGTAGGTGGCGGGCGTACACCGCGCTGTATTCTATCGCGGGCACAGCGCCCCGGTGGCGTTTGAAGCCGGCCGCGCCTGCGCTCATGTTAAACACCAACCCCTTGGCCAGGGCTGCGTTCTGAGCCAGAGCGGTGATCAGACGGTAGAGCCCCTCTTTTCTGGGCCGCGTGGTGTCATACCCAACGATCGGTTGGGTCAAGGTCTGGCCCATTTGAAAACGCCCCCCCACGGCCACCAATTGTCCGGCGCCGTCGCGGTAGCCTTCAAGATGCAACAGCCCGGCTTTATGCATCTGTGACAGGTAGCGCGGCGAGTACTGCGGGTTCAGCGGCGTATATTTTTCGAGATAGAGCATATCATAGAGCTCGATTGCGCGGGTGTAGTCGGCCTCTTCAAAGCCGGAATTTGGCACATGGTCCAGCGGGGTCTTTGCCACTAGCGCGCGGTCCCGTTTCAGATCGACGCTGTCGCGGGGCGGGGTCTTGCCGCCGTTAAAGATATAGATCTGGCGCGAGGGCAAAAGCTGAAAGCCAGCCGCCCGTAGCGCCTTCATCGCGGGGACGTCGCTGTGGGTGTTCAGCGAGCGGATGACAATCGCATGGGTCGGGTGGCGATCCAACACGCCATCGCGCAGTGCCACCGCGTGGGCGCGGTCAATCGCTGGCGCCGGGTTGGTCGAAAAGAGCCAGTTGTTCACCTGCACCACCCGGCCCAACCCGGTGGCGCGCATCAAGGGCGTGGCGGATTTGATCATACCCGTCAGGGTGCCGCGCAAGATGGGCTGGTCGGTGAAATTGCGGGTCTCTTCGATGGCATAATCGAGATAGCCGGTGATCGGATCGCAGATGTAGCAATTGCCCGGGTTGCGCGTGTCGTTGATGCTGACGGGATAGGGTATGCCTGCCACATCCAGCCGCTCGATCCGTGTTGTCAGGTTCAAGACCATCTCGTCAGGTGAGTTGCGAGTGAACACATCGACAAAGTCTGCGACCTTTGCGGCCCAGGCGGGATCGGCTTCCGGCGTCATGGGTTTGGCAGCCTGCATTCGACACGGCGCAGCTTGCGCGTCACATCAAGCGGCAGCGGATCGGTCCGGGTGGTCAGCCTGGCGGTCACGCCGCGCCGTTTCAAAACCGCATCGACACCAGCTTTGGCGGCGTTCGCCACCGGGTCTGCCAGACCGGGCGGCAACACCAGTTCGATCTGATCTCGGGCAGTCTGGATCAGCCGAAAATCCTCAATCCGCGGGTCGGCATCCAGCACTGCGTTTCGCAAGACATCCGGCGTGATTATCGCTGCGCCCGCGCCAGCCGAAAGACGAAAGCAATCATCCATCCGTCCGACCACGTCGCGCACGGCCTGCAGCGGCGATCCGCAGGGGCAGGGCGTGGGATCGAGCCTGAGAAGATCGTTCATCCGGTAGCGCGCCATGATCTGCACGCTGCGCCGAAACGATGTGATCAGCGGGCTGACAAGGCCATCGCGCACCGGTTCGAACTCGAAAAAGACCGCGTCTTCTGCCAAGTGCAGCTTGCCCCACCGGCAGGTCGTGGCCAAGAGCCCCTCGGTCGCCATGTAAATCTGTTCAAGTGGCGCGCCGAACCGGGTCTCGATGATGGGCCGGTCCACCGGATCGAGGGTTTCGGCCGCAGAAAACACACGCCTTGGGGCCAGGCGCGTGTCCGTCTGCGCGAGAAACCGCAGCACCCTGGGGGGCGCGACGATCACGGTGGGGTCGAAGGTTTCGAGCCCCGGTTGCCAGACCTCCGGGCCGTCATGCAGGTCAAAAAACCGCAGCTTTAACCGCTGCACCCGGTTTGCGGCGTCATAAAGGGCCGTCCCCTGGGGCAACAACACCGCAATACGTTGCGGCTGCCAAAGCAGATCGGCCATGGTCTTTGCCAGGATCGCGCCGAGCCAGCGGAACCGCTCGGCGTCTGAGATAACGAACAGCCCCCGGTTGCCGCTGGTGCCGGTGCTGGCGCCAACCGTAAACCCGTCGATACGGCTGTCGCGCCCGATGGCTTGGCGCAGGTCATCTGCCGACAGCCGCGCAATGTTGTAGGCAGCGAAATCGCCCATCATTCTTGCCTTGTCGATCACCGGCACGTCCTGAAGCCGGGTCGGGGCCTGTGCATAGGCGGCCACCTTGGGAAGATCGCGCGCCAACCATCTGTTCAATGCGCGCGCCTGTGCGGCTTCAAACCGGACGCGGCTTAGCCCATGGCGCGACATCC
The DNA here is from genome assembly GCA_038530285.1 of Pseudomonadota bacterium. Taxonomy (GTDB): domain Bacteria; phylum Pseudomonadota; class Alphaproteobacteria; order Rhodobacterales; family Rhodobacteraceae; genus JASJAR01. The sequence goes on from JBCBCY010000003.1 coordinate 172,913, forward strand.
ACCGGGTCGCGACAAAACTTTGCGGCGCGTTCACAAACGGGATCATGTCGCGCTGCGCTCTGCGTCATAGGGTGACGGCGTATCGTCGTGGCACAACAACACCTCGCCGCCGGCGTCGCGGAAGGCGGCCACAAGATCGGTGGTGGGCGCGATCATGTCAGTGGCCTCGGCAATCCATCTGGACGGCGCACCGGGCCGCTTGCCGGGGGCGAGGGCATCGCTCAGCCACTGGGCGTCGGCGGCGTACAACAGGGGCGGGGAGAGCTGCGCAAACACCAGCCCCAATTGGCCATCGGCATGGCCGGGCAAGGCAACCGCCAACACGCTGGCGTCGCCAAAAAGGTCCCATGCCGTAGCAAACGGTGGGGCAGGGCATGTGGCGGTGTCTTCCACCGGGTGAAAGCGGGCTGCGATGTCGTCGGGGATGAGTTCGCGGAACACGCCGTGGCGGATGTTGCCCAGGTTTGATGCCGCGCTGATCCGGCGAAGAGCGGGTCCGCTGGCGATAATCTTTGCGTTCTCAAACAAGGCCAGGCCCGACACGTGGTCGGCATGAAAATGGGTGACAATGACTGTTCGGATGTCCGACGGCGCCAGTCCAAGACCCGCCAATGCGGTGACCGGCTGGCCCGCCTCGATCAGCTTTGGTTTCAGAACCGCGCTGTAAAGCCGTAGCAATGGGCTGCGCCCCCCGGCCGACAGCGCATGATCGGTATACCCTGTGTCTATCAAAACCGGCCCGGCGGTCGGGTGTTCAAAAACGCCGTAGCGCACCGCGAGCGTCCTTTTGCGCCGCGACCCGCCCCGCAGGATCAGCCATTCGGGGGTCTCGATGGTGGCAGAGTTGAAAAACACCGGCTTCATGACGGGGCCTCAGCGAAGACCCGGTTCAAACCTTCGGCCAATGGCACCTTGGGCGTCCAGCCCAGCACGCTCTGCGCGCGCGAGATATCGAGGCTTTGCTCGAATGCGAAAAGCCCGAGCCCATAGCGGGTGACGGCCGGTTCGGGTTGGCCCGGACGCAGCAGCGCGACCGTTTCGGCCAGTCGCGCGGCCATCAAGGCAGGCCCCAGCGGCACGTTTTTCCAACGCGGCGTAACCCCGGCCCGCCCGCAGGTCTGGGTGACGATGTCAGACACGCTCAGCACTTCGCCGCCCGAAATGTTCAGTGTGGCCCCAGCCGCGGCTTTTGCGCGAAGTGCAGCCATTACCGCATCCACACAATCGTCGATATAGGTCAGATCGATCTTTGCCACCCCGTCCCGGAACCTGGGCAAAGCGCGGGTTTTGGCCGCGCGCATCAGGCGCGGCAAAAGGGCGGTATCGCCGGGTCCGTACAGCCCACGCGGGCGCAGGATCACCGGGCCAAGGTCGCCCGCCACCCGCACCAGCGCTTCGGCCTGGGCTTTGCTTTCGGCGTAAGGCGTAAAGGGTCGGGGCAGGGGCGCGTCCTCGGACATGTTCAGCTGATCGGCCAGCGCAAAGTACACCGACGGGCTTGAGATCAGCACAAAACGCGCCACGCCGAGGCGCCGTGCAAGGTCAATCACGGCCTGGGTGCCGGCGACATTGGCGCGCTGAAAGGCAGCGCGCCGGCCAAAAGGCGATGACAGACCGGCCGCATGCACAATGGCGCCGACATCGCAAAGAGACGCAGCCTGCGTGTCTGAAGGCATCTCGGGCAGGGCCCAGGCGAACGTGTCGAACCCATCGCGCTGCAAAGCTGCCAGTCGCGCCGGATCGCGCCCCTGTCCAATGCCCAGCGCGCCCAACCGGCGCAAAACCGCGCCGCCTAGAAACCCGGTGGCCCCGGTGACAAGAACGCGCTTGGTCATCTTATATCACCAAGGCCGCGCCGCCGAACGACACCCCGGCCGAAGTCCCCAACAGCAGCACCTTGTCGCCCGGTGTGATCCGCCCGTCGCGGCGCGCGATGTCGAAGGCAAACGGGATGGAGGCGGCGATCTGGTTGCCAAACTCGGACACGATGCGCACCACGCGGTCGGGCGAAAACCCGGTTTGCCGCACAAGATGATCAAGCGCGCCTGGACTGGCCTGATGGGGCACGACCCAGTCGACGTCGTCGTGGGTCCATCCGGCTTTGGCCAATATGTCGCGGACAAATCCATCGAAGTGCTGCGTGGTCAGGCGGAACAATTCCTTGCCGTTCATGGCAAATTGCGCGTGGGCAGAAAACGCCGACGGATCGTTGTGGAAATCAAAGCGGGTGCCCCCCGCGCCGATGCCGCAAGCGCTATAGGCCGAAGGGTAGCTGCGCATGTGGACCGCTTTGACCGCCCCATCACCTGCAGGGCGCAAGACCGCCGCGGCAGCACCATCGCCAAAAAGTGCCGCGACCTCAGGCTGGTTGGTCCAGGGGAGCGCGCGCGAGGCCACTTCGCTTGAAACCACAATGGCCGCGGCTGCGTCACCTGCTGCGATCATCCGCGCGGCGGTTTCAAATGCGGTGACAAATCCCAGACAGGTGCTGTTGACGTCGAAGGCGGCCGCGGTGCCATCCGCCAGCGCCAGACGGTCCATGATCAAGGGGGCCATGGCCGGGATGGGCTGATAGGCGACTGAAGCTCCTGAAATGATCAGATCAATGTCGCCCGCTGCCATATCGGCGTCTTGCAAAGCCGCGCAGGCCGCCGCGACAGCCAGATCGACCTGGCTTTCGGTCTCGCAGACGTAGCGGGTTGCGACGCCGGTTGAAGCCACCAGACCACCGGTGCCAAGATCGCGGTCCAACTCGGCGGACGAAACGCAGCGGGCCGGCAATGCGCGCCCTGTTCCCAAAACCCTGACTTTCAAAAACCACGTCCCATCACATGTCCACCCGCACCCGTCTTGTCACCATACAGGTAGGCAAGGCAGGGCTGCAATTACAAGTGAACGACGTTCAATTTATATCGAACCGGCCTCAACCATATAGTTGTTGGCTGTGCACATCGCGGCGTCATCAGAGGCTAAAAACAGCACCATGCGTGCCACATAGACGGGGTCGATCAGGTCCGGCAGGCATTGGCGCGCGCGGTGGTTTTCCAGCGCTTCGGGGGTGGCCCAAAGCTGTTTCTGGCGGTCGGTCATGATCCAGCCGGGCACGACCGTGTTCACCCGGATGCGGTGCTGGCCCAGATCGCGCGCCATTGTCCGCGTCAGCCCGTGAACGGCCGCTTTCGCAGTCGCATAGGCCGGAAACCCGCCCCCGGCTTCCCACCAGGAATTCGAGCCGATGTTCACAATCGACCCGCCACCGGCGGCGATCATGTCGGGCGCGGTGGCCTGAATGGCGAAAAACATGTGGCGCAGATTGGTGGCCATGCGTTCATCCCAATAGTCTGCCGTGACGTCTTTCCAGTCGTGCCGGTCATCGCGCGCGGCATTGTTCACAAGGATGTCGACCCCGCCAAGGCGTCCGCGCAAGGCGTCAATCGCGACCTTCAATGCATCGATATCGCGAAGGTCACAGACCTCAAAATCAACCTGGCCGTCGGTCTCGGCCGCCATTTTCGCACTGCCGTCCGCGTCAAGGTCAATGAACCCGACCTTGGCCCCCTCAGCCGCAAACCCTTTCACGATTTCCGCCCCGATGCCGCCCGCGCCGCCGGTCATCAACACGATCTTGCCCTGAAGGCTGGGATGTTTAGAGAATTTCATGCGAGCCCCATGCGGGTTGCGCCCGGGCCGGTGGCCGGCCCGGGACATCGATCAGCCGATGTCGGCCAGTTCCTGTTTGAGATCGCCCATTTCCGCCCCGCCAGACATCAGGCGGCGCATCTCGGTGTCCGAAATCTCTTCCGATTTGCCTGCGCCGATCACCTGACCGAGTGCGAGGAAGGTGAAGCGGTCGCCAACAAGGCGCGAGTGGATTTCGTTGTGGGTTATGAAGATGATCGCGATATCGCCGCGCGCGCGGACCTTCTTGATCGTTTTCAGCACGCCCATCTGCTGTTTTTGACCCAGCGCTGAGGTGGGTTCATCAAGGATCAGAACCTTCGCACCGAAGTAGATCGCGCGTGCAATGGCCAGGGTCTGGCGTTGCCCGCCCGACATGGTGCCCACGGCTTGCGTCGGATCCGAAAAGTCGATCCCGATCTTCAGCATCTCGTCATGGGCGATCTGGTTCATCTCCTCCATGCGCAGGCCCCCAAGCGGGCCTTTCAACTCACGGCCCATGAAGAAGTTGCGCGTCACGCTCATCAACTGGTTGAGGGCAAGATCCTGATAGACCGTCCCGATCCCGGCATTCGACGCGTCGCGGGGCGATCTGAAGTTGGCGGGCTTGCCTTCGATAAAGATCTGCCCTTCGGTGGGCTGGTGTACACCTGCGAGCGTCTTGATCAGGGTCGATTTGCCAGCCCCGTTATCGCCCAGAAGGGCGTGGACCTCGCCGGGGTAAACCTCCAGATCGACGCCGCCGAGCGCAGTGAAAGGCCCGAAGCGTTTGACGAGTTTTTCGACGCGAAGATATGGCTCTGCCATGGCTTAAATCCCCCCCGTGATACGCTTGCGGATGCGTTCGTTGGCAAAGACCGCCAATAGAAGAATGCCGCCCAGGAACACGCGGAACCAGGCCCCATCAATCGCCGGGATGAAGAACACGGCATTGGCCACAAGCCCCACCGTGATCGACCCGAAGACCACGCCCAAAACCGTGCCGAAGCCGCCGGTCATCAGCGTGCCGCCCACAACTGCGATGGCGATGGCGAAAAGCTCCATCAGGTTGCCTTTGGCGGCGTCCGATGTGTTGGTGTCAAAGACCTGGCAGGCGGCAAACATGGTCGCGCAGAAGGCGGTGAACATGAACAGGCCGATTTTCACGGCGTTGGTCGGCACCCCGTTGGCGCGCGCGGCTTCCTTGTTGTCGCCAGTGGCATAAATCCAGTTGCCCAGCTGCGTCCGGCTTAGAATGTACCAGGCCACGACCGAGATCACGATGAACCACAAAAACCGAGCGTCAAACCCATCGACCCATTGTTCCATGCGTCGGTTGATGTTGAGCGCTGCCAGGTAGTTGATGTCGTCGATGGTCAGACGCGTGGCGAACTCAACACCGTCGATGGCCCATTGGCCGATGGCGAACCACGCGCTGTAGAACCAGCCGAAGACCTCCCCGCCGAGGATATTGGCAAACCAGCTTTCCTCTTTGTAGTCGGGCAGGCCGGACACCTGGGTCGACTGGTTGATCAGGCGAAAGGCGACTTCGGTCACGCCGCGCAGGAAGAACAGGAAGCCCAGTGTGACGATAAAGCTCGATAGGCCTGATCGGACCACGATGGTGCCGATGAACCAGCCCATGGCCAGGGTCATCACCAGCGTAAGGGCAAAGGCCGTGAAGGGTGTGGCATCGCCCAATCCAAAGGGCAGGCCCCATTTCAGCATCAAGGCCATCGACATGCCTGCAAAGCCGATCATCGACCCGATCGACAAATCAAACTCGCCCGCGATCATCAGCATAGCCGCGCCGACGGCGATGATGCCGTACTGGGCGATGATCTTGATGTTGTTTTTCAGACCAAGCGCATTGAAGGCCTTGCCTTCGGATGCAAAAAACAGCGCGACAATAATCACCACCATCACGATGAAGGCGCCACTTTCGGGCCGCCGGATCAGGCGTTGAAAACGCGTTTCCCGCTGTAGTCTGTCGGCTTCGCTGCTGCCAGCCATGTCCCCTCCCCTAAGATTCTTTGAAGCTTTATGAGTGAAACAGGCGGGGCCATGACCCCGCCTGCTTTATGTGTTTGCGCTGATCGGGCGACCTTAGCGGTCGATGCCCGCCAGTTCCTTCACAGCCGCCGCATTCGACTTGTCCACGAAGCCTGGGCCCGAAGCGATGTTGTTGCCCGGCAGAAGACCTGCGTGGTTGTTGTAAAGGTGCAGAACGATGACCGGCATATAGCCCTGCAGACGCTGCTGCTGGTCGATGGTGAAGGCGGCCTGACCGTTTTCGATCATGTCCATCACGCCAGGCGAAAGGTCGAAACAGGCCAGGTGGACATCCGCGCCAACAGCTTCAACAGCTTTGACGGCGGCTTCACACACATGCGGGCCAACAGCCAGCACACCGTCAATCGACGGGTCGGCCTGCAGCGCCGCTGCGGTCCGGGTTTCGATCTGTGCGGGGTCATTCGACACGTCGATCATGTTGAGATCGCCACCAAGGCCCGAGAAATAGCCTTCGCAACGGTCAACGAGGGCTGTGTTGAACGCTTCCTGGTTCAGGCAAAGACCGTTGGTCACGCCTTCGGCTGCAGCGCGTGTACCGGCAGCTTCACCGGCGTCACGCTCAGGCTGGCCAACATGCATCAGCGCGCCCAGTTCTGCCGAGCTTTCCAGGCCCGAGTTCATGGTCACAACCGGAATGCCGTCTGCAACAGCCGACTGGATCGCAGGCCCGAGGGCTGCCGCGTCGGGCAGCGACACGATGATGCCGTCGGGGTTCGATGCCGCCGCCGCTTCGATCAGTGCCGCCATTGCAGCCATGTCACCGGAGACGTCGAAGTTGTATTCCAGCGTCGCACCGATGGCTTCAGCCGCGTCACGACCACCTTTTTCCACAACCGGCCAGAACGGGTCTGTGCCTTGTGTATGTGTGATCATGACATAACGTTCGCCATGGCCGTCAGCAAAAGCAGGCGCAGCAATAGCCGTTGCCGCGGCGAGCGCGGCAAAGATTGTCTTCTTCATGGGGTTCCTCCCTAAATTGAACCGATCCCGATTAAAGCCGGGAATGTTTTTAGTGCAAGGCGAATGTTAGCGATGCACAAAGTTTTTGCAACCGGTTGCAAAAATTTTGAGACGACCTCGCACGTGGATTGCTATGGACGCGCAACTGCCGAAGGGATCAAAGCGCTGCCCGGACCGCTCTTGCAACCTGCGTTCCCAGCGCCAAAGGCATTTCAATTGAGATCGTTTTGGCGCATCGTTCAGGCGATTCGAAGCTCGGGGAAAGTTTCATGCTGACGCTTGGAAGAAGCCTGGTCACAGGTCTTGTGATCTTTGCGGTGTCGTCGGTTGGAAGTCAGGCCGATGACCTGCCGCCAAGGGTCGCGATCATCACGGATGTCCAAACGGGAAGCGACGGTGTGACCCGGCAGTTTTTCGGCACCATTGTGGCGCGTCAGACAGTCGATTTGGCGTTTCAGGTTGGCGGGCAGATCGTTGAGTTGCCTGCCCAGGAAGGCGAGGTGATACCGAAAGGCGGCCTGGTCGCGAAGCTCGACCTTGAACCGTTTGAGCTGCAGTTGCGCCAGGCCCGGCTTCAGCTTGAACAAGCCGAACGCAATTTTGAGCGGTTGGATCAGCTTGGTGCCACGGTCAGCCGCGCCCAGCGCGACGATGCCGAAACGCAGGTCGGACTGGCACAGGTGGACCTTCGCAACGCGGAAGTCGCGCTGGAAAATGCAACCCTGACGGCGCCATTTACCGCCCTTGTTGCGAGCCGGAACGTCGCCAACTTCACAACGATTGGACAGGGAACCCCGGTGGTGCGCCTGCACGATATGTCCGAACTTCGTGTCGAGATTGACGTGCCCGAAGTGCTGTTCCAGCAAGCCGGCGACGACGCTGATATCCGCCTTGAAGCGCGGTTTCCCGCAAGCGATAACACCTACCCGCTGGAGGTTCGCGAGTTTAACGCCGAAGCCTCCAGCGTTGGGCAGAGCTTCCGGGCGACCTTGGCCCTGTCGGGCGCCCAGCCCCTTAACGTTCTGCCGGGCAGTTCCGTGACTGTACTGGCGACAATACGTCAAGACACACCTGCAATTCTTGTCCCGCCCACGGCCCTTGTGCTGAACAACGATGGATCAACAAGCGTGATGCGCTTTCTACCGGGTGAGGGGACCACCGGCACGGTCGTAGAGGTTGCCGTCACGGTTTCGGCCAATCGCGACGGTCTGGTCGAAGTCGTCGACGGGCTGGCCGCCGGCGATGAGATTGTCCGCACCGGGGCTGACGCGCTCAGCGACGGCCAAACCGTACGCCGGTTCGAAGGGTACTGAGCGTGGCTGGAACGCCCCTGTCGATTGCGCGCGGGTCCATCGACCGCCCGATCTTCACCTGGCTGCTGATCTTGATCTGTCTTTTCGGCGGCATCTGGGGGTTTTCGTCGCTTGGCCGGTTGGAAGACCCTGCCTTCACGATCAAGCAAGCCGTCGTGGTCACCCAATATCCCGGCGCCTCAGCCGAGCAAGTCGCGGTTGAAGTGTCAGAGCCGCTTGAGGCTGCAATCCAGCGCATGGCTGAAGTCGACCGGGTGGATTCAAGCAATCGGCCCGGCGTGTCGCGCATTGACGTGCTGGTCGAAGACACGGTGCCCGGCAGTGATCTGCCCCGGATCTGGACCGAACTTCGCGAGCGGATCACCAATGTTCAGGGCGATTTGCCAAGCGGAGCAACGACACCCTTCGTCGACGACGGGTTTGGTGACGTCTATGGCATCTTTTTTGCAGTCACCACGCCCGGCTTGTCGGACGGCGAGGTCTACGACCTGGCAACGTTTCTACGGCGCGAGCTTCTGGCGGTCGAAGGTGTCGCCGATGTGGCTGTGGCCGGCTTGCCGGAAGAGGCGGTATTCGTCGAACCTGACTTGGCGCTGGCGGCCAATATCGGCGTCAATCCCCAGACCATTGTGCAAGCGATTGCGGATGCCAATTCTGTCGCTTCGGCAGGGTCGGTTGATGCAGGCCAGGGCACACGAACCCGTATCGAAACGCCCGAAGGGTCGGGCACGGTGAACGAGATCGCGTCGCTGACCATCGGGGTCGGGGGCGAAACGATCAACCTGATCGACATCGCCCAGGTCAGCCGGGGCAGGGTGGATAACCCCGATCTGATCATCCGGTTCAACGGCGAGGATGCGTTTACTTTAGGGGTCGCGGGCATCAGCGATCAAAACATCGTCGAGATCGGCAAACGGATCGATGCAAGGCTGGCCGAGCTTCAGCCTGAAATCCCTTACGGGATCGATCTGCATCCGATCTACCAGCAACACGTTGTCGTCGACGAATCGTCGACCGGTTTTCTGATCAACCTTGCGATGTCAGTGGGCATCGTCGTGTTGGTTCTTGGGGTCTTCATGGGCCCCCGGGCGGCAGTGGTTGTGGGGACGACGCTTTTGTTGACGGTGGTTGGCACGCTTTTGTTCATGGCGCTGTTTTCCATCGAGATGGAGCGGATTTCCCTTGGCGCCCTGATCATTGCGATGGGGATGCTGGTCGACAATGCCATCGTCGTCGCCGAAGGGATGCAGATCTCCATGCGGCGCGGCAAGACATCCCGCGAAGCCGCCGCTGAGGCTGCCGGCAAAACTCAGATCCCGCTCTTGGGGGCGACCGTTATCGGGATCATGGCGTTTGCGGGTATTGGCCTCAGTCCCGATTCCACCGGCGAGTTCATGTTCTCGCTTTTTGCGGTGATCGGCATCTCCTTGTTGTTATCCTGGGTTCTGGCTATCACGGTGACCCCGCTTCTGGGTCACTACATCTTCAAGCAAGGCAATGCGGGTGATGACGACGCCTATGGCGGTCTTATCTTCCGCGCCTATGCCGGGCTGTTGCGCGGTGCGCTCCGGGTCCGCTGGCTTGTGCTTGTGTTGCTGATTGCGGTGACGGCGGCCTGCTATGTGGGCTTTGGGCAGGTCCGCCAGCAGTTCTTTCCCAATTCCAACACGCCACTCTTTCTGACCCATCTGACATTCCGCCAAGGCACCCCGATTGCCGAGACGGCTGAAAAGATGGCCCTGCTTGAGGCGTTTTTGCAGGACCGTGAAGACGTGGCGTCCGTGGCCAGTTTCACCGGCGAAGGTGCGACACGCTTTTTGCTGACCTATGGCGCCGAGCCACCCAACCCGGCCTATGGGCATCTGATTGTCCGGACCCCGACGCTGGATGCAATCCCGGCTCTTCAGGCTGATCTTGAAGCCTTTGCAGCTGAAACTATTCCACAAGGCGAATTTCGCACCGAGCGCATGGTCTTTGGCCCCGGTGGCGGCAGCCCGATCGAGGTGCGGTTTTCGGGCAGCGATCCGGAGGTTCTGCGCGACCTGTCGGATCTGGCCATTGCGGCTCTGGCAGATGCCTCGCCCGATATCTTGAACCCCAGGATCGATTGGCGCGAGCAAGAGCTTGTCCTGAAACCGGTCTACAACACCGACCGCGCGCAGGCCGCGGGGGTGTCGCGCGATGACGTGGCGCAACTGATGCGCTTTGCCACCGACGGCGAGCGCACCGGGTCGTTCCGCGATGGCGACCGGTCGCTGCCCATCATCCTGCGACAGGCGCCAACTTCCGATATCGGCATTCTCGATCAGGTGATCGTCGCCCAGGACGGTCAGACCCTTTTGCAGCTTGAACAGGTTGTCGATGGCTTTGAGTTCGGGGTCGAGAACACGCTGCTGAAGCGACGCGACCGGTTGCCGACCATCACGGTGGGGGCGTCCATTCCACCTGAACGCACCGCCGCCGAAGTCCATTCTCAGGTGCGCGCCGCGGTTGAGGCGATCGCGCTTCCGGCAGGGTACAGGATGCAATGGGGAGGCGAGTTCGAAAACTCAGCCAACGCCAACGCCAGCCTTGGCGCGCAGCTTCCTGTCACCATCTTGATCATGGTGCTGATCTCGGTGCTTTTGTTCAATGCTCTGCGCCAGCCGCTGATCATCTGGCTTTTGGTGCCGATGTCGGTCAACGGTGTTGTGCTCGGGCTTTTGGGTACGGGGCTTCCGTTCACCTTCACGGCCCTTCTGGGGCTTCTCAGCCTGTCGGGGATGCTGATCAAGAACGGGATTGTGCTGGTGGAAGAGATTGACCTCGTCAAGGCGGAAGGCGGCCCCTTGAGAGAGGCGATTGTGGCGGCGTCAACCTCGCGCCTGCGGCCTGTCCTTCTGGCGGCGGCAACCACGATCCTTGGGATGATCCCGCTTCTGGGCGATGCGTTCTTCGTCTCCATGGCGGTGACGATCATGGGAGGATTGGCCTTTGCATCAATCCTGACGCTTTTGGCGGCCCCTTTGCTTTACGATGTCTTTTTCGGGTTTCGGGCCCGAAGCGCGGCGGTCGCCGAGCCCGCGTAAGCTAGGTGCGCAGCCAGCCCGGGGACATCTCGATGTCGTCCACCCCTGCGATGGCCTTGGCACGCGTCAGTTCCGCCATCAGGCCGGCCACCCGCCCTTTACCCATCCGCACGCCAGGGTCCGGCCAGAAGGCCCGCACCACAAGCCTGTTGTCGCGCCGCTTTGCGTCGAGCCGTCCGATCATGCGGCAGCCTTGCAAAACGGGAAACACATAGTAGCCGTAGCGGCGCTTTGCTTCGGGGACGAAAATCTCGATCCGGTAGTGAAATCCGAACAATCGCTCGGCCCTGGCCCGGTCGCGCAATGCTGGGTCAAACGGGGACAAAAGACGTATGCGCGCGGATGGCTCGGGCAGGGCTTCAGCATCGGCCAGCGCGGCCTTTGTCATGTAGCTGCGTCGCAACGTGCCATTAGCCAACTCGATATCGGTCTCCACAAGGCGGCCCGAACGTACCGCGTCGTCGCACCAGGCTTTCGCTTCGTTTTTGGTGACGATCTCGAAAAAGGCCGCCAACTCTCCGCTTGTGGCGAAGCCCAAACGCTCAAGCGCTGCGTCCATGGCCCAGTCGATAATCGCGTCTGTGGCCATGCGGGTGTTAAGGTATTCGGGCGGGATGACCCGTTCACTCAGGTCGTAGAACTTGCGAAATCCTTTTCGGTGACAGATCGCCAGTTGGCCCGATCGCCAAAGATACTCAAGGGCGGTCTTTGAAGGGTGCCAGTCCCACCATCCCGAAGACGATTTTTGTTCATCACCGCCGACATCGCGCGATGAGGTCGGGCCGCGGTCGGCAATATGGCGTTCGACCGCGCTGATCTCGGCCTGCCAGCCGGTCCGGCGATCGCGCGACCAGCGCCCTTCCATTCGCGCCTTGTCACGTTCAAACTTGAGCCGCCACATCGGGTAAAAGGCCATTGGGATGACGGCGGCATCATGCGTCCAATGTTCAAACGCCGTGCGGTCGCGCGCGACGAGGTGTTCAAGCGATTTGGGGCGGTACTGACCGCGGCGCGACCACAAGATAAGATCATGCGCCCGGGCAAGCGTGTTCACGCTGTCGACCTGAACAAAACCCAAACCATTGACCACCTGGTCGAGGTCGCTCCTCCGGCCCGGCCCGGTGCCCGGACGCAGCAACAAGTGCCGGTCGAGAAAGAGGCGGCGTGCCGTCTGATTGTCGAGGCGGGGGCGGGTCATGATGCGCCATATCACCGAGTTCACGCCAACAGTTCAATGCACGTTCGCAAGCGCGCCCGCCCGTGACCTGAACACTCGAGCGGTCCGCGCGTCGGTCGCTGCCATGCGCATCAAATGGGCCAGCACGATCATTGGCCCGCTTGGCTTGCGGCGGGCTATGACCCTGCGCACAGACGGTTTAGCCCATGATCGCCCCTTGGCCTTCGTATTTTTCCAAAAACGCAAGGGCCGGCAACCTGCGGAAGTCGTCCAGCCTGTCGCGCAGGGTGTCATGCGACCAATCCCACCAGGCCAGCGCGATCAACCGGTCTGCAATCTCTTGGGGTTGGCGCAGTCGCAGCACTTTGGCCGGGGTGCCCGCCACAATCGTGTAGGGCGCGACATCCTTTGTCACCACAGCCCCTGCTGCGACCACGGCCCCGTCGCCCAAGGTCACCTCGGGCTTTATCATCGCACCCGCCCCGATCCAGGTGTCATGGCCGATGTAGGCAAGTCGCGATTGGCGATGGGCGAAGAAATCCGGGTCGCGGGCCGCATCATCCCAGTAATCGTCTGATCGATAGAGGAAATGATGGCAGGCCGCCGTGTGCAGCGGATGATCCGTAGCCCCGATCCGGCTGAAGGCGGCGATGTTGGAAAACTTTCCGATGCGCGCATTGGCAATGTCGGCATAGCGGTCGCAATAGGAATAATCGCCGAAAACAGAATGCGCCACGCGGCTGCCCTGGCCGATTTCGACGAAGGCGCCGAAGTCGCATTCGGTAATCTGGCAGCCATCGTGAATGAAGGGTGTCTCTGCCGAAAGTCGTGCCATCAGAAATCCCGCTCCTCGCCGGTAAACCGGAAAAACCTGCCCGTATCGGCCACCGTCAAACGCTCAGCAATCGCCAGAATGCCCGCAGCGACCTCAGCCGGATCCTCATCCGCCTCTGACCCGCCCATGTCGGTGCGCACCCAGCCCGGATCGACCAGTGCCACGGCAATCCCTTCGGGTTCCAGCCGCGTGGCCAGCCCCTGCATCACCTTGTTCACGGCGGCCTTGGAGGCGCGGTAGGCGATGCGGTCGGCTTTTCGGTAGCCCATCCAAGCCATCTGGCTGGAGATCGTCAGCACCTTCGGGGCCACACTTTCGCGCAGGCGCGGCAACAGCGCCTGGGTGACGGCCAAAGGGGCAAGGGTGTTGATCGCGAACGCATGGGCGAACCCGGCCCAGTCCATGTCCAGCGGGTCTTGGCGCGCGGGGCCGATCACACCTGCGTTGTTGACCAGAATGTCCACCGGCGGGGCATCGCGCAGGGCTTGCGCTATCGCGCCGGGGTCATCCAGGGGCAGGGCGATCGTGCCGCCCGCGCCGTCGCGCGTGGTGGCGATCATCTGGTGGCCGGCCGCATCGCCCGCCGTCATCAAGGCAGCGCCAATCCCGCGCCCCGCCCCCGTCACAAGGATCGTCGCCATCAGTCCTTCTTGCCGATCAACCGCCCGCGCAACCAGCCCGAAAACCAGTCCATGAACATCACCATCAAGATCACCAGAACGATGTAATAGGCCACCTCCTCCCAGTCCTTCTGGGTCTGAATGGCCTGGGTCAACATCAAGCCGATGCCGCCGCCGGTGATGGCACCAATGATCGTGGCCGACCGGGTATTGGATTCCAGAAAGTACAAGATCTGTGCCAGCAAGACCGGCACCACCTGGGGGATTACCCCAAACCGGTAACGCTGCAAGGGCTTGGCGCCGGTGGACGACACGCCCTCGATCTGTTTGTCATCGACGTTTTCCAGCGCTTCAGAGAAGATCTTGCCGAAGGTGCCGGTGTCGGTGATCAGGATGGCCAGCGCACCGGTCAGCGGCCCGGGCCCAAAAGCGCGCGCCAGAACCACCGTCCAGATCAGTGCGTCCACGCCGCGCACGAAGTCAAACAGGCGCCGGGTCGCCGCCCTGAGCAGCATCACCGGCGTGAACTTTTTGGCCGCCAAAAAGGCCAGCGGCAGCGCGATGATCGCCGCCCCCATCGTGCCCAGAAACGCCATCAGGATGGTCTCGCCAATGGCCCAGGCCACGTCCTTATGGCGCCACATGCCGTTGTTCCAAAAGTCCGACAGGGCCCCGGCGATGTTTCCGCGCGTGGGGTCCAACTGCGGCCCGAAGACAATCTGGCTCAGGCTCGCGCCATAATAGGGGCTATCAAGCGTGAACCAGAACAGCTCCCAGCCGGGGAAGTAGTTGAACACTTCCGATTTGGCCCCCGTCAAGGTGATGCGGCCCTCGGGCGTGGTGATGCCGATCCGCCGGTCCGACGCTGAAATCCAGTCGGGCAAGTCCCCGGACAGGTTGCTTGTCAAGGTCCGGCCTTCGGCCTGCACTTCGATCAGGCCATAGCCCGGCACGTCAATCTCGGTCCGGTTTTCAGGCAGATAGCGCACGATATGATCGGCCCCCAGATCGATGGTGACGATCTCTCCGTCAGCGCCAGACAGGGTGACCCAATCAGGGTGCGTGCCGTTTTCGTAGCGGCCCTTGCGCTCGCCTTCGATGGCGAAATCCACCGCACCGGTGCGGTTGGACCGCGTCACATGAACCTTGTGCGACCAACTGTCAGCCGCCAGCGTGACGGCATTGTCCCAGTTGGCGCGCTGAGCCAGCCCGGGGATGTCGAAGGCAAAGAAGATATAGACGAAATAGGCAAAGATCACGGCCGGGAAGGCAAAGCTCACCAGGCGTTTTTTGCGAAACAGCGCGTCGGCGTTTTCTTTTGCAAACGTCAGATCGGCGGTGCTCATGCGTGGGCTCCTTCGCTCAACCGGTTGCGGAAGCGGCTCGACATCTGATCGAAGAAGACGATGGTGCCAAAGAGCAGGATGAAGATGGCGGCCGCCTCATCAAAACGGCCCGGCCCCCAGGCCATGGCATTGCGCAGCTCATAGCCAAGACCGCCCGCGCCCACGAAGCCCAAGATGGCCGAGGCGCGAATGTTGATCTCAAACCGCAAAAGCCCGTAGCTGATGTAGTTGGGTGCCACCTGCGGCATCACCGCCAGCAGCATCTTTTGCGACCATGTCGCCCCGGTTGAGGCCAGCCCTTCGATGGGTTTCAGATCCGCGTTTTCAGCCACTTCGGAAAACATTTTGGCCAGCGCGCCTGCGGTGTGAATGGCAATCGCGATCATTGCAGGCACCGGCCCGCCGCCCAGAACGAAGATCAGCATCAGCGCGATCACGATTTCGGGGACGGCACGCATGATGTCGGAGATCCGGCGAAACAGCGGGATCAGCCGCGGCCAGCGCGCCAGCCCGCGTGTGCCCAAAAGCGACAGGATCAGCCCGCCAAACGCGCCGACAATGGTCGACACGGCGGCGATGTTTATGGTCTCGATCAGGGCGGGGAAGTACTTGACCATCAGCCCGGGCAGATCGGCCATCTTTTCCCAGGCTTCCGACAGCACCGCACCGGGGTAGTCGCCCACCTGATGCACGCCTTGCCAGAACCCGCCAGCGTTACGGGCATCGGCGACCATAAAGCCCGACACCATCAGCAACACGAAAATCAAAAGCGTAAGACCAGAATAAAGCCGCTTGCGCTGAACCTCGCGCATATAGCTCGACTTGATCGCCTCAAGCGGAGGCAGCGCGCTGTTTGCGCCTAAACTTGCGTCTGTCATGTCCTGCCCCCGAAAAGCACAACAGCCCCCCGCGACGGGGGGCTGTTGCTAACAGTTTGGCTTAGCCGCCGATCTTGGCTTTGCGGGCTTCGATGACCGAGATGTAGGTCTCGTGGGTCACAGGGCGTGCGCCCAGGTTTTCGCCAGCAAACACCGAGTAAGTGCACTCAACATCAGTCTCGTACAGGTTGTCGACGAGGTCTGTCATGATGGCTTTCACGTCGTCAGGCAGCGCCTTGCGCAGAACAACAGGGCCTTCCGGGATCACGTCGGATTTCCAGATCTGCACCAGATCGTTCATGTCGATCAGGCCTGCGTCCACGGCCTTGCGCAGTGCGCCCGAATTGTAGCCGTCTTCCCAGTTGCCCTGGCCGTCGGCCCAGGTCACGCCGCCGTCGATGTCGCCGTTGTTGACCGCAACGATGGTCTGCTCGTGGCCACCGGTGAACTTCACTTCACCGAAGTATTCGCCCGATTCCATTGTGATGCCCTCTTTGTACTGAGGGATCTCGATCGATGGGATCAGATAGCCGGATGTTGAGTTGGGGTCGCCAAAGCCGAAGACGCGGCCTTCCATGTCATCAAGCGAGGTGACGCCGCTGTCTTTGCGGGCAAACCCGATCGAATGGTAGCCGATCGAACCATCGAGGTTCACTTTCACCAGCACAGGCTCAACCGCTTCGGGGTCCTGCAGGTAGGTCGCCGCATAGGACGACGCGCCCAGCCATGACATGTCGAGCGATCCGCCCAGAAGGCCCTGGATCACGCCGTTATAGTCGGCTGGGGTGAAGATTTTCACCGGCACGCCAAGGGCTTCGGATGCATAGTCAGCCAGGCACTGGTAGCTGTTGATGCGGTCTTGTGCGTTCTCACCGCCCAGAAGGCCGATGCGGAATTCTTCGATGGCGTGGCCGTCGGCAAAAGCGCCGGTGCTCAGCGCGGTGGTGGCGGCAAGCGCCAAAGCAAGGGTCTTTTTCATGGAGTGTCTCCCAAGTGTAAGTGCCCCTATGCAGGGGCGGGGTTCAACTGGCTCAGGCCGACAGTGCCGGCCGGTCCAGTGTTTCGATTTCGGTGGAGGTTGCGGCTTCGGAAAAATCGGCACCTGCGCCGTAGATCTCGCGGGCCGCATCCGTGGTCAGCTCGCTCGGCGGGCCATCAAAGACGATTTTACCGGCGCGCATACCGATCACCCGGTCGCAATAGCGCCGCGCGGTGTCCAGCGTGTGCAGGTTCGCGATCACCATCCGGCCGTCTTCTTCGTGGATGTCGCGCAACGATTGCATAACGACTTGGGCGTTCATCGGATCAAGGCTGGCGATGGGTTCATCTGCCAGAATAATCGCAGGGTCCTGCATCAGCGCGCGCGCAATAGCGACCCGTTGCTGTTGACCGCCCGACAGCGCTTCGGCGCGTTTGGGCGCCTGTTCGGCAATCCCAAGGCGCTCAAGAATATCGATGGCCTTGTGAATGTCGGCCTGAGGATACAGGCTGAACATCGTCGCCAGGGTGGATCGCCGGTTCAGCGTCCCGTGCAGCACGTTTGACACCACGTCCAAACGCGGCACCAGGTTGAACTGCTGGAAAATCATCGCGCAGCGCGATTGCCAGTTGCGCTTGGCGGCCCCGCGCAGCGTTGTGATCTCTTCGCCCTCGAAGGTGATTGTTCCCTCGGTCGCATCACTCAGACGATTGACCATCCGCAGCAGGGTCGATTTACCAGCGCCAGAACGGCCAATAATCCCGATCATCGTCGGCTGACTGACTACAATATTCGCAGCATCCACAGCCGTATTCTCACCAAATGTCTTGGTAAGCTCTCGTATCTCGAGCATTGCATCCCCCGGCAGAACGACCCCTCGTCTAGGGGCTCTGTCCGAAGGTTGTTTGACGTTTTGACCACAGCTTCACGACAGTTTTGAATCGAATATGTGACAATGCAGAGCCGTATAAGCGTCTCTAATGGGTGCATTAATTGCGGAAGTCAGCGCGCAAAATCATGCTGATAAATTGGTCACGGCCATAAAATAGCCGTCATATAAGCGTTACATTTGCATCTCTTTTGTATATACAAGCGATATGATGAAACACTTTCTCACCCTAACGCTGATAGGTGTGCCGGCCCTGGCAGGCGCCAGAATGGCTGACACCCATTGCGACGATCATCTGCGCATGACGCAGATGATGACCGAAACAATCGGGGCCGAACGCCGCGCAATGGGTCTGCGCGATCCAGAAACGGTGCTTGAGGTCTGGATCGAGCCGCGTTCAGGCGATTGGACGCTTGTGCAAAGCTATTCGAACGGCACCGCCTGCATTGTGGCGATGGGGGCCCATTGGGAAGATCTGGCACCCGAAGAAGGCCGCTCCTAAGCCTCTTCCAGCCGGTCGGTGGCCGGTGGCGGTGTGTGCGACAGCGCCGATAGCGCTGCGTAATCGGCATCGCTCAGCTTGGTCGACATTGCAGCCAACGAAGGCGCAAGCTGGTCGGTGTTGCGGGCGCTGATAATCGGTGCGGTCACAGCTGGGTGGCGCGCAGCCCAGGCCACGGCCAGCGTCGCGGGATGGCATCCCATTTTTTTCGCAAGAGCGGTCAGTGCTGCACCCGCTTGATGCATCCAGGCCTCACCGTAGCGCGCCGCATAGCGGGCATCCGTCGCCAGCCGTCCATCGCCTGAGTTTGCGTCTTTGCCCGTAAGCAACCCCGCGCCCAGGGGCGAATAGCTGGCCACGGCAATGTTTTCGGAAGCCGCCATCGGCAGCAGTTCGACCTCGGCCTGGCGTTTGACCAATGAATACATCGGTTGGATGATATCGATACGCGTCCCCATCGCAGCCGCGACGCTTTGCGCCTTCATCACCTGCCAGGCGGCGTAATTCGACACACCTATGTAGCGGATCGCGCCCGCCGCACGCAGCTCGGCCAAAGTTCCAAAGGTTTCTTCCAGCGGCGTGTCCGGGTCAAACCGGTGCATATAAAGGATGTCGAGCGTTTCCATCTTCAGTCGTGCGCGGCTTTCGTCAAACTGCGCCAGAATGTTTTTACGCCCCGCACCACCGGTATAGCCGACCTTCGTTGCGATGATGACATCGTCGCGTTCAGGCCCCGCACAAGCTCCCAACCAGGTCTCTGACAGCCCGCCAGTGTAGCCATGGGCGGTATCGAAGAAATTCACGCCCGCCGCGCGGCAGGCGCTGTACATCTCGCGCGACGCGGCCTTGTCTGCACCGCCGCCAAACTGCATGGCGCCGAAGCACAGGCGCGACACTGGCCTGCCCGACGTCGTGGTCAATCCGCTCATGTTTCAAACTCCGAATGATCCAGCGTCAGCACCACGCGTGCGCCAGCAAACCAGGTCTGTCCATGCTCGACAACATGCCCCTGGGGATCCACGTTGATGGATGACGTGTGCAAAACAGGGTCCCCTTCGCTGAGGCCCAGATGCAGCGCCACTGTGGCCGTGGCACGTTCTGCCGACACACGGGTCGAGGCGCGGGTGTAATCCTCAACCCCAACCATGCGCAGGGACGCGGTGATGCTGACACTGCCATGCAAAGCATCCGCCAGCCCGGGCAGCCGATGCTCGGGAAAGCGCGATTCCCCATATGCCACCGGTGCCCCATCGGCCATGGACACTCCGCGTCTGATGCAGACCATTGCGCCCTCGGGCAACTTCAGCACGCGGGCATCTTCTGCCGTGGCCTCGCGCACTTCCATGGACAGCACACGTTTGTCAGCCGCACGGCCTGCCTCGGCCAGGTTCTGGTGAAACCGCACCCGCTTTCCAAGCGCATAGTCAATCGGGCGGCCCACCACCCGCGTGCCCGAGCCGCGGCGCGATTGCACCAGCCCTTCGTCTGACAGTACGCCCAGCGCGTGGCGCACCGTGTGCCGGTTGACCCCGAAGCGTGCCGCCAAATCCGCTTCGGTCGGCAGCTTTGCACCCGAAGGATAAGCCCCCTCGGCAATGTCGGACCTGAGCGTCTGGGCGATGGACTGAAACAGGGGGGTCTTGGACGCGATCGTCATTGAACTGTCATCTAACTTTCATGCTTCTGCGGTGGTCATCACCGCGCTGCTCAGGCATAATCTGTCTAGTTGTATAGTCAATCGGAAATATGTCTAGATGGACGATATTGACCAGCAAATCCGCCGCGAACGGATGGGTCTTGTGGCCCGCTCGGGGGCGCGTGCTGCCGCCCTGTTTGCCGACGCCGGGCTTGAGGCGGCGTATGAAATGCTGCGCGCGCCCGAGATCGGCAGCGTCATGGTGCAGGGCCGGGCAGGGGGCACAGGCGGCGCGTTCAACCTGGGCGAAATGACGGTCACGCGCTGCAGTCTGAAGCTTGACGGCGGTGCGGTCGGGCACGGTTTTGTCCAGGGCCGCGACCGGGATGCCGCGCAGGCCGCCGCCCTGCTGGACGCCTTGATGCAAACCGATGCCGCGCCGCGCGCCGAACAGGCCGTCCTAGCGCCCCTGCGGGCCGAAGAACAGGCCCGGCGGAAGTCCCGAGCCGAGAAGGCCGCCGCCACCAAAGTCGAGTTTTTCACCATGACCCGGGGAGAGGACGATTGAACGGTACCCTCGCCCTTGAAGGCGGCTTTGTCGATCCCGCCACCGGGTCGGCCTTCGCCTTCCGTGCGCTAATCGATGCCATGGCGCGCCCCGGCACAATCAACACATTGGACGGCGCCGCAGCACCTTCCCCGATGTCGCCTGCCGCCGCGACAGCACTTGCCACCCTGTGCGACCCCGACACGCCGGTCTATCTGGGCGCTGCCTTTGACACCGCAGATATCCGCGATTGGATCGCCTTTCACACCGGCGCGCCGCTGACCGGCCCCGAACGCTGTCGCTTTGCGGTCGGCGGATGGGAGGACCTGCACCCGCTGGACCGCTTCGCCATGGGCACGCCGGACTACCCCGACCGTTCGGCCACGCTGATCGTCGAAATGCCGGACCTTGAAGCCAAGGGGGTGCGCCTCACCGGCCCCGGCATCAAGGACACCGCCGCGTTGAACCTGCCTGAGGTTGCCGCCTTCCAGGCCAACGCGCGGGCCTTCCCGCTGGGGTTGGATTTCATCTTCACCGCCGGGACACGGGTCGCGGCCCTGCCGCGCACAACACGGGTGGAATAGCGCGATGTATGTTGCAGCCAAAGGCGGCGAACACGCCATTGAGAATGCCCATGATTGGCTGGCCGAGGAACGCCGGGGCGATCCATCTGTGGCCGAACTCACCTTGGCGCAAATCCGCGAGCAAATGGCGCTGGCCGTTGCCCGCGTCATGGCCGAAGGCTCGCTTTATGACCCCGATCTGGCGGCTTTGGCGATCAAACAGGCGCGCGGCGATCTGATCGAGGCGATCTTTCTCATCCGCGCCTATCGTACCACGCTGCCGCGGTTCGGCTATTCCCAGCCCGTGGACACCGGCGATATGGCCTGCGACCGGCGCATCTCGGCCACCTATAAAGACCTGCCTGGTGGGCAAATTCTGGGGCCGACCTTCGACTACACGCACCGTTTGCTCGACTTCAAATTGGCTGCCGACGGCGAGGTGCCTCAGGCCAAGTCGCAGCCCGCCGCGGATGTCCCCGTGCCCCATGTGACCGAGTTTCTGAACGCCGAAGGCCTGATCGAACCGGCCCGCGACACCGGCGAGACGCCGTCTGACCTGACCCGGCAGCGGATGGAATCGGCGGAAGAAAGCGCCTTGCGGATCAAAGAGCTGTGGAAACTCGAAACGCCCCCGGACCTGACCCGCGAGCCGCTGGAACTGCCTGCCGACCGCGCCTTGCGTCTGCAATCGCTGGCCCGCGCCGACGAAGGCTTCACGCTCGGGCTGGCCTATTCGACGCAGCGGGGCTACGCCCGGAACCATGCCTTTGTCGGCGAATTGCGCATCGGTGCGGTGGCCGTCGAAATGGAAATCCCCGAGTTGGGCTTTTCGATTGAGATCGGCGAGGTCACGCTCACCGAATGCGAAACCGTCAACCAGTTTCAGGGGTCGAAAACCGAACCACCCCAGTTCACGCGCGGCTATGGGCTGGTCTTCGGGCAATCCGAAAGGAAGGCGATCTCGATGGCGTTGGTCGATCGCGCGATGCGCTGGCAGGAGCTTGGAGAAGACAACGTCGGCGCCCCTGCCCAAGATGCGGAATTCGTGCTGTATCACGGTGACAACATCCAGGCGACGGGCTTTCTGGAACATATCAAACTGCCCCATTACGTCGACTTCCAGTCCGAACTGGAATTGATCCGCAAACTGAGGCGAGAGGCGATGGACAACGTTGCCAACAGCGTGCCGGAGGTCGCCGAATGACCCCATCTGTTGTCGTTTTCGATATCGGCGCGGTGCTTGTCGATTGGCAGCCCGCCCTGGCCTGGTCGGATGAGTTGGGCATGAAAGGCGCGCAGGCCTTCATGGACCGGGTGCGCTTTGACAAGATCAACTTTGCCTGCGACGGCGGGGCGACGTTCGGGGCCGCTGCCGAGCTGATCGATGACCCCGAAGATGCCGCCCTTCTGGCCCAATATGTATCCCGCTACACCCGCGCCGTGCCCGACAAGATCACCGGCACATGGGACCTGCTATATGCGCTGAAAGACAAAGGCGTGCCGACCCATGCGATCACCAATTGGTCGTTTGAGACCTGGCCTGAAGGTTTGAAAGTCCACCCCGAACTGGGCGAGGTCTTCGGCACCACAATCGTCTCAGGCCAAGTGGGCATGCTCAAACCCAGCGTGGAAATCTATCGACTTCTCTGCACCCGCGCGGGCGTCGCACCTGAGACCTGCGTTTTCATCGACGATGGGCTGCACAATTGTCTGGGTGCGCGCGCTGCTGGCATGGATGCGATCCATTTCACCGGACCCGACGCCCTGGCCGAGGCCTTGAAAACAAGGGGGCTGTTATGAGCGACTACAACTTCGCCTATCTCGACGAACAGACCAAACGGATGATCCGCCGCGCGTTGATGAAGGCCGTGGCGATCCCGGGCTACCAGGTGCCGTTTGCAAGCCGCGAGATGCCCATGCCCTACGGCTGGGGCACGGGAGGGGTGCAAGTCACCGCCGCCACGCTGACGCCGGACGATACGCTCAAGGTCATCGACCAAGGGGCGGACGACACCACCAACGCCGTGTCCATCCGCAAGTTCTTTGAAAAGACCGCGGGGGTCGAAACCACCACAGCGACCGAGGCTGCGGATGTCATCCAGACCCGCCACCGCATTCCCGAAGAAGACCTGCGCGAAGACCAGATCCTGGTCTACCAAGTGCCCATCCCCGAGCCTTTGCGGTTCTTGGAACCCCGCGAAACCGAGACCCGCAAGATGCATGCGCTTGAAGAATATGGTGCGATGCATGTGAAGCTTTACGAAGACATCGCGCGCCACGGCCATATAGCGACGTCCTATGCCTATCCGGTGAAGGTCGAAGACCGCTACGTGATGGACCCCTCACCCATTCCGAAATTCGACAACCCCAAGCTGGAATCCGCCGCCTTGCAGCTTTTCGGCGCGGGCCGCGAGCAGCGTATTTATGCGTTGCCGCCTTATACCACAGCTGTCTCGCTTGATTTTGACGACCACCCCTTTGATCCGTCGAGGGCGCCGCACCCTTGCGGGCTCTGTGGGGCTGGAAACACCTATCTCGATGAGATCATCACCGATGATCAGGGCGGGCGGCTCTATGCCTGTTCTGACACCGACTATTGCGCGCGCCGTCGGGCCGCAGGCCACACAGGCCCCGCGCTGGAGGCGGCCGAATGACGGCGCGGCTGATCTTTCTGACCCATGCCGAGGTGGTCATCGACCCCGACGTGCCCGTGCCGAAATGGCCGCTCAATGACAAAGGCCGTGCGCGCCATGCCGCCTTTGCCGACCACCCGGTGTTGTCCAATGTCACCGCCCTTTTCGCCAGCGACGAGCAAAAAGCGGTGGATGCAGCCCTGATCACCGCGCCCCGGATCGGAATGGAACCCCGCTATCGATCGGATTTGGGGGAAAACGACCGAAGTGCCACGGGCTATCTGCCCGGCCCGGAGTTCGAAGCCGCCGCTGACGCATTCTTTGCCGAGCCGACTGTCAGCTTCAAAGGCTGGGAACGCGCGATTGATGTCCAGGCGCGGATCGTCGCCGCAGTGTCCGCAGTCCTGACCGAACCGCGCGCGCCAGGCGATGTCTTGGTGATCAGCCACGGCGCCGTCGGCGCCCTGTTGCGCTGCCATTTGAAAGGCATCCAAATCACCCGGGAGGAGGATCAGACTGCCGGTGGCGGGTGCTGGTTTATGGCACCGGCAAACCTCGACACAGCCCCAACCGATTGGACCGCGATATGACCAGTCTTAGTGTGACCATCAAAGCATCTAGCGACGATCCCATCCTCGCACCTGTGGGCCTTGGAACACCCCACCGCGCGGTGACGGGCTTGTCTGTTTCGGGCGGGCGTATCGCTACTATCTTGACGGAGGCCGAGTTGGCGCTATCCGCCGCCCTGATCACGCCTCAGGCCGATACAGTCACGCTGCGCTACAGCGTCAACGACCACCCTGCAGCGGGGACTTATCCCGAAGCCGCCTTCGCCCCGCGCGACAATGCACAAACCCGTGCGGCAGCCGACCTGGCCGAGGCCAGCCGCGACATCGCCGCACGCGCGGGCGGCGGGCGTGCCGGGATAGAAGCGCTGGTGGCCGAAGCGGAGGCGCGGTTTGAATACGCCCATCCAAAGGCGCGCTTCACCGATGGCCAAGATGCCGTGCCCTATCTGTCGTGCGGCCTGACCGAAGGCTCCTGCGTGGACATCAACACCTACCTTGTCGCCAGCCTGCGGGCGGCGGGCTACGAGGCGGCCTACTTTTATGGATACTTCTTCCCCGAAGAACGCGGCGGGATGACCGATGATGGCCATTGCTGGGTGGCCACGCGCCACGCGGGCGAGGTTCTCGAATGGGACATCGCCCATCACATCAAAGCGGGGCTTGGTCCGACGAAGCCAGCACTGAACCCCCGCCCGGGAGAGCGGGTCGCGGTGAGCCATTCGATGGGCCACCGATACCAGTTTGCGGGACGCACCATCGATTTGAAAATCCTGGGCGAGCCGATGCGCTTGCCACCCGACGGGCCACCGGCCTACGTCACACTTGAAGCGTGGCTGCAGGGGGCATCGGACCCGGCCATGACCACCCCGGAGGAGGTCGCATGACCGATCAGGCGACCACAGCGCAGGGCAGGGTGGAGGCGTCTGATATGACCCCGCTTCTGTCCGTGCAGGACCTCACCAAAATGTACGGCCGCAACATCGGCTGCAAAGATATCGCGTTCGACCTATTTCCGGGCGAAGTCCTTGGCATCGTTGGGGAATCGGGGTCCGGCAAGTCAACACTCCTGAGTTGTCTTGCCGGGCACCTGACCCCCGATCAGGGCTGCGTCACCTATGACACGCGCACGGACGGCCCGCGCGATGTACGGGCCATGTCCGAGCCTGAACGCCGCATGTTGGGGCGCACCGATTGGGCTTTTGTGCACCAAAACCCTCGCGACGGGCTCCGCATGGGCGTGTCGGCAGGCGGCAACGTGGGCGAACGGCTGATGGCTGTGGGCGCGCGCCACTACGGCGATATTCGCGACACCGCGACCGACTGGTTGGGCCGGGTCGAAATCGCTGCATCCCGCGTCGACGACCGGCCTTCGACTTTCTCGGGCGGGATGCAGCAGCGCCTGCAGATCGCGCGCAATCTGGTCACCGCCCCGCGCCTTGTCTTCATGGACGAACCCACCGGCGGGCTCGATGTGTCTGTGCAGGCCCGCTTGCTGGATCTCTTGCGCGGGCTGGTGCGTGACCTGGGCCTGTCGGCGATCGTCGTAACCCATGATCTGGCCGTGGTGCGCTTGCTGGCGCATCGTTTGATGGTGATGAAGGGCGGCCATGTGGTCGAACAGGGTCTGACCGACCAGGTCTTGGACGACCCGCAACACCCCTACACGCAGCTTCTCGTCTCTTCGGTTTTGCAGGTCTGACATGATTGAAATCACCGGTCTTTCGAAATCCTTCACCCTGCACAACCAATCGGGTGCGGCGATCCCCGTCATGGAAGGCGCCGAATTGGCCGTCGCCCCCGGCGAATGCGTGGCCCTGACCGGCGCCTCGGGGTCCGGCAAATCAACGCTGATGCGGATGATCTACGGCAATTACCTTGCTGCCGCAGGCTCGATCATGGTGGGCGACACCGATGTCGCAAAAGCCCCCCCGCACCAAATCATGGCGCTCAGGCGCGACACCTTGGGCTACGTCAGCCAGTTTTTGCGGGTGATCCCGCGCGTCCCCACGGTCGACGTCGTGGCCGAGCCGCGCTTGGCGCTGGGGGCCGACCGCGATGAGGCTTTGGATCAGGCGCGCGCGCTCTTATCCCGCCTCAACCTGCCCGAACGGCTCTGGTCGCTCTCGCCCACCACGTTCTCGGGCGGCGAACAGCAGCGCGTCAACGTCGCACGCGGCTTTATCCACCCCTATCCGGCGATGCTTCTGGATGAACCCACCGCCAGCCTTGATGGCGCCAACCGCGAGGTGGTCCTGAGCCTGATCGAAGACGCCAAAGCCCGCGGGGCCGCGATCATCGGCATCTTCCATGACGAAGGCGCGCGCAACCGGGTGTGCGACCGGGTGGTCGATGTGACCCGCTTCACCCCGGGGCTGGCCGCATGAGCGACACAAATCCTGGCCGATTGATCGCCGTCGTCGGACCTTCGGGCGTCGGCAAAGACAGCGTGATCTCGGGGCTTGTGGCTGCGCGGCCTGAAATGGCCTGGGTGCGCCGTGTCATCACCCGGCCCTCGGACGCGGGCGGTGAACCCTTTGAAGGCGTGACCAAGGCCGAGTTCGATCGCCGCTGGGACGCACATGACTTCTGCCTGGCCTGGCAAGCTCATGGGCTGTTCTACGGCATCCCAAAATCGGCGCTGGTGCAGGTTGAAGCTGGCGCCGAACGCGTCGTCAATCTGTCGCGCGCGGTGCTGGTCGAGGCGAGGGGCGTCTTCCCCAAGCTGATTGTTTTGAACATCACCGCCTCGCCGGGCACATTGGCCAAACGCCTGGCGGCCCGTGGTCGCGAAACCGCAGATGACATCGCCGCACGGCTGGCCCGGAAGGTCGCGCCCTTTGATCCAAGCCTCACCGTGCACACAATCGCCAACGATGGCGCGTTGGCCGACACGATCATGGCCGCGCTGGACGTTCTTCAGCCGGAAAGCGCATAGCGGTGAATGGTTTGAAACGCCCCATCTGGCCGCTCGCCTGCGACCGCGATCGATCTGATCCGGTAGGGCGCAGGCAGGTGTGGCAAAAGGCGCGCGGCCTCGGCCTTGGTCGCGGCCAGGCCATCTGCGTCCAACCGACCCGACAGGGTCAGATGGAAGCGAAACTGGTCCAAGACATATGGATACCCCCAAGCCAGCAGCAATTCGTCCTGGCGCGCGGTAAGCCCCGCCGCCCGTCGACGGGTCAATTCGGCCTCGTTTGCGGGCGCGCGAAATCCGTCCAACTCGGTTACGATCCGGCCCGCCAAATCGGCCAGCCCATCGGTGCCACCAGACGGCACCAGGGCAAGGAACGAGCCAACAGTCGCAATCTCGAGCCCATCAACCTCGACCGACGCAGCAGAGGCCGCCAAACGTTCAACCGCCGCAAACAGCCCCTCGGGCGTGGTGCTTTTCGCCAGCCGGAAAGGTGGCTTCAGCGTGCCGTGAAACCCGTATTTGCGCGGGGTCTTGGTGACCGCAGCCAGATCGACATCCGCCGCCAGATGCGGCACCGCTTCACCCTTACCAACATCCCAGCCCAGCCACGCCGCGCCGAATGTCGCAAAAGCGTCATCATCAGGCAGGTAGTACACTGCATACCTTTGGAAGTCTGACATGGCCGCACCTGATTTATCGCATATCCCTGCACCCGCCGATCCAGTGCGCCTGACCAATGCCCGGGTTGTGCTGCCCGATCAAGTCATCACCGGCGGGGTCACCATCGAAGACGGCGTGATCACCGACGTCACCCAAGGCGCTGCGGCCCCGGGGGCGATTGATCTGGGCGGCGATTTCCTGATCCCGGGGCTGGTGGAGCTGCACACCGACAACCTCGAACGCCATATGCAACCGCGCCCGGGTGTGCATTTCCCCCATGTGGGCGCGATCCTGGCCCATGACGGCGAGCTTGCCTCAGCCGGGATCACAACCGTGTTTGACGCCCTGCGCATTGGGTCTGACAAAACTGCCAAGTCGGATTATGCGAAATACGCCCGCGAGGTGGCCAGCGAGTTGATCGATTTGCGCGCGCGCGGGGCCTTGCGCATCCGCCACCTCATTCACCTGCGCGCGGAGGTCTGTTCAGACACGCTGATCGAAGAACTTGCGGAATTTGGCCCCGAAGACCGGATCGGGCTGGTCAGCCTGATGGACCACACGCCGGGCCAGCGGCAATTCCGCGATGTCTCAAAGCTGCGCGAATACCACACCGGCAAATACGGCACTCCGGATGCGGCCTTTGCGGAAATGGTCGCCAGCCGGTTGGAACTGCGCGAAAAGATCGGCGACACCCATGATCTGGCGACCGTCGCCGCCGCACGGCGCTACGGTGCGGTGCTGGCCAGCCACGATGACACGACGCAAAGCGATGTGGCGGCCTCGGCCGGGCATGGGATCACGCTGGCCGAGTTTCCCACCACCGAGGAGGCTGCGCAGGCCTGCCGTGACGCAGGAATAGCGATCATCATGGGGGCGCCCAACATCCTGCGCGGTGGGTCGCATTCGGGCAATGTGGCCGCGGCCGATCTGGCGCGGGCTGATCTGCTGGATATCCTGTCGTCCGATTACGTACCTTCGGCGTTGTTGCGCGCCGCGTTCCAACTGGCCGACATCTGGAACGACATGCCGCGCGCGATTGCCACGATCACCAAGAATCCTGCCGACCGTGTCGATCTGACCGACCGGGGCCGGATCGAAGTGGGCGCTTTGGGCGATCTGGTCCAAGTCGCCCGGCTAGAAGAAACGCCGGTGGTCCGCGCGGTCTGGAAAGGCGGCGAGCGCGTCGGCTAACCGAGCCCGCCGTTGCCGGATCATCGCCCCGGCAGGGGCGTCAGCGTATCATCACCCAGGCAGGGGTGTTACCGGATCATCACCCCGGCAGGGGCGTCACCTAACCATCGTCAACTTGTCCCAGGTTTCATACTCCGGGCTGCCCTCGCTGCGGATCTCGCCTGCGTAGCCAAACTCGACCATATGCACCATCACCGCGTCCGGCCCCGCAAGTGCGACCGCATAGCTTTCTGGCAGATCCGCGCCCGACAACAACCGCTCGGCCCCGAAATCCGGCCAGCCCTGGTGGTTGGTTCCGCGCGGTGCCGTGAACGGAATGCCCAGAAACGACCCCGCCAGCGGCAAATGACAATGCCCATGAAAGATATGGGCGATCTTGTCCGCATGGGGCCGCAGGCAGTCGGCCAACCGCTCGGCGTCCAACTGCATGATCTTGTCCATCGGACCCACGCCCGTCGGCACCGGGTTGTGATGCATGAATAGCCACACCGGGCCCGGCAAAGCGGCGAATTCCGCGTCAAGCCAGGCCGCGCGGTCGGCGCAAAAATGCCCCGCATGGGTGTCTGGCCCCCAGGTGTCGATCACCACAGCGTGGCCCCGCGACATCGGCACCGTGTAGTGCACAAACCCGCCCGGCCCGGCGAGTTCGGGGAACACCTTCAGCATCACCGCGCGGTCATCATGGTTGCCGATCGCCAGATGCACCGGCATCGGCACCGTCTGGGTCCGCTCTCTCAGGCGGCGGTAGTCGTCCTCCTCGCCCCAATCGGACAGATCCCCGGTGATAAACAACGCCTCGGCATCCGAATGCAGCACCATCGCATGGGTCAAGGCCCGGTCAAAATTGCGGTTCGGATCGCGCCCGCCAATGGTCTTGCCCGGTGCGGTCAGGTGAATATCCGTAAAGTGCAAAAGCTTCATCGCGCGCCCCCCTTCTGGCGTGGCGCACCGCCCCCCGAAAGGCGATGCGCCAATCTTATCAGTCCAAAAGGTCCTGAACTTCTTCGCTCAGTTCTTCCTGCAACTCGGCCATATCGTCGTATTCGCCGGTCACAATCCCTTCGAGCCCGTCATAGATCACCTGCGTCGCCGCCAACCCGTTGTCGCCGGGATAGGCCTGCCATTCGCGCAGCAAAGGCAGCTGGCGCACGGCCGTCGCCTTTGCGGGGTTTTCGGCATAGAAATCCGCCAGAATGATCTCATTGGCGGCCTGGTTGGGTGGCATATAGCCAGTGGTGCGCGCCACATCGGCGGCCCCTTCGCCCGAAGTGATGAACTTCAACCACTTCCATGAGGCATCCAAGACCTTGGGGTCGTCGGACTGCGACACCAGCAGGGCCGAGTTGCCACCCGCCGGCAAGCCCATCGGGCCTTTGGCGTTCAGGCCCGGAAATTCGCTGGTCACCAAGGTGAAATCGCCCATCGCGCGTTCCACAGCACCAACGGCGGAGGTTGACCAATACATCATGCCGACCTCACCGGCCGAAAAGCTGGCCAGAGCCGATTTCCATTCCAGGTTCTGCATCTCGCAGCCGTCAAAGATGCTGTTCATGGTTTCCAGCGCGGTCAGACCTTCGGGCGTGTCCAGCTGAAAATCATCGCCCATCACGGTTGGCTTGTCCTGGCTCCACATCAGCGCCTGCAAAAACCAGTTTCCGGTGATGTTCCAGCCCCAGAACATCGGGTTTTCCACACCGGCTTCACGCAACTTGCCGCAAGCCTCGATCACCTCGGTCCAGGTCGTGGGCAGGTTGGTCTCGTCATAGCCTGCCTTGGCCATCGTCTCCATGTTGTAGTAACCCACCGGCAGCGAGATCGAGAACGGCAGCCCGTAGACATCATCGCCGAAGGTGCCAAGATCCAGCATGGCTTTGTGATAGCCGTCTTTGGCAAAATCCGCCTCAGCCGCGATGAAGGGTTCCAGCGATTTCGCGATGCCCTTTTCCACCAGGATCGCCTGACGGTTCAGACCCTGCATGGTCACATCCGGCAAGGTGCCGGCCACGGATTCGCGCAGGATCGTGTTGGTGCCGTCTTCGTAAGATTCGTAGGTCGCGCGCATCTTCACTTCGATGTCGGGATGCGCTTCATAAAACTTCGGCAGGATCTTTTCATAGGTCACATCAAAGAGGTGACTATAGGGATAAGCGAATTCGATAACGGTTTTATCCTGAGCCGTGGCAGCGCCTGCGGTTAGCACAAGAGCCATTGCAGTGGTGAGCGATTTCATTACTCTCTCCTGTTGTTCGGGTCCTGACGGTTTGGCGATTGGCAGGTGCCCGGGTTGGTATCCCCTTTTGGGATTTCAGATGTGGGGTGGCTTCGCGCCGCCCCACTTTGTTTCGGTCACTTCATTCCAGCCGATTTACTTCATTCCAGATAATGTGATCCCTTCGATGAAGCGGCGTTGGGCCAAAAGAAACGCCAAGATCAGCGGCGTGACGATGATGCAGGCGGTGGCCATCATCGGCCCGAAATTGTCGCCATCAGCATCGCCTTTGAACTCGCGCAGACCAAGGGGCGGCGTGAACAAATCGCGGTTGCCGGTGATCACAATCCGGGGCCAGAAGTAATCATTCCAATGGGCCACCACGCTGAAAATCCCGAACGCCAGAAGCGCGGGGATCGCGGTGGGCAGCATTACATTCCACACGATGGAATATTCGCTCATCCCGTCCATGCGCGCTGCATCGATCAGATCATCGGGTACGGTCATGAAAAACTGACGCATCAGGAAAATCCCGAAGACCGAAATCGTCCAGGGCACGATCAATGCGGCATAGCTGTTGGTCAGCCCTAGCTTGGCCAGCATGATGTACAACGGCAGCGCAATCGCATGCACCGGGATCAACAGGCAAAACAGCACCAGCCCGAACACCGCTTCACGCCCCCAGAACCTCAGCTTGGCCAGCGCATAGGCGCAGGGCAGGGCGAC
Source organism: Pseudomonadota bacterium (assembly GCA_038530285.1). GTDB lineage: Bacteria > Pseudomonadota > Alphaproteobacteria > Rhodobacterales > Rhodobacteraceae > JASJAR01. The sequence continues at coordinate 204,858 of JBCBCY010000003.1, forward strand.
CAGCACTTGGATAAAGAAGATCGAAAGCGTCACAAACAGCCCATTGGCCAGATAGCGGATCAGCGGGGCTTTCTCGAACGCGGTGGTGTAGTTGTAGATGATAGGCCGCACCATGCAGTCTTCGACCGCGTTGCCAAGCTTGACGCAGAAGTCATCGCGAAAAAGCTCCTGGGCGCCAAAGAACCCGCCAGTTTGCTGGATGATCTCATGTGGGGCTTTGAAGCTGTAGCTGACCATCACGTAAAACGGCAGCAAGACCACCAGCGCGCCTAAGATCAGCACCGCGTGTTTGATCACCTCTGCGGTTGGAAACCGGTATGTCGGGCCGGCAGCCTCAACCGGGGCGCTGATTGCGGCATCAGCCACGAGCGCCTCCGGTGCCATACCCTTGCCATACGTTTTGCATACGCTTTGCATACGCCCGGATCGCCCGGAAACTACGGGTGAAAATGCCCGTCTCGAGGGGGCCAAAACAGGCGTCCAATACAAAGCGCATGGCGTTAAACTTGGTCATGAATAATGGGTCCTTCGCTCAACCAGCCAGCGCTGGATTACGGTCAGCACCATCACGAACCCAAGAAACACAACGGTGATCGCGGCACCGATGCCCATCAGGTTTTGCTGGATGGCTTTTTCGTAGATCGCAAACATCATCACATAGACGGATTTTGACGGGCCCCCGCCCTGGGGGTAAAAGGCCTCAACCGTGTCAAACACCTGAAACGACCGAATAATTGAGATTGTGACGACGAATACCGTCGTCGGGCCAAGCATTGGCCAGGTCACCAAACGGAACCGCTCCCAGCCCGACTTGGCTCCGTCCATTTCGGCTGCTGCATAAAGCTCCCGCGGGATGGATGTGAGGCCTGCCAGGTACAACACCATGTTGAACCCGAAGCCCTGCCAGATGCCGATAAAGGCCACCGTCCAGATCGCGTAATCGCGGTCGGTCAGCCACAAGGGGAAGGTGCGTTCGCAGCCTTTGGCAAACCAAGACCATTGTTCTAGCACCGTTCCGCAACCGCGCTCCAAGGTGGCGTTGATAATGCCAATCGTCGGGTGCAACGCGAATTCCCAAACGATGGCCATCGCGATGAGTGCGGCCATAACCGGCAGAAAGTAAATGGTTTTATAGACGTCGCCAAAACGCGTGACCGAGTTGATCAGCAGGGCTGCGCCCAGCCCCAAGCCCACTGACAAAGGCACCACAACGCCCACATAACGGAACGTGGCGATGAACATTTTTTCGTAGGTCGAGCGGGTGAAGATCTTTTCGTAGTTCTCAAACCCGACGAATTCGGCGCCCGTATTGCCCAGCGAATAATCCGTGAAACTCAGGCCCCCCGCGATGAAAATCGGCAGGATCAGGATCAGAAACATCAGGCCCAAGGCGGGGCCGACAAACCAAAGATGCGCGCGCGACGTCATGGTCAGGCGATCCGCTGCAAAGCGACCCGGGCGTAGCGCAAGCGATGGCCGGTTTCGTCAAACGCCAAGGCCGCACCTGGGGTCGGGATCAAGCCGACCGTGTCGCCAATGCCAATTCCGATGGCATCAGGGGCCGCCGCTCGGACCACTAGCGGACCTTCAAGCCCCTGAATGCCAACATGAAAATACACATCCGCGCCGAGGTTCTCGCGGTGGCGCACATGGCCTTCAAACGCCCCCGGTCCCGGGTCGCACAGGGCCAAATGCTCAGGCCTCAGCCCGACCGACACCGGCTGCGCATCCGTGGTTTGCAACGCATCCAAAGCCACGCCAAAGGCGGCAAGACCGCCGTTTCCATCGATCCGGCCCGGCAGGACATTGATCGCGGGCGAGCCTACAAACCGCGCCACCGCCAATGTGTCGGGATCACCGTAGACGGCATCCGGCGCCCCGATCTGCAAAATAGCACCCCCCTGCATCACCGCCATGCGGTCCGACATCGTCAGCGCTTCGGCCTGATCATGGGTCACATAGACAAAGGTCGTGCCCAATCGGCGATGAAGGTCGGATAGTTCGGCGCGCATATGCACCCGCAACGCGGCATCCAGGTTCGACAAGGGCTCGTCCATCAAGAACGCCACCGGGTCGCGCACCATGGCGCGCCCAAGGGCCGCGCGTTGGCGCTGGCCGCCCGATAATTGACCGGGCTTGCGATCCAAAAGACCCTCGATCTTCAAGGTCTCGGCCGTCGCTTTCACCTGCTTGGCAAGCTTCAGATACTGATTTCGCGCAAACAATGGCCCGATAAAAGGCAGGCGTGCGGCAGCGCGCAAGTCGCGCAGCTTGAGCGGCGTCATCATATTTTCGGCCACCGTCAAATGCGGATAAAGCGCATAGGATTGGAACACCATCGCAAGGTTGCGGTCTGCTGCGCGCCGGCCTGTGACATCCGCTCCACCGATGGACACATGCCCGGCATCCGGCGCCTCCAGCCCCGCCAATATCCGCAAAAGCGTGGATTTCCCGCAGCCCGAAGGGCCAACCAGCGTCAGAAACTCGCCGGGGTGAATGTCCAGATCGACCCCCGCCAGAACCGGGGTCTTGTCGTAGCTCTTGGTGATGCCCTCAAGTGCTATGGCGGACATGTCCGACCCCACTGATTCCCACTGCAGGTGAAGATAAGTCGCCAAGGCCACGGGAAGGTGACGTCATATTAGCTTTGCTTAAGCGCTCTAGGTTTTTCGTGGAATGGAATCGCATGTCGGAAACCTTGTTGCCTTCGCCCATCTGGTGCGCACGGGCAGTGTCTCTGACGCGGCTACGCGCCTTGGCGTCAGCCAATCTGCGGTGTCGCAACGGCTTCAGAAACTGGAAGCCGCGATTGGCTCAAAGCTTTATCTGCGCGAACGCGGTGGCGTCTCGTTGACGGCAGCCGGCCAGGACTTGATGGATCTGGCGGATCGTCAAGCGGAGCTGTCGCAACTGATCGACGAGAAGATCGGCGGATATGCCACGGCCGAGGAAGGTGCGCTGACCATCATCGCCAATGCGCCCCTTCCGGCACTGAAACTGATTGGCGCCTTCGCCCGGGCGCGGCCAAGGGTGAAACTTAACTTCACGCTTTATGATTGGACCACCAGCGTTGAGATGTTGCGCGACCGCAAAGTCGACATCGCCGTGATGACTGCGCTGCAACCGTCACCGCAGTGGAGCATGCAAAACATCGGAACAACCCGTTATGGCGCCTATCTGCCCGCAGGCCATAGGCTGGCCAGCCGCGCGACCCTGTCTTTGCATGATCTGGAAACTGAGACGCTTTTGCTTCCAGAACCGGGCTCTTTGACGGAGCGTGTGGTGCGCCGCGCCTTGGCCAAAACAGGTGCTGCACCTGCGCGGATCATGCAGCTGACGACCTTCCCTTTGGTGGTCGAAGCCATACAGCAGGACGTGGGCATCGGGGTGTTTCTGGAAAACGCCTCCAGTCCTATTGAAAGCGTTGTTTGGCGACCTGTGGACGAACTTGCCGAGCGGTTCGACGTCAGCCTTGCGGTCCCGCGCGGCAAGGACGCCCTGCGGTTGGTTCGCGCTTTTGCCGATTGTGCGACCATGCAATAGCTTGCCGATGCGGTCTCGGCCGATTGTGAGTCGGCGATGAATGACCGATCCCGCCAAGGGGGCGTCTCTATCAAAGGGACCCAGACGGCATTTGGATGGCAGGTGCATACTGCCCGGGACACAGGTTTGGCACCGCGCAAAAAGGGGAACAGTGATCGGGTGAACGGACCGGCAAAGGCGCCCTTTGTGGCGCACTCGCGAAGGGTTTGGACCAAGGGCGCGGTCCAAACGGGCCAATGGTTCGCACCCTGATGCATGGGTGCGACTGGCTGGCGATGGTGAGGGTATGAAAGCCTTGCTTAGGGATCGCCGAGACGCCCGCGCCCCGTGACATTCGCGCAGCATATCCTGAACGTCTGAAGACAGCGAAGGGCCTGGCTGGGGTGGTAGGATTCGAACCTACGATACACTGTACCAAAAACAGCTGCCTTACCACTTGGCTACACCCCAACAGGCACCGGCTAGATACTGACTGCCTCGGGTCGGTGCAAGCCCCCCCGGAAGCGAAGTTTTCGCCCGCCTAGGAGGAGACCTGTTCGCGCAGAATTGACACGGTTAGGGATACCAAAAGGTAAATGCCAGAGAACACCAGAAGCGCGAGCAACGTGTTTTCAAAGAATTTTGGATACGTCGGCTCGTCGGGAGGCACAGGACTGGCGCTGACCGACAGGTACCTGACCTGCCGGTTGGCCTCAATCCGCGATGCTTCAAGCGCCTGCAGCGATTCCTGCATCATCAATGTCCGAGTCTCAAGATCGACCTGCGCAATGCTAAGCTGGCTGGATATGCTTGCAAGCGAACCCGTCCCGCTGGTGCTTGTCATCTGACCACGCAAGTCGGAGATCAGCCCTTCAAGTCGTTCGATATCGCCTTCGACCCCGGACACCCGCGCCTGGTTGGGTTGCCGATTGTCGAGCAATTGCTCTCTCTGAAGGCGTTTTTCAGCAAGTTGCACTTCGAATTGGGTGATCTGGGTCATCAGGCCTGAGGTTTCAGAAACCGGATCCAAGACGCCCAATTGCTGCTGAAGTTCCAGCACCTTGGTCTGCGCCGCGACCATTTTGGTTTCGGAATCTGCAAAGCTTTCAGTGGCACCGCGCATCTGGTCTTCGCGCAGGCGCTGGGTCAGATCGTCGACCTGTTCTTCGGCATAGTTGATCAACGCTTGCGAGAATTCCTGACTTTTCTCCGGCGAGGCGGCCGCGACTTCCATGCGGATAACGCCATCGGCAGGGTCATATCCGATTGTCACCTGCTTTTTGTAAAGCTTGTAGGCGTCTTCGTTGGTTGAATCCGCGTCGAGGCGGTTGATGAAATCAATCTCATCACTGCTGAAGTGCTCGATGAAGCCGTGATCTTCGTTCAACCGCAACAACGCCTGGCGGCTTTGCAGATAGCCTTGCACAACGATGGAATCCTGGCTGGTCGCAAAGCCGGTTCCACCCAGCAAACCGCCCATGCCGCCTTGTTGGCCATCAGCCTGCTGGATTACGAATTCCGATTTCGTCGCGTACATTTTCGTCGCGATCATGCCGTAGTAAATTCCTGCCAGCACCGTCGGCAACAAGATGAACACCGTCAGCCGCGCAAACAAGGCGATCAGCTTACCGCGGCGGCGCCGAGAGATGTCGGCTTGCATGGCAGATATTTCGGCCGCCCGTCGCGCCGCGATGTCTGCGGGCTGACCCGCCGGTGCGGGGATCTGCACGGGGTCGATTTTCTGTGGCAAGGTCTGGCGACCTTGAGGTGCCGCCGTCGCCGCACCTGCGGCAGCGGCTGGCGCAGCTGCTGCAGCCGCTCCAGCGTCCGCACCCGGACGAGCTTCGCCAGACTTTTGCTCTGGCACCACCAACTCCAACAGGCTCGACCGTTCAAAGGGGTCGATGCCCATCCGGCGCAACAAACGCACCGCGTCGAAATCCGACGTCGGCGTCAGCCCGTTTTTGGCGGCCAACCGCCGGGCCATGCGCAACTGGCGTCCGGTCAGCTTTTCGCCCGCGATGGCGTCCAGATCCGCCTGGACCTTCGCGGGGTCTTCCTTGGGCTTTCCGCTCGCGGCCGACCCGGGGAACGGCGCATCGCCAAACCCATCCTCGGTGCGATGGGTAAACATCGCGTCGTCCTTGCCCGCCGTAGCGCTCTGATTGGGTTGGGCCGCGTCGCCGGGTTGCGATCCCACGGGCCTACTCCGTTTGATGCGGAATTTCCTAGCCTTGGGTTTCGTAGTCATAAAGACGCTTCGCCTCTTCCAGAGTATCGAACATAATGAACTGACCGTCTTTCAAAACTGCCGCAGAACGGCAAAACTTTTCAAGGGTTTCGGCCTGGTGGGACACAACAACAACCGTAGCACGTTCCAGCCGTTCACGCAGGAGGCTGCCAGCTTTCTTATTGAACTCGACATCCGTCGTCGACGGCATGCCCTCGTCGATCAGGTACATGTCGAAGTCGAGCGCAAGAAGCAATGAAAAGCTAAACCGCGCCTTCATACCTTGTGAGTATGTCCCCACCGGCATGTCAAAATATTCCTCAAGCCCGCAGAGCCAGCGACAAAAGGCTTCGACGTAATCAGGGTCAAGACCATAGAGCCGGGCAATAAAGCGCGAGTTCTCCATCGCCGACAAACGCGACACGATCCCGCCCATGAACCCAAGCGGGAACGACACCCGGCAATTGCGCATGATCTCACCTTCGTCGGGCTTTTCGAGCCCTGCGATCATGTTCACTAGCGTGGTCTTGCCGGTCCCGTTTGGCGCGAGGATGCCCAAGGAATTGCCCAGCTCAACCCGGAACGATGCATTCTCAAGAATGACCTTGCGTTGGGTTCCGGTCCAAAAGGACTTGCTGACGTTTGAAAACTCAATCATTCCGGTTTGTCCGGTGCCTCGGTGTGCATACGGGTTTATCCCCACCCGCGTTAACATAGAAACAATATCGTTTTATGGCAGCCTGCGCCAGCGCTGCGCACAGGGCCGCAGATGGGGGTACCGGCGGATTTAAGCCCTTTCACAGGCAAGTTGACGCCTAATTGTGCTGTTTCTCGACGCGCGTGATCACACCTGCGGCAAGTGATATCGCGGCGGCAATGAAGCTGAACAGGGCCCCCATCTTGGCAGCTTCCTGCACCGGGCCGGAGTCAAAGGCCACCGACGCGATGAACAGCGACACCGTAAAGCCGATGGCCGCGACACATCCGATAACCACAAGATCAATGATGCGCATACCTGCAGGCAGGCCAAGACCAAGGGGCCTGGCCGCCACCCATCCAAAAATCAGAACGCCCAACGGTTTGCCGATGATCAGCCCGGCCAACACCAGCCATGTTGGCGACCCAATCGAAGAAAACTCCACGCCCGCGTTCATCAGTCCAAACAGCCCCAGCACGACCTCGACGGGGTGTTTCAACAGGTGTTCGCAATGGTTCAACAGGTCGGTGAGGTATTGTTCAGCCTCCGAAAATATTCCGAAGCTTCGGTCTGCATGGGGGATTGCGGGGATCACCGGCAAAAGCCCCAATGCGGGGTGCAACCCGCTTTCGGCAAACCCGTACCACGACAGCGCACCCGCAATCAGATAGGGCCAGAACGACAAGGTGTTGCGCATCCAAGTGGATTTGCGCCGCAACTGGTCGCCACGGTCAAGCCGTCGGGGCAGCCAATTGAACAGGACAAACACACCAATCGCTGCGCCCAGCGACAACAGCAGCCATTCGGGGGCCAGTTCGCCTGACGGGTAGAACACGGCCAGAATGATCAGCCCCGCCGCATCATCGGCAATCGCCAGAAGAAGCAGGAACCGCACTGCGGGGTGGCCCGCGCCAAACACCATCCGCCCGACAAGGTAGGAAAACGCGATATCGGTCGCTGTCGGTATCGCCCAGCCGCGCGCGACCGCGTCATAGGTTTCTGACCCAAGGACAAGCGCCAACCCGAGGTACACCGCAATCGGCCCCAGCATCCCGCCTGCAGTTGCAAACAGGGGCGTGGCCGCCTTTCGTCCGCGCAAGGAGCCATTCTTCAGGATCACGGCTTCCCAAACTTCCTTGGCGGCAATCGCAAAAAAGAACGCCATCAGCACATCGTTGACGAGGTAATGCAGGCTTAAAACCTTCTCGGTTCCGCCTGAGAACTTTTCATACCCCGCGCCATAGGTCTTTTGCCAATAGCCGATATCGACGCCGATCCAGTTGTTGAACCAGACCGGATACTCAACGAAGTGGTGATAGCTGTGCGGATCGATGTTCGCCCAGACCAGCGCGATCAACGCACCCGCGATCAAAAAGAGCGAATAATTGGTGACGAAGTTCCAGACGCGGTACATCGAGCCTCCCCGTACCAAGTGGGGCGACGTTATCGCGGGGCGCGCGCGACGGCAACCTGTCTTGGCGCGGGCCTAGGCGATGGCCGACCAGGCAAGCCCGGCCAACACAGCACCCACCATCGCAAGGGCAATATAGATCGCAAAGACCCGGGGCTTGACCAGCGCCCAGACGGCCATCGCGGCAGGGATCGAACTTGCGCCGCCCGCCAGCATGAACGACATCGCAGCACCCGGCGCCATGCCTTGGGTCAGCAATGCGTCAATCAGCGGGACGGCGGCATAGCCATTCAGATAGGCCGGCGCGCCCACGACGGCGCCAAGAAAGATCGGTGACAGGCCGTCGCCTCCCAACACGCCAGCAACCCATTCGGCCGGCACCCAGCGCACCATCATCGCTTCGATCAGATAGGCCAGCGAGAGCCATTTCAGCAGGAACAGCCCGTTTTCGCGGGCCGTCTCGGTGAAAGCGGACATGCGCGCCGGTTCACCCCAGAACGCCCATTTCGGCGTACCTTCAAACGGGTTGGGGCCACAGCCACAGCAGGACTTCTGGCTTTGCGCCTTCAGAGGATCGGCAAGAAACGCGGTCCGCTTGACGGCCATCACGGCAACGCCCGACAGCACGCCCATGCCGACAGCGGCAGCGGTCTTGGCCACGGCAAATGGTAGGCCGAGTGTTCCGGCGGTGATCAAAAACATGGCCGGGTCCATCAGGGGGGATGAAATCCAAAACGCCATCACCGCCGACAAAGGCGCCCCAAGGGCCAGAAGCGCGGCGATAAACGGGATCACCTCGCAGGAACAAAAGGGCGCCAAGCCCCCGACCAAGGCGGCGACGACAACCATTCGGGTTTCAGGCCCCTGAAACGCACGGGCGACCACGCCTTCAGCGCCGGATGCCTTTAGGTAAGCCACCGCAAACACCGCAAAGACGATGAAGGGCAGGGTGCCGACAAGCGCATCCACCGCAAAGCCCAACAAATCCTCGCCAACTTCTGGCGCCAAAGCGAAAGCGACAAGCGGGATCGCCACGACCAGGGCCCAGACCATGTCGATGTGCTGCCAAAACGGTTGTGACCGGGAAGGGGAAGGGGCGTCACTCATGATCGTGCTCCGTGTTAGGTTTGTCCGCACAGCATTCGCGCAACAAAAACTCTGACAGCGCCTGGGCCCGGTCGTAGGCAGCACCCACGCAAATGATCTTGCGGCCTTCTTTGGCCTGGCGCACCAACCCGGCTTCACGCAGAATGCGCAGGTGGTGGGTCAGGGTGGACCCGGTCACGCCGGTTCGCGCGCCCAATTCGCCCATCGGCAGACCACCTGGGCCCGCGCGCACAAGCGTCCGCAACACCTCAAGGCGTTGTTCGGACCCAAGGGCGGCAAAGGCGCTGGCGGCGCGCAGGGTGTCGAGGTCGTGTTCGGGGCGATTCGATTGATCCATATTTCTATAATTATCGAAATATAGAAATTTGGCAAGCGGCATTTGCACCAATTGTCGCCAGGTCCCGGTCCGGCTACATCGCGGGGCATGACGCTCGCCCAAGATATCTCTGCCTGCCGGTTATGTGCCGATCGCTTCGCCGCGACCAAAACGGCCCATGCGCCGCGCCCGGTGGTGTGGTTTAAGCCGACCGCACGGGTGTTGGTCGCAGGCCAAGCGCCGGGCGCGCGGGTCCATGCATCCGGTAAGCCCTTCACCGATCCGTCGGGCGATAGGCTGCGCGATTGGTTGGGGCTGGATGAGGCGGCGTTTTACGACACCGCCAACGTCGCCCTCGTGCCGATGGCGTTTTGCTTTCCGGGCTATGATACGAAAGGCGCAGATCTGCCGCCCCCGAAGCTTTGTGCGCAAACCTGGCGCGCGAAAGTCACTGCCGCCCTTGATCAGGTCCAGCTCACCGTGCTGGTCGGCGGCTATGCCCAAAAGTGGCATCTGGGCACCCGCGCAGGCGTGACCGAGACGGTCGCCAATTGGCGTGACCTGGGCCCTGACGTGATCTCGCTGCCGCATCCATCCTGGCGCAACACCGGCTGGCTGAAGAAAAACCCCTGGTTTGAAGCTGACCTTCTTCCGGTCCTGCGCGCCCGCATAGCAGAGGTTCTGGCATGAGCGTTCTTGATACAGCCTTTGCAGCCGCCCGCGCAGAACCCGACGACGAAACCCGCCAGATGGCTTATTACGCCGCCTTCGCGGGGGCGGAGGTTTTCGTGTTGCTGGACGCCGAAAGCGATGGCACCACGGCGGAACCACGCACGGTTGATCCCGGCACCGGGCCGATGGCGTTGGCCTTCGACCGCGAAGAGCGGCTGGCGGGGTTTCTGGGCGCCCCGGCCCCATATCTGGCCGTCTCTGGCCGACAGGCCGCCGCGATGTTGTCGGGGGCGGGGCTCGGGCTGGCCTTCAACCTCGATACTGACTTTGAAACGGCCTTTGACGCCGAAACACTGACCTGGCTTGCAAGCGTCACCGGCGAAACGACAGCTCAGGCCGAAACGCCGCAAGACCTGCGCGCGCCGCAGCGCCTGCCCGAGGATCTGCTCGAAGCGATTGACCGCAAGCTGGCGATGGCGGCAGGCTATGCGTCGCGTGCCGTGCTGGTAGATGCAGGTTACAAAGGCGGCGACCGCGCACATCTTCTGGCGGTGCTCGATTGCGCGCCCGAAGCCGAAGAGCCGCTGGCCGCGGCCATTGGGGAGGCGATGGCGTTCATGGGCTTTGGCGCGGGCTGGCTCGATGTGGCCTTTCTGGCCGCCGACAGCCCGCTGGCCCGGCAAATGGAAAAGGTCGGTCTGGTGTTTGATCTGCCACAGCCCGGTGCGCCGGAGCCCAAAGCCCCCGGCATGGACCCCGACAAGCCACCAAAGCTGCGCTAGTATCCGGCCGCCCGGTCCACGAGGTTCAAAAGCGGCTTGCCCGCCTCACAACGCGCGATGTTCTCGGCAATGACATGGGCGGCTGTCGATGGACGCGTGTCCGCTGCGATATGGGGCGTGACGGTCACGTTTGGGTGCGCCCAATAGGGATGGTCCGGCGGCAGGGGTTCTTGGCGAAAGACATCCAGCGTGGCATGGGCGATTTGGCCGCTTTCCAGCGCGCTGAGCAGTGCCGCGTCATCGATCAGCGCACCGCGCCCGGGGTTCACGATGAACGCGCCGCGCGGCATCCGCGCAAGGGTGCGCGCGTTCAGCGTGTTTTCGGTCTGGGGTGTCGACGGCAGCAGCAAAACAACGATCTCCGATCGGGTCAGAAGGGTGTCGAGCCCCTTGGCTCCGTGATGGCAGGCGATCCCTTCGATGCGCTTTTCGCGCCGCGCCCAGCCAGCGACATCGAAATTTAGGGCGGTCAGGGCCCGGGCGACCGCTGTGCCCAACTGGCCAAGGCCAAGGATGCCGACGCGGCGTTCGCGCGCCAGGGGCGGAATATGCCTGTCCCACGCGCCATTTTGCGCAGCCACCGACCGGTCGATCCCGAGATGATAGCGCAGCACATGGCCCGTCACCCATTCGACCATGCCTTCGGTCAGACCGGGGTCCACCATCCGGGCCAGCGGCACCGCTAGTGTCGGGTTGGGGGCGACGTCTTCAACCCCGGCCCACAGGTTCAAGACAGCTTTCAACCCGGTGAAGGGCGTGAAATCAGTAAGCCCCGATGCGGGCGCATAGACGATGTAGTCGACGGTTTCGGGTGCGTGATCCAAGGCCAGGTCCACATCCAGATTGTGGTCGGCAAAAGCGGCCCGCAAGGGCGTTTCATACTGAGACCAACGCGCTGTGGGTGCCGCGAACAAAACCCGCGTCACGGGCCCCTCGGGCGATGAACATGGGCCGATTGAACAAGGCCAAAAGCGACCAGCAGCACCAGCATCGCCGAGCCGCCATAGCTGACAAGCGGTAGGGGCACGCCGACAACAGGAGCCAGCCCCATGACCATCGACATGTTCACCGCAAAGAACAAAAAGAACGCCGCCGCGATCCCCATGGTCAATAGCGCGCCAAACCGATCGCGGTTGCCCAGGGCCGAGACGATGCAAAACAGGATGATCAGACCGTATAGGGCCAGCAGGGAAATCCCACCGATGAAGCCGAATTCCTCAGCCAGCGTCGTAAAGATGAAGTCAGTGTGTTTTTCGGGCAGGAAATTCAGCCGCGACTGGGTGCCCTGCATGAACCCGCGACCCGTCCAGCCGCCGGACCCGAGCGCGATCTTCGATTGGGTGATATGATAGCCCGCGCCAAGGGGGTCGGACGACGGGTCAAGAAACGTGTCGATCCGGCGGTACTGATAGTCTTGCAACAACTGCCAGTCGGTCCCGCGCGACGTGAACACCGCTGAAATCAGCCCTGCAACTGCCGCCGCCACGGCGCCGAAATACCACCAGGACACGCCCGCCAGAAACATCACGATCCCACCGCCCGCCAGAAGCAGGATTGCCGTGCCCAGGTCAGGCTGCTTCAAGACCAGAAAGGTCGGCACCAAGATCAGCACCACCGGCACCAGCACCCACATCGGATGCGACACCTTGTTCAAGGGCAGCCAGTCGTAATAGGCCGCCAAAATCATCACCAGTGTGATCTTGGTGACTTCTGAAGGTTGCAGCCGCATGAAGCCCAGATCGATCCAGCGTTGTGCGCCCATGCCGGTCACACCGAAGAATTCAACGAACACCAGCAAAGCCAGCGAGAAGACAAACGCCAGTGCAGCCATGTTGCGCCAAAACCAGATCGGCACCATGGCCACGATGAACATCGCGACCAGTCCCATCGCAAAGCGGATCATCTGCGGTTCGGCCCAGCGTGACATCGTCCCGCCCGCAACCGAAAACAGCATCAGAAAGCCGACCGAGGCGGCTGACACGATCAACAGCACCAGCCCCCAGTTCAGATGCAGGATCTTGCGCGCGCCCGTAGGCACCCGTTTGACGGAATGCTCAAGATAGCTCATGCGCGGCTCCGCGACGGGCCGGGGTCGGGCGGGGCCCTCAGAACCATCTCTTCGTGCATGGTGCGGATACGTTCGCGCTGGTCGGACGGATAAGCCTCGAGCGGGGGCAGGCCGCCGTATAGTGCATAAAGCAGGATGTCCCGCGCCGGTGGTGCTGCCGCCGAGGATCCACCACCGCCATGTTCCACCACAACCGAGACCGCGTATTTCGGCTTGTCAAAGGGCGCATAGGCGACAAACAACCCGTGGTCGCGCCGGTTCCAGGGCAAATCCTCGTTGCGAAACACGCCCGCTGCGCGCTCGGCAGCCGAAATGTTGCGCACCTGACTGGTGCCGGTCTTGCCGGCCATCAGATAGTCTTCTTCCACGATCCGTGACCGCCGCGCCGTGCCCCGGCTGGAATTCGACACCCGGTACATGGCCCGCCGCGTTGCCTCAATGATAGACGTCGCGACGTTGACGCTGCCCTGCTCGGCGATCGGCGTCTCCACCCCGTCCACCGATTTCACCAGCCGTGGCATGACCTTGCGTCCTGTTGCGATCCGCGAGGTCATCACCGCCAGTTGCAAGGGCGATGCCAACACGTAACCCTGGCCGATAGACGCGTTCAACGTATCGCCCGGCCGCCAGGTTTCGCCGCGCACCTGCGCTTTCCACTTTGTGGACGGCACGATGCCTTCGGCAACCGCCGACATCGGAAGATCATACCGCTGGCCAAGACCAAACTCGTGGCACAACTCAGCCAGGGGGTCGATGCCAAGCCGTTTGGCGGCCTCATAAAAATAGACGTCGCAGGATTGCACGATCGCTTTGTCGTAGTTCACATGCCCATGCCCGCCGCGCTTCCAGCAGTGAAAACGACGCCGCCCAAGTTGCAGATGCCCCGGGCACCAGACCGTTTCCTCGGGTCCGATGACACCCGCCTTCAACGCAGCCAGACCCGTCATCATCTTGAATGTCGACCCCGGCGGATAGAGCCCTTGCACGGTCTTGTTGGCCAAAGGCCGATAGGTGTTTTCCGTCAGGTCCCGGTAGTCTGCCGAGGATATCCCGCGCACGAACTTGTTGGCATCGAACGATGGTGCCGAGGCCATGGCCAGAAGATCACCTGTTTCGACATCCATCACCACCGCCGCGGCACTTTCACCTGCCAGCCGCGTTTGAGCGTAATTCTGCAAACGCCAGTCTGTGGTCAATTGCAGATCGGTGCCGGGCGTGCCGGGGTCGCGGTCCAACTCGCGCATCACGCGGCCAGCGGCATTCACCTCAATCCGGCGCGAGCCTGCCTTGCCGCGCAGATTGTCTTCCAGCTTGGTTTCGACCCCGACCTTGCCGATTTGGAACTTGGGGATTTGCAACAGGGGATCGGGGTCTGCGATCTTGGATAGATCGTAATCCGACACCGGGCCGACATAGCCGACGATATGGGCGAAGTCTTCCGCCATGGGGTACTGGCGCGACAGCCCGACCTCAGGCGTGATACCGGGCAGCGCCGGGGCGTTTGCGGCAACCTTGGCGAAATCTTCCCAAGTGAGGCGATCGGCGAGGGTCACGGGCACAAAGGGGCTTCGCCGGTCCAGTTCACGCAGAGCGCGGGCCAGATCGTCCTCATCCAGCGGTATGATCCGCTTCAGGCTTTCGACCACCGCATCCACATCGCCTGCATCTTCGCGCACGATCACGATGCGGTAATTCTGCGAATTGTCGGCGATGGCGACACCGTTGCGGTCGAAAATGACCCCGCGCGCGGGCGGCAAAAGGCGGATGTTCACCCGGTTTTCTTCGGCAAGCAGGCGGTAGGCATCGGCCTCTTCGACCTGCATTTGGCGCATCCGCCAGGCCAGTCCGCCCATGAACAAAAGCTGCGCCCCGCCCAGCACGATGCCGCGGCGGCTGACAAGGCGGGCGCTGGCCTCAATTTCCTTGGGTGTGCGCTTCATGCTCTTGCCCCTGCGGTGCCCGGGCGGCCACTGACGTGGCGAACCCCGAAGATATACAGAACCGCCCCCATCGCTGCGGGGTAGATCAATATAGTCAGGACCAACCGGATCACAGTTTGCCCAAGCGAAGGTTGCGGAACAAGAAATATTGCAAGGCACACCGCGTTTATGACGATGATCGCCGCAATCAGCGCCGCCGCGACGGCCCAATCCGTCATGAACTGCAGATCACGCCAGCTTTCCTCGCGCGCGCGGATCACCTCAACCGCAAGCACGATGATCACCGCCATCAAACCCGGTGGGCGCATCAACAAAAAGTCCGCAATCAGCAAAGTTCCGGCCAGCAATACAAGCGGGACATGGGCCGGCTGGCGCATCGCCCAAGCAATCGTCAGCGCCAGGATGATATCCGGCCCCGGCAAACGGCCCGCACCCGACCCAAGCGGCAACAAAAGGACAACGGCCACCGCCAGCACCGCCGCGACATAAAGCGCGCGGTAGCCCGCCAGGCGCCAAAGGCCGCGATCACCCATCGGTCGCCTCCGCCAAAGGCTGCGACAACGGGGCCGGGGCCACCAGATCGCCCGGCGCGGTGATCGCCTCGGGCGGGGACGATCGCAAGACGCGCAGGAATTCCAAACGTTCGTAATCCGCCGCCAGACGCAGCCGGATCCGCCCGTCGCGGCCCAGCACCACCTGACCGACCAGCAGCCCGGCCGGAAAGACATCACCATCACCAGACGAAATCACCCGATCGCCGGGGCGCACGGCTTCGGGCACTTCCACGAAATCCACCAAGGGCGTGCGGCTGTTGTCGCCAGACAAGACGGCCACTTGGCCCGACGGTTGAATTGTCACCGGCACTCGGCTTTCGGGATCGGTCAGCAGCAGCACTCGGGACGAGTTTTGGCCCACACCCGACACCCGGCCCACTAAACCCAGCCCGTCCGTCGTCGCCCAACCATCGCGAATGCCGTCGCGCGCACCGACGTTCAACAGCACCGATTGGCGAAAGGGCGAGCCACTGTCGGCCAACACAACGCCCGTCACAAAGGTCAGTTTCGGGTCCAGACGTACCTTGTTCAGATCAAGGAGTTTCGCATTTTCCTGCTCCAGTTGAAGTGCAGCTTCCCGCCAGGCGCGCATCTGGCGAAGCTCGCGACGAAGCTCCTGGTTTTGCTCGTAAATCCGCGCATAGGATCGCGCGTTTTCCAGCATATCGGCGCCCTTGGTCACCGGCACCATCGCCCAGTCTAACGAAGGGACAACCGCATCAATCACCGCCGCCCGCACCCGTTCAGCGCGCGGGCTGTCGATCCGCCAGATCAGAAAGACCGCGATCAGAAACACGACAACGAGCCCCGTCAGCAGGCGCTTGACGGGGCTGGAATAGGTTTCGGCTGATCCTCGGTCACGTGCCAATGACGTCTCCGGTCGGGTGTCAGCTGTCGTAATCTATAACGTGGCGCAGTTCTTTTTCGTATTCCAGCGCCTTGCCGGTGCCAAGGGCGACGCAGTTCAGGCTTTCATCGGCCACCGAAATCGCCAGGCCTGTCTGTTCGCGCAAGGCAAGGTCCAACTCGCCCAAAAGCGCACCACCGCCAGTGAGCATCACACCCCGGTCAACGATGTCAGCGGCCAGATCGGGCGGGGTCGCTTCGAGTGCCGTCATCACCGCTTCGCAGATCGCCTGGACCGGTTCGGCCAGCGCTTCGGCCACCTGGGCCTGGTTGATCTCAGTTTCCTTTGGCACACCGTTGAGCAGATCGCGGCCCCGGATTTGCAGCGCCGTGCCGCGCCCGTCATCGGGCATGCGTGCCGTGCCGATGGTGGTTTTCACCCGCTCTGCGGTGCTCTCCCCGATCAGCAGATTATGCTGGCGGCGCAGATAGCTGATAATCGCTTCGTCCATCCGGTCGCCGCCCACCCGGACGGAGCGGGCGTAGACGATGTCGCCGAGGGACAAAACGGCGACTTCGGTGGTGCCGCCGCCGATGTCGACGACCATGTTGCCTGTGGGGTCAGTGATGGGCATGCCAGCGCCAATCGCTGCGGCGATGGGTTCGGCAATCAAGCCACACTTTTTTGCACCCGCATTCAGCACCGAGGTGCGAATCGCGCGTTTTTCCACAGGTGTCGCGCCATGGGGGACGCAGACGATGACCTTCGGTTTGGAGAATGTCGTGCGTTTGTGGACCTTGCGGATGAAGTGCTTGATCATCTCTTCGGCGACGTCGAAATCGGCGATCACACCTTCGCGCATGGGCCGGATCGCCTCGATCGAACCGGGGGTTCGCCCGAGCATCAACTTGGCGTCCTCACCCACGGCAAGCACTTGTTTTTTCCCATCTTTTACGTGATACGCCACCACGGAGGGTTCGTTGAGAATGACGCCCTTGCCCTTGGCATAGACGAGCGTGTTCGCCGTGCCGAGGTCGATCGCCATATCGGTAGAAAATAAGCCGCCTAGGG
>JBCBCY010000004.1:0-221501 GCA_038530285.1 Pseudomonadota bacterium
ATGGCCATACGGTGCAGCAAGACCGCTTCGCCCCGGCGCAATGGCACCTCGCGGCGCGCGCAACGCGCAAACACTGCGCGGCGGGCGGCTTGGTAGGTCTCTGTCACGTCGAGGTCCGGCCAGGCGTCCGGCGGCACCCCCGCGAAGCGGGCGGTGAAAGCGTCGCGGATGATGGCGGGGGATCCGTCCCAGACCACCAGCGGGCTGGCGCCGGGGTCTGCATCTGTCAGGGCGATGCCAAGGATGAACGCGTGGGGCTCTTTGAGGAACCGGCGCCGGTCCGGGCCCAGGGGCAAAAGCCCATCAAGATGGGCGCCGTCGCGGGTCAGGCGAAACCGGTGCTGGGCGGGGTCTTCGGACGCGCCGCTGCCGGGATAACCCGCACGGATCGCCGAGACCTGCAGGGGGTGCCAGGGGGCATCGGCGATCCGGCGTGCGGCCGTGACGGCCTGACCTTGCGGCAGGACCCCATCCACACCGCCACGGGCATCGTTAGGCAGGGCGTCGACGCCGACAAACCAGGTATTTTCCGCCCGCCACCAATGCGCAAGGCCGGGGTCGGCCAGGGCCAGGGCGGCGGCCTTGCGCGCCGCGGCCACCCAGGGCGCCAGCGCGGGGTCGGCGCGAAAGACCTGGACCGTTGCCGGTGGGGTCATGCCGCGCGGGGGCGCATCGCCTCAAGCGCGTCTTCGAGCACCCCAACCCCTGCCCCGGGCCGGTGGGCGTGCTCTGACAGGTGCCGCCGCCAGGCGCGCGCGCCCGGCTGGCCTGCAAAAAGCCCCAGCATGTGGCGGGTGACATTGGCAAGTTTGCCGCCCGAGGCGACGTGGTTGGCGATATAGGGGCGCATCGCAAGGGCCACATCTGCGCGACTGGGCGCATGGGTGTCCTGGCCAAAAATTTCCGCGTCGGCCCGGGCGAGCACCCGGTAGGGGTCGTGGTAGGCCGCGCGCCCGATCATCGCCCCATCGAGCCCGGCGGCGAGGTGGTCTTTGGCCTGATCGAGCGTCTCGATCCCGCCATTGACCGAGATGTGCAGCGCGGGGAAGCGGATCTTCATCGCATGCACCAGGTCATAATCCAGCGGTGGAATATCGCGGTTTTCCTTGGGGCTTAACCCCTTGAGCCAGGCTTTGCGGGCGTGAATGGCAATCCGCGTGACGCCGGCATCCGCCAGGCGCGCGATAAAATCCGGCAAGACGGTGGACGGGTCCTGATCATCGACCCCGATGCGGCATTTCACGGTCACCGGGAGCGGTTGGGCTTTGATCATCGCCGAAACGCAGTCCGCGACCAGGCCGGGGCGTTCCATCAACACCGCGCCAAAACACCCCGATTGCACGCGGTCCGAGGGGCAGCCCACGTTCAGGTTCACCTCGATATAGCCGGCCTCGGCCACCAGCGCGGCCGCGTCGGCCAATTCGCCCGGGTCCGAGCCCCCAAGCTGGCAGGCAACGGGATGTTCGGCGGGCGAAAAATCAAGCAGATGCAGCGCCCCACCTCGCACCAACGCAGGCGCTGTGACCATCTCGGTATAAAGCAGCGTCTGGCGGGTGATGGACCGATGAAAGACGCGGCAATGCCGGTCGGTCCAGTCCATCATCGGCGCGACGGACAATCTGGCGTGTTGATCTGTCTTCATACGTCTAAAATCTTCAAACCGTTGCGAGGCGAAGGTCCCAAGCTGAGCCGCACCCCAATATCGCTGAATTTGCACGTTCTGCGACACCTTATTGCACACATAGCGCATAAGATGTTGCCAGCGTCATCAAGCTTCGCCTTGGTGGATACCGGGCCTAGTCAGAATGCAAAGGCCGCTCGGATGTGTGAAACGTCTGACCCACCCGAGGTTGGCATCGGTGAACGGACAAGGGGGGCGCCGAATGGATCCAGTCAGGGGGCGACAAACGCCCGTTGCGCCCTTGGCAGATCGCGCCAATGGGAAAATACGCGCGCCGTCGCCCCGACAGCTGACACCGCGTGCCCCTGCGCCAGGTCAGGAAACAGACCGATCAACTCAGCCCTTTGGGCCGCAGACAAGGCCGCAACAGCCTGGGGCCCGGGATAGAAACTTTCAGACGCTGCCCCGTTGGCGAAGAGGATCTCATGGCGCTCGCACGCGAGGTGGAAATACCTCACCCGGGTGCAGCCATGGGCAAACCGGGCTTTGCCACCGTGCATGCGGGCAAGATGCACTGCGCGGATCAAGCGTTCGTCGCCGTCCACGGACATCACCATTGCGTGCTGGCGCGACACAAGCAGCGGCGCGCGAGCGCCAACAAGGTGCGGCGACAGCCAAATGGGCTTGAGTTTCGGATTGGCCGCAAGCGCACCGCGCCCAAGGCTGCGCGAGGTCACCCAGACAAGGGGTCGGGGGCCGTTGTCGCGCGTGAGCACCAGATCGCCCGGACGCAAGTGTTCCACCGGCATATCCCCCGTTGGCGTCGCGATCAGCGTGCCGCCGGTGAAACAGACCACGTTCGTGTTGTCTGCCGTGAAGGCGCGTTTGCTGTCGGTGTTTTCAAAGGTGATCCCTTCGTTTTCGCCGAACCTGTCCTTGCCGGAATAATCAACCGTGCCGGCCCGGTCGCTGCTGTTGGACTGGTTCAATTCCCCATCATCTTCGAAGTCCGCCCGCAGATCGGCAAGGGTGTCGTAGAACGCGCTAAGATCGATGAAGTCGTTGTTGGACGTGTCACCGTCGTTCAACGCGCCGGAATTTCCAGCGTTGAAATCGGTGATCGTGTCGGCGCCGTCGCCGACATCGTAGCCGAACTTGTCGTCACCATCCCCACCGGTCAGGCTGTCATTGTCCCGCCCACCGGTCAGGCTGTCAGCGCCCGTGCCACCGGTTATGACATCGTCACCGTCACCGCCGTAGAACTCATCCCTGGCGGCGCCGGCATTGCCGCTGGTGATCGTGTCATTGCCCGACCCGCCGTAAACCGTGTCATTGGAACTGCCGGCGTTGATACTGTCTTCACCGGCCCCCCCACGAATGAGGTCATTGCCGCTTCCGCCATCGATGTCGTCGGCCCCATCGCCGCCTTCAATCGTGTCGTCGCCATTGCCCCCGATTATCGTGTCGTCGCCGGGCGACCCGCCGGTCGGTGACGCGCCATCGTGATGAAGCGCGGCAACCTGTTGTGGCGAAAACTGCGCGTCGTAGACCGCGAATTCGTCGACCTGCCCGTCAAAGTGATTTTGCAGGTTATCAGCAACTGCATCACCGCTTTGCCATTGGTTCGCACCAACGGTCCAGGGCTCTGTATTGCCAGCCAACCCGCCGGTGTAGGGATCGCTGGCGGCTTCGACACCGTCGACGAAGACCGTCAAGCCATCGTCCCCGAACGTCACGGCCACGTGGTGCCATTCGCCTGGGTTCACCGTGCCGGACGGGGTTGTGGTGATGTGCGACGCGGTGTCCGATTGCAGCCGGACCCCAACCGATCCGGATGCCGTCAGATAGACCCTGAGATGCCCGCCGCCATCAAAATTCGTGCTGTCGCGCGAAACCAGAGTGTCGCCGTCGCCGATCGTATCGGCGTTGAACCGCACCGATACCGTGCCCTGATCGAGAGCGAAGGTCGGATCATCGGGGATTTCAACGTAGTCATCCGTACCATCGAGCACCAGGGCCGTTCCGTTGCCATCCCAGCCGGTTCCGCCCGTGGTCGCACCGTTCTGGTAGGTGCCATTGTGGCCGTTGCCGGTGGCGTCGGTCGCGGTCGCCGAGGCACCGTCTTCAAAGTCCAATAGCACGATGGGCGGCGGCAGGCCGTCGCCCAGGATGATATCGCTGCCCTCGCCGCCGTCGATCCAGTCGGCGCCGTCCCCGCCTTTGATGGTGTCACGGCCCGCGCCGCCATAAAGACTGTCGTTGCCCGCCCCGCCATCGACGATGTCATTGTCACCACCGCCCACAAGCTGATCGTCGCCGCTGCCGCCCGCAACGGTATCATCTCCATCGGATGCCCAAATCGTGTCGTTGCCCGCGCCGCCGTCCAGATAGTCTGCGGTCGACGCATTGCCGTTGATTTCACCATCGATGTAATCGTCGCCATCCCCACCGAAAACGGTGCTGTCGCCGTAGCCGTATTCGATGGTATCGTTGCCGTCCCCAGCCTGAATGTAAGTGCCGGCACTGTCGGCCGTTGCGTCCACCACATCCGCGTGATCGGTCAGGATCAGCCGTTCAACCTCACTGAAGTCGATCGTGTTGGTGCCATCGGTGATCGTGCCTTCTTCGTCGCCGGAATAGGTGACCGTGACCGGGCCGTTAACACCCGAAAGGTCGATCGTGTCAGTGTCTGTTCCGCCTTCGCCGCCGATGATCTGGTCGTTGCCAAATCCTTGCGTGACAATGAAGGTGTCCGCGTCGTCGCCGCCTTCCATTGTGTCGGAGCTGGACACCGGGTTTGCGCCTGAGGTGTCGAAGGTGGCCGAGCTTCCCGTCCCCCAAAGATTTGCATCCGTGCCACTTGTGCCGCCGCCGCTGATCGTGGCGTCGGTTTCCGCTTCATAGGCGGTTTCGCCGACCGTAACGCTGTCAAGGTGCAGGTTGCGGTCGCCTGAGCTCTCTTCGTCGCCGGCAACGTAGTCGTTGACAAACCGCACCTCGACCGAGCCTGGGACCGCGCCGGAATAAGGGATCTCGACCGTTTGGAACGCGCCGGCCGCGCCCGAATCGAAAGCGGCGGTCCCGTCCTGGGCCCAAGTGACCTCGCCGGTGAAGATCAAGACCCCATCGGCGTAGACTTCGTACTGGGGATTGACGCCGTTGCGGGACGATCCGCCGACCGAGACCGACAACGAAACCTCGGAACCTGCATTCGTTTGATGGACGAACGTGTCGTCGCCGCTGCCGCCACGCAGAAGATCGTTGCCCGCCCCCCCTTCGAGCCGGTCATCGCCGCCGCCGCCGTCGAACGTGTCGTCGCCAGCCCCGCCCGTCAGGCTGTCGGCGCCAAGCCCGGCATCGACCTGAACACCGGTCGTGTCCGCCGACGCATCGACCACATCGTCCTGCTCGGTCAGTGAAAGGGCTTCGACCTCGTAGAATTCGGCCACATCGATGCCATCGGTAAACGTGCCGGCACCCGCATCATTGAACGTGACCGTAATCGCCTGGTCGGTGTAGTCGAGAAAGTAGAAATCCAGCGTATCAACATCCGACCCGCCTTCGCCGCCATAGATCGTGTCGCTTCCGAAGTCCGAAACGACGTAGATCAGGTCCGACCCGTCCCCTGCATCGATGAAATCGAAGTCGCTGCGACTTGCCCACACCGTGTCGTCGCCGGCACCAGCATAGATCGTGTCTTCGCCGTAGCCGGCAGAGATACTGTCATTGCCGTCGCCGCCCAGGATGCTGTCATCGCCAAAGCTGGTCGAAATAACGTCGTCGCCGTCACCGCCTTCGACGACGTCATCGCCGTACCCGGCCGTGATCGTGTCATCACCACCGCCGCCATAGAGCGTGTCATGCCCGTCGCCGCCGGTGAGTTGATCGTTGCCACTGCTCCACGCGGTTTGCACATCGCCCGACAGAACCATCGTATGGCTGCCGGTTTGGTCGGTGAACGTGGCGGTGTCGGGATCGGCCACCCAATTCGCCACAAGGTTCGCATCCGACGTATCGGCCACGGGGGCCTTTACGGTTTCGGTCAGTTCGGACGGGCTGCGGATGTCATCGTAAAGACGCACGCCGTAAATCGTGCCGTGGAAATCCTGTGGGGCGTCATAGCCGCCGCCTTCCACATCCTGATCCTGTGCCAGGACAATTGTGCCGCCCGGATCAATCGTGGCGCCTGCCTGCAACGTGCCTGAATGCGCATTGACCCCGTCGACAAAGACGTCGAGCGCACCAGTGGCGCTGTCCCAGGTCACGGCCAGTGTGTGAACATCACCATCGAACAAACCGGCCTCTGGCACGCCGGTATCATAAAGGTCGCCGCCAATCTCGACATGGATGCTGCCAGATTGTGCATTGATCCGAAACGCGTCGTCTTCGGTCGGTGTCGCGTAGGAAAAAAGGGTCGGAAAGTCCGTGGTGACGGTGCTTGAGAATGTGAGTTCAACCGTAAGCTCAGTGGACGGGAAATCGCTGATGCCGCTGGCGACACCGACGCCGTCTTTGCCCGAGGCATTGAATTCGACGCCCGCAAGATCGCCGAGAAGCAGATCATCGTCATCACCACCATCGAGGCTGTCGTTGTCGACACCCCCCATCAGCGTGTCAAATCCCGCACCGCCTTCGAGCGTATCGTCGCCTTGGGTCGCCACGATCAGGTCGTCCCCGGCCCCGCCGACCAGGCTGTCGTCGCCGGCGGCATTCATCAAGGTGTCGTTGCCGCCCCCGCCTTCAAGCGTATCTTGCCCGTCCCCTGATTTCAGGAAATCGGCACCTTCGCCCCCCGTCAGGCTGTCGTCACCCTCACCGCCGATCAGGGTATCGGCATCTTCACCGCCGATCAGGGTATCTGCACCTGCGTCCCCTTGAAGAAGATCCCCAGAGGTCACGAGATTTTCGATATCGCCGACACCCCCTTTTGCGAGGGTTTTGACCTCATCGCTGGTGAGTTGCGTATCGAAGACGGCAAACTCATCGAGTTGCCCGTTGAAGTGGTTGATAAGTGCGTTTGCCACACCGTCGCCGGAGCTTTGTTGGTCGGCGCCCAGCGTCCAGGGTTCGGTGTTGCCCGCGATGCCGCCGGTGTAGCTGCTGGCGTCTGCAACTTCGCCGTCGATATAAAGCGTCAGCCCCTCTTCGCCGAATGACAGGGCCACATGGTGCCATTGGCCATCGGTGATCTGGCCGGGACCGGAGTTGAGCGTATAGGATTTGGACGTGTCCTGGATGCGCACCGATACGCTGCCATCGCCGCCAACAATCGCGCGGACGTGCCCGCCGCCATCGAAAGACGAGCTGTCGCGCGAAAACAGCGCGTCGTTCCCATCAGCGGCGATGTCGGCCGCATTAAAGCGGATCGAAATCGTGCCGTTGGCCAGTTGGAACGCCGGGTCGTCGGGGATTTCGACGTATTGGTTGGTGCCATCAAGCACGACGCCGGTGCCTGACCCATCCCAGCCCGTGCCGCCCGCCGCAGCGCCGTTCTGGTAGATCCCGTCAAGACCGTTCGCTGCGTCGTCACTTGCTGCGCCAGACGCGCCGTCTTCAAAATTGAGGTTGATCAAGGGCATTTTGCCCGCAGCCCCGCCTGCGCCGCCCTCGATCAGGTCATCGCCATCACCGCCAACAAGCGTGTCGCGCCCGGCGCCACCATAAAGCGTGTCGTGCCCGCCGCCGCCATCGACCACGTCAGACCCGCTGCCCCCGCTATAGTCATGATCATCAACCCCCAAGGTGAGGGCGTTGGCGCCGTCGGGTGCGATAACAACATCAAACGAATGCGCTTCACCTTTGACAAGTGTCGCATCCGCCCCGCTGGTGGACGCGCCGCCAACAGAAAACGTCGTTGCGCCGTCGTCGATGACAAACCGGTTCGTTCCCGCGTCAAAGTCGAGCGTGAAATCCGCACCAAGGTCAGACATGTCAAGCGTGCTGCCGTTGGCAACGGTCAGGTTCGACCAGAAGCTCGGGTCGTTCCAGTTTTTCAAGGTGACAAAGACCGTGGCCATGACTGCAAAGCTCCTGCGCGTGGGGCGCGTTCGGCCTGTCGTGGGGCGTCCGGCGGCAGGCATTCGGAACAGGGGCTATCAGCGCGCGCCTAAAGTCCGCTTAAGGCGCGTTTACTTTCGCCGCCAAACTAGGGGCTCAGAACACTTTTTAGGGACTATTTTGGAGAGTTTGGGCCAGTCCTGGGCGCTGTCTCAGCCGCGCTTATGCGCCCAGATCCGCAGGTCGATCAAAACTTTCAAAGTGATGCCCAGCGCAACCGCCCCCAGCGCGTATTTCGAAGCAGGCTCCATCGCGCCTTCGATCAGCACCGCGTGGACCACCGTCGCGCAAACAGCCACAGTTGCCAAACCCGCGTGGCCACGCCGCCAGACCCGCCAGGGCAGCCGCAGCCGCGCGCGCATCAAAGCAAGAACGCCGGCGGCAAAGATCGCCCACATCGCCACAACGCCCCAAAGCGAAAACGGCGCGGGCGAGCGAAACAAAAGCACATCGATCACATCGGGCGGGCTGGTGATCCACAGGCCCGCAACATGAAGGATGACGCAGGCCAGCAGGCTGATCCCGACCCAGCGGTGGAGCCGCCGCGCACCCATGACCGACAGGCCGGGCATGGTGTGCCCCGCCAGCAGCGGCTGAAGCGGCATCAGCGCAAGGCCCAGGATCCCCGCGAACCCCGCCAGAATGTAAATCGGCTGGCGAAATGCCAGATAGGGGCTGAACCCGGCCAGAAGCACAGGCAGGGCCAGCCCCAAAAGGACCGCGCCCCAAACCAGAACCGGGCGCGTCACGTCAGAGGCCTCAGGCCGGTTCGAGGACGAAATGCGCCTCAAGGCTGGTTTGGTTGGGGCTGTCCATCAAAGGGCGCAGGAAGACGGTTTTGAACCCGGGGCTGTCATAGGCCAGATGCCCGTGGGCCTGGCCGAAGGCGGGCACGATCTGCGGCATTTCCAGCCGGTAGACGCCGTTTTCATCCGACAGCGTGGCGCCGTGGCTGTGGGCGTCGCGTTCATGGCCTTCGGTGGTATGGGCCCAGACCTGAATGCGCTGGCCTGCCAGCGGCGCGCCATCACCGGCCCGGCGCACGGTGCCGGTCATCCAAAACCCCCCGCCCCCGATGCGGGTGACAATGGGCGCCCCGGCGCGGTAATTGTTCGACCCGCCGCGCATGGATTGGGTGGGGGCCAGGCTTGCGGCCCGTGCTGGCACCAAAGCGCCCCCTGTCGTGGTGGCCAGAAGCGCGCCGCCTGTGGCCAGAAATGTCCGCCGTGTTTTCGAAGTCTCGGTCATGGATCATGGTCCCTTAGCGAGGTGGCAGTATATCTTGCCCCGAAAGATAGGCCCTGCGGAGCGATGCGCCAAGCCAGCGGTGCCACATCGCGGCAAAAATCCGTCACGAAGCCGTGAGGGGGGCTGCCCCGCGGCGAGGGGTCATTTGCCCGTCCAGACAGGTTTTTGTTTGGTCAGAAAGGCTTCAAGGCCGCTTTTGAAGTCGGCACTCATATAGCAGGCGATCACAAGGTCATGGTCATCGACCGTGGCGGCTTCGCGGTTGCGGCGCATCGCTTCGGCGGTGGCCCGCAAGGTCAGGGGCGCCATGGCACCGACGTGGTCGGCCAGAGCTTCAGCCCGGGCCATAAGGGCGGGCTCGTCGGGCAAAACTTCTGTCACCAGCCCTGTGGCAAGGGCGTCTTCAGCCCCCATCAGGCGGGCGGTGAAGATCAATTCGCGCACCCGGCCCGCGCCCAAAAGCGAGGTCAGGCGGGCAAGGTTGGCCGCGGACAGGCAATTGCCAAGCGTGCGCGCGATGGGAACGCCGAATTTCAGGCTGGCCGAGGTGATGCGGATGTCGCAAGTCGCGGCAATCACCGCCCCACCTCCGGTGCAGGCGCCGTTAAGCGCGGCAATCGTGGGCACCGCACAGGTTTCAATCGCGGCCATGACACCGGCCATCCGCGCTTCGTAATCCAGCGCGTCCTGACGGCTGGAAAACCCCCGAAACTCAGTCATGTCGGTGCCAGCGGCAAAGGCTTTCCCGCCTGCCCCGTGGATCACCACCGCCCCGATGGCGCCATCGTCGGGCACCCCCGCACAGGCCGCCGCCAGCGCGTCATACATCGCCAGCGTCATCGCATTGCGCGCCTCTGGGCGGTCCAGCGTGATCCAGAGCGTGCGGCCAACCTGCCGTGTGGTGATTTGACCTGTCATGTGATTCCCCTTTTGGCTGTGATCGGGTGAACCATTCCCGCCCGCGCGGATCAAGGGGGAGTTCTAGCCGGTGAGCGCGTCGGCTTTATAGCTGTCACGCAACACGTTCTTTTGCACCTTGCCCATGGCGTTGCGCGGCAGCGCGTCGAGGATTTGGTAGGCGCGGGGGTGTTTGAAGCGCGCAAGCTTGTCGCGCACCACCTGTGCGATGCTTTCGGTGTCGGCCGCGGCCCCCGGAGCCAACACCAAGGCTGCGATGATCGCTTCGCCAAAATCCGCATCCGGCGTGCCGAACACGGCGGATTCCGCGACCGCGTCGATGTCGTTCAACACATCCTCGATTTCCTTGGGGTAGACGTTGTAGCCACCGGTGATGATCAGGTCTTTCGACCGGCCCACGATCGACAGATACCCGTCGGCGCTGAACTGGCCCAGATCGCCGGTGACGAAAAACCCCGTCTCGCGCAGTTCTGCCGCCGTCTTGTCGGGCATCTGCCAATAGCCTTTGAACACGTTGGGGCCGCGCACCTCAACCATGCCGACCTCGCCCTTGGGCAAGGGCGCGCCGGTGTCGGGGTCGGCCACGATCACCTCAACCCCCGGCAGGGGCAGGCCCACGGTGCCCGCGCGGCGGTCGCCGTCATATGGGTTTGAGGTGTTCATGTTGGTTTCCGTCATCCCGTAGCGTTCGAGGATCCGGTGACCGGTGCGCGCGGTGAACGCCTGATGCGTTTCCGCCAGCAAGGGCGCGCTGCCGGACACAAACAGCCGCATCCCGGAGGCGAGATCGCGGGTCAGCCGGTCTTCGCCCAGAAGCCGGGTGTAAAACGTGGGCACCCCCATCAGAAGTGTGGCATCGCCCATCGCATCAAGAATTGCGCCGGCATCAAAAGCGGCCATGAAATGCACGCTGGCACCGGCATAAAGCGAGGTGTTGAGCGCCACAAAAAGCCCGTGGGTGTGAAAGATCGGCAAGGCGTGGATCAGCCGGTCGGCCTGCGTGATCTGCCACAGATCGGTCAGCGCGACGGTGTTCGACACAAGGTTCGCGTGGGTCAGCATTGCGCCTTTCGAGCGCCCCGTTGTGCCGGAGGTATAAAGAAGGGCGGCCAGATCATCTGGCCACCGCGCGACGGTGTCAAACGTGGTGGGGCGGTCTTCCAGCCCGTCGGTCAGGGTGCCCTTGCCTGCCCCATCCAGGGTCAAAAGCACCGCGCCCGCATCGGCGGCGATGTCAGACAGCGTGTCGACCGCCTGGGGGTCGCAGATGATGACCTTCGGCGCGGCATCCGCGACAAAATACGCAACCTCATCGCGTTTATAGGCGGTGTTCAGGGGCAAAAAGACCCCGCCCGCCTGGATCGTGGCAATATAAAGGGCGGCCATCTCGGCGCATTTGGGGGCCTGGACAACCACCCGGTCGCCTGGCGTGAGCCCGGCGGCGCAAAGCGTATGGGCAAGCGCTGCCGCCAGCCCGGCAAACCCCGCAAAGCTTAGTTGCTCTGCGCCGTCGCGCAGCAAAAACGGCGCCTCGCTGCCCGCGCGCGGTGCGACCAGATGATCATAAAGATGGTTTGCCATCACGATTGCTTTCTTCGTTTCTTCTGCCCGCCCGGCGGGTCGGTGCGGAACCCTGAACTGGTCGAGATCGCGCCTTCAAGCACAAACCGTTCGTGGTTCTGTTCAATCAGGTTGAGGTCGTATTCATAATTCACCATGGCCCCGCCCGACTGGCGGATGCCATTTTCGGACAGGTCCGCCGCCCCGTGAACCGCGTGGATCTGTGCGCCATTGCCCAGATGAAACCGCGCGACCGGGTCGTAAGGGGCCCCATCAGCGGTCTTGGCGGCCATCAGATAGGTTGCAGCCACCGCGCGCACGCTTTCGGGCGGTGCTGTGCCATCGAGGATATCGCCAAAGCTCGGGTCGTCCTGGGCGCGCAGCCACTGGGTCAGCTTGGGGATCGGCGACAGGGTCACGAAGGTTTCCAACCCTGGAAGTTCCTGGCGCAGTTCCGTCACCACCTGTTTGATCAAAAGGTTGCCAAACGAGATCCCCTTGAGCCCGGTCTGACAATTCGAGATCGAGTAGAACACCGCGACGCGTGTGTCATGGGCGGGGCGGTGTTCACGGTCATCGGCGAGCACATGCTGGATCGAGGACGGTACAGTCTGGGTCAGGGCGACTTCCACAAAGATCAACGGCTCGTCGGGCATGGCGGGGTGAAAAAACGCAAAACAGCGCCGGTCCTCGGGGTAGAGCCTGCGGCGCAGATCATCCCAATCGCGGATCGCGTGGACCGCTTCGTATTCGACGATCTTTTCAAGGATGCTGGCAGGCGTTTCCCACGAAATCTGGCGCAGAACCAGAAAGCCGCGGTTGAACCAGCTGCGCAAAAGATGCTGCAGGTCGAGGTCGGTGCGCGCAAGCTCGGGTGCATCCTCAAGTGCCGCCAAAAGGTCCGTGCGCATATGCACCAGCGCTTGCGTGGCCCCCGGCGCCTGATTTAGACGGCGCAAAAGCTCTTGTCGGCGCGGTTCGGCATGGGCCGCAATTTGGTGGTAATCGGCCAGACTGCCGGACGTCTTGTAAGACCCGATAGCCCATTCAAGGGCTGCTATATCAACCTCAAGCGCGTCATTGAGGAACCCAAAGAAGGCCAGCTTTTCCGCCGCATCCATCTGCGCGTAGCGGTCGACGATCGATTGCGCCAGCGTGATGCCCGACACTTCACCTTCGGCATCCAGAAGAGCCAGGCACATCGCCTCGATGGACCTATCATCGCTGGTGGGCGCCTCAACGCGGCGGCGCTCAAACAGGGTGGTCAGCATATCGCCAAGAAAGCTGCGTTCTGCCATGGGTCTACTCCAATGCGACCGATTGGGCCGAAAGCTTCACCGACATGTTCAGCGACCCTTCGTTGATCATCCACCGGCGCAGGACATAGGTGCGCGCACCTGCCTGATGCATCGGGTCGCCGTCCGCCAGCGCGCGGGCGGCATCAAGCGAGGCCGCATGGTAGATGATCAGACCCATCCCCTGCATCTCATCACCCGTTTCATCGGACACAGGACCCGCCAGGAACAGCCTGCCCGCCGCTTCCTGTTCAGCCTGATAGGCCAGATGCGCCGGCAGCGTGGCCTTGACCAGGCCGGGGTCGCCAGCGGGTGTGGACAGCACCGCGTACAGTTCATGGGCCAGCGCCCCGCGGGATTTGGCTTCGGCCTTGTACTCGTCCCATTTGGGCATGGCGGTCTCCGGTCTGATCAAAAATATCGATTTTATTTGACTTAAGGTTCGTTTATCGCCAAAACGAGGATCGATCAACATGGAGTTTGGCATGCGTTTTCTGGTTGGAACCGTTCAGGGCGTTCAAAGTGTTTTCGCCGTTTCGGGCGATCGGGCCTCAAACCTGACGGCCGTATTGCCAGAAATCGGCACCGATCTTGCTGCGCTGACGGCATCGCCGGACCTTGCTGCCAAGGCGCAGGCCGCGATTGCCGCCGCAGACACCGTCGCGGTCAAAGACATTGTCCCGGCCCTGCCGATTGGGACGCCGGGCAAGTTCATCTGCCTTGGTCTGAACTATGTCGAGCATATCAAGGAAGGCGGCTACGATATTCCCGACTACCCCGCCTTGTTCATGCGCGCGCACAATTCGCTGATGGCCGCAGGCGCGCCGATGGTGCGTCCGGCCTGTTCGGAAACGCTGGATTATGAGGCCGAGCTTTTGGTCATCATCGGGCGCGGCGGGCGGCATATCGCGGAAGCTGACGCGCTGGACCATGTCTTTGGTTATACCGTGTTCAACGACGGGTCGGTGCGCGAATACCAGCGCAAGACCCACCAATGGACGCCAGGCAAGAACTTCGATGACACAGGCGCTGTCGGCCCCGTGGTCGTCACGCCTGATGAGTTGCCACAAGGCGCATCGGGTCTGAAGATCGAAAGCCGGGTCGGCCGTGAAATCCTGCAATCGTCAAACACCGCGAACATGATCTGGGGGGCGGCGAAAAGCATCTCGATCATTTCGGAATACACCACGCTGCATCCGGGCGATCACATCGCCCTTGGCACCCCGCCGGGTGTGGGTCATGCCAAAAAGCCCGGGCCGCGCTGGCTGAAGCCGGGCGAAACCGTTGAGATCGAAATCGAAGGCATCGGCGTCTGCCCCAGCCCCATCGTGGATGAGGCGGCCATGGCACAGGACACGGCAGCAGAGTGATGGCGGACGGGGCCGAAACCAGCGATCTGCGCGCCCAAGCCCAGGCCGCCGTGCGCGACCTGCGCGCCAAGCGCGACCGGCTCGATGACACGTCGATTGACATGATCCTGCGCGATGCGCGGTCGCACTACGCCTGGACCGACAGGCCCGTCAGCACCCAGATGCTGCATGCGCTTTATGAGATCACGATCGCCGGGCCCACCAGCATGAACACCTGCCCCGCGCGGTTTGTCTTCGTGACATCGGAGGCCGCCAAAGACCGGCTGGCCAAATCGCTGAAAGCCAAGAACATCGACAAGATGCGCGCCGCCCCGGTGACCGCAATCATCGCCTGGGACCCGCTGTATTGGCAGCGGCTGGACTTTTTGTTCCCCCATGAGGACCGAAAGCCGCTGTTTGAAGGCAAGGACGCCTATGCCCATGACACGGCCTACCGCAATTCGACCCTGCAGGGGGCCTATTTCATGATTGCCGCCCGGGCGATGGGTTTGGACGTCGGCGCGATGTCGGGGTTTTCCAACGAGATCGTCGATCAGGAGTTTTTTGCCGACAACGGCTGGAAATCGAACTTTCTGGTCAATTTCGGCTATGCCGATGAAACAGCCCTGTTCCAGAAGCTGCCCCGGTTTGAATTTGATGACGTCTGCGAGGTGATCTGAACGATGGCGATCAAGATGAAAACCGTGGTGACCTACAAAACCACCGCAACGGCGGTGAGCCATTCGCGCACGGATGTCCCAATCAGGGATCTGGTGGCGGTGGTCGACGAGCCATTGGAGCGTGGCGGCACCAACGAAGGCCTCTCGCCCACCGAAACGGCACTGACCGCGCTGATCGCCTGCACCAATGTGATCGGGCACAAGAACGCGCACCGCCTTGGCATCGATCTGGGCGAGGTCTCGATTGATGCGGATTGCAAATTCGACCGCCGCGGCGTGTTGATGGAGGAAGAAATTGACTTGCCCTTCCCCGAAATCGCGCTGACGGTACACTGCAACGGACCTGCAACGGAGGCCGACCTGCAACGGGTCGGGCAGGAAACCGCGAAATACTGTGCCATCGCCAAACTGTTCGAGGCGGCTGGCACACATCTCACCGTCACTTGGCAAAAGGCCTGAACGAAGAACCATTCATAGGGAGGAAGACTTATGACAAACTGGACGAGACGTTTCACATTGGGGGCGGCGATGGCTGCGATGGCCGCGACCCCTGGGTTTGCGACCGAAACCATCAAGGCGGTCGTGATTGACGGCTACCCCGCGCGCGCGCTTTGGGTGCAGGAGTTTACGAACTTCTTTATCCCCGAGGTCGACAAGCGGCTGGCTGAAACCGGCAACTACCAGATGGACTGGCAGGAAAGCTACGGCGGCACGATCGTGAAGCCAAAGGGCGTTCTGGAAGGCGTCAAGCTGGGTCTGGGCGACATCGGGATTGTCACCACGATTTTCCACAGCTCGAAACTGCCCAGCCAGGCGCTGGCAGCCGTGACCCCGTTCGTGGCCGCTGACGCGCGTGCCGTGGCCAAGGCTGTCGATGAGATTGCCAAGGAATACCCGGCGATGCAGGCCGAGTTTGACGCGCAAAACCAGGTGTATCTGGCCACGGGCGTGGTGCTGGACACCTACCAGGTGTTTTCGCGCGAGCCTGTGAATGCGCTGTCGGACCTTGAAGGGGCCAAAGTGGCCGGTGCGGGCATGAACCTGCGCTATCTTGAAGGCATCGAGGGCGCGGCTGGCGTGCGTGGAGGGCTCACGGACTTTTACAACATGGTTCAGACCGGCCTGACAGATCACGCGATGCTGTGGCCCGAAGCGGCCAAGACGTTCAAGATCGCTGAAGTGGCACCTTACATGCTGAAAGCGGACCTGGGCGCTGTGAACTCGAAAACGATCACGGTCAACAAGGACTACTGGGCAAAACTCCCCGAAGAGGTTCAGGGCGTGTTGCAAGAAGTTGCCGTGGCCTACCGCGACCATGTCGCAGGCATCGCGATGGACCGCGCCGGTGCCAGCCGTGAGGCATATATCGCGGAGGGTGGCACAGTGGTCGAAATGGACCCTGCAGACCGTGCCGCCTGGGCCAATGCCATGCCCAACATCGCAGCCGAATGGGCCGCCAACCTGAATGACGCAGGCCAGCCCGGCACCCAGATGCTGGAAAGCTACATGGGCAAGCTGCGCGACGCAGGCTTTGAGCCAGTGCGCGACTGGGCCGCAGAAGCCGCCACCAACTAGGCCCCAGACCAGGGAACCAGGGGGTGGAGTTTCTGACAAAAATCGCCGGCGGCGTGGCCATGGCTGCCAACGCCGCCGGCACCTTGATGGTCATCGCCCTGATTGCGGTGGTCAACTACGACATCGTCGCGCGCGGGTTTTTCAACAAACCCTTCCACGGCGCGGTTGAGGTCGTCCAATTCACCATGGTGCTGATCGTCTTTTTGCAGCTTCCCGATGTCATCCGGGTCGGGCGGCTGACCCGCTCGGACGGTTTTTTGGGCCTGATGCAAACCCGGCGCCCACCGGTGGGACGGTTCATGTCGCGCGTGATTGATCTGTTCAGCGCGACCTTCATGGTGATCGTGGCCTATGCGATCTGGCCGGAATTTTTGGAAATGTGGGCCAGTCAGGATTACTTCGGCGTGCCGGGCGTGTTCACCGCACCTTGGTGGCCGATCAAGCTGGTGATCTTTGCAAGTGCAGTTCTGTGCACCATCCACTTTGCCTTGCGCATCATCACCGGGGCGGAAAGTGCCGCCTCTGCAGTTGAAAGCAGAACATGACCCCCATTGAAATCGGCCTGTTTTCGATCCTCGCGATTGTGGTGTTGATCTATCTGGGCGTCTATATCTCGATCGCTTTGGGCATGGTCAGCTTTCTGGCCATTTGGGTGATGCGCGGCAGCCTTGATCTGTCGTTGGCGCTGACCAAGATCGCGATTGGCGACAGTGCCATGTCTTACACATTCGCCACCATACCGCTGTTCGTCTTCATGGGGCTGATTGTGTCGAAGGCCGGCATGGGCGGCGATATCTATTCGGTGATGAACCAGGGCTTCCGGCGGATCACCGGCGGGATCGGCATGGCCACGGTGGGGGCCAATGCGGTCTTTGCGGCGGTGACGGGATCCTCGATCGCCTCGGCGTCGGTATTTTCGAAAATGTCCGTGCCAGAAATGCTCAAGCACGACTACAACCCCCGCTTTGCGGTGGGTGTGGTGGCAGGGTCATCGGTTTTGGGCATGATCATCCCGCCCTCGGCGATGTTGATCATCTATTCCTTTGTCGCCGAACAATCGGTCGGACAGATGTTTCTGGCCGGTGTCGTGCCGGGGTTGTTGCTGGCGGCGGCTTATGTTGCCGCGATCTGGTTCATGGGCCGGTTCACGCCCGGTTTTGTCGGCGGTCGCAGGATCGAAGACGCCGACCTGATGAGCTGGGGCGAGATTGCCGCGAAGACCCTGCCGATCACCGCGTTGATCGTCGTTGTCCTGGGCGGGCTTTACACCGGATGGACCACGCCTGTGGAAGCCGGTGCGGCAGGCTCACTTCTGGGCATCATCATTGCCGCCATCCGGGGCCGGATCAACTGGAAGAGCTTTTGGGACACCCTGCTGGAGACCGGCCATATCACGGCCGCCCTGCTGTTTTTGATCACGACCGCGTCGATGTATGCCCGCATGCTGGGGATCGCAGGCCTGCCCAATGAACTGCAGACCATTCTGGCGGACAACAATTTCTCGTTCTTCTGGATCATGTGCCTGCTGGTCGTGTTGATGCTGTTTCTGGGCACCATCCTTGATACCGCTTCGATCATCCTGATTGTGGTGCCGCTGTTTTTGCCGCTGATCGACGCGATGGGTCTGAGCCTGGTCTGGTTTGGGATCGTCGCCGTCGTCGCGGCCGAAATCGGGCTGTTGACGCCGCCCTTGGGATTGAGTTGTTTTGTCATCAAAGCCACGCTTGATGATGACCGGATCAAGCTGAAGGATGTGTTCCTGGGCGCTTTGCCCTTTGCCTTTGTGATGCTTCTGGTGCTGATCCTGCTGATCCGCTTTCCCATGCTCAGCCTTGCGATACTGAATTAAAGGACCCCACCCCATGCGCAACGTCACCAAGGACAACATCACCGACGCCTTTGAAAGCTACTTTGGCCCCGACACCGATCCGCGCTTCAAAGAGGTGATGACGTCGATGGCCAAGCACCTTCATGCCTTTGCCAAGGACGTGCACCTGACCCACGCCGAATGGAACAAGGGGATCGCGTTTCTGGAAGCGATGACCGAGTTCACAACCAAGGACCGGCATGAATTCGTGCTGTTGTCGGACGTGATGGGGCTGTCGTCGCTGGTGGATATGATCAACACGGTCGAGGGTGGGACAAGTTCCTCCGTGCTGGGCCCGTTTCATGTGGCAGGCTCGCCGGTGATCCCCTTCGGCTTTGATATGAAGCGGCACTACCCGGGGCCGGTACTTTTGGCGACCGGTGTGGTCCGCTCGATGGATGGGACCCCGATTGAAGGGGCCGAGCTCGACATCTGGCAGACCGCGCCCAATGGGCTTTATTCCAGCCAGGACGACGAACAGGACACCTATTCGTTCCACGGCATTCAATACACCGATGCCGATGGGCGCTACGGGTTCACGACCGTGAAACCGGTGATGTACGAGGTGCCCACCGATGGCCCGGTGGGGGATATCTTGCGCACGTCCGGGCGGCACGCCTGGCGGCCGTCGCATCTGCATTTCATCGCCAAGGCGCCGGGGCACCGGACATTGGTCAGCGAGGTCTTTGCCGACGAAGACCCCTATCTGGACGGCGACGCGGTCTTCGGTGTGCGGTCCGACCTGATCATGCAGTACCATGAGCAACCCGCAGGCACCTTCCCCGCTGAAGGGTACGAGCTGTCGGGCAAGGTCGATGGCCCCTGGCTGAAGGTCGACTTCGATCTGACCCTGGTGCCGGAAAGCTAGAGCGCGTCAGGCGACGATCTCGGTTCCGATCAGGCCGGCCAGAAACTCGCCCGTCAACGCATAGTGCAACAGCAACCGTTCCGACGCGCGTTCAGCGTCGCGGGCCACGCAAGCCTCCAGGACGCTGGCGTGCTCTTCGCCCACGTCGCGCTTTTGGTAGTTCAGTGCATTGCCGGCCAGAAACCGGTATCTGATATTCAAATCATAAAGTTGCGAGCAGAACTTCAACAAGATAGGCGAGCGCGCATTGGCCAGAAGCGCCATGTGAAAGTCCTTGTGCAAGGGTTCGAACATGTCCGCACCCTGCCCTTTGGCGCGCTGCATCCGGTGATGGGCCAGAACGATGCTTTCTTCCCAGGCGTCGGTCGCATTCTCGATGCTTTCGCGCAGGGCCAGATTCTCAAGCGTTGAGCGCAAGAGCAGGATTTCCTGAAAATTCGCCGTGCTGACTTCGGCGGTGCGGAAGCCCCGCTGGTCGAGCCGTTCCACCAGATTGTCCGACGTCAAAAGGCTGAGCGCCTCGCGGATCGGGGACGCGCCCGTGTCGAGCCGCTTGCGCAGCCCATCGATTTTCAGCTTCTCGCCGGGCTTCAACGCCCCGGTGACGATCATATTGCGCAGGGCGACATAGGCGCGGTGGGTTGCGGACCCTTCAGTGGGGTCAATGTCCTGAGGTATGATGTTCATACGCGTCTCCTGCGGCCCTTTGGGCATGTCCCGGCGCAGCCCGGTGGGCTTGCGCGCGGGGCGTTACCGCGACCCTATGGCCCGCGACACTCCTTTTCCCGATTTAGCCGTCGATGACGGACAAATATCGATTTTTTAGCCTAGCCCAGTGGGCGCGCTGAGACAAGGTTTGTGCGCGCCAAGCCGTGGTTTGGTCCCATCACGCGCGGTCGGGCCCTTCGGCGTCTGCCATCAGCGATGCATTGCCGCCTGCGGCGGTGGTATCGATGCAGATCGTGCGCTCTTTGGCGTAGGGCGCCGGCGATATCGGCTCATTGACCAGCGGCAGGATGGGCCCGTCCCGCGCGGCCAAGGCCCGCCGGATCGCGGCTTCGACGCCCGGTGTAAAATCGGGTGTAAAACAGGCCGCGACAAGATCAACATCCAGCGCGGTGAGATCGCCTGGAGTGATACAGCCGTCGAGCGCCACAAGGGGCAAGCCAGCCGCGACAAGGGGTTTTGCCGCGGCCACCGCGCCGTGGGCAACCATCACGACGCCGTTGCCGAAGGCCAGCGCCTGGACCGCCTGACCAAGTGCCAGGTCAGCCGTGGGGCCAAGACACAGCACCAGCCCCTGCGCCAACAGCTGCAATTGGTTCAACTCCCCGGTGGGGCCGGGCAGATCGACAGGCCCCGCATCGACAGCCGCGGCGGCTGACATTGCCGGCCCCGCCCGGCCCCGAAGGGCCCGGCGCAAAGTGGCAATCTTGTCAGATCGCGCGGCCCAATCGCCCTGGTCGGCACGCGCAAGATCGGCGGCATCGCTCAGCTCGGGCGTTGCAACCGCCGGGGTCACCCTGACCGCTGCGGGCGGGTGCGCTGCCCGCGTGAACCGCGCGACGTAATGCGGCCCGCCCGCCTTGGGACCGGTGCCCGAGGCCCCGTGCCCGCCAAAGGGCTGGCTTTCGACGATGGCGCCGATCTGGTCGCGGTTCACATAGACATTGCCCGCCGCCACCCGGTCGAGGACCCGCTGCACCCGCCGGTCAATCCGCGTGTGCAAACCAAAGGTCAGCCCATAGCCGGTGGCATTCACCGCATCGATGGTGGGATAAAGCGCCTCGGCCTCATAGCCTGCCACATGTAGAACGGGGCCGAAAATTTCACGTGTCACAGCCTCGATCCCCGGCACCTCGATCAGGGTCGGTGCAATGAACAGCCCGTGCGGCGGCGTGTCTGCGGTTTTGAGCACCGCCTGGCGATGCGCGTCGATGTAGGACTGGATGGCATCGCGCGCCTCGGCGTCGATCACCGGTCCCACATCGGTCGCGATATCCAAAGGATCGCCCATGTGCAGGGTGTCCATCGCGCCCTGCAACATCTCCATCAGGGCCGGTTTCACGTCGTTTTGCACCAACAGGACACGCAGGGCCGAACAGCGCTGGCCCGCTGACTGGAAGGCCGCGCGGATGATGTCGCGGGTCGCTTGTTCCGGCAGGGCGGTGGAATCGACCACCATCGCGTTCAACCCGCCGGTTTCAGCGATCAGCATCGCATGGGGTGCGGTCTGGGCCAGTTGGCGGTCGATGATCTTGGCCACCTCGGTCGAGCCGGTAAAGGCCACACCCGCAATCGAAGGGTGCGCCGTCAGCGGTGCGCCCACGCCTGCCCCGTCGCCGGGCAAAAGGTGTAGCGCCCCTGGTGGTACGCCTGCGTCCAAAAGCCAGGTCACCGCGCACTGCGCAATCAGCGGGGTTTGCTCGGCCGGTTTGGCGATCACGGCATTGCCGGCGGCAAGGGCGGCCGCAACTTGGCCCGTGAAAATCGCCAGCGGGAAGTTCCAGGGCGAAATGCACACGATCACGCCGCGCGGGGCCCGCGCAGGATCGAGGCGTTCGGCCTCATCAGCGTAGTAGCGCAGGAAATCCACCGCCTCGCGCAACTCGGCCACCCCGTCCAAAAGCGTCTTGCCTGCCTCACGCGCCAGAAGGGTGAAAATCTCGACCGCGTTCGCCTCATAAAGGTCAGCCGCCCGGCGCAGGATCACGGCCCGCTCGGGCGCGGGTGTGGCGGCCCAATCGGGCTGGGCGGCACGGGCAACCTCGACCGCCTTTGCCACAAGGGCGGCGTCCGCCTCACGCACCTGACCGACGATGTCGCCGGGGTCATAAGGGCTGGTGTGTGGGCGCGGCGTACCGCCTTCGCCCGCCGGCGTGATCGGCCCCGCCTGCCATTGGTGCGGTGCCAGAAAGACCGTTCGGGCCTGGTCATACGCGGCAAGGACCGCGGGATCGGTGATGTCCCAGCCTTGGGAATTCACCCGCGGATGGTAGAGATCTGCAGGTCGCGGTATCGCCGGGTTGGGCTGAAAGCCCTGCGCGTCAGCCGCCGCGATCGGGTCAGCGGCAATCGCTTCAGGCGGCACCGTGTCATCGACGATCTGGTTCACGAAAGACGAGTTCGCCCCGTTTTCGAGAATACGGCGCACCAGATAGGCCAGAAGATCTTCATGCGCGCCAACAGGCGCGTAGATCCGGCAGCGCACATCTTGCGTGCTGCGCACCACATCATAAAGCTGCTCGCCCATCCCGTGGAGGCGTTGGAATTCATACGCCACACCCGGGCCCGCCATATCCAGAACAGCGGCCACCGAATGGGCATTATGCGTGGCAAACTGCGGATAAATCCGGTCGCCCATCCCCAGAAGCTGGCGGCTGGCGGCCAGATAGCTGATGTCGGTATGGGGTTTGCGGGTGAACACCGGGTAATCATCGAGCCCCAGAACCTGGGCGCGCTTGATCTCGGTGTCCCAATAGGCCCCTTTGACCAGCCGCACCATGATCCGACGGTCAAGCCGCGTGGCAAGGGCGTAAAGCCAATCAATGACAGGTGTGCAACGACGCCCGAAGGCCTGGACCACAACGCCGAACCCGTCCCAGCCTTTCAGGGTGTCGGCACTGAGCACCTGCTCGATCACGTCAAGCGAAAGATCAAGCCTATCAGACTCTTCCGCGTCGATATTAAACCCGATGTTGGCCGCCGCAGCCGCTTCGGCCAGCGACAAGAGCCGCTCACACAGGACCGGCAACATGGTCTCGCGCTGGCCTTGTTCATAGCGCGGGTGCAGGGCCGACAGTTTCACCGAAATCCCCGGGTTGGCGGCCACATCATCGCCCTCGGCACGCGCCGCAATGGCCGCGATCGCCTCGGCATAGGCGCTATGGTAGCGCAGCGCGTCCGCGTCGGTGCGCGCGGCTTCGCCCAGCATGTCGTAGGAATAGGTGTAGCCTGCGTCACGGCGTTTGCGACCATTGCGCATCGCCTCGGCGATGTCGCGGCCCAGCACGAATTGCTCGCCCATCTCGGCCATGCCGCGCGCCACCGCTTCGCGGATCACCGGCTCGCCCAGACGGCGCACTAGCCCCCGCAGCGTGCCGACGACGCCTTGGGACGTGTCATCAAGGACCCGGCCTGTCAGCAACAAACCCCAGGTCGAGGCATTGACCAGGATCGACCCTGAATCCCCGATGTGGCTGGCCCAATCATGCGGCGTGATCTTATCGCGGATCAACGCATCGACGGTCTCGGAGTCGGGCACCCGCAGCATGGCTTCGGCCAGACACATCAGCGCGACCCCTTCGTCGGTCGACAGATCGTATTCGGCCAGAAAGCTTTCCATCATGCCGATGCGCCCTGTGGCGCGGACCTGTGCGACCAGATCGGCGCCCGCGGCCGCGATCCGGGCGCGCGCGGCCGCGTCAAGGCCCGCAGCCCCCGCCAGCTTGCGCACAAGGGCGGTTTCCTCGGTTAAGGTCGCGGTGCGAAGGGTTTCACGCGTCATGGAACGGGGGCCTTTGGGCTGTTGTGCGCCAAGGCGACCATGACGGATGCGCCCGGGCGCGTCAAAAACGGCTAAAAACATGGTCGGTTCGCGACATCGGGGGCTGCGGGCCGCCCGGGCGATCTGCTATCACCCAAAGCGCGGCACAACGACGGGGATCAAAATGGCGCTGACAGAAAACGCATCGGGGGTGTTCATCATCTCGGCCACGCCGTTCACCGACGACGGCCAGATCGACTATGCGTCAGCCGATACGCTGGTGGACTATTACATCGGCCACGGCGTCACCGGCATGACCATCCTTGGGTTGATGGGCGAGGCGCAAAAGCTGACGGCCGAGGAATCGGACGCCTTCATGCGCCACATGATTGACCGCGTGGCGGGGCGTATCCCTGTGATCGTGGGTGTGTCGAACCTCGATATGACGGCATTGGCCGGGCTGGCGCATGCCGCGATGGCGGCAGGCGCGGCCGGTGTGATGGTGGCACCCGCGCGCGGGACGCAGGATGTCTACGCCTATTTCGCGGATGTCTTTGCCGCCCTTGGCCCGGATGTGCCGGTCTGCCTGCAGGATTTCCCGCTAACGACAGGGGTTCAGATGTCGGTGGACACGTTCACCCGTCTGGTGGCCGACTTCGCGCAGCTTGTCATGCTCAAACACGAAGACTGGCCGGGGCTGAACAAGATCACCGCGATCCGGGGTGCTGGCGGGCGGCGGGTGTCGATCCTGTGTGGCAATGGCGGGATGTTCCTGCCCGAAGAGGTTGAGCGCGGCGCGGACGGGGCGATGACGGGCTTTGCCTATCCCGAAATGCTGGTGGGCGTGGTCGAACTGACCAAGGCGGGCAAGAACGAGGCCGCCCATGATCTGTTTGATGCCTACCTGCCGATTGTGCGGCTGGAACAGCAGCAAAGCGGGGCGGGGCTGGCGCTGAGAAAAGAGATCTTGCGGCGCCGTGGCGCGATTGCCTCAGCCGCGCTGCGCCAGCCGGGGCCAAGCCTTGGCCCGGAAGATCACGGCGAGCTTGACCGACTGATGGGGCGGCTTGAGCGGCGCCTGGCGGGGCTGGGTGTAACTGAGTGAGCTATGATCTGATCATCAAGGGCGGCACGGTTGTCACCGCAGGATCGGTCGGCATCGCCGATGTAGCCCTGCGCGACGGGCAGATTGCGGCGGTGGGCGACGACCTGAAGACGGCGGCCGAAACCATTGATGCGAATGGAAAAATCGTGATGCCCGGCGGGATCGAGACCCATTGCCATATCGAACAGGAAGCCGCCACGGGCGCGATGACGTCGGATGATTACCGCACGGGCAGTATTTCCGCCGCCTTCGGGGGCAACACCACCATCGTGCCTTTTGCCGCCCAGCACCGGGGCCAGACCATCCCTGATGTGGTCGCGACGTATCACGCGCGCGCCCGGAAATCCGTGATCGACTATTCGTTTCATCTGATTGTCTCTCACCCGACCGAAGCCGCGTTGACGACCGATCTGCCGGCCGCCTTCGCGCAGGGGATCACGTCGTTCAAGGTGTTCATGACCTATGACAAGCTGATCATCTCGGATGGCCAATTCCTGGACGTGCTGGCGATGGCGCGCGACCATGGCGGGCTGGTGATGGTGCACGCCGAAAACAACGCGGTGATCAAGGCCGCAACGGCGCGGTTGATCGCGGCAGGCCAGAGCGCGCCCAAATACCATGCCGAAAGCCACCCTGCCGCGGCAGAGGTCGAAGCGGTCGGGCGCGCGATTGCCTTGGCGGGGGCGGCCAGGGCGCCGCTGATGTTTGTCCATATCTCCACCGAAGGCGGCGCGCGCGCGGTGGCCGAAGCGCGCATGGCGGGCCAGATGATTTATGGCGAGACCTGCCCGCAATATCTGTTTTTGACTGCCGACGAGCTGGACCGGCCCGATGGTGCGAAGTTCATCTGTTCGCCGCCCCTGCGCGACACCGCCACCCAACAGGTGTTGTGGCAGCACCTGACGGCGGGCAGTCTGCAGCTTTATTCGTCCGACCACGCGCCCTACCGCCATGACGCGACAGGAAAGCTTGCCGCCGGGCCCAACCCGCCGTTTCACAAGACCGCCAACGGTCTGCCGGGGATCGAGCTGCGCCTGCCGCTGTTGTTTTCCGAAGGGGTCGGCAAGGGCCGGATCACCCTGCCTGATTTCGTGGCGCTGAGTGCCGGCAATGCAGCGCGGATGTTCGGGATGGCCCACCGCAAAGGGGCGATTGCCCCGGGCTATGACGCCGATATCGCGATCTGGGACCCAGATGAAACCCGCACCGTCACCGCCGACGCACTTCACGACAATATGGATTACACACCGTTTGAAGGCTGGCAGATCACCGGCTGGCCCGAAACCGTGATCAACCGCGGCCGGATCGTCGTAGATGCCGGCAGGCTGAACGCCAGCCCCGGCGATGGGGATTTCATCGCCCGGCGCCCGTTTGACCCAACGGGAATTTAAAGCGGGCTTTAGCCGACGATCATCTGCTTGAGTTGCAGCTTTTCATGCTCCAGCTCATTGAGCCGGTACTGGATCACATCGCCGATGGTCAACATGCCCACCAACGCGCCCCCGTCGAGCACCGGCATATGCCTGAAACGGCCCTCGCTCATGGTTTGCAGGACCGACAAAAGCGTGTCGCCCGGCGTGCAGGTCATGACCTTGGAGGTCATGTTTTCAGACACGGTCTGGGGCAAGGTCTGACCCGGGGTCTGGGCGAGTTTGCGGACGATGTCGCGCTCTGACAGGATACCGCAAAGCGTGCCGCGCCCGTCGGTCACCACCAGCGC
Organism: Pseudomonadota bacterium; assembly: GCA_038530285.1. Lineage (GTDB taxonomy): Bacteria > Pseudomonadota > Alphaproteobacteria > Rhodobacterales > Rhodobacteraceae > JASJAR01. The sequence continues at coordinate 26,350 of JBCBCY010000004.1, forward strand.
GCCGATCCGCTTTTCGGCCAGAACCGCGACTGCATCTGACAAGGTCGCATCCTGCCCAATCGCGATCACACCGCCACCTTTGCGGGCCAAAAGCGTGCCCACGGTGCCATCGGTCGTGGCGAAGTTGGTTGTGGTCGATTGGCTGACGGTCCGTTCCTTTGCGTCCGCACGCGGCGGCGCACGATAGGATTCTGGCATGTCTGTCTCCTCCCGGCTTGTGTCTTAGGGTCTTGCCGTGGCACGAGCCTAGCCCGAGAACCGCCAATTGGGAAACCCGCGTGATGGATCTGGCCGGACTGACGCCGAGCCCTGCGGCTGCAACGGTTTTATTCGTGGCCGCTGTGCTGGCCGGTCATCGCTACCGCAAGGTCTGGAAAGCCGAAGGGCCGGTCTGGCAATTGTGGCTGTACGGTCTGGTCGCCGCGGGGTGCTTGTTGACGGTGGGGTTCGTGCCGCTCGCGCTTTAGGCCCTGAGCTTCATAGTCCCAGCCCGCTAGACCCGGTCGAGCATCTTTTTCGCGCGCGGGCAATCTGCCAGCCTTTCGCGCAAGGGGCTGTCGGGATCGATGTCCTTTTTGCAGACCAGGCATTGATCGGCATCCGAGATCGCATTCAGCCCGCCACAGCTGCCCTTGATCGTGCGGCCTCGGACCATCACGCCCACGGCCATGCCGAGCATCACCAGGATCAATAGACCGAACGCAAAGGCAAAGGTGGCAAACATCGGGAATCAGGGACCTTTTGCTAGGCGGCGACTGCGGCAAAGGCGGATGTCGCGCGGGTGACAAAGCGATCCCCTTCGCGGTCTACGAAGAAGACGGCCAAGCCGTTGGCTTCGGCAATCGCGCGTCCTTTAGAACTTCCCAGAACCAGCATCGCGGTCGCCCAGGCATCCGCGCGCATGGCATCGGCTGTGACCACCGTGGCCGAGGCCGTCTGATGCGTGACAGGCCGCCCGGTCTGCGCATCCAGAATGTGCGAATAGCGCTGGCCGCCCTGTTCGAAGTAGTTGCGATAATCACCCGAGGTCGCCATGCCGTGGCCTTTCAGCCCAGCGACACCTTGCAGGCCCGCTACCGCGTCATCAGGTGTTTCGATCCCGATCCGCCAGGGCTGGCCGTCTTCATTGCGGCCTTGGGCGTAAAGATCGCCGCCGATCTCGACCATGAAATCTTCAGCACCCAGTGCGCGCAGGGCATCGGCCACCCGGTCGACACCGTAGCCTTTGCCGATCGCTGACAGGAACAATCCCTGGTCCGCATGCGCCTTTTGCAGCGTGCCTGCGCCAAAGGTCATCGCCCCACCCTGCCCTGTCTGGGCCATGGCGGCTGCGATCTGCGCCTCGCTCGGGGCGGCTGTGTTGCCTCCCCCCGCGCCAAAGCCCCAAGTTTCAATCAAGGGGCCCAGGGCCACATCAAACCGGCCCTCGCTGGCCTGGCGGATGTCTTCGGCGGCACGGGCCACATCGTACAAGGGACGGGTGACTGAGACCGGATCAGTTGTCTGGGCCGCGTTGAATTGCGACACGTCCGATTTTGCGTCCCAATTCGACAAGGTGGTGTTCGTCACCTCCAAGGCGGCGGACACTGCCACTTCGACATCGGCCTTGGACAAACGGCCCGAATGATCGACCAACTTGACGGTGTAGGTTGTGCCCATCGTGCGGCCCACAAGGTCCAGCGTACGGGGGCCACCGCTGCAGGCGGCAAGGACGAATGGCAGGGCGATAAAGCTGCGGCGATCGAGCACGGTCATCCTCCGAATTCGGTGATGGTAGTATGTAGGCGCATCCGGTGCTGAGGGACCAGATGCTGCGTTGCGACAAAATGGCACAAATACTTCGTAAAGGTTGATCGATCCGCGTCTTGTACTAACCCGCGTGGCGGGCCAGCATAGGACCAGGGAACAAAATGACAAATACAGCGACTGTGGACAACCTGACCTGGACCTTCCGGCGCGGCTTGGATCTGCCGATCACGGGCGCGCCCCGCGATGGCGCACCTGAAAAGGCCGACATACGCAGCGTCGGTGTTGTGGGTGCTGATTACGTTGGCCTGAAACCCCGCCTGTCGGTGGAAGAAGGCGATGAGGTCGCCGTCGGCTCGCCGATTTTTGCCCATAAAGACACGCCAGACGTGATGGTCACCTCGCCCATGGCGGGCAAAGTCAAGGCGGTGAACCGGGGCGCGCGGCGGGCCCTGATCTCGGTTGAGATTCAGGCCCAGCCCGGTGGCAAGCCGCCGGTCGATTTTTCCAGCATTGGCGATGCCTCCACGGCAGATGGGCTGGCCGAACGCCTGGCAGCATCTGGCCTTTGGACGTCGTTTCGCACAAGGCCCTATTCGAAGGTTCCGCCCTCAGACGCGCGGCCTGCGGCGATTTTCGTCACCGCGATGGACACTGAGCCCCTGTCGCCCGATGCCGCGCCAATCATTGCCGAACAGGCGGACGCTTTTGCCGCCGGGCTGTCAGCGATCAAGATCCTGACCGAGGGGGCGACCTACCTGTGTCACGCACCGGGGGCCGACATCCCCTGCCCGGACGCGATCACGCCCGCGACATTCGCCGGCCCCCATCCCGCAGGCCTACCGGGCACGCATATCCATTTTTTGCACCCGCCCACGTCGGACGCGCCAGTCTGGACGATCTGGTATCAGGACGTCATCGCCATCGGCCATCTGATGCAAACCGGCCACGTGACCCCCGAACGGGTCGTCGCCCTGACCGGCCCTTTGTGTGCCAACCCGCGTCTGGTGCGCACTGTGATGGGCGCGTCGCTTCTTGATTTGACCGAAGGCGAAATCGCCGGCGACGCCGCCCCGCGCGTTGTGTCCGGTTCGGTCCTGTCGGGGCGCGCGGCGGCCGGCGCGGGTGCGTTTTTGGGCCGGTATGACCGCCAGATCACCCTGATCGAGGAAGACAAAGAGCAGATCCCGATGGGTTGGATCCGGCCCATGCCTGGGAAATACGCCTTTCAGCCGGTGTTGGGATCGGCCCTGTCAAAGAAGCTTTACGCGTTCACGTCAAACCTGAACGGCGGGCGGCGCGCGATGGTGCCCACCGGCACGTTTGAACAATTGATGCCGCAGGATTTCCTGCCCACGCAGCTTCTGCGCGCGCTTTTGGTGATGGACACCGACACCGCCCAAGCGCTTGGGGCGCTGGAACTGGATGAAGAAGACCTCGGCCTGATGGGCTTTGCCTGTCCTGCGAAATACGAATACGGCCTCGCCCTGCGCGATTGCCTGACCAAGATCGAAAAGGAAGGCTAGAAAATGGGTCTTCGCACATTTTTTGACCGGATCGAGCCGAACTTTGAACGCGGCGGCAAGTGGGAGAAGTATTTCCCCGTCTACGAGATGGTCGAGAGCTTTCTGTACACGCCCAAGACCGTCACGACCGCTGCCCCCCATGCGCGCAGCTACATCGATATGAAGCGGATCATGACCTACGTGGTGCTTGCCACGGTCCCCGCAATCTTGATCGGGCTATGGAACGTCGGGTTTCAGGCCAACACCGCGCTGGCGTCGGGGTTTGACCCCACCGGCTGGCGGGCCGCGATCATCGACGCGACCATCGGGTTCAACCCCAACAACCCGCTCGCGAACTTTCTGCACGGGCTTTTGTATTTCCTGCCGATCTACATCACCACGCTGGTGGCCGGTGGCGTCTGCGAGGTCATATTCTCCATCGTTCGCAAACATGAGGTGAACGAAGGTTTCCTTGTCACCTCAATGCTTTACACGCTGATCCTGCCAGCCACGACACCGCTTTGGCAGGTCGCCTTAGGCATCATCTTCGGGGTGGTCATCGGCAAGGAGGTCTTTGGCGGCACGGGCAAGAACTTTCTGAACCCTGCGCTGACGGGGCGTGCGTTTTTGTACTTCGCCTATCCTGCGCAACTGTCCGGGGACAGCATCTGGGTCGCCGTGGACGGCTATTCGGGGGCAACGTCGCTTGCCGTGGCCGCGGCCAATGGCGTGGGCGAAATCGGCAATGTCACCGGCAGCTGGTGGGCGCATTTCTGGGGCGTAATCCCGGGGTCGATGGGCGAAGTGTCGACCGCCGCGATCCTGTTGGGCATGGCGTTTTTGCTGTTCACGAAAATCGCCAATTGGCGCCTGATCGTCGGCTGTATGGCGGGGATGATGGTGTTTTCAGGCCTGCTCAATCTGATCGGATCGGACAGCAATCCGATGTTTGCGATGCCCTGGTATTGGCATCTGGTCACAGGCGGGTTTGCTTTCGGGCTTGCCTTCATGGTGACCGAACCGGTGTCGGCCAGTCACACCAATATGGGCCGGTATATCTACGGTGCGCTCATTGGCGTGATGGTGGTGATGATCCGGGTGATCAACCCCGCCTTCCCCGAAGGCATGATGCTGGCAATCTTGTTCGGCAACGTTTTTGCGCCGCTGATTGATCACTTCGTGGTGCAGGCCAACATCCGCAGAAGGGCCCGCCGCCATGCCTGACGACGACAACACCCAACCGAACGAACCCAAGGGCTTTTTCGCGAAGTTTCTGGCCCTGCCCACGGATTCGATCCCGAAGACGGTCTTCGTTGCGGTCGCTTTGTGCCTTGTCGCGTCGATGTTTGTCTCGGCCGCCGCTGTGGCCCTGCGCCCCATCCAGGAGGTCAACAAGCTAAAGGACAAGCAGGTCAACATCCTGCAGGTCGCGGGCGTCTATGAACCCGGAACCGATGTGCTGGACGCCTTCGGCGCCTTTGAACCCCAGGTCCTGGAAATCGCAACCGGCGCCTTCACCGACCAGTTCGATGCCGCCAGCTTTGATGACCGCGCCGCCGCCGATGACCCCGACCTGTCAGTGGCCCTGGACGATGACCCGGCCTCCATCGGGCGGCAGGCCAAATACGTGACCGTCTACCTCTTGCGCGATGAAGCCGGCGAGATCGACAAGGTGATCCTGCCGATCCACGGCTATGGTCTTTGGTCCACGCTTTACGGCTACATCGCCCTGGAAGAAAACGGCAACGACATCTTCGGGCTGCAGTTTTACGAACATGCCGAAACCCCGGGACTGGGGGCGGAAGTCGACAACCCTCGCTGGCGTGCCCAATGGGCGGGCAAACAGATTGCCGATGACACCGGCGCGTTGCAGATCACGGTCGCCAAGACCGCGCCTGCCGCGGGCGAAGACTACCATGTTGACGCGCTGTCGGGGGCCACGCTGACGTCGGTGGGTGTCGACAACCTCATCCGGTTCTGGATGGGCGAGGCTGGCTATGCCGCCTTCCTAGATAAGCTCCAATCAGGAGAGATTTCATGACCCAGACCAAACGCGAGATGCTCGTTGACCCTTTGGTCGACAACAACCCGATCACGCTGCAGGTCCTGGGGATCTGTTCGGCCCTGGCAGTGACATCGTCGCTGCAGGTGGCCTTTGTGATGTCGCTGGCGGTGATCTTCGTGACCGGCTTTTCGTCGATGTTCATCTCGATGATCCGCAATCATATCCCGGGCAGCATCCGGATCATCGTGCAGATGGTGATCATCGCCTCGCTGGTGATCCTGGTCGATCAGATCCTGAAGGCTTATGCCTTTGAAATCTCGAAAACACTGTCGGTCTTTGTCGGGCTCATCATCACGAACTGCATCGTGATGGGCCGCGCGGAAGCCTTTGCGATGAAGAACCCGCCGGTGGCGTCGTTTATTGACGGGGTTGGCAATGGCTTGGGCTATGGGCTGATCCTGATGCTGGTGGGTGTGGTGCGCGAGCTTTTCGGCTCGGGTAGCCTGTTCGGCTTCACCATCTTCCAGACGGTGAACAACGGCGGCTGGTATGTCCCCAACGGGCTGTTGCTGCTGCCGCCGTCCGCGTTTTTCATCATCGGGCTGATCATCTGGGCCTTCCGCGCCTGGAAACCCGCCCAGGTCGAAGAGCGTGAGTATAAGATCCAAACGGTGGAGGCGCATTGATGGAAGCCTATGTCGCCCTCGCCGTCAAAGCGATCTTTGTCGAAAACCTCGCCCTGTCGTTTTTCCTTGGCATGTGCACGTTTATCGCGGTGTCGAAAAAGATCGCCACGGCCATCGGCTTGGGGATTTCGGTGATGATCGTGCAGGCCATCACGGTGCCCGCCAACAATCTGATCCTGACCTATCTTCTGGCACCCGGTGCGCTGGCCTGGGCGGGCTTTCCGGATGTGGATCTGACGTTCCTGGGCTTGATTTCTTACATTGGTGTGATCGCGGCCCTGGTGCAGATCCTTGAGATGGTTTTGGATAAATACTTCCCGCCTTTGTACAACGCGCTGGGGGTGTTTTTGCCGTTGATCACGGTGAACTGTGCGATCCTGGGCGGGTCGCTGTTTATGGTGGAACGCGATTATAATTTCGCGGAATCCGTCACCTATGGGCTGTCATCCGGCTTTGGCTGGGCGCTGGCGATTACGGCGATGGCGGGCGTACGCGAGAAGCTGAAATACTCTGACATTCCCGACGGGCTGCAAGGCCTCGGGATCACCTTCATCACCGCGGGACTGATGGCAATGGCCTTTATGTCCTTCAGTGGTGTCAAGCTTTAGGAGCCGGTCATGGCAACCTTCGGACTTGGAATTGTCTTGTTCACGATGATCGTGCTTGCACTTGTGACCATCATCATGGCGGCACGGTCACGGCTGGTGTCCACCGGTGACGTCAACATCACGATCAACGGCGAAAAGACCATCGCAGTGCCTGCGGGCGGCAAGTTACTGCAGACGCTTGCGGAACAAAAGCTGTTCGTGCCGTCCGCCTGCGGGGGCGGTGGGACTTGCGCGCAATGCCGGGTGAAAATCCATTCCGGCGGCGGGTCGATCCTGCCGACCGAGGAAGGCCATATCACCAAGCGCGAAGCCCAGGGCGGCGACCGCTTGTCCTGCCAGGTGGCCGTCAAGCAAGACATGGAAATCGAGGTCCCAGAGGAAGTCTTCGGCGTCAAGAAATGGGAATGCACGGTGCGTTCGAACGAAAACGTGGCGACCTTCATCAAGGCGCTGGTTCTGGACCTACCCGAAGGCGAAGACGTGAACTTCCGCGCCGGCGGCTACATCCAGATCGAAGCGCCCGCCTATGACGTCGATTACAAGGATTTCGACGTTCAGGAAGAATACCGCGAAGACTGGGACAAGTTTAACATCTGGCAGTATTCGTCGCATCTGGATGCCCCGATTGAGCGGGCTTATTCCATGGCGAACTACCCGCTTGAAAAGGGCATGATCATGCTCAATGTGCGTATCGCCACGCCGCCGCCCGGGTCCGAAGGCATCCCGGCAGGCAAGATGTCATCCTACATCTTCAACCTAAAACCCGGCGACAAGGTCACAATCTCAGGCCCTTTCGGGGAGTTTTTCGCCCGCGACACCCAGAAGGAAATGGTCTTTGTGGGCGGCGGGGCCGGCATGGCACCGATGCGCAGCCACATCTTTGACCAGCTCAAACGGCTGGAGAACCGCGACCGCAAGATCACCTTCTGGTACGGCGCGCGGTCCAAACGCGAGATGTTCTTTGTCGAAGATTTCGACGAATTGGACGAACAGTTCGACAATTTCTCATGGCATGTGGCCCTATCGGACGCCCTGCCCACCGATGACTGGGACGGCCACACCGGCTTCATCCACAATGTGCTGTTTGAAGAATACCTCAAAGATCACCCCGCGCCTGAGGATTGCGAATACTACCTGTGCGGGCCGCCGATCATGAACCAATCGGTGATCAACATGCTGGTGGATCTGGGCGTGGACCGCGAAGACATCATGCTGGATGACTTCGGCGGGTAGGCCTTTCAGCTTGTAGTCGTCTGATTTAAAATCGTCTCCCGATGAAGCGATCAGACAGCAATTGGGTACGACGTTTGGCAATCTTGCATCGCAATAGACTGGCTGGGTTGCTAACGCTTATTGCGTTGTCACTCCTGGTCTTCGTGTCGATATTTGTGCGCATGGTTGATTTCTCCACGGAGGATATTGCGTCACTCGCTTTGAAGCGCAGCGGTGCAGCCGACGTTCAAGTTATCGCCGAAGGTGGATGCCAAATCCGGATACTACGTGCACCAACACCAGGCGGGAGCTGTATTGCCGGCAGCGAGACCAAAGTCGCAGAAACAGTAGTAGATTTCTCCGAAGTCACGGAAATTGACTCTGCCCAACTCGAAGATGAATCCTATCTAATTGTCAGGTTCGATGAAGAAGTTTCCTCCCACTATCGTGCGTTAAAAACCGATCTCGATATGGCGTTGCCCAACAGAGAAAGTGGAGACCTTGTTCGGAGGACGATTGAGGACTGGAGTTCAGTAAAAATCATCGAGCTTTCAACTTTGGACATCGGCACATCCGAGCAAATCAAACAGTGCAACGGCAAGACCCGGTTAGGTATCCTGTCGAGTGGATTTATCATTATCGAGGTTTCCAAAGAACTCTCAATGAGAGAGACCCTCGCATCGCGTCGCCTTTTGTCGTCGTGCCAGAAGCGTTAGCCAGCAATTGCCCCGAGATAAAAAACGGCGCGAGAGTTTCCCCCCGCGCCGCATCTCAACTCTCAAACCGCGATCAGACGTCGAAACGGTCCGCGTCCATCACCTTAGCGAAAGCGGCCGCAAACTGCTCGACCATCATCGCTTCGGCGTCCGATTGCGCATAGACCTCCGCCAGGGCGCGCAGCTGCGAATGCGACCCGAAGACCAGATCGACCCGCGTGCCGGTCCATTTCGCCTCGCCCGTGGCGCGGTCCTTGCCTTCAAACACGCCGGTGGCATCGGGGGCTTTTGACCACTCGGTCCCCATGTCCAACAGGTTCACAAAGAAGTCGTTCGACAAGGTCCCGGGCCGGTCGGTGAAGATCCCGTGGCAGTTGGACGAATGGTTCGCCCCAATCACCCGCAAGCCACCGACCAGCACCGTCATCTCAGGCGCCGTCAGGCCCAGAAGATGCGCCCGGTCCACCAGCATTTCTTCCGCCGACAGGCTGAAATCCTGCTTTTGGTAATTGCGGAACCCATCTGCCATCGGTTCAAGCACATCAAAGCTGGCCGCATCGGTCTGCGCTTCGCTCGCGTCGGTACGCCCTGGCGTGAACGACACGGTGACATCGTGACCACCGGCCTTGGCTGCGGCTTCCACACCGGCCACACCACCCAGAACGATGATATCAGCGAGCGAGACCTTTTTGCCGCCAGATTGCGCATCGTTAAACGAGGTCTGGACACCTTCCAGCACGGTCAGCGCTTTGGCCAGTTTCGCCGGTTCGTTGACATCCCAGTCCTTCTGGGGCGCAAGACGGATACGCGCGCCATTCGCACCACCGCGTTTGTCCGACTGCCGGAAGGTCGAGGCCGACGCCCAGGCGGTCGAGACCAGATCAGCCACCGACAGACCCGACGCGAGCAGCTTTTCCTTCAGCGCTGCGATGTCGGCCGCGTCGATCAACGCGTGGTCAACGGCAGGCACCGGATCCTGCCAGATCAGATCCTCGGCCGGGACATCCTTACCCAAGTACAGGTCTTTCGGCCCCATGTCGCGGTGGGTCAGCTTGAACCAGGCGCGTGCAAAGGCGTCAGCGAACTTGTCGGGGTTGGCGTGGAAGTCTTTTGAAATCTTGATGTAGGCGGGGTCGGTCCGAAGCGCCATGTCAGCGGTCGTCATCATGATATGGGTCTTGCCGGCACCATCCGCGGTGGGTGCCATATCTTCTTCCTTCAGACCTTTGGGCTGCCATTGGTTGGCCCCTGCGGGCGATTTCGTGAGCTCCCATTCGTAGCCGAACAGAACGTCGAAATAGGACATGTCCCAGGTCGTCGGCGTGGGCGTCCAGGCGCCTTCGATGCCCGATGTGGTGGTGTCGACACCAACGCCCGAACCGTGTCCGTTGCGCCAGCCCAGACCTTGCGCTTCGATTGTCGCGCCTTCGGGTTCGGCCCCCACAAGGGCCGGGTCGCCCGCACCATGGGCCTTGCCGAAGGTGTGCCCCCCTGCGACCAGGGCCACGGTTTCTTCGTCGTTCATCGCCATGCGCGCGAACGTATCGCGAATGTCATAGCCAGACGCCATCGGGTCCGGGTTTCCGTCGGGGCCTTCGGGGTTCACATAGATCAGGCCCATCTGCACCGCGGCCAGCGGATTTTCGAGGTCACGCTCGCCCGAATAGCGCGAATTGGCCTTGTCGGATGTCGCCAACCATTCGGTTTCCGCGCCCCAATAGACATCCTCTTCCGGTTCCCAGACATCCGCACGTCCGCCGCCGAAGCCGAAGGTTTCAAAACCCATCGAATCCAGGGCCACATTGCCTGCCAGGATCATCAGGTCGGCCCAGGAAATCTGGTTGCCGTATTTCTGCTTGATCGGCCACAACAGGCGGCGCGCTTTGTCGAGGTTGCCGTTGTCAGGCCAGGAATTCAGCGGTGCAAACCGCTGCTGGCCAGCCCCTGCCCCGCCGCGACCATCGCTTGTGCGGTAGGTGCCGGCCGAATGCCAGGCCATGCGAATGAAGAACGGCCCATAATGGCCGTAGTCTGCCGGCCACCAGTCCTGGCTGTCGGTCATCAGCGCGGTCAGGTCGGCCTTCAGCGCGTCAAGGTCCAGACCCTTGAACGCTTCGGCATAATCAAAGGTGCCGCCCATCGGATCGGAGGCAGGCTGATTCTGGTGCAGAATTTTCAGGTTCAACTGGTTCGGCCACCAATCTCCGTTTGAGCGCACGCCGAATGTTGCGTGCAATACCGGGCACTTGCCCTCGCTTTTGTCGCTTCCGTCCATGATTGGTCTCCTGTCTGGCCTGATCGGTTGGGGGGCACGCGGCCTGCGCGAATGGCGCAGATTGTGGCACCTGACAGGGGTGGGATACCGCCTTCGTTCAATAATAGAAATTTGTATTTTTGGATGGTTATGATAGTATTTTCCTATCATGAACATCTCACTGAAACAGTTGAAGTATTTCGCGGCACTGGCCGAACACGGCCATTTCGGACGCGCGGCGTCAGCGCTTGCGATTTCGCAACCTGCTTTGTCGGTTCAGATCCGCGACCTTGAAACCGAACTGGGCCAGCCCTTGTTTGAACGCGGACCAAAGGGCGTGCAACTGACCGGATTTGGAACCGAGTTTGACACCCGCGCCCGCATCATCCTGGGCCAGATTGATGACCTCAGTCAGTTTGCGCGCGCCGCGTCTGATCTGTCGACGGGGCAGCTGCGCCTTGGGGTCATCCCCACCATTGCGCCGTATCTTTTGCCGCGCATTTTGCCGCGCCTGAAAGCCGACCTGCCCGACCTGGAACTTGGCCTTCGCGAAACCGTAACCCCGCGCCTGATGGACGACCTTGCCGATGGCAAGATCGATGCCGCCCTTGTCGCCCTGCCGGTCGATGCGCCCTGGGCTGAGACGGTGCCGCTGTTTGATGAGGCGATGGTTCTGGTGCGCCACCAGACCGAGGACGGGGCGGAGGTGCCCCACCGCAAGGACTTGTCGTCCGCCCGGGTCCTGATGCTGGAAGAGGGTCATTGTTTTCGCGATCTCGCACTGGATTTTTGCCAGATCGACCGGACCGCACGGCGCCGGGGCCTTGATGGGTCGTCGCTGTCAACGCTGGTGCAGATGGTGGGCGCGGGCTTTGGCATGACGTTGATCCCGGAAATGGCGGTGCCGGTGGAAACCCGGGCCGCTGCTGTCACCACGCAGCGCTTTTCCGCCCCCCAGCCCACACGCACGGTCGGAATGGTCTGGCGCAAATCCACACCGCTTTCGAGCCATCTGGCCACAATTGCCGCGCTCATTCGCGAGGCCGCCGCCGACGAGGTTTCACCCTGAGCCCGAAACCGCTATGGCTGACCCATGATGGGGAGCGTTTCTGACCGGGTTCTGGCCATTGACGGGGGCGGCAGCGGATGCCGATTGGCTCTTGTCGGTGCGAACGCGCGGGTTGAGGTCACAGCGGGGCCTGCAAATGTGTCGTCCCATTTTTCTGACGCGATTGCTGCGATCCGGTCGGGCTTGGGCGCGCTGGCGGCCAAGGCCGAGGTGAGCGAGGCCGCTTTGCACGCCGTACCGGCCTATCTGGGGCTAGCGGGTGTTGTCGGCCCCAAAGATGCCGTGCGCGTGGCCCATGCCCTGCCGCTGACATCTGCGCGCATTGAAAGCGACCAGCCTGCCACGGTGGAAGGGGCCCTTGGGCCAAGTGACGGCGCTGTGGCCGGGCTTGGCACGGGGTCCTTTTTCGGCTTGCGGCGCGGGGCTGTGTTGCGGCTGGCCGGCGGCTGGGGTCACCGGATTGATGACCGCGCGTCCGGGTATTGGTTGGGGCGCGAGGCTTTGCGCCTCACCTTGTCGGTGGCAGATGGGCTTGAACCGGCAGGTGCGACCAGCATCGCCGTGACACAAGCGTTCCCCACCCCCCATGACATCGTTGCCTTTTCCAAAGACGCCAGTCCCGACGAGGTGGCCGCACTCGCGCCTCTGGTTGTCGCAGCCGAGGCTTCGGGCGACCCTGCCGCGGCCAGAATCCTGACCGCCGGGACCGAATACATCGTCTCGACCCTGTCGGCACTTGGCTGGCGACGCGATGACCCCCTGTGCACGATCGGCGGCGTGGCAGCCGCATTTGCCGGGCGGCTGTCGCAAACGGTTGATCTGGTCGATCCGGTCGGCACCCCGCTTGAGGGGGCGATTGCGCGCGCGCGCCGCTTTGCCAAGGGGCAGCTCAATTGAGTGCGATCCGGGTTCTTAAAGGCGGCCTTGTGTTTGATGGCACAGACATCCTGGACGATCACGCTGTGGTCATCGGCCCCGACCATGTGGTCGGTGTTATACCTGCCAGGGACGCGCCGCACGGTGAGGTTGTCTTTCTGAACGGCGATATCCTGTGCCCGCCCTTTGTTGACCTTCAGGTCAATGGCGGTGGGGGTGTGTTGTTCAATGACGCCCCGACCGAGGCGGGACTGGCCACCATTGCAGCAGCCCATCGCGCGGCCGGCACCCAAACGATCCTGCCCACGCTGATCACTGACACGCCAGAGGTGACCCGCGCTGCCATAGAGGCGGTGGCGACCACGGCTGTGGCGGGGATTGCTGGGCTTCATCTTGAGGGGCCCCATCTGTCGCCCGACAAGGCCGGTGCCCATGACCGAGGCCTGATCCGCCCGATGGGGCCGGATGATCTGGACATGTACCTTGACGCCGCGCGCAGAGTGCCGCGCCTATTGATCACGCTGGCGCCAGAAGCCGTCGCCCCGCAGGATATTGCGACCCTTGCCCGCGCGGGCGTGACGGTCAGCCTGGGCCACTCGGCCGCGGATTATTCTGCCGCCATGGCCGCCTTTGATGCCGGGGCCAGTATGGCGACGCATCTGTTCAACGCGATGGGGCCTGTGCACCACCGTGATCCGGGATTGCCCGGAGCCGCCCTGTCGCGGGCCGATGTTACCGTTGGGGTGATCGCCGATGGGCTGCATGTCCATCCTGCGATGCTTGGGGCGGCACGCCGCGCCAAGATAGGCGCCGACACCCTGTTTCTTGTCACCGATGCCATGGCGCCCTTTGGCACGGGGGCCACGACGTTTTCGCTGATGGGCCGATCGGTGCGCGTGCATGGTCCGCGCCTGACCTTGGAGGACGGAACCCTTGCAGGGGCCAACGCCGATATGCTCGGGGCCATCCGCGTGCTGGTCGAAGACGCCGCCACGCCCCTGCGCCACGCTTTGACGATGGCGACCCGCGCGCCCGCCTTGGCCGCAGATCTGCCAGCGCCTGCAGGCCAGATAGCAGGCGGCGGCCCCCTGCCCCTGAGACTGGCGCGCGATCTTTCGGCTTTGAAAGCTTTGGCTTAGACCGTGTAGTTCAACCCCAACCGGCCGCCATCAGCAAAGATTGTCTCGCCCGTGATGTAGCTGGCCTTGTCCGAACACAAGAACGCCACCACATCGCCGATCTCACGCGCGGTGCCGATCCGGCCCAAGGGTGTGCGCGACAGCACGCGCGCCTTGGCGGCGGGGTCCGTGTTCAGCCCGGCCAGCATATCAGTGTCGATTGAGCCCGGGCCGACCGCGTTCACCCGAATTTTATGGCCCGCCAAGGCAAGGGCCGCCGTTTTCGTCAATTGCCCGATCCCGCCCTTCGACGCGCAATAGGCCGGGATCGCGGGGATCGCCACCTGCGCGTTGATCGACGAAATGTTCACGACCGCCCCGGCGATCCCTTCTGCGACCATGGTTCGCGCGGCGCGCTGCGTGGCCACGAATGGGGCAGTCAGATTGACCGCGATCACACGATCAAAATCCTCCACCCGATAGGTCAAAAAGTCCCCCGGCATCGCGATCCCTGCATTGTTCACAAGGGCCCCAACAGGGCCAAGCTTGGCTTCGACCTGATCAAACATCGCGGTCAGAGCTGCGGTATCGGCGACATCAAGTGCGAATGTTAGCGCCGCCCCAAGATCGCGCGCTGTGTCTGCCAGGGCTGCCGCGTCGATGTCGGCCAGAACCATGGTCCAACCGTCATCGATCAGCGCCTCGGCTGCGGCCCGACCGATGCCGCGGGCCGCCCCGGTGACAAGGGCAAGTTTGGGGTGTGGCATCGACGTGACCTTGTGCAGTGTTCGCGTTAGCCTCTTTCCTGCACGGCCCCACCGCAGGGCGCAACCCGAAGGACCCACCATGGCGCTAAAGATCACGGCTGCAGAAATGGTCGCACAAGCGCGTGCGCGCATTCACGAAGTCGAAACAGCCGATCTCATGGCCGATCTTGGAGCCGAGGATTTGGTGATTGTTGATATTCGCGACATCCGCGAGCGTCAGCGCCAAGGCCATATCCCGGGCGGTTTTCATGCGCCGCGCGGCATGATCGAATTCTGGGTGGACCCCGACAGCCCCTATTTCAAGGACATCTTCGGCCAGGACAAACGGTTTGTCTTCCACTGCGCCAGCGGCTGGCGATCCGCGCTGACCGTGGCAACCCTGCAGGACATGGGCTTTCCCGCGTCGCATTTAAAAGACGGGTTTTCGGATTGGATAAAGGCCGGTGGCCGGATCGAAAAGGCCTGAGCCGCTCGCGCGCCTTGCCCGTCAGATCTGGTCGTTGCACCCCCGTGCAACACCGGACTACCGGGGTGCCGGACAACACGGACGCCTTCAGGCGGATCGAAAGGTGAACACATGTCGCTTTGTATCGTGCCATCAGACACCATGGGCGAGGTCGTCTTATGTCGACCGGGCCTGAGCTTCTGGGGCGGTGTCGATCCAAACACCGGCGTCGTCATCGATGCACACCATCCTTTGCACGGCCAATGCCTTGCAGGAAAGATCGTGCTTATGCCCACAAGCCGCGGGTCGTGTTCGGGCAGTGGCGTTTTGCTGGAATTGGCATTGAATGGGCATGCCCCGGCCGCCTTGGTGTTTTGCGAAACTGAGGAGGTTTTGACCCTTGGTGCAAAAATTGCGTTGCGGCTGTTTGACAGACATGTCGCCGTGCTGCGCTTGGATGCGGCCGCGTTTGACGCACTGTCGGGGGTTCAAACAGCGACGATCAGCGCGACCTCTGTGGTGGCCGAAGGCCTCAGCCTGGACCTGACGGCCCTGTCGGACGCCGCGTTGGACCTGTCGCCTTACGATCAATCCTGCTTATCGGACAAACCGGGTGACCCGGTGTCCCTGGCGATGGAGGTGATCTGTTCGATCGCAGTGGCTCAGGGGGCCAAGCGTCTTGTCGATGTCGCGCGCGGCCATATTGACGGCTGCATCTACGCCCATGAGGCAAATCTTATCTTTGCCGAACGCATGCGGGATCTGGGCGCGCGCACCCGCATTCCCACAACGATCAATGCCATCTCGGTTGACCGCAAGAATTGGCAGACGCAAGGCATGGCGCCGGCCTTTGGCAATGCGGCCAGCCGGTTGGCCGATGCCTATACCGCGATGGGCGCGCAGCCGACCTTCACATGCGCGCCCTATCTTCTGGATGACACACCGCAATTGGGCGAGGCCATTGGCTGGTCGGAATCAAACGCCGTGATCTACGCAAATTCGGTGTTGGGCGCGCGGACGGCGAAACTGCCGGACTATCTGGACCTTTTTGTCGCCATGACCGGACGGGCCCCCGAAGCGGGGGTGTATCTTGCCCAGAACCGTCGCCCGGCCTGCGTGATCGAATGCGATGTGCCGGCCACCGCTGATGACAGTCTTTGGCCATTGGTGGGCTGGCTTGCCGGCCAACTGTCGCCCGACCGTGTGCCATTACTGAAAGGTTTGGCGCATTTGCGCCCCCAACCGGATGATTTACGCGCCCTGTGCGCGGCCTTCGGGACCACATCGGCGTCGCCTTTGCTGCATGTCGATAAGATCACGCCGGAAGCGCACCTTGAGCCCTTGGCGCATGCGACCGCGGCCACGATCACCCTGAACGATCTGGCCAATGCCTGGACGGCGCTGAATTCGGGGCCTGACACGATCGATCTGGTCGCCGTTGGCAGCCCGCATGCGTCGCTTGCGGAAATCGCCGCGTTTTGTGACCTTATGGCCGGGCATCGCGGTTACCCTGACACAGATACGATTCTCACGGTCGGGCGCGACACCTTGCAAAAGGCTGAAACGGCAGGATATTCGGACCGACTGGCGGCAAGCGGCGTGAAGATCATTCCCGATCTGTGCTGGTGTTCCATCACCGAGCCCGTCTTTCCCGTGCGCGCGCGCAACCTCATCACCAATTCGGGAAAATACGCCCATTATGCGCCGGGCTTGAGCGGACGGAATGTGCGCTTTGGCAGCCTTCGCGACTGCGCCTGGGCGGCGCGGACGGGACGTGCCCCCGGCATGCCCGGCTGGCTGGGTGCCGCAAAATTGGACATCTAGCGCGGAAAGAACCGGCATCTGCGCAAGGATCACCGCGCCCGAATTGTACATTGTTGACAATAAGGCCCGCCTCGGTAGCCTGACGATGGCTTTGGGTGGGCTTGAATGCACGAATGGGATTTCATCGCGACGCTGGCGGATATGGATCTGCTGCTGATGGGCCTTTGGAACACCGTAAAAGTCTTCGCGCTCGCACTGGTCTTCGGCATTCCCTTGGGGCTTGGGCTTGCGCTGGGACGGATGTCGCGCATCCCGGTCTTGAGCCAGTGCTGTTCGTTCATCATTGAGTTTTTCCGAACCACGCCGCCGCTGGTTCAATTGTTCTGGTTCTTCTTCGCACTTCCCATCCTGATCAATGTGCAGATGACCCCCTTCGTGGCGTCAGTTCTGACGTTTTCCATTCAATCGTCCGCATTTTTCGCCGAAATTTTCCGGGGCGGCATCAATTCGATCGATAAGGGTCAATGGGAGGCCGCAAAGGCCATCGGCATGACCCGGCAGGCCAGTTTGCGTCGGGTGATCCTGCCGCAGGCGGTTAAGCGAATGATCCCGGCGTTTGCCGAACGCTCGATCGAATTGCTGAAAACGACAACGCTGATTTCAACAGTGTCATATGCAGATTTGATGTTTCAGGCCAATGAGTTGGCGTCAAAAACCTTCCGGCCTTTGGAAGTCTACACCGTGGTCGCGGTGATGTATTTCTTCCTGATCCTGGTCTTTTCGCAACTGACGATCCTTCTGGAATATCGCCTGGCCCGGACCGGCGAAGGAACGATGAGGCCGTGATGGAGCATACTTGGAACTTCGCTTCGGTCTTTGCCTATTGGAACGTTCTGGCGATCGGTCTGTGGGGGACCATCAAGATTTTCGTGATCTGTACGCTCCTTGGATTGAGCGGCGGCCTTGTGATGGGAGTGCTGCGCTATTCCAAGTCCCGATGGGTGTCTTACCCCGCGATGCTTTATGTCGAGGTTTTCCGCAACACCCCAGTTCTGGTCCAGATCATCTGGTTTTTCTTCGCGCTGCCGGTGCTGACGGGGATCGAAGTCACCCCGTTTCTTGCGGCCATCCTGGGCATCACCCTGAACACCATCGCGTTTTCCGCCGAGGTGTTTCGCGGCGGCATCCAGTCGATCGAACGCGAGCAATGGGAAGCCGGCAAGGCCATCGGCATGTCTTATCCGCAGACCATGCGGCGGGTGATCTTGCCGCAAGCGCTCAAGCGGATGCTACCGCCCCTGACCTCACGCGGGATCGAAGTGTTCAAGATGTCGACACTCGCCTCGATCGTGGCCTACCCCGAGACGTTACAACAGGCCAAGCTGATCGCGTCTTACGAATTCAACCCGATCGAGGCCTACACGGTGGTGGCGTTGATCTTCTTTGTGGTGCTGCTGCCCCTGGTGCAATTGACCTACATGCTCGAACGCCGGTTCGGAAAGAGTGACGCATGACAAACGCCGTCGAAATCCGTCACTTGCACAAGCGTTTCAAGGACCTTGAGGTGCTCAAGGGCATCGATCTGGATGTCGCCCAAGGTGAAGCCGTCCTGCTGCTTGGATCAAGTGGCTCTGGCAAGTCAACGCTGCTGCGCTGCATCAATTTCATGGAACAGCCGACCTCGGGCCAGGTGCGGATCAATGGCGATTTGATCGGAACCGCGCATGGGTCGACGATGCGCTACCGCGAGGCTGATCTGTGTCGATTGCGCACGCGGATCGGCATGGTGTTTCAGCATTTCAATCTGTTTCCCCACATGAGCGTTCTGGAAAACGTCATGGAAGGTCAGATCATTGTGCTGGGCCGCTCAAAAGCCGAAGCCAGGGACAAGGCCATGGCGCAACTGGCCCGCGTGGGCCTGGAAGACAAAGCGCCGGAATATCCCGCGCGCCTGTCGGGGGGCCAGAAACAGCGCGTCGCCATCGCCCGCGCGCTGGCCATGGACCCCGAAGTGATGCTGTTTGACGAAGTCACATCCGCCCTTGATCCAGAACTCGTCGGCGAAGTGCTGAAAACCATGCGGCAACTGGCCGAAGACGGCATGACGATGGTCTGCGTCACGCATGAGATCGGATTTGCCTACCACGTCGCCAACAAGGTTTGCTTTCTTCATGACGGCCAGATCCTGGAACAAGGGGCGCCGCAAGACATCCTGAAAACGCCTGAAACCACCCGTGTTCGCGAGTTTCTCGACGGACATTCACTTTTCAAATTACCCGACTGAGCAACAACTGGGAGTTATGACAATGAACCTGCTCAAGACCCTCACCAGCGCCGTGGCGGCCACCGCCGTGCTTGCGCTTTCAACCGTCGCGGCAACCGCCCAGTCAACATGGGACGCCATTCAAGAACGCGGCACTTTGCGCATTGGCGTCACCCAGGCGCCACCCTGGTTCACCAAGGACATCGCCAGCGGCGAATGGACCGGCGGGCTTGGCATCACGCTTGGCGAACAAATGGCCGCAGCGTTGGAGGTTGAACTTGAAACCGTCGAAGTGACCTGGGGCACGTCTATTGCGGCACTTCAATCCGACAAGATCGACCTGATGTACTTTTTGTCGCCCACCGCCGCGCGGGCCCGCGTGATCGACTTTACGACCAACCCGGTCGGCTACATTTCGCAGGCTGTTCTAGCCGCCGAAGGGGTTGATGCGTCGACCTGGGCCGGTCTGAACACCGCCGATACCAGCATGTCCGTTCCGCAAGCCACGTCGATGGACCAATTCCTGTCGCGCATGGCACCAGACGCCGACATCCAACGCTTCCCCGACAATGCCGCCGCCATCGCGGCGTTCCAGTCAGGCCGCGTCGATGCGGTGTCGCTGATGCTGCCGCCGCTTTTGTCGGCCCGTCAGAAACTGGGGGCGGGCGTGATTTCTGTCCCGACGCCGGCATTTACCGCACCGGTCAATATCGGAATTCGCCGTGAAGACGACAAAACCTTCCGCGACTGGCTCGATACTGTCAGCCACTTCTGGTACGAGACCGGGCGCATCCAGGGTTGGTACGATGAATTTCTGACCGAGTTCGGCGTTGATCCGGCGGACAGCCCTCCGATCCAGCGTGAACAGATTTTCATGCGTTAACCCAATTCGGGGCGGTTCACCCCGCCCCGATCCATTCCGAAGGTTTTACCGTGCTGACCGAAATCCGCCCTTTGCCAATCAGTGAACAGGTCCGCGACATGCTGCGCGACCAGATCACGGCAGGTGTGCTGGCTCCGGGCGAAAAGCTCACGGAAACCGATTTGGCACGCCGGTTGAACATCAGCCGCGGACCTTTGCGCGAAGCGATCTTGCATCTGACCGAAGAAGGTCTGCTGGTCAAAGAGCCGTATAAGGGCTTGCGTGTGCGGTCGGTCAGCCAACGAGAACTTGCCGAACTTTATTCGCTTCGCACGACGCTGGAACGTTTTGCCTTCGAAGAAGCCTGGCACAAGCGGACCGACGCGGCCCTTGGCGAACTCAGGCAGCTTTACAATGATCTGGACAAGGCGCGCGCCGACCAGGACATCAGCCGTGCGGTGACCGGAGAAATCGCGTTTCACTCGTGGATCTACAAACTCAGCGGGCACGGACTACTTCAGTCCCATTGGGAAAAACTGATCCCGCTTGTGCAAATCTACATGTCGATCCATGACCGTCAGCATGGGATCAGCGGCGTCTTCATGGAAGCCAACCACACATATCTGAACCTCGCACAAGGCGACAACCTTGGCGCGGTGCTTGGGCACATCAATGACCATATGCAAAAAGGCATTGATGCCGTCCACGCCAGCCTGGAGCCCGCACCATGAAGGACGATCACACATCAACCCACGACGCCCAAGAGGACGCGCGCAACGAAGATATCCTGATCTGGGTCAACGGCGATCTGGTCCCCCGGCACGAGGCCAAAGTCTCGGTCTATGACAGCGGGTTCATGCTGGGCGACGGGATGTGGGAAGGGATGCGCCTTTATGACGGGGTCTGGGCGTTTTTCGACGAGCATATGGACCGGCTTTTCAACTCGCTAAAGGCCGTGTCACTCGATCCGGGTTTGACCCGCGCCGAGATCAAGACCCTGCTCGACCAGACCGCCGCGGCCAACGGTATGACCACCGACGCCCATTGCCGTTTGATGATCACGCGGGGCCCAAAAGCCAAACCCTTCCAGCATCCCCACCTCAGCCGGTCGGGTCCGACTGTGGTGGCGATCATTGAACATTCAAAGCCCTCCGAAAAGGTGCAGGGCCAGGGCATCCGTTTGGCATCGGTCCCGCAGGTGCGCGGGTTGCCAACCAGTCAGGACCCCAAGTTCAACAGTCATTCCAAGCTGAACTGCGTGATCGCCTGCTTGCAGGCCGAACAGGCCGGCGCGGATGAGGCATTGATGCTCGATCCCCATGGCTTTGTGAACACCACGAACGCCTGCAACTTCTTTATCGTGCGCAAAGACGAGGTTTGGACCTCATCGGGGGATTACTGCATGAAAGGCGTCACCCGCCAAAAGGTGATCGACCTGTGCCGGGCCAACGGCATTCGCGTCTTCGAAAAGAACTTTTCGCTTTATGAGGCTTACGGCGCCGATGAAGCCTTTCTGACCGGCACGTTCGGGGCGCAGACCCCAGTCGCCGAGATCGACGGCAAGCCGATCGGCACCGGCGCACGACCGGTGATGATGCGGATCAGAGAGCTTTACAAAGCATTGATCGCCGAAACCACGCGGCGCTAGCACTGGTCGCCGAACGCCCTGCCCCGCCAGCAACAACAACACCGCCCCCAAAAGGGTCTTCCGCTTTGATCAGCGCGGTCGCGTCTTTTCGGCCGATGCCGCAGCGCAATCCGCAAACGCGGCTGCCCGGTCGCCTGCCCCGGCCACAAAAAAGGCGCCGGATTTCTCCGGCGCCGTCCTGATCCTTGGGCCCTTTGGGCTTCAGACCGAAATAGACTTACGCAAGCGCGATGTTCACGGCGCTTTCGCGGCCGTCGCGGCCGGCTTCGACGTCATAGGTGACTTTCGTGTCGTCGTTCAGCGACGTCATGCCCGAGCGTTCCAGTGCAGAGATGTGCACAAACACGTCTTTGCCACCTGTTTCAGGTGCGATGAAGCCGAAGCCTTTAGTAGAGTTGAACCATTTCACTGTGCCATTGGCCATGTGGGTTTTCCTTAATTGATCGCTGCCCACGACATGTGACAGCCCGGCTTCTCACAACGTGGTCGAGCGCTGTGAGCCGGTTAGGGAAAACAGAAGGTCGAATGGTGGTCAGTAGCACGCGCGACATGACAGATTTATGCGCCCACGGCAAGACCAAAGCTGCAGGCCCATCAGAGTGCGGCGATTGCGCGCCGGTGCGGTGGCGTCACGATCCGCTGAGATCGCGGTCGGTCCGCTTGGCAGATGTATCCAGCCGCGCCGTCGCCCGCGAGCCCGGCACCAGATGCGCTTCCTTGCGGTAATAGGCGCGCATTTCCTCTTTCGCGAGGCCCAGTTTGCGGCGGATGTCGCCCACCAGCATCGACTGCCAGGGGTCCTCTTCAAACGGCGTCAGGTGAAGGTCGAACCCGTTCATATTGTCCTGGGCGTAGCCCACACCCAGCCGGTAACTGGCGATATGGGCCTCTTCAAAGCGCCAGTGCTTTGGGTATTGGGTGGTCGAAACGCGAATGAACGTCTCGATATGGGCGTTGGTGATGTCACTGGCCGCCCCCATGGTCGCGCCGATGATAAAGGCCTCATCCTGGACATGCAGGCCCCGGCCCAAAAGCACATGCAGACAATCATGGCGCCCAAGGCTGATCGCACCGGGCAATGCGTCGGGGCTTTCGGGGTTTTCATATTTCTTGATGATCTCGGGCACGTCATCGGCATTGGCGGCGGGCATTGTTGCCAGCACGTCGGCCAATGTCATGTCGTCGGTATCAAGCCCGGGCTGCCATTCATCCCACTCAAGTAACGCGCGGCCCATCAGTTCGCCTCCTCAAACGCGGTGATCGGATCAAAGCTGGTCTGTTCGGCCGCCACCTGTTCCAGCGCCAAGGCCAGGTCTCCCACATCGGCGATCGCGACATAGCGGGTTTCGCCGCCCAGGTTCAAAGGATGCCCGTCGCCAATTCCGATCCCGATGGTCGAGATATTTACCGGCGAAGATGTCAGGATCGCCACAACCTCATCGGTCAGCGCGCGCGTGTCATCCGCCGCCCCATCGGTGGTCACAAGAATCTGGTAGGTCCCGAAACCGCGTTGATTGGCGGCTTGAGCGCGCAACATCTCATGGGCCGCGCGCATGGCCCGGGTCAGGGGGGTGCCGCCATCGGCTGGCACTCTGGCCAGAACCGCCTTTAAGGCCGGCAAGGCATCGCGCACAGGCATCGGTTCGACCAAAACGCCAGAATTGATACCAATGGCGCCCAGATACGTCGTTTCCGGCAATTTGGCGACAAAATCTAATGCCGCGACCTTGGCCGCTTCGATCTGGTCGGACATCGAGCCACTGTCATCGAACACCAGCACCGTGGTGGTCCGATCTGGTTCAGGGTCAGCCGCTGCGGTGTCAGCTTCCACGCCCGGCCAGGCGGCAACCGCATCCCAGCGCGGCGTCAACTCCAGCTGGGGGCGCACCGTGGTATCGCCCTGCATAACATCGTCCCATACGGCGATGACGACGAACAACACGGCAACCGCGATGAATATCCCGGAATTTTTCATAGTTCTGCCCCCTACAGCGGCGAGAATTCGGTGGCTTCGGCCTGGGTCGTCAGGATCCGAAAGACCACACGCATGTTTTCACGCCATTCCGCCTCGGTCGCGGGCGGGTTGTGCAAGGGCGTGTTGATCCCCACGCCGTCGACGGTGAACTGGTTGCGGTTGACGCGGATGCCTTCGTCGCCGGCATAGCCTTCCAGCGCATCGACCACCGAAATCGCGCGATCAAGCGACAGGTTCAGCGCCGAGGTGCGGATCGCTTTGAGTTCCTGGTTCGATGCCCCGTCGCGTTCCTTGCGCAGGTAAAACAGCGGATCGGCATGGCCTTCGACCGTGATGATCGCGCCGGAATACGTGGCCGCAAGGCGCAGGATTTCCTCAAAATCGCGTGCATAAAGCTCTGCCGGAAAGTCATTGGAATCAGGTTCAAAAAAGACCGAAAAGTCGATCTTGGTATTGGCATCAAGCTGGCCGGTGCGCCGCAACCTCTGGACTGCCGCGGCGGCCGCTTCAGGGTCAAAGGCGGCAATTTCGCGGTCGGTCAGATCCGACAGCCCCTCGGCCAGCGCACGGTAGTCCCAGCCCGGCAGCGACAATGTCACCGGCCGTTCGATTACATCCGCCCCGATGAGGGCGGCGTTGATCTCAGCGGTCAGGACATCATAGCGGCGCGGGTCCTTGGGGTCGCCAAAATGGCGCACGTTCCCCGGCCAACCGTCAGAAATCGCATCGCGCCACAAAAACACACCCTCTTCAGGGGGCAATCCGCCCAGAAGCTCGTCGGCAATCACCGTCGACAAGCGCGCCTGATCGGGCGAGCCGTCGCGGGCCATGAAGGCGCGCACCTGTTCTTCGGTGCGAAACATCGCGTTGACCAGTGCGGCCACGGCATCACGGTTGGCGTCAAAGAAATCCCGCCGGACCGAGATATAATCGCCGATCACGGCGGTCGCTTCCTGGGTCGACACCAAAATGGACGCTCCGCGCACCGAGCCTTCCGCCCCCGTGCCCACAGCCCCGCCAGAGGTCAGCACCCGCGCGTCCGGCAAGATCACCGCGGCGGCATCCGCCTCCCCGCGTTCCAGGACCGAAGCCGGGCTATCATCGGTGCCTGTGAGGTCAGCGGTCCAGACAATCTCGACGTCGTCAACAGACAGGCCTGCGTCATCCAGAATGCGGGCCACAAAGTCGATATGGGGACCATAGGCCTGCACCGCGATCCGCTTTCCCGCAAGATCGGCGGCATTGGCGATCCCGTCTGCGGCCACGATCCCGTCACCGGCCGACCACGAATGTTTGTAGATCAGCACTTGTTCGGTGCGCGCGTCCGCTTCCGTCACCGGTGAGGCCGCCATGAGCATGCCCAACGTGCCACGCAAAAACGGGCTGTCACAGGTCACGTAATCGGACACCTGTGCGGCAAAATCATCCTTCACCGCCAAATTCAGCGTCCAACCGGCATCGGCAAAGGCCCCTGCCCCCGGGGTCAGCGCGCCGCCATTGGCCTCGATCGTGACGCCATCTGCACCCCAGGCAATCAGCGGCATATTGGTTGACGTTCCGGCCCGGCAATCCTGCACCCGGTCGGTCACCGTGTCTGCCAGCGGGCTGTCGACCGCAAAGGCGGGCATCCCCATCACGGCCAAACAGGCCGCGGCTAGAACTGTTCTGGTTTGCACAAACACATGCCTCTCCTTTTATGCTCTTGGTCTCAATCGTCGAACGTTAGGCGTTGCCCATCACGGTCTGGGCCGCAGCAGGGTTTCTGCCGTGGCGACATTGACCTCAATCCGGTCCAAAATCTGGGCCACCTCGCGCGTTTGGGACGCATCAAGCGCGTCTGACAGGCTCGACAGGCCCGCATTGGCCATATCGCGGGATGTGGCAATCTCCGCCTCGTTTTGGGCGCGGGCCCGCAGCTTTGCGTGGTCTTCGACCGCGTCGATCACGCTTTCGGCGCGGATCACAAGCGCCTGGTATTTGGGCAATTGGTCGGGTTTGTAAAAGATCAACCGAGCCACATCATCAAGCCGGTTGGCCGATCGTTCCGCCGCCGCGGCCAGATCGGGATGAAATCCGCCCCGAACACCGGTATCCGCGCGCCTCAGCCGGGTGGCCGCGGAATGGGCCGCCTCGACGGCGCGCAAGGCCACGACCGCCCGGTCATCGCTCACCCCGTGATGGGATTTGAACGCATGGGCCAGCCGTTCGGCATCGGAATAAAACCAACGTTCCGGCAGGGTCAGCCCCAACCCCAATGCCAAAAGCGCCGCCATGCCGCCCAGTAAAACAGCGTCCGAATAGGGAAAAAGACGCGGCGGCGTCAGCGCGAACGAGGCCGCGCCAACCAGCAGCACCGCAATGCCCGCGGGCGCCAGACCGGTCCAAAATCGCGCACCCTCACTCATGGACGCGCCTGATCCGTGATGGCCACCCGGCTGAGGCTACGCTCCCATTCGCGGTCGGTCATCCCCTGCGACATCGCCAGTGGCGCGCCGCCGCCCACACCTGAAACCGACAGGATGCGCGTCTCGGGCAGACCGACGTCGCGCGCAATCGAAAGAGCGGCCTGTGCGCGCAACTGGGACAATTCGGCATTGGCTTGCGTGTCGCCTTGCTGGCCGGTGTGGCCCACAATGCGCACCAATCGGTCGGGTTGCGCGGCCAGCGATGCCAGATGCCCCCGCAAGCGCGTTTCCTCGCCGGGGGCAAATTCCACGCCGCGCGTGAAGCGAAAGGCATCCGTTTGTGGCGCCTGATCGGCCCCCAGAATGCCAAAGGCAACCAGACCCGCGACCGAAATCCCCGCAAGGGCTGCGCCGACAAAGACTCGCCGCGGCGGCGCCATCGCCGGAGCGGGCTTTGACCCCGCGTCCCGCGGCGTGGTGGCTGACGACCCCCGCGGGTCTTTTTGCGTTGTAGTCATACCGATCAGTTAAGTGTTTTTGCGGCAGATTCCAACGCATTCTGTGAACCATCAGTGGATAAAAAACAGGCGTGAGCTTTTGCAATAAACCATATTTTATTGTTCTTTATCAGAAGGTTTACTGAAAAATCCTGTTCAAATTTTTCGTACTTTTTGGACCACGAGAAATCCCGAACTTAGCCTCGTTTATTTGCGCGAAACCCATTTTGCGGGCGGATCGACAAAGCGTGCCTTGCTGAAATTAAGAGTGACGAAACGCTTGGCCCCTATAGCAGCAGCGAGAGGACCGAAATCTTTTGAATGAAGCGAGCACGGAATCGACGACATGCGTAGAACCACCCTTTCAGTTGCAGCGCTCTTTGCCGCAACCAGCCTTGCGCAAGCAAACGACCTTCAGCCAGCACTTGAAACCTATATGCAGGCCGTGATTTCGGCATGGGCAAACGACCCGATGTTGATTGCCGCCGTTGCCGCTCAGAATGAAACGACCGGGGCCTATACTCAAGGCGACATCGACGCGCTCGATCAGGCCTGGCGCAGTGAAGTTGGGGCCGCAGACCAGCCCACGATAACACCAGTGGTCACAAACGAAGTCGCCGAGTTCCTGCGCCAGCAGGTTGCGGCCTCAGGCGGCTCGATCACGGAAATCTTCGTGATGGATGCACGCGGGCTGAACGTCGCCGCATCGGCGGCGACGTCGGATTTCTGGCAAGGCGACGAAGCAAAACACGCCGAAACCTTCGGGGCTGGCGCGGATGCCGTCCATTTCAGCGAGATCGAGTTTGATGAATCCAGTCAGTCCTATCAGGCGCAGATCTCCTTCACGCTCGCTGACCCCGCCACCGGCGCGCCCATTGGCGCTGTAACGGTGGGCGTCGATGCCACATCGCTGAACTAAATTTTGACATTTGCAAGAAACCTACGGAATTCAACATGACCAAAGCAGAAGCAGAAAACGGCACAAAGCAACGGTTCGGTGTCTCAGTGTACTTGAAGTGCATTGCCCTTATTTTGTTCACGACACTGCCGGTCACAGGGATCTTGCTCCTGCAGAATATCCGCACGACGGAAACCCTTGCCAAAGATGGTGTTCGCGAACTGGGCTACGAGGTGACAACGCTTGTGGCACGCAACACCGCAGGCGCGGTGCGGTTTGGTCTGCCCGACCCAATCTCCGAAAGTCTGAACAATGCGATTTCAAACAGCAACGGATCTGCCCTTTTCGGGATGGCCGTTTCGGCCAATGGGACAATCATTGTTGAAAACGGTGAAGTGCCAGACAGCCTGCGCCAGGATCTTTTGGTCATCGCCGAAGCTGCCATGGCGACCGGTCAGGCCGAAATCACGGGCGATGGCTTCATTGTTGCAGCACCTGCACGCGCCAACAGTACCGAAACGCCCGCGGGTGCCATCGTCATGGTCTGGACACCCGATGTCCTTGTCGCGAACATCGCAAGTGAAAAGACACGCGCTGTCGTGGTCGCGGGCGGAAGCCTTGGGGTTATGTTGCTCTTCGGCGGCGCCCTTCTTTGGCACATTGTTTCAAAGCCGCTGACGCGCGTTCGCGCATCAGTAGAAGCTGTAGAGGGAGGGGACTATTCCAGCGAAGTCCCCTACGCCAAGCGCGGCGATGAAATTGGAAAGGTCGCACAAAGCCTGAACATTCTGCGCGAAACACTCGCCGCTTCCGAAGAAACCAACCGCGATGCGATTATGAAAGGTGGCGGCTTTGATGGCTCGTCGGCCGCAATGGTCCTGACCGATGCCGAGATGAACATCGTTAGCATGAACAAGGCCTTCACGGCGCTGGCCGACAAGCGTGGCGCGGAATTGAAGCAGGCGGCTCCAAATTTCGATCTCGACAAGATGATCGGGATGAACATGGATGCGTTCCACCGTTCACCCAGTACCAACCGCAACACATTGAACTCGGTCTCGTTTCCACACAAGACCGCGATCCAGATCGATCAAACGACACTCGGGCTTACGATCAGCGATATCCAGGGCGAAAATGGTGAAATTGTCGGCTACGTTCTCGAGTGGAACGATGAGACGATCGCTCAAAAGAACTCGGCTATACTATCGGCGCTTGAAGCGTCTCAAGTCCAAGTCGACTTTTTGGCGGATGGAACGATTACCTCAACAAATGTGCGTTTTGACGAGTTGGTCGGTTCCTCAGGCGCCACAAGCTTCGAAACACTGGTGGAGCCAGTGGAGGAAGACCATTCGGTAATCTTGGCAGACCTTGGGTCAGGCCGCGCCTGGTTTGGAAAAGTTCAAATGAAGAAAGCGACCAATGGGCATACAGTGCTGGAAGCGTCCATTTGTCCTATTCTGAGTTCAAAAAACGACGTGCTGGGCTTTGTACTGCTGGGCAACGACATCACTCAAGCTGAAGAAAATGCAAAACTTGCAGAGGCCGAGCGTGCCCGTATGCAAGAAGACCAGGCGATGGTGGTAGAAGGCTTGCGCGTTGGTCTTGCCGGCCTTTCCAAAGGTAAAGTCAACAACCGGATCAACGACCCGTTCCCTTCTGAATACGAGGGATTGCGCAAGGATTTCAACGAAGCGGTTTCACAACTTGATGAAGCGATGGTGGCAGTCGTTCAGAATGCGACTTCCATTCGAAGTGAAGCCAATGAGATCACCTCCGCCGCGGATGACCTGTCTCGTCGTACAGAGCATCAGGCCGCCACGCTGGAAGAAACGGCGGCGGCTCTCACAGAGATCACTCGTTCCGTCGGATCGGCCTCAAAGGGCGCAGATGAAGCGAACCGCGTGGTCTCAGATGCTAGGAAAAACGCGGAAGAATCGGGCGGTGTCGTTCGTGAGGCTGTTGAAGCAATGGGCGAAATTGAAAACTCGTCTGATCAAATCTCAAAAATCATTAGTGTCATCGACGACATTGCGTTCCAGACCAATCTGCTGGCGCTCAACGCAGGAGTGGAAGCTGCACGCGCCGGTGAAGCAGGCCGAGGTTTTGCTGTGGTGGCATCGGAAGTTCGAGCGCTTGCGCAAAGATCTTCTGACGCTGCGCGTGAAATCAACGACTTGATCTCACGGTCGGGTTCCCAGGTTAAGCGCGGTGTGGCACTCGTTGGCAACGCAGGCGATGCCCTCGAGAGAATTGTATCGTCTGTAAGCGGAATCGCCGAGCACGTCTCAGCAATCGCAGCCTCATCTTCAGAACAATCTGCCGCTCTTGATGAGATCAATTCCGCGATGAGCCAGCTTGACCAGGTCACACAACAAAACGCCGCGATGTTTGAAGAAACCACTGCAGCGAGCCATGCCCTGACCAGTGAGGCTGAAACACTCTTCAAAACGATGGGACGTTTCACAACATCCGCGAAGACTCTTCCTCCACTCGCCCCGAAAGTCCCCGTAGAAAGCCCGCCGACGAAATCAAAAATGGAGTCGCAGACCCAAACAACTTCGGTCGTACCCCCAAGTAGCAATGCCGTTGCGGAGGTCGGGCAGCCTGCCGGAACCACTTCAACCGCCTTGGCCACCCAGTTCGATGACGATGATTGGGAGGATTTCTAGGCAGCCAGCTGGCAAACCGGTTACTCATACTGACTTCCTCAAGAAGAGGTCGTCTCGCAAGCTAACGCTTAGTTGTCTCCAAGATCCAAGGACGCCTGCCGGTTGACATCTTTGTAGAGTAAATACCTGAAACGACCTGGGCCGCCTGCGTAGCAAGCTTGAGGGCAGAATGCGCGAAGCCAAACAAAGTCGCCGGCTTCAACCTCAACCCAATCGGTATTCAGGCGGTATACCCCTTTACCTTCAATAATGTATATTCCGTGTTCCATGACATGTGTTTCGGCAAAAGCGATCACACCACCCGGCTCGAAAGTGACGATGTTCACATGCATATCGTGAGCAAGATCATCGTCCATTACAAAGCGTTGCGTGCCCCAGGTTCCATTTGACTGTGGCATTGGAGAAATCGGAACGTCTTGCTCACGAGTTACAAAGCTGTTGGGTGGCTCAATGCCAGCAACGCCATTGTAGCGCTTTCGTATCCAAGCAAAGCTGGCATTTTCTTGCGCAGTATTCCAAATGGTCCAAGCAACACCTGGAGCGATATAGGCGTAGCTACCGGGTTCCAAGCGGAACGGTTGACCTGACAACGAGAGTTCGAGATGCCCGCTGGTCACAAAAATGACTGCCTCGGCACGTCGATCAGGTTCAGGTTGGTCGCTACCACCACCCGGTTGTAGTTCGACAATTTGCTCTGCGAACGTCTCCGCAAAGCCGGTCATCGGCCGCGCGACCACCCATGCCCGCTGACCGGTCCAATTGGGAAATCGAGTGGTGACGATATCGGTCATGACCCGTTTGGGAATAACCGCATACGAACTTGTAAAAACAGCACGCCGTGAAAGCAGCTGACTTTGAGGCGGCACACCACCCTCGGGTATAGCGTAATCGGACATTGGCTCTGACTTGGACTAGAATCCCCCATGGGCGCAAGAGGAACAAAAGCCCCTCTACCCATCAGTCTTTGGCAACACCGATCGCAAACACATCCAAAAACGAAGGGGTTACTGAAGTTTCAGAAACGTATTTCTACAAGTCCACAACGGCGCCCGTGGCCGCCGAACGCGCCGCGGCCAATCCAATTGCAACTGCAGCGGCTCCGTCCTGAAGTGTGACTTCGGGAGCCCCACCCGCCTTGACCAGGTTCAAAAAGCGAACATGCTGATAAAAAGTCGATCCATTGTGATCGCCCGCTTCCAGCAAGGTCGCATCTACCGGAATGTTAAGGGTTTGGGGGCCCTTGGGGCTTCGGGGCGATTTTATGACTTTCGCAACAGGTGGCTCGCCCAAATGGGTTGGCCAAAACCGGCCCGGCCCGGGCACAAATGCCTCGATCTTTCCGTCCGAACCGACGGCCGAGATTTCTTCTTGATACGTCGCCCCTTCGGCGTACATGCAAAGCTCGAGCATTGCCCGAGCGCCACGTGCAAATTCGACGATGACGTAGGCCGTATCCCAAATGTCGGGCGTTTCTCCTTCGTACCGCTCATCAAGATGGTTCACAGCCTGGCCGGCAGATGCCATCACGCGGCTTGGTTCATCGTTCATGATCAGCCGCATCAGGTCGAAGAAATGGCAGCACTTTTCAACCAACGTTCCGCCTGTCTTGCGGTTAAACCGGTTCCAATGCCCGACCTTTTCCAGAAAAGGGAACCTGTGCTCACGAATGGACAGCATCGTGACCCCGCCCGTCGCGGCCTGCACCTCATCGATCAGGGTCTGGATCGGCGGCATGTAGCGATATTCCATCGCCACCCAGATCGGCGCCGGATACTCCGCGCCCAAGGCCTCAATTCTGGGCCCGTCGCGCGGGTCGGTGTAAAGCGGCTTTTCAATGAGCAAAGGGAGCGGCCGGCGCGCCGCAATCTCTTCGAACTGTCCAACATGCAAATGGTTCGGGCTGGCCACCAAGAGGCAATCCAACGGCTCATGGGACAAAAGATCCCACAATGACCCGCACAGTTTCGCATTCGGTGCAATCGCCTTGGACGCCGCCGCTTGAATCTCATTGGGCTCGTAGATCGCCGCGACCCTCGCGTCTGGTAGAAGCGCGATATTTCGCAGGTGTTCCTGCCCCATCATCCCGCACCCAATCACCCCGTAGTTTACAGTCTTCACACCAAAACCCTCATTTTAGGCGCGCAACATAGCGCACCGTCGTGTTGTCAAACCAAGTTCGTGAGTATTCCGCCGCGTCCGTATGCTGATCGAAGCCAATTCGTTCGACGTACCCCGCAGCACGTCCCTCAGACACCGGAAAGTCAGCCGGACGCCACGCGGGAACCGAAGACACCCCGACGCGGTCCTCAACGCGCGAAATGACAAGGCCGAGGCAATCGCGGTAGTATAAGTAAAGGCTTTCTGAAAGATCGCTCGGCAATACGCGGTCCACGCGACCAGCGTCCAGCCAGATTTCCTCCAAAGCCGCGATCTGGCCACCCACGGACCGCAGCCGGCGTATCCGGTGACCTTCGGGGCTGGTTCCAAATTGGGGCGCACCGCTTGGTTTCGGACACCGCCTGACCGACAAGACGTCTGCCGTCGGCAACCCGCCTCCACCCACCGAAAGCTCCAATCGGAAAAAAGCATATATGCCAGTTGCTTCAGGCAGGCTTCGAACGTAGTTGCCTGACCCATGCCGCCGCTCAAGGAGCCCCCGCGCTTCCAGATCGGCGAGCGCCTTTCGTAACGTCCCAACCGAAATTCCGAACCGCGCGGCCATGTCGCGTTCGGGTGGCAATCGCTCACCCGCCAACAGACGACCCGCCGCAATCTCACGGATGAGTTGCTCAGCAGTGCGCTGATAGATGGGCAAGGCATGCAGCGTGGACATCACACATCCGAAAAATTGATACACTATTGATGCACATCAATTCCGCTGGTACGCAAGACAAAACCTGAACCATCCGTGGGGAGAATCATGACAATCGTGCCCGTCACATCTGCCGATCTTGATGCGGTCGAAGTCAGCTGGTTTTCTGCCCTGTGCTCAGATGACTACGCCTATCTCGGCGTGCCCGATGGCGCCTTGCGCTCAAGCTGGGATCATTGCCGCGACATTTTGCTGGAAGCCGAAGCCCAGGGCTTTCGAAACATCCTGTGCCCCTCGTCTTATCAGGTTGGGCAGGACACGCTGTCCTTCGTCGCCGGCTGCGCGCCACTGACGAAAAATATCAACATGCTGGCGGCGGTGCGCTGCGGCGAAATGCAACCCATCATGCTTGCGCGCACGATTGCAACGCTCGACCACATGCTTGAAGGGCGCTTGACGATCAACATCATCTCGTCGGACTTCCCCGGCGAAAAGGCCGAAAGTGCGTATCGCTACCAGCGATCGCGCGAAGTGGTCGAAATCCTTCGCCAGGCCTGGACCCAGGACAAAATCAACTACCAGGGCGAGGTCTACCAGTTCGAAGATGTCTGGACGGACCCGTCGAAACCCTACCAGCAAAACGGCGGCCCACTGATGTATTTCGGGGGCTATTCGCCGGCAGCGCTAGATCTCTGCGGACAACATTGCGACGTATATCTCATGTGGCCCGAACCCAAGGACCAGATCGCTGAACGCATGAAAGCGGCAAATGCCGCGGCCGAACAATACAACCGCACGCTGGATTACGGGCTGCGGGTGCACATGATCGTGCGCGATACCGAGGCCGAAGCCAAGGAGTACGCCGAACATCTGGTCTCGAAACTTGATGATGAATACGGCCAGCTGATCCGCGACCGGGCGCATGATTCCATCTCGCTGGGCGTGGCGCATCAGGCCAAGGCGCGCGAGTTGGCCGACACATTCGGCTATGTCGAACCCCATTTGTGGACCGGTGTCGGGCGCGCGCGCTCAGGCTGCGGGGCCGCCCTTGTCGGATCAACCGATCAAGTGCTGTCTGAAATCGAAGCCTACCGGAAAATGGGCATCCGCGCCTTTATCTTCTCGGGCTATCCGCACATCGACGAATGCAAAAGCTTCGGCCAGCGGGTCCTGCCGAACCTCAAAACCTGTTCGTTGCCGCAAGAATACGGCCGCGTGCCAGCAAGCGCACCGGCCACACCTTTGGGCGTCGGAGAGCGCGTATGAACCGGATCGATATCACCGAAGACGTGTCGTTCAGCCAGATCGCCTACGGCATGTGGCGCCTGGATGAAGCCGATGACACCAGCCCGGCGGCGATCCAGGAAAAGATCGAAGCCTGCCTGGCACAGGGCATCACGACCATCGATCAGGCTGATATCTATGGACTTTATACCGCCGAAGGGTTGCTTGGCGCAGCCTTGAAAGGCTCTGGCCTGCGCGACAAGATCGAACTGGTCACAAAGTGCGACATCGTCGTGGGCTCGGACGCCTATCCGGGCGCGCGGGTCAAACACTATGACACCAGCCCCGAATACATCACCACAGCCCTCGACCGGTCGCTGCAGGAAATGGCGGTGGAACATGTCGAGTTGCTGCTGATCCACCGCCCTGATCCCTTGATGGACCACGCCGCCACCGGCCGCGCGCTGGATGATCTGGTCGCCTCGGGCAAAACCAGGGCCGTGGGCGTGTCGAATTTCAAACCCTGGGATTTTTCGCTGCTGCAATCGGCAATGGAAAACGACCTGGTGGTCAATCAGATCGAGCTTAGCCTGAAAGAACATGCGCCCTTCGTGAACGGCGATCTGGCGTTCTGCCAAGAAAACGAGATCACACCGATGGCCTGGTCGCCCCTGGGCGGCGGCGATCTGATGACCGGCAGCGGACCCGTTCAGGATGCGCTGGCCGCCGTGGCCACGCGCAACGGCGTGGACAAAGCCGCCGTTGCGGCCGCCTGGCTGATGGCGCATCCCGCCGGCATCATACCGGTCCTTGGGACCAATAACCTCAACCGGATCAAAGCCTTCGGGGATGCCGCGAAGGTTGATATGGACCGCCAAACCTGGTTTGAACTTTACACCGCCGCCCTGGGCCGCGAGGTTGCCTGACATGCCCGACGGAGGCACCGCTTTGACCAATCGCTTCACTCCCGGCCCGGACAATGCCCGCGCGTTTCGCGACGCTTTGGGCTGTTTTGCGACGGGCGTCACCGTGGTGACCGCAAAAGGACCGGGTGGACCCGTCGCAATCACGGTCAATTCGTTTTCGTCCGTTTCGCTCGATCCCGCGCTGGTGTTGTGGTCGCCTGGAAAATCGTCGCGACGCCATGACATTTTCCTCGATGCCGAACAGTTCGTCATCCATGTGCTGGCCGACGCCCAACGCCCCATTGCCGACGGCTGCGTCAAAAATCCAGCACCCTTCGACGCCCTAGGCGCCGCAATTGGGGCCGACGGTATCCCACGCTTTTCGGGATGCCTGGCGCGCTTTGAATGCGATCACTTCGCCGCCCACGACGCGGGCGATCACACAATCATTGTCGGCAAGGTGACACTGGCCGAAACATGCCCCGGCGAACCCTTGATGTTCGCGCGCGGCCAATACGGACGCTTTACAGGCGCGAAATAAGCGCCGACAGTAATGACAGAGGCCCGGCAAACGGGCCCGCAAAAATGGGAGGATGCGCCATGGCGCTGCTGAAGGCCCTTTTGTGGCCCATCCAGCTCTGGAACGATGTCGTTCTGGGCGTTGGGCGATGGATTGCGATCATTTGTATCGCAATGATGGTTGTGTGCATCCTGATCCAGGTTTTCTTCCGTTATTTAGGGCCGTTAGCGTTGTACAAATGGATTGATGTCGTTGTTTTCAATGATATTCTCCCGAATGGCTCGCTTCCCTGGCCCGATGAGGCCGCCCGCTTTTTCATGCTTTGGATGACCGGGCTTATTGGTCCGCTGGCCTACCGCCGGGGCGGCTTCGTCTCGATCGATCTTTTGCTGCAGATCATCAACCGCCGGCTCGCTGCCCTTATCACCCTGTTTTTACTGCTAGTTTCGGGTTTTGTGCTTTATTGGGCCATCGGCATTGGTTGGGGTGAGGTCAACAGCCTGACCGCGCGCGGCACCACAGCCTCGCTTTACATCTACGACTTCGCCGCCGGCGAATGGGACAAGATGCCCCGCAAGTTCGTCTTCTATTCGCTCTTTGTGGGCGTGGTCTTGTTGTTCATCGTCAACCTGGAACTCATCCTTCGGTCGCTGATCACCCTTTTGGGTCAGGCCGATGACCTTCGGCCCGTCATGCCCGAAGGCGATGACGTGATCGCGGAGTAAGCCCCATGCTGATTTGGTTCCTCCCCGTCTTCCTTGTCTTTCTGATGATCGGTCTGCCGGTGTTTTTCGGCCTGCTCGCCGCACCGGGGATCTTGTTGTATTTGTCCGGAGCCGAACGCGACATCACGCTTCTTTACCGCAATGTTTACAATGGCATGGATAGCTTTCCTCTGATGGCGATCCCGTTTTTTATGCTGGCGGGTGAGCTGATGAACCGCGGTGGCATCACCGAACGTCTGGTCGAGTTTTCCCAGGCCCTTATGGGGCACCTGCGCGGCGGTCTGGCGCATGTGAATATCCTGTCTTCGATGCTGTTTGCGGGGCTTTCAGGCTCAGCGGTCGCCGACACATCCGCCCTGGGGTCGATGCTGATCCCGGCGATGGAAAAGCAGGGCTATACGCGCAAGTTTGCCGCCGCGGTGACGGCGGCGTCTTCGGTCATCGGGCCGATCATCCCGCCGTCGGGGATCATGATCATCTACGCTTATGTCATGGGCGAAAGCGTTGCGGCGCTGTTCCTGGCGGGCATCGTACCCGGCGTGATGGTGGGCATCGGGCTGATGCTGGTCGTGCGCCTGATGGCCAACAAGTACGATCTGCCCAAAGCTGAACGGATCGTCAAAAAGGGCGCGCCGATCAGCACCAAGGAATTCTGGTTTTCCTTTGTGCTGTTGCGGCTGAACATCGGCTGGCTGGTGTTCGCCGCCTTTAGGGGCCTCACCGGCATCGGCACGGAAACCATCGCGGACGATGGCGCGGTCATCGGCCCCGCCCCGATTGAGGTTTGGGGCGCCTTCATCGTCTGCGTCATTGCGGTGCACTTCTTCTTGATGGCGATGCGCAGCCGGGTCGATCCCGACTTCCGCACCGTGACCAAGAAAGCCGTGGTGCCGCTGCAAACCCCGATCCTGATCCTGGGCGGCATTCTTCTGGGCGTTTTCACCCCGACCGAGGCCGCGACCGTGGCCGTCGCCTATGCGCTGGTGGTAGGCTTCTTCGTGCTGGGCAGTATGCGCCTGAAAGACATGCCCGATGTGCTGTCGCGCTCGGCGATGACATCTGCGGTGGTGCTTCTTCTGGTCGGGGCCGCCATGGCGTTCAAGACCGTGGTGTCGCTGTCTTACGCGCCGCAAATCCTTGCTGACTTCATCCTGGCCCTGTCCGAAAACCCGCTGATCTTGTTGTTCCTGATCAACATCCTTCTGTTCATCGTCGGCATGTTTCTCGATGCCGGCCCCGCGATTATCATCCTTGGGCCGATCCTTGCGCCCATCTTTGCCGACCTTGGCGTCCACCCGGTGCATTTCGCCATCATCATGAGCGTGAACCTCACCGTGGGGCTGGCCACGCCGCCGATGGGATTGGTGTTATTCGTCGCCAGTTCCGTCTCTGGCGAACGGGTTGAGGCCATCGCCAAGGCCATCCTGCCGTTCCTCGCTGTCGAAGTTCTGGTGATCTTTCTGATCACCTACTTCCCTGCGATTTCCATGACGATCCCACGCCTAACCGGGTTCGTTCAATAACCCACGAGCAACATATCAAAGACCACAAGGGAGACCCTTTATGCTCAAGACCACACTGAAAACGCTGATGGCGGCGTCCATCCTGGCCACGGCACCGCTTGCCGCATGGGCAGGTGGCCACACGGAGTTCACACTGCGTGCGACCGCAAATTCGAACGAAAACGATGAAGACTACGACGGTCTGATCGTCTTCAAAAACCACGTCGAACTGGCGTCCAACGGCCGGATCGCTGTGGAAATCTTCATGGGCACGCAGCTGTGCGGCAACGGCACCGAATGCACCCAGGGCATCGCGGACGGCAACATCGACGTCTACGTGTCGACCTCGGGCGGCTTTGCGGGCATCTTCCCTTACGTCCAGGTGTTCGACCTGCCCTACCTGATGGCCGATGACCGCGTGGCCG
This sequence comes from Pseudomonadota bacterium, assembly GCA_038530285.1. Lineage (GTDB taxonomy): Bacteria > Pseudomonadota > Alphaproteobacteria > Rhodobacterales > Rhodobacteraceae > JASJAR01. The sequence goes on from JBCBCY010000004.1 coordinate 64,451, forward strand.
AAGCCGCGTTGCAAAACGGCACGCCCTTCATGGACCTGCTGCAGTCGAAAGTTCTCGAAGATTCTGGCGAAGCCATCCGCCTGATGACCATCGGCAACACCGGCGGCTGGCGCAACTTTGCCAACACCAAAGGCCGCGTGACCCAGCCGTCTGACATGGACGGGCTGAAAGTCCGCACGGTTGTCGCCGACATTCCCCAGGAGCTTGTCAAAGCCCTTGGCGGCGCGCCCACACCGATCCCGTGGCCCGAGCTTTTCACCTCGCTGCAGACCGGCGTTGTGGAAGGGTCGAAAAACGGCATCACCGACATCATGGGCATGAAGTTCCCTGAAGCCGGTCTTCAGTACGTCACCCTTGATGGGCACGCCTACATGGGTGCGCTGTGGATCATGAACAACGAAAAGCTGATGGCGATGCCCGCCGATCTGCAGCGTGTGGTGGCCGATGGCTTCTATCAGCTGCAGCAGGCGACGTTTGCCTCGCCCAAGCGCAAGTCGATCCAGGCGTACCAAGACTTCATCGCCGGTGGCGGTGACATTTATGTGCCCACACCCGAAGAAAAGGCCGCCTTCGCGGAAGCCTCCGCGCCGGTTTATGATTGGTTCAAAGCCAATGTCGACGGCGGCGAAGAAGTGTTCAACGCCCTTGTTGAAACCGTCGCAGCCGTGGAAGCGGAAATCGACGGCGCGGCCATGGCCGACCTGAAGTAACAGGCTTCAAACCTAAAACACTGCGGGCGTCCCGGATCGGGGCGCCCGTTTTCGTTCCGCGGCCCCCAAGAAGCGCAAAGGGGCCGCCCGAAGGCGACCCCTGCTGCACAACCAATGCGACCGCTCGTCAGGCCGGATCGCTGAAAACCCACGCGCGTTTGCGTCCGACCTCGGTCAGCGCCGCGGCCGGGCGCCGGACCAGCGGATCACGCGATTTGAAAATATTGAAAAAGAACGCCGCCACGCGCACGCGGCGGTGGGCGGCAAAAGACGGCATGTCAACGCCGACAGGGGCATTGGTGTTGTCGGCCAAGAGCGGAACCCACTCCTCGGTCGCTCGAAACGGATCGTCGTAAACACTGGTGAAAATGTTGTCACTCATAACGCTGATCACTCACTTACCTACTTACACGTGCAGACAACATGCCTGCCTTCTCACACACACAGGCCACATGCCTGCTTACAAACCGGTGCAGACAACACGTCTGCGGGCACTTTCACCTTTGGTAAGGATGCGCCGGGCCAACACACCGGCCCGACGCACCACCAACTCACTCTCTACACGAGACCTTCGACCGCTCGAAGGATCGCCACTACAAGGATCGTTAGACAAGCCTTGCGTGACGACATCCGGGCGCGAATGGGCACAAGGCGCCGCGCTAGGGTCAGAATTGTGACCAGCCCCGTTTTGCCGAAGTTGGCGAATTCTGGGCAGCACGTCAAAACCGTGAACAATTGCGGCCACACTAGATGCCGATGTGCAGATCATCGCGGATTTGCTGCCTGATTGTTTCGCCAAACGGGACAGACAGACCCGATCGACCTTCGCAATCGCGCCACGTTCTTCGTCAAATTTCATCGATTTCCAAATTCGAAACGCTGCGTTTCGCGGGTTATTTTCTGCAAATTTGATCGGAAAACTCAGTGATTTCGTTCGAATCGGCCGATACAACCGTAACGGGTGTCTGGTTTTGAACGATCTTCTTAACAGCGAATTAACCTTTACGTCAGCGAAACGGGTACATCCAAACCTTGTAATCGTTGATCAGGATGTTTCCCCGATCAATTTCATCCGGCGTCATCTTCTTGACGACCTCTTCGATGGAAATCGCGGCATCAGGATCACCGCCTATGGCCGACAACCCGTACCAAAGGTAGGCGCGCACCAAATCCGGCGCGGGCATCCCCAAACCCAACTCGTAATACCAGCCGATCCCGGATTGGGCGCCTGGATGCCCCTTCATGGCGGACCGCAAATACCACTCGAACGCACGCTCTGCGTCCTTTTCGACGCCAAGACCCAACGCATACATCACGCCAATGAACTCTTCGGCATCCGCATTGCCCGCGCGCGCCAAAGGCAAAAACGCGTCCATTGCCGCTTCGAACTCACCGGCCTCCATCAGATCGCGCGCCTCTTCCAGCGAGGCAGGCAAGACCGGACTTGCAAAGCCCGCAAAGACAGCGATCATAAGCGCGCTTAGTGCGTTGCGTTTGCTTGGGAGGGACGTTTGTCGCGTCATGGTTTGATCACCGCTTCATTGCTACTGGCCGGGGTCTGCACAAGCGCTGGCGCGATTGAGCTGTCGGCGCCCGTGGACCCAAGTGATTTTATCGCCGCCGAGCCCCAGAAAGCCAAGATCGGGCAACTCCTCTTTTACGACAAGATCCTGTCGGGCAACCGCAATATCTCCTGTGGGACCTGCCATCACCATGATTTGGCGGGCACCGACGGGCTGTCATTGGGGATCGGGGAAGGCGGCACTGGCCTTGGCCGGGACCGAACGCCCGGAACCGGCGAAGATCAGATCGTCAAGCGCATTCCCCGCAACGCCCCTGCCCTTTGGAACCTTGGTCACCAATCTATCGACATCCTGTTTCACGACGGGCGCCTGTCGGTGTCAGACCTTTATGGCAACGGCTTTGACAGCCCGGCCGAAGAATGGCTGCCCAAGGGGCTGGACAATATCGTGGCCGCCCAAGCGCTGTTTCCGCTGACCTCGCTTGCGGAAATGGCCGGCAGCCCGGGCGAAAATGACATCGCGGGTGCTGTGAACGACCGGATCGACGCGGTCTGGCCGATCGTGGCCAAGCGCGTGCGCGGGATCGACGCCTATGGTGAGATGTTCGTCACCGCATTTGACAGCGTAAAGGCCCCCGAAGACGTCACCATCGTTGAGATCGCCAATGCGCTGTCGGCCTTCATCACATCCGAATGGCAAAGCTTCGACAGCCCCTATGACCAATACCTTGCCGGTGACAAAACCGCTTTGACGACCCAACAGGCCCGCGGGATGAACCTGTTTTTTGGCGCCGCAGGCTGCGCGGATTGTCACGATGGCCCGCTGTTGTCCGATCAAGGCTACCACGCGCTTGGCCTGCCGTCGTTCGGGCCGGGCCGGACCCGCAAGTTTGACCCGATGCCGCGCGATCTGGGGCGCATGGGCAAGTCAAACAACCTTGCTGATGCATACAGTTTCCGCACGCCGATGCTGCGCAATGTGGCCCTGACCGGACCCTATGGGCACAACGGCGCCTACCCGACCCTGGAACGGATGGTGCGCCATCACCTTGATACCGATGCCGCGCTGGCCGAATGGACAAAGGACGACGCAGGCCTGCCCGAAGTGCCCTGGCTGGCGGCGGCTGATTTCGTCATTCAGCAAGACCGGCTGGAAATGGCGCGGCAAACCCGCGCGCGCGACCTGCGCCCGCGCCCTGTCTCGGACGATGAGATTGATGCGCTTGTCGCGTTTTTGATTGCGCTGACAGGCGAGACCGCGCTGACCCGGCCCCTGGGGCGCCCTGACGCCGTTCCCTCGGGACTGCCCGTGGACTAAGATCTGGGGCCCCGGGACATCTCGCCGCTGTCCCTTTGCGCGGTCACTGCTATCTAGTGGTCAGTGAGTAACGCAATACCTCCCCTCGCGATCCGCGACCTGACCAAGACTTTTGCTGGTGGCGATGCCCCGGTGGAGGTTTTTGGCGGTGTGTCGTTTGAGGTTGACGCGGGGCAGAGTGCCGCGCTGACCGGCGAAAGCGGGTCCGGAAAGTCCACGCTTTTGCATTGTGCCGCAGGGCTCGAACGCCCGGACGGCGGCGTGATCAGGATCGCGGGCGCGGACCTGACAGTGATGGGCGAAGCTGAACGCGCCGCGATCCGCCGCGACCGGCTGGCGGTGGTGTTCCAGCAGTTCAACCTGATCCCGTCTTTGGATGTCGCGGCCAACATCGCGTTTCAGGCCCGCCTCGCAGGGCGTCTTGATGCCGCCTGGTGCCGCGATCTGACCGCGCGTCTGGGTCTGGACGCGCAGACCGCGAAATACCCAGAAGAGCTTTCGGGCGGCCAGCAGCAACGCGTCGCGATCGCGCGTGCGCTGGCCCCGCGCCCGGCCCTGGTGCTTGCAGATGAACCAACAGGCAACCTTGATGAAGCCACCGGCGACGCGGTGATCGACCTGATGCTGGCGCTGGTGGCCGAAACAAACGCTGCTTTGTTGCTGGTGACCCATTCGCCGCGGATCGCGGCGCGCTGCGACCGTCAGCTTCACTTGTCACGCGGGTGCTTGTCGTGACCCGCGCAGGCATGATCGCCCTAGTGTCCCATTGGCGCCGCCAGCCGGGCCAGTTGGTCACCCTGATCCTGGGGCTGGCCTTGGCCACCGCCTTGTGGACGGGCGTTCAAGCGATCAACGCCGAAGCGCGAACATCCTACGCGCAGGCGGCAGGTGCGTTGGGATCGGCGGGCGAGGAATTCACCCTGCCCGGCCGCGCCTTCAAGCAGTCTGACTATGTTGCACTGGTGCGCGCAGGTTGGCGGCTGTCGCCCGTGCTTGAAGGGTGGATCGCGGCAGATCAGGGCCGCGTCCGGCTGATCGGGCTTGACCCGCTGACCACGCCCCCGGGTTCAGTGGCCGCAGATGTTGCGATCGGCACACCGTTGGATTTTCTCACCGGGCCGGGCCAAATCCTGGCCGCACCGGCCACCGCAGCAAGGCTATCGGGCGCACCCGTCGCGGTCAGGGCTGTCGACGGGCTTGCCCCGGGCATTGCCTTTGCCGACATCGGGGTCGCGCAGCGTCTCACCGACCGTCAGGGCGAAGTTGATCGGCTGCTGCTTCATCCTGAGCAGGGCCTGAACCTGCCCGATCCCGCGACCATCGTCGCAGGACTTCAGCGTAGCGCCCCCGCAAGTGCCGACGATCTGGCCCGGCTGACTGACAGTTTCCATCTGAACCTGACCGCCTTTGGGTTTTTGTCCTTCGCGGTAGGACTGTTCATCGTACACGGGGCAATTGGTCTGGCGTTCGAACAGCGCCGCGCGATGTTTCGCACCCTGCGCACGCTCGGCCTGCCCCTTGGCCGGCTCGTTGCACTTTTGGTCGTCGAGCTTGCCGTCATCGCCCTGATTGCGGCGGCTCTGGGCGTCGGGCTTGGCTATCTGATCGCCGCGACGCTTTTGCCAGACGTCGCCGCCACCCTGCGCGGTCTTTACGGCGCCACCGTCGAGGGCAGCTTGTCGATCTCACCTTTGTGGTGGGCCCTGGGTTTTGTGATCGCCTTGGCCGGCACCAGTGTCGCCGCCGCAGGCGCGATCTGGAAAGTGGCCCGCCTGCCCCTTTTGGCGCCTGCCAGGCCACGCGCCTGGGCTCGCGGGTCAGAAACCACCACCCGCCTGCAACTGCTGGGGGCCGGCGTTTTGGCCTGCATTGCCCTTGTCGCGGGGCTCACCGGCGGTGGGCTTGTCGGCGGATTTGTCCTTTTGGGGGCGTTGTTGCTGGCGGCCGCATTGACCTTGCCGTCTGTGCTGGCGGCAAGCTTGTCGCTTGGGGCCCGTCTGGCCCGCCGCCCGCTTGCCCAATGGTTCTGGGCCGACAGCCGGCAGCAATTGCCAGGCCTGTCGCTGGCGCTGATGGCGCTTCTTCTGGCGCTGTCGACCAATATTGGTGTCGGCACCATGGTGTCGTCTTTTCGGCTGACATTTCTTGGCTGGCTCGATCAACGCCTGGCCTCGGAACTTTATGTCTCCACCGAAACCCAGGCCCAGGCGACCCAAATGCTCGCGTTTTTGGGTGCAGACGTGGTGGCCCTGCCGATCTGGGGCGCGCAGGCTGAGATTGCCGGCGCCCCGGGCGAGGTTTATTCGGTCGCAGACCACGCCACCTACCGAGACAACTGGCCCTTGCTGTCATCCCTGGCAGACCCATGGGACAGGGTCGCACGCGGCGACGGCGCAATGATCAACGAACAACTCGCCCGCCGCGAAGGGCTGGCCCCCGGCGATGCGATCACCTTGCCGGGCGGCCCGATGACCATCGCGGGGGTCTATTCCGACTATGGCAATCCACTGGGCCAGGCGATGGTGTCGCCCGATGTGTTTATCGCGCGTTTTTCCACGGCCGAGCGGACGAATTTCGGTCTGCGTGTAGCGCCTGCGCAGGCTAACGACCTGCGCCGCGCCCTGATTGAGGATCTGGGCCTTGACCCGGGCCGCATCACCGATCAGGCGGCCCTCAAAGACATGTCCCGGCAAGTGTTCGAACGCACGTTTGCCGTCACCGGGGCTTTGAATGTCCTCACACTCGCGGTGGCGGGGGTCGCGATCCTGACCAGTTTGATGACATTGGCGACCATGCGTCTGCCGCAGCTGGCGCCGGTCTGGGCCCTTGGGGTGAACCGCCGGCATCTGGCCTGGATTGAGGTAATGCGTGCTGCCGCACTGGCCGCGCTGACCGCGGTCGCGGCCCTGCCCGTGGGGTTGATCCTGGCCTGGGTACTGCTGGTCGTGATCAATGTCGAAGCCTTTGGCTGGCGCCTGCCGATGCATCTGTTCCCCGGTCAATGGGCGGGGCTTTTGGCCCTGTCGCTGGTGGCCGCAGCCCTTGCTGGCGCCTGGCCGGCCCGCCGTCTGGCCCGGCGCCCGGCCGCCGATCTGGTAAAGGTCTTCGCCCATGAACGCTAGGTGGATCGCGGTCCTTTGGCTGGCCCTTGCCGGCCCTGCCCTGTCGCAGGGGTTTGCCGGTATGGGCCAGGATGCCGATGGCTTTGCGATGCCCCGGCCTGAGCCGCGGTTTGTGTTCCCCCAAGACCACGGATCGCACCCCGATTTTCGCATCGAATGGTGGTACCTGACCGCCAATCTCAAAGGCGAAGACGGGCGCGACTACGGCGTCCAATGGACCCTGTTTCGCAATGCGCTGGCGCCGGGTGACGCCAACGGCTGGGCCACACCGCAAATCTGGATGGGCCACGCGGGTCTGACGACGCAAGACAGGCACTTTTCTGCCGAACGGTTTGCACGCGGCGGGATCGGCACCGCCGGCGTCGCCGCGGACCCCTTCGAAGCGTTCATCGGCGATTGGACCATGGCCGGCCCGGATCTGAGCAACATCGTCTTGACCGCGCGCGGCGCCGAATTTGCATATGCGCTTCGCGCCCGCGCCACCGGCCCGTTCGTGCGCCAGGGGGACAATGGCTATTCCGTAAAATCCCCCGAAGGTCAGGCCAGTTACTACTATTCGCAACCCTTCTACGAAGTCTCGGGCGAGATCACCCTGCCTGACGGGCCAATCACCGTGACAGGTACAGCTTGGCTTGACCGCGAATGGTCATCCCAGCCCCTGGCAAGCGATCAGACCGGTTGGGATTGGTTCGCGCTGAACCTGCCCGGTGGCGAAAAGCTGATGGCCTTCCGCCTGCGCCACGAAGACCGCCCCGATTTCCATTCCGGCACATGGATCGCGGCCGACGGCACGCCAAACCCGTTTGACCCCGACGATCTTGTCGCGACCCCGCTGGAATGGTCCGACACCGAAGGCGGGTCGGTGCCGACGACATGGCGCCTCGAAATCCCCGGGCGCGGGCTTGATATCGTGATCACGGCGATCAACACGCAATCATGGATGCGCACCGCGGTCGCTTACTGGGAAGGCCCGGTGCGGTTTGAAGGCACCCACGCAGGCGTCGGGTATTTGGAGATGACGGGCTATGAAACCGCCAACCCTTGAGGATACGTTGAACGATGTCTGGCAGCGCCTGGGCCGCGGCGTCGCCGATCGGCGCGCCCCGGCCCGCCATCCCGTGCTGGCCACCGCGGGCCCGGACGGGGGCGAGGCGCGCATGGTCGTTCTGCGCGGGGCAGACCGGGCGGCGGGCTGCCTTGAGATCCACACCGATGCCGCCTCTGCGAAGGTGGCGGAACTGAGAGCAAACCCCAAGGCGACTGTGCTGATCTGGGACCAAAAGGCGCGCCTGCAGATCCGGTTGCGGGTCGATGTCACGATCACGGTGGGCGACGGGCCGGCCTGGGCGCGCGTGCCCGACACCGCCCGCGGCGTCTATGGCGGCAGCCCTCCACCGGGTGCGCCGATCGACACGCCAGGCGACCACGCCGCACACCCCACACCTGCGCGCTTTGCCGTTTTGACCTGCACGATCCGCGAGATTGAAACCCTCACCCTGGACGACCCGCACCGTCGCGCACGCTTTCGTGACAACACCGCGGGCTGGATCGCCCCCTGACAGCGCGCAGGGCCCCTTCCATGGCGGGGCCAAACCGCGTTAACACGTCTCCATGACGCCCTGGCCCCTGACCCAAGAGCTTGTTTTGATCGGCGGTGGCCACACCCATGCGCTGGTCCTGAAACACTTCGGGATGCGGCCACTGCCCGGCGTGTCGATCACGGTGATCAATCCCGGACCCACCGCGCCCTATACCGGCATGTTGCCGGGTCATATTGCCGGCCACTACACCCGCGCCGAACTGGATATCGATCTTTACCGGCTGGCGCGCTTTGCCGGGGCGCGACTTTTGACGACACTGGCCTTTAACATCGATCTGGACGAAAAGCGCGTTCGCACCGGGTCGGGTCGCGATGTGTCCTATGACGTGGCTTCGGTCGATGTCGGTGTCACCTCGATGCTGTCTGACACACCCGGCTTTGCCACCCATGGGATCGCGGCCAAACCGCTGGGACCGCTGGCCCAGCGCTGGCGCGCCTTTCTGGCGGATAGGGGGGGCGATGATGTGGTGGTGATCGGCGGCGGCGTGGCCGGGGTCGAACTTGCCTTGGCGATGGCGCACCGTTTGCGACAAGACCGCCCCGGCGCCCGGGTCACGCTTGTGGAACGCGGCCGGGCGCTGACCGCACTGCCCAAAGCCAGTGCCGACAAGCTGCGCGAACAGCTTATGTCCCACGACATCACCCTGCGCGAAAACACCAAGGTCCTGCGCTTGTCGGATAAGGCCGTTCATCTGACCGAAAGCGAAGTCTTGGCGTCGGATTTCACCGTATCGGCCGCCGGTGCGCGCCCCCATCCCTGGCTGGCGGGCACCGGCTTGGCGCTTGAGGGCGGCTACATCCGGGTGGATGCCCGATTGCAAACCTCTGACCGGGCGGTGTTTGCGGCGGGCGATTGTGCCCATCTGGCCCATGCGCCGCGCCCCAAGGCGGGGGTGTTTGCCGTGCGCGCGGCCCCGGTGCTGGCGGCCAACCTCAAAGCGGCCCTTGCAGGTGGGCCCATGCGCCGGTTTGGTCCACAGCGCGACTATCTGAAACTCGTCTCGCTTGGGGCCAGGGAGGCGCTTGGCGAAAAGGCCGGGGTCGCCTTGTCAGGCCCCTGGGTCTGGCGCGTGAAGGACCGGATCGACCGGGCCTTTATGGCCAAGCTGAACGACCTGACCCCCATGGGCGGCCCCGCCGTGCCGAAACGCGCCGCAAAGGGCGTGCGCGAAGAACTGGAAGGCCGCCCGGTGTTGTGCGGCGGATGTGGCGCAAAGGTTGGCGCAGGCCCCCTTGGCGATATCCTGGGCCCCGGCGATGATGCCGCCATTGAACGGTTCGGCGATCCGCCCCGGGTGATCACCACCGATACGATCAACGCGTTCACCGGTGATCCGTTCCTCGTGGCGCGGATCGCGGCACTTCATGCAATGGGAGATGTCTGGGCAATGGGCGCCCGCCCGGTCAACGCGCTGGCCCAGGTGACCCTGCCCCGGATGTCGGCCGCCCTTCAGCGGCGATGGCTCAAGGATGTGACCATTGGCGCCCGCGTTGCCTTCGACGTCGACAACGTGGACCTGATCGGCGGGCACACCACCCAAGGGGCCGCATTGCAGATCGGCTTCACGGTCACGGGTGTCCTCGACGGTTCAGCCATCACGCACGCAGGTGCGCGGTCGGGTGACGCGTTGATCCTGACCCGACCGCTTGGCAGTGGCACGCTTCTGGCCGCAGACATGGCGCTTCAGGCCAGGGGCGAGGATCTTTCAAAGCTGTTTGCCGTGTTGACCCAACCCAGCGCCGACGCCGCTCAGGTCCTGCGCAAAGCCCATGCGATGACCGATGTGACAGGCTTTGGTCTGGCCGGGCATCTGATGACGATCCTGAAAGCCTCTGGCCTTGGGGCCGAGCTTTCGCTGGACGCGCTGCCCCTGTTTGACGGTGTTGCCGCCCTCCTCGATCAGGGCGTTCGCTCGACCCTGTGGTCGGCCAACCAGGACGCGGCCCCGGTTCAGCCTTCGCCCGACCCGCGCGCGGCCATTTTACATGATCCGCAAACCGCCGGTGGGTTGTTGGCCGCCGTCGCACCCGACACCGCCCGGAACTGTCTGCAAAGCCTGATTGACCTCGGCCATGGGGCCGCGATCATCGGGCATCTGACAGATGGCCCTGCCACGATCAAATTGCTCTGACGGCGGCCGCGACCGCGCGCGCCACATCGTCAAGCCCGGCAGGGTCGAGGGTTCGGGCCTCAACAACATTCGTGATCAGCCCGGCGGCGCGCGCCCGCGATTTTGCATAGGCTGGATCGTAATGGTTGGCGATCAACCCGCGGGCGGCGTCTTCCAGCGCGCCGGATCGGATCTGGTCGGTCCAACGGGCCACCTGTTCGGCCCCGCGCAGGGAACGCAACGCATCAAGCCGGGACAACAAATCCTCACGCGCGCCGCCATAGGTCTGCGCAAGAAACGCCGCACGGACGCTTGGCGGTGCCTGGAGTTCCACACGCGGGGCGGCGCGCATCGCTGCAAAAAGTTCTGGTGGCAGGCTCACGCGTCCGATCTTTGACGATTCCGCTTCGATGACCACAGGCGCGGCGGGATCGAGTGCGGCCAGCGCACTGGCCAATTTGCTCTCAAACGCCTTCTGACTGGGCTGCGGGCCAACCGCCCCCAGAACAGACCCGCGATGACCGGCCAAGCCTTCCAGATCGATGACCTGCAGCCCATGGCCGGGCAAACGGGCCAAGACTTCCGTCTTGCCGGTGCCTGTGAACCCATCAAGCAAAATCACCCGGGCCGGCGGCGGCGTGCCATACAGGGACGCGACCACCAGCCGCCGGTAGGATTTGTACCCCCCCGCAATGGTCTGCGCACGCCAGCCAATGTCTTTCAGGATCGACGCGAACGAGCCCGACCGCTGCCCGCCCCGCCAGCAATACACCAAGGGCTGCCACGCCCCGTCTTTGTCCGCCAATGGCCCTTCGATATGGGCGGCGGCGTTGCGCGCCACCAATGCCGCCCCGATCTTGCGGGCGCGAAACGGGCTGTCTTGTTTGTAGATCGTGCCGACCCGGGCGCGCTCTGCATCGTCGAGCACGGGCAGGTTCATCGCACCGGGTACATGGTCTTCGGCAAACTCTGCCGGTGCACGCACATCAATCAGCGCGTCGAACCCGTGATCGAGAACATCCGTAAGTGAAGTGAAGGTCACAGGCATCGCCCTGTTCTACAGGCATGCGTAACCTGTCGTAAACCATTCCAAATTTGCAACGCTGCATTGCAGCAATAGCCATTCTCATCCGCTGTGGTGTGGCTATGTGTGCGGTAACGGTTTTTCTGGAATGGAGGCCCTTATGGCCAATCAAACATCTTCAAACGCATCTGCCGCAGGCATCCTGGGCATGTTCGGCCGCGTCGGCACTGACCTTGCAGCCTACCGGGCCCGCCGGGCACGTTACAATCAGGTGTTCAACGAACTCCACAGCCTGTCCGACCGCGATCTCAACGACTTGAACATCGCGCGCGGCGACATTGCACGGATCGCCAGCGACGCTAGCTAGCCTTCCAAATCAGACAGAAAAATAAGGCGGCGCCCCAGGCACCGCCTTTTTTCATGTTCAATGTCTGCTTAGACTTACGCGGCCATCGGAACAGCGTCTGCGCGGTCGAAGAAGCCTTCCAGCCATTCGATGCAGCGGGTCTTCTCGCCGGTTTCTTCCATCGAGATCAGGTCAGCCTCAAGCGCGTCAAACTCAACGTCACTCATGCGCGAAAGAAGATCGCGAAACTTTGCTGTCTCCGGATCGGCCCATTCGGTGGCCGAAAGAAGAACGTGGAACTCGGTCGGTGCTTTTTTAAGATCGTTCAGCATGGGGGTGCCTCACTGGTTAATACGTTACTGGGTATATGGGTAGGTGACCCATCAGGCCCGTTTGGGGCGTGTACGAGGTAACTTTCAGACAAATTGTATGGGTTCGTCAAACTTCCGACGCGAAGCTGGCCTGACGTGGAAACAATACCGCCTATGCGGAATTATTAGATAACAAACGCCGGAACGACCGGGCCGTCTTTGACGTGGCGACCTGCTGCAACGCGCAGATTCTCTGGTCCGGCACCCCTGCTCGGCCAGTGTTGTTTACGGACGACTCGCATTTGCGTCTGTGAACAAGGTCTCATTATCCTTAATTTGTGCATCAAACCGGCACAGGTACGCAGAAACGGAAACGGATTGTTTCCAATTCTTGCCCCAATTGGATCATAAAGTGACCTCAAAGCCTAAGTATCCGTTTCCATGGCAGTCGTCGAAATTCGCTGAGAACAGCGGAGATGACGTCCGGTGGGAGACGAGCGTTGCAAAGCAACGAGGCAAAAAAACTATCCCAGACTCCGGCTTCCGGGGGGTCACGCGCAAAAAGAGAAGGCGCGCTTGATGACCTTCCTGCGGGCACCGAGCTTATGCGCGGTCAGTACACGATCGAAAGCTACCTGAACTCAGGCGGGTTCGGCATTACCTATTGCGCGTCCGACAGCCTGGGCCGCACGGTTGTCATCAAAGAGTGCTTTCCAACGATCATGTGCCAACGCGAAGGCACCAAGATCGCGCCACGCAAGATCGAATATGCCGTCGAGCTGTCCAAGCTGATTGAGCAATTTGTCAGCGAAGCGCACGCGCTTGCCGCGATGAAGCACAAGAACATTCTGCACGTCCATCAGGTGTTTGAAGAAAACGACACCGCTTATATGGCCATCGACTTCATCGACGGGCCAGATTTGATGGACGTCATCCAGACCGAGCCCGACCGGTTGTCGCCAGAAGAAATTCTGCGCCTGACCCGGCGTACCCTGGGTGCCATCAAGTACATCCACGACAAGGGGATGCTGCACCGTGATATCTCGCCGGACAATATTCTGATCGACGAACAAGGCGAACCCGTGCTGATCGACTTTGGCGCGGCTTTGCGGTCAAACACGGTCCCGAACCGGGTATTTTCGAAGGTGAAGTTCGTCAAAGATGGCTACAGCCCTCAGGAATTCTACATCGAAGGCAGCGACCAGGGCACTTACAGCGACATTTATGGCTTCGCCGCGACGATATATCATGCCATCAGCGGGGCGCCTCCGGTTGACGGCCAGCAACGTCTATCGGCCGTCGCACAAGGCCATGACGATCCTTACGTGCCGCTTACAGGAACTTCGGACGACTATCCGGGTGGCTTTCTTGAAGCGATCGATACCGCGTTGTCGATCATGCCGGGCGATCGCTTGCAAACCGCTGACGAATGGCTGGACCTGATCCCCGCGCGCCCGACACGGATTGTCTCAAAACGCGCGCCGGCCCCCAAGCGGCGCACCCGGCCGACGGTGACCAATTCACAGCAGACCAAGACCCGGCTTCTGCCCGACAGCCTGGCCCCGCTTGAGATCGTAGAAGACACCGACAGCGCCGAAACCGACTTTGACGCCGACAAAAAAGCGCCTGTGCCGCAGGACCTGCCTGACGACGAAGACATCGCCCCACTGGCGTTGTCGATGGATGCGGATGACGCAGACGAGACCGCGTTTGAGGAAGACCTTTACCTCGACGAAGAAGATGACACCCCGGTGGACCTGCGCGCATTGATGCCCGCGTCTGCGATTGCCCAGCAGCAGCCGCATCCGGTCCAAACGCCCGCGGACGACACCGCGGACGATGAAATCGCAACAGACCCGGACCCCGATGCTCTGCCCGAAGACGACACCAACTTCGACGACATCGCACTTGGTCTTGAGTTGGAATCAGAACCCGAGGCCGAGGTCGACGCCGCGTTTGACCCCGCCGATGGCGCTGATGATGCAGCCCATGACCAACCCGTTGAAACGGACACGTCCGCGGACACAGACGAAGACGATCCCCTCGACCCGCTCGAAACCGCGATCGCCGAAACGACCGAAGGGTCGGATGGTGCGCTCGAAAAACGCATTTCGCGGATCGTCACACAGGCGATCGAGCAGGACGACACACCTGAACACACAGACAACGCGCCGGCCCCCGAACCGGCCGATGACACCGGGCTGATCCTCCTTGAGCCTGAAGACGATGACAAGGTCGCCGTCTTGCGCCCGGTCGCGGGCTCGGGCCAGGGCAAACTTGTCATCGGTGGCGCTGCTGCGGCCCTTGTCTTGATTGCAGGTGTCGGCGCCGCGATGCTTTTGCGCGGCCCTGGTGACGCGGCTGAGACCACAGCGTCCGCCGCAGGCCAATCTGACGCGGCCGCCCCGCCAAGCGCCCCCGCACTTGCCGCCGCCCCTGCCCCGGACGAAGCCCCGGGCGAGCCGGAAATCGCACCTTCGTTGGCCGCGGGCGCCGCATCCAGCGCGCCTGCACCTGCGTCTGTACCCGCGGCCGACCCCGTGGCCGCCCCTGTGGCCAATGACACACCGCCCCTGGCATTCTCGATCGCGAACGTCCCCGCAGAATTGCGCGCCACAATCGACACCGCGCAACCGGGGGTCCTGCCAAATATCCAGACGCCACCTGTGGTGCCGGGGTCATCGACCCTGCCCGTTGCATCAACAGGCGAACTGGCCTTTGCGCCAAACCAGTCGGCAGAACCGCCGGCGACCTTCGCCATCGGGCCAACCGAAGCCATTGGTCTTGATCTTGGCACGCTTGCCGCAGCACCGGTCCTTGCCACGGCTGGAACCGATAGTGAGTTGGCAAGCGCCGCCGCTGATCCGCTGGCAATCGTCGAAACAGACGCCGAACCGCAGGCGGTGGCGGCCCTGACGCGGCCTGAAACGCAACTTGACGGTGTCGCAGGACCTCAATTCGCCTTTGACGTGCAGATCGCGGCTGACGCGCTTCCCGTCGTGGCTGAGGCGGGTGAGGCCCCCAGGGCCGAACCGCTCGACACGCTGGAAAATGTGGTTGCCAGCGCGGGGTTGCGTCCGATTGTGGACGCAACCCCACCCGCACCTTTGCCCCGCACACCGGTCGCCGCGGTCCAGGTTCTTGGGGCACATTGGGACGTGGCAATGCCGTTTGCGTCCGAAGTCGAACAGGTGCGCAACGCGGATACTGCGCGCATCACGCAAGTGACCGATGCGCAAACAGCTCTGAAATCCGGAGCATGGGTCGTCGAAGGCACGGTGATCTTTTCGCTCAACGGCGCAAACCTCCGCCCTGGCCTGCCGCTGTCGGCCCATCTTCTCGACAATCTGGTGGTCGATCCTGACGGGTACACCCGCGCGTCGGTCCGTTACCGCGACGCAGCCACCGGGCGGTTCGACCTTGGGCTTCTGACCATCCCGGTGATCCGCGATATCAGCCTGGCCGATCAGACCCGCATTCGCTACCGCACCATCGACGGTGCCTGGGTCATGGAAGTGGCCAGCGTCGGGGTCCAGACCGACACGGGTTTCCAGACCGGCGACATCTTGTTGCGAGAAGAAATCACCGGCATCGGCATCGCCAACGAAGAGGCCCTGCGCGCTGTCTACGACCGGCTGGTCGCGGACCAGATTGGCGACGCCCGCTTCGTGATCGATCGCGCCGGCCGTCAAACGACACTGCGCGTTCCACTTGTCCGGAATGCCAGACCATGACGCACACCAGACCAGACACCCCGTCCGTCTGACCCAAACGGGCCCGACAACGGCAAACACCCAGTTTCCTTACCTCGTTCATTTGGTTTCTCGAAATCTCCCCAGAAAAGAGGGATACAACCGATGAAGATCCTAGCAGCAGTCACGCTGACGCTATTGGCCGCGATTGCCATCGCCCCGGCTCCGGCCGCGGCGCAAGAGGCGTGCAGCCTTTACCGCGTCAAACGTGGCGACACACTTCGCGAGATCACCCAGGCCGCTTATGGCAACGACAACTTTCGGGCCATTTACCGCGAAAACCGGGCCGAGATTGGCCGCAATCCAAACATCATCAGCATCGGCACCGTCCTGCGGTTGCCCTGCCTTGATGGCACATCGCCCCAAGAGGCCACCGCGCCCGAAGGCCCGGTGTCATTCAGCCTGGTGACGGCCAATGGCTATCTGCCTTACACCGACGAAAGCCTGACAGGGCGCGGCATGCTGGTGCGGCTGGTGGAAACTGCGCTGCTGCGCGCGGCCCCTGAAAAACCCGCCGAAGTGATCTTCGTCAACGATTGGGCCGCGCATCTCGACGCGCTGTTGCCCCGTCAGGCTTTTGACGCCAGCTTCCCCTGGACACGGCCGGGCTGTGAAACCCAAGGCATGCTGACAAGCCAGGAGCTTTATGCCTGCCAGAACTACGCCTATTCCAACCCGCTTTACGAAGTCGTCGAAGGCTACTTCGCCATGGCGGGATCAGGGTTTGAAGCCGTGCTGGACACTGCGGCGTTTCAGGGCACGCGCATTTGCCGGCCCGAAGGTTACCCCACAGGGCATCTCGAAGAAGCCGGGCTGATGCCGCCCAAGGTGACACTGGTGTCACCGACCGGCGCGCATGCCTGCTTTAGCGCACTTGCCGCCGGTGAGGTCGACATCGTCGCCCTGGACACCCGCGCAGGTGAGCGCGTGAAAGACGACCTCGGGCTTGGCTTTGACATCGTCGAGAACCCGCATCTGTTTACCATTCAACCGCTTCAGGTTGCCATGCACACCGGCAACCCGAATTCCGAGACGTTGCTGGCGGACTTGAACGCCGGATTGGCGATCATGCTGGAAAGCGGGGAATGGGCATCAATCGTGAGTGAAGGGCTGCGGGAACATACCGCGGCACTGGTGAACTGATGGAACGAGTACAGGCATTAGAGACCCAGCGGCGCGGAACCGGGACAACCCGGCCGGCCCAACCAACCCCAATCCTATCGAAAGTGAGTGGACCTATGAGCAAGAGACTTCTTATCACTACCGTCGCCGCCGCAGCCGCCGCCGTGACGTTCATCGCAACCCCCGACACGGCACAGGCCCAGAACGCCTGTGAGATCTACACCGTCAAGCAAGGCGACAGCCTCGGTTCGATCGCCCAATCGGCCTATGGCACGTTTGACTATCAGCAGATCTTCAACGCCAACCGGAACGCGATTGCCAACCCGAACGCCATTGAAGTCGGCATCACGCTGCAGCTTCCGTGTGAAGACGGCAGCCTGCCGGGCGGAGCTTCACCGACTGACATTATTGCCGCCGAAAGCGCACGCGCAGCAGCCAGCGCATCGGTTTCAAATTCCTTCGAGCCCCCCATCAAGATCCTGTCATCCAACGGCTGGGCGCCCTTTGTGGGCGAACAATTCGAAGGTGGCGGTATGCTTGTCCGCCTGGCCACAACCGCCCTCAACCGGGGTGGCAACAACCGCGACTACAACGTCAACTTCGTCGATGACTGGGGCGCGCACCTGACTACACTTCTGCCGCTTGGCGCCTTCGACGTATCGATCGCTTGGTACATCCCCAATTGCACCAAGATCGACCTTTTGTCGGATGCGATGAAAACCCGCTGTAACGAGCTTGATGGCTCTTTGCCGATCTATGAAACCGTGGTTGGCTTTTTCACCATGCCCGGCAATCAGTATGACGGCGTGCGCACCTATGGCGACTTCGCGGGCGCGCGGATCTGCCGCCCCGAAGGCTGGTTTACATTTGACCTTGAAGAACAGGGCCTGATCGAACCGGTTGTGTCCATGGTTGTTCCAAAGTCGGTCAACGATTGCTTTGAAATGATGAAAAACGGCGAAGTGGACGTTGTCCCGCTGGAAATCGAAAGTGTGGCTGCGGCAACCCGCGAGTTGGGCATGGAAAATGAGATATCTCAAAACCCCTACCTGACGAACCTGCTTGAGCTGAAATTTGTCACTCACAAGACAAATCCCCGTGGCCGGGTCTACATCGCGATGCTGAACCGTGGCCTGACCGAAATGCGGGACTCAGGTGAATGGTACGCGATCATCTCGGACGCATTGGCGGAATTCAACGCCGTTACCAACTAAGCCAGGCTTACGTCTGCTTCGAAGGCCCGCTGGAAACGGCGGGCCTTTTTGCGTGACCCCAGCCGGGTTCTGCACGCCGACGCGTTTTGACGCCACGTCACTATTGAACAACGTTCACAAACATCCATCTATCTGTGAACAGTGTTCATAAATGACCGGAAGCAAGACAATGCGCGTAACCTTTCACAAACCGATGTTCATCGCTCTGCTTGTGGGCCTTCTCTCGGGGGTCGTCTCAAGCGGTCTGCTTCAGGGCCTGTTCTTTTCGGAACTTGACCTTGGCGGGGAACGCTTCGGCATCCAGACCTTTTTGACCCTTTCGGCCGGTGCAGCCTTCGCAGTCATCGGCACCGCCTTCCTGAGATGGCGGTATCAGCTTGTGACACCGGCCGTGATCCTTTGCGTTGGGGCCTCGATCATGGGCATGTTTCTGGCCACCGAAGCCGCGTTCTGGACCGTTATCATCACCGACGGGCCGAACAACGCGTCCGTGCTGCCGGCTTATATCGTGGGCAGTCTTGTGGGCGCGACGATCCTGTCAGGCGCGGCGGCCTGGGCCACCCGCACCGGGCGGGCCAAACGCATCATCGGGCATGGTGTGCTGTGGCCGACGTTGTGGGCAGCCGCGGTTGGGGCCTACATCACGATGGATCCCAACCGGGATATGGTCGCATGGCCCAACGACATGCTGTTGTTTTGCGGCTGGCAGGCGGCGTGTCTGGGCGCGCTGACCCAGGCCATGCGCGCGCGCTAGGTCGGGGGGGTTGGATCGATGGGCGCTAGTGCACCGCGCGCCTGCACAACAGCCCGCGACACCGCGCAGGCGTATGCGATGCCATTGGCCAATGTATCCCCCGCGGCGTGGCGTGCAAAAATCCCGGCATTGAAGCTGTCACCGGCGGCCGTGCTGTCAATGAGCTTTGCCACCGGGGTCACAGCCACCTCGCCGCGCCCTGCCCCTTCGGCATAATGGACCGGGGCTTGCCCGTTCTTGACGACAACCGTGATCGCGCCGGCACCCTGATAGCGCCGGGCCGTGTCGCCCGGGGTGGCGTCGTTAAACCAGGCGGCTTCATCTTCGAACGACGGCAAGACAATGTCACTGACGCGCGCCCCGTCCATGATCGCTTGGGTCATTTCCGCATCCGACGTCCACAGCTGCGGGCGTAGATTTGGATCAAAGGCAATGGTCTTGCCGGCCGCGCGTGCCTCCGCCAACGCGTTGAGCAGGGTCGCGCGGGTCTGGGGCATCAACACCGCCAGAGTGATACCCGAAAAGTAAATGAGATCTGACGCCGCCATCGCCGCGTCGAGGGCGTCTGGATCATCCGCAAGCGTCTTGGCGGCCGATTGGCTGCGCCAATAAGCAAAGCTGCGTTCCCCCTCGTCCAGCGAGATAAGGTACAACCCAAGGGTCCGATCCGGCGACACCTGAACAAAGCGATCATCGATCCGGCTGTCGCGCATGAACGCCCGCATTTTCTGTGAAATCGCATCATCCCCCACCGCCGTGAAGTATGACACCTGAACCTGGGGCGCGCATCGCGCCAGATACCATGCCGTGTTGAACGTATCACCCGCAAACCCAAGCCGGTACTCACCGGGTCTTTCTGTCGGGGCCATCTCGGCCATGCATTCGCCAATTGCCAGCACGCGCATCGGTACGGCGCTCCTCCGTGTGGTGGTCGAAAACCGCTTGGGTCGCTTAGGAAAAGAGCATGCCGCCGTTCAGGTCGATGTTCGCGCCCGTCATGAAAGCGCTGTCATCACAGGCCAGAAACAGCACCAGGTTGGCTGCATCATCCACATGTCCCTGCCGCTTGAGGGGGGCGTTCGCTTCGAACCCGCGACGGCCCGCATCGGGCGTGTGGATGTTGTGAAAATCAGTGTCGATCATGCCCGGACACAGCGCGTTGACCCGAATGTCGGGGCCAAGCTCTTTGGCCAGCCCCCGCGTCATGGTCATCACGGCCCCTTTGGACGTTGCATAAGCCACCGCGCCGGGGCCGCCCCCGTCCCGACCGGCCTGGCTGGCAAGGTTCACGATTGCACCGCGTTTCATATTCGCCAGGCAGGCCTTGGTCATCATGAAAGTTGACGTGACATTCAACGTCATGACGGCCTCCCAATGGGACAGTTCCATCTCGGCAATCGTTTTGCGCGCGATCAGCCCGCCTGCATTGTTGACCAAAACATCGACGCCACCAAAGGCCGCCACCGTGGCGCCCACCAGCGCATCCACGCCGGCCTGCGTGTTCAAATCCGCCTGCACGGCAATCACCTTGCCCCCTGCGGCTTCGATCTGTTCGCAAACCGCATCCGCCCCTTTTGAGCTTTCAAAATAGCTGATCGCGACATTTGCCCCTTCCGAAGCCAGCTGTCTGGCCACAGCGGCACCGATATCGCGTCCGCCACCGGTGATGATTGCGGTTTTGCCTTCAAATCTCATACGCCTGTCCTTGTTTGCGTTCAAAACCTGCGATCCGGGGCGCCTATGCGCGCGCCAGATCCAGAAAGTAGTCGAGAATTTCGGGCACATTGCCCTCGCCCATGCCCGCATCCACCGCCGCTTGCAGATTGCTTGACGTGCCTTCGGCAACCGCAGACCGCGTGCCGATGTCCGCCGCCATCTTCAGAAAATACCCCAGGTCCTTGTTGGCATTGTTGATCGAAAAGCCCAGGTCGCTGACCCCGTCGACCGCATAGTTCTTGCAAAACCCCATGAACGGTGAATTCGACGGGCCCGCTGACATGATGTCGTAAAGCTGGGCGCGATCGACCCCGGCACGGTCGGCCATGGCAAAGGCCTGGCTCATCGCGGTCACGATCGTCATGCCCATGAAGTTATTGATCAGTTTGGTGACGTGACCTGCCCCCAATGCCCCCAGATAAAAGACATTCTCGCCCTGCTGGTCGAGCACCGGTTTGACCTTATCAAACACCGCCTTATCACCCGCAGCCATGATGTTGAGCATTCCGTCCTTGGCATGAGCCGGTGTGCGCCCCAAAGGTGCGTCGATCATGTCGGCCCCCTTGGCGGCAAGGTCAGCGCCGATCTTGCGCGTCGACTCCGGGATAGAGGTGCCGAAATCGATCAGCACCGCCCCCGGTTTGATCCCCGCCAGAAGACCGTCTTCGCCGTAGACAAGGCTTTCCACCACATCTGATGTCGTCACGCACAGCATGATGATATCGCTCGCGGCCGCCAAGTCCTTGGGCGTGGCGGCTTCGCGCGCATGGCCCCGGGCCAGCACCGCATCCACCACGGTGCGCTTGCGGCCCATCACAACCATCTCGAACCCGCGTGCCTGCAGGTTTTCCACCATGTTGCCGCCCATAAGGCCAAGACCAATGAAACCGATGACGGGTTTGCTCATAGGGTATGCTCCGTTTTTGTGTGGGCCGCGCGCATCACAGAAAATCCTCGCGGTGCGGCGTGAAGACATCCAGAAGCATGCCGGCTTCAAGGCAGGTCGCGCCGTGTTCGATGTTGGGTTGTTTGTAAAGCGAGTCCCCGGCCGCGACGATGTAGGTTTCGTCGCCCACGGTGAATTCAAACTTGCCAGACATCACATAGGTGATCTGTTCGTGGACATGGTGGTGCAGCGGCGCTGTGGTGCCCGCTTCAAAATGCACTTCCACCACCATGACATTGTCATTGTGCGCCCCGACCCGTCGGCTCAGCCCGTCGGCCACGCGTTCAAGTTCGCCATCCGCTCGGGGAAACAGGTTCTGGGTTGTCATGCGCCGCACTCCGCTGTGTTGGGGCTTAGGTATTGGCCAGCTTTTTTATCACGACCTTGAACGTCTGCTCGTCTTGGTCGGTGAAATAGAGGTCCGCGTCATAGCCTTGATCGTCCATGAAGTTGAAAATCCGTTTCGGCGCATCCAGCCGGTAAGGCACCAGTAAGGTCGCCATCCGGTGCCGCGTGGCGGCCGGGTAAGACGCCGTCAGACAGGTGCTGACATGCAGGCCCGCATAATCGGCCGGATCAACGTCCGTGTACTCGGTCTTCTGCGTGATTTCAGGCTTGCCGCCTTCAGACCACACGACCTGCCCGTAAAACCCCGCCCGCGTCTGGGTGTTTCTGAACGACGTCTTGCCCAACTCGTAAGGCTCATTGGCATGCAAAAGCCATTCGAGGGTGACGGGTGTCTCAGCATCGACCTTGTCCACAATGACAAAGTAGGAATTCCGCACGAAGTATATCTCGCGTTCGGCAAGGGTCACTTCGGGGGTCAGGCTTTGGTAGGCCGCCGTCGCGTCCCCGCAGATATAGATGTGATCGTCACGCTCTTGTGCCGTCACGATCCGGCCCGATGCGGCCAGCGCCTTGGCCTTGTCGGTCTCGGCATATTGACCGTTGCCGTTGATCAAGATCGCATTCTTCGACCGGGTCTGGCGGCGCCATTGCCGATGCATGGACGAATTGAAAGCCACGTAATGCCCCGACTGGATCGCCATATCCTCGCCGTAGGCGGCCATGCAAAAGGCGTTCTGGTCGCCGTGACTGTGGCTGACCGACCCATAGGGCGAGGATTTGAACACGAACTGGATATGCTCATCGGGGTCGGCCATCGCATGTTGGATCGCAGCCCAGCCCACCCCTTTGAAGTGGCGCAATCCGCCGGGCGGATCAGTGGCCGCAACCGCGGGCCAGTCGGTGCGAAAGGCCAGTTCGTCAAACCGGGTGTCCCACCAGCCCCAGTTGTAAAAATCGCCTTCGGTTCCGGGGTTTAGCCGGTGATTTTCATCACAATACCACTGATAGGCCCCGTTTCCGGTCACCCCGCCAAACTGGCGCAGGTTCATGCCGATCTTGATGCACGTCAGGTTCCCCATCGTGGAATCATCGCCAAACGTGGCCCGGCGGGTGTTGGGCGCTTTGGTGAACAGGGGAAAGTCGCCGGTGTTTCGAAAAAACGGACGCTCATAGACGTTCAGCCCGGTATAGGATTTCAGCCAGTTGGCCGCATCCAACAGGTAGGAAATCCCGGTCATCCAGTAATGCGGGCCCTCGGCCCAGCCGCCGTCTGCGTCGCCCCAGGGCGAATAGACGGTGTAAAGAAACTCGATCCCGTAGTTCAGCCATTGGCGCGCCTGGCCCGTCTCGTCATCGTCCAACAGCGCGATAGAGGCCGGGATGATGCACGACGACACCGACCGCACGGCGTGGCTGTCATAGGGGAACAGATGGATCTTGGCGTTCTCGATTGCATGTTCGGCGATGTCGCGGGTGCGCTCATGCAAGGCCGTGCGCACCGTGGCGCGTTCGGCCGCACTTAGATCATCGTAAAGCCAGTCATACCCCCAGGCGAGCGCATTGCAGACCCGGTAGGCCCATTCGTCGGTGTACGCGCGCGAGGTCACGCCCATCGGGTCCCAGCTTGCCGCTTCGAGCAACCATTCCTTGGCCCGGGCCGTCATTTCGGCGTTACCGGTGACCTTGCCGCCAATCGCCAGATGGCGGATCGCGTACCAAAGTTCCTGCAGGTCGATATAGGTCTGACGCCAGATCGGGGCCACGCGCTGATGACCCGGGTAACCTTCGGGCTCGCGCATCACTTCGCGGTCCATCCAGGGCAAAACGGCGTCGGCGTAGAATGTCGACCAGGTGCAATGATCGGGGTCGGCTGCGACAGCGGCTTTGAAGTCTGCCAGCCGATCCGACGTCATCCAAAGGCGCGGGTGATCCTTGGAAACCTTCGCCAGCCGCGCGTCTGGCAAGGGCAGCGGCGTTTCCGGCAGCCCAGCGCCCAGGGTGAAGCTGCGCGGCGTGCTCCACGCGCTTGCGGGCCGGCCCCGCTCGGCGTCCCATGTGGCGTAGGTCCAGTGATAGGCGCCCGGTGCCAAGGGCGCATCGGGCGTGAAAAAGTTGTAAGCGATGTTTTCAAAGACCTGCGTCTTGGCCTTGGGAAACTTCGGATCGGTTGAAAGGCGCAAGATATAGGCCGCGTCATCCTCGATGACGGGAAGCCAGGTGAAACGTGGCGGATTTTCAACGATCTGCGTGTCAGCGACCGGACCATACTGAATGGTCATTCGTCCCGCTTTGGGTTCGTCTAGCTTGGGAAGCGCATCTGCCAGCATGGGTCACTCAACTCCGCTGAGTTGTGAATAAAGTGCCGGGGGCAACCCGAAGGCCGCCCCCAACCATCAGGTTGTTTAGCCGCCGTACTGACGGTCATAGGCCGATTGCATGACCACCAGAAGCTCTTGCATCCCCATGTCATCCAACGTCGAGATGTAGCCGTCCCAGTCCGCCATCACGTCGCCGTTGCCCAGGATCCAGCTTTGCTGACGCTCCAGCATGTAGTCGCGGATCGAGCCCCAGGTGCGGTCATAGACCTTCTGCTCATCGGCGGTGAACGCCACGCCGAGGAAGTCAGGGATCAGAAGATCCATCGTGTCATAAAGCGCGATCCCTTCGAGGGCGAACTCGTTCGACCACTGGATTTCATATCCGTAGTCCTGGAAATACCCACGACCCTGAAGCTGCGAACCCACCTGATACAGCGACCGGTTCACCGGCCCCGCATCAAGGAACTCCTGCTTGAAGACCGCTTTGCCGTCGACCATGTCATAATGCTGACCTTCGACGCCAAAATTGGCCAGACGGCGGCCTTCTTCGGTGAACCAGAAGTCAAAGTACTTGATGGTCTCGACCAGATGTTCGTTGGTGTGGCCAATGGCCCAGCCATCGGGTTTCACCAGGATCCGGCGATGTTCTTCAATGCGGCGACCAGACGGCGACGCAGGCGGCAGGAAGGCCTTGAATTCGAACCCGTCGATGTCTGCTGACAAACGGTTGTAGCCCGATGTCGAGGCGAACCAGTCATGGGTCGACCCGCCCAGGTTTTCCGACAAAAGGAAGTCGCGTGCCGATGACCCCCGCGTGAAGATTTCCGCGTCGATCAGACCCTCTTCGTACCAGCGCGCCAGGTTCGCGATCCCGTCGCGGTAGCCTTCGCCGATGTAGCCGTGACCGATCTTGC
This sequence comes from Pseudomonadota bacterium, assembly GCA_038530285.1. GTDB lineage: Bacteria > Pseudomonadota > Alphaproteobacteria > Rhodobacterales > Rhodobacteraceae > JASJAR01. The sequence goes on from JBCBCY010000004.1 coordinate 89,599, forward strand.
CGTCTTCGATCATGAAGTCATGGTAGGTGTCTGACCCATGCGCACGGCCATCCCAAAGGGTGACCAGGCGGATCAGTTCGGGCCATTGGCGCGCAAAGAACGGCACTTCGTCGGCCAGGCCGTTGCCATTGGGGTCTTGGGTCTTGAACGCGCGCAGAACGGCTTCGTATTCGTCCACCGTTTCGGGCACATCCAGTCCAAGCGCATCGAGCCAATCGGTGCGGATCCAATAGGCCCGACCGTATTTGCCGTCCGGCAGATAGGGAATGTAGTACATCTGCCCGTCAGAGGCTTTGACGGCCGCTTCAATATCAGGCCGCGTGGCATAATAGGCCGCGATGTTTGGTGCATGTTCCGCAATCAGATCGTTCAGCGGCACAAACGCGCCTTCGGGACCGTATTGATTGACGAAATCGCGGATCCGGCTGGACCCGACGATGTCGGGGATGTTGCCGGTGGCCAGCATCAGGTTCAGCGCTTCGGTGCGACCGGTGTTCTCATCGGTGCGCATGTTGGCGCCAACCGTGTCATTGAGCAGGCTGATGCCCGTCAGTTTGCGCGCCGCCTGCTCCACCGGCCAGTCTTCTTCATAGATCGGGTAGCGGGCGTGGTTCATCTGGATTGTCAGTTCCAGCGGTTCATCCACGATTTTCAGATGCCCGTCTGCCAGGACCGGCGTGCTGATCGCACTTCCCGCCAGCAATGCGGCGGCCAGGGTCAATTTACGCATGTGGTTTCCTCCCTTTTGCGTTCTCATTCTTTGACACCTCCCAAAAGGATGCCTTTCTCGAAGTATTTCTGGATGAACGGGTAGACGATCAGCACAGGGATGATCGAACACACGATGATCGCCGCCGTGACGGTTTCCGCGCTGAACCCGGCCGCTGTCTGGACGATGGCGAATTCGTCGTCATCAGACAGGGTCGCAATGGTATGGCGCAAGAACACCTGCAGGGGGATCTTTTCCTCTGATTGCAGCAAGACCATCGCCCAGAAGAACCCGTTCCAGCGCGACACGATGCAAAACAGCGTGATCGTGGCGATCGCGGGCTTGGACAGGGGCACAAACACCTTCCAGAGCACCTGGAAGTCATTGGCCCCATCCATCCGGGCGGCTTCCTCAAAGCTTTGCGGGATCGCTTCAAAGAAGTTGCGCAACAAGATGATATTGAAGGCATTCACCGCAAACGCCAGGATGATGCCAAACATGCTGTCCAAGAGGTTCAGATCGCGCATGTTCAAAAAGAACGGGATCAGTCCGGCGTTGAACCACATGGTGAACGCGATAAACAGATTGAAGAACCGCCGCCCCTTAAGCTGTGGCCGCGACAGCGCGTAGGCGCCGGGGATGATGAACGCCAGCGACATGATCGTGCCGCCAATGGTGTAGATGAAGGTGTTGCGGTAGCTGATCCAGAATTTCGGATCGGAGATGATGTATCCGTAAGCCTCAAGCGTGGCATCGACCGGCGTCAGCACCACCTTGCCCGCTTGCGCGGCAAAGCCCGAACTGAACGACACCGCCGCAATGTAGATAAACGGATAGAGCGTGGCGACCGTGAACATCCCGATCAGGACCGAGACCACGATCGCGAAAAACTTGTCGCCGCGCGAATAAAGGTTCCAGTTCGGCATCAGACCCCCCCTACCAAAGCGACGTGCGCGAATAGCGCCGCGACAAGGTGTTGGCGGTCATCACCAGAACAAAGGCAACAACAGCGTTGAACAGACCCGCAGCCGCCGCCAGATCGTATTGGCCCGACTGCAGACCCTGTCGGTAGACCCATGTGTTGACCACATCCGCCGTCTCGTAGGTTGCGGGCTGATACAACAGGATCACCAGCTCGAAACTGACCTCCATCACATTGCCGATCCGGATGATCAGCATGATCAGAATGGTCGGCAGGATCGACGGGATGGTGATCTTCCACATCATCTGCCAGCGGTTCGCCCCATCAACCACCGCGCTTTCGTAAAGCGACGGGTTCACCCCCGCGATGGCGGCCAGAAACACGATCGACCCAAAGCCCGCTTCCTGCCAGATGCCGGTGCCCACAAAGATCGGTCGGAACCATTGCGGCTGGGTCAAAAAGTAGACGGGGTCCAACCCGAACCACCCCATGACCGCATTGATTACACCGACCGTGGGCGAAAACGCCGTAATCACGATGCCCGCAATGATCACCGACGAGATGAAATGCGGCAGATAAACAATGGTCTGCGCGGTGCGCTTGTAGGACGCATGCAGGATTTCGTTGAACAAAAGGGCCAGGATAATCGGTGCCGGAAACCCAAACAGCAGATTGTAAAAGCTGATCGTGATGGTGTTTTTCACCGCCCGAATGAACTGCTCATTGCCGAACAGAACCTCAAAATGCTCAAAGCCCACCCAGGGGCTGTTGGCGACGCCGCGGAAAATAGAATAATCCTTGAACGCGATCTGCAGCCCGTACATCGGCTTATACAGAAAGACGATGAACCAGATGATCGTCGGCAGCAGCATCACATAGATCTGCCATTCGCGCTTGAAGTGATCGACAAGCCGGACAAGGGCGCCGTCATGCACACCGGCAGACGGTGCTCTCACCCGGTGCCCTGTGCGATCTGTGTTTTGTTCGGTCATACCCTCACGCCCCAAGGGTCAGCGCACGGCCGGTTTCGGCATCGAACAATTTCACCAGGCTGGCGGGCACATGAACCGCGCCCACGCCCGACAAATGCCCGATATCGCCGTTGGTTTCGGCCTTGAAGACCAGGTTGTCGTCGCCGTGGCGCGCATGCAGCAAGGCCTCCGACCCCAGCGGTTCGACCAGATCAAGGTTGATCGGCAAGGCCGACGTGCCCTGGCCTTCGCCCAGCATCACATGTTCCGGCCGGATCCCGACGATCACATCGCGCCCGGCATTGCCGGCGGTCGATCCATCAATCTTGATCTCGGCATCGCCGATCTTGGCACCCGTGCCGGTCAGCGTGCCCTTCATCTGGTTCATCGGCGGCGAGCCCAAAAAGCCCGCCACAAAGGTATTGGCGGGGTGATTGAACAGCTCCATCGGCGTGCCGACCTGTTCGATACTGCCATCGTTCATGACCACGATCCGGTCGGCCAGCGTCATCGCCTCGACCTGGTCGTGGGTTACATAAACCGACGTGACCCCCAGCCGGTTGTGCAGCCGCTTGATCTCGGCGCGCATCTGGGTGCGCAGTTTCGCATCGAGGTTCGACAAAGGCTCATCGAACAAAAACACCTTGGGGTGGCGCACAATCGCGCGCCCCATGGCCACGCGCTGGCGCTGCCCGCCCGAAAGATCCGCCGGGCGCCGATCCAGATAGGGCGTCAGGCCGAGGATTTCGGCCACGTCATCAATCGTTTTCTTGATTTCGGCCTTCGGCATTTTGCGGATGCGCAAGCCAAAAGCCATGTTATCGGCCACGTTCAGATGCGGGTACAAAGCGTAGTTCTGAAACACCATCGCCACATCGCGGTCTTTGGGGGCGATGCGGTTCATGCGGCGCCCGTCAATCATCAGATCGCCCGCGGTGATTTCTTCCAGGCCCGCAATCATCCGCAAGGTGGTGGATTTCCCGCAGCCCGAGGGCCCCACAAGGACGACGAATTCCTTTTCGGCCACATTCAGGTCAATCCCGTGAACGACCTGCAAAGCCCCGTAAGCCTTTACGATTCCGCTTAAATTCACGCCGGCCATCGGCTCCTCCCCTGCGTGCGGTTGTTTGCATCGCCCTTTTCAGAACGAATCAACCTTCTGGCTGGTATACTAGTCATAAAACTAGAATGCCAGTCTGGTATACCAGTTAATTTCTTGGTAGGAAGGGCTGGAACGACTGCCCCGAAGGAGCCACGGCATGGCAAACGCATCCGCACTGACAGAACGTCGCACCAGCGTCGATGACGTCTTTGACTTTCTGCACGCGCAGATCGCGTCCCTGCAATTGAAGCCCGGCGACCGTATTTCCGAAGCCGAGATCGCCGCGCAATTCGGCGTCTCGCGCCAACCCGTCCGCGACGCGTTCAGCCGCCTTGCCAACCATGACCTGTTGCTGATCCGCCCGCAGCGGGCGACCGAAGTGCGCCGCTTTTCCATGCGCGCCATCGAAAAGGCCCGCTTTGTGCGTGCGGCCATCGAAAAAGAGGTGCTGTTGCGGGCTGCATCTTTGTGTGACAGCGACGGGGCCCGGCGCCTGGATGCGGCCCTTGTCGAACAAGACAGCGTGATCAAATCGGGCACATACGAAGACTTCGGGCGGCTTGACTACGAGTTTCACAAAACACTCTGCGCCATCGCGCAGGCCGATTACGCCTATGACGTGATCTTGGAAGAAAAGGCCAAGGTGGACCGGCTGTGCATGCTGGGCATGCAAAAAGAACAGCGCCTGCCCGACCTTGTGGCCGACCACCGCGCCATCGCCGAGGCCGTCAAAACCCGCGATCCGGGCGCGGCCATCGCGGCGGGCATGGTGCATCTGTCACGCCTGGATGAAACGATTGAACGCATCCGCGCAACCAACGCGAATTACTTTGAAAACGACGACGGCTGACACCGCAGCCCCGGCCTTGGGGAAGGGCACGAATGGATGACCAGCCTGCGGGCCTGCGACCGGTATGACGCAACGGGCCGAGCCTTCCGCAACGCGTCCGGGCCCGGGTGCGCGCGAGGTCTTTGCGTTGGCCTGGCCGATGACGCTCAAGGCGATTTTCCTGCACGGAACGGTGGTGATCGACGGCTTTCTTTTGTCGTCGCTGGGCGAAGGGGCGCTGGCGGCAATGGGCCTCGCGGCGGCCCTTGGCGGGATCGTTCTGGGCGTGATTTTCGCCTTTGCCCATGCCATGCAGATCCGCACTGCACAGGCCTTCGGCAGCGGCGACCCGGTGTTTTTGAAATCCGTGCTGGCCTCAGGGCTGACCGTCAGCCTTGCGATTGGTCTGGCGGGCGTAGTGCTGATCCTCAGCCTCGGCGGTGTGCTGATCGACCGTCTGGCCCCAACGGCCGACATCGCCGGGCAGGCCAAAACTTACCTTGCGATCTTTGCGATTGTCATTCTGGGCGAGGCAATCGGCCAATGCATCGCGAGCTTCTTCAACGGCTGCAGCCGCGCCAAACTGCCCCTGTACGGCTACCTTTTGTCCGTGCCGATCAACATCGCCAGTTCTATCATCTTGATCCATGGGTTGTTCGGCTTTCCGGCCCTGGGCGTGGCCGGTGCGGCCCTGGGCAGTGCCATAGGCATCACCGTGCAAACCGCGCTGTGGGCCCTGCTGGCGTTGCGCTCACAAGGCCATCTGCGCGCGGTGCAAGGCTGGCACAATGGCCGGTTCGCCCCCACCTTGCGGCGCCACACCGTGTTTTCCCTGCCGATCGCTGCGACCTTTGTCAGCGCGACCCTGGCCACCCATGTGTGTTCGCTTATCTATGCGAACATGTCGCTCAACGGGTTTGCCGCCATGACCCTGATCGCACCGTGGAACATGCTGGCCGGTCAGATCGCCATGCAATGGACCCAGGCCACCGGCATTCTGGTGGCCCAGCTTCTGGGCAAGCATACGCCCGAAGACGTGCTCGACCGGTTTTTGTCGCGCGCCTGGGTGGGGGCCTTTGTGGCCGCGGGCATTGTCGCGGCCATCTTTTTGGTGATGTGTTTGTCGCTGAACCAGATTTACCCCGATCTGGAACCCGAAACACGCGCCATCCTGTTTGGCTTTTTGCCCATCCTTGTGATCATCCAGTTCCCCCGCGCCACCAACGCCATCTGCGGCAACACCCTGCGCGCGGCAGGCGATACGGTCTATGTGATGCACATTTTCATCTGGTCGCAATGGGCCTTCCGGGTGCCTGCCACCGCGCTTTTTGTTCTCTACCTCGAATTGTCCCCATTCTGGATCCTGTCGCTCTTCGCGTGGGAAGAGGCCTTGAAATTCCCCGCCTTTCACCGCCGCCTGTGGCGCGGCGACTGGAAGCGGTCTGACGTCGCGGCCTAAGCGCTGCCAAAGCCAAATCGCGGCCCCGGGCCGTGGCGAAAACATGCATCACGGGAGGAACAGATGCTGAAAACCAACCTGCGGCGCGCCATTGATCCGCGCCACGCCAAAACCTTCGACACCACTCAGCTGCGCGATGAATTCCTGATCGACACCCTTTGGGCGGACGATGAGGTCTGCCTGACCTATTCTCAATACGACCGGATGATCGTCGGCGGCGCCACACCCAAAACCGCGCCTTTGTGCATCGACGGTGTCGACCAGACCGGCACACCGTCCTGGCTGGACCGGCGCGAAGCCGTGATCGTCAGCCTTGGCACGTCCGGCACGGTTCAGGCGGGTGGCGAAAGCTACGAGATGGGCCGCTGCGATATGCTTTATCTCGGCATGGGCTCGGGGCCTGTGACCTTAAGCGGGTCGGATGATGCGCATTTTTATATCATCTCGGCGCCGGCTCACCGGGCGATCCCGGCCCGGCTGGTGACCATCAAAGACGCCGCCCAAGTCCCGCTGGGCACCCGCGACACCAGCAACGAAAGGGTGATCTACCAGTTTGTGCACCCCGCCGTGATGGACAGCTGCCAAATCGTGATGGGCATGACCAAGCTTGGCACCGGATCGGTGTGGAACACCATGCCCGCCCACTACCACGAACGCCGGTCTGAGGCGTATCTTTACCTTGATCTCGACGCGGGCCAGAACGTCGTGCACCTGATGGGCGAACCCGATGAGACCCGTCACCTGATCGTGCGCAACGAACAGGCCGTCTTGTCGCCGCCCTGGTCGATCCACTGCGGGGCAGGCACGGCGTCTTACGCGTTCATCTGGGCGATGGCAGGCGACAACATCGACTACACCGACGTCGATATGGTCGCGATGGAAGACCTGCGATGAGCCGGTTTTCCCTGGCGGGCAACCGCGCCTTCGTCACCGGGGCCAATACGGGGATCGGTCAGGCCATCGCGGTCGATCTGGCCCAGGCAGGCGCCCATGTCATCGCCGTGGGCCGCTCGTCGATGGATGAGACCTTGGACAAGATCGCAGACGCCGGTGGGCGGGCCGATGCCGCGCAAGCCGACCTTGGCACCGTTGCCGCCGCGCAAGCCGCCTTCGCCGACGCCGAAGCCGCCCACGGCCCGATCGACACGCTGGTCAACAACGCAGGCATCATACGGCGCGACGACAGTCTGGCCTTTTCAGAAGCCGACTGGGACGCGGTGATGGACATCAACCTCAAGGTCGTTTTCTTTCTGTCGCAGGCCTTCGCGCGCGCGCGCATCGCCGAAGGCGGCGGCGGCAGCATCATCAACATCGCCTCGCTTTTGTCGTTTCAGGGCGGCATCCGCATCCCGTCTTACACCGCGTCCAAAAGCGGCGTGGCCGGGCTGACAAAGACCTTGTCGAACGAATGGTCCGCGCATGGGATCACCGTGAACGCGGTCGCACCCGGCTACGTTGTCAGCAACAACACCGAAGCCCTGCGCGCAGACCCCGACCGCAACACCGCCATCCTGGACCGTATCCCCCTTGGCCGCTGGGCCGAACCTGAAGACATCGCTGGTGCGGTGACCTTTCTGGCCTCGCCCGCCGCGCGCTATGTCACAGGGATCACACTGCCGGTGGATGGCGGCTGGCTGGGGCGATGAGGGGCCACGCCGCCAGACCCCGCCTGTCCGGCCATCTTGGCTGCACGCCGCTTTGCCGCTGCCGGGCCGATGCCGCCTGAGCCCGGCGCTATTTGTCTGCGCCCGGCGGTCGCGGCGGATACTGGCGCAATTCGCTGGCTTGAAAGGGCGGCGATGCGCGACCGCGCAATCGACCTTTGGGGCCGTTGGCGCCCCTCCCCCACCCTGGATCTTTCGTGTCACGAAATGATCGAACACAAGGGCAAACTGGCCGGTTGCATGGCCACGCGGACCGAACCGGACGCGCTTTGTCTGTCGCGGCTATACATCGCCCCGGACGATCGCAACGCCGGGATTGGCGCGGTCTGCCTTGACGTGGTGATCGCGCGCGCCCGGGCCTTGGGCCGGCCCGTCACGCTCCGGGTTCTAACCAACAACCCGGCCTGGCGCTTTTACGAACGCCACGGGTTCGAAATCGTCGCCCGGAACCAGACCCACATCCAAATGACCCACAAAGGGGGTGCGCCATGAAAATCACCGATGCAAAGGTCTTTGTGGGCGGGCCGGGAAAGAACTACGTCACCTTAAAGATCATGACCGATCAGGGCATCTACGGGCTGGGCGACGCGACATTGAACAACCGCGAGACGCTGCCCGCCAAATACCTGACCGACTACCTGATCGCGAACCTTCTTGGAAAGGACCCGCGCAACACCGAAGACCTCTGGCAGTTTTTCTACCGGGGTGCCTATTTCCGCCGCGGGCCCGTCGCCATGGCCGCCTTCGGGGCGATCGACATGGCCCTGTGGGACATCAAGGCAAAACTCGCCGGGATGCCGCTTTACCAGCTGCTGGGCGGCAAAAGCCGGGACGCGGCCCTGGTCTATGCCCATGCTGCCGGGACCGATTTGCCCGACCTGATGGACGCCGTCACCGCCTGTGTCGAACGCGGCTACAAGGCGGTGCGTGTCCAATGCGGGGTCCCCGGCATGGCCACCGCCAGCTACGCCGTCCCTGCCACGGCGGGCCGGACCGACAGCTTCATCACCGATTTCGGCGGTATCATTCCAAAGACTGAAATCTGGGACACCGACCGCTACATGCGCTTCATGCCGGGCGCCTTGGCCGAACTGCGTGCCCGCTTCGGGCCCGACCTGAAGCTTTTGCATGATGTGCATCACCGCCTGACCCCGCGCGAAGCCGCCGCCTTTGCCAAATCCGTCGAACCCGTGGGCCTGTACTGGCTCGAAGACCCGACCCCGGCAGAAGACCAAACCGCCCTGCGCATGATCCGTCAGCATTCCACAACCCCGATTGCCATCGGCGAGGTCTTCAACTCGGTCTGGGACTGCAACAGGCTGATCGAAGAAGAGCTGATCGATTTCATCCGGATTGCGGTGACCTATGCAGGCGGGATCACACCGGCGCGCCGCATCGTTGATCTGGCGGGCCTGCACCATGTGCGCACCGGCTTTCACGGCGCGCCAAGCCATTCGCCCATTTCCATGGCCGCCCAACACCACCTGAACATCTGGGCCCCGAACTTCGGCATTCAGGAATACCTCGTTTTGGGCACACCGGCCTGTGCGGCGCTGTTTCCGTCAGACCATGTGTTGCGCGACGGGATGATCCACGTCAGCGACGCCCCCGGGCTGGGCGTCGATTTCGATGAGGCCGAGGCCGAAACCTACGAATATACCCCCGGCAGCCACCCCGTCGTGCGGCTGGAAGACGGCACGCTCTGGAACTACTGATGACGCAGGACATTCCCCCCATCGGTGTCGCCCTCATTGGCGCGGGCATGATCGCCGGGGCCCATGTCGCGGCCCTGTCGGGAATCCCGGCCCGTGCGCCGCCGCGGGCTGACGTCTCGCGGCGGGAAACCCAGACCCTGTCCCGCAAAGCACGAGACAGATCGACTGCCAACCAGTAGCGTTGTGTATTCTAACCGATGCGCTTCGTTTTGCGCAGTGACCCAGCCGCAGCGAGACTTCCCAGACCGACAAGAAGCAGGGACGCCGACAGCGGCAACGGAATGGCAGAGACCTCACTGTAGTCGAGCGTGACCGAGCTGAACCGAACCGCGAAGGATTCGCCACTGCCAAAAACGTAAGTACCAGTCTGATTGGTCCAAGTATCCACGGTGGTGTCTGTGTCCGTGGTGATGGTATAGCCGCGCAGGTTAAAGTCGAGGTTACAATGCGTTAGGCATTCGGTGAACGTGAAATCCCAAGTATCAAAAGTTGCGAAGGAATTCCAAACCTTCCATGCGCAAAGGGCTTCAAGAAGTCCGGTGCAGTTTCGCACCCTGAGTTCCGGTTCGCTCGCAACAAATCTTTCGTAGATTTCCATGCTCCCAGAATCGGTGAGCATTCCATCCAGATACCAGCCTTCTAGTCGCGGATCATTCGCCGAAAACTCGAAGGGGTTATTTGAATCAAGAAACTGGATGTTTCCGTCGAAGCCCCCGGTCACAGAAACAGTCAAAGCCGTGGCCGGTACGCCCAGACCAATAAGAAACAAGAATGATAATACGTAGCGCATCGCGTCCCACCTCAGAAAAAAACCCTCAGATTTCAGGGGGTGGGCGACGTCGAAAGCAAGTCAATCGCCGCGGGGTCGTTTGCTTGGTCGTCGGGAACGAACCCAAGCTCTATCGCATTTCGGCTCTATATTTAGGCATTGATGAGCAAGTGTTAAGCGTGTTCTTGTCGTGGCCTGGCGCGGCGCGCGCTGATGTCTCACGCGGTGATCGATGCGGTCGAAACCTCCGCCCGAACCGGCGCACGCGTCGCGGTCCCAAGTGCGCCCTAGGTTCCATGGCCGAAGCCTGTCACCAGGCGCGCGTAGAACCACCTGTCCGGGCCATGCTGCGGCGCGCGCGCCCTAAATCTTCTCGACCTTGTCTCCCAGCCGGACCGTACCGTCCTTGACCACACGCGCGTACAGGCCCCGCGCACACAGCGCCCGCCCCTTTCCAAAATTCACGAACACACAGGCCGCGTGCCCGTAGCGGTCGACAAAAAGCTTGCAGCCCTTGTTGGGCTCGCGTGAAATCTCGATCTCGGCCGACCCAATCGACAACCGCGTCCCCGGCGGCATGTTGTCGGGCGACATATCAATGTCCATGAAGAAGTTGTTGCCCGTCGGCGGCCAATTCGCAGGGTCGCCGGCAATCGCTTCGGCAGCGCGCACAGACATCAGGTTGACCTGCACGTTCGGATGCGGCGCCCCGTCATCGGTTGTCATCCACGACCCCTTGGCCCAGCGGTCCCCCTCAACCCCGCCTTGAATGCTCAAACGCACCTCCTGTGGCGTTTGCCGGGCCCCCGGCGCAGGGCGGGTCACGATCAGGGCAACCGCGCTTTCGGATTTGGGCGCTTGTGCCATATGCGCCAGCGCATCCTCCAGCTCTTCGCGGGTCCGATGCGGTCTGACGTCGGTATGAAGCATTGGAGTGTCCTTTGCGTCTGATGCCACAGGACACTAGGGGCACAACCCCGGTCAAGCACAACTAGCGGAAACCGACGCATCGCCCGGATTTTCGCCGCACGATCCTCGCTTGCCGCCAACCAGACAGGCACCCTAGTATACTTTTGAAACCGCTGGGCGCCCAACCATCCCAATGACACAGAATTCGCAGACCAAACCCATCGGCGTGCTGGGTGGCATGGGCCCCGAAGCAACGGTGCTGCTTCAGCAGAAACTCATCGCCGCCACACCCGCGCAAGACGACGCCGATCATATTCCGCTTTTGATCGACATGAACCCGCAGGTCCCGTCGCGGATTGCGCATTTGATCGAAGGGACCGGCGAAGATCCCGGCCCAACGCTGACGGCGATGGCACAACGGCTGGAAACGGCGGGCGCCGGGGCTTTGGCCATGCCGTGCAATACCGCGCATTCCTACGCATCCGCCATCGTCGGCGCGGTCGCCATTCCGCTTTTGAACATGATTGATCTGGCGGCCGATCATGCCTTGGCCACGCTTGGCAAAGGCGGGCGTGTTGGGCTGCTGGCCTCGCCTGCCGTGCGCCGGACGCAGCTGTTTGAAACCGCATTGCAGGCCCGTGGGCTGACACCGCTTTGGCCGCAGGCCGATGCCCCATTGCTGACGGCCATTCGTGCGATCAAGGCACAAGGGCCCTGCCAGCAGGCGCGCGACATCCTGTCCTCGGCGTCAGAGGACTTGCTTGCCAATGGCGCGGGTCTGCAATTTGTCGCCTGTTCGGAATTCTCGATGATTGCCCGCAGCACAGCACCAGGGGCGCGTGTCGTCGACACGCTTGATCTTTTGGTCACGGCGATGGTTCAATTTCAGCCCGCCGGCCCAACCCCAACCCCAGCCTAAGGCGTCGACAACGCGGCCCAGACATCCTTGGCCGGCCCTTCCAGCAGCGCGGGATTGGCGAAGGCCGAAATCGTAAGCGATGTGGCCCAATCGGCGCCCCCAATGGTCACCAGCTGGCCCGCAGCGATCTCATCTGCCACCGCCGTGTGCGGCAGCCAGGCAAAACCACTTCCCCGCAAAAGCCGCCGCTTTATCGTTTCAACCAGACTGTCCACGTAGATTGTCTCCGCGTTCAGCGCCCGTTTCCCGATGACGTCTTCGACCACCACGCCAAGAAACGACAGGCTTTCATAGGCAAGGTAAGGCACGGGGTCCGCATTCGTACGATCAAGGTTCCACCCGTGCGCGTGTGCCGGGCCCGCGGCCGCCACAGGGATCAACGGATCCCGCGTAAGGTCTTTGCGCGCAAAAAGGTCCGCATCTATTTCGGGCGACACCGCGTGATGATTATAGCACAGCAGGATATCGACGGCCCCCGCCGCCAGCAGATCACAGCATGTCCCAAGAGAGTCGGAAATGACCCGCGTGCGCAGGTCGGGAAATGTCTTCTGCATCATTTCGATGCGAGGCGCCAAAAAATTGACCGAGATCGTGTGAAGTGCGGAAAACCGAACAAACTCACGATTTCCAAGGCCCGCATCCCGGATCGCGCGCCGGGTGTATTCCAACTGGCCCATCACATCGACGGCAACCGGCAAAAACTGTTGCCCCGCGTCGGTCAATTGAACCGGGTAGGTATCGCGGTTGACCAGCGGCAGCCCGACCCAGCTTTCCAAGGCCTTGATTCTACGGCTGAAAGCTGACTGTGTGATATTCCGCTCGGCCGACGCACGGGTGAAATTCAGCGTGCGCGCAAGGCATTCGAAATCAAGAAGCCAGTTCAGGTCCACAAAAAATGCTCCGTCCCAGGGTCGAACGATCCCGAGTATGGGCGATATCTATGCAAAATACGAATAGTTCTATGAATTGTTCGAATTGGCGATGGGAAAAACTTCCTCGCAAAGTTTCGCGATGACCCTGCGGCGCGACCGACCACCGACTTGCATCCGGTCAGGTTGCGTGCAGTCATGAAGGGGCCAAAACCGAGACCTGACGTCTCAAACACACAATACGGTAGAAATGACGCCAACAAATGGCGCAGTTCAACAGAGGAGAGAACCATGACCAACACCCTGAAAATGCTGGGCTTCGCGACGGCCACCAGCGTGTTTGCACTGCCGGCACTTGCCGCCGAAGAGGTCGCCATCGGCGTGCCGTCCTGGACGGGCGCCCAGGCCATTGCCCATGTTCTGGGCGAAGTCGTCGAATCCCGGATCGGGGGCCAGGTCGAATTTGTTCCCGGCAACAACGCGACGATTTTCCAGGCCATGGACCAGGGCAAGGGCGACATTGATGTCCACCCCGACGTCTGGCTGCCAAACCAGGAAAGCTTCACCAACAAATACGTCGAAGAAGCCGGCACCGTGACCTTGTCGTCCAACCCCTATCAGGGCAATCAGGGCTTCTGCGTCACAGAAGATTTCGGCACCGCCAACGACATCACGGACATTGCCGATCTGGGTCGTCCTGATGTGGCAGAACTGATGGACAGCGACGGCAACGGTCTGGGCGAGATGTGGATCGGCGCGCCAGGCTGGGCGTCGGCGAACGTCAACGAAGTGAAAACACGCGACTATGGCCTGTTGGATTTCATCGAACCCATCCGCGCCGAGGAAAGCGTGAAGACCGCGCGCATCAAGGACAGCATCGCCAAGGGCGAAGGCTACGCGTTTTATTGCTACAAACCCCACGCGGTCTGGTTCATGTTCGACGTGACCATGTTGACCGAGCCAACATACGACCCGGCGAAATACACCATGGTTCAGCCATCCGACGACGCGGATTGGTATGAAAACTCCATGGTTGCGACCAAGGACGCGTTGAAAGACGTGCAGATCGCCTGGTCCAATTCGCTGGTCGACCGATCCCCCGCGATTGCTGAATTCTTCGCCAACTTCGCCCTAACAGCGGATGATGTCAGCCAGTTGGCCTACGAAATCAGCGCCAACGGCCGGGACGCGGCCGAGGTCGCAAAAGAATGGGTCGACGCCAATTCTGACCGCGTTGACGGCTGGCTTGGTCTGTAAGACCCGCTGACCCGAACACGGACGGCGCGGCAGTTCCCGTCGCGCCGTTTTGCCCTGGCCCCGCCGCAGGAAGATGCGTCATGTCTGATGAGACCGTCATCGAAATCTCGAACGTCTGGAAGATTTTCGGCGACAATGCCAAGGCGGCGCTGACCGCGATCCGGGACCGCGGGCTTGGCAAGGCTGAAGTCCTGGCGGAATACAACGCCGTCGTGGGCGTCGCCGATGTCAGCCTGTCGGTCAATCGGGGCGAAATCTTCTGCATCATGGGGCTGTCGGGCTCCGGCAAATCCACGTTGGTGCGCCACTTCAACCGGCTGTTGGAACCCACCGCCGGCAAGATCGAAATCGAGGGCGTCGATGTCATGGCGCTGGGCACCAAAGCACTTCAGACCTTCCGCAACCAGAAGATCGGCATGGTCTTTCAGAACTTCGCGCTGATGCCGCACCGGTCGGTTCTGGACAACGTCGCGATGCCCCTTGAGATCCGCAAGGTCGCCAAGAACGAGCGGATGCGCCAGGCCGCGGCGATCCTCGACATTGTCGAACTGGGGGCCTGGGGGGCGAAATTCGCTCATGAGCTTTCGGGCGGCATGCAGCAGCGTGTCGGACTGGCGCGCGCGCTGGCGGCCAACCCCGATGTCTTGTTGATGGACGAACCCTTTTCAGCGCTTGATCCGCTGATCCGCCGCCAGCTTCAGGATGAGTTTATTCGCCTGTCCAAAATCTTGAAAAAGACCACCATCTTCATCACCCATGATCTCGATGAAGCGGTGCGCATCGGGGACCGGATTGCGATCATGCGCGACGGCAAGCTGGTGCAGATGGGCACCGCTGAAGACATCGTCATGGACCCCGCGGACGATTATGTGGCCGACTTCGTTGCGGGCATTTCGCGCCTGAAGGTCGTGCATGCCCATGCCGTCATGCAACCCATCGACGCCTTTGTGGCCGCCCACGGCCCGTTGAATGCGAACGCCCCCAAGGTCGATCAGGCCGAAAACCTCAGCACGTTGATCACCCTTGCGATTGATGACGACCATCCGATCATCGTGCAGGCTGACGGCACCGATGCCGGCGTCATCACCCGCGCCGATCTACTGCGCACCGTCATCGAAGGGACCGAAGTCTCATGAGCGATCTTGGCATCAATCCCCTTGAAGACACCGAATCCGAAGCCGCCCTCGCCTACGCAGAAGAGCGGCGCGAAAACATCCGCACCTTTGTGCGCACCAACCCCGATTACTACATCGCCATGTTCGACAAGATCGGCGCCTCGGCCCGGTTTACCCCCACCATCAACCTTATGGCGGGCCTGTTCGGCCCCATCTGGTTCGGCGCCCGGGGCTTGTGGAACTGGGCCTTGCCGTTTTTGATCATCGAAGCGCTGGCTTTTGTCCAGATTGCGCGCGGTCTGTTCGGCGACCTGGCCGCTGACGCCATGGCGCGCATTGCCTCAATCGAAGGCACGCTTGAGCTTCGGCGCCGCCAGCTTGAAGCCGCCGTTGAAAGCGGATCCGACCGGGTCGATGCGTTCCGGCGCACGGTCGCATCTCTTGAAGCCAATATCGGCGGCATCCGCGCTGAAGCCGAAGCCATGGCCGCCGAAGGCCCCACCATCGCGCTGACCGGACTGGTCATATTGATCGCGGCCAAAGTGGCCCAGGCTCTGGTCGCCAACACAGCCCTCGAAGCGCGTTTCTCAGATTGGCTGAGCGACACGACCGTGCGCTCTGGCCTGCCCCTGACCCACATCGTGCTCAGCGCCATTTTCATGGTGCTGATCGTCGTCACGGCCATGGTGCACTACAGCTTCCCGGGGCGGTTTTCCTTGCTGACAAGTTTTCCCACAAACCCCGACATCCGTCTGACCGGGATCGCTTGGGTCGAAAACTTCATCGCCTGGTGCGTGCGCAACAGCGAGGTGTTCTTTGACGGGCTGACCTCAGGCATTCGCGCCCTTTTGGACGCGCTTGAGGTCATACTGGTGCAAACGCCCTGGGTCGTGATCGCTGCGCTGATCATATTGCTCACCTGGCTGACGGCCGGGTTGCGCACCGCGATCTATTCGGGCGCCTTTCTGGCCTATATGGGGCTTTTGGGCTTTTGGGAGGCCGCGATGACCACGTTGGCGCTTCTGGGCACAGCCGCCTGTCTGTCGATTGTCATCGGCATTCCGCTGGGCATGTTTTCGGCGCGCCGCCCGCGCTTTTACTCTTTCATCCAGCCGATCATGGATTTCATGCAGACCATGCCCGCTTTTGTCTTCATGGTGCCGGTGATTGCGTTTTTCGGGGTCGGCAAACCGGCCGCTGTCATCGTGACGATGATCTTTGGCGGCACGCCCGTGGTGCGCTTGACCGTGCTTGGCCTGCGCGGCGTGCCCGAAAGCGTGCGCGAAGCCGCGATAAGCTTTGGCGCCAACAAATGGTATCTGCTCACCAAGGTCGATCTGCCCCTGGCGGGCCCGTCGATAAGGGCCGGCATCAATCAGACGATCATGCTGTCGCTGGCGATGGTGGTTGTGGCCTCTCTGATCGGGGCCAAGGGCCTGGGCGAAGACGTGCTGGAAGCCTTGCAATACGCCAATGTCGGCCAGGGCATTCTGGCCGGCTTCTCAATCCTGTTTTGCGCGATGATCCTTGACCGCATCGTCCAGGGCGGACGGAAGTGACACCCGTTGTCTTTGTCCATGGGTTTTTGGGCGGCAGTCAGCAATGGCAAGGCCAGATCAAGGCGTTGGCAGAGCATGATGTTTTGGCCGTCGACCTACCCGGGTTCGGCCTAAACGCGCATCTTGAACCGCTGACGTCAATCCCGGCTTATGCGGCTTGGGTGCTTGAGGCCGCAACCGCCCACGGCCTGGCACGGTTCCACCTTGTCGGCCATTCGATGGGCGGCATGATCGCTCAGGACATGGCCCATCAAGCCCCCGACAAGGTGCAGGACCTGGTCCTTTACGGAACCGGCGCCACGGGCGTTTTGCCCGGGCGTTTCGAGACGATCGAAACCTCCATGGCGCGCAGCGAAAGCGACGGCGCGCAGGCCACCGCCCGACGCATCGCGGCCACGTGGTTTTTGCACACCACTCAGGCGAACGCCTATCAGACCTGCGTCGCAATCGCCGAGCAGGCCCGGCTGGCAGCCATTCTCGCAGGCCTTGATGCGATGCGGATGTGGGACGGCGTCGATCGGCTTGGTGCCATCAAAGCCAGGACCCTGCTGATCTGGGGCGACCGGGACCGCACCTATCAATGGAGCCAGATCCAGCAATTGTGGACCTTGATCCCTGGTGCGCGTCTGGCCGTGCTTCCCGATTGCGCCCATGCCGCGCATCTGGAAAAGCCGCATATGTTTGACGCCCTGCTGAGGGACTTCCTGTCGCGCGGGTAGCCCTAGCAATTGAAGGAGAAACCAAAAAACGCACGGCCTGAAGGAGCCGGAGGTCAGTGATAAATGGTGCCCCCACACGGACTCGAACCGCGGACCTACTGATTACAAATCAGTTGCTCTACCAGCTGAGCTATAGGGGCACTGGCGGGTCACGTACGCAACTTCGCGTCCGCAATCAAGACCATCGCGCCTGTTTGGGAGGGCTTTTATTGCCTGTAAACCCTTATATGATCCCCCAAAGGCCAGACACAACGCAGGGCCAGGGACGGGCAGAATGCAAATCGTCTTTCATATCGGCGCTCATTCCACGGATGAGGGCGCGCTTTTGCGCTCGTTGTTGCAAAACCGCGATGCGCTGGCTGATGCCGGCGTGATGGTCCCCGGCCCCAGCCGCTACCGCAAGATCCTGCGCGATGTCATGACCACCCTGCGCGGCCAGGTCGCCAATGCCGATGCCCGCGACGTGATGCTTGAGACGCTTGTGGAAAACGACAACGCGGAACGGATCGTGCTGTTCAATGACAGTTTCATCTGCATCCCCGCCCGCGCGATCGAAAACGGCCAGCTTTATGCGCGCGCCGCCAAAGCGGCCTGGCTCAGGAACATCTTCCCGCTCGATGACGTGGAATTCTGTCTGGCCATCCGTGACCCGGCCACATTTGTCCCTGCCGTTTATGACAGCCTCGGCGACGCACGCCCGGATTTCGCCGATTTCCTTGACGGCGCCGATCCGCGCCAGTTCCGCTGGTCCGATTACATCGCGCGGCTGCAAGCGGCGGTGCCGGGCTGCCCGATCACGGTGTGGTGCAACGAAGACACCCCCATCATCTGGGGCGAAGTCCTGCGTGAGGTTGCCGGCCTGACACCGGACGCGCAACTCGACGGCGAGCTTGATCTGGTGATGAAGCTGATCCACCGTCAGGGCCGGACCCGCCTGAGGGCACTATTGGAAAAGCGCCCCCCCGAAACCGAGGCCGGGCGCCGCCGCGCCATCGCCGCCTATCTTGAAAAATACTTTGTTGAAGACAGGATAGAGGAAGAAATTGATCTTCCCGGCTGGAGCGAAGACCTGATGAATGACCTGTCAGAAGCCTATGACGAAGATGTCGCCGACATCGCCCATATGCCGGGCGTGCACCTGATACAGCCCTAGGCCTTATGTACCATTTTTGGTGCACTTTCAAAAGTGCACTTTTTTTGGTTCTTTTTTCAAATTGAACTGAAAGCTGTTCATAGCTATGGTCTGGCCATGACATCTCAAGCCCCCGTCTGCGCCATTCTTATGGGCGATCTCGTCAACAGCGAGGCCTTTGAAGACACCGCAGGTCTTCACGCTGCGTTCAACGCCGCCGTGGCGCGCCAGAACGCTGCCCCCCGACCTGCGCTGCTGTCGCCCCTGACGATCACGCTTGGCGACGAATTCCAGGGGCTCTACCGCGCGCTGGGCCCGGCCACCCTTGCAGCAAGAGACATGCGGTTTGACCTTCTCGACCGGGGGATCGACTGCCGCTTCGTCATCGGCAGCGTGCGCATCGACACGCCCATAAACCCCAACCGCGCCTGGAACATGATGGGCCCCGGCCTGTCGGAAGCTCGCGATCTACTCAACGAAAAGACCGCCGGGCTCACCTACCGCTTTTCCCTGCCAGACCAGCCGGGCACGGCCCAGTTGCTCAACGCGCTGGGGGCCGGGCTATCGGTGATTGAGCGCAGCTGGACAGCCACCCAACGCCGCGACATCCGCGCCCTTCTGGACGGGGCCACCCCCGAAGCGCTGGCCAAGACGCGCGACGTGTCGCTGCGCGCCATCTACAAATCCCGCAAAGGCGGCGAATACGACGCCTATCTCTACCAATGGACCGCCGTGTTGGACGCGCTGGCGGCCCGTGATAGGTCCGCCTGATGAGCTCCGTCATCCACGCCATCGTTTATTGCACGGTCGCCCTATTTGCGCTGACCAGCCTTGGCAACATCGCCCACCGGGCCCTCAGCCGTCTGATCGGCCAGCCCGCCACGCCGCCCGCCGAACCCGGTGACGCAGCCACCACCCCGCCTGACCCGCGAAACGGCCGCGTCATCGGCACGCTGGAACGGTTGGTGTTGGCCGCAGCGCTGGTGTTTCAAAGCTGGCCACTGGTCGCCGCTGTCATCGCGCTGAAATCCGTCGCCCGGTTCAAGGCGCTGGAACAGAAGGTCTTTGCCGAATACTTCCTGATCGGATCGTTCTTCAGCCTTTTATGGGCGCTGCTGATCACCGGCGCCTGGCTGGCCTATGACGCCCGCTGGGGCCTTGATCTGCAAGGGCAACTGGCCGCACTATTTGCGCCGTAAGCCCCCGCCCGAAAACCGGCCCCCACTTTTCGGATCGCGCTTGTTCTATACCGCGCAATTTAACCGAAAACCGGCCCCCACTTTTCGGATCGCGCTTGGGTCACATCCCCAGCGCTTGCTTGTAAAGATCAAGCACCGCTTCTTCCTCGGCAATATCGGCGCTGTCGCGCTTGCGCATCGCCACCAGCTTGCGCATCACCTTGGTGTCATACCCCCGGCCCTTGGCTTCGGCCATCACCTCTTTTTGCTGATCGGCCAGGTCCTTTTTCTCCGCTTCCAACCGCTCGAACCGCTCGATGAACTGGCGCAGCTCATCGGCTGTCACACGGTAGGTGTCGGGGGTCTCGTCGTTCATGTCGGGCTCCGGGCTGGTGGGTCAAGGCCGCCTTGCTAGCGACAGGGGACCTGACCCGCAAGGGCTAGACGCGCCCGCGCCAAGCGCCTAAACGCCGACCCCATGGAATGGCTTGTCTGGATCGGCGCGAGTGTCACCCTTTTGGGGGTTGCCCTGCTGTTTTACTGCATCTTTCGTGTCGCGCGCGCCCGCCGCGCCGGGCTCGACGAAGCCGAGCTGAAACGCCAGCTGCAATCGGTTGTGGCGCTGAACCTTGGCGCGCTGGCGATTTCAGGGATCGGGCTGATGGCCGTGATCGTCGGGATATTCCTGGGCTAGGCGTCCTTTTTGGGCGGGCTTGGCGGGGTCTTTTCGCCCCTGTCATAGGCCTCCCAGCCTTCGCCGTTGAAACAATCGACCCCCAGTTGCGCCAGCACATGGGGGAAATCGACCATCACCCAATTGTCGACGATCTTGCCGTCGACCACTTTCCAAAAATCCATATAGCGGATCTGGATGCGCTTGCCGGTCGCGGGCACCCCCATGAATTCGCCCGAATGCACCGCTTCCTGGCGGCCGAAGGACGCGGCCCATTCGCCCATCACCAACCGCGCCTCATCGACGGCGACCTTATCGGAAAACGCCGCCTGAAACGGGCGCTGCCAATTGTCCTGAAATTCGCGCAAGCCGTTTTTCGTGCCACAGCCGGTGTTGCCCATCCAGCGAAAACTCTCGGCGAAAAACTCACCGATATCGTCGATCCGGTGCGCGTTCAGCCCCTCGACCATACCGTCGATCACTGCCCGCGTGGCCTCGGTTTTTGACATGTCGGTGTCTTTGGTCAGCGGATATTGGGAGAGATCGTCGCTCATGAGGCATCCTTTCAATGGCCGGGTTCGCGCGACCCTAGACGCCAGGTGCAGACCTCGGCAAGATGGATTTGAATACGATTGCAAAGGGCCTGCGATGCACGACCACCTCAAAGCGAAATGCCGCAGCCTGATGGCAGATCTCGCGCGCGGCGCACCGGTAGGTGAGGCTTTTCACCCTGACGCGGTGATTGAAACGTCCTGGCCCTGGGGGGCGCTGTCAGGGGCTGCCCTGACGGATTTCTGGGCCGGGTTTCGCACCGCTTTTCCAGACGCCCAGCGCCGCGACCAGATCGCGGTGGCCGGCGACAACCTGCCCGACCCCAGGTTTCGGGGCCCCCGCGCGCCGCATCTGGTGGCCAGCCTTGGCACCTATCAGGCAACCTTCACCGCGCCGTTTCTGGACCTGCCACCCACCGGCCAGGTGATCGCGCTGCGCTTTGCAGATGCCTACTGGGTTGAGGGCGACAAAATCCGCTGGGGGCACATGATCCTCGATCTGGTGGACGTCATGGACCAGATCGGCGCCATGCCCCTGCCCCGCCCCTTGGGAGCGGCCGGCCGCTGGCCGGGCCCGGCCACCGGCGACGGCATGGCACCTTTGCCCCATGACGGGCGCGCGCCGCTTGAGACGGTGTTTGGCATGCATGACGCTTTGGGTCAGTTCGACGGCAAGACGCTTGAAAGCATGCCCCATGCGCCCTTCTGGACCCCCGATTTCATGTACTACGCCGCAGGCGGCATTGGCATGATGCGCGGTCTGTCCGGCTTTCAGGCCCACCACCAGATCCCGTTCTTGCGCGCCTTTCCCGATCGGTCCTCGCGCGGGCATTTCATCCGCATCGCCGAAGGCGCTTATGCCGTGACCGGCGGCACGGTCACCGGCACCCACACCGGGCCCTGGCTGGGCATGACGCCAACGGGCCGGACAGCAGAGCTGCCGGTGTTTGATTTCTACCGGGTTGAGGGCGACACGATTGCCGAAAACTGGCTACCAGCAGACATCGCGGGCTGTGCGGCGGGCCTGGGCAATGATCTGTTGGCGCGCGCGCGCCACTATGCCGGGGCGCCCCAAACCGAATTGTAGGTTTTTGGAAGCGCGCAATCACCCCGAAAACCGGTGCCCACTTTTAGGATTGCGCTTTAGCCGCCGTTCAGTGAACTGAACCGCTTGCCGTTCTTGATCAACGCACCCACAAGCGGGTCCGGCGCCCACAACTCGGGCACATCTTCGGCAAACCGCTTCATCCGTTTTTCCAGCGTCAACAACCCGTCAAGATCAGCCCCCATCAACGGGCCACCGCGCCACCGCGGGAAACCCATCCCGTGCACGGCCAGCAAATCCACCTCGGCAGGCCGCGCCACGCGCCGCTCGCGCACGGCTTTGGCCCCGGCCGACACCACCGCCGCGAGCGCACGCGCGACAATCTCGTCGGCCTCAACCGGTCGGCGATCGAACCCGCCCCGGTCACGCGCGGCGTCCAAAATGGCGGTAATCCCGGGGTCCGCACCAGCCTGCGCTCCGTTGGGCCGATACACATAGTACCGCTTGCCCGCCGCCCATAGGGCTTGATCGAGCCCGCCCTTCAGCGCCGATGGCACCCGCCCGCCGCCTGACAGATCGCGCGCCTCGAACGGGCCAAGCCTTGCCCCCCAGCCTTTCAGGGCGGTGTCGATCTCTTCGACGGTGGCGCCGGCCATCAGGCACCAGTCCGCCGCCCCGTACCAGGCCGCGACCATCGCATCGGTCACCGGCGGCCCGCTGGTGATCACCGTCAGCCGCGCCAGCCGCTTCAAAAACGCCCAGGTGGTGGCCCCCGTGACGGGCGAGCTTTGTTTGGCCTGGCGCAGTTCTGCGGCCCGAAACCGCCTGAGCGGTGGGCACAACCGCAGCCCGATCACATCGTTGGGGCGGCTGGTCAGCGCGGCCTGATCGGTCAGATCGTCGCCAAACCCCGTCAGAGCGATCACCGCACCCGCTTTGAGGGATGCATCAAGATCGCCCAGTATCTCACTGGGATCAGTGCCTGAATCGCTCACCGCCTCGATCGCCAGATCGGCCTGCGACATGTGATCGAAGCCAAAACCACCCGTCAGCCGCGCAATCCGCGCCTTGGCATCATCCCGCGACATCCGCCCGGCATCCGCTTCGGCCTCGGTGGCTTCGATGATCGTCAGCACCGCTTCTTCGAGGCGTTCTTCGTTGCGCTCTGACAGCACCACCGAAAGGCCCGCACGCAGGGCTGTCAGGGTCAATTCTGTACCCATGCGGCCTGCCCCGACGACCCCAAGGGTTTCGACCTTACGCGCCGAGGCACCGCTGAGGATCTTGGGGGCCGCACGCATCGCCTCAACCCGGGACATATGCGCCAGGGCGCGCGCCTCGCGGCCCACCATCAGTTCCGACCGAGTTGTGGCTTCCAGCGCCACACCTTCGTCAAACGGCAACAACAACGCCGCTTCGACGCAATCGATCATCCGGCGCGGCGCGGTCAGCCGTTCGTCTTCCACCTGTTCGCGCCGCGCCCGGCAGGCCGACAGATAGCCTGCGGCATCGCGCAGCCGCTTGGTTTTCGACCGGGTCTTTTCCGGCGCCGCCCCCGATGCGGCATTGGCGCCGACAAACCGAACCGCATGGGCAATGGGGTCGTCTTCGGTCGTGCCATCCACAAACCCGGCCTTTTCGGCCGCCGTCGCCGCAACGCTGCGCCCTGTCAAAAGCACATCAAGTGCTTTGGCCGCCCCCGCCAGTCGCGGCAGCCTTTGGGTGCCGCCCCCTTCGGGCACAAGCCCCAGCCGAACTTCCGGATAGCCCAGCACGGCCGCATCGGCGGCAAACCGAAAGTGGCTGGCAAGGGCCAGATCAAGCCCCGGACCAAGGGCGGAATGCCCAATCGCTGCGGCCACCGGTTTCGGCGCGTCCTCGATCGCCATGCAAAGGTCTGAAAGCGACGGGCCGTCCCCGCCGGGGTCATTGGCAGCCGGAAAACGCCCCTCTGGCGCTGACAGCACAACGGCTGCCACCGCATCATCTTCGAACACCTTGTTTAAAGCACCCAGGATCCGTGTTCGCGCGGCCGCATCAAGCCGATTTGGAACATCGGTCTTTAGACGGATCTCAGCGACCCGACCTTCCACTGCTGCTTGTGCCCCGTCTTCCATGGGCGTCCTTGCCACGCTCTTTGCTCACTTCTACCTCAAGCGCGCGCGAACTCAATGGCCGTCGGCATGAAGACGCTGAGGCATCGGTCGTTAAATCGGCACGTTGTCCCAAAGATCGTCGAGGTCACTGTCATCGTCCACCGGCACCGAAGCCGCGACGGGGTTGACCACACACACGGTCTCGGGCGCGATCATCTTGTTGCGCAACAGCGCCTTGATGTCCGAAACGCGCTCGGGGTTTTCCAACAGGGCATCAATGATTCGGTCGATATCGTCGCTGCGTCGGGCTGGTTCCACATTGTCTTTCAACGGCATGTCTCCCTGTGCATGTTTTTTATATCCCCCTGCACGTTCCATAGACGTATCACACTTCCACGGGGCGTCCGACCCTGCAGGGTGTCGCCGGGGATGAAACATCTATGACGCTCAATAATTGGGCGGAACTTCGCGCCCTGACCTGTTCGGTGACCGCCTCTGGTGCGCCGCTGCGCTTGCCCGCGGCGCAAAGATGCCGTTCAATGGGTTCAGATGCCACGGCGCAGGCCAGGACGCCTCGCTGAAAGGACGGTTCAATGACACCCGACATTCACGCCTTTTTTGACGATGCCACCAACACAATTTCCTATGTTGTCTGCGACCCGGCGGGGTCTGCGGCGGCCATTATCGACAGTGTTCTGGACTTTGACTACGCCGCCGGGCGCACCGACACCCGGTCCGCCGATGCGATCATTGCCTTTGTGAGAGACAAGGATTTGCGCATTGAATGGATCCTTGAAACCCATGTGCACGCCGATCACCTGTCGGCCGCGCCCTACCTGCAACAGCATCTTGGCGGTAAGATCGGCATCGGCGACCAGATCCGTCTGGTGCAGGACACCTTCGGCAAGGTGTTCAACGAAGGCACCGCCTTCCAACGCGACGGGTCGCAATTCGATGCGCTGTTTTCGGATGGGGATACGGTGCAAATCGGCCAGATGCGGGTCGATGTGATGCATACGCCCGGTCACACCCCAGCCTGCCTGACATATGTGATCGGCGATGCGGCCTTTGTCGGCGATACGCTGTTCATGCCCGATTTCGGCACCGCGCGCTGCGATTTTCCCGGTGGGTCCGCCGAAGACCTCTATCGGTCGATCCAGCGCATCCTGACCCTGCCTGATGATACGCGGATTTTCGTAGGCCACGATTACAAGGCCCCCGGGCGCGATCACTTCGCCTGGGAAACCACGGTGGGCGCCCAAAAGGCCAAGAATGTGCATGTGGGCGGTGAAACCGACCAGGCCGATTTTGTCGCCATGCGCCAAGCCCGCGACGCCACCTTGTCGATGCCGCGGCTGATTGTGCCGTCGCTGCAAGTCAATATGCGGGCCGGCAACATGCCCGAACCGGACGCGCAGGGCGATGTCTTCATCAAAGTCCCGGTCAACAAGCTCTAGCGCATGACCCGTATCGAACTCACCGCGGCCTATTCCGTCTCCGGCCAGCTTCTGCCCGAAGACATGGGCCCGCTCGCCGCAGCCGGGATCACCACAGTGGTCAACAACCGGCCCGACCATGAAGTCCCGCCCGACCTGTCAAGCGCGGCCCTGCGCGCGGCCGCCGAAGCCGCGGGGATGACGTTCGTCGACAACCCGGTCGTGGCCCAGGCGCTCGGCGCCGATGTCGGGGCCCGCCAGCGCGACGCGGCGGATGCCGCCCAAGGTCCTGTGCATGCCTATTGCGCGTCCGGCATGCGCTCTGCGGTGGCCTGGGCCCTGGGGGAAGCGGGCCGGATGGATGTTGATGATATTCTCGCCGCGACCGACAAGGCGGGGTTCTCGCTTGGCGGATTGCGCGACATCCTGACAACCCTCAACCAGGGTTAGCGCCCTATTCAAGCGGCGGCAGATCGGGCAAGTCCGGCAGACCACCCGCCGGCAGATCCGGCAGGTCGGGAAGATCCCCGCCCGGCAGATCCGGCAGGTCCCCACCCGGCAGATCCGGCAAATCCGGCAAGTCACCACCGGGTAGGTCCGGCAGATCGGGAAGGCCCCCACCCGGCAGGTCCGGCAAACCCGGCAGATCGGGCAGGTCCCCGCCGCCCGGAAGCCCCGGCAAATCAGGCAAGCCCGGATCCGACGCGGGCAAATCGCCAGCACCCAGACCCGCGATATCACCAGCAGCACTCCCCGCCGCCCCGCCAAGCGCCATTGACGCGAGCCCCGTGGCAGTTTCAAGGTCAATATCCCCGTTCAGGTTCAGCCGAATGGCGCGCTGTCCACCCGCCTGGCCCAACCGGGCCCCCGTCACCAGCTTGCCGCCAAAAGCCTCAACCCGGCTGTGAGACAAACGCGAGCGCGGCACTTCCAGCGTGTCGCCCGGCTTCAACTGACGCACCCAGCCAATTGGTACCATCGTGCGTTCCAACACCACATCCATCCGCGCCCGCGCCGCCATCACCGTATCGGTCAGCGCCGCCTTCGTGCGCGCCGCCCCGGCATGCGTCTGCTGGCCAGAGGACCGTGCGGCAATCGTCAGGGTTCCGATCTTGGCACCCCCATCAAACCCCAGTTGCAGCCCGGCGACCGAAAACCGGCCGTCATCAAGTGCCAGTTCAACCGCACGACGATCGGCCATGCGCCCCGTCACCCGCAAACTCGCCCAGGGGGGTGGCAGTTCATCGCGCGTCTGGGTTTCTTCTTCAGACGCTGCAATCCAGCGGTCGATCATCGGGGCCACAACGGCGGCATCGGTGCGCGTGCCTGTCCGCTCCGGCGCCGCCGCTTCAGACACCCGGCCAAGCGTCTGCGCTTCGATCAGCGCGGCCATGACATTGATGTCGATATGCGCGATCCCGTCAAAATCATCCCCCGCAGCCAGCCGCAGGATCAACCCGCTTTCGCCCAGCTCATCAAGGAGCTTTGCCAAGGGCTGTTCATGCTGTTTGGCGCGGATAAGACCAACCTCAACCCCGATCTCTTCATCTGCAGCGCGCGGCACAACCACCTGCCAGATCCCCGACCACGGCGATTTCGCCGTGTCCCGGGTCCCGTCGGCCGGATGCGCCATTCTGCGCAGAACATTTGAGGTCTCGGTTTCGCTCATCACCAATCGGGCCGGTTCCCACGCGCCCCGGATCGCACAGATTGGTTAGCAACTGGTTATTTATTCCGCCGCCTGCGCCTCAAGCGCGCGCGGCAGGGTCACCCGGAAAGCGCCCCCCTGCTGGCCCGGCAAATAGCGGATCGACCCGTGCAGGCGGCCCATGATCTCGCGGCAAATCGCTAGACCAAGCCCCGCCGAGCCCGCCGCGTGCTGGTCCGACAAGCGACTGAATTTTTCAAAGATCAACTCGCGGTCAGCATCCGGCACCCCCGGCCCGCTGTCGATGAAATCCACCGTCACGCGGTCCCCCCCATCGCGCGTGACGATCCGCAGCCGCCGCGCATCCTCACCGGCATATTTTGCGGCATTGGTGATCAGATTGATAAACACCTGGCTCAACCGGTCTGGGTCCGTCGTCACTCGCAGGTCTGCGCCCGCTCCGTCGGTTTCAACCACCAGCCCCAGATCCCTGGCCCCTGACGCAATCAGCGCGCCCGCGATCACCTCGCCCACCGGCACATCGGCGGTGTTCAGCGACACCTGGCCGTTTTCCAGAACGCTCAGATCCAACAGGTCATCAAGGAGCCGGGTCAAGCGCACCGCCTCATCATGGATCACGCCCGCATAGCGCTGACGGTCTGCGGGGTCCAACGTGTCGGTCTGGCGCAGGATTTCCGAAAACGCCCGGATTGACGTCATCGGCGTGCGCAATTCATGGCTGATCTGGCTTAAAAACGCGTCCTTCTGAACGCCAAGGGCGGTCAGCTTGTCATTGGCCACCTGCAATTGGCGCGCGGTGCGCCCCAGTTCCAGCGATTTGGCCTCCAGCTGGCTGGAATATTCCATGATCTGCTGGGCTTCATCGGCCACCTTCATCAGATCAGCCACCGACACTGACGCCGCCCCGCTCATCTGGCTGACCATCGCGTGGGCCGTCGCACCGCCAACCGATCCCGCCAGCATCCGTTCAAGCCGTTCAAGGAATTCGGGCGTCACATCGGGCAGATAGCCGTCCTTGCCCTGATCGGCGGCTTCGGCCTCAAACAGCTTTTGCGCGTCCCGCCCGCCGACAATGCGTTGCGCCATCACCAGAAGCTCTTCGCCCTCCACCTGTCCGGCCGACCATCCCCGGGCCGAGCCCACGGGCCCCAATGCGTTGACGTAAGCCGCGCCCTGCAATCGTTCCAACGGGGTGGGAAATGACATCAGCGATCCGGTGATAAAGGCGACCACGTTGAACAGCATCGACCAGATGACCGAATGCACCAGCGGGTCCAACCCCTCGATCCCGAACAGGGCCTGGGGGCGCAACGCCGCAATGCCCCAGGGACCCTCGGCCATCACCGCAGCCGAGATCACCCCGGCCTCACCGAAACTGGGCAAGAACATCGTCCAGGCCCAGATGGTGAACCCGGTGATGACGCCGGCCGCAGCCCCGACCCGGGTGGCCGCGCGCCAGAACAGCCCGCCCAGAAGTGCCGGCAACACCTGCGCGACCCCCGCAAACGAGATCAGGCCGATGGCCGCAAGGGCCGCCCCGCCGCCCGACAAGCGAAAATACAAATAGCCAAGCAGCAACACCGCCGCGATTGAGAACCGCCGTGCGGTCAGCGCCACCTGACGCAGGTCGCCCGACATCGCCGCACCAGGGGCAGACGACCGCAACCAAAGCGGGACCACGATATGGTTCGACACCATGGTCGACACGGCAATGGCCGCAACAATCACCATCGACGTGGCCGACGAAAACCCACCCAGAAACGCAAGCATCGCCAATCCGTCACGATCAAGCGCCAGCGGCACGGTCAACACGAACATATCCGGGTTCGATCCCGCCGGCATCATCGCCAGACCGACAACCGCAATCGGCACGACAAACAGGCTCATCAACAAAAGGTACAGCGGAAACGCCCAGGCTGCCGTGGCCAACTGGCGCTGATCGGCGTTTTCCACGACCATCACATGAAACATCCGCGGCAGGCATAAAAACGCAGCCCCCGCCAGGAAGGTCAGCGTCAGCCAGCGTTCGGGGCGCACATCCCAATCGCGAATGGGCGAGGCATCGATCATATCCAATGTGGCCCCGGGGCCCCCGGCCACGACGAACACCACGAAAATACCCACAGCCAGCAAAGCGACGAGCTTGACGATAGCCTCCAGTGCGATGGCCGCGACCACGCCGTGGTGACGCTCGTTCACGTCCAGACGCCGGGTCCCGAAGACGATCGTGAACAGCGCCAGCCCCACCGCACACCACAACGCGGTGGCGTTCATACTGTCCGGCCCGCCTTCGGAAAACACCGCAAATGACAGCGTCACCGATTGCAGCTGCAACGCGATATAAGGCGTCGTGCCAATCAACGCGATCAGCGTCACCAGCCCCCCCAGCACCGGAGATTTCCCGTAGCGCGACGATATCAGGTCCGCGATCGACGTGATCCGCTGGCTCCGCCCGATCCAGACCAACCGCCGCAGCAAGACCCACCACATCAGCATCACCAGCGTCGGGCCCAGATAGATCGTGACAAACTCCAGCCCCGACCGGGCGGCGTAGCCGACCGCGCCGTAAAACGTCCAGGCGGTGCAATAGATCGACAGCGCCAGCGTATAAACCAGCGGCGAGCGCAACAGCTTCCTGGCCCGGTCGCTGCGCTGGCGTTCGGCCAGAAACGCCACGACAAACAGGATGCCCACATAGGTCAGCGAGATCCCGACAAGAAGGTTGAACGACAACATCAGCCGCGGTCTCGGTCGCTGCCCGGCTCGCCATGGTCACCTGTGCCGACCGCCTTGATCACCGCGCGCGACAATACCGCCATCAGGATGATCAGCACCCCCCAGGCCACAAAAAGATACAAAAGACCACGCGATGTCAGCCCCGTGCCGGACCACAGCACCGGCAAAAAGAACACCACTGCCCCAAGAACCGGAACAAGTTTGACCGCATCGATCAAACGGCGACGCCTGTAGGTTCGCCGTTCCAGAAACAGGGTCGAGACTGGCTTGTCGGCGTCACTCATCTGCGTCACTCATCTGCGTCACTCATCGGCGGCCTCGCCTGCCGCCCGCAGCGCCGGACGCCCAGTGCGGGTCAACTCGCGCACCGTGTCCAGCACTTCCGCGTTTGAGAACGGCTTTGTCATGAACCGGTCCGCCCCGACCTTCAGCGCAAGCTCGCGGTCCATGGATTGCCCCCGCGCGGTCAGCATCAAAACGGGAATAGCCTGGGTCGCAGGCGCAGCCCTCAGATCGGCCAGGATGTCATAGCCCGACCGGTTCGGCAGCATCACATCAAGAATGATCAGATCGGGGCGCCGTCGTGCGACCGCGTCCAGCGCGGTTGCCCCGTCTGAATGGGTATCAACGGCCCAGCCATCGCGCGACAGGATAAACCGCACCGCCTCAATAATATTGGGCTCATCTTCAATGATAAGCACGCGTCCAGCCACAATCGTCCTCCCCATCGGATCGTGCTTGATTTATGTGACTATGGCCGACCGACCCAGCCGATGTCAAAGCGCGCCCTGCGCATTATGGGTCCAGATTGGGCAATACCAGCATCATCGCTTTCACCGTGCCGCCTTTCTGGGTTTCCCCGATGGCCCAGACGCGGAACTCTTCCCAAGACGCGCCGCGGCGCCCCAGAACGTGCACCTCAGCCCGCCCGGGCTGTTCCAATGCCGCATAAAGCGGCCACAACAGGCGTGCGGCCCCAAACCGCGGCACCGTGAACCCCGGTGTCTGGCGCCGCAAGACCACGGCCCCGTCCGCGTCCGTCTTCACCAGACCGGCCCCAAGCTCAGGGGCCGCAGCAAGGCGCCGCAAGATCAGCGCCAAGCGCAGGTCAAACCTGTCCGCCAGCCGAAACGGATCAGAACCGCAGTCGTCCATGGCCCGGCGCAACGCGCTGAGCGGCAGGGCTTGGGCATCTTGCGCCACGTCCCGAACATGGTCTGCCACAATGTCAAACGCCGCCCCCTCGCCCAGATCGGCCCGCGCTTTGGTGATCACCTGCTGGGCCACACCGGGCGCGTCTTCCAGCGGCGCCAGCACCGACCAATCGCCCAGCCAGGCTTCGGCCGTCTCAACCGGGTCGGCCGCCTCAAGTCCGCCGGGGGTCCCTTCAAGATCGCCGGCCAGTGTTTCTGTTGCCTCTGCCAGGCGTTGGCTTTCTTCATAAAGATTACGGTGAAACCGGCGTTGCCAGGCGGGCTCGACAGGGTCATCGCCCGCCAGAATACCCGCCGTCGAGCGGATCGCGGTCACCGTCGACAGGATGTTGTGGATCGATGCCGCAAGCACGGGGTCGCGGCGCATCCGGTCGGCCATCACCGTAATCCGCTGTTCCAGGGTCGCGGCCTGATCGGCCTGAGCAATCACCAGATCCGCCCAGCCGGGAAACCGCAGCACAAATTCGTCCGCCTGCTCCGCCTCGGGCGCGGCCCCGCCCCGCTGGCCCGCCGCGATGGCCCGCAAGCGCGCCAGATCGGCCGCCTCGACCCCCGCGCTTAGGCTTTCGGGCGTGACCTCAAGCGTCTGGGCGAAATCTGCGATCAGCTTGCCGCCGATGCGTCGGCGACCATGCTCGATCAGGTTCAGATAGCTCGGAGAAATCCCGCAAGCCTTGGCCAGTTCGGTTTGTTTCAACCCCTGTTCCAGCCGGGACCGACGGATTCTGGCGCCCACAAGACCTGACACAGACATCGAAAACTCCTTGCAAAGAAAGGCTTTGCTGCAGCTGCAAGAAAACAATTTTACAAAGCCAGCAGCCCGGTAGTCTATTTTTTTACAAAAAATGCGTTGGTTGCAAGCCACTTATTGCGCAGTTTTCAGATTTCCGGCGATATTGCAGATACTTTGTAAAAAGTGCCGGGCCCCGAGGAGGAAGGGGCTGGCGGACCCCCGTCAGAACACCGGTATCACCACTTGGGAGGATCTTAATGTCCAAATCCAACTTCACGCGTCGCGGTCTGATGAAGACTTCGGCCATGGCAGGCGCAGGCCTGGCCGTGCCTACGATTTTCACCGGAGCGTCCTGGGCTGGCAGCCACACCGGCTTCACCAACGCGCCACAGGGCTCGACCGTCACGCTGGGCTTCAACGTGCCCCAGTCGGGTGCCTACGCCGACGAAGGTGCCGACGAGTTGCGCGCTTACGAACTGGCCGTTGAGCACCTGAACGGTGGCGGTGACGGCGGCATGCTGAACACCTTCTCGTCGAAAGCCATCGACGGCACCGGGATCCTCGGCAAGAAAGTCGAATACGTCACCGGCGACACGCAGACAAAATCTGACGCAGCGCGCGCTTCGGCCCGCTCGATGATCGAAAAAGACGGCGCCGTGATGATCACGGGCGGCTCGTCCTCGGGTGTGGCTGTTGCTGTGCAGGCGCTGTGCCAGGAAGCCGGCGTCATCTTCATGGCGGGCCTGACCCACTCGAACGACACGACCGGTAAGGACAAAAAGGCCAATGGCTTCCGCCATTTCTTCAACTCCTACATGTCGGGCGCGGCCCTCGCACCTGTGCTGTCGAATGCCTACGGCACCGACCGCAAAGCCTATCACCTGACGGCTGACTACAACTGGGGCTACACGACCGAAGAAGCCGTGCGCACCTCGACCGAAGCGATCGGCTGGGAAACGGTCAACACCGTGCTGACCCCGCTGACCGAGACCGATTTCTCGTCCTACATCGCACCGGTCATGCAGTCTGGCGCAGACGTTCTGGTTCTGAACCACTACGGCGGCAACATGGTGAACTCGCTCACCAACGCCGTTCAGTTCGGCCTGCGTGACGCGGTTGCCAATGGCAAGAACTTCGAAATCATCGTGCCGCTGTATTCGCGCTTGATGGCGAAGGGTGCAGGTGCCAACGTGAAAGGCATCTTTGGTTCGACAAACTGGCACTGGTCGCTGGCCCAGGGCTTCACAACACCCGACGGCACCGAAGTCGCACCCGACCCCGCGTCGGCGGCCTTCGTTCAGTCCTTCGGGTCGAAGTACGGCTTCCCGCCCAGCCAGGCGGCACACACCTGCTATGTGCAGGCGCTCTTGTACGCTGATGCGGTCAACCGGGCCGGCTCGTTCAACCCATGTGCTGTCTCCGAAGCGCTCGAAGGCTTCGAATTCGACGGCATGGGCAACGGCCCAACGCTGTACCGCGCCGAAGACCACCAGTGCTTCAAGGACGTTCTTGTGGTGCGCGGGAAAGAGAACCCGACATCCGAGTTCGACCTTCTCGAAGTGGTTGAGGTTACACCTGCCAGCCAGGTCACCTACGACGCATCGATCTTTGGCGGCGACCTGGGGTCCTGTAACCCCGGCGCCTAATCCAGATCACGGCGGGGCCGTTCGCGGCCCCGCTCATTTCCTCCCCGGAGGATCCCAAAAAACCACTCGCCGTGCCATGGGGGCGCGCGATCCCCGCAACCCGGAGGGAGCGACATGGACGCCATTATTCTCCAAGTTTTGAACGGTCTGGACAAAGGCTCGGCCTATGCGCTGATCGCGCTTGGTCTGACCTTGATCTTCGGCACGCTTGGTGTCGTCAACTTCGCCCACGGGGCGCTGTTCATGATTGGTGCGTTCTGTGCTGTGACGCTGCAACGCATCTTGTCACTCAGCCATCAGGTTGTGGATGACACCCGCAAGGACTTCCTTGGAAATCCGCTGCAGGTGGACGTGCCGTATGTCTACGACTGGTTCGGTGAGGCCGCCGGCGCCACGATCATCGAATGGTCTGTCCCGCTTGCGATCTTGTTTTCGATCCCGATCATGATCGTGGTCGGCATCTCGATGGAACGCGGGTTGATCAAACACTTCTACAAACGCCCCCATGCCGACCAAATCCTGGTGACCTTCGGCCTGGCCATCGTGCTGCAAGAGATCATCAAGGCCTTCTACGGCGCCAACCCGATCCCCACGCCCGCCCCCTCGGCCTTTACCGGCTCATTCGATTTCGGGGCGCTGATCGGGATGGATCCCAATATCATCATCTACCCCTACTGGCGCCTGATCTATTTCGTGTTTGCGATGTCGATCATCGCAGCCGTCTTCGCCTTCTTGCAGTTCACCACCTTCGGGATGGTCGTGCGCGCAGGGATGGCAGACCGCGAAACCGTCGGCCTTCTGGGCATCGACATCGACAAACGCTTCACGCTGATGTTTGCCATTGCCGCCTGTGTGGCGGGGGTCGCGGGGGTGATGTATGCGCCCATTGTGGCGCCGAACTACCACATGGGGATGGACTTTCTGGTTCTGAGCTTTGTGGTCGTGGTCGTCGGCGGCATGGGGTCATTGCCCGGTGCGGTGCTGGCCGGCTTCCTGCTGGGCATCCTGCAGAGCTTTGCGTCCATGACGCAGGTGCTCGATCTGTTGCCCGGGCTCAACCAGATCATCATCTACCTGGCCGCAATCATCGTCCTTCTGACCCGTCCGCGCGGTCTGATGGGACGCAAAGGCGTGATGGAGGACTAAGTCATGGCTGAACAAACCACCAATTCACCCATCCGCGCCGCAGGGGCGTCGCGCGTCAAGGCAAGTGGCGGCTTTCTGGGCCTGTCAGGCAAGGATGCGATGCTCTTTGTGCTGGTGTTGATCCTGGTCGCACTCGCGCCCTTCATCCTCAACCCCTTCCCCGAAGGCTCAAGCCTTGCGCAGTTCAACGCAGGCTACCCCGACCTGATGCAGCGTTTCGTGATCTTCGGGATCTTTGCGATCGGGTTCAACATCCTCTTCGGGCTAACAGGCTATCTGTCCTTCGGCCACGCCGCCTTTCTTGGCGTGGGGTCCTATGCGGCCATCTGGACGATGAAGCTGGTCACGCTCAACGTCATCCCGGCGATCTTGCTGGCGATGGTCGTCGCGGGGCTGTTTTCGCTTCTGGTCGGCTATATCTCCCTGCGTCGGTCCGGCATCTACTTTTCGATCCTGACGCTGGCGTTCGCGCAAATGTCCTACTCGCTGGCCTATTCGGTCCTCACCCCGATCACCGGCGGCGAGACGGGTCTGCAGCTCAAGGTCACCGACCGTCCGATCCTGTCAAATCTGGGCGAGGGTGAGATTGGCCGCGCGAACCTTTTTGGTCTCGACATGCGCTCCAGCATGGAGATCGAGGCCGCCGGTTGGCTCTTTACCTTCAACAGCGGCTATTACGTGGCCGCCGTGGTGATGCTGATCGCGTTCTACGTCTCGATCCGGATCTTCCGTTCCCCGTTTGGCATGATGCTGCGGGCGGTGAAATCCAATCAACAGCGGATGAACTACACCGGCCTGAATTCCAAGCCCTACACCCTGGCAGCCTTCGTGATCTCGGGCATGTATGCCGGTCTGGCCGGTGGTCTTATGGTCGCGATGGACACCCAGGTGGGCCCCGAACGGATGTTCTGGACCGCCTCGGGCGAGGTTGTCTTGATGGCCATCCTCGGCGGTGTGGGCACGTTGATCGGCCCGGTGCTGGGTGCGGGTATGATCAAATACATGGAAAACATCCTGTCGAAGATCAACGATGGCATCCTGCACCAGTGGTTCGCCTTCATGCCCGACGGGCTGGAAGACGTCATGGTCACGATCATCCACCCCTTCATCGGCAAGGGCTGGCATCTGACACTTGGCCTTATCTTCATGGCCGTGATCATCTTCCTGCCCGGTGGGCTTGTGGAACTGGGCCAACGTATCGGGCGCCTTTTCGGCATCGGTCGCACCAAGGCCAACCCCGAAACCACGAAGACACCGGCACACTAGGAGCAACCAATGGGTATTCTTGAAGTCAAAAACGTCGGCAAGAACTTCGGTGGTCTCGCGGCCCTGTCGGACGTCAATCTCAGCGTGCAGGAAAACACCGTGCACGCCATCATCGGCCCCAACGGGGCCGGGAAATCCACCCTTTTGAACTGTCTGGTCGGCAAGCTGATCCCCGACACCGGTTCTGTGACCTTTCAGGGCCAGTCGGTGCTGGGCCGCAAACCCCATGAGATCAACCAGATGGGCATTTCGCGCGTGTTCCAAACGCCTGAGATCTTCACGGACCTCGATGTGATGGAAAACATCCTGATCCCGTGTTTTGCCAAACGCGATGGCGCGTTTCGGATGCATGCGTTCGAAAGCATCCCCCATGAGCGTGATCTCATCGAAAAGGCCGAGCAAATCCTGATCGACGTCAACATGATCGACAAACGCCACATGCATGCCGCGTCCATGTCGCGCGGTGACAAGCGACGGCTCGAAATGGCGATGTGTCTGGTGCAGGAACCAAAGCTCTTGCTGTTGGATGAACCCACCGCCGGGATGGCGCGGGCGGATACCAACAACACCATCGAGCTTCTCAAAGAGATCAAGCAAAAGCGCGACATCACCATGTGCATCATCGAACACGACATGCATGTGGTCTTCTCGCTGGCCGAACGGATCACGGTTCTGGCCCAGGGCACACCCCTGGTCGAAGACACGCCCGAAGCGATCCGCGGCAACCCCAAGGTCAAGGAAGCCTATCTCGGCGAACAGGCCGCAGCCTGAAGGAGAAACGACAATGCTCGATCACACCGACGCCAACGGGCGCCCACTTGACCGAAATGCCAACCATGCCGCCACAGCACCGGCCTATCTGTCGCTTTGGAACATCGAAAGCTTTTACGGCGAAAGCTACATCGTCCAGGACGTGTCCTTTAACGTCCACGAAGGTGAAATCCTCGCCCTTCTGGGCCGCAACGGGGCCGGCAAGACCACGACGCTGCGCACCATCGCGCGCATGGACAACCCCGAACTTCGCCACGGCGAAATCTGGCTCGACCACAAGCCCCTGCATGAGATGAAAAGCCACGAAGCCGCCCGCCACGGCATCGCATTGGTGCCCGAAGATCGGCGCATCATCCAGGGGCTGACAGTGGAAGAAAACCTCAAGCTCGCGCAGATCGCCCCGCCCCATGGCTGGTCGCTTGAGCGTGTGTATGAGCTTTTCCCGCGGCTGGGGGAACGGCGCAAGCAAGACGGGGTGACCCTGTCGGGCGGCGAACAACAGATGCTCGCGATTGCCCGTGCGCTGGTGCGCGACATCAAGGTCCTGCTTCTCGACGAACCCTATGAAGGCCTCGCCCCGGTGATCGTGCAGGAAATTGCCAAGACCCTCGGCGTGATCCGCGATCAGGGCATCACCACCATTTTGGTGGAACAAAACGCCGTGGCCGCGCTGAAACTGGCCGACCGCGCTGTCATCCTTGACACCGGTCGGGTCGTCTACGACGGCACCGCACAGGAAGTCCTGGAAAACGAAGACCTTCGCGCGGAATACCTCGCGATCTGAAGTGAGAGGTGGCCCCCCGCACGCGCGGGGGAGCGCGCCCCCCTCGCGGGGGGGTGGCCACCAGGAGGCCACCGGCCAAAACACCAAGGCCGGTGGCAGGAACATCCCCGCTGCAATATGCAAGACGGGGCCAATTGAGAGGGATGCGCCATGCTCGATGACGGCGACAAAACCTATCCACCATCGGATGATTTCAAAGCCACCGCCAAGATCGACAAGGCCACATACGACGACATGTACGCCGCGTCCGTCGCCGACCCCGATGCGTTCTGGGCCGAGCATGGCAAACGGATCGACTGGATCAAACCCTTCACCAAGGTCTCGAATGTCTCTTATGCGCCCGGCAATGTCTCGATCAAATGGTTCGAAGACGGCACGCTGAATGTCGCGGCCAATTGCATCGACCGGCATCTGGCGACCCGGGGCGATCAGACCGCCATCATCTGGGAACCCGACAGCCCGGACGATGACGCAAAGCACATCACCTACCGCGACCTCCACGCGGAGGTTTGCCGTTTTGCCAATGTCCTCAAAGAGCTTGGCGTCGGCAAAGGCGACCGGGTGATCTTGTACATGCCGATGATCCCCGAAGCCGCCTATGCGATGCTGGCCTGCGCGCGCATCGGTGCGATCCATTCGATTGTGTTTGCCGGCTTTTCGCCCGACGCGCTGGCCAACCGGGTCGATGGCTGCGCGGCCAAGGTTGTGGTCACCGCCGACGGCGCGCCGCGCGGGGGCCGGGTCACAAACCTCAAAGACAACGTCAATCAGGCGCTGGTGCATTCCGCCGAAGACCCCAAGGTGCTGGTGGTCCAGCGCACCGGCCAGCAGGTCGCCTGGGTGGCCGACCGCGATTACTGGCTGCACGAGCTGGCCGCCAATGTGTCCGACGACTGCCCGGTCGAAGAAATGAACGCCGAGGATGAGCTGTTTATCCTCTACACCTCAGGCTCCACCGGCAAACCCAAAGGCGTGGTGCACACCACCGGCGGCTATATCGTCTATGCTTCGATGACCCAGGAATACGTCTTCGACTACCACGACGGCGATGTCTTCTGGTGCACTGCGGACGTGGGCTGGGTCACCGGCCACAGCTACATCGTCTACGGGCCGCTGGCGAACGGGGCCACAACCGTGATGTTCGAAGGCGTGCCGACCTACCCTGACGCGGGCCGCTTCTGGGCCGTCTGCGAAAAGCACAAGGTGGCGCAATTCTACACCGCGCCTACCGCGATCCGTGCACTAATGGGCAAGGGCCCTGAGTTCGTGACCAAATACGATCTGTCGTCCATCAAGGTCCTCGGGACCGTGGGCGAACCGATCAACCCCGAAGCCTGGAACTGGTACAACGATATCGTCGGCGGCGGCCGCTGCCCCATCGTCGACACCTGGTGGCAAACCGAAACGGGCGGGCATCTTCTCACCCCCCTGCCCGGCGCGATCCCCACCAAACCGGGGTCGGCCACCGTGCCGTTTTTCGGCATCGAACCGGTGATCTTGGAACCGACCACGGGCGAAGAAATCCACGACACCGCCGCCGAAGGGGTTCTATGTATGAAAGCCAGCTGGCCGGCGCAGATGCGCACGGTCTGGGGCGACCATGACCGGTTCGAGAAAACCTATTTCTCCGACTACGAAAACTACTACTTCACCGGCGATGGCTGCCGCCGCGACGCGGATGGCTATTATTGGATCACCGGCCGGGTCGACGACGTGATCAACGTCTCGGGCCACCGGATGGGCACGGCCGAGGTTGAAAGCTCACTTGTCGCCCATGAAACCGTGGCCGAGGCCGCCGTCGTCGGCTACCCCCACCCGATCAAGGGCCAGGGCATCTATGCCTATGTCACCCTGATGAACGGGGTCGAGGCGACAGAAGAGTTGCGCAAAGACCTTGAAACCTGGGTCCGCAAGGACATCGGGCCGATTGCCAAGCCAGATCTCATCCAATGGGCGCCGGGCCTGCCAAAGACCCGCTCGGGCAAGATCATGCGGCGGATTTTGCGCAAGATCGCCGAGGATGACTTTGGCGCCCTTGGCGATACCTCCACCCTGGCGGAACCCGAAGTGGTCGATGATCTGATCGAAAACCGGATGAACAAGGCTTAAGCGCCGAAACTCCCTGCGCGGCGCCGGCCCCCCGGCGCCAAAGCGCGCAGACTAGACAAGACCGCCGCACCTCTGTCACATTTTGTCCGGGGGGCATATGCGCTGTGGTGGAGAACTCAATTGATAGTCGCCTACGCATCTCAAGTAACTCTATTTGAGTTAAATCAAACTCGCAAAGCGGATCGTTTAAAATGGCACTTGAAAAAGAGAGTATTCAAGAAATTAAGCGCTATATGGATGAGCGCGCTGAACACTGGCAAGCAAACGTTCGAAACGAAACAACTAAATCAATTGACGACGAGTTTGCCAGAAGGGACCAGACAGCTTCGAAGCGACTCCAAGCAATTGCAGCAGTCGGAGGTGTATCAATTGCTGCGATACTGACTTTTGCCTACACTGGGCTTTCTTCTTACGTTGAGAGCCTGGCAAATGCTCGGATTGACGCTTTTACTGAAGACGTGGATGCTCGACGTGAAGAACGTGGTAAGGCCTTGGATGCTGAGCTGAAATTTCTGTCTGAGTCAATCGAAAGGGTTGTAGAAGGGCGGGTCAGTGTTGGTACGGCTGTGGAAGGGGCACAGTCGGCTCTGGAAGAAGCGCGGGTCACTCTGGGGGAAGCCGAAGGCAACTTAAGTGCCGCTCAGGAATTAGAAACCGAGCTAGAAAAGAGATTGACTGAGGCGAAGCAAGCAATTGACGACAACGCCGCTTTAACTGAAAGGGTGGCTGCAAACACAGATAGTGTGACCGACGCACTTTTGTCCTCGGATAGGCTCAGTGCAGCATTAAATGCTGCACTATTAGATGCCGAAAACCAGCTTCGAGAGCTAAGGGCACTTAGCTCCGCACTGGATGAGGCTAAGGCCCTGGCCGCAGAGATCGATTCATCTCGGGCGAACGTTGTTGATGCGGTACTCCAAAACGCATCACTGAGAGAACAGATTGCAACGACAGCAGCGCTACCTACCGGAGCAGTAATGGCGTTCGATCTTCCAGGCGGCTGCCCAGCTCCCTGGACACCTTTTGCACCTTCACAGGGACGCACGGTTGTCGGAGCCGCATTTGGAATTGATGACGAGTTGCTTCGGGATCCGCCGCCTCAATACAAATACCGCGATCATGGGGGTGCAGCAGAGGTGACGTTGTTAGAAGACCAGATGCCTTCGCATACGCATACTCTTGAAAACAATGGAAAGCACAGCGGTTTTTTGCTCGCCGAGGGCAATCTAAATCGCGGTGTCGTCTCAACAATCCGTAACGAAGAAACAGTCTCTGCAGGCGGAAACCGACCCCACCCCAACATGCCGCCCTACATCGCGCTGTTCTACTGCAAGAAATCCTAATCCCCAGCCAAAACCACGGGGCCAAACCGGCGCGCCTTCATCCTGGCAGAAATACTCCGGGGGGGCCGAAGGCCGGGGGCAGCGCCCCCTGACCCACTCAAATATGCAAGCCCACCCCACAAACGTAAATGCCGCCGGCCTTGGGGGGACCGGCGGCAGCACACGAGGGGTTGGATGCGAACAGACTGCATCCCATGGGGATCCGGAAATCTCGCCGGACCGACCGAAAC
Organism: Pseudomonadota bacterium; assembly: GCA_038530285.1. Classification (GTDB taxonomy): domain Bacteria; phylum Pseudomonadota; class Alphaproteobacteria; order Rhodobacterales; family Rhodobacteraceae; genus JASJAR01. The sequence continues at coordinate 130,844 of JBCBCY010000004.1, forward strand.
ATGAAGGAAACTTGCAAATCCTGAACCAGTGCAAAAACCGGAAAAACCGGCCACTCAGAACGCCCTAAACAAATACGGCACCTTAAAATTTCAGGATCTCGACTGAAGCCCCCAGCGTCGATCTACGGAAGAGGCTAACAATGAATGCCCCACCCGTCTGTGAAATAGGTCACGCAGGCCGCATTTTCACAAGTTATTTTTTTGTGATCAGAGGGCGCGCTTCCACCACGACCGCCATTGGGCCGAATAGGACACGCGGCGCTTGGCGCCTTTGGGATCAACGTCGAAAAGCCTCGCAACCAGGTAGGACATCACTGCCTCTTATCTCATTCACCGGCGAGCCGGTGTGTGGATATCCCCCGCGCATCCGCTAGCACAGCCGACCCGGCCCTGTCTGCCTGTGGATAAACTTGAATGTATTTTTCGCCCCCGCCCGTCGCCCAAACGCCACAACTTGCGGCATTTGCGCGAAAAAAAGGCCCCGCACCGGGGTGCGAGGCCTGTGAATGGGTCTGTGAACGACGTTACTCTAGCGCAAGATCGGTGATGTCATGGGTCCAGGCGCCGGTGGGTTCCACCGTGATCGCCGGGTTGTCAGGGCTCACGGCCGACAACAGCGTCGCCACGGTCTGCTCGTAGTCGGCCGGGTCCAATGCGCCGGTCGACCCTGCCGTCAGCTTGGCAACCTCGCCCATCATGTAAACCTGATGATCCAGCGTCTGCGCCCCGGTCGCGTCGTTGTCCAAGACAATCTGCGCGGCTTCTTCGGGGTTGGCTTCTGCGTATTTCCACCCCTCCATTGAGGCTTTGACGAAGCGCACCATCTGGTCCTTGAATTCAGGATCAGCAAGCCGGTCTTCCATCACATAAAGCCCGTCTTCCATCATCCCGAACCCCTCTTGCAGGTAGTTGAACGTGACCAGTTCGTCCTCGGTGATGCCCCCCTGCAGGATCTGGCGGTACTCGTTGTAGGTCATGGTCGAAATGCAATCGGCCTGGCCTTGCAACAACGGATCGGCCGAAAACGCCTGCTTGATCACGGTGACGCCGTTGTCATCGGCGCCGTCCGTTTCAATGCCCAGCGATGCCATCCAGGCATAAAACGGATATTCATTGCCAAAGAACCACACGCCCATGGTCTTGCCCGGGAAATCTGCAGTCGTTTCAATCCCGTTTTCCTTCAGGCAGTTCACCTGCAAGCCGCCCTGCTTGAACGGCTGGGCGATGTTCACCAGCGGCACACCGCGTTCGCGTGCGGCCAGACCGGCCGCCATCCAGGTCGTGATCACATCAGCACCGCCGCCCGCGATGACCTGTTCGGGCGCGATGTCCGGCCCCCCGGGGTTGATCGTGACGTCCAGCCCCTCGGCTTCGTAAAAGCCCTTGTCCTTGGCCACGAAATAGCCCGCAAACTGCGCCTGCGTGACCCATTTCAACTGCAAGGTCAGGCTTTCAAGATGCCCACCCGCCAGCGCCGGACCAGCCGACATCGTCAGCGCCAAGGCGCCTGCATACAAAGTTCTCATCGTTAGGTACTCCCCAGTGGTTAAAGTCGTCCTCTTTGCGATGGGTGCCAAAACGTCACCCACCGTTCCCCGAATGCGACCGCGCCGTAAAACAGGGACCCTGCGACAGCCGCGACCGCGATTTCAGCCCAAACCATATCCAATGCCAGTTGCCCAACGGAAGTCGATATCCGAAAACCCATGCCAACGATGGGCGAGCCGAAGAATTCGGCCACGATTGCACCGATTAACGCCAGCGTCGATGCAATCTTCAGCCCATTGAAAACAAACGGCATCGCGGCGGGCAGCTTCAGTTTCCACAACGTCGCACCATGGCCCGCGCCATATGTCGCCATCAGATCGCGCTGCTCTTTGCTGGCCGCGCGCAAACCGGCCACCGTGTTCACCAGCACGGGGAAAAACACCATGGTGAACACCACCGCCGCTTTCGACTGCCAGCCAAAGCCGAACCACATCACGAAAATCGGCGCGGTTCCCACAATCGGCAAAGCGGCCATGAAATTGCCGACCGGCAAGAGCCCCCGTCGCAACACCCCGAACCGGTCGGCCAGAATGCCAACGCCGATCCCCGCCGCGCAGCCCAGCCCATAGCCTGGCAACGCGCCTTTGATGAAGGTCTGGTGGAAATCGGCCCATAGAATATGCGTCGACGTGGTGATCTTCGCCCAAATGTCCGATGGCGCCGGCAGGATCACCAAGGGCACATCCCACAAGGTGACCACAACCTCCCATAAACCCAAAAGCGTGACCCCAAACAGCACCGGCACCACATAGGGTGCTGCCGCCCCGCGCCCGCGCGCCAGTTGCGCATTCACCCACCAGGCGCCAAACCACAGCGCAAGGACCGCGCCCAGCCGCCAATCGGCCAGCCCACCAGCGGCCACCGCCACCACCGCCAGCACCAACGTGAACATCTCTGGGCGCAAACCGCGCCCCTTCACCCTGGCCAAAATACGCATGTCCCCCGGCCCGCTCACCGCGCGATCCCCATCCGTTTGAGAACCCCGCGTTCGGCCCATCCCAAAAGTGCGACAAACCCCGCTGCCACGATCGCGGCCATGAACAGCGCCGCCCAGATCTGAATGGTCTGCCCATAATAGGTGCCCGCCAACAGCCGCGCGCCAAGACCTTCCCCGCCGCCCGACGGCAGTTCGCCCACAATCGCGCCCACCAGCGACGCGGCCGCCCCGATCTTGAGAGAGGCGAAAAGATAGGGCATCGACGCCGGCAGGCGCAGCTTGAAAAACGTCTCCGTCTGGCTGGCACTATAGGTCCTTAGAAGATCCAGCTGCATCGCGTCGGGGCTGCGCAGGCCTTTCACCATGCCCACGACCACTGGAAAGAATGACAAATAGGCCGAGATCACGGCCTTGGGCAAAAGCCCCGTCAACCCGATACTGGCCAGCACCACAATCACCATCGGCGCGATCGCGAGGATCGGAATGGTCTGGGACGCAATCGCCCAGGGCATCACCGACATGTCCATCGCCCGGTTGTGGACAATCCCCACCGCCAGGGCGATCCCCGCCAGCGTGCCGATCAAAAAGCCCACAAAGGTCGCCGACAGCGTGGCCCAGGCATGAAACACCAGGCTGCGCTTGTCGGTGGGCGCGACGCTCAGCGTGCCTTTGGCCAGTTCGGCGACCACCTGATGGGGGGCCGGCAGGCGCGGCTTGTCCTCGGACCAAACAAAGGGGATCGCTTGCGTGTTCATCGCGGCCAGCTCAAAGGCGCCGGTTTGCTGGCGCGCGCGCCGCCCCTCGGGCTGGGCTTCAAACCCGTGCTGGCGCGCCAGGTTCACTGTGCCGTGGATGTTCATCGGCACGCAGGCCGCATACCAGATGGCAAGGATCACCGTGGTGACGGTCAGGACGGGGATCAGGTTACGCATATCCCCTCCACACCATCCATCCCGCCAGGACCGCCAGAACAACCGCGGCCCCGCCGAACGCCACCATGCCAAACCAGCCATCGGCACAATTCGCAGTCTGCGGCCAGTCCGCCCGCGCAATCTCGCCGCATCCGCGAAACCGAAAGTCTGACCGGGCCGCCAGCGCGATCAGCCCTGACACACCTGCACCCAACAGCGCGCCCGCCGCGGATGTCCAAAAGATGACCCGCCGGATCATGCCGGCGCCCATCCCGGCGCAGGGTTTTGTCCTTCATCTCCCCGGAAATATCCCGGGGGAGCGCGCAGCGCGGGGGCAGCGCCCCCAGCCCCCCAAAAAGCAGGGCGCCGCTTTGTACAAATTGCGAAATCGCAGGTTTCAAACCGTACAAATTGTACAAAAGCCCCGCTCACAGCACGTCTCCATGACCCGCGCGCAGCCCGTCGCGCACCCGGCCTGCCACCTCGATAAAGGCCTTGCTGTCACGAATGTCCAAAGGGCGCTCGGCGGGCAGCGGGCTGTCGATGATATCGGTGATCCGGCCCGGACGCGGGCTCATCACCACGATTTTCGTAGATAAATAAACGGCTTCCGGGATCGAGTGGGTGACAAACAGCGTCGTCTTTTTGGTGCGCGCCCACAGCGCCAGAAGCTCCTCGTTCAAACGATCCCGCACGATCTCATCCAAAGCGCCAAACGGCTCATCCATCAACAGGACGTCGGCATCAAACGCCAAGGCCCGCGCGATCGACGCGCGCTGCTGCATCCCGCCTGACAACTGCCAGGGAAACTTCTTGTCAAACCCTTCAAGATCAACAAGTTGCAGCACGTTTTTCACACGTTTTTCCTGGTCGGATTTGGTGTATCCCATGATCTCCAGCGGCAGTTTTATGTTGCCTGCAATCGTCCGCCAGGGGTAGAGCCCGGCGGCCTGAAACACATAGCCGTAAGCCCGCGCGCGCCGCGCTTCATCGGCGCTCATACCGTTGACCGACAGCGTCCCGCCAGTTGGGTGTTCCAGGGCCGCGACACAGCGCAGAAACGTGGTCTTGCCGCAGCCTGATGGCCCGATGAAAGAAACGAATTCTCCAGCCCCGATCTGCAGATCGACGCCTTTCAAGGCATGCACCGGCCCATCGTTTGTCTGAAACGTCAGGTCCAGGTTTTTGGCTTTGACAACACTCTCTTGGCTCATTTTTTCGGGGCCACGCCCTAGACCCCCGTCGCTGGAATGCCGCTGCGCTCCACTTTGCGCGGTGCGGTCAATGCCTTCCAGGTCGACAGCGCTTTGGTCACCGGCATCGCGGGTGGGCGTTTGACGAATTTGCCGTGCCCTTCCTGGGTTTGGACCGCGCCGTCGTTCACCGCGACCATCCCGCGCGTCAGGGTATACCGCGGTAGTCCTTTGATGTGCTTGCCTTCGAACACATTGTAATCAATGGCAGATTGCTGCGCGCCTGCCGTGATCGTTTTTTCCTTTTCGGGGTCCCAAACCACCAGATCGGCATCCGCGCCGACCAGTACGGCGCCCTTGGTGGGATAGATGTTCAAGACCTTCGCGATATTGGTGGACGTCACGGCCACAAACTCGTTCATCGTCAACCGTCCCGTCGCCACGCCGTGGGTCCAGAGCATCGGCATCCGGTCTTCCAGGCCCCCGGTGCCATTGGGGATCTTGGTGAAATCGCCCACGCCAAACCGTTTCTGCTCGGTCGTAAAGGCGCAATGGTCGGTGGCAACCACGCTCAAAGACCCCGATTGCAGCCCGGCCCACAGGTTATCTTGGTGCTTTTTGTCGCGAAACGGCGGCGACATCACCCGGCGCGCGGCATGGTCCCAATCGGGATGGCAGTATTCGCTGTCATCGAGCGTCAGATGCTGGATCAAGGGCTCGCCCCAGACCCGCTTGCCCAACGACCGCGCCCGCCGGATCGCCTCATGGGCATCTTCGGACGACACATGGACGACGTACAACGGCACCCCGGCCATGTCCGCGATCATGATCGCGCGGTTCGTCGCCTCGCCTTCAACCTCGGGAGGCCGCGAATAGGCGTGCGCCTCGGGGCCGTTGTTGCCTTCGGCCAAAAGCTTCGCCGACAGGTCCGCAACCACATCGCCGTTTTCGGCATGCACCAGCGGGATTGCCCCCAGTTCGGCGCAGCGCTGGAAAGACGCGAACATCTCATCGTCTTGCACCATCAGGGCCCCTTTATAGGCCATGAAATGCTTGAACGTGTTGATCCCGCGGTCTTTGACGACCGTTGCCATCTCTTCAAACACCTGCTCGCCCCACCAGGTGATCGCCATGTGGAAACTGTAATCACACGATGCGCGGCCCGATTTATTGTCCCACATCTGGATCGCGTCCATGAGCCCTTGGCCTGGCGCGGGCAGTGCGAAATCGACGACCATCGTGGTGCCGCCCGACAGCGCGGCGCGGGTGCCGGATTCAAAATCATCCGACGAGTAAGTCCCCATGAACGGCATCTCTAGGTGCGTGTGCGGGTCGATCCCGCCGGGCATCACATAGCAGCCGGTCGCGTCCAGCACTTCATCGCCCGCCAGATCTGGCCCGATCTCGGTGATCACGCCGTTCTCGATCGCGACATCGGCCTGATAGGTCAGGTCTGCCGTGACGATGGTGCCGTTTTTGATGACTTTGCTCATGGCTCTCTCCTGCTGCGCCACCGGGGCGCCTTCATCCTGGTGAAAATACTCCGGGGGCCGCCGCAGGCGGCGGGGCAGCGCCCCTCTTCGCTCACTCCACGATCCCTGCGGTTTCCACGACCGCGTGGAACAACACATCCGTCCCCGCCCGCGCCCATTCAGGGGAAATCTCCTCGGCCTCGTTGTGCGAAAGTCCGTCCACGCAGGGGCACATCACCATCGCGGTCGGGGCCACCCGGTTGATCCAGCAGGCGTCGTGGCCCGCACCTGAGATGATGTTGCGATGCGAATAGCCCAAACGTTCGGCCGCCTCGCGCACAGCTGTCACGCAGCCCTCGTCAAAGGTGACGGGATCAAACCCGCCGACCTTCTCAAAGTCCACCTCCAGCCCCATCTCGGCGGCGATGGACTTTGCGCCGAGCTGAAACCGCTGTTCCATATCCTCGATCACCGCCAGGTTGGGCGACCGGAAATCCACCGTGAACACCACGCGCCCCGGGATCACATTGCGCGAGTTCGGGAACACATCGATGTGCCCTGCGGCGCCCACGGCATCGGGCGCATGGGACAACGCGATCTCATCGACCAGCGTCAGCATCCGCGCCATGCCGAGCCCGGCGTTCTTGCGCATCGGCATCGGCGTCGATCCGGTATGGGCATCCTTGCCGGTGACGGTCACCTGGGTCCAGGACAGGCCCTGGCCATGGGTGACCACGCCGATGTCTTTGCCTTCGGCTTCGAGGATCGGGCCCTGTTCGATGTGCAACTCGAAAAACGCATGCATCTTCCGGTCGCCGACTATTTCGTCGCCCTTCCAGCCGATGCGGTCCAGCTCATCGCCGAACTTTTTCCCGTCGGCATCCTCGCGCGCATAGGCCCAGCCCAGATCATGCAGCCCCGCAAACACGCCTGACGCCAGCATCGCGGGCGCAAACCGCGTGCCTTCTTCATTGGTCCAGTTCGTCACGACGATCGGGTGTTCGGTCTTGATATCAAGGTCGTTGAGCGTGCGGATAATCTCCAACCCCGACAGCACGCCCAGCACGCCGTCGTATTTTCCGCCCGTGGGCTGCGTGTCCAGATGGCTGCCCACATAGACCGGCAAGGCATCGGGGTCGGTGCCTTCGCGGCGGGCGAACATATTGCCGATTGCGTCGACGCCCATGGTCATCCCGGCGGCTTCGCACCAAGATTGGAACAATGCACGGCCTTCGGCGTCTTCATCGGTCACGGTCTGGCGGTTGTTGCCGCCCGCGATGCCGGGGCCGATCTTGGCCATGTCCATCAGGCTGTCCCACAGCCGTTCGCCGTTGATCCGAAGGTTTTCGCCTGGTGCGGCCATGTCAGCCTTCCCTCGCTGCGAGTGATTTCAGTGTGCTCAAGGCCCGTGCGGCCATCGTTTCGGGCACGAAGACATGGTCGTGGTGGTGCGCGGCCACGACATTGGCCGGGATGTTCTCATCCGTCAGGGCCGTGGCGACCGCGGCGGTCAAGCCGACCCCGTCGAGGGCCGAATGCACCTGCAGTGTGATCTGGCAGAACGCCGTCTCGCCCGCCTCTGCAGGCACCAGAACGGACAAGCCTTCGTCTTCGACAAAGGTTGCAACGGCATTGCCCGGCGCTGTTGTGACGGTGCGAAAGGCAAATCGCCCCGGCTTCAGGACCGGCGCCATCTGGCGCACCATCTCGGACGTGTCGCGAACAACTGCTGCCAAAAACCCTCATCCCCACACCGTTTCTTGACCAAACGGTCAGCTTCACGCTAGCAGAGCGCAAAGGGCAGTCAAGAACTTCACCGGGTACGGCAGCGGGGCGGGCAGCAGTGGACAAACCACGCACACGGATTCAGCAGAAAAATCAGGATGCGATCCTGGCAGGCGCGTTAGAGGTGTTCTCTGCCGAAGGTTTCAAAGGGGCCACACTCGATGCGATTGCCGCCGAAGCCGGACTGTCCAAGCCCAATCTGCTGTACTATTTTTCGTCCAAGGAAGCGATCCACCGCACCTTGATGGAAACGGTTCTGGACCTGTGGCTTGCCCCCATGACCGCGATCGATGCGGGCGGCGACCCGATTGAGCAAATCTTGACCTACGTGCAGACCAAGCTTGAGATGTCGCGCGATATGCCCCGCGAAAGCCGGCTGTTTGCCAATGAGGTTCTGCAAGGGGCGCCGCATATTTCGGACGAAATCGAGGGCAACCTGAAGAACCTGGTCAACCGGCAAGCCGCAGTGTTCCAACGCTGGATGGACGCGGGCGCGCTTGCGCCGATGGACCCACACCATTTGATCTTTTCGATCTGGGCGACCACCCAGCATTACGCGGATTTTGCCGTTCAGATCGAAGGCATCCTGGGGCGCACAGAAGAGCAACGCTTCACCGAAGCGGCCGCATTTCTTGAAGATTTTTTCCGGCGCGCCTTAACGCCACGTTAGGGCCTTGCGCATAAACGGGGGTCGGTTGGGGGCTCCATGTATCGGAGCTTAAAAAATGATTCCCTCAGGTCCGACGGCACCATCGATGCCGGTTCGTCCCGGCGCGGACCTGCAACAAGGTCCCCAAACGCAAGCGACCCCTACTGCAACATCCGGCACCAAAGGCGACGACCGTTCGGCTGTCAAAGCGGACACCGCGCAGATCGTCGATCCCGCGCGGCAATCTGCAGACACCCGCGCATTGCCCCAGAATGAGCGCAACGAGGAGGCTCGCCTTGTCGAGCCGTCGCGTCTGGCGTCCGAAACACTGGCCCAGCAAGCGGTGACGCCGGATGCGGCCACGCCGGCTGGCCCGCCGCCCACCTTTGACTGGTCGGTGCTGGAAAAAGCGCGCGCGCTGGCCGCAGATGGTCCGGCACCAGACCCAAAGCCTACGCCTGAACCTGTGCCTGAACCTGCGCTTGAACCGCAAACGACATCTGCACCCGAAGGTGACACCCAGACGCCCGGCCGCCCCCTTCCCGAGGCGTCGCGCCCGACCCCTCCTGAGGCCAGGCCTGATCCTGAGGCGGCCCAACCGGGGTCCGCTCAGGCCCCGCTGCCGGGATCACAAACGGCACCGGCGACAGCGTCTGAACCGGGGCAGACCGGCTCGGTGCCACCCGGCGTTGAGGCTTAATTCAGCAGCGAGCGCCGCAACCGGCGGTCCAACTGACGACAACGCGTGCTCAGTCCTTTTCCTTGCGTCAAACCGGGCGTATAACCCAGTCCAAACACAACCGGGCCGAACACAAACGGGCCAAGGAAAACGGACTGGGGACGAGATGAGCAACCCGACGCATGACGCAGACGTCGCCTTTATAAAATCACTCGCGGCACTCTTGCGCGAACACGATCTGTCAGAGGTCGAGGTCAAACGCGACTACGCCGAAGACGACAGCCTGACCGTGCGCGTCAGCCGTACCGCCGCACCCGCGGCCCCGGTACAGGTCGCTGTCCCGGCGGCCGCACCGGCTGCGGCCCCTGCGGCGGTCGCCGCCGAGCCCGCCGCGACACCGGAAGACCCTGCCGCCCATCCCGGGGCCGTCACCTCGCCCATGGTCGGCACGGCGTATCTTTCGCCCGAACCCGACGCGCCAGCCTTCGTCAAGGTGGGCGACACGGTGTCGGAAGGTCAGACGCTTTTGATCGTCGAAGCGATGAAAACGATGAACCACATCCACGCCAAAACCTCAGGCACGCTCAAACGCGTGCTCGTCGAGGACGGCGCCCCGGTTGAGTTTGGCGCACCTTTGATGATCGTCGAGTAGCGCTGATGTTCGACAAGATCCTGATCGCCAACCGCGGCGAGATCGCCCTGCGCGTCATCCGGGCTGCGCGCGAAATGGGTATTGGCACCGTGGCGGTTCATTCCACCGCTGATTCTGACGCGATGCATGTGCGTATGGCCGACGAAAGCGTGTGCATCGGGGCGCCTGCCTCGCTTGACAGCTATCTGTCGATGCCCGCGATCATTTCGGCTTGCGAGATTACCGGCGCCCAGGCGATCCACCCCGGCTACGGCTTTTTGTCCGAAAATGCGGCCTTCGTGCAGGCGGTCGAGGACCATCAACTGACCTTCATCGGGCCCCGCGCGGAACATATTCGCATCATGGGCGACAAGATCACCGCCAAGGAAACCATGAAGACGCTGGGCGTGCCCTGTGTGCCGGGCTCTGACGGCGGGGTTGCAACCCTTGAAGAGGCCCGAAAAGTGGGCGGCGACATCGGCTATCCGGTCATCATCAAGGCCACAGCAGGCGGCGGTGGACGGGGCATGAAACTGGCGCGCTCCGCTGATGAGATCGACAGCGCATTTCAAACAGCCCGGTCCGAAGCCAAGACCGCTTTCGGCAATGACGAGGTCTATATCGAGAAATACCTTGGTACGCCGCGCCACATCGAAATTCAGGTCTTCGGCGACGGCAAAGGCGGGGCGGTGCATCTGGGCGAGCGCGATTGTTCGCTGCAACGGCGCCATCAGAAGGTTTTCGAAGAGGCCCCCGGCCCCGCAATCAGCCCCGAAATCCGCGCCGAAATCGGCAAGACCTGTGCCGAAGCCGTGGCCAAGATCGGCTATGCCGGCGCAGGCACGATCGAGTTTCTGTACGAAAACGGCGACTTCTACTTCATCGAAATGAACACACGTTTGCAGGTGGAACACCCGGTGACCGAAGCGATTTTCGGCGTCGATCTGGTGCGCGAACAAATCCGCGTCGCCGCCGGGCTGCCGTTGTCGTTTGTCCAGGACGATCTGGTCGTGAACGGCCACGCGATCGAGGTTCGCCTGAACGCAGAAAAGCTGCCCGGCTTCACGCCCTCGCCCGGTCGGATCACGCAATACCATGCCCCCGGCGGGCTTGGCGTGCGCATGGATTCCGCGATTTACGCGGGCTATTCGATCCCGCCTTACTACGACAGCCTGATCGGCAAACTCATCGTTCACGGCCGCGACCGCCCCGAAGCCTTGGCGCGGTTGTCCCGGGCACTTGGCGAATTGGTGGTCGACGGGATCGACACGACCGTTCCTTTGTTTGCCGCTTTGCTGGCAGAAGACGATATTCTGACCGGGAATTACGACATTCATTGGCTCGAGCGCTGGCTTGAGACGAACCTGGGCTAGCGATGTCTGAGCCGCGCCTCACATCAGCGATGCTGCTTCGAGGCTACGCCACCGGGATTTTCCCGATGGCCGAACACCGCGACGACCCTGATCTGTTCTGGGTCGATCCGCGACACCGCGGGATCATGCCCCTGGGCGGGTTTCACATGTCACGCTCCTTGGCCCGGCGCATGCGATCGGGTCAATTCACCGCCACCGCGGACACGAGCTTTGCCGAGGTTCTGAATGCCTGTGCGGCCCGCGATGAAACCTGGATCAACCCCACGCTGTTCGATCTTTACCTTGACCTGGCCGAGACCAGTCAAGCTCATTCGGTCGAAGTCTGGCAGGATGGCGCGCTGGCCGGCGGCGTTTTCGGTGTGCGCCTTGGTGGGGCATTTTTCGGCGAAAGCATGTTTTCTGCGGCAACCGACGGGTCAAAAGCCGCCCTGGCCTGGCTGGTGGACGCGTTGATGCGCGGGCGCTTCCAGCTGTTTGATGTGCAGTTTCTGACAGCGCATCTGGCCACCCTTGGCGCGGTCGAAATCCCGCGCGCGGCGTATAAATCGCGCTTGAACGAAGCTTTGCCCGTGCCGGCGGATTTTCCAACCCCCGGCGCGCTGGATGACGCTCAAGCGGTGGTGCAGCGGATGACCCAGACGTCGTAGCGCGGATGATCGAGCGCCGACAGCGCCGGGCTTGAGGCCAACATCCAGCCCGAAAAGTCAGTCTCCTCACGCCCGACCGACCGGATGTCGACCCAGGCATAGGCGTCACCGGACGCGTTCGCTTCGGGGTAGCGGCATTCGCCAAGGGCAACCTCTAATGGGCCGAGCCTTTGCACCTCACCGGGCGCCAATTCGATGTCGCGCACATCACCAGACACTTTGTCGAGCCACCGCAACACCGCGCCCGTGCCCGCCTTCACGCGCACACGCGGGGTCGCAGCAGACGGTCCGTCCAGCGTAATGACTTCACCTGTCAGCGGCGACACGATCACGTTGGGATCAGGCTCAATCGTTTCAACAAAGCCGTTGGGGACGTCTTCGGGGGCAATCTCGCCCACCGTGCCCTGGGCAAACACCGGCCCCGCACCCAAGGCGGCCAGCATCAAGGCCCATCTCATTCAGCTGTCCCCGACACAAACCGCAACAAAAGCTGGATCAGGCTGACCGAGCTTTGTGTATCAAGGATTTCGCCGCCCGGATCGATATTGAACGGCGATCCCCCCGGCAGGAGTTCCACGAAAGACCCGCCAAGAAGCCCCTCTGATGAAATCAGGACCGACGTGTCATCGGGCAGGATTATCTCGTCATCGATGGCAATCATGGTTTCTGCGCGGAAGGTTTCGGGGTTCAGATCAAGGGCCGTGACCGTGCCAACCTTCACGCCGCCCAGCCGAACATCGGTGCCCACACCCACCCCTTCGACCGACCGGAACGAGGCCGAAAGCTCATACGTGCCTGTGCCGCCCCCGCCAAGATCGGCAAACTGGGTGGCATAGATCAAAAACCCTGCCGCTGCGGCAAGAACCAGCCCGCCTGCGACAACTTCGGTGGCCGAATTCGACATGCGTCTACTCCGGGGTCCAGGCGTCGTAGTCGCGCCGTTCGTCGGGGGTCGATTTGCGGATCGAGCCTGCCGGGGCGTAAGCCAACGCCGTGCCGGTCAGGTTTTCCTGATGCGGCTTTTCCCAGGCCTTGCGCGCCACGGGATCCTTTGTTGGCGGCGCGGCGAAGGTGTGGTGCAGCCACCCGTGCCAGTCTGGACCGACGCGGCTGGCTTCGGCCTCGCCATTGAAGATCACCCAGCGGCGTTTGCCGTCGCGGGTTTCATAGAACGTGTTGCCCGCGTCGTCTTCGCCGACCCGCACACCTTTGCGCGCAGTGAAAAGCGACGTGCCAATCGTCGACCCGTTCCACCAGGTCACGGCACGCAGCAATGTGTTCAGAACGCCCATCGCGGTTCTCCGAATTCGCTCGAAAACGTGTATGGCAGTCGGTGCGCCGACAGTCCAGAACGGACCGATGAGTGATAAGGCCAGAACGCTTACCTTTCTGTTGATCGCCTGTGCGGCGGGCATGTGTTTGTGGTTTATGACGGCCGCGATTCTGCCGGACCTGGTGGCCGAACTTGGCTTGTCGGCAGCGCGCCAATCGGCGCTGTCCTCCGCCGTGCAGGCGGGATTTGTCACAGGCGCTTTGGGTATTGCGATCAGCGGGTTGGCGGACCGTGTGGATCCCCGCGGCCTGTTCGCGTTGGCAGCCTTCGGCTCGGCGGGCACCAACGCACTGTTGCTGGTGGTGGACCTGGGCAGTGACGCAGCCGTTGCCTTGCGGTTTTTGACAGGCATGTTGATGGCAGGCGTCTACCCGGTGGGGATGAAAATCGCGGTTGGTTGGGGCACAAAAGATCGCGGTTTGCTGGTGGGCGCCCTGGTCGGCGCGCTGACCTTTGGCAAATCCATTCCCTATGGCCTGGCCTGGCTTGGGGGTGCGGACTGGCGCAGCACGATCGCGGTGGCCTCATTGGTGGCAGCCCTTGGGGCGGGGTTGGCGCTGTTCACAAAGCTGGGCCCTGGGCATCGAAAGGCATTGGGCTTTCAGCCCGCCGCGATGCGCCTGGCCGTCAGCGACCCAAAAATTCGCAGCGCGTACCTCGGGTATCTGGGCCATATGTGGGAGCTTTACGTCTTCTGGGCCTGGATCGCGATTGCCGCCACAGCGTCCTACACGCTTGCCGGCGCCAGCGCGCCTGTGGCCTTGGGGAAACTCACCGCCTTTCTGGCCATCGCGGCCGGCGCGCCGATATGCGTCTGGGCGGGAGGATTGGCCGACCGGCTTGGCAAGGCGGACGTCGCACGAGGCTCGATGATCGCCAGCGGGATCTTGGCGGTTGCAACGGCGGTCAGCTTTGGCGGCCCCCCTGCGATCACCATGGCGCTGATCATCCTTTGGGGCATGGCCGTGATCCCCGACAGCGCACAGTTTTCCGCCCTTGTCGCCGATTACGCGCCGCCCGAATGGGCTGGCAGCCTACTGACACTGCAAACGGCTCTGGGGTTTTTGCTCACCATTGTGACTGTCGAACTGGCTCCCATGGTGGCCGGTGCCTTCGGTTGGCCTGTGATGCTCGCCGGTCTCGCCCTCGGGCCCGCGTTCGGGGCCTGGGCGATTGGCCCTCTTGTCAGGTCAAAGACGGCAGCCGGGCCGTGACCTCGATTTCGATCTTCATCTCGGGGGTGAGCAGATCGGCAAAAATCACCGTGCCCGCAGGGGGCGCCGCGCCAAAGAATTCTCGCAGCACCGGCCCGCATTTGGGCCAATCCGCACGGTTGGGCAGGATTGCATTGTAGCGGACCACATCCGAAAGGGTCGCACCCGCCTCTTTCAGCGCGTTTTCAATTGTTTGCAGAGTGTTTCTGCATTGATCTTCGATCGCATCGGGCAGCGACATCGCAACGTAATCATAGCCCGTTGTCCCGGCAACAAACACCCAGCCGTCGGTGACGACCGCCCGGGTGTAGGCATAATCCCTTTCAAAGGGTGACCCTGAGGAAATCCGTTTCATACCGAAACGAAGAACTTTCTTTCAAAGAAAGTTGCAAGGATTTTCGAAAATCCTTCCACCGCGTCGCACCGCACTGCCCGCCTTCGAGCAGCCTCAGCTGGCCGACGCAGTGTCTTTCTTGGGATCGGCAAAGGCCATCAAAGGTGCGGCACCCGCATTGACGGATTCCTCATTCACCACAACCTCTTCGACATTTTCCATGCCAGGCAGATCGAACATCGTATCCAGCAAAATGTCTTCCATGATGGACCGCAACCCACGCGCCCCTGTCTTGCGCTCAATCGCGCGTTTGGCGATCGCCATCAGGGCATCGTCGGTAAAGGTCAATTGCGCGTCTTCCAACTCAAACAGACGCTGGTACTGCTTGACCAAGGCGTTCTTGGGTTGGGTGAGGATCGTGACCAGGGCATCTTCGTCGAGGTCTGTCAACGTCGCAATGACTGGCAAACGACCGACAAATTCCGGGATCAGGCCGAATTTCAACAGGTCTTCGGGTTCGAGTTCTGTGAACAACTCGCCCACGCCGCGCGCATCGGGGTCCTTCACATCGGCCCCAAAGCCCATCGCAGAGCCTTTGCCACGCTGGGCGATGATCTTATCGAGCCCGGCAAAAGCACCGCCACAGATGAACAGAATGTTCGTTGTGTCCACCTGCAGGAATTCCTGCTGAGGATGCTTGCGACCCCCTTGTGGCGGCACCGACGCCACGGTGCCTTCCATGATCTTCAAAAGCGCCTGCTGGACACCCTCGCCCGAAACATCCCGGGTGATCGATGGGTTGTCGGACTTGCGCGTGATCTTATCGACCTCGTCGATATAGACGATGCCGCGTTGGGCGCGCTCGACGTTATACTCGGACGCCTGCAACAATTTGAGGATGATGTTCTCGACATCCTCGCCCACGTAACCCGCTTCCGTCAGCGTGGTCGCATCCGCCATCGTAAACGGCACATCGAGAATGCGCGCCAGGGTCTGCGCCAACAATGTCTTGCCGCACCCGGTGGGGCCAATCAGCATGATATTCGATTTCGCCAGCTCGATCTCGCCGGACTTCGAGGCATGGTTCAACCGTTTGTAGTGGTTGTGCACCGCCACCGACAACACCCGTTTCGCATGCGCCTGACCGATCACATAATCGTCCAGCACATCGCAAATTTCTTTCGGGCTCGGCACGCCTTCCGACGACTTCAACCCGGCCGACTTCGTCTCTTCACGGATGATATCCATGCAAAGCTCGACGCATTCGTCGCAGATGAACACCGTGGGTCCTGCAATCAGCTTTCGAACTTCGTGCTGCGATTTCCCGCAAAACGAGCAATAAAGCGTGTTCTTGCTGTCGCCTGTACTGTTAGCCATCGCTATTCCCCTGCGGCGGTCTGCTCGGCCGGCTTACACACCAAAAATGTGACCGGAATAAGCCCTTGGTCCAAACCTAGGCCAGACGATTCATGGGCACAACGCCAAAAGAGCGCCATGGTTATCACGCGGCGCCTTCTTCCGGTTTGCCGCGATTTTCAACGATTTCGTCGATGTGGTTCCATTCTTTGGCCTCTTCTGGAGACATGAAATAGTCCCGCTCAAGGTCCGCTTCGACCTTCTTGGCCGTGTGACCGGTGTGTTTTACGTAAATCTCGATCAAACGATCCTTGATCTTCTGGGTCTCGGCGGCGTGGATCATGATGTCCGTCGCCTGGCCCTGATACCCGCCCGAAGGCTGGTGCACCATGATCCGGCTGTTGGGCAGCGAAAACCGCATCCCGTCTTCACCGCCGACCGCCAGAAGCGACCCCATCGACGCCGCCTGACCAATCACCAGGGTCGAGACTTTGGGGCGGATGTATTGCATTGTATCGTAAATCGACAGGCCGGAGGTCACCACGCCCCCGGGGCTGTTGATATACATTGAGATTTCCTTCGATGGATTTTCGGCCTCCAGATGCAAAAGCTGGGCCACGATCAGCTGGCTCATTCCGTCATGGACCGGCCCGTTCACGAAAACGATCCGCTCTTTCAAGAGCCTGGAGAAAATATCGTACGCCCGTTCGCCGCGGCTGGTTTGTTCAACCACCATCGGGACAAGGTTCATATAGGTGTCTACCGGGTTCTGCATTCTGCCTGCCTTATCGTGCCTGAGGGGGAATACCCACGAATGTGTTGCCAGAGTATTAGTTCTGCGCCCCGAAGGCTGCAAGTCACCACCTGACACCCGACACATAGGGCGCCGCGCGGCGACTTGAACCCCGCACATGCCCTGCTAGCTCTCGCAGCATGCGTGAATCTCATCCTGCCACCCGCACCGAAGCCCTGTCACGGCTGACTGCATTTGTTCCAAATGCGGGCCGGGACTATGCCTCCAAACGCAATTACGACCTGCCGGGCCACCCCCATGTGTCGGTGCTGTCGCCCTACATCCGGCACCGATTGATCACCGAGGAAGAGGTTTTGGCGACCGTTCTGGGGCGCTATTCGCTCTCAACGGCCGAAAAATTCATCCAGGAGGTGTTTTGGCGCACCTATTGGAAGGGCTGGCTGGAACTGCGCCCCGGCGTCTGGACGGCCTACCGGCGCGGCGTGCATGCCGGTCTGGACCGGATCGCGACCGAAGGCGGGATGCGCAAAACCTGGGAAGCCGCCTGCCGGGGCGACACCGGGATCGTGGCATTTGACCATTGGGCGCGCGAATTGGTGGACACCGGCTATCTGCACAACCATGCGCGCATGTGGTTTGCATCCATCTGGATTTTCACGCTGGAGCTGCCCTGGGAGCTTGGCGCCGATTTCTTCCTGCGCCACCTTCTTGACGGCGATCCGGCCGCCAATACACTGTCCTGGCGCTGGGTTGCGGGGCTGCAAACACGCGGCAAACACTATATCGCGCGGGCCTCGAACATCGCAAAATACACCGAAGGCCGGTTCAATCCGGGATACCAGCTGAACACGCAAGCCGAACCGCTCGATGGCCCCGTCCCGCCTGAACGGCGCGCGCCGCCGGTGTCAGCGCCTGTCCCAACGGGCGCGCGGATCGGCATCATCGTGACCGAGGATGACCTGTCGCTGAACCACATGCTGACCAGACCCGCCGCCGCCACGCTTTTTGTCAGCGGGGCCGCGTCGCGAAGCCCGCTGGAGGTATCGCCCCGGGTTCTGGATTTCACCCAAAGTGCCATGGCCGACACCGCCGCGCGCTACGCCGACCAGCTTGGCCCGGTGACAGGTCCGGTTGCGGCAGCCGAAATAGACACCGTCTTTGACGACTGGGTCAGCAACAATGCGCTGGACGGTGTGGTGATGCCCTTTGCCCCCGTCGGGCCTGCCCGTGATGCGCTTTGGCCCTTGATCAAAGCGGGCAAGATCGCGCCCATCGTGCGCAGCTACGATGAAGCCAGCTGGCCCCATGCCAAGGCAGGGTTTTTCAAGTTCAAGTCGCAAATCCCTGATATCTTGTCAGAAATCGGGATACCGAAGGCGGCCTGATCACTCAGCTGCCAAGGCATCGGTCGAAAACACCGATCCCAGGCGGGCCAGGATTTCCGCATCCGCATAGATCAGCCGACCCTCTGCAATGGTGGCCGCAATCTTCAGCGATCCGGTTTCCATCAAGACGATATCGGCCCGCGTCCCGCTGACCAGGCCGCCGCGATCGGAAAGCCCCATGATCCCCACTGGTGCTGAGGAAATCAGCGCCCAGGCGTGTCCAAGGCTCATCCGGCCCGACGACACCAAGGCCGACACCGCGCGCAAGGCCGCATCAGGGGGCCCGAAGGACCCCAGCGCGTCGCACATCCCCTCGCCCAGGACCGCAGCCGCCATGCCGCGCCGGACGGTGCCGCCGGTCAAGACATCGCTGGCCGACAAGATCACCGGTTCGCCCATTGCGCGTGCCGTCGCGGCCACTTGCCGGGTCGCGGGCCGCAACACCATGCGCGCGCCGATCATTGACATCCATTCGCGGGTTTCGGCTGTGACATCCCCGTCCGAGCCGTATTTGACGCCTTTGGCATCCAACGCAGCGGCAAGGCGCGCCAGCCCGCGCGCCACGGGGCCAAACCCGCCCGCCCGCGCCTCGACCCGGCTGCGCTCATCTTCACTGGGATGGCAAAACGTCACCGCCGCAGGGCATTGCGCGTCCAGCCCTGCCAAGACCGCAGCACTCACGTCTACATCATGTGTCGCAACGACCAGGCGCGACAGGATTTCTGGCCAGCCTTTTTCGGCATTGGCCGCCGTCGCCCCGGTGGCCTGGTCCAGCGCCGGACCGGTCTGTTCCACAAACAGCGTCGTGGTCCCGGCCATGGCCGCCGCGGTCGCAAGCGCGCTGAGCGCGTGATCGGCCGACCCGGCCGCCGCCATTTGCCCGCCAAGATCAACCGCGCCGGGCAACACCGCATAGCCGGTCACATCCACCACGGGCGCGCCAGGCTCGGCAATGCGCCCCGCGCCGATCCCGACGGCACCATCACGCAGCACGCCGCCGTGCAGCACACGACCGCCCTCCAGCGTCAAAGATGGTAGTTCAAGCCGCATCGCGCGAAACCTTGCCAGTTTACATGTGGATAACTCGGTTTGATGTCGCTCGGATGACACTTTGCGCCCCAAGCCCGACAAAGCGCGCAGCCTTGCGACCGGGCGTGCCATCCGGCACAGTGCCAAGGCCTGACCAAAGAGACCGACCCATGCCCGATTCCACTCAGCCCGTGCGCAATGACGCCGGCATCGCACACTTGCTGCCGCTTCTGGCACAGCGCTTTGGCGATAGGTTTGCCGCGGGCACGGATATCCGTCGCCAGCATGGACACACCACGACCTGGATCGAAAATCAGCCCCCCGATGCAGTCATCTTTGCAACCAGCACCGGCGATGTTGCCGACATCGTTCGCCTGGCCGCCGAGCACCGCGTCCCGATTATCCCGTTCGGTACAGGCACGTCGCTTGAAGGCCACGTCAACGCACCCCACGGCGGGATCAGCATCGACCTGTCACGCATGGACAACGTCTTGGCCATCCATGCCGAAGACCTTGATTGTGTGGTCCAGCCCGGGGTGACGCGAAAGGCGCTGAACGCGCATTTGCGCGATACCGGCCTGTTTTTTCCGATTGATCCGGGCGCCGATGCCAGTCTTGGCGGAATGGCGGCCACCCGCGCGTCGGGGACCAATGCGGTGCGCTACGGCACGATGCGCGACCGGGTCATGGCGCTGGAAGCCGTGCTGGCCGACGGCCGGATCATCCGCACCGGAACCAGGGCGCGGAAAAGTGCCGCTGGCTATGACCTGACCCGGCTGCTTGTGGGGTCTGAGGGGACGCTCGGCATCATCACCGAACTCACATTGCGGCTGGACGGCATTCCCGAAAAGATGGCTGCCGCCCGCGCCGCGTTCCCAAATCTGAAGGCGGCCTGCGACACGGTCATCGCGACGCTGCAATACGGGCTTCCCATTGCGCGGATCGAGTTGATGGATCCTGCCGCGCTGGCGGCGGTCAATGCGTATTCCGGTCTGACCTTGCCCGAGCAGCCGTCCTTGCTGGTTGAGTTTCATGGCAGCGAGACCAGCGTTGCCGAGCAATCGCAAACCTTTGTCGAGATTGCGCGCGACAATGGATCGACCGCTTTTGAGGCGACCACCCGCGCGGAAGATCGCAATCGGCTCTGGCAGGCGCGCCACGACGCCTATTGGGCCATGGTCGCGTCGCGTCCGGGATGGGAAAGCCATTCCACCGACGTCTGCGTCCCGATTTCGCGCCTGGCCGACATTGTCACCGCGACCACCGAACGCGCCGCGGCTCAAGGCATCCATGCTCCGATCCTCGGCCATGCCGGCGATGGCAATTTCCACGCGCTTTTGCTGTTGCCGCCCGAAGATCCCGAAATCCGGGCCCGCGCCAAGGACATGGTGGCCTGGATGGCGGAAACGGCCGTTAAAATGGGTGGCACGGCAACCGGCGAACACGGTATCGGCCAGGGCAAACAAGACGGCCTTGCCAATGAGGCCGGTACCGGGCTTGAGGTCATGCAAGCGATCAAACAGACGCTCGATCCCCTGAACATCCTGAACCCGGGAAAGATTTTCGCCCCCCGATGACCGCCCTGGCCCGACCCCGGATCGCTCAGTTCAGGCGCGGGGGGGCCTGCGGGGCTTGGGTTGGGGCCGCCGCCTTCAAAAGCTCAAGGAAATTCCACAACCGCGCACAGGACACTTCCAGCCCATCGACTTCCGCGTTGCGCCCGTTGGACCGGCGAAGACTTCGGACCTGCCGCAGCATCGCCGACAAGATCGCGCGCATTTCGCCCGAATGGTCTTGCGCGAACTCCGCGGCTTCGGGGGCCACCTGTGGCAGTGCCGGCGCCCGCCCAAGGGGTTTTTGGCTCATCACACCCTCAATCGTGCGCAACAAGCGTGCCTCGGTCAGATGGTCTTTCAACAAAAAGTCACCGCATCCCGATTTCATCGCATCCACCGCGACCTGAATTTGACTGTCGCCGGCAATCATGATTGCGCGCGCATTTTGCTGGTCGGGATACCGGCCGATCATGTCCAGCGCGATCAACCCGTCACCTTCGCCCAAACGATAGTCAATCAAGAACAGATCGTAAGGCGACCCGCTGAGCGCGTCGTCAAATTCAGCCAGTGTGCTTGCTTCTTCGAAGTCGATGTCCAAGTCCGCACTCTCGCACAGGCGCATGATCCGCATCCGGTCCACCCGGTTGTCATCAAGCAAAAGGGCACGAAGTGGCCGATCTCCACCAATTGGGTGCAACGACGGGGCAGGCGACGACTGGATGTACTGCATGAACAAGCTCCACTTGAATCTACACGACAGGGGCTACTCCCGACCGGTCAGCGAAGCCTTAACGGCGCAAGAACAATGCCAGCGAAATCGCTCGAATTTTACCGATCCGCGACACCAGGGCTCGGGATCGGCGGCAGCACGCGGACGTTGCGAAGGTAGGTTTCGACAAATTCCAGCGTTTCGTTGACCTCCGCCATGGACGTCCCCTTCAGGATATAGCCCGCAGCCCCCCGATCATAGGCCATGTCAATGTCGTTTGGCGCATCAGAAGACGACAGAATGAAAACCGGAACCCGGGCCAGGCCGGGACGTTTGGCAATTGCCTCAAGCACGCCGAACCCATCCATCACCGGCATATTTATGTCCAAAAGGACAAGCCAGCTGCGCCCTTCTCCGGCTGCTGCGGAACGCTCGAGATACTCCAGCGCCTCCTCTCCGTTTTTGGCGAACGCCACCTGTCGTGGCATCCCCTGCTTTCGTGCCGCCCTCTCAATAGAGATGCGAATTACGCTGTCGTCATCGACAACGAGAATACCCGTTTCGGCCATAGTTACCTCTCTTACCCACCAAAGAGGAATAAAGTCGTCAGCTTTACCTGAAGTTAACAGCTTGAGGCCTTTTTGCAGCGAACCAAAGGAGTCATTGTGCACATGGATCATTCAAGCCGACATATGGCGTCTGATGACGCGGGGCGTGGCGACGAAATGCTCGATGATGTCATCTACTCCATCAGCCATGACTTGCGCGCGTCAATCCGCGCGATGCGTGAATTGCCCGAATGGCTGAAGGAAGACCTCGCCGCACAGGGCGTTGATCTGGCAGGCGAACCCGATGAGATTCTGGGCCTGATGCAGGATCACGCCAAGCGGCTGGACGCGATGTTGGCAGGTCTTCTGGCCTATTCGCGGGTCGGACGGCTTCAGGAGATTGCAATTTTTGAACCCCAAGACGTGTTCAAGCAGGTCGTTGGCGTGCTTTCGCCTTCAGAAGGCACGGATTTCTTTTGTCATTTCAACGCAGCGCCTGTTCGCATGGGCCAGGCCGATATCGCCAAGATCTTCGAAGTCATCCTGTCAAATTCGCTCACCCACGGCGTGGGGGACACCACCAGCAAGATTGAGGTGACGTCCTGCCGCAGCGGTGATGTTTGGGAATTGATGATCGCCGACAACGGGCCGGGCATTCCAGCCGACCAGATCGAACAGGTCATGAAACCCATGCGCCGTCTGTCGGCCAAGGCGGAAGACCCCACGGCCGGCATGGGCCTGTTCATCCTCGACCGCATCGTTCGCCATTACGGGGGTGAGGTGCTGATCGAAACGCGGCGCCGTCGGGGCGGGTGCCTGGTCCGGGTGCGCTTGCCGGTTCTTGCCTAGTCGCCAAAGCCGCGCGCGTCGGTCTCAGGCAGGGGCACGGTGAAAAAATCATCTTCCTTCCATTCGCCGAACACGCGCTCATCGGGCACGACACCCGGGCCCGATTGAAAGACCCCGGCGCCAAAATGGCCCAGCAGGCGGGAAAGCCGCTCCATGCGTTCGCTCGTCAGGACATCGTAGAACTCCGCATAAAACGGATCGTCCTTCAAGATTGCGATCCGGTCGATATGGCGCGAAACCGCGACGGCGTGGGCCGCGCGGATCTTTGGGTTTTCCAGAAGTCGCGCCTTCTCAGCCTCAAACAGCGCTCTTGCAGGAGCATGAATATCACCCTGTACCGCGTTGTTATTCATACGAAACCAATAGCCCAGCCCCTGGTCACGCGTGATATGGTTTGCCCGGCCGCGCTCGCGTTTCACCAAAAAGCTTTCGGCCGAGCGCACCGCATAATGGTTCAGCTGCACGATGTCGTAACCGTAGGTTGCTGTTGTTGACCGCCAACCGTTGCGAAAGATCGACTTCGGCATTGCGGCACCCGATCCATTCACCCAATTGATGTGGTCCACAAGTTGCGGTGACAGCCCCTTGGGGCGATGCACGCCAAGCTTTCGGTAGATCCCCTCGTTGCGAAACAGCGTCTTGAACCCCCAGGCCTGGTGCGGCTTGCGGCACAATTCCGGCGCGCACTGGGTGAATTGATCAAACACGGGGACGTCTTCGAACCCGTGCACGTCACCGTTCCCGAACAAACGCCACGTCATCGAAATCATGTTGGCGTCCGGCACTGCGGCAAAAAGGTCCGAAAAGCGCCCCTCGCCGCGCTTGATGTTGATGAACTCATCACAATCGACGAAGGCCAGCCAATCGGCTTTGCGGGTCACCGCGTCTTGATCGGCTGCCGCCAGCACCGAATGCTGGGGCGTCAGCCCGGTGGCGCGATATCCGTCATTGTTGCGGTGTTCGATCAGACCTTCGGCGTCCAAAAGCGCCAGCATCTCTTCTGTCCCATCGGTGCAATCGTTGGAATAAATCAGGAAGCGGTCCGCCCCGATCGCGCGATGCCAGGCTATCCAGTCGAGAATAAACGGCCCTTCGTTCTTCATCGACGTCACCAATGTCACCGTCCCTTTGGACTTGGGTCGGCGAAGCTTGGCCTTTGGCATCCGAACCGGCTTGATAGATTG
The DNA here is from genome assembly GCA_038530285.1 of Pseudomonadota bacterium. Classification (GTDB taxonomy): domain Bacteria; phylum Pseudomonadota; class Alphaproteobacteria; order Rhodobacterales; family Rhodobacteraceae; genus JASJAR01. Next base: position 154,920 of record JBCBCY010000004.1, read on the forward strand.
ACGCCCATCCGTTGCCGCGATCAGGGCGGGGTCTTCTTTCAGCCCCGCCTTGGGCACCAATGCCGCAACGCGCGCATCAGGATGTTTCAGCGCCATCGCCCGCCAGAATCCAAGGGCTTTGGCCGGATCGGGATTGGCGCCAGCCACGCGCAGAAGCCGCCAATGGGTGGTCGGCCCCGCCATATCAGGGGCCAGACACCAGCGCCGCCTCAGGCTTGGTCGATCGAACATTGCACAGGTGTGATCGGCAAATTCCACCGGTCGCCCGCGCGGCAACCGCCACGGGTAGACATGGCGCCCGCCCAAGGCAACCACACCGCCCGGCACGCGGCACGCCAGATCGAAGACGTCGCGCGCGCGGTCAGGCTGGGGCGCCAAAAGATCGCACAGATCAAGGTTCATCACCCCGCGCGCATTGGCCAGAAACCGGTGCCGCATCGCCTCATAAATGGCGACATCTGCCAAGGGCGCCAACCACGCATCAGGCTCTGGCGGCACCATCCGGTCGCGCCCCGGCGCATCGGGGGCAAAGTACGGATCGCCTTCGCGGCCAAGCTCTGCACGCCCCAAAGCCACACCCGGACGCACGACCATGACTGGAAACTCCGTCTGAGCGACCAAGGCTCGCAAACCGTCTGAAAACCCGGGCCGCGCGGCGCGGTCCACGATCAAGGCCGCGCTCATTCCATGATGGGTCCGGTGCCAGTCCAGCCAATCGCGCGCGATCTCGGGGCGCTCTTCAGACCGGATCGCCAGCCCGACCGTGTGGCCAGCGAAAAAATCCAAATTCGGGTCAGCAGGCACAGCCAGCACCGTGCCCCCGGGCCAGGACACGCGCACAACTCCCTTCGGTGCGGCCCCGATCAGCGTCGTCGCCTGGCCAAACCGCATCCGCTGGGGGGTCTCCATCCCGTGTACGGTATAGGCTTCGGGCCGCTGGTTCGGCGACGACAGGGTCAGGCGGACCTCGCCGCCCAGGCGCAAGGCTTCGATCAGGCGCACCTCGCCCGCATCTTGCGCGTTCAGTTCAACGTCCTGGAAGGCCACGTGTGCTGCTCTTGGCTCGGGTTTTGTGGCAGTCTAGCGCGCCGCGCGCCCCGGGGCCATGGCCTGACAGCGATCTCATGCGCGGCGGGCCACAGGATCAAGAAGCATCGCCATCACCCACCCTGCCAAAAACCCGCCCAGATGGGTCTGCCAGGCCAAAAGCCCGTCCATCGCCCACCACAACACAAGGTTCAGCGCCAGCAAAAGGACCATCGCGCGGCCCACTGGCCACAAAGACAAACGTTCCGAGAACCGATCAAGGTAGTCCCAGGCCAGAACCGCGCCCGCCAGACCGAAAAGCGCCCCCGACGCCCCGACCATCGGTTGCGGCCCTGTGGCCAGCAGACCAAACGCAATCGCCCCGCCCAGCATTGCCGCCCCGTAAAGTGCGGCGAATTTCGCCACACCGGCCCGCGCAATCACAATCCGGCCTAGCGAAAACAGGGTGATCAGATTGACCACAAGATGCACCGGCCCACTGTGTAAAAACGCATAAGTCAGAAACATCCCCCAGGGCTGACCGGTATAATTGGGCACCCAATCGTACAAAAGCCCCGGCCAGAACGCGCCGTATTCCAACGCCAGTGACCGCAACCCCGCGCCGCGCCCGCCCAGCATTGCGCCAAGCACAATCCCCCCTTCGATCAGCGCCAAAACACCGGCCAGACCCGCAAGGCACCTAAGGCCGCGCTGGTCCGGGTCGATGTCTTGCTCAGCTCTGCCCTTGTTGGTCATCGCGCGACCCTCGGGTCTGGGCGGGGGAAAATCAAGCGCCGAACATGAGGTTGGACTTGCATACGTATTCAGCATCACTATCCTGAGGAAAGGGTCGCACATCCGGGGGAGCGGGCGAATGAAGTATCTCAAGCAAGGCAAACCAGACGCCGAACGCGACCTTGATGATGCAAAGGTCCGCGCCTTGGTCGAAACAACGCTTGCGGAAATCCAAGCGCATGGCGATGCCGCCGTCCGGGCCTTGTCGGAAAAGTTCGACGGTTATGCCCCCGCCGCCTTCCGCCTCAGCCAGGCCGAGATTGACGACCTGATCGGTCAATTGTCCGACCGCGAACTGGCCGACATCAAATTCGCCCAAGCCCAGGTGACGGCCTTTGCCAGGGCGCAACGCACCTCGATGACGGATATTGAGGTTGAAACCCTGCCCGGCGTGATCCTGGGCCACAAGAACATCCCCGTCCAATCGGTGGGCAGTTATGTGCCCGGCGGCAAATTCCCGATGGTGGCATCTGCGCATATGTCGGTGGCCACCGCGGCCGTTGCCGGCGTGCCACGCATTGTCGCCTGCACCCCGCCGTTTCAGGGCAAACCGAACCCCGGCGTGATTGCTGCAATGCATCTGGGCGGCGCGCATGAGATTTACGTTTTGGGCGGCATTCAGGCCGTGGGCGCGATGGCGCTTGGCACTGAAACCATGGACCCGGTGCATATGCTTGTGGGTCCCGGCAACGCCTTTGTCGCCGAAGCCAAGCGGCAGCTTTTCGGCAAAGTCGGCATAGATCTTTTCGCAGGCCCGACCGAGACCATGGTCATCGCCGATGACACCGTCGATGGCGAACTTTGCGCAACCGACCTTCTGGGCCAGGCCGAACACGGCTACAACTCCCCTGCAGTTCTGGTGACAAACTCCGAAAAACTCGCCCGCGATACCCTGGCCGAGATTGACCGGCTCCTGACCATCCTGCCCACCGCCGACACGGCCGCCAAGTCATGGGAAGACTACGGCGAGGTCATCTTGTGCGACGGATACGACGAAATGCTTGCTGTCGCCGATGACATCGCGTCTGAACACGTCCAGGTCATGACCGACCGTGACGATTGGTTTTTGCAGCACATGACCTGCTACGGCGCCCTGTTTTTGGGCCCGCGCACCAATGTGGCCAATGGCGACAAGGTGATCGGCACCAACCACACGCTGCCGACGAAGAAAGCGGGCCGCTACACCGGCGGGCTTTGGGTGGGCAAATTCCTGAAGACCCACAGCTACCAAAAGGTGCTGACAAACGAGGCCGCCACCCTGGTCGGTGAATACGGCTCGCGGCTGTGTATGCTCGAAGGGTTCGTCGGCCACGCTGAACAATGCAACATCCGGGTGCGCCGCTATGGTGGGCTCAATGTGCCCTACGGCACAGCGGCCCCGCACCGGGAGGCGGCAGAATGAAGGGCGTGATCAATCTTGACACCCGCATCGTCCGCTACGGCGATCTGATCCCCTGCAAGACCGCCTTCATCGATGCCCATACGCCAGGGTCGGACCAGAAGGAAAACTTCACCATCATCGGCGGCGGCGTCTCAGAAGCCGCCGACCAGCACGTCCATATCGTCGACACGCCGGGGTTCAACATCGGCGCGGCAGGCCAGCCACCCAAATGCCGCAACTCGCTGCATGTCCACCGCACCGCAGAGGTGTTTTTCGTCCTCAAAGGCCGCTGGCGGTTTTTCTGGGGGCGTCACGGCACCGCGGGCGAAGTCGTTTTGGAAGAAGGCGACATCTTCAACATCCCCACAGGCATTTTCCGCGGCTTTGAAAACATCGGCACAGACTACGGGATGATCATGGCCATCCTTGGCGGCGACGATGCCGGTGGCGGCGTTATCTGGGCACCGGAGGTGATTGAAGACGCGCGCGCGCATGGGTTGGTGCTGGGTGAAAACGGCAAGCTTTATGACACCAAAAAGGGCGAAGCGCTGCCCGACGGCGTCGCCCCGATGCCGCCCTTGACCGAGGCTGAGCTTGCCACCTTCCCCGAACTCGCCCCGGCCGACGTCGTGCCCCGCTGGGTCGCGCGCTACAACGACATGATGGCGCTGGCCGCCCACGGCCCCTGCAAGGTCATCGGCGAAGACGCCTTGATCTATGACCGGCCCGGCTTCGCGGTTGAGCTTTTGTCGCGCGGGTCCCTGCCGCCCGCCCCGGTGACCACAAAAGCCCATGAAGTTCTGATGGGCCTCAAAGGTCACTGGCACGTCACACTCGAAGGCGCAGCGACCACGCTGGCCCCGGGCGATACACTCGCCGTTCCGCCCGCGGCCGCCCTGTCCATCGCCCCTGCGATGTCGGGCGAAGCAAGCCTGTACCGCGTGCGCGCCACCGATGATCCGGCAGGTCCGACACACCACAGCTGAAGCCACCCAGACCACCACGCACCCAACCGTGATTTTTACGATTTCGGCCGCAGGCCAGTAAAAAGCCTTGCCGAAACCGGTTTCGGCGCGCAAAACTGATTCCCAAGTTGATGGAACAGCTGATCCTGGGGAGGAGGCATGGCTGCTCAGACCGCGCGTAAGCGCGTCACCATTAGGCATTTGGCCGACAGTCTTGGATTGACCAAAGGCACCGTGTCGCGGGCGCTGAACGGCTATCCGGATATTGCCGAAGCGACGCGTCTGCGCGTGCGTCGCCAGGCCGATGTGTTGGGCTACCGGCCCCTGTCGCAGGCCCAGGGCATCCGCACTGGGCGCACCCGGTCGATCGGGCTGGTGTTCCGCACCGATCTGCCCAATGCCCAGCGCCCCTTCATTGCCGATTTCCTCGCCGGCGTGTCGCGCCGGGCAAGCTCGGACAATTGGACCCTAACGGTCGCCACGGCCGCCAGCGAAGACGAGTTGATCGACACCCACCGCCGCCTGATCGAAGAGCGCAAAGCCGATGGTTTCATCCTGCCGCGCACCGACGCCAACGATGCCCGCGTCGCCCTGTTGCGCGAAACCGAAACACCCTTTGTGCTTTTTGGCCGAACCTCAGACCTGACCGATTGCGCCTGGTTCGACATCTCTGGTGAGGACGCAATGACCTCTGCGGTGGATCGCCTTGTGGGCTACGGCCACCGCCGGATCGCCTTTGTGAACGGCGACTCGCGGTACAATTTCAGCCGCATCCGCCGCGACGCGGTGCTGGCCGCGCTTGCCGCAAAGGGGCTGCCGACCGATCCGCAACTTGTGGACCTGACCGCGATGACCCACGACACCGGCCGCGCGGCAACCGAGCACCTGTTGACCTCCCGCGCGCCGCCCACCGCCATCATTTTTGCCACCGATCTGGCCGCAGTGGGTGCCTACTCGGCCGCCAAATCCTTTGGTCTGAAGATCGGACAGGAGGTCTCGGTGATCTCATACGACGGAATCCCCGAAGGCGAATACGCCGATCCGGGCCTGACCACCTACCGGGTCGACAATCACCATGCCGGGCGCCGCCTGGCCGAATTGCTTATTCGCCGTGTGCGCGGCGAACCCACCGAAACGCTGCGCGAGCTTGCCCCAGCCAAGCTCGCAGCGCGCGGGTCCGACGGCCCGCCAACCATGTCGTCGGAACAATTGGCCGATCGCCTAAGAGCGACGGCTTGATACCAAAACCAACGGGAGGAACCCAATGAAACATATGTCAAAAAGGACGGGATTGTCGCTGAGCACAGCGCTTGTCGTGACCCTGGGCGCGACCTCGGCCATGGCCGATATCCGCGTCTGGACCACCGAGAACCAGCCTGAGCGCCTCGCCCGCCAGGAAGCCATGGCGGCCGAATTCGAAGCCGCCACCGGCATCGCAGTCGAGATGATCCCGGTTGAGGAATCCGATCTCGGCACGCGCGCCACAGCAGCCTTTGCCGCGGGCGATCTGCCCGATGTCATCTATCACCCCCTGCAATACGCCCTGCCATGGGTCGAAGCGGGCATTCTAGACAGCGAAGCCGCGTCCGAAGTCCTTGACGAACTGGGAGCAGACACCTTCGCGCCGGGCCCTGTGTCGATGGCAGCGACCGAAGAGGGCATCGCGTCCGTTCCGGTTGATGGCTGGACCCAGATGGTCGTCTACCGCAAGGACCTGTTCGAAGAAAAAGGTCTCGCGCCGCCCACCAATTACGCCAACGTGCTGGCCGCCATAGAAGCGCTTCACAACCCACCGGAAATGTTCGGTTTTGTGGCCGCAACCAAGGTCGACGAAGGCTACATGAGCCAGATGCTGGAACATGTGCTTTTGGCCAATGGCGCCTCGCCCGTCGGATCGGATGGCTTCACTGGCTTTGATGAAACCGCCACCGTCGAAGCGCTGGAATTCTACAAAGCCATCGCCAAAGCCTCGCCTCCGGGTGAGCTGTACTGGGACCAGTCGCGCACCGTCTATTTTGCGGGCCAGACCGCGATGGTCATCTGGTCGCCCTTCATCATGGACGAGTTGGCCGGCCTGCGTGACAGCGCGCCCCCAACCATCAACGATGACCCGACCACCCGTGACTTGGCAGCCGCCACCGGTTTCATCACCAACTTTGCGGGCCCTTCGAACCCCGAAGGTGCGGCTTGGGCGGATTCGCGGTATTTCGGGATCACCGCTGACGCGGACACCGAAGAAGCCCAGGAGTTCATCAAATACGCCGTCGGCGATGGCTACACCCAGACCCTGTCGATCGCACCTGAGGGCAAGTTCCCCGTACGGCGCGGCACGGCAGATGACCCCAACATGTTCACCGAAGCCTGGTCCAAGCTGGACGTCGGCGTCGACCGCAAAGCGCCCCTTGGCGATCTGTACGACGCGGCCGTCATCGACAACATCGTCGCCGGTCTTGACGTCGGCCAGCGCTGGGGCGTGGCTGACGGTCAGCTCGCATTGGCCTCGAAGATCATCAACAGCCAGGTGATCAACCGCGTGGTGCGCGAATTCATCGACGATGAAATCTCCGCGGCGGACGCTGTGGCGAAGATGAACGCTGAACTCGCAACGATCGAGTAAGCATCGCGGTGGGCGGTCGCACGTGCGGCCGCCCACCCAGCTCAACCCGGAGTGTACCAGATGACCACCGCCGTCCCACCGAAAGGCACGGGGCCTCTGGCCAAGCGTGAAGCGCGTCTGGCCTGGGGGATGCTCATGCCGACGATCATCAGCATCTCGCTTGTGGTGATCCTGCCCCTGTTGGCGATCTTCTGGATCAGCTTCAAACCCATCGGGCTGGCTGACCTGCGCCCGCCGGCCCCTGTGGTGCGCGAAGCGCTGCGCGGGGACCCCGGCGATTACACGCTGCGCTACCGCATCCGCAATTCATCGCGCGAAAAACTCATTGAAAACGTCACCCTCAGCGACACCGTGCCTGCTGGCGTCACGCTGGATGCCGCCGGATCTGAGACCTGCCTGATCACCGCGACACGCCTATCGTGCGACATCGGCACGCTGGACCCGGGCGAACGGCTCGACATTGAACTGCCCGTTGCCCTGTCCGGCGTCGACGAAGACGCGGCAGAAGAGGCGCTTGAAGGCAGTGAACCGATTATGACCGGCTCGTCAGACAACATTCTGACGAACTTCGAATTCACCACCGAGAACTTCGCCCGCATCTTTGATGGCACCGAATTCTGGACGGTCCTGTTTGCCACCGTGTTCTACACGCTCTTTGGCACCCTCGGCGCGATCCTTCTCGGCCTGTTCGCGGCGATGCTTTTGAACAAATCCTTCCGCGGCCAGGGCGTGCTGCGGGGGCTTTTCCTGTTCCCCTACGTCGCCCCGATCATCGCGGTGGCCTTCACCTGGGTGATCCTGTTTGACCCGTTTTCAGGCTCGGTGAACGCGCTGTTGGTCCAGATGAACGTCCTGACCGAGGCGATCAATTTCTTCGGCCAACGCCCGTTCGCGCTGATCATGGTGACCGTCTTCGCGATGTGGAGCTATTTCCCGCTGTGTTTCCTTTTCATCCTCGCGCGGATGCAGTCGATCGACACCGATATGTACGAAGCCGCCGATATGGATGGCGCCAGCCCGTTTCAGAAGTTCTGGTTTCTGTCGATCCCGCAGCTATTGGGCATCTTGTCGGTCCTGTTTCTGTTGCGCTTCATTTGGACGTTCAACAAGTTCGACGACATCTTCCTGTTGACGGGCGGCAACGCGGGCACAAGGACGCTGACCGTCAATGTCTACGAACAAGCATTCGCTGTGTCGAACATCGGCGCAGGCGCGGCCGTCGCGGTCGTGATCTTCGCCTGCCTTCTGGGCTTCAGCTTTTTCTTCTTCCGTTTCATTAGCCGCGAGGAGGGGCTTTAGACATGCGCGCACTCTGGCATGCAAAAATCACCGGCCCGCTTCTTGGCATCTTCTGGGCTTTGATCATCGCCACCACGGTCGCGGTCCTGATGTCCTTTGGCACCGGCGACGCGTTCCGCCCCGGGTTGATCGGCGGCGTGGCCCTCGGTGGCATCGTCGGGTTTCTGGCCACGCAGCGCATCGATCCTTGGCTTTTGTCAGCGATCGCAGCCATCGGCGGCTATGGGGCGGCCTTTGTGGGGCTCGGCCCGGTGCATATGGGCGAGGCCGTTGGCACAATCGCGGCCCTTGTGGCCTATGCCACCTTCGGTCTGGGGCTCGGCTGGCCGGTGGCGAAGTTCATGCAAGGCCTGCCGGACGGTGCGCTGACACGGCACGAATTTGAAGCCGCCCTGATCCGGTTTCTCACCGGGTTCGGCTATATTTTCTTCATCGCCATCGTGATGATCCCTTTTTACGTGATGGTCATGACCAGCCTGAAAAACCAGGCGCAGCTTCTGGCCAACCCCTTGGATTTCACGCTGGATCTCAGCCAGGGCTGGGGCCTGTTCCGCAGCTATTTCGAACTGTTTAATGATTTCAATTTCGGCTCCTACCTCTGGACGTCCTTCTACGTCTCGGTTCTGACGGTGCTGATCACGCTGGCCTTCTCGATCCCCGGGGCCTACGCCGTCGCCCGCCTGCGCTTTCAGGGGCAAAAGGCGTTTTCTCGCTCGATCCTTCTGATCTACATGGTCCCGCTGATCGTTCTGGCCCTGCCGATTTACATCGCGTTTTCGACCGTGGGGCTCCGCAATACCGTCTTCGGCATCATCCTGATCTATCCGGTCACGACGATCCCGGTCGCCCTTTATATGCTTCAGGGTTATTTCCGGGGCCTTCCGGCCGAGGTGGAAGAGGCCGGTCTCATGGACGGGTTGTCGCGGCTGGCGGTGGTGTGGAAAATCACCCTGCCGTTGTCCCTGCCCGCGCTGGCATCGGTGTCGCTTTATGTCTTCATGATCGCCTGGAACGAGTTCCTTCTGGCTTTCATGCTGCTCGATGACCCGTCGAAATTCACCCTGACGCGCGGCATCGCCAGTCTCAATTCATCAGAAATCCCGCGCCAGCACCTGATGGCCGGGTCGGTGATTGCGACCGTGCCGATCATGGCGCTTTTCTTGGGACTGGAACGGTTCATGACCGGCGGTCTGACAGCGGGGAGTGTGAAAGGATGAAAGATTTGGACACCGCAGCTTCGCCCGACGATCAGGCCCGCGCGATCCTGACGGCCAACGACCGGGGCGGCTATACCGTGCCGACCGATGGGCTTTATCCCTACCAGTGGAACTGGGACAGCGCCTTTGCCGCCCTTGGGTTTGCAACCTTTGATATCGGCCGCGCCTGGGCCGAGGTCGAAACGCTGTTTACCGGCCAATGGGACAACGGAATGGTGCCCCATATCCTGTTTCACAAACCCGACCCGGGGTATTTTCCAGGCCCCGATGTCTGGGGCTGTCCAGGGCCGATCCCGTCGTCTGGCATCTCTCAACCGCCCGTTGCGGCGACGTTTATCCGCCACATCTATGACGCGGACCCAAAGGCCGGCCGCGCCCGGCTCGAAGCCTTGGTGCCGAAGCTTGCCGCCTGGCACCGCTGGTTCATGGACTGGCGCAGCCACCAAGGTGCGATCTGCATCACCCACCCTTGGGAAGCAGGCCGCGACAACGCGCCCGATTGGGACGCGGCCATGGCTGCCATAACACCGGACGGTGTGGGAGAGTATCAGCGCCGCGATCTGGGCCATGTGGATGCCGCCATGCGGCCCACCAAGGAAGATTACGATCGCTACATCTGGCTGGTGCAGCGCGGTCGACGCCTTGGCTGGGACGAACCCAAACTGGCCGAAGACCGCCCCTTCATGGTGGCCGACCCCACGATGACCTTCGTCTTGATGCGCGCCAACCGGGACCTTTTGGCCCTGGCGCATGTCATCGGTCACCCCACCTCAGAAATTGAGGCTTGGTCGACCACGCTCGCGCAAGGCGCAGACACGCTTTGGAACCCCGATATCGCCGCCTATGATAGCCGCGATGTCCGGACCGGCGCGCGCACGGGTACGGTTTCGAACGCCTCGTTTCTGTGCTGGTACGCAGGGCTTGCCGCCCCCGACGCTCTGCCCGCCTTCGACCGGGTCGCCGCCGCCGCCCCCTTCGGCGTGCCCAGCTACGATCCCGGCGCGCAGGGTTTCGACGCGCGCCGCTACTGGCGCGGCCCAAGCTGGCCCATGCTCAACATGGCCATCGCCTGGGGGCTGTCCGAACAAGGCCACACCGCCCGCGCCGAAACCCTGCGCGCCTCCACCGCGACGCTTCTGACCCGGCATGGGTTTTACGAATACTTCGATCCGACCGACGGCCACCCGGCGGGCGGATCCAACTTCACCTGGACCGCGGCCATCTGGCTCGTGTGGGCCAGCCCCAACGCAGGAGACAGATGATGGGCGCGATCAAACTCCAGGCGGTCGAAAAATGGTTCGGTGACGTACAGGTCATCAAAGGCGTCGATCTTGATATCGCAGACGGTGAATTCGTGATCTTCGTGGGCCCCTCAGGTTGCGGGAAATCCACGCTGTTGCGGATGATCGGGGGCCTCGAAGAAATCTCGCGCGGCGCACTTCTGATCGACGGGCGCGATGTCACCTCCGAACCCCCCGCCCGACGCGGGTTGACGATGGTGTTTCAATCCTACGCGCTCTACCCGCACATGTCCGTGGCCGACAACATGGGCTTTTCGCTGAAAACCGCCGGTGCCCCCAAATCCGAGATCGATGCGAAAGTCGGCGAGGCCGCCCGCATCCTGAAACTCGAACCCTACCTTGACCGCCGCCCCAAGGCGCTGTCGGGCGGGCAACGCCAGCGCGTGGCCATTGGCCGGTCGATTGTGCGCGACCCCACGGCCTTTTTGTTCGACGAACCCCTGTCAAACCTCGATGCCGCCCTTCGTGTGGACATGCGCTATGAAATCGCCAAGCTCCACCAGACCCTCCACCGCACGATGATCTATGTCACCCACGACCAGGTCGAAGCGATGACCCTGGCCGACCGCATCGTGGTGCTGGAATTCGGCAAGATCGCCCAGGTCGGCAGCCCGCGGGAGCTTTATGAAAACCCCGCCAATCTGTTCGTGGCACAATTTATCGGCAGCCCGAAAATGAACGTCGTCGCCTGCACCACCGACGCAGGTCAGTTCTCCCTGCCCCAGGGGCGCAGCGGTCCGTTCAACAGACAAGGCAAAGCCACCCGGCTTGGCATCCGGCCGGAACATATCACCCTCGGCGCGCCCGGCACCGGCCAGTGCGACGGCACAATTGACGTGTTGGAATACCTCGGCGCGGACACCTTCATCATCATTGATGGCGGGCCCTTGGGCCAGATCACCGTGCGCGGCGACGGCAATACACCACTGACACCAGGCGAAACGGTCGGCCTCAGCTTTGCCCAAGACCACCTGCACTTTTTCGGCGACGACGGCCTCGCCCTGACCTGATCTTCCTCTTGCCGGAAATACCTCAGGGGGTTTGGGGGACGGCCGTCCCCCATCAGCAAAATGGATAGAACGCGGCGCCAGCCGCACCGTGGTGTCAGGTCTTGCGCTTGGGGCCTGCCAGCCGCGCCAGCGCGACCGATTGGCGGTGCCAGCTGCGCACCGGCACGGCCGGATAACCGCCATGGGTCTCACCCGGCCCGATGTCCTTGATCACACCCGACCCGGCGGCCACCTTGGCCCCGTCCCCGATCGCGATGTGATCCGCGATGCCCACCTTGCCGCCAATCTGGACGAAATTCCCAATCGTCACCGACCCTGAAATCCCGGCCTGGGATACGATCACGCAATGGGCGCCAATTTTGCAATTGTGCCCGATCTGCACCTGATTATCGATCTTCGTGCCCGGCCCGATCACCGTGTCGCCCCCGGCCCCGCGATCAATGGTGGTGTTTGACCCGATATCGACATCGTCACCGATCATCACCCGGCCCAGTTGCGGGATCGGCTCCAACCCCGCCTCGCCTTCGGCATAGCCGAACCCGTCCTGGCCCAGGCAAGCCCCTGGCATCACACGAACCCGCGCGCCCAGGATCGCATGGCTCAGCGACACATTGGCCCCGATCGCACAGGCCTCGCCCAGAACAACCCCCGCGCCGATCACAGCGTTGGACCCAATTGTCGAGCCTGCGCCAATCTCAACCCCCGGCCCGATCACGGCCCCCTGGGCCAGGCGCGCACCTTCGCCAAGCCGCGCGGTCGGATCGACCGCCCGGTCAAAGGCTGCAACCGACGCGGGGTAAAGCTTTCGGGCAATGCGCGCGTAATCGCGCTGAGGGGCCGCGCTCACCAGCAGCGCCCGGCCAGGCAAGGCATCAACCAAGCCCTGGGGCACCACAAAAGCCGCCGCCGCCGATGCCAGGGCGGCCTCCAGATGCGCATGTGACGCAACAAAAGAAAGGTCCTGTCCCGTCGCGATATCCAACGGGGCCACACCCGACACCGGGCGCCCGGCATCATTGAGAAGTTGCAAATCAAATGTGGCTGCAAGCGCGGCCAATGCGATGGGCTCGGGTGCTGGAAAGAACCGCGGATCAGGCATCGCGGCCTACTTCGTTCCCAGAATGGGACGATCCCGGTCGGCGGTCAGAAAATCGATGATCTCCATCACTTCGGGGACGTCCTTATGCGCTTGCCCCGCCGCAGCGACGCGTTCGGCAAAGGAGCCGTCCTCGGCCTCAAAAATCGCATGGAATGCCGTCTGCAATGCCGAAATCGTCTCGCGCGACGCACCGCCACGCTTCAGCCCGATGATGTTCAGCCCTTCCAGCTTGGCATGGTTCCCAAACGCCGAGGCATAGGGGATCACATCGCGCGACACCGCCGCGCATCCGCCAACGATCGCCCGCGACCCGATCCGGCAAAACTGATGGATCCCCGCAAGACCGCCTATAAACGCCCTGTCTCCAACGCTCACATGACCGGCAAGCGATGCATTCGACGCCACGATCACCGCCTCGCCGATCTGGCAATCATGGCCGATATGGGCCGCCGCCATCACGATTGAACCATCCCCAATCCGCGTGACACCCCCGCCGAATTCGGTGCCGCGATGAATGGACACCTGTTCGCGGATCATCACATTTTCGCCGATCTCCAGACGGGTCGGCTCACCTTGATATCGCAAATGCTGAGGCGGGCCGCCAAGCACCGTAAACGGGCCCACTGTCGATCCCGCGCCAAGGCTTGTGGACCCATCCACAACCACATGGCTTTCAAGAACCACGCCAGCCCCCAGGACAGCGCCTTCGCCAACCGTACAAAACGGTCCAATCCGCACTCCGGCCCCAAGTTTCGCGGCCGGGTGAACCACCGCAAGAGGGTCAATATGGCCAGAAGAGCTCAGATCATCTTTACGCATGGACCATCCCTAAACCAGTCATGGGCGGGGGTCCATGCACGCGGTCCGCATGAGCCGTCGCTGGCACCTTCCCACCCCATCGCCCAGCGGCATAGGCGATCGTTCAAGGCTCCGCAACTCGCTCGGCACAACGGTTGATCATCCGCCGCCGCTTGCGTAAGCCATACCGGTCAGCAGGGGACCAAACAGCGTCATGCGCGTATTCATTACAGGCGGTTCGGGGTGCGTCGGTCATTATCTCGTCCGGGAATTCCTTGCCGACCCGAGCAATGAACTGGTGTTGCTTCTGCGCACACCAGAAAAGCTCACCCTGCCGGACAACGCCGGCTCGCGGGTGACGGTCTTGCAAGGTGATCTGACGGACGGGGCGCGACTGCTACAAGATCAGGGCCGGTTCGATCTGGCGATCCTGGCGGCCACAGCCTGGGGCGGTGCACGCACCTTCGACGTGACGGTCGACGCCAATCTCGCACTTGCCGATCAACTTATCGGGGATGGCTGCGAGCGGATCATCTACTTTGCCACGGCCAGCGTGATGTCGCGGGATCTTGAACTGATCGAAGAAGCCCGCGATCATGGCACCGCCTATATCCGGGCCAAGCACAAGCTGGTTTCAACGATCGAAACCCGCGCCAATGCCGCGCGCATCATCGGCTTTTTCCCGACCGTGGTTTTCGGCGGCGGAGAAGCTCCGGTGAACGCGCCACGCTCTCACCTTGTGCGGATGCTGTTTGAAAACAAGCGCTGGCTGCCGCTTCTGCGGCGCTTGTCAGCCAATGGCCGGCTGCATTTGATCCACCCCGCCGACATCGCGCGGCTTGCGGTGCACTTCGCAACCGCCGCCCAGGGTGATGGGCCCGAACGGATTGTCCTGGGCAATGCCCCCAACACCGTGGACGAATTGATTGCCGCGGTCGCGACGGCCACAGGACACCGACACCGACCGATCTTTCGGGTCACAGAGAACCGCGTTGAATTCGTGGCCAAGGTGTTGCGCCTGAAGATGACGCCGTGGGATTTGTACAACGCACGCAATACCGATCAAAGCTACCCTTCGGCTGTCAAGCCCAGCGATTTCGGCCTGCCGATGGAAATGGCAGATATCCATGCAGGTCTTCGCGCGGTCGGGTTTGCCAAGACCTAGCCCGTCGCGCCGCCCCCAGGGGCCTTTACGCTTAAAAGCCCCTGAACGCCGCTCCCAAGCGTGAAGTCCGGAACGCTCTACCCCGTCCGCCGCGCGATCACGCGAAAAAGTCCCGCACGCCTGCGATCACCAGATCCTGTTCAGCCTCAGTCAGGTACGGATGAACCGGCAGGCAAAGCTGCGTGGCTGACAAGTCTTCGGTGCCCGCCAAACCACCCGCCCCGATCAGGCCGCTGGCAAAGGCGGGCTGCAAATGCGTCGCCTCTTTGTAATACAGCACCGCCGGGATGCCGCGGTCGCTGAGATGCGCATGAAGCGCGTCGCGCCGGGGCGTGGTGATGCGGTAATAACTCCAGCACGGGTCGGTGCCCGCCGGCGCCTTGGCCGTGTCCACCAGGTCGCCGATTTCGGCCGCATAGCGATCCGCAATTGCCTGGCGTTTGATCAATTCGTCATCAAACACGGTCAGCTTGGTCAACAAAACGGCCGCCTGCATCGTATCCAGACGCGAATTCGTGCCCAACACCCGGTGTGCCTTGGGGGCCCCATAAAGCCCGTGATCGCGCACAACCTTCATCTGGTCGGCAATCGCATCATCATTGGTGAACATCGCCCCGCCGTCGCCAAAACAGCCCAGCGATTTTGACGGATAAAAGCTGGTCGCAGCCCCGTCGCCCAGGGCCCCACACATGCCATCGCGCCCGACCGACCCGAAAGACTGAGCCGCATCGTAAAACAGCTTCAGCCCGTGTTCGGTCGCAATCGCCTGCAAGGCCGCGTGCTCGGCCGGAATACCGAACAGATCAACCGCAAGCACCGCCTTCGGGGTCAGATCCGCATCGAACCCTTCGATGGCGCGGGTCAGAGCAGCAGGATCCATATTGCCGCTTTCAACCGCAACATCGACAAAGACCGGCGTCGCGCCCGCCAGCATGATCGCCTCTGCCGTGGCCGCATAGGTCAACGATGGGCAAAACACCGCATCCCCGTGCCCGATCCCGGCAGAGCGCAGCATCACCTGCAGCGCATCGGTGCCATTGGCACAGGCCACGGCATGTTTCACGCCCAGATAAGCTGCCAGCTTGTGTTCCAGTTCGGCCACTTCCGGGCCGCTGACAAACCGCCCGTGATCAAGCACTGCCAGGATCGCCTTGGTCATTTCCGGCTCGCAGGCATCGCGCTGGCGCGAAATGTCGATGAACGACGGTTTTATACTTTGCAACATTTCAGTCCCCTTCTCGGGTAGCTTATCCGAAACACTTGACCATTTCGAACATTAATCATGCGGCCCCCTCGGCCGCCAATTCCAGGGCCCGGATTACATCAAGGCCTTCCTGCGCGCTCGCCCGCGGGGCATGACCCGCCACGATTGCGGCCATGAACCCTTCAAGCTCGGCCGTCAGCGGCATCGCATCGCCCAGAGCCACATATTCAGGCTCGGCGTTTTCGAACCGAATGCCGGTGTCTTCGCGCCAGATCTTGTGGCGATAGACCGCCAATTTCTGGTCTGGAGCCTCGAAATCATCAAACACGGCCATCGCATCGGCCCCGATCACCGAAAACCGCCGCTCGCGCTTGGGCGACAGACGCGACACAAAGACATGCGCTTTCGCCCCCGACCCGAAGCCCAGATGCAAATGCGCAAAATCCGGCACGTCCGTGACCCCGGCGATGCCTTCCAGCCGGGCGGTCTGCGGCGCTTCGCCCATGATCGCCAGCAGGATCGACAGATCATGCGGCGCGATATCCCACATCACATCGGTGCCGGTGAAAAACTTGCCCAACCCCAGCCGCGTCGCATGGACATAGCGGACCTGACCCAATGCCCCGGTGGCCACAACATCTTCCAACGCGCGGTAGCCGGGATGAAACCGCAAGACATGGCCGGTCATCGCCACCCGGTTGGCCGCTTGGGCGGCCGACACAATCGCTTCGGCCCGCGCCGAATTCATCGCCATGGGCTTTTCAACAAGCACGTGCTTGCCCGCCGCCAGGGCCGACAAGGCCACATCTGGATTAATCGTCGGCGGCAGGGCGATCACCACGCCGTCAACGCTGGGATCCGCCAGAAGCGCCTCGGTCGTGACACCCGGCGCGCCGAATTCGGCCTGGGCCTTGGCGCGCTTTTCGGGGTCGGCATCGGCAACCGCGGCCAGCACGCCAAGGCCAGCCAGCGTTCGGGCATGGTTCTTGCCCCAATCCCCGCATCCGATCGTCCCGATCCGCACGTTTTGTCCCTAACTGTTTGCCTGATGGCCGTTTGGCCTGGTTTTAACCCCGCTTACGGCCAAGCCCTTAATCCCGCAAGAAGATCATGTGCCGCTGGCGCGCGGAAGCCCGCCGATCCCGTAACCTTTGTAACAATCCTGCCACCCCCTCGATTGACCGCCCCGTCGGCCCCACATACACCCAGACCGTGGCCCCAACGGTCGCCAAAGGCCGGCGCAATGAAACTTCTGCAATGGAGCATCCTGAAACGCATGTCCGTCAGCACGGGCATCACCTTCGTGCTGCTTGGTGCCATTGCGACCACGACCCAGGTGTTCAACCAGCTTTACCGCCTGATCGAGGCGTCATCGGACATCACCTTCGCATTGCGGCTTTACGCCTTCATGATCCCAACCGTGACCGTCACCATCCTGCCGGTGGCCTTTTTGATCGGCGCAATGGGCGTCTACCGGGCGATGGAAGAAGACCGCGAAAGCGTGATCGTCTCCGCCTCGGGCGCGCCTTTGTGGTTCGTGATGAAACCGGCTGTCATTCTTGGCATGATCGTGTCTGTGATCGTGCTGGCCGTCTCGACCCTGGTCGAACCTTTGTCCAACCGTGAGGTGCGCAATTCCATCGCCCTTCTGACCGCTGATATCGCCGAATATGTCGCCAGCCAGGGGATCTTGACCGAGATCGAGCGCGATCTGTTCGTGCGCGGCGGCACCCGCGCGGCGGACGGCGAAATCGACGGGCTCTTCATCCTGGACCGGCGCGACCCCTCGCAAGAGGTGATCTATGTCGCCGAAGGGGGCCGTGTGGCCGAAGACGACGGGTCCATGGTGCTGGAAATGTTCGGCGGCGCAATCCATGTCCGGGTGATCCAAACGGGCCGGGTCCACAGGTTCGAATTCGGCAATTACATGTCGTCCGTGCCCTGGTTTGAAGGGGCCGAAACACTTGCCTACCGTCCGCGAGAAACCACCACCGATGTGCTTCTGGCCGCCCAGGCCACGGGCGCCGAAATGGGGTTTCGACTGTCTGAAGCGCGCAGCGAACTGGTGCGCCGTTTTACCGATTGGCTCTATCCCGCTGCCTATCTGGGCGTCGGCGCCAGCATATTGATCCTGTCGCGCGGGCGCCGGTTTGCCTATCGCTGGCTCTTGCCGGCCACCCTTTTGGTGGGGGTGCCGGTCAAAGCGGTCGGCCTTGCCATCATCGGAACAGCCGGCACCCAGGGCTGGGCCGTCATCGTCGCCCTCGCCGTGCCGTTGCTGGCGGCCATCTCACCCATCGTGATTGGCGCGCTCCAGCGCTTTGCGGTATTGGTCCGCTTGGCATGATGCGCATAGCCGTTCCGCTGACCCGACTTTCGGCGTATTGAGGCGCCCATGGCCGCGCGTATGCTCTTTTTCTATATCTTCCGTCAGCACCTTTTGCTGACGCTTCTTGTGTTGTTGCTTTTGACCTTCATCGTCGATGTGGTGCAATTCGCCGAACGCTCCCGCCTGCGCGGGTCCGGCAGCTTCGATGTCTGGGCAGAATTGCAGCGCATCGTCCTGCAGACCCCATCGCTTTTGCAATCGATGCTGCCCTATGTCCTGCTGGTCAGCACGGCGCTTTTGGTGCTGCGCATGGGCCGCCAATACGAGCTGGCGATTTTCCTGCAAATCGGGCGCCCCTCGCGGCGGGTCCTGGCCCCGCTGGTGGTCGGCGGCGTCGTGATCGGGCTTTTGTACACTTACGCACTGAACCCGCTGGCCAGCGTGTCGCGCAACCTGGAAAATCAGGACCGCCCCGCCGCCGTGGCCGGCGCGACCGAGGTTGGTGAAGCCCGCGAGATCGTGTTGCGTGACGCCGATGGCTACCACTTCCTTCTGGTTGATGAGATCAATGCCGAAGCCACCGCGCTGGAAGGGGTCACCTACCTCAGGCTCGACAATGACCACCGGCTGTTAAACCGCGTGAACGCCCCCCGTGCGGCCTGGCTTGACGGCGAATTGGTCTTCTCAGAGGCGCGCGATCTGGGCACGGGGCTGGGCGAGCCCATCGTCGAGGGCGGCAGCCTCAGGCTGGATTTTCCCCAAACCGTATTGACCCACAAGGCCCGCGACCGGTTCTCGATCTCGGTTTATGAACTGCCCGGCGTGATCGCGGCGACCCGGCTGGTGGGCGCCTCGCCCTACGGGTTGGCCAATCACTTTCAAAACCTCATCGCCCTGCCTGCGCTTTTGGGGGCCATCTCGTTTCTGGCCGGCGCGCTGATCTATCACCCGGTGATGCGCGGCCAGTTGCGCGGCGACATCGTCGCTATCATGGGCACGGCCTTTGCGATCTACTTTCTGGTGACCTTCACCGATGCCTTGGGCGGCTCCGGCGCCGTGCCGCCTGCCATCCTGGCCTGGGGCCTGCCGGTGGTCTTCGGCGTCGCCGGCGTGATCGTTCTGTCGATCCGATCAAAGCGGCGATAACGCGATGACGGCGCCCCTGCGCGGCAAGCACTATTTGCCGGAAATCCACGACCTTTATCCCGGTATGGCCGGAAAGCTCGACGCGCTGATCGCGGCCTTTCCACCAGCCGCCCGGCCCCATATCGCCTATTCGGTCGTGCCCAATTGGATGGGCGCGGACCCCTTGGATGGCGCGCCTGACTTCGTCGCCCGCCTGCAGGCCCTGCCGGGGTATCTGGTGCTGCACGGGCTGACCCACACCAAGGGCCCCGATCTGTGGAACTGGCTGGCCTACGGCCATGAAAACCGGTCAGAATTTGCCGGTCTCACAGATGTTGAAACGGCTGAGAAACTCGACCGGGGGCTTGGCGTTTTCGCCGCCGCAGGCCTTGCGCGGCCGACCTGGTTCTGCGCGCCCCGCTGGACCCCGTCGCGCGGGCTGAACGCCGCCCTGTTTGAGCGCGGCTTCAAAGGCGTTCTGGCCCGCGCCGGGCTGGACCTGCCCGACCAGCACATCGCCATGCCGCCGTTGAATTTCGACGAAGGCGCGCGGGCGTGGAAAATCGCCCCCGGCCGGGTGCTGCGCAAAGCCCAGATCGCCCGGTTGTGCGCCCAAAAAGACCCGTTCCGTCTGGTTTTACACCCCGACGATCTGGATCATCCCAAGACCTTCGCGCAGTTCCGCCGGGCCGCCGCACAGCTGGAAAGGACCGGCTGGACGCCAATGCCACTGGACGCTTTCGTACCATGATCCTGCCGCCTGAGACCGACATCCTTTTTGTGTCCAACGGGCATGGTGAAGACGCGATTGCGGCCGCCATTCTTGACGAACTGGCCCCTGACCCGGCCCGGCGCGCGCGCATTGCCGCCTGGCCGCAGGTGGGCCATGGGCACCGGTATGCCGACCGGGGGATCGCGACATTGGGCCCCGAACACCACCTGCCCAGCGAAGGCTTCGGCACCGTCAGCCTGACCGCGTTCTTGAAAGATCTGCGCGCAGGCTTCATCGGCACCTATCTGGCACAGGCCCGCTTTGCCCGACGCCTGCGCGGCGCGCCTGCGTTGATGGTCGCCATCGGCGATGTGGTGCCTTTGCTGGCGGGCGCACTCTCAGGCATGCGCACCATCTTCTATTCCGCGCCCAAATCGGCCCATTATGGGGGCTATGATGGGCATGACTGGCTGGACCGGATGGCGATGAAACGCTGCGAGGCTGTATTGGCCCGCGATGCGCTGACCGCGCAGCGGCTGGCCAACAAAGGCGTGCCCGCGCAGTTTCTGGGCAATCCGGTCATGGACGGGCTTGAGGCCCCGGATGGCACGGGTCCCGGCGACACCGCGCGCGTGGTTCTGTTGGCGGGATCGCGCGCCGATGCTCTGGCCAATACCGCCACGCTTCTGGCCGGTCTCGCCGCGGCAACCCGCCCCTGCCACGGCGTGATTGCCGCCCATGACGGGTTTGATACAGCGGCACTGGCGACGGCCCTGCCGCAAGGGTGGCGGGCGACGGGCACCGACCTGTCGCACGCCGGTGGCGCCACAGCAGAGGTGGTCAAGCACCGCTTCGCTGAGGCTTTGCAAAGTGCAGATATCGCCGTCGGCATGGCCGGCACCGCCAATGAACAGGCCGTAGGGGTTGGGCTTCCACTGATCGCGGCCCCCGGGGCGGGCAACCAGGGGCCGGCCTTCCAGCGCATGAAAACGCGCTATTTTGGGGCGGCGGCCCGGTCCGTACCTGCCGACGCGGCCGCCATCGGGGCCGCCATTGACGCATTGCTCGCGGACCCAGCACTATGCGCAAAGATGGGCCAAGCGGGCCGCGCGCTTATGGGGCCACCAGGCGGGTCAGCCGCCATTGCGGCCCTGATCGCGCGCACCGCTGGCTGGGAGGCCGCGCCATGACCCGCGAAATCGCGCCACAGGTCAGTGTGGTCATCACCACCCACAACGAAGAAGCGGGCATCGCGGGCACGCTGGATAGCTTAAAGGCGCAGACCGACGCCCCGGAGTTCGAGGTTGTCATGGTCGACGACCGGTCCACCGACGCCACGATCGCGCGCGCCGAAGCCGTGAGGCTGGCAGGCTTGCGCGTGCTGCACAACGCACCCGATCCCGCTTCAGCGCTCACCACCCGGCAACAGGCGCTCGACTTGGCGTTTCGCGCCGCCAAAGCGCCCGTGATCGTCACGCTGGACGGCGACAGCACCGTGCCCCAGGGCTGGGTGGCCGCCATGGCCGGGCCGATCTTGGCTGGTGATGGGCCCGCCGTGGCCGGCCCGATCACATTCGCGCCGCCCACCACCGCGGTGGCCCGCTGGCAGATCGCCGATGCGGCCTATTATTTTGAGGTCGCCGCCCGCCTGGCCCCTTACGGCGCGGGCGGGGTGTTCTTTGGGTCTTTCGCCTTCCGCGCTGACCTTTACACCGACATCGGCGGGTTTGACGCCATCGGTGGCGCGCTGACCGAAGACCTCGCGTTCGCGCGCGCCCTGCAAGCCGCAGGCCACCGCATCGCCTTTGTGCCCGGGCCAGGCCCCGTCGAGGTTGCCCCCTGCCCAAGCCGTGACGCCCTGATTGACCGCACGATCCGGGTCTCTGCCGGGCCGCCGTCGCTTCTGGCGGCCGTTTTGTCGATCTGGCCGCTGACGCTGATGCTCACGGCCCTTTTGGCCCCCTTTGGTCCGGGCCTCCTGGCGCTGTTTGTCCTGCGCTTTGCCGCCGGGGCCGCCTTTGTGCGCTACGCCATCAAGCGCACCGGCGCTGTGGCCCGCGGGCTGAACTGGCTGACCTATGAAATTCTGGCGATCGGCCTTGCGCTTTCGGTCCTGGCGCGCATACGTCAGGGCGGGGCGAAAACCAACTGGGGGGGCCAAAACTATGACCGATAGGCCCACCCCGGTGCTCCGCGCTTATGCGCCTGCCGACCGGGCTGCCGTGCGCAAAATCTGCTGCGACACCGCCTACCGCAACAAGGGCGCGGACTACATGTTCGAAGACCGCGAAATCCACGCCGATTACTGGTCGTCCTATTACACCGACGTCACCCCGGATGAGGTCCGCGTGGTCGAGTTGGACGGCGCCGTCATCGGCTATTTCTTCGGCTGCACCGACACGGCCGCGTTCCGCCGCCACATGGCGCGCCGGAT
The DNA here is from genome assembly GCA_038530285.1 of Pseudomonadota bacterium. Lineage (GTDB taxonomy): Bacteria > Pseudomonadota > Alphaproteobacteria > Rhodobacterales > Rhodobacteraceae > JASJAR01. The sequence continues at coordinate 177,397 of JBCBCY010000004.1, forward strand.
CGTGCCGTCCTGCCTGGCGCGCGCGCTGTGGCGCCTTGCGACGGGGCGCTACAAAAATCCCGTCTCGCGGCGCTATCTGTGGTTCATGATCACCAAAGCCGCCCGCGAAGAGGCCGAAATGGACATGGACCGCTTCCCCGCCCACTACCATTGCAATCTTACGGATGCGTCGCGCGGGCTGAAGCTTTACACCCAGATGACGCTCGACTTTCTTGACCGGCTCGATGCCGCCGGCGTGCCCGGCATTCACGGCTTTATCACCGAACCGGCCAAACGCGGCGTCTGGGACATGTTCGAAAAGCGCTATTCGGAAAAAGTGAAACCCGAAAACGTGATGCGGACGCAAAAGCCCACGCAGGCGCTAGCCTATATCGTTGGCGATCAGACGCCGATGGTGAACCGTGGTTGGGGCTGCGATATCGGCCTTTACCGCGACTACATGCATTTTCTGCGCGAAAAGATGCGAATCTGACCGGCTTGAACTCCGCCTTGAACTCTGGCCCCGAACCGCGGAAGTGAACATGCGATGAAACAGGTTGTCATCACGATCAACGGCCCGGGCGAAATCTCGGCCTGGCTGCGCCCCCTGGCCGCTGCGATCAAAGCCCGCGACCCGGATGTGCGCATTTTCGTGTGCCTTTTGCCTTGCGTCTATTCTTCGGGGTCTGAAAAGGCCGTGCTGGACGGAATCGCACATGTGGACGCGGCAGCCTCGGTTCGTGACAGCCTGAAACTGATCGCCTTTCGCACCTTTCCTGCGGGCCTTGACGCAGACGCCGCCACGCTGGTGGTGCGTCTGGGCGGTGATATGGTCCTGTCGAGCTGGTTGGCGCGCCGGATCAAGGCCCCGGCGTTCGCCTATACCGAACGTCCCAACCCGGTGCTGAAACGCTTTGACCGGATATTCTACACCGGCCTCAACCCGATGCCTGACACCATCGGTGGCCGGGCCACGGAATACCTGGGCGAAATGATGGTCGATGCCGCTTTCGCCAAACGCGGCGGGCTCGAAGCCCCTGGCGTGGACGCCAAGGTGATCGGGGTCTTTCCCGGCTCGCGGTCCTACATGGCTGAATTCATGCTGCCGTATTATGCGCCTGCAATTGATATGTTCGCCGCAGACCGCCCCGATGTGCGCTGGCTGATGGCCCGGTCGGACTTTGTCACCGACGATTGGCTGCGCGCCTTTCCTGCCCCACCCGACACGCGGAACTGGACCGCCGGACCTGTCACCTTCCACGAAGAGGCCGGCGCGCAATGGTTCACGACGCCGGCCGGCACAAAGATTGAGGTGCGCCCGAACGCTGAGGTCTTTCGTCAGATGAAGGCCGCGCTGACCATTCCCGGCACCAACACCGGCGAAATGGCCGCCGCCGGCATTCCCATGGTCACGGTGCTGCCGACCTATCGCTATGTGGCCGAACACGTGCCCCTGCGCGGTTTGTCTGGCCATGTCAGCCGCCTGCCGTGGATCGGGATGAAGCTGAAAATCATGGCGACCGAGGCTGTTCTGCGAAACCCCGGCTTTCTGTCACAGGCCAACCGACGTGCCGGTCGCTTCATTGTGCCCGAACTGATCGGTCAGAACCTTCACGGTGACATCGCCCAGGCCCTGAAAGACCAGTTGGACGACACCGAAGGGGCAACGGGCCGCGAAATCCAGTCCATCATGGGCGCTCCAGGCACCGCCGACCGCTTCGCGGACGAGGTCATCGCCCATTTCCAAGCGCACGCGGCAGCCGCTTAAGGGGCCGCGCGCCGTTCCAGGCTGACCACCCCGTAGACAGATTCGACATCTGCGCGCGCCACACTCCAGGTGCCATCGCCGTTGGGCGCATAGACCAGCCGAAAATCGAATGTCTCGCGGCGGCGCAACTCGGCCACCGTGAAGCCCGATATCCGGCGATACTCTGCTGCGCAAACCACCTCTTCGGCCGATTGGCGCAGCGGCCTCAGCGAGATGCTCGTGCGCCGCGCCCCGTCATAGATGAAGGACCCAAACCGGCACAATCGATCCCCCGGCGTGTCGCGAAACAACGCATAAAGGGCCGTCAAAAGATCAAGCGCATCGCCCTGCTGGCTGGGGTCCACACTGGGTCGGTCCGACACCCGCGGCGGTGTGAACACCGGCGGGTTCGGCACCCCGTTGTCATAAGTGATCGACAACGCGGTGTTGCGGTCGCCGATGTTGGCAAGCTCTTCATAGCTTTGGGGCACAAAACGGCCCGATCTTATGCGCCCTTGGGTCTTTGCGGTGTAGCGCACCGATGTCAGCGCCCCGATCAGCCCGGTGGTGCGCAACTGGCCGGCCAGCGAATAGCGCCCCTGCCCTTCGACCCCGGAATAGGCAAAGATCCCCACCGGCACATTGCCAAGGAAAATGTCGTACACACCGCGGTCCTGGGCCGCCAATGGCGACGCCGCAGCCCAAAGGGCCACGACCGCGGCCCCGCATCGGGCGCGCCCGACGCCCCAAGGTCCCCGAAATATGTTGCGCTTTCGCCTCATCACGCCTGAAACTCCGCCCTTGGCCCCGGCCTGTCAAACCAACTTCGCGCGCGCGCGCCGGTTTCTGCTCAAGGCGGCGTTTGCACAACGGCGTCAGTGCGCTATGACGCGCCAAGGTCAACTAAGAGCGAGCCCATGCAAATCGACCCCACCCCGATCGAAGGCGTCTTTGTCATCACCCCCACCCGCCACGGGGATGCGCGCGGGTTTTTCGCCGAAACCTGGAGTGCGGCAAAACTGGCCGAGGCGGGCCATGACTGGACCTTCGTGCAAGACAACCAGTCGCTTTCGGCCACCAAGGGCACGCTGAGGGGCCTGCATTATCAGGCGCCACCCTACGCCCAGGCGAAATTGGTGCGCTGCGGGCGCGGCGCGGTGTGGGATGTGGCGGTGGACACGCGGCCAGGGTCGCCAACCTATGGCAAATGGTTTGGGGCCGAACTGTCTGCCGACAATGGCTGCCAGCTTTATATCCCGGCAGGGTTCCTGCACGGCTTTTCGACGCTGACGCCGGACGCTGAACTTTTGTACAAATGTTCCGCCCCCTACAACGGGGCGGCGGATGGGTCGGTGCACTATGCCAGTGCCGATCTCGGGATCGACTGGAAGCTCGACGGTGCCCCGGTTCTGTCTGACAAGGATCAAAACGCCCCCGATTTCAGCACTTGGCAGAACCCATTCTAAAAATCGCCGCCACAGTGGCGGATGCCGGCCGGGATTGTCAGCCGCCCAGAAATTGGCGTTCACCTCGTCTTGCCGGGCCCGGCCAGCATGGGCTAGCAGATGATCCAGGGGCAAAGGGCTCCTTGAACGAAGGGAATGCGGTGCCGTGAAGCTACTTGTGACAGGTGGGGCGGGCTTTATCGGCTCAGCCGTTGTGCGTCTGGCGGTGGGCCGCGGATTGGACGTGGTCAACCTTGATGCGCTGACCTATGCAGGCTCGCTGACGAATGTGGCCAGCGTCGAGGGTGCGCCGGGCTATGCGTTCGAAGAGGTCGACATCCGCGACCGCGCCGCCCTTACGCGGGTGTTTGACACCCACGCGCCCGACGCGGTGATGCATCTGGCGGCCGAAAGCCATGTGGACCGGTCGATTGATGGCCCCGCCGCATTCATCGAAACCAATGTCACCGGCACGATGAATATGCTGGAAGCCGCCCGCGCCTATTGGGAAGGCAAAGGCAAGCCAGAGGGCTTTCGCTTCCACCACATTTCCACCGATGAGGTGTTCGGCAGCTTGGGCGAGACCGGCCAGTTCACCGAAACCACACCTTACGACCCCCGCAGCCCCTATTCGGCGTCAAAAGCCGCGTCCGATCATCTGGTGCGCGCCTGGCATGAAACCTACGGGCTGCCGATTGTGCTGACGAATTGTTCCAACAATTACGGGCCCTACCACTTCCCCGAAAAGCTGATCCCGGTGGTCATCCTGGCCGCACTCGAAGGCCGCCCGATCCCGGTGTACGGGCAAGGCGTGAACGTGCGCGACTGGCTTTATGTCGAAGACCACGCCGACGCGCTGTTGTGCGTGCTCGCCAAGGGCACGGTCGGTCAAAGCTATAACATCGGTGGCGAAAACGAAGTATCGAACATTGATCTGGTCAAGAAGATCTGCGCTTTGCTGGACGAACGCCGCCCGGGTGGCGCGCCCCATGAAAAGCTGATCAAATTTGTCACCGACCGACCCGGCCACGACATGCGCTATGCGATTGATCCCACGCGCATCCGCAACGATCTGGGCTGGCGGCCATCGGTCACGCTGGATGAAGGCCTGGCGAAAACCGTCGATTGGTTTTTGGCAAATGAGGCCTGGTGGCAGCCCCTGCGCGAGATTGCCCGCGAACGCCGGGGGACCAAGGCATGAAGATCGCGGTTTTCGGCGGATCGGGCCAGGTCGCAACCGAATTGCGCCGCCGCGTGCCCGACGGCACAAAGATCGAGGTGTTCAGCCGCGCCGTGGCGGATTTCGAGAGCCCAGATCAGGTGTTCGACGTCGCGCGCGGCCTGAAAGCCGATGCCGCAATCAACGCGGTCGCCTACACCGCCGTCGACAAGGCCGAAGACGAACCCGACCGCGCCGAGACCGTCAATGGCGCCTCGGTGGCGGCCCTTTTGAACGGATGCGCCCAGGCCAGCGTGCCGCTGGTTCATATCTCAACCGATTACGTCTTTGACGGCACCGGCACCGACCCCTGGACGCCGGAGGACAAAACAGCCCCCATCGGCGCCTACGGCAAAAGCAAACTGATCGGTGAGGCCGCCTTTGCCCAGCTGGCCGCCCATCCCGGCGTCGTGCTGCGCACATCCTGGGTGTTTTCCGCCCATGGCGGCAATTTCGTGAAAACCATGCTGAAATACGGTGCTGAGCGTGAGGTCATGCGCGTCGTCGATGACCAGATCGGCGGACCAACCCCGGCCGCAGACATCGCTGACGCCTGCTACACCATCGCGGCCGCCCTGAAAGACGGCGCCCCAGGTGGCATTCACCACTTTGCCGGCGCGCCCGACATCTCCTGGGCGGGGTTTGCAGAAGGCATCTTTGCCGCCAGCGGCATGGCCACGAAGGTCGAAAAGATCCCGGCGTCGGAATACCCGACCCCCGCCGCGCGCCCGGCAAACTCTCGCCTTGATTGCTCATCATTAACAGAGACTTATGGGATCTCTCGCCCCGATTGGCGGGCAGGTTTACAAGACGTTTTAAAGGAGCTTGGGGCCATATGACCCAGCGCAAAGGTATTATTCTGGCCGGGGGCAGCGGCACCCGGCTTTACCCCATCACCATCGGCGTGTCGAAACAGCTGATGCCGATCTACGACAAGCCGATGATCTATTATCCCCTGTCGGTCTTGATGCTGGCGGGCATCCGCGAGATTGCAATCATCACCACGCCCGCCGACCAGGCGCAGTTCCAGAAACTTCTGGGCGATGGCAGCCAATGGGGCCTCACATTCGAATGGATCGTGCAACCGTCACCCGACGGCTTGGCGCAGGCCTATCTTCTGGCCGAAGACTTCCTTGCGGGCGCGCCCTCGGCGATGGTGCTGGGCGACAACGTCTTTTTCGGCCACGGACTGCCGCAGATCCTGGCGCGGGCGGATAAAACCACCCAGGGTGGTACGGTCTTTGGCTACCGCGTGGCCGATCCCGAACGCTACGGCGTGGTGGATTTCGACGGCGACACCGTGCGCGGGATCATCGAAAAACCCCCCGTGCCCCCGTCAGACTATGCCGTCACGGGGCTTTACTTCCTTGATGGCACAGCGCCTGAGCGCGCGCGCGGGGTCGAACCGTCCGACCGCGGCGAACTGGAAATCACAACGCTTCTGGAAACCTATCTTGCCGACGGTGGCCTGACGGTGGAACGTATGGGCCGCGGCTATGCCTGGTTGGATACCGGCACCCATGGCTCGCTTCTGGACGCGGGCAATTTCGTGCGCACCATTGAAGAACGCCAGGGCCAGCAGATCGGCTGCCCCGAAGAAATCGCCTATGAACAAGGCTGGATCGACGCGGCCGCACTTCTTGCAGCCGCCGACCGGTTCGGCAAATCAAGCTACGGGGCGTACCTGCGGGCACTGGCGGATTAGCCCGCCCGCAAACGCCGCGCGTCCGTGATCAGGGGCGCGCGGTCAGCGCGGTCGATACGGTCACGAAAATCGTGTTCGACGATCGATCCGCCACACCTGTTTCCGACACCAGCGCATATTCATAGCCCGCATTGAGCTCTGTGGTGCGCGTCAATTCCCGTGAATAGGTCAGCGATCCATCGATGCGGCGCGTCGTCGTACTGCCGGCACCTGTGGTGGCATCGTTGCGCACCCCAACAGACGCCGTCCAGGATGAAATGTCGTTGATCGACCGGCGCAGCGATGCTGCCCCTTCGGTGCTGATGACGTTTTCATCATCGCCGTTCACCCCTGCCGATTGCGAAACCGACAGGTTCAGCGCCCCATCCGGCAACCGGCGTTCGAAGGTCACGCCAACAAGCGGCGAAAGGTTGTCTCCGTCCGTCATGACCAGACCCGCTTCCAGAAACAGCGAACTGGCCGGGAAATCGATGCCACGGCCCACACGCAGCTCATCAATCGCGCCGTTCTCTGTAATCTCGCGCGACACAGACGCGTTGAAGCTCCCGTTCGGAAGGTCGCGGTCAAACGCCAAGCGGCCCCCGACCCCGGTCGTGACCGTTGTGGCTCGTCCGATGGTGGTTTCCGTCACGGCCACCCGCGACCAGTTTACATCCGCCGACACGCTTGACGCATTTCCCAGACGCCGGGTGATACCGACACCGGCAAGGCTTGTCGCCTCGATCTGGTTGGCGGCATCATCTTCTTCGCGTTCGGTAAAGCTGAGCGTGACACGGCCATCGGTGGCCGCATCGATCCGCGCCGAGGCTTCGGCCGACAGGCTTGTGGTCCGCGAATTCACGGCATCCGGGTCGGTCGTGTCGAACTCGCGGAAATCCTGGCGGGCCGACAGATCAAGCGTCAAAGGCCGGTTTGCACCCAGCGTGATCGCCGCCCCATAGCCGTAGTCGGTCTGTGTGCCGCTGGTGATCAGCGTTTCCAGATCATCGCCCTGAAACTCGGACCGGATCTGGCGCTGGAAGTAGCGCGCATCCAGCGTCAACTGACCGTTCTCGCCCATGCGCATATAGGTCAGGTCGATGCCGGTATCGCCCAGTTCAAACCCGTCGTTGTCCAACTCCGCCCCGACAGCGAAGCCCAGAACAAAGCTTTGCTCACGGGTGATCGAACTGATCGAACCATCGATCCCGGTGATCGACCGCACGCCCGACACGGCCGGATCTTCAAGGTCCAGGTTGTCGGACGCCCGCACCGTCTGGCTGGCGGTCAATTCAAATATGACGCCGCCGTCCTGGGCTGCGTCTTGGGCGTTAGATGCGCCGGAGGGCGCGGTCAGACCAAGTCCGAGCGCACCCATGCCAGCTATCAAACGCGTGCTTGTCGACGTTGTTCGTCGCGATATGTTTCTGCTCACGCCTATCTCATTCAAAAAGGCCTCGTGACGGAACAAGGATCACGTCGCCGTCCGCAAGGACGATGTCGCGCGAGAGGTCCCCACCCCGCGTCAAGGCACGATAATTCACCTTAACCAATTGTGCAGCCCCTGTCTTGGGATTTATGCGACGCAGCTGAACACGCTTGTCCGCAGCAAAGGGCGTCAGCCCGCCGCCAATCGCCAGCGCCTGCAGGAACGTCGTCCCGCGTGGCACCGCCTGGCTGCCTGGCGTGTTCACTTCACCAAGAAAGAACACATCGATCGTCCGCGCTGTGGCCACGCTTGCGACACGTGGCTGAACAGCCGAAACGGTCACGAAAACATTCGGTTGCGACGCAAAGTTCGACGCAATCCCACCGGTGATCGAGCTTCTGATCTGCTCGACCGTGCGGCCCGCGACCGGCACGGTGCCCGCGAATGGGAAGTTGATCGTGCCATCCGGCAGGACAACAACGTCGCGATTGAGTGCGGGATCTTCCAGCACTTCGATGGTCAGGCGGTCACCCGACGTTACCGTATAGCCCTGTGCATGGGCGCTGACGGCAGCAAACAATGCCAAGACGGCAAACAAAACTATTCTCATCGAACCATTCTCCAAGTTCGTCCCCCAGGGCGACTGCCGCATCCTGCCGCAGCCTTTCGAACTCGATGAACCTCAATAGTGTTTTTATTGTGTTAACCACGTTTGGCCCAGCATATCACTCTATGCAAAGGGTCTTTCGATTATTCTGCGTTTTCGTTGCCATTCGTTGCGTCAGGAGCAACGACAGACCGGATTTCGGCCAATTGTGACCGTGCCAGCGCAACTTGCGGCAGGATATTATCCTCCCCCGCCAGGGCAAGAACGGCTTCAAACTGGGTTGCGGCATCCTCATACCGCTCCACGGCGAGCAAGGCCGTGCCCAGGTGGAACTGCACCACCGGATCCTGGCTGAGCGCGCGCGCGGCTGGTTCGAGGTAATCGATCGCCTCTTCGCTGGACCCGCGCAAGTGCAGGATCCACCCATAGGTGTCCTGAAACGCCGGCACGTCCGTCCCGCGCAGCCGTCGGGCAATGAAAAACGCCCGCTCCACCGCATCGGCATCGTCCGACCGCCAGGTTGCCAAAAGGCTTGCAAGGTTGTTGGCCACCACAAGCGAGGCTGAATTCGCCTCGTACATGCGCTCGTAGACGCCAATCGCCCCGTCGATATCCCCTTCCGCTTCCAGGCTGGACGCCTGCATCCACATCATTTGCGGGTCGTCGGGAAAGGCTGAAATCGCGTCGTTCATCGCCGCCTGACCTGCGTCGACCTGCCCGGCCTGGAACAGGGTCACCGTCAGCAAGCGCCAGATATCGGCCCCCCCTGATCCGTCCGCGATCATCGCGCGGTAGATCGAGATGGCTCCATCAATATCGCCGGTTGCCGCCAGGGTGGCCGCTAGCGTCGTTCGGGCAGCTGGGTTTTCAGGTGCGGCGGTCACGGCATCCTGAGCCAATTGCAGGGCCACATCGGGTTCACCATTGGCCAGTCGCGTCCGAATCAGCGTGATCGTGGCTTGCAATGACGCATCATCGGATGCGGCCATGGCTTCAAGCGTGGCCAGAAGTTCATCGGTCTGCTGTTGGCCTGCCAGAATGCCGACGCGAAGCCGACGTTCTTGTTCCATCGCGGCAGGGGTCGCAATTTCCGACAACCGGCGCCCCACACCGGCGGCACGGTCAAAGTCCTGTGTTGCCAGGTAGATCTGGCCCAAAGCCGACAACAGCTGAACATTCGAAGGCGCCTCGCGCAGCGCGTCAACCAGAACCCGCTCAGCCGGCCGCAACCGATCCTCATTCGCCAGCACACTGGCAAACCGCAACGATGGCTCGGGCGCATTGCCCGACGCCGCAACCGCCTGTGACAGCGTATCGCGCGCCAGTTCCCGGCTTCCCACCCGTTCGTAAGCGGTTGCAAGAATGGTCAGCGCCTGCACATCATCGGGCGCTTCAACAAGCGCTGTGCGCAACGCCGACACCGCTTCATCGCCCTTGTCAGCCTCGATCAGCCAATTGGCCTGCATCTTCAGCGCTTCGACATTCACGCTATTGGCTTCCAGAACTTCCTCAACCCGGCGGCGCGCGCCCACTTCATTCCCATTGCTCAAAAGCATCTGCGCCAGCGTCACTTTCAGATCCGACGGATCAAGCCCCCCCTGGGGGTCGGCCAGAATCGCCTCCATCTCGGCGATGGCCTGGTCGCGTTGACCTGAATCAAACAACAGACCCGCGCGCAGCGACTTCAGCACCTCGGGGGTCGCTGCGGTGTCCATGACCGCATCGATCTCCGCGATGGCCGCAGCCTCGCCTTTCACTTCGGTGATGAAGCGGACAAAGGCCAGATAGGGGCCAAGCTCGTCAGATGTCGGGTCGGCGATGCCGCGAAAGAAAGCCTCTGCCTTATCGAGGTCACCCGCCGCCACAAGGAACCGGATCATCGTCGCCTTGATGTCTTCGTCGTCGGGGAAGCGTTCGGCCATGTCGCGCAGATGCGCCTCGATGGCAGCCTCATCGCCGATCTGGCCCAGAATGCTCAGCTTGGAAAAGTGAAACGGCCTATGATCGGGATCAAGATCAATCGACGCATCGACCTGCACCACAGCGGCCTCGTAATCCTCGATCCAGGTGTAGCCGTCGATCAACACATTGCGCAGGATCAGACTTTCGGGTTTTTCCTCGATCAGCACCTTGGCGTCTTCAAAGACAGCGCGCCGGGCCACCGTATCGCGGTCCAGCAGGGCCTGGCGGTAATCCAGCACCAGCTTCACGGCCCGCGCGCTGATATCCTCGGGGTTTTGGGCGAAAGCGGCGCGGCCATGACGCTCGGCCTCCTCCCAACTTTGCATGAAAGCCGCAAGCTCCGCCAGGTTGACCACCGCGATATATTCTTCGGGAAATTCCTCGGCGACCCGCAGGTAACTGGCGACCGCCTGCCGGTTCCGGCCCCGATCCTTCTGGATCTGGGCAAACAGCAGCAACGCCTCTTTATGGCCTTCGTCATTGGCAAACACGTTGCGCAACTCAACAATTGCGCGGTCCACGTCACCGGCCGCGAAAAGCGTCTGGGCGCTTTGAAAGAAGCGCTCGGCTTTGTCTTCGTCCGATTCGCATGCGGCCAGAAAGACGCAGGCAGAAACCGCGAGGAGCACGGATTTGAATGACATTTAAGACCTCGGTTTGGGTTGGTTCGATGTATCGCGGTTGGCATGCGGCGCAAAGCCTTGCGCTGTTAACTTCTTCGCTATTTCTACAATCGCCGGTTTCATATATTATAGTCGCTAATAAGGCGACACCGACTCGATGAACCTGCGCGTAAGTGGACGCAGGCAGTGATATCAAATACACAGGCAAACGTGCCGTGTGCGTTGTCATCAGGGCATATGATAATATGTAGTAAAGATTGATGACGCCACCTTAGCAGGCAGGGATTTAATGGCGAGCGACGACATTTATACGGATTTTTTCGGTTTTTCGGAACGGCCCTTCACGCTGTTGCCGGACCCCGATTTTCTGTTCTGGTCAAAACCGCACCGACGGGCCTTTTCGGTCCTGGAGTACGGCATGCTCACCCATGCGCCGATCACTCTGGTCACCGGCGAGGTTGGCGCAGGCAAAACCACCCTGATCCAGAAGCTCCTCGCGGAAGTCGAAGGCGATGTGACCATCGGGCTGATTTCCAATGCGCAGGGAAACCGCGGTGAGTTGTTGCAGTGGGTGCTGAACGCCCTGGCAATTGATGCCGATTATTCAGCATCTTACGTCGCATTGTTCCAGCGCCTGCAGGACTTCGTGGTCGCCGAATATTCGCAAGGTCGCCGGGTCGTGCTGGTGATCGATGAAGCACAAAACCTTTCGACCGAAGGGTTGGAAGAGCTGCGGATGTTGACCAACATCAACGCAAACAAGGACGAATTGCTGCAGTTGATCCTGGTGGGCCAGCCGGAACTGCGCCAGAAAGTCGCCCAGCCAGAGCTGCGCCAATTCGCCCAACGCATCAGCGCAACCTATCACATCCCCGCGATGGATACCGCCACCGTGTCAGGCTACGTCAAGCACCGCCTCGCCCATGTGGGCGGCAAAGGCACCGAGTTCTCCGACGAAGCCATCGAAGAGATCGCCCGGGCATCGAACGGTGTGCCGCGCCTGGTGAACAAACTCTGTGACCTCGGCCTTGTCTACGCCGCCGCAGAGAAGAATCCGATGGTCACAAAATCGATTGTTGATGAGGTCGTGAACGACGGAATTTTCGTCTCGGCCGTTGAAATTACCAGTGAGGCCGCAGAATGAACACGCTAATCCGCTTTTATTCCTACATGATCCTGCGCCGCGCACCGCTGTTGGTCGCGATCGTTGTGCTGTTCTCGGCTCTGGCGGTTGGCTACGCGGCCAACCAGCCCAACACATATCGCGCCGCGGCCCGGCTTTTGGTGGAACCGCCGCAGATCCCGACAGAACTGGCCCTGTCGACCGTGAACACGGTTGTGTCTGAAGAGCTTGGTCTGCTGCGCCAACGGCTGACAACGCGGGCAAACCTGATCGATGTCGCCAACAAACTGAACGTGTTCCCGCCCGACGAGGACGGCACCCGCAAGACGCCCAACGAAGTCGTGCGCGCCATGCGCGGCGGTCTGACCGTTACGGCTTCCGCGCGGCGCGGCCAGGCCGCGATCGTCGACATCCGTTTTGAAAGTGGTGACCCCAATATTGCGGCGGCTGTCGTGAACGAGATGGTCACCCGGGCGCTTGACGACAACGTCCGCATGCGGACCGAAAGCGCGACCCAAACGCTGGATTTCTTCGAACAGGAAGTGAACCGGCTGACGAACGAACTGTCGCTGCAATCCAGCAAGATTACCGAATTCAAGTCGAGGAACTCGAACTCATTGCCAGAGGCGCTGAACTTCCGCCTCAGCAGCGAAGCGACGTTGAAAGAACGTTTGGCAAACCTCGAACGCGAGAAGACTTCGCTGGAAGAACAGCGCGCGCGGGTGATCGCGGTCTTCGAAGAAACCGGACAACTCAGCCGGTCCGACACGATCGAAACGCCCGAACAACGCCAGCTGCGCGAACTTGAAAACGAACTCAGCGCGGCCCTCGCGATTTATTCGGACACCAACCCGCGCGTCACGGTTTTGCGCACCCGGGTGGAACAATTACAGCGTGTGGTGTCCGGTCAGGCCCCTGTTCAAAGCGCGCCTGACCCCGGATCATCGCTTCTGAACGTGACCTTGGCGGAAATCGATTCCAACATCGGATCGCTCGACGCCGAAGCCGCCCGCCTTGAAGAAGACCTGGTGGTTCTTCGCGAGCAAATCCAACAGACGCCCCAGACCGCGATCGGCCTGGAAACGCTTCAACGCGACTACAACAACCTGCAGCGCCAGTATGATGCCGCGGTTGCCGGGATGGCGCGCGCCAAAACTGGTGAGCAGATTGAGCTGAGTGCAAATGGCCAGCGGATCAGCGTTGCGGAAAGTGCCGTGCCGCCCAGCTCGCCCGCAAGCCCCAACCGCAAAATGATCACCATGGCGGGCGGCGTTGCAGGTGTGGCCGTGGCGGCGGGTCTGTTTGCCCTTCTTGAGCTGATCAACTCGTCGATCCGGCGCCCGGGCGAGCTTGTGAACCGCCTTGGCATCACGCCATTCGCGACCATTCCCGAAATTCGCACACGCCGCGAACACAGGCAGCGCATGCTGATGAAGATTGCGCTTGTCTTGCTGGTCTTGGTCGTCCTGCCAGCGGCGCTGTACTTTGTGGACCAGTACGTTGTGTCCCTGGGCGAGATCGTGTCCCAAATTCGCCGCTTTCTCTAGGGATAACCCCACCCAGTTGATTATGATTTACGAGCGTTCGGAGCAGACCTGATGGAAAAACTACAAGCCGCAATTGAGCAAGCGCGCCAGCGGCGCGGCGGAACAGCCACAACGCCCAAAGCGCCCGCGAAAGCCGAGCGGTCCACCGCCGCGGCACCTAAGCCCGAACGAAAGCGTCAGGCGCCACGGCTGCTGCCAAATGATCATATGGAACGCTGGGATGCGCTGAAATCCTTCCGTTTGCCATCAAAGCACGGCGACAGTCGCCGTCTGGTGGCCCATGCCGCCAGCGCCGATGCATCGCATTTCGATATCCTGCGCACCAAGCTGTTGATTGAACTGCGCAAGAACGCCTGGCGCCGTGTGGCGATCACCTCGCCGTCAACCGGCTGCGGCAAGACCACCACGGCGGCAAATGTCGCCTTGTCGATCAGCCGTCAGGGCGACTTGCGCACGGTTCTTCTGGACCTCGATCTGCGGCGCCCGGGCATTGCCGGCGTCTTTGGTCATACGCCCGAAGAAGATGTCACGTCCTTCCTGGGCGGCACGCGCAAATTCGAAGACATCGCCGTCGCGCTGAACGGCAACCTTGCGATTGGCATGGCCGGGACGGCACAGACCGATCCAACCAGACTGATGGCAAGCGATCACGTCGCCGACCTGCTGGCGGAAATTGACGAAACACTTGCACCTGACGTGATGATTTTCGACCTGCCGCCGCTTCTGGCGGGCGACGATGCACGCTCATTCCTGCGCCACACCGATTGCGCCTTGTTGATGATCCAGGCTGAAAAGAGCACGGCCCAGCAAGTCGACATTTGCGAACGCGAAATTGCCGAGCAGACCAATGTCATGGGCGTTGTGCTGAACCGCACACGGTTTGAAGAAAACAAGGCCGGCGCGGCAGCCTACGGCTACTAAAACCGGCCGGGGTGGGCGCGCGACGGCGCGCGCCCGGTACCTTCAGACCCTTCAGCGTCCGATGGACACGTATTCAAAACCCGCCTCGGTCACATCGGCCGGGGCGTAAATGTTTCTGAGATCGGCCATCTTCGCGGCCCGCATGCTCTGGCGCAGCCGTATCAGATCAAGGGCACGGAACTCGTTCCACTCGGTCAGGATCACAACCGCGTCGGCTTCTGCCGCGGCCGAATACGCATCGTCATACCAATTGACACCCGGCAACAGGGCCTCGCCTTCGCGGCGCCCTTGCGGGTCAACTACATTGACCTTGGCCCCGGCCCCGACAAGGGCTGGCACAATCGTCAGGCTGGGCGCATCGCGCATGTCATCGGTGTTGGGTTTGAACGTCACGCCAAGCACCGCGATGGTCTTGCCGTTGACGTTGCCACCGCACAGGTCCACCACCTTGTCGATCATCCGCCGTTTGATGGCGTCATTGACCTCCATCACGGTTTCGGTGATCCGCATGGGCACCGAATGATCCTGCCCGATCCGCGCCAGCGCGCTGGTGTCTTTGGGAAAGCACGACCCGCCGTAGCCAGGCCCCGCGTGCAAAAACTTGTTCCCGATCCGCTTGTCATAGCCGATGCCCTTGGACACCTCTTTGACATCCGCACCGACACGTTCGCACAAGGTGGCGATCTCGTTGATGAAGGTGATCTTCGTCGCCAAAAACGCGTTCGCGGCGTATTTGATCATTTCGGCCGATTCCAGATCGGTCTTGATGATCGGGAAATCGCGCAAAAACAGTGGGCGATAGACGTCCTGCATCACGCCGTGCGCGCGGTCGGACGTGGCGCCAACCACCACCCGGTCCGGCCGCATGAAATCTTCGATCGCGGCCCCTTCGCGCAGAAATTCGGGGTTTGACGCGACATCGAATTCGGCCCCCGGAACGGCCTTGCGAATGATCTCTTCCACCTTGGCATTGGTGCCCACGGGCACGGTCGATTTGGTGACCACCACAGTGTAGCCGTCAAGCGCATGGGCGATCTCTTCGGCGGCGGCAAAGACATATGTCAGGTCCGCATGGCCGTCGCCGCGCCGTGTGGGCGTGCCCACGGCGATAAACACCGCATCTGCTTCGGCCACGGCGTCTTTCAGATCGGTGGAAAACGACAACCGCCCCGACGCGACGTTCCGCGCGATCAGCTCATCGAGGCCCGGCTCATAAATCGGCACTTCACCGGCTTCAAGCTTGGCGACCTTGCCCGCGTCCTTGTCGATACACACCACGTCATGGCCGAAGTCCGAAAAACAGACGCCCGAGACAAGCCCCACGTAACCAGACCCAATCATTGCAATTTTCATAACCAATACCCTTCGCGGCAATCGCGTGTTGGAGACAAGATTGACGCGCGAAGGTCAAGCCCGCATGCGTTTGCGTTAACAAGACATGTTCAATCCTATGAAACCGCGGGCTTTCGTGCATGCGGCCCTGCGCCTATAAGCCTAAAAACCCTGCGGAAAGTGAATGTATGCCCAAACTCTTTGTCACCGGCAGTGCTGGATTTATCGGCTTTCATGTCTGCCAGCGCTTTCTGGGCGAAGGCTGGCAAGTCGTGGGCATTGACGCCGAAACCGCCAACTATGATCCGGCCCTGAAGGTCGCGCGGCGCAGCCGCCTGGAAGACCATGACGGCTACAGCCATGTCACCGGCCGGATCGAAGCCCCCGGTGTGTTGATGGACCTGTTTGCGCGCGAACGCCCCGATGTGGTCATCCACCTGGCCGCCGAAGCCGGTGTGCGCCCCTCGATCGAAGACCCACGCCGCTATGTTGAGGCCAATATCATCGGCACGTTTGAGCTCTTGGAGGCTTTGCGCGCCTACCCCGCGACCCATGCTTTGCTGGCCTCAACCTCGTCCGCGTATGGTGCCAACAAGGCCATGCCCTACGCCGAGACAATGAAGGCGGATTGGCCGGTCTCGCCCTATGCCGCGACCAAAAAAGCAACCGAGGTTCTGGCCCATTCCCATTCCCATATCTTCGATCTGTCGATCACGATGTTCCGGTTCTTCACCGTTTACGGGCCATGGGGCCGGCCCGACATGGCCTATTCGCTGTTTGCCGATGCCATGTTGGCAGGCCGGCCGATCAAGGTCTTCAACCACGGCAAGATGCGCCGCGACTTCGTCTTCATCGATGACCTGATCGAGGCGATCCGCCGCCTGGTCGACACCCCGCCCCTGCGCCCCGAAGACGGCACCGTTCCCGAAGGCGACAGCCTCAGCCCCGTCGCCCCGTTTCGCATTGTCAATATCGGCAAATCCGCCCCCGATACGCTGATGGAATTCATCGCCGCGATCGAGGCCGCTCTGGGGATCGAGGCCGAAAAAGACTTCCAGCCGATGCAGCAGGGCGACGTACTGGCCACCTGGGCCGATGCAAGCCTGCTGGAAACGCTCACCGGCTATAAACCCTCAACCCCGCTGACCACCGGCATCCCGGCCTTTGTCGATTGGTACCGCGCCTATCACGGGCGCAACAGCCAGCCCTGACCCCCCTAAAGGACCCCGCGAGATGATCGATCTTTACACCTGGACAACGCCCAACGGGCGCAAACCCTCGATCATGCTGGAAGAGCTGGGCGTGGACTACACCGCCCATGCCGTCGACATCGGCGCGGGCGATCAGTTCAAGCCGGACTTCCTGGCGATTGCGCCCAACAACCGGATCCCGGCCGTCGTCGATCACGACACCGGCCAGACGCTGATGGAAAGCGGCGCAATCCTGTTGTACCTGGCCGAAAAATACCGCGCCCTTTTGCCCGAAGACGACCGCTGGCGGACCATCGAATGGCTGATGTGGCAGATGGGGGGCCTGGGGCCGATGCTGGGCCAGACACATCACTTCCTGCGCCATAACAAGGGCACGTCCGCCTACGCAGAAGAGCGGTACCACACCGAAGCCCTGCGGCTTTACAAGGTCCTCAACACGCGGCTGGACGGGCGCGATTTCATTGCCGGCGCGGGTCGCGGCAGCTATTCCATTGCCGATATTTCCGCCTGGCCGTGGATTTCGCGTTTTGAATGGCAACAGGTTGACCTTGCCGCCTTTCCAAACGTCCGTGACTGGTACCTTAAGATCGCCGAGCGTCCTGGCGTGCAACGCGGATATCAGGTGCCAGAAGACACAGGGCCCATCCCGACGCCTTAAACGTCTGACCCGACTGGGATAAACCGGGGCAACGGCTCAACCACTTCGTTCAGCATCGACTTCAGGCGCTCTTCCGCCTGGGCGTCGGTTTCGTTCGGCGCAATCTGCGTGGTCAGCCGGACCAGCGCGCCATCCGTACGCCCGGTCTGCACACCGTCGGCCAAGAGCCAGAACTTGGCGGCAAAATCCCATGCGATCCGGCGGCCCTTCTGTTCAAACCAGTAGTAGACCATCATCCGCGCTTCGCCGCGCTGGATGATCGCACGGTTGATATTGAACGGTGTGTCCGATCCTACTTGCGCGGCCACATCGGTGCGTTCAAGCCAGGCAATTTCCCAGCCTGCACCTGGCAGACAGATCTCGGGCGAATGCACCCCACCCTGACTTTGATCGTAATACCAGGCCATGAAGACATTCACCGGCGCCACAGCTCCGCTGCGTGTCATATCGGCAAGATAGTAATCATCCGCCGCAAGGCTTTGGGCGACATTATCCGTCAATGACTGGCGACCGCCCACGCGGCGCCACTCGCCCAGGCGTGCGGGGAAGCTGCGGAAGTCCTGACGGTCCACCGCGATGGCACTTCGGTCCGGCACGGTTTGCCAGGCCAGCAGGGCAGCAACACCGACCGCAGCCGCCGTGATCATCGCGCCGGACGGGCGCACAAGGCGAATGCGGGCGGCCTGGGTGGCAAGACCTTCGGTTTCTAGATCCAGCGCATCGACAAGCCCCACCTTATCGCGGCGCAACTTCAGCATGACCCAGGCCAAGAGGAACAACAGCAGGATACAGGCAATGAAGATCACCCAGCCTTCGAAGAAATGGGTGAACCCATCCACCCATTCGACCCCGTAATTGTTCACGATATAGCCTGCGACCGCGATGCGGACCGAATTCATCAGCACCGTGATGGGTGCGGCCGAGATCAGCAGCACCGCCTTGTGCCACATCGGACCCTGGTACAGCACCGCGAAGATGTAGGAAAAACTGAGGATCGGGAACAGATACCGCAAGCCCGAACAGGCTTCGGCCACATGCAGCTTCATCACGCCCAGATCGATGATATTTCCGTCCAGAAACACCGGGACTGAGATCAACTGCAGGAAGTAAACCCCCAATTCAGAGGACACAAGCTGCAGCGACGTCGTCAGTTTGTAATACACCACGCCCGGTAGCGGCAGCATATAAACCAGGTGCAGAACCGGCGGCCAGAAATGCTTGCCCGTCGACCAGCCGAACGACACCAGCAGGATACCACCCACCCACAGGATCGTCGCATAGGCCACGATATCGTCGATGTTGGCGAGCTTGCCGAGCGTTCCGAAAGCAATCGCGGCCAGGATCACCGTCACCCCGATCCAGCGGTTGCGCTTGGGGCCAGGATCGACCGGCACGTCTTTGAGTTGGCGCAGAAACAACAGCCCCGACAGGACCGGGATCAGCGGGCCATGGCTGTATTCTGGCAATTGCCAGGCCACCAGCAGCGCATCCAGCCCGTCGCGAAAGAACCAGCCCGCAGCCAGGGTCGCGACGGCCAGCCAAAAGACGCCCCAGACATTGATGCCGCGCGCCGAAAAGGTTTGGGGATGTGAGACGTCACTCGCCATGGAACTCGTTCAATCGTTTTGCTTTACACGCCGGCGGTCTAGCACGGTTTGCCCTTTCATCACAGCGCTTCGGCCCAATGTCGCGCGAATTTTACCCGTTTTGCGACGAACCGGTCCCCGGCCGCCGATTGTTGCCCGATCCCCGCGTCGAAAAATCGGACAAACCCGCAAAAACACGAGGAAAATGGCGAATTTATGCCCGTGAACGGGTTGATCCACCGCCAAACCCCCAAGGATGATTGCAATTTCAATTTCCCCGACGGATATCTGACCACAACGGGGGGCGCGGGCACATGCGCTGGGTCCCAAGCCGCCACATGACCAAAGGACGACAGTCAATGACCCGCCCAGACACGCCTGCCGCTGCGACGATCCTGGTGACCGGTGGGGCCGGCTATATCGGCAGCCATGCCTGCAAAGCACTCAAAGCGGCAGGCCACACGCCGGTGACCTTCGACAACCTGTCGACCGGCTGGGCAGATGCGGTGAAATTTGGTCCGTTCGAACAAGGCGACCTGCTTGACCGCGCCCGCCTGGCTGAGGTGATGGACACCCACAAACCCGACGCCGTGATCCATTTTGCCGCGTTTTCCGACGTCGGCGAGGCGACCCGCGATCCCGGTAAATACTGGCGCAACAACGTGGCGGGGTCGTTGAACCTGATCGAAGCGATGCTGGACGCGGACTGCAAAAACATGGTGTTTTCATCAACCTGTGCGGTCTACGGCGATGCCGACGGCGTCACCGTGGATGAAGCGCAGCCAACGCAGCCGCTGAACGCCTATGGCGCGTCCAAACTGGCGATCGAAAAGATGCTGGCGGATTTCGAAGGCGCGCACGGGCTGCGATCGGTGGTGTTTCGCTATTTCAACGTCGCCGGTGCGGACCCTGATGCGGAAATTGGCGAACATCACCGCCCCGAAACCCATCTGATCCCGCTGATGTTGGACGCTGTGGAGGGCAAACGCCCTGCCCTGACGATCTATGGCACCGACTATGACACGCCCGATGGGACCTGCGTGCGCGACTATGTGCATGTGTCCGACCTGGTCGATGCCCATGTGGCGGGCCTGACCCATCTGCGCGCAGGCAAACCCTCTGCGACCTTCAATCTTGGCACCGGGCACGGGTTTTCCGTCCGCGATGTGGTCAATGCGTCCGGGGCGGTCACCAACCGCGACGTGCCGATCACCGAAGGCGACCGACGGATCGGGGATGCCACACGCCTGGTGTCGGGCAGCACGCGCGCCGGTGACGTTCTGGGCTGGGAGCCCAAACGCTCAAGCATGCAGCAAATGATCCGTGACGCCTGGCGCTGGCACCAAAGCGTGGGCTACGAAAAGTAAGCCCGCCCGCTAAGGGCTATCCGTCGCGTCCTTTGATCAGTCGCGGCTATAGATATCCTCATACCGCACGATATCGTCTTCGCCCAGATAGGACCCGGTCTGCACCTCGATCAGGTACATCGGCACCTTGCCGGGGTTTTCCATCCGGTGGATTTCGCCCAGCGGGATGTAGACCGACTGGTTTTCGCTGATCAGTTTGACCTCTTCGCCGACCGTGACCCGCGCTGTGCCGTTCACAACGACCCAATGCTCGGACCGATGAACATGGGACTGCAGGCTGAGGACACCGCCCGGCTTGACCATGATCCGCTTGACCTGAAAGCGCGTGCCCAGACACAGGGTTTCGTACCACCCCCAGGGCCGGTGAAACCTTGGGTAATCAACAGCTTGTGAGACCTTGTTCTTCTCAAGGGTCGAGACGACCTTCTTGACATCCTGGGCGCGGTCCATCGGTGCGATCAGCACGGCATCGCGCATCGCAACCGCAAACATATTCTCAAGCCCAAGCCCCACGACATGAATATTCTCGTCTTCGCTGCGCAAAAACGTGTCCTTGCAATCAACGGCCGTTGCTTCACCGCTGGTGACCACACCATTGCCATCCGCTTGCCCCGTGGCGCGCACCGCCGCCCAGGACCCAAGATCAGACCACCCCGCAGACACCGGCACCGTCGAGATCGCATCGGCTTTTTCCATGATCGCATAGTCAATGGATTTGGCCGGGGCTTTTGCATATTCCGCCCCCAGCCGCACAAAGCCAAGGTCAACCTCAGCCGCTTCAATCGCGGCTTTGCAGGGCGCGACCATCGCGTCGGCATGGGTGTCAAAGGCCGCCAGAATATCGCTGACGCGGAACAGGAAAATGCCGCCGTTCCACAAATGCTTGCCATCTGCGATCATGTCAGCGGCGCGCGCGGCGTCGGGTTTTTCAACAAAGGCCGTCACCTTGGCCGCAGCCCCGAAGGTCGCGGGCGCGTCCAATGCAAGATAGCCAAAGCCCGTCTCGGGCCGGTCGGGCGCAATGCCAAACGTCACCAACTGCCCCGCGCGCGCCGCCTGCGCCCCGACCATGACCGCGGCCACAAAGGCGTCGGCGTCATCGATCATGTGATCGGACGGGGCCACCAGCATCAGCGCATCGGGTGTCTCGCGCAGCATCAGCGCCGCCGTCAGGATCGCTGGGGCCGTATCGCGGCCTTCGGGCTCAAGGATGATGGTGGTGTCGTCCTGGCCGATGGCTTCGGCCTGTTCACGGGCCAAAAACCGGAAAGGCTCGCCCGTGACAATCAGGGGGCGGTCAAACTCGGGCCGCGCAAAGCGGCGCAGCGTGGCCTGATACAGGCTCTCGTCGCCCAAAAGCGAGATGAATTGCTTCGGAAACGCCTGGCGCGACGATGGCCACAGCCGCGTGCCGGAACCGCCGCACAAAATGACAGGATGAATCAGGTCCATGGAAATCCGCCGTAAACTAAGTCTCGCCCGATATGGCGTGGGAAAATGACGCGAAAAAGGATGATTTGCGACACTGCGCGGGCGATCATGCCCGGTTCGGTGCCGGAAACTGGAGCGGGCGGCGGGAATCGAACCCGCATCTCTTGCTTGGAAGGCAAGGGTCTTACCATTACACAACGCCCGCACTATGCCGCGTTTGGATATGGGACCTCACGGGGTCGGTCAAGTCGCGAAGCTGGACCCTTCGCGGATCGTGGCGTCGGCCAGCCCCGCAATCAAATAGCCGATTGAACGATGGGCATGGACCGTGATGCGCGACCGGATCAGAAAGTCGAAACTGGCGCGGTCACCCGCCCGGTGGGCCGCCATGGCCCGCAAAAGCCAGGCTTCATCGAAGGACCGCTTGGCCTCACCGGGGGCCAGAAACACCGGACGTGTGCCAAGCGCTTCGGGCAAGCCCTGTACAAGAGCAGTGGCATAGGCCCCAGCGTGGCGCGTCCGCTCCACCTGCAACAGCGCACAGGCGGTGAACAATTCGCGGCGTGGCGCGGCACGGCAGGCAAGCCCCGCCACCCGCAGGTGCGACAAGGCCGGGGCGCAAACAGGTGCGACCGGCCCCGGCTGGGCATCGGGCAAAAGCGGAACAAGGGGTTGGTTCAAGGGCATCGCGGTCACAGCATAATTCCCGACTATATTTATCGGAAAACCCACGCCGCGCAAGCCTTTGCCCCTGCACAGATTGTTTCAACATGGACAAACCCCGCCTGTGTCCACTAGGTGAAAGCAAAAGGAGACCCCGGCCATGGCCTTCGATCGCCGTGTAAAAATCGCACCCTCAATCCTTGCTGCCGATTTCGCCGATTTCGGACGTGAGATCGCGGCGCTGGAAGCCCAGGGCGCCGATTGGATCCATGTGGACGTCATGGATGGGCATTTTGTCCCCAACATCACCTTCGGCCCGCCCATGGTCAAAGCGATCCGGCGCCATGTGACAACCGTGATGGATGTGCATCTGATGATCGCGCCGGTCGATCCTTACATCGACGCTTTCGCCGAAGCCGGCGCCGATGTGATCACCGCCCATATCGAAGCCGGCCCTCACCCGCACCGCACCTTGCAGGCCATCCGGGCTACCGGGGCCAGGGCCGGGCTGGCGCTGAACCCCGGCACGTCCGTTGAAACCGTGGCCCCGCTGTTGGACCTGTGTGACCTGATCTGCGTGATGACCGTCAACCCCGGTTTCGGCGGACAAAGCTTCATCGACAGCCAGGTCGCCCAGGTCGCCCGGCTGCGCGAGATCATCGGCGACCGGCCCATCCATATCGAAGTCGACGGCGGGGTGGACCAAACCACCGCCCAAGCCGTCGCCGCCGCCGGGGCCGACGTGCTGGTGGCGGGCTCCGCCGTCATGAAAGGCGGCAGCGTCGCCGATCCCGCCGCTTACGGCACCAACATCACCGCGATCCGCCGCGCGGCGACGCAATAGGACACAGCCAATGGCCGCCATCACCCCCCCTGTTTGCGAGTTTGACTGGCCCGCACCGGATTTTTCACTGACCGCCACTGATGGGCAGACCTACAGCCGCGACACCCTTGCCGGGCCGAACGGGCTGTTGGTGATGTTCATCTGCAACCATTGTCCTTTCGTGCTGGCGGTCCTGGACAAGATCATCCGCGACGGGGCCGATCTGCAGGCCCTCGGCGTGGGCGTGGCCGCCATCTGTTCCAACGATGCCGCAAGCCACCCTGCCGACGGGTTTGAACCGATGAAAGCGCTGGCCGAGGAAAAAGCGTTTCCCTTCCCCTATCTGCACGACGAAGACCAATCGGTGGCGCGCGCCTACCGCGCTCAATGCACGCCCGATTTTTTTGGCTTCAACGCCGCGATGGGCCTGCAATATCGCGGGCGGCTGGATGCATCGCGCGCCGCACCTGGGCCGGACGACCTGCCGCGCGAGTTGTTCGAGGCCATGAAAACAATTGCCGAAACCGGGCGTGGTCCGGCCGACCAGACCCCGTCGATCGGCTGTTCAATCAAATGGAAGGCAGCCTGACCCATGGGCATCGACAGCGAAAAAGACATCGAAGCGAACCTGCAGATCGGGCCCACGTCTTCGGGCATGGTCCGCATTTACGTCGAAGCGCAAAACGTTGAAATTCCAATGGATTTTGATCCCGAGGAAGCCGAGGAAATCGCTGACGAAATCCGCGCCGCCGCCGCCCGGGCCCGCGCGGCCAAGCGCTAAAAGCCTGCCATCGCTCCGGGATCGCGGGCGGCCTGGGCCCGCAAGGCCGCGTGCCGGGCAAACTTCTGCACCATCACCTTGCGACGCGCCGGGGCCAGCTTGTCTTCGGGCGCCATGCGAATGATCTCCGCGTCATAGGCATCTGCGATAAAAAGCCCCGTATCCTCGGGCAGCAAGTCGGTGGCAAACGCGCCGTCCACCGCCCAGAAAAACCGGTCGCACCACGCAAGATAGCCCTGCCATTTGTGATCAGACTGGAAATCCGCGCGCGAGGATTTGCATTCGATGATCCAGACCTCACCCTTGGGGCCCAGCGCCATCACATCCACGCGCAGGCCCGGTGCGGGGACAAGTTCCACCACGCTGACAAAATCATGGCTGAGCAAATGCCGACACACCCCGCGCGCCAAAAGCTGGCCCGGCTTTGGCGCGACTGTTTCAGGGGCGATCAGATCCTCTGGCATGGGCGCAATGTGAACAATAGGTGAACAAAAATCAAGCCCAACGGTGAAATTCCAGCCCGACGGCTCGATTTACCGCCCCCGCAAGGCGATCTTGATCGCGTCGGCCAATTCGTTCGGCGGGGCGGGTTTTTGCAACAAGGGCGCCTGAACCTCCCCCATTTCGCTCGCGGTAAACCCGGTGTAGCCCGAGGTGTAGATCACCGGCACATCGGGGCGGATCTCGCGCACCTTTCGGGCCAGATCAAAGCCACCGATCGCGCCGGGCATCACCACATCGGTCAGCAGCAGATCGAACGCCTCGCCGCTTTCGACCAGCGACAGCGCCTCTTGCCCTGACCGGGCCGATAGCACCTCATACCCCAGCCCTGTCAGCACATCCGAGATCATGACCAGAAGCTGCAATTCGTCTTCCACCACCAGCAATGTCTCACCGCCGCCCATTTCGATCACATCCTCGGGCATCGGCGCTTCGCGCGCACCACTGGACGTCCCGCGCGGCAACAGCATCTGCACCGTGGTGCCGACACCTTCTTCGGAATAGATCCGCAAATCGCCGTCGGACTGACGCACAAAGCCGTAAACCATCGCGAGGCCAAGCCCGGTGCCCGAATTGGTGTCTTTGGTGGTAAAGAACGGATCGGTACAGCGCGCCTGGGTTTCTTCGTCCATGCCGGGGCCGTTGTCGGTCACGCTGATCTCGACGAACCGCGGGCTGGTCCCGGATTTTTTCTGCTCCAACACATCGGTCTGGCCGATCGGATCATCGGGCTGCGAGCGCACCGCACGGGCGCGAACATCGATATGGCTGCCACTGCCCGACCGCAGGATCGCATCGCGGCAATTCAGCACCAGGTTCATCAGGGCCGTTTCCAACTGCGCGGGGTCGCAGAAATGGCGCAGGTCGTCATCTTCGATGTTGAAATCGACCTCGATCTGCTCTTCCAGCATCGGGCGCACCAAAGCGCGGAATTCTTCTAAGGCATCCGCCGTCCTTTTGACCGACGCCAGCCCCGGTTGCCGCCGCGCAAAGGCCAAAAGCCGCGTGGTCAGGGACCGCCCACGTTTGATCGAATTGGCCGCGATTTCAAGATAGGCATCGCGCTTTTGGGGATCGGTGGCCTTTCGCGCCAGATCGACCGCGTAAAGCTGGGACGCGAGTATGTTGTTGAAATCATGTGCAATACCCCCCGTGAGTTGGCCCAGCGCGTCCAGCCGGTTCTTGCGTTCGACAACCTGGCGGTTGCGTTCTTCGTTCGACACATCATCGATCACCAACACAAGTTGCAGGTCCATATCCGGCTCTTCAATCACGGCGGTATCCACCCGCACATAGCGGCGCTCGTCGCCCTTCTGGACCCGGCGCATCAGATGCGTCTCACTTTGCAGCCGGTTGCCCGACAACGCCCGGCGCACCGGATCGGCACTGTTGTCCAGCGGGGTCATCGTTTCGGCATCAAGAAACTCGATCGCCGCCGGCCAGGCAAAGGGTGGTTCGTCGGAAATCCCGCCCAGCATATGGCGCGCCCGGTTGTTGATGCGCACGATCTCACCGGCATGGTTGAACGCCACGATCCCGCTGGTGGCGGCCTGAAACACGGTCTCCAGCTCGGTTTTGGCGCGTTCAAGCGCGCGTTCTTCGCGCTTTTGCGCCGTGATATCATTATGCGCGCCCAACAGGCGGATCGCTTTGCCATCGGCGTCGCGCACCGCCAGGCCGCGGCACCGCACCCAGGCCGTGTCGCCGTCCGCACGGGTATAGCGCACCACCTGATCATAAGAGTGGGCCGGATCGGCGATATGCGCG
This sequence comes from Pseudomonadota bacterium, assembly GCA_038530285.1. GTDB lineage: Bacteria > Pseudomonadota > Alphaproteobacteria > Rhodobacterales > Rhodobacteraceae > JASJAR01. The sequence continues at coordinate 203,803 of JBCBCY010000004.1, forward strand.
CCAAGGTTTTCTTTCGCAAGCTCCAGATCGTCGGGAAAGACCAGGTCCATCCATTCCGACACCAGATGCTTTTTGGTGGCCGGGTCATATCCAAAGGTGCGCCAGAATTCCGGGCTCATGTACTCATGATCGGGGTTCTCAAGGTCCCAGTACCAGACCCCGTCCAGCGACCCTTCTCTCAGGAAGGACCAGATCGAGATATCCGACTGCAAAAGCTCTTCAAGTTCAGCTTCAAGGTAGTTTTTATTGGGTTGGGTCACACAAGGTCTCCGACACGTTCCACCCCAACGCCACCGGCAGACCTGCCAATGTCGTGGGGCGTTTAAGGCGCAAGCAAGCAAGCCCTAAGCGGTTTGACTGGCTGTAATCTAGAATTTACGTCAGCGTCTGTCCATCCAGAATGACACCTCGGGCAGTCTGCCACCATCGGACCCCTGCGCGGTCAATTAACCCCTAGGTTGAGCTTGCGTGTCTGCCCATTCTCAGCCATAGCGGGATGCCCGTGCCCGGCTTACCGGGACTGCAGGAGCGCGCAATGTACCATATTCTGCTTATGGAAGACGATCCGGACCTTGGTCCTCTGATGCGTGCGGCTCTTGAAGACGCCGGCTGCCAGGTTGAACTTGTGGTCGATGCAACCTCCGCGGTGGCAGAATTTGAACGCTCCACCCCGGATGTGTTCGTCGCCGACATCATCATCAAGCGCGACGGCAGGCCCATCGCCGACGGGGGCATCAAAGCCATCTGGCGGGTCAATTCCATTGCAAAAGCGCGGCGCATCAAGGTTGGCGTGATCGCGATTTCAGGCGCGTTGCGCGGCGAAGGCACCCGCAACCTGTTGACCACCGCACGCCAGATCGGCGCCCATGACGTCCTTGAAAAGCCATTTGACCCTGACGCGTTGCTGGCCAAGATCGAAACGGTGCTTGGGGCCCTGTCAAACTAATCGGCCCAATTGCCACATGGCCCTTGCCGCAGGGCCCCCAGCGCCATATTTGCCTTCGGTGACGGTACTGCTCTTCACGTGATGAGGACAAATTCCGGTGGCCTTAAGCAACTCCGAGGGAGCTGGCTCTGCCCAAGCCGTGGCTTGGTTACCTGGCGCCCACCTGTATATACAGGTCCTCGGGAATTCAGCTGCCTCAACGGTTGCGGCGGTCCGTCACTTAAGACCTTTCATCCACCTTCACCGGGATCGTTGCATGGCCCCGCATGCCCGGGCCGGTCGGGCCCTCAGGCGGCTCATCACAGTCAACACCGCGCATCACGGATATGCCCACTTGAACGGCCGCAAACACATTGCCCGTCAGGACCACGAAAACCCCGCCTGCAAACCAGCCGCCATCGACGTTCAGGATCAAATGACCAAGGTGCGCGACATCAAACCAGATCACCAGCGCCAGAAACACGCCCGCCAAAGCGTAGCCGATACCGGTGCTGACAAGGAAAAGTTGGACCAAACGGGGCATATGCGCGCTCCTTTGGCCCATACCTAACCCGGCCTGAAGCGCTGGCCAGTCAAAATGCGTCCGGCACCGCCTCGCGCGCCATGTGATCGAGCACCGCATTCACGAAACGCGCTTCCTTGCCTTCAGGAAAAAACGCCGCCGCCACATCCACATATTCGCTGATCACGACCTTGGGCGGTGCCTCACCTGCTTTCAACTCGGCCCCCGCGGCGCGAAACACCGCCCGCAGGGTCGGGTCGATCCGCGCAATCGGCCAGCGTTCGACCAGCGCGCGGTCGGTCATCTGATCGATCGGCGCTTGCAGGTTCACCGCCTCTTCCAGGATCATCCGGAACAGGTCCACATCGCCTTCGGCCATCTCGTCGCCTTCATAGACCGCGCCGAACCGGTGGGTTTCGAACTCCTCGCGCACCGCATCAATGCCCTGGCTCGCCGCCTCCATCTGAAACAGCGCCTGCACAGCGTACAGCCGCGCGGCCGATTTGGCTTGGCGCTTGTTCACGATGCGTCGTCCCGCTTCAGAAAGCCAATGCCCTTGTCCGCCCGTTTCAGGCCCCGCGACAGCGCAATCAGGTGCAGTGCCGCTGCCGCCGCCCCGCCGCCCTTGTTCTGGCCCTTGGGGTCGGCGCGCACTGCAGCCTGTGCGTGATTTTCCACCGTCAGAATGCCGTTGCCGATGAACGCGCCCTGCAGACCCAACAGCGTGATCGCGCGGCTGCTGTCATTGCACACGGTGTCGTAATGGGTCGTTTCCCCGCGAATGACACAGCCCAGGGCCACGTAGCCATCGAAATCGCCCTGCGCAAAGCCGATGCGAATGGCCGTGGGCACTTCCAGCGCGCCGGGCACTTCCACGATCTTCGCCGTGCCACCCACGCTGTCGATCACGCCCGTCGCCCCTGCGATCAGATCGTCTGCGATGTCGCGGTAGTAAGGCGCCACCACCACCATGATCTTCGGGCCCTCGTCAAATTCCGGCAAAGGCAATTCATAATGTGACGCTCCGGCCATCAGCCAATCTCCGATATTTTGCGCGTGCCCGTGATTTCCAACCCATAGGCATCCAGCCCCACCACCTTGGGCCGGGGCGAGTTTGTCAAAAGCACCATCCGCGTGACCCCCAGCGAGGACAAGATCTGCGCGCCCAGCCCGTATTGGCGCAGCGTCTGGGGCGAGACTTCTTCGTCGGCCACAAGCTTCATCGTCACATCGCGCAACAACACCAGCACCCCGCGCCCTTCTTCGGCGATCAGCTCCATCGCATCGGCAAACTCATGGGACCGCCCGCGCGGGCCCAGACCCACCACATCCAGCATCGGGTCCAGCGCATGCATCCGCACCAGCACCGGCGCCTCGGTGGTGATGTCGCCCTTGACCAAAGCGATGTGCTCTGCCCCATGGGTTTCATCGGCGAAAATCTTCATCTGCCAGTCGCCGCCGAACTCCGACTGCACGACCTGATCTTTGCGCACCCGCACCAGATTGTCATTGCGCCGCCGGTAGGAGATTAAATCGCTGATCGTGCCGATCTTCAGCCCATGAAGCTGGGCAAAGGCCACAAGATCGGGAAGCCGCGCCATCGACCCGTCTTCGTTCATGATCTCGCAGATCACGCCCGAAGGGTTCAGCCCGGCCAGCCGCGAGATATCCACCGCCGCCTCGGTATGGCCTGCGCGCACCAGCACCCCGCCATCGCGCGCGCGCAACGGAAACACATGGCCCGGCGTGGCGATATCAGCCGCCGTGGCACTGCCATCGATGGCCACGGCCACCGTGCGCGCCCGGTCACCGGCCGAAATCCCGGTTGACACACCGTCGCGCGCCTCGATCGACACGGTAAAAGCCGTCTCGTGCCGGGATGAGTTCTGCGACGCCATCAAAGGCAGCCCCAGCGCATCGACCCGCTCGCCCGGCAGAGCCAGGCAAATCAGCCCGCGCCCAAACTTCGCCATGAAGTTGATCGCATCGGGCGTGGCCATCTGTGCGGGCACAATCAGATCGCCCTCATTCTCGCGATCCTCATGGTCGACCAGAATGAACATCCGCCCATTGCGCGCGTCTTCGATGATCTCTTCGACCGAAGAAATCGCATCGCGCCAGTTCGCCTCAACGGGCCCAGGGGTGTCATGCTGCATCGATCAGCGTCCTTTCTCGCCTCGCACATAAGTCATGGCCGCAGCCGTGACCAGAGGGGCTTCATCCTGGAATAAATACTCCGGGGTTGCCATTGATGCGCCATTGGTTCGAGCGTCCAATGGCGACGGGCAGCGCCCCAATAGAAAATGGAATGGGCGCAGCCCGCTGTGTGGCAGCGCTAGCCCACCTCGGCCAGCCGCGCGACATAGCGCGCCAGGGTGTCGATCTCAAGGTTCACCCGGTCGCCCACCGCCACCCGGCCCCAGGTGGTGACGGCCTTTGTGTGCGGGATGAAGTTGATCCCGAAAGACGCGGCCTCCACCTCGTTTACCGTCAGCGACGTGCCGTTCAAGGCAACCGAGCCCTTGGGCGCGATGAAGCGCGCCAGCTCTGGCGGCGCGGCAAGCGTTACGCGGGTGCTGTCGCCCTCATCCTCCACGCGCGTGACCCGCGCGACCCCGTCCACATGGCCCGACACGATATGCCCGCCCAATTCGTCGCCGACCCGCAAGGCGCGTTCCAGGTTGACCGTGCGGCCTTCGGCCCAGGTGTCGAGGTTGGTTTTCGACACGGTCTCGGCTGAAATCTCGACCTCAAACCAGTTTGGCGTCGTTTCGGTCTTGGGGCCCTTGGCGATCACGGTCAGACACACCCCGTCGCAAGCGATAGACGCGCCAATATCCACGCCCGACGTGTCATAACCCGTCTCGATCCGCGCCATCAGGTCGCCGCGCTGGGTCAGGGCCGCGATCCGGCCCATATCTGTGACAATTCCGGTAAACATGGGGCCCGAAGTAAGGACCCCGGGCGAAAACCGCAAGCCGGCCATCGCTCGCCCCCGCATCTTAACCAAGGTTAACTGGACGTTAGGACTTCGGTCAGACATTAAGACGCATGACGCCCCGACGCCCCCGCCACTTTTTGTTCCTCCAAGGCCCCCATGGCCCGTTTTTCGCGCGCCTTTCAGCCGCATTAACGATCAGCGGGCACCAAACATCCCGCATTGGCTTCAATTCAGGCGACGCGCTGTTTCGCAGCCACTTCGGCGGATTTACCCGCTACACCGGCACCGCCGAGGGGTGGGAGGCTTGGCTTTCGGCCAAACTTGAGAAGGCGCAGGTCACCGACATCGTGCTTTACGGCACCACCCGGCCCGTCCACGCCCAGGCACTTGCCATCGCACGCGCCGCCGGGCTGACGACGCATATCTTCGAAGAAGGCTATCTCAGGCCCTGGTGGGTGACCTATGAACGCCGCGGGGCCAACGCCACATCGGCCCTGATGGATATCTCCGTCGCCGATATGGAGGCTGCGCTGTCAGGCCAGTCTGACCCGCCTGCCGCCGCGCCTGCCCGCTGGGGCGACACCCGCCAGCACATCTTCTGGGGCGCGGTCTATCACGCCGCCGTCCTGGCCGGGGGCCTGCGGGCAAAACCCTTCCCGACCCACCGCGAACCCGGCGTCCCGGCCGAAGCCGCCATCGCCATACGCCACCTTCTGCTCAGCCCCTTTGCCGCGCTGTACCGCACCCGGGCAACAGCGAACCTGTCGCATTCGGGCGCCCCGTATCACCTTGTTCTTTTGCAACTTTCTCATGATGCCAACCATATCGCGGCCAGCCCGTATCCGTCGAATGAGGCCTATCTCACCCATGTGATGACTGCCTTTGCCAAAGGTGCGCCCGGCCACCACAGGCTGGTGTTCAAAGCCCACCCGCTGGAAGACGGTCGCCAGCCACTGGCCCGCACCATCGCGCGCATTGCCAGGCGCCTGGGGATCGCCAGGCGAGTGCATTTTCTGTCCGGTGCCAAACTCGCCCCGCTTCTGGATGCCGCGTCATCTGCGGTCACGGTCAATTCGACCGCCGCGCATCAAGCGCTCTGGCGCGGGCTGCCGGTCAAAAACCTTGGGCCCGCCCCCCACGCCAAGCCCGAATTCACGTCCCGCCAAAGCCTCGAACACTTCTTTGCCACCCCCGACCGGCCCGACCGCGACGCCTATATGACCTTCCGTCGCTACCTACTGGCGACCTGCCAGATCCCGGGCGGATTTTATGCCACCCGCGCCCGCCGGCGGCTCCTCAGGCGCGCCACGGACCTTGTTCTGGCCCCGCTTGACCCGTTCGATGCGCTGAACTCTGCCGATGCAACCGCGCAACATCTCCGGCTTGTGGATAAGTCTGGGCATTAACCTTCTAGGCCGAAGCACCGGATTCCGTTAAGGTTTCCCAAAAGAATTGAGGCAGTTTCAGGTCGAGGAGACCACCCGTGACATCAAAAACGACGCGCAAAGCGCGCGCGATAGCGCTATTGCTGGTTGCATCCACCCTGGCCTCCTGTGGCCTGCCCCGCACCGGTCCGAACAAAAACGAAATCTTTGCAGGCTCGGTCGAGCGTGAGGGCGATGCCTATATCGTCCAGGTCAACGACGCTGTGGCCCGCGCCACATCCAGCATTCCCGGTCTGGGCTTCGGCGACGGTTTCCGCAACGCCGGCCTTCTGGGGTCCGACACGATCAGCCCCGGCGACACACTGGGTCTGACAATCTGGGAAAACGTCGATGACGGGCTTTTGGTGCCCACCGGTGCAAACGCCCAGCAGCTCGAAGAGGTGCAGGTCGATGGATCGGGCTTTATCTTCGTGCCCTATGCAGGCCGGATCAAAGCCTCGGGCAACACGCCTGAAACCGTTCGCCGCCTGATCACCGAAAAACTTGAAACCCAAACCCCCGACCCGCAGGTCCAGGTGCAGCGCCTGGCCGGTGACGGGGCCACCGTGTCGATCATCGGCGGTGTCGGCGCTCAGGGCGTGTTTGCTATTGAACGGCCCACCCGGACGCTGACAGCCATGCTGGCGCGCGCCGGTGGTGTCTCGATCCCATCGGAAATCGCGCAGGTCACCGTCATTCGCGGCCACCACAAAGGCTCGGTCTGGCTTGAAGACCTTTACACCAAGCCCGGCCTCGATATCGCGATGCGCGCAGGCGACCGCATTCTCGTCGAAGAAGACAGCCGCTTTTTCACCGCATTGGGCGCGACAGGTGCCCAGAACAAGGTGCCCTTCGACACGCAGGAATTCTCTGCCGTCGAAGCCATCGCCCGCGTCGGCGGTCTGAACTCGCAGCTGGCCGATCCCACCGGCGTCTTCATCTTCCGCGATGAAAGCGAAGCCACGGCCCGCAAGGTCCTGGGCCGCCCTGAACTGATGGGCGAACAGCGCATCGTCTATGTGCTTGATCTGTCGCAACCTAACGGGGTCTTCACCGCGCGCGACTTCATCATCCGCTCAGGCGACACCGTCTATGTGACTGAAGCCCCCTACACCCAGTTCAGCAAGGTGCTGAGCGCCCTGACCGGCCCCCTTGGCACGGTAAGCGCGGTCAACTCCCTGGCGAACTGACACCGGTGGGCCCGGACGATACGCCGGGCCGCACAGTGCTGTGTGTTTATAACGCGGGCTTCTTTAGGGACGCCCGCGTTCGTCGTATTCTGGACCTTGCCGGTTGGGATGTGACCTTCGGCCTGCCGGGTGACGGCGACGCGGTCGGCATCTGGGGCGCCTCGCCCACATCCCACAGGGGCCGCGCGGTGGCCCAACGTGCGCAGGCCCCCCTTGTCACCGTCGAAGACGCGTTTTTGCGGTCGGTCCTGCCGGGCCGGTCGGGCGAGCCCGCGATGGGTCTGGTAATCGACCGCACCGGCGTGCATTTCGATGCCAGCCAGCCGTCCGACCTTGAAACCCTGCTCGCAACGCAAGACTTCGACGATGCCCTGCTGGCCCGGGCGGACCGCGCGATTGAGCGTATCGGCCACTGGGCCTTGTCGAAATACAATTGCTGGGACCCGGGGCTAAAAGCCCCTGAAGACGACTATGTTGTCGTCGTCGACCAGACCCGGGGGGATGCGTCGCTGCCAAACGATGCCGAGACGCGCTTTGCCCAAATGCTCACCGCCGCGCGGGACGAAAACCCCCACGCCCGGGTCCTGCTCCGCACCCATCCCGAAACCATGCTGGGCCACCGGGCAGGCTTTTACGGGACCGAACACTGCGATGACCAGGTCACCTTGTCCACCGAGGCGATCGCCCCCGCCCGCCTCCTGCGCAATGCGCAAACGGTCTACACGGTGTCCTCAACTCTGGGGTTCGAAGCCATCCTTCACGACCACGCGCCCCGCGTGTTCGGCACGCCCTTTTACGCAGGCTGGGGCCTGACCCGCGATCAGGGGCCCCTGCCGCGACGCGGTCGCACCCTGACACCCGCCCAGCTTTTCGCCGGCGCGATGGTGCTCTATCCCACCTGGTACGACCCGTTTCGCGACCGCTTGTGCCAGGTGGAAGATGTCATCGACGCGCTCACAGCACGCATGGTCGCCTGGCAACAAGACCGCGCGGGCTGGGTCATCACCAATATGTCCGCGTGGAAACGCCCCCATTTGACCAAAGTGTTCGGCGGTTGGGCCCGGGTCGATTGCCGCACGCGGCGCGCAGATGCCCAACGGCTGGCGCAGCGCACGGGCCGCCCTTTGATGGTCTGGGCCAATGATGCGGGCCCCACAACCGAACCGTTCGTGCGGATCGAAGATGGCTTTCTGCGCTCGCCGGGTCTGGGGGCCGCACTGGTGCCCCCGTCTTCTCTGGGGCTGGATGATGAAGGCATTCACTTTGACCCTGCAAAACCCTCGCGCCTTGAACGGTTGGTGTCCGCCTCAGTGGATCTGCCGCTTGCAGAAATCGAACGTGTGGACCGGCTGATTGCCCGGATCACCGCGCTTGGCGTGTCGAAATACAACCTGAAGGACGATCTGCCCCCTTTGCCCGAAACGCGCCCCCGGGTTCTGGTCGTGGGCCAGGTCGAAAACGACGCCGCCGTCCAGCGTGCGCGCCCGGACCCCTTCGGCAACCGCGATCTGCTGCTGGCCGCCCGCGATGCAAACCCCGATGCCACCGTGATCTTCAAAAGCCACCCCGATGTCGAAGCGGGCTTTCGCGCCGGCCGCGTGGCCGAGGCCGGCGACATTGCCGATCTGGTGCTGACATCGGGCGATCCGGCAAAACTGCTGGCCGAGGTGGATGCCGTCTGGACGATCTCGTCGACCATGGGGCTCGAAGCGCTGATGCGCGGCGTGCCCGTGACCTGTCTGGGGGCGCCGTTTTACGCCGGCTGGGGCCTGACCACCGACCTTGGCCCCGTGCCCGACCGCCGCGTACCGGGGCCCAGCCTGCAAGGGTTGATCCATGCAGCACTCATTGGCTATCCGCGCTATTTCGACCCCGTCACGGGCCAGCCCTGCCCCGTTGAAGTCGCTGTCGACCGCCTGGCCGAAGGCATCGGCTTTGCGCCGCCGGGGATATTGGCGCGCCTGCAGCGGCTAAAGGCCTGGGTCCGCTAGACCCTATGACACCGCGTGCCAGCGGTGCAGCACATCGCCGCCCACCATCTTTACATCGACAAGCTCGAACCGGGGGGCCTGTGCCAGGGCTTCAATCCCCAATGCCCCCAGCGACGGATGCCCTTCGGCCCCCAAGGCCAGCCCGGCGGTGAATCCGACAAGCTCATCAACCAATCCGGCCTGCAAGAACGACGCCGCCAGCGCACCGCCGCCTTCGCAAAACACCCGCGTCAGACCTGCAGCTCCCAGCGCGTTCAGCACTGAAAGCGGGTCAAGCTGCCCCCCCGGCCCGGCGGCGGCTGGCACAAGCGTGACCCCCCGCGCCGCCCAATCCGCCTGGTCCGCCTCGGAAATCGCCCCGGTCGCGGCGTCATGCACAAACCAGACCGGGCCCTGATCCACGCTTTGGGTCAGCTTGCTGTCGCGCGGCAGGTTCAAATGGCGCGACGCGACAATCCGCACCGGTTGCGCGGCCACGCCCAGACCCCGCACCGTCAGCGTCGGGTCATCGGCCCGCGCCGTGCCCCCGCCCACCAGCACCGCGTCGTGGCCTGCGCGCAGCACATGCACCATCTGGCGCGCGGCGGGTCCGGTGATCCACTGACTTTCGCCCGTTGCCGTTGCGGTCCGCCCGTCAAACGAACTGGCAAGCTTCAGGGTCAGCGCCGGGCGCCCCGCTTTGACGCGCAGGAAAAACCCCGCGTGGGCGCGCCGCGCCTCGGCCTCCATCACGCCCGTCGTCACCGCGATGCCGGCGCCGCGCAACCGCGCATGACCCTGGCCCGCAACCCGGGCGTCGGGGTCTTCGACCGCCGTGACCACCCGCGCCACACCCGCGGCAATCAACGCGTCGGCACAAGGCCCGGTTTTGCCGTGATGGGCACATGGTTCAAGCGACACATAGGCCGTCGCCTCTTTTGCCAGATCGCCCGCCTGTTCCAGCGCGCGCACCTCGGCATGGGGCCGCCCGCCGCGCCCCGTCCAGCCCCGCCCGACGACGCGGCCTGCATTGACAATCACACAGCCAACGGCCGGGTTCGGCCAGACAGACCCCAGGCCCCGCGCCCCAAGTGCCAGCGCGTGGGCCATGTGCCGCTGATCGTCACTCACGGATCCGCGTCGGTATCTTTGGTGTCGCCTGGCACATCGGGGCGCAACTCGCTGACGAATTTGTCAAAGTCATCTGCCGCCTGGAAATTTTTGTAAACACTGGCAAATCGCACGTAAGCCACCGTATCGATCCGGGCCAGTGTTTCCATCACGATCTCACCGATGGTGGTCGACTGGATGTCTGTCTCGCCCATGGATTCCAGCCGCCGCACGATGCCGGAAATCATCTGATCGATCCGTTCGGGATCAATCGGGCGCTTTTGCAGCGCAATCCGGACCGAGCGTTCCAGCTTGTCGCGGTCGAAATCTTCGCGCCGGCCGTTCGATTTGATCACAACCAGATCGCGCAGCTGCACCCGCTCATATGTGGTGAACCGCCCCCCACAGGCCGGACAGAAGCGCCGCCGCCGGATCGAAACGTGGTCCTCGGCGGGCCGAGAATCCTTCACCTGTGTGTCGATGTTTCCGCAAAACGGACAGCGCATGCCCGATCCCCTTTTACCTGCCGTTGGGGTCTTTGCCCCCTTTTCTGCCACCAGTATAGGCACCCACAAAGCAATTGGGTAGAGCGGAAATTTGACCGCTAGATCATGTGCCGCCGCAACAACAGGCACCCGCCCATGGCACGGCACGCTCCGCCCGCGCGTTTTGCCCTCGCCGCCAGGAACCAGCCTGTTATGGTCGCCGCCCACAATCTTATTGGGAGCACAAAAATGTCCATTGCACGTGTCACGGAAATTTCCGCCACATCGAAAAAAAGCTTCGACGACGCCATCGAAAACGGGGTGGAGCGCGCCGCCAAAACCCTGCGCAACGTCACATCGGCCTGGGTGAAGGAACAATCCGTCCGGGTCGAAGACGGCAAGATCGACCACTACCAGGTCAATCTGATGGTGACCTTCATCCTCGAAGACTGACGTCGCGCGCGCTAGGGCGACATATGCACCGCGATCTCTCGCCGATGCGGCAGGTCGCGGTGTTCAAACAGGTAAATCCCCTGCCAGGTGCCAAGGGCCAGCCGCCCCGCCGACACCGGGATCTGCAGGCTGACAGGCAGATGTGCGGCCTTGATATGAGCCGGCATATCATCGGGGCCTTCGGCGAGGTGGCGCAGATAGCCCATCGCAGGGTCATCGGCCCGGGGCACAAACCGACCCAGCCAGGCCAGAAGATCGCGCCCAACGTCCGGGTCGGCGTTTTCCTGGATCAAAAGCGAACACGACGTGTGCCGCACAAACAAGGTCAGCACCCCATCCCCCTGCGCCTGAGCTTGCGCCTGGGCGGTGATCTCATAAAGACCGGGGCCGCGCGTTTCCAACACAATCCGCTTCACGGCGCGCCCCGTTGCCAGATCTGGTAGCGCGTGCCGGCGTCGTTGATCTGGCGTTCAGACACCATCGCCAGCCCGGTCCGGCGAATGCAGTTTTCCGGCGATTGGCCGCTGGTGTCGGCAAACACCGGCAAGCCGGACCCAAAGGTGATCGGCTCGATGGTCAGGTGCACCTCGTCAATCGCGTCATGGTCCAAAAACCAATCATGCACCCGTGTCCCGCCCAAAATCAGGCCCCGTGACAGCCGCGCCACCCGCGCCACAAGCACCGGCAGATCGGCAGGCTGCAATCCGGCGGGATCAATCCAAAGCTGGTTTGGCCTGCGCCAGCCGCTGATCGTGCTTGAAAAGATGATCCGCTGGCGATCCTCACGCTCTGCGGCCATATGCGTGCCGCGTCCCAAAACCGCCCAGTCCGCCGCGTCGACGTCGGCCAGAAACAAGACCTGTTCTTCGGGGCTGGCCCAGGCTTGTGGGGGCTCGGTCGGGGTGCGCGCGATGTAACCATCCTCGCTGGTTGCCACCGTCAACGTGAAATGCGGGCCGCGCGCGCGCCCCGCCTCAGCGGACCTATCCCTCAACGAGGGCTTTCAGATTGGCCAGGCCCGCTTCATAGTCAGCCCCCACCCATCCGTCCATCATCAAGCCCATCCAACGGCCCATCGGGCCCTCTCCCATATCCGCCAGCAACGTCCAGGTCACATTGGTCGCGGCATCATCGCCGTCCAGAATAAAGGCCGCCTTGGCCGTGCCCATCTCCCCAAAGTCCAATTCGGTTTCCACACGCTTGTTTGCCTCGGACACCACGATCTTCTGGTGCCCCTGACCCACCTGCGGGTCCTGCGACGCCCAGGTCATCTCAGCCCCGACGCCCGCTTCGGGTCCGGCATATTCAATCGACATGTCCGGGTCGCGCCCCAGCCAGGGCGACCACTCCTGGCCCGCCTTGAGCGAATTCACCTTCTCGAACACCGCCGCCGCCGGCGCATCGATCTGAACGCTGCGCGCGACCGCAACCTCACGCGGCAGAAGATAGCCGCCTGCCACAAACACAATGGCCAAAACAACAATGAACCCAACCAACCACTTGAGAATACGCATGATTTTCCTCCCATTTGATCAAGTTTCGCACCATACGACCAGCGCTGGAAAGCAGGGTCACCGAAAGAGCCCATCGCCTTGTTCGTCAATCAGTTGCTTGGCCTTGTTGACCGACACATCCACCGCCAGATCGCGGCTTTCCAGCACGTCAGCCCGGATCAGACGGTGCGACTTCAACCCATCGCCTTCGCCGCTTTCAATCCGCGCCCCGACCCGAAACCGGCTGCCTTCCTTGGCGGGGTCCGCAAAAATTCGAAAGCCCTTGTAGGTCTCGTCGGGGCCCTTGGGTTCGGCTGCCCGACCCCCGCCAAAGAGTTTCGAAAATAGCGCCATAGCGACCCGCCCCCTTGCTCTTGGGGTGCATCCTAGCGCGGAAGTCACGCGCCGGGAAGCCGTCTGGCGCGGCACCGTGCCACGCAATCTTTGACCAACACATCTTGATATCCCCCACCGGCCTTGTGCAGTCTGACGGCACCCGCGCCATCTTCATGGGAAGACCCGATGTCCTATTCTCGCCGCAGCTTTACACTCGCGACGACCTTTGCCTTTCTCACCGGCACGGGCGCTGGCGCGCAAGACGCCCCGGCACTGCCTGAGTGCGAAGAAAAAACCGCAACTTCGGGCATCTGGCAGATCCGGTCGACCCTGCGAAAGGCCAGCACCGACACGGCCCTCGGGGTGACCCCGCTGGGCGTGAACACCTATCGCCACCAGGGCGACATCTGGGTGTTCCGGCGCACCACGCCGGGCGATGATTGGACCCGCGTCGAACAGCGTGCCGCCCTGAGCATGCGCAATCAGGAAGACGACATCGACCGGCCGAACGAAGCCAACAGCCGTCTCTTTGTCTCCTTCGCGCCGCAGTTTAGCGATGAAAACGGGACCCAAACGCCGCTGATCCCGTTCGGCCTGGGTGCGACGGAAATCACAGTCGATCTGTCCTATTTCATCGATGTCACCCGGGGCGACACCCGCGACCGAATGGCCGAGGGCACCCTGAAAAAGACCTTCAAACCCGACGACCGGACCCATTTCATCGCCTTGGACCTGCCCGATGAGGTCGTGACCCTCGGCGGCGATCAGGTGATCATCGGGTTGCAGTTTTCCGACGATTTCGGGTTGGGCGCGATTGCCCCCCTGACCGGGCTCGTTGAGGCCACCGCCGAAGCCCAACGCCTGAACATCCGCGCCAAACGCGAGGTCGCCGCGGGGCTGTGTGCCATCCCCGCGCCTGCGGGTGGGTGCTTTGTGGTGACCGCCGCCCATGAGGCGGGCCAGGAGTTGGCGGGCAAACCCGTCGATCTCGACCTGATCTTGTCGGCCCGCGATGATCTGCTGGCCGCGATGCCGCAATACCGCCCGGCGGCCAATCAGTATTACGAAACCGCCCCTGAACTGGTCGCGCGCATCGGGCAGTCCAATCATCGCCACGACATCTACGCGCGCTTTGTGCGCCGTGCGGTGCGCCCGGCCGAATGGCTGATCCGGCGCGGCCTGCCAAAGCTGGGGTTCGTCTGGCTCGGCATCGGGATTGAGATGCTCTACCGCAAGCACCTGCCCGATGTGCCGCCACCGTCGGCTTTTGCACCCGGTCGCGGCGGGGCGTAATTTTTTTTGAAAAAAATTTCAGCACCCGGGAATAAACCGGGGTCCTGGGGCGTCACCCTTTCGAACAACAAAGTTCGACTGGGATTGGAAAGGATACCCCGATGGAAAACAAAGCACGCCGCAACTTTCTGAAATTCAGCCTGGGCGTCGCCGCCCTGCCCGTCATGGCCCGTGTGGCCACTGCGGCAGGTCACGCCACGCTCACCGTTGAAATCCAGAACGGCCGGTTCAACCCCGCCACATTGGAAATGCAGGCCGGCGACAAGGTGACCTTCATCAACCTTGATGGCGCGCCCCACACCGCGACGGCCGATGATGGCTCGTTCGACACCGGCCGGTTGCGCCGTGGCCAGGAGGCCACGATCACCGTCTCCGCAGCCGGGACGCATTCGTACTTCTGCGCGGTGCACCCCCGCATGAAGGGCCGCATCGTCGCGAGTTAAGGGCTTCGCGGTCCGAAACCTGTAACGCGGGTTTCGGGCGGATAGCGCGACGTAAAGAGTTCGTTTTGTAGCGAGTATGGGTGGGAGACCCCCGGGCGAGAAAAGCAGCAGCGCCCGGGGGGTTTTTGGTTTCAAGCCGTAGGGCGGGACTGCAAGGTCCCAAATTATTGAGACCCAATAAACGGGCCGCGCCCCGACCCTCGGGCCGGCGCCTGCCCGTGGGTTGGCACCCCAACCTACAAACAACGCGGTTTATGGCAGCAAAACTGTTGTTTGGTTGGTGCTGCGCCCTTGATAAGCAAAGCGCCAGCCCGCCGGGACGGGCAGGCGCTCGCCCGGCGCCTTCGGCTTGATTCCGGACTTTGAGCGGTGCGACCGAATGGGCACTCTATCTACTCTATCAGAGGCTTCGCTGTTCGTGTCAAAGAACCTCGATTGGCCTCTCTTTGAAGCTCTATCCCACTACCGCGCAATGCATTTTTGTATGTAGGGGGATTTGTCCAAGTGAGAGTTTCAAAGTTGCCTGTATTATCAAGCACCGACTTGAGATGCTCTACTAGTCTTCCAAATAAAAACGGGTTGTTCCCAACTATTACATGTCCGGCATATGCTCCTTCGACTGAAAGCCCCCTATTTCGGTAGAGATCCAAAATTATCTCGCCGGCACGATAGTAGCGCTGTACGTAGATTACTTCGGCAACATCTTCGACGAATGCGCTCGACCGTCTCGCTGAGATGATTGCTGCGACCTTATTGTCGTCTGTGATCCAAGAACGGCCAGCACTTTCCCAAGTGACCAACCAAGCTCGCTTACCTTCCTTGGCATCCATCAAAGATTCTACTGATCCAGGAAACTCCTCAGCTTCCTCGACCGGCTGGGGTGCTTCAGTTTCCGCAGTGCCTTCGCCTCGATCTGGCGGATCCGCTCGCGGGTCACGCTGAACTGCTGGCCCACTTCTTCCAGGGTGTGGTCGGTGTTCATCCCGATCCCGAACCGCATCCGCAGCACGCGTTCCTCGCGCGGGGTCAGCGACGCCAGAACCCGGGTCGTGGTTTCCTTCAGGTTTTCCTGAATGGCGCTGTCCAGCGGCAAAACCGCGTTCTTGTCCTCGATGAAGTCACCCAGCTGGCTGTCTTCCTCGTCGCCAATCGGTGTCTCAAGGCTGATCGGCTCTTTGGCGATCTTCATCACCTTGCGAACCTTCTCAAGCGGCATCTGCAGCTTTTCGGCCAGTTCTTCCGGTGTCGGCTCGCGACCGATTTCGTGCAGCATCTGGCGGCCCGTGCGCACCAGCTTGTTGATCGTCTCGATCATATGCACCGGGATACGGATCGTGCGCGCCTGATCGGCAATCGACCGGGTGATCGCCTGGCGGATCCACCAGGTCGCGTAAGTGCTGAACTTATAGCCCCGGCGGTATTCGAACTTATCAACCGCCTTCATCAAGCCGATGTTGCCTTCCTGAATAAGATCAAGGAATTGCAGGCCCCGGTTCGTGTACTTTTTGGCAATCGAGATCACCAGCCGCAGGTTCGCTTCGACCATTTCCTTCTTGGCCTGACGCGCTTCTTTTTCGCCCTTTTGCACCTGCTGCACGATGCGGCGGAATTCACCGATATCCACACCCACATACTGGCCGACCTGCGCCATTTCCGACCGCAATTCCTCGACCTTGCCGGTCGAACGCTCGATAAACGCCTGCCAGCCCCGGCCAGCCTTTTCGCCCATGCGTTCCAGCCAGGTCGGGTCCAGCTCATAGCCGCGATACTCATCGACGAATTCGCGGCGGTTGATCCGCGCCTGGTCGGCCAGCTTCACCATGTTGGAATCAATCGACATGATCCGCCGGTTGATCCCGTAAAGCTGGTCGATCAGTGCCTCGATCCGGTTGTTGTGCAGATGCAGCTCGTTGACCAGTTCCACAATCTCGGACCGCAGCGCTTGGTACTTGCCTTCCGCCTTGGCCGAAAAACTGTCGTCTTCGTTCAACGTCGCCGACATCCGAAGGTCCTGCATTTCCGAAAGCGACACATAGTCACTCGCAATCCGGTCCAGCGTTTCCAGAACCCGCGGCTTCAGGGCCGCCTCCATCGCCGCCAGCGACATGTTGGCCTGATCGTCTTCGTCGTCGTCGTCATCCTTGGCAATCGGATTGCCATCGGCATCAAGTTCCGGCTCGTCGGTGGTTTCAGCCTTGGCCTCGGTGGTCGTCTCGGCGGTGGCAACGACCGGCGCGTCGTCGTCTTCATCCTCGCCCATCGACCGGCCGAATGTCGTTTCAAGGTCGATCACATCGCGCAACAAGATCTCTTCGTTCAGAAGTTCGTCACGCCAGATGGTAATTGCCTGGAAGGTCAGCGGGCTTTCGCACAGACCCGCGATCATCGTGTTGCGGCCCGCTTCGATCCGCTTGGCGATGGCAATCTCGCCCTCGCGGCTCAACAGTTCGACCGACCCCATTTCGCGCAGATACATCCGCACCGGGTCATCGGTCCGGTCCAGCTTTTCGGTCTCGGTCGCAGACACCGCCACTTCGCGCGAGGTCGAGGTTTCGACCAGCTCGCCCGACTTCTTGTCGTCGTCGCCATCTTCGGCTTCGTCGTTTTCGATGATGTTGATGCCCATCTCCGACAGCATCGACATCACGTCTTCGATCTGTTCCGACGACACCTGATCGGGCGGCAGCACGTCGTTGAGCTGGTCGTAGGTGATGTAGCCACGCTCACGCGCCTCGGCGATCATCTTCTTGACGGCCGCCTGGCTCATGTCGAGCATCGCGTCGTTGTCCTGATCGTCGGACTTGCGATCTTCGTTGGTGTCCTTCGCGGCCATCCGGCACTCCTCGACCTAGGTCAGGTGATTCGGCACAATCCGAATCACATAGCGTTTAATAGCGAATCATTTAGTCCGAATTGAGATTTCGCAACCCGGTCCCTTAAATTTAAGTCCGTTTGCGACGAATCGCCCGTGGCCTCAACCCTAAGATCCGCCGTCCATCCCGATTTGTTTCAACAGCGCATCGAACGCCGACTTTTCTTCCCGCTTCAACCGCGCGCCATTGGGGCCGGTGTCGTATTGGGCACGGTCTTCGGTGGCCGACCGCCCCGCCTTG
>JBCBCY010000005.1:0-209074 GCA_038530285.1 Pseudomonadota bacterium
CCCCCCCCCCCCCCCCCCCCCCCCCCCCCCCCCCCCCCCCCCCCCCCCCCCCCCCCCCCCCCCCCCCCCCCCGCCGCTAGCCGTAAAGCTCAGCCGCGCGGCGTTCAAACGCCCGGACGATCCGCTGCATCGCATCTTCAAAGAACAAGCCGGCCGCCGCGCCCAGGACCTTGTTTTTGAATTCGAAATCCACAAAGAACCTGACGTCCGTGCCGCCGTTCTCGCCCGCCCCGAACTCCCAGACAGAGCGCATATGCGAAAACGGACCATCGATATATTCGGTTTCAATCCGCTGTTTGGGCGTCAGGATCACCCGGCTGCCGAACCGTTCGCGAAAGACTTTGAACGAAATCACCAGATCCGCCAGAACCTCAACCCGGTCGCCCTTTTCGACCCGGCTGCGTTCGCGCGCCGCCGCACACCACGGCAGGAAGGCCGGGTAAGACGGCACATCGGCGACCAGCGCATACATCTGGTCGGGCGTGTAAGGTAAAAACCGGGTTTCAGAATGCGTGGTCATCTCGGGGCCATGCGTTTAAAGTCCGCTCGTAACGCTAACAAGCCAAAACTCCGTTAAGGCGAAGACATCGTGACGCAGCCCTATACCATCGACGCTTTGATCTCGGCCAAGGCCATTGCCGCCCGGATCGAAGACCTTGCGGCCGAGATTTCGGCGATGTTCGAAGACACCGAAAAGCTGGTTGTGGTGGGGCTTTTGCGCGGGTCTTTCGTGTTCATTGCAGACCTGGTGCGCGAGATTGACCTGAACGTGGAAGTCGATTTCATGGAAGCGTCTTCTTACGGCGACGCGATGGAAAGTTCGCGCGAAGTGCGCATCCTGAAAGACCTGACAGGGTCGATTGAAGGCCGCGATGTGTTGGTCGTGGAAGACCTTGTCGACACCGGCCACACCCTAAGCCATGTGGTGCGCCTGTTGCGGTCGCGCAGCCCGCGCCAGTTGGAAACCATCGCGCTCTTGGACAAACCGGCCCGCCGCGAAGTGTCGTTCAAAGCGACCTGGACGGGCTTTGAAATCCCCGATGAGTTCGTGGTGGGCTACGGGATTGATTATGCCCAACGCAACCGCAACCTGCCTTATATCGGCAAGGTGCGCTTTACCTGAAAGCGCACTCCGAAAAGTGGGCACCGGTTTTCGGGCGAATTGCGCAAAACATAATCAGGCCAGCTCTGCCTGCCGAGCGGCGCGGAGGCGCGCAAAGTCATCACCGGCATGGTACGACGACCGGGTCAGCGGCGTGGACGACACCATGGAAAACCCCTTGCCCCAGGCGGCCTTGGCATAGGCCTCAAACTCGGCCGGCTCCACAAAACGGTCCACGACATGGTGTTTCGGTGTCGGTTGCAGGTATTGGCCGATGGTCAGAAAATCGACATCGGCCGCCCGCATATCATCCATCACCTGCAGGACCGACTGGCGGTCTTCGCCAAGGCCCACCATGATGCCGGACTTTGTGAAGGTCGCCGGGTCGAGCTCTTTCACCCGCTGGAGAAGCCGCAAGGAATGAAAGTACCGCGCGCCGGGGCGCACTTCGGGATAAAGGCCCGGCACGGTTTCAAGGTTGTGGTTGAACACATCAGGGCGCGCGTCCAGCACGGTTTCCAGCGCATCGGGGCCGCATTTCAGGAAATCCGGTGTCAGGATTTCGATGGTGGTTTCGGGCGCACGGTGGCGGATCGCGCGGATGGTCTGGGCGAAATGCGCGGCCCCGCCATCGGCCAGATCATCGCGGTCGACGGATGTGATCACCACGTGGTTCAGGCCCAGCTTTTGCACCGCATGGGCCACGCGGCCCGGCTCGAACGTGTCCAAGGCATCAGGCCGGCCGGTGGCGACATTGCAAAAGGTGCACCCGCGCGTGCAGATTTCGCCCATGATCATCATCGTGGCATGGCCCTGGGACCAGCATTCGCCCACATTCGGGCAGCCCGCTTCCTGGCACACGGTCACCAGATCGTTGTCGCGAATGATGTCGCGCGTGGCTTCATAGCCTGCGCCTGAGGGCGCGCGCACCTTGATCCAACCGGGTTTTTTCGGCTGTGTGGTGCTGGCGCGGTGTGCCTTTTCAGGGTGACGCTCGGTCGGGATTTTCAGGTCGCGCATCTGGGCCTCATGCATTTCAGCCAACATGGCAAACCCAAAGGCGAAAAACCAGCACCTGCCGCGATTTGCCGCTATGCGCGCGGTGCAGCCCTGAGAAAAAAACCGAGGGCGCCCCGGTCGGGGGCGCCCTCTACCACAGACCGGGGTGAAGGGGAGGAAGGCCTGCAGCACCTCGTAAAACACAAACCTTGGGCGTGCGCCGATGCGTTGGTCAAAGGACCGGTGCCGCCCTGACGGGTGCGGGTCCGCTCAGCCAATCATCGGAGACCAGCCGCTTTCGCTTTCATCGTAATGCCGCTTGAGGCGCTGCAGCGCGATCCGCAGCACGATCTTTCCCGACCGCGCCGCCCAGCCCATGCGCCGTTCAACCGCTTCCATCCCTTCAAGGAAACAACAGGTCCGGAGCGCCACATCCGCAAGGCCCGGGCCGAGATCGGCCAGCGCATTCTGCACCCTTTCGCGGGCCGCTTGCGGGCCAGACGCCGGGCCGGACCCGGCAGACGCAGGTTTATCGCCCGAAGACAAGAACCGTTCCCAGTTCTGCGTCACCCGCGGCCCCATTTGGGCAAGCTCAAAATCCTCACGCAGCCGTTCACCGGCCGCAACCAGTTCAGGCGTCAAGAACGGCTGGCCGGAACGGTCTTTGCGGCGCGACAGCAATTGCAGCGGGCTTTCGGACAGATTGAAGCGTGTCCGGGTCTTGGCGGCGCCCGTGCCAACCTCGCGTTCATCGTAATCGCGGTGCTGATCGCCAAAGGGATCGGGGGCGGCCCCCTCGCCTGCCTTTTCGGCCGCATCGGCGGACAAAATCCGCTTCAACGCCGACCGGCCTGTCGCGGTGATGGTGTATCGGTTGATCCGGCCGGTGGTTTTACACGACAACCATTCCTTCAGGGCCATGGCTTCGGCCACTGCCCGGTCGACCACAGCCGTGCGCACGGTGCGGCCATCTGCGGTGTCACGCACCACGACCGCGCTTTCCATGTCACGGGCCACCGCCAGGCAGGCGCCGGGTTCTGACAACCGCCGCAACACCCGGCGCGCTTCGCGTTCGATGGTGTCGTCATCGGGGACTGCCGATTTCAGGTTAAACTGTTCACTCACTTTGGAATGCCCTCCAATTCCGTTTGGCGCGTCCCAGCCGAGCCGGCGCAATCCGGCATCGACGAGAAGATCGTCGCGCAAATTCTCCATACGCCTGACCCGGCGCAACATAGTTGAGGCATGGCAGCCGTCTTCCCGGGCCAAGGCCCGGATCGAACGACCCCGGACCGTATGGGCGACATAGGCCCAAGCCGAGTTCGGAACCCACACTGGGTTAGGCCCCGAAAAAGTCGGAGTATGTTTTTCAGCCTTCCTCACGCTTTATCCACCCATGCGAGCGTTCGAGTAATACAACTTTGGGTTGTAAACCTTACCAGAACGTTAATACACGGGCCGTGCATCCACATTCTCAATAAAGTGTAAACGACTGAAAACGGGACCGAACGTAGGGTTATCAACAGACGCAACAGGGACCGAACGGTGGTTATCCCTGGACACCAAGAACAACCTAAAGGTGTAGTGATGACAAATCGACTTGATGTGCTTTCGACCTTGCGCCGCCCGCGGCTTTTGATCTCGGCGGCCCGTTTCGGGCTTGCCGATTATGACCGGTCGCGCGATCTGAAACGCCTGTTCCAGGCCGCTGCGCCGTCGCCGGCACATGCGGTCGACAAGCTGATCGACGAAGAGGCGACGCTGGAAGAAACCCGAAAAACAGGGGCTGCGACCTATTCTATCGCGCGGCATGTGGATGTGCTGATCGCGCTGATGAGCGAAGCCCAGATGCTGCGCCGCGCCACCTAGGGCCTAGGTGAAGGCGTCTGGCATCTCAGACTTGCGGCGCGCCACGTAATCCTCAAGCGCGCCCTTGATCCCCGGATCGAGGGCGGGCGCGTGATATTCAGCCAACAGCCTGCGCACCCTGTCGGCGGCCAGGGCTTGCGCGTCACGCGCCCCTTCTTCGGACCAGGTTTCATAGGTTTTGTAATCCAGAACCTCAGACCGCCAGAAGGCCGCTTCAAAATTGCGATAGGTATGGGCGGCACCGAAGTAATTCGCCCCCTCGCCACCGCGCACGTCGCGAATCGCATCCATGGCCTGGGATTCCTCATCCATTGGCACGCCTTCGGCGAATTTGGCCAGAACGCCCAGCTGGTCGGCATCCAGAACGAACTTTTCAAAGCTGGCCACCAGCCCACCTTCCAGCCAGCCTGCGGCATGGAGCATGAAGTTCACCCCCGACAGCAGGGCCGAGTTGAGCGAGTTGGATGTTTCATACCCCGCCTGGGCATCGGGCAGTTTGGCGCCACAAAACGACCCGCCAGACCGGTAGGGCAGACCCAGACGGCGCGCGAGCTGCCCCGCCCCATAGGTGATTTGGGCCGCCTCAGGCGTGCCGAAGGTCGGCGCGCCCGACCCCATATCGGTCGAGGTCACGAAGGCGCCAAAGATCACCGGGGCCCCGGGTTGGATCAGCTGGGAATAGGCCACCGCCGCCAGAACCTCTGCCAGAACCTGGGCCAGCGTGCCTGCGACACTGACTGGGCTCATCGCGCCGCCGACAATAAAGGGCGACAGAATCGTGGCTTGGTTGGTGCGGGCATAAACCTCCAAAGCGCCGATCATCGTGGCATCAAACGTCAGGGGCGAGTTGATGTTGATGAGCGAGGTCATTACCGTGCGCCCGTCCAGCCCGCCAAACAGGATGTCGGCCATATCAACCGAATCCTGCGCGCGGCTGGGGTCGGTCACATCGCCCATGAAGGGTTTGTCCGACAGGGTCATATGCGCAAGCAGCATATCGAAATGGCGCTTGTTCACCGCGATGTCGGTGGGTTCGCACAGCCGCCCGCCCGAATGGTGCAGGTGTTTGGACATATAGGCCAGGCGCACGAAATTCCGGAAATCCTCAATCGTGCCGTAGCGGCGCCCGCCACCCAGATCGCGCACAAAGGGCGGACCATAGACCGGCGCCAGCACCAGATTGGGCCCGCCGATCTCGACGTTGCGGTCGGGGTTGCGGGCGTGTTGGGTAAACCGCGATGGCGCTGTGGCGGCCAGTTTGCGCGCCAGCCCGCGGGGGATGTGCACCCGGTCCTCAACCACATCGGCGCCTGCGTCTTTCCAGCGCTTTAGGGCCTCGGGATTGTCGGCAAAGACCACGCCCACCTCTTCGAGGACGGTTTCTGCATTGGCCTCGATGATCTCCAACGCCTCTTCGTTGAGGATTTCAAGGTTCGGGATATTGCGTTCGATGAACCGGGCGGCTTCGATCTTGGGCGCTGTGCGTTCGGCCCGGCGCGCGGCCCCTCCGCCTGCCCGGCGACGTTTTGCAGAAGCGTCTGACATGGCCTTCCTCACATTCGGTGCCTGACCCTAGCGCGGTTGGCGCCGTCGGTTTGCGCGATTTGCGGCCATTCGCGCCCCCTAACGACATTGCGGCCTGCGCCCAGGCGCGAACCTGCCCTTGCACCTTTGTCTGCGACTGCCTAATCGAACGCCATGACATCCATGCCTCACGACCTTTGCCTGATCATTGATTTCGGCAGCCAGGTGACCCAGCTGATCGCCCGGCGCCTGCGCGAACTGAACGTCTATGCCGAAATCCACCCGTTCCAATCGGTGACGGCCGAAACCCTTGCGACACTGGCGCCCAGGGCCGTGATCTTGTCGGGTGGTCCCGCCAGCGTGGTCCATGACGGGTCGCCGCGCCCGCCGGCAGAGGTGTTCGAGCTTGGCGTGCCGATCTTGGGCATTTGCTACGGCCAGCAGGTGATGATGGAGATGCTGGGCGGCACGGTCGAAGGCGGCAAGATCTCCGGCGGGGGTGGCACGGCCGAGTTTGGCCGCGCCTTCGTGGCCCAGAACGGCACCCTGCCCCTGCTCGATGGCTGGTTTGACGCCGGCGACGAACAGGTCTGGATGTCGCACGGCGACCATGTGGCGAAACTGGCGCCTGGGTTTGATGTCTTTGGCACCTCGCCCAATGCGCCCTATGCGGTGACAGCCGACACCGCGCGCAACTTTTATGCCGTGCAATTCCACCCAGAAGTGCACCACACGCCGAAAGGGGCCAAGCTATACGAAAACTTCGCGCGTGCCGCCGGGTTCAAGGGCGATTGGACGATGGGCGCCTACCGTGAGGAAGCCATCGCCAAGATCCGCGCCGAAGTGGGCGACGCACAAGTCATCTGTGCTTTGTCGGGTGGGGTGGACAGCTCGGTCGCTGCGGTCTTGATCCACGAAGCCATCGGCGAGCAGCTGACCTGCGTTTTCGTCGACCACGGGCTGTTGCGCCAAGGCGAAGGCGCCGAGGTTGTGGCCATGTTCCGCGATCATTACAACATGCCGCTTATTCACGCCGAAGAGCAGGACCGGTTTATCGATGCGCTTGAAGGGGTCGCCGACCCCGAGGTGAAACGCAAGACCATCGGCAAGCTGTTCATTGATGTGTTCCAGGAGAAGGCCGACGCCATCGAAGGGGCAGCCTTTCTGGCCCAGGGCACGCTGTATCCAGACGTGATCGAAAGCGTGTCGTTTTCGGGCGGGCCATCCGTGACGATCAAATCGCACCACAATGTCGGGGGCTTGCCCGAAAAGATGGGGCTGAAACTGGTCGAACCCCTGCGCGAATTGTTCAAAGACGAGGTGCGCGCGCTGGGCCGTGAATTGGGCCTGCCGCAAAGCTTCATCGGGCGCCATCCCTTCCCGGGGCCGGGTCTGGCGATCCGCTGCCCCGGTGAGATCACGCGCGCCAAGCTTGAGATCCTGCGCGCGGCTGATGCGGTCTATATCGACCAGATCCGCCGCCACGGGCTTTATGACGACATCTGGCAGGCCTTCGCGGCGCTGTTGCCGGTGCGCACGGTCGGTGTGATGGGCGATGGGCGGACCTATGATTACGCCTGCGCGTTGCGCGCGGTGACGTCCGTGGATGGGATGACGGCGGATTACTATCCGTTTTCCCATGAATTTTTGGGCGAAACCGCAACGCGGATCATCAATGAGGTGCCCGGCATCAACCGGGTGACCTATGATATCACCTCAAAACCCCCCGGCACGATCGAATGGGAGTGACAACGCGGCCAAGAGTTGGAAAAACCGGTGCGTGATGAGACGGTTTTTCCTGTTGGTAATCTGCCTGACCTTGGCCCTGCCCGGGCCAGCCCAGACCCGCGAAGATGCCTTTGCGCAGGTTCTGGGCACCGGGGCCGAGGGTTTGGTGATGGAATATTGGGTCACGCCTGACAGATTGGCCCATTCCCAGCCGCTTCAGCTTCTCGCGCCCGAGGTTTATGCCAAAGCCAGAACACTGGTGCGCGACGCCGATGTCTCGGGCGCCTTTCCGATCTTGCAGTGCAGCACCCCCCAGTGATGTATAACTCGGGTCGCAGCGTTTCATGATCGGGGTTCTTCGACGCCTTATCGTTCTGGGCCTGCTCGTCTACCTGATCGGCCAGGCGTTCACAGGCCTGCGCGTGTTGACCTACGCCGACCCTGCGCCCATCCCCCAAGTCGCCACGATTGTGGTGCTGTCGGGGCCCTGGACCGCGCCGGACGCGCCCATCGGCGAAACCCGTCAGCGCGTCGCGAAAGGTGGCGAACTTTGGCAGGCCGGTCTGGCCCCGCGCATCGTGATGTCCGGCGGTGGCACCCGGGCCATCAACGGGCCGGGCGATGCCGCCTTCATGGCGGATTATGCTCGAAGTTTGGGCGTGCCGGACGACCCAATTGTCATCGAACCCGCGTCGCATTCAACCTTGCAAAACGCCTGGCTGACCGCGCGCTTGCCAGATGTCGACCCCCGCCAGCCGATCGTGCTGGTCACGCATCGCTACCATCTGCCCCGCGCGGTGGCCTCGTTCCGCTGGGCGGGGTTCACCGATATCACGCCGGTCGCGGCCGCCCCGGCCCCGTTTCAGAGCGTTCATGCCCTTGAAGGGGTCAAATGGCCCCTCAATATCGCCCGCGCGGCCGGCGCTTCCCTTGCCGGGGCATTCGCGGTACCCGAGGCCGATGTCCTCCCCTGGCTTCAATAAATCCCCCGCAATCAGGGCCGCGCTGTGGATGACGGGCGCGATCGCGGCGTTTTCGTCGATGGCAGTGGCCGGGCGCGCAGTGTCGCCCCATCTTGATACGTTCGAAATCATGATGTTCCGCTCATTTATCGGGTTCGCGCTGGTCTTGGCCATTGGTGGCGCGATGGGGCAGCTCAAACACGTGGCCCCGCGCCGCCTTGGACTGCATCTGGCCCGCAACGGCTGCCATTTCACCGGCCAGAACCTGTGGTTTTATGCCCTGACCCTGATCCCCTTGGCGCAGCTTTTCGCGTTGGAATTCACCTCGCCCATCTGGGTGATGATCCTTGCGGCCCTTCTTTTGGGCGAGACCCTCACGCGGGTGCGCGTGCTGGCGGTTTTGTTGGGCTTTGCAGGCGCGCTGATCGTGGCCAATCCGGGCGGGCAAAGCGACGGTCTGGGTCTGGCCCTTGCGGCGGCGTCAGCTGTGGGGTTTGCGGGATCCATCGTGCTGACCAAGATGTTGACACGCACCGAGACCACCATCTCGATCCTGTTTTGGCTGACCGTGATGCAGGCGGGCATGGGGCTTGTTGCGGCCGGATATGACGGCGAAATTGCCCTGCCCCCGATTGCGGTCTGGCCCTGGGTCGTGTTGATCGGTGCGGCGGGGCTTTTTGCGCATCTATGCCTGACCAAAGCGCTTTCCACAGCACCCGCCGTTCTGGTGGTGCCGATGGATTTTCTGCGTCTTCCCGCGATCGCACTTGTTGGCGCGGTGTTTTACGGCGAAGCGCTCAACCCGCTGGTGTTTCTGGGCGCGGGCCTGATCTTTGCGGCCAATTTCATGAATGTCTGGGCCGACCGGCGACCTGCTGCGAATTTGTGACGCCACGTCACAGCCCATTGCTCACGTCGGGTTAGCAATTGTGCGACCGAAGCGCTTTGACTAGCGTCCACACCCACAGTGTCGGGGAGGGCATCATGAAACAAGTACTGGCGGCGACCACCGCATTATCGGTCATTGCATGTTCGGCTTACGCCGGCGGCGTGGAGCGCAACTCATTTTCCAGCCGGGTGCTGTTTGAAGATGGCCGCTACGCGGAATTCAGTTTTGGAGGGGTGAGCCCGTCGGTCAGCGGCACCGAGGTCGCACCGGTTGGCGCCGATGCCTCCGGCAGTATGGCCCCGGGCTATTTCCGGTTTGGCGCCGCGTACAAGGCGGACCTGAACGAAAACCTGTCTTACGCCTTGATCTTTGACGAGCCATTCGGGGCCGGTGTGAATTACGCCGCCGGCACGGATTATTTTGCCGAAGGGTCCACCGCGTTTCTGTATTCCTATGCGGTCACAGCCCTTTTGAAATACACCACCCCATCTGATTTCAGCGTCTATGGCGGTTTGCGGGTCCAGACCCTGGGCGCGCGCGCCGACATTCCCTTTATCGGCGGATACACCGCCAACGGCGCGGTGGACGAGGGTTTCGGCTACCTTGTGGGGGTGGCCTACGAACGCCCCGAAATCGCCTTGCGCGCCGCACTCACCTATACCTCAAGCATCAACCACCAGATTGAAACGGCGGAAACATCGGCGACGGCAGTTCCGGACGGCACGTCGACGACATCGGTCAATACGCCCCAATCGCTGAAGCTGGAACTGCAATCGGGGGTGGCCGAAGACACGCTGGTGTTCGGGTCCGTCAATTGGGTGAACTGGTCGAATTTCGATATCTCGCCGACCAATTACGGGATCATCACCACGGGCGGGTCGCTGGTGAGCTACGACAGCGACACGATCACCTACACGCTGGGTGTGGGCCGTCGATTGAACGACAATTGGTCGGTGTCGGGATCTGTCGGCTATGAAGCGCCCACGGGCGGGTTTGCATCGAACCTCGGGCCGACCGACGGCAGCACATCGGTTTCGCTTGGCGCGCAGTATTCGGAAGGCAACATGACCATCTCCGGCGGGGTCAGCTACATCTTTGTGGGCAGCGCTGAAACCACGCTTGGTGGCGGGGTGGCCGCGTCCGACTTTTCGGGCAACAACGCGATCGGGGCTGGCATTCGGGTTGGCATGAAGCTCTGACACCGACGCCTTCTTGAAGCAAAGCAACGCCGCCGGTCCCACTGGCGGCGTCTTTCGTTTCGGGCTAGGACCGGTGCCGGGACAGGAAATTAGTGCGATGATCTATCAATCTGCGGCAGACTGGCGGGACGCCCCCCAAAAACGCGTGCTGTTTTTCGGCATGTCGGGCCTGGGCAAAACCCATATCTCGGACATGTTGCGCCGCCAGGCCGGCTGGTACCATTACTCGGTCGATTACCGGATCGGCACCCGGTATATGGGCGAACATATCGCCGATAGTTTCAAGGCCGAAGCGATGCGCGTGCCCTATCTGGCTGAGCTGCTGCGCACCGACAGCATCTATATCGCGTCCAACATCACCTTTCACAACCTTGCGCCGCTTTCGACCTATCTGGGCAAACCGGGGTACCCGGCCAAGGGCGGGCTGGCTTGGGATGAATACCGCCGTCGCCAGGCGCTGCACCGCGACGCGGAAGCCCGGGCCATGGCCGATACCGCCCATTTCATCGACCGGGCCCGCCGACTTTACGGGATCGGTGATTTTGTCTGCGACAGTTCAGGGTCCCTGTGCGAAATCGTCGACCCGGCCGATCCAGACGACCCGGTGCTGACCGCTTTGGCCCGCGACGTCCTGCTGGTGTGGATCGAAGGGACAGATGCCCATACCCAGGCGCTGATTGAACGGTTCGACCGGGCGCCAAAGCCGATGTGTTATAACGCGGAGTTTCTTGATCAGGCCTGGGCCGCGTACCGGGCCGAAACAGGTCTGGCAGAAGATGCCGTCGACCCCGATGCCTTTGTGCGCTGGACCTATGCGCGCGCGCTTGCGCACCGCCAGCCGCGCTACCGGGCGATGGCCGAGCGCTGGGGGATTTCGGTCAAGGCGGGGGATCTCGCGGCGGCCACCGATCCCGGCGCGGTTGTCGATGTGATTGCCACCGCCCTTGAGACGCGCGGCGAAAGCGCCTAAGTCCGTCGTCCCGCGATAAGGACCAAACCCATGCCCATCACCCTGCCCCGTGACTTGCCCGCCTTCGACGTTTTGTCGGACGAGGGCGTTATGGTCATGGGCCGGGACCGGGCCGCGCGCCAGGACATCCGACCGTTGCGGATTGCTCTGCTCAACCTGATGCCCAAGAAAATCCAGACCGAAACGCAGTTTGCCCGGCTGATCGGGGCCACACCCTTGCAGATCGACTTCCACCTGATCCGCATGTCCGAACATGAAACCAAGAACACCGCCGCCGAACATATGGAGGCGTTTTACCGCCCGTTCCGCGAGGTGCAGGGCGAAAAGTTCGACGGGTTGATCATCACCGGCGCCCCGATCGAGCATCTGCCCTTCGAAGAGGTGACCTATTGGGATGAGTTGACCGAGGTGATGGCCTGGACCCAGACCCATGTGCATTCGACCTTCGGGGTCTGCTGGGGCGGGATGGCGATGGCCTATCACTTCCACGGGATCAAGAAGCACCTGTTGTCAGACAAGCTGTTCGGCTGCTACCGGCACATGAACTTTGCCCCCGAAAGCCCCTATCTCAGAGGGTTTTCTGATGATCTTGTCATGCCCGTCAGCCGCTGGACGGAAATGCGCAAGGACGAAATTGACGCCGCCGGTCTGCCGATCCTGCTCCATTCTGAAGATGTGGGCCCGGCCTTTGTGGCCGATCCGGCGCACCGTGCGCTATATGTGTTCAACCATTTCGAATACGACAGCGGCACCCTGGCCGAAGAATACCGCCGCGATCTCGAGAGCGTGCAGGTCGACGGAGCCCAGATTGCGCTGCCGGTGAATTACTTCCCCGATGACGATCCCGCGAGGGCGCCGCAGAACCGGTGGCGCAGTCACGCGCACCTGCTATACGGCAACTGGATCAACGAGATATACCAGACCACGCCGTATGAGCTTTCGGACATTGGCACTTAGCCTTCTTCTTATTGTCGTCGTCTTTTACGCGGGCGTGTACGGCTGGGCGTCCCTGCGCACCGCGCGCGCTGAGGCGGCCAACCCCCCAGCGGGGGCGTTTATTGAAATCGACGGGGCGCGCATCCATTATGTCGAAGCCGGCGATGGACCGCCCGTGGTGCTTTTGCATGGGGCCTTCGGGTCCTTGCGCGATTACACCTACGATCTGATGCCCAAATTGGCCGAGCGGTACCGCGTGATTGCCTTCGACCGGCCCGGGCTTGGCTATTCCGATCCGCTCTATCCCGGCGTGCTGGCCGGTACGGCCGAAAGCCCTGCCGATCAGGCGCGCCGTTTGGCGGCGGCCGCGGCCCAACTGGGGGCCGACACCCCGATTGTTGTGGGCCACAGCTTTGGCGGGATCGTTGCCTACGCCTGGGCGCTCGACCATGACCCGGCCGCGGTGGTGTCACTGGCGGGCGTGGCCCTGCCCTGGCCGGGCGATCTGGGATGGATCTATACCGTCAACGGCACCGTACTGGGGGGCGCACTGGTTGCCCCTTTGATCTCAGCCCTGACCCCGCGCGCGCGGATCGACAGCGGGTTGGTCGCCACGTTCGACCCGTTCGATATGCCACAGGGCTACGACGCCCATATCGGGGCCTATATGCCCCTGCGCCTGGCGCCCTTTCGCACCAATGCCAAGCAGGTCAACTGGCTCCGCCCCCATGTGGTCGAAATGGAACGCCGCTACAGCGCCCTCACGCTGCCCATCGAAATCGTCCACGGCGGGCAGGACGATACCGTGCCGATCGCGGTCCACTCCGGCCCCCTTGCCGCGCGGCTGGACAACGTCACCCTGACGGTGATCGACGAGGCCGGTCATATGCCGCAACATTCGCACACCGACGCCACCATCGCAGCGATAGACCGCGCCGCCGCCCGCGCCGGGCTTCGGTAGGCGCTTCATCCTGGCATAAATACTCCGGGGGGAGGCCGCAGGCCGGGGGGCAGAGCCCCCAGCACCGCGGCGCCGAAGGCGGCGCAACACGGGAATACCCACCTGACGTGCCTGACCTTGCCGTAGCCGTCCGGCCCCCTTAGGTTCACCTCGAAAAGTGAAAGCGAATAACATGGCCCTGCCCTTTGACGGCGCGATCTCCGATTTTTTCAAAAACGACGCTCCGGACGCCGTCCGAAAGGCGATCAAGGATCAAAAGAAGGGCCCGGTGCTGTCGGCGGATTACCCCTACGACGACCGGATGGACAAAGACGCTTACGAAGACACGCTTTATGCGCTGCAATTGGAGCTGGCCAAACTGCAGGCGGATGTGAAGGCGACGAGAAAACGCATCGTTGTGGTCTTCGAAGGGCGCGACGCGGCGGGCAAAGGCGGCACCATCAAGCGGTTCCGCGAAAACCTGAACCCGCGCAATGCCCGGGTCGTGGCCTTGTCCAAACCCACAGACCGCGAAGCGGGCGAATGGTATTTTCAGCGCTATATCGACCATCTGCCCACGGCGGGCGAGTTGGTGTTCTTTGATCGGTCCTGGTACAACCGCGCCGTGGTGGAACCTGTGTTCGACTTCTGCACACCCGACCAGCGGGCCGCGTTTTTCGCCCAACTCCCCGCGTTTGAGGACCTGTTGGTGCAAGACGGGGTGCATCTGGTGAAGCTGTGGCTCAACGTGGGGCGGGCCGAGCAGTTGAACCGTTTCTTGGACCGCGAGAAAGACCCGCTGAAACAGTGGAAATTGTCCTGGATCGATGTGGAAGGGCTCAAACGCTGGGACGCCTATTCCGGCGCCATCGATGAGATGTTCGCCCGGTCGCATTTTGATCATGCGCCCTGGACGGTGATCCGCACCGATGACAAGCGGCGCGCGCGCATCGCGGCCATTCGCGCGCTGGTCTCGGGGGTCGATTACACCGGCAAGGACAAGGACGTTGCCTCTGCGCCAGACGCCTCCGTCTGCGGCGGGCCCGACATCTGGAACCCTGCATAAATGCCCAAACGCGGCTATCATCACGGCAATCTGAAACAAGCGCTGATCGATGCGGCCCTAAAGCTGATCGAAGAGAAAGGCCCGACGGGTTTTGCGGTGTCAGAGGCCGCCAAACAGGCCGGCGTGACCCCGGCAGCGGTCTATCGCCATTTTGAGGGCCGCGAGGATCTGATCGCGGAAGCCGCGCGCCAGGGCTATGAGATTTTCGCCGATCTGATGGAATATGCCTATGACACCGGCCAGCCCTCCGCCCTGGCCTCGTTCGAAGCGACAGGGCGGGCCTACCTGGCCTTTGCGCGGCGCTATCCGGGCCATTACGTGGCGATGTTCGAATCTGGGATTTCGATCAACCGCACGCCGGAACTCGCTGCCGTGGCCAGCCGGGCCTCGGGCGTGTTGGAAAAATCCGCATCGAACCTGTCGGAGCATATCCCGCCCGACAAACGCCCGCCGCCACAGATGTTTTCGGCCCATATCTGGGCGATGTCGCATGGGGTGGTCGAACTATTTGCGCGTGGGTCGCCCGGCACCAAAGCCCCCTTCCCGCCCGAAGACCTGCTGGAATCCGGCATCGGGATTTACCTGCGCGGGCTTGGACTGGTGCCACCCGACGAGTGAGGCTGGATCGTTTGTAAAGCGGTTTCGGATCGCTGACGCGACCAGACGAACCGGGGCGTCGTCCATTGGTCGCCCGGACCAATGGCGCGTTCAGGAACGACCCCCGGACCCCGGCGTATTTTTGCCAGGATGAAGCCCTAGGCAGAAAACGCGATGAGACCTTCGGGTTCCCAGGCCAGCGTGACCGCGGCACCGACGTCATAGACCGGCTGGCGGGCACGGTTTTTCATCGTCACACCGACGTCTGTATCGGTGCCGTCCAGGGCGACGCGGTAATAGGTCATGTCGCCGTAATAGGCCCGGTCGGTCACGCGGCCAGGCACCCAATCGCCGTCGCGCGGGTCATCGGCGCCCAGAAGCGTCAGGCTTTCGGGCCGCATCCCCACCGCGAGCGGACCATCGGGAGCACCTGGCACATCCGCCGTGCCGAACCCGTTGATCTGGACCACACCCTTTTCACCATAGCCGTAGACGAAACTCATCATCCCGATGAATTCGGCCACTGCGCGGCTGGCGGGGCGCCGATAGAGACCTTCGGGCGTGTCGACCTGCGCGATCTGGCCGTCAAACATGACCGCGATCCGGTCGGACATGGTCAGCGCTTCTTCCTGATCATGGGTGACCAGGATGAAGGTGATCCCGACATCGCGTTGCAATTGCCTAAGCTGGCCTTGCATGTCTTCGCGCAGCTTGCGGTCCAGCGCGGACATCGGCTCGTCCAACAACAGCACCTTCGGTTTGAGGATCAGTGCGCGCGCCAGCGCAACCCGCTGGCGTTGCCCGCCCGACAGCGCATGGGCCGCCCGGTCGCCGTAGCCTTTGAGCCCCACCATCGCCAGTGCGTCCGCCACTTGCGCGGCGATGTCCGCCTTCGTTAAACCCGCCCGGCGCAACCCGAACGCAACATTGCCGGCCACGGTCAAATGCGGAAAAATCGCGTAGGACTGAAAGACCATGTTCGTGGGGCGCCGATTGGGCGGCACGCGGGCCATGTCGGCCCCGGCAATCACAACCGTGCCGTCAGACACCGCTTCGAACCCTGCGATCACCCGCAACAAGGTGGTTTTGCCGCAGCCTGAGGGGCCCAGAAGCGAAAAGAACTCGCCCTGGCCAATCTCAAGATGCACATCGCGCAGGGCGTGATAGTCGCCGTAGTATTTTTGTACGCCCGATAGGCTGACAAGGCTCATAAAAAGCCCCCTTTGTCCTGAAGGCCCGCACGCGCCACGCCCCGGCGGCGCAGGATTTCGGCCAGGGCGAGAAGGGCAACCGAGGCCAGAACCAGAAGCGTGCCAAGCGCCATGACGACCGGCAGGCGCGCGGGAAACCTGAGTAATCCCCAGATATAGACCGGCAAGGTCGGCTCAGCGCCCGACAGGAAAAACGCGATGATGAATTCATCAAGGCTGATGGTGAAACCGATGAGCAGGGACGCCACGATGCCCGGCGCGATCAGGGGCAGTGTGACGCGCACAAAGGCCCGCGCGCGGGTTTCGCCCAGATCGACCGCAGCCTCTTCCAGCGCGCCGTCAAGGTTGCGAAAGGCGCCGTTCAGGATTGCCACGGAAAAGGGGACGCAGATCAGCGTATGGGCGGCGATGATCGTCCAGCGCGACAGGGGCCAGCCCATCACCTGGATCATGACAACCAGCAGGGCCACGGCGACAATGATTTCGGGCAGAATGAGCGGCAGCATGATCAGCCCCATCACCCCGCGCTGGCCCTTGAACCGGTATTTGGCCGCCGCCCGGGCCGCCGCCAGCCCCAAAAGCGTGGCAAAGACCGCCGACAGCACCGCGATGAACAGCGAATTGGCCAGTGCTGCATGCAGCGCGGCCACCGTCCACAATTCGGCAAACCACTGGGTTGTGAACCCATCCAGCGGAAAGGCGATGATGGTCGAGGCATTGAAAGCAAACAGCGGCAACAGAAGGATCGGCGCATAAAGGAACACCAGGTAGGCGATGACGTAAGTGCGCAGCATCAGCCCTTGCTCCCAAATCGGCGGGCCCAAAGC
The DNA here is from genome assembly GCA_038530285.1 of Pseudomonadota bacterium. Taxonomy (GTDB): domain Bacteria; phylum Pseudomonadota; class Alphaproteobacteria; order Rhodobacterales; family Rhodobacteraceae; genus JASJAR01. The sequence goes on from JBCBCY010000005.1 coordinate 16,820, forward strand.
GCGAAGGTCAGCGCGATCACCCCCACCGTCGCCATCGCCAGCACCGCCAGGGCCGCCCCAAGGGGCGCGTTGTTCAGGCGCAAAAACTGCGTCTGGATCATATTGGCGATCATCAGCCCGTCCGGCCCGCCAACGAGGCGCGGGGTCACGTAATCGCCAATCGTGGGGATAAACACGATCAGCACCGCCGCCGTCACGCCGGGCATCGCCATGGGCAGGGTCACGCGCAAGAACGCGGTCAGATGGCTTTCGCCCAGGTCGCGCGCGGCTTCCAGAAGCGACCGGTCAATCCGTTCCAGCGAGACGAAAATCGGCAGAATCGCAAAGGGCGCAAAGGCATGGGCCAGGGTGATCACGACCGCATTTGCGTTGTACAAAAGAAACGTCAGCGGCGCGTCGATCAGCCCCACACCGATCAGCGAGGAATTGACCACGCCGTTGAAGCCCAAGATCACCTTCCACAGAAAAATCCGGATCAGATAGGACGTCCAGAACGGGATCGTGATCAAAAACAGCCAGAGCGATTTGCGGTTCGGGGCCACATGAAACGATACGTAATAGGCCACCGGAAAAGACAGAACCACCGTGGCCAGGGTGACAAGGGCGGCGACCCGGACCGACCGGCCCAGAAGCTCAAGGTACAATGGTTCTGTCAGAGCCTCGCGGTAATTGCCCAGGGTCGGCGACCAATCGATGGTCAAGAAGTTTTGGCTTGCAAAGGAAATCGCCAGAACCGCGGTCATCGGCACAGCCAGAAGCACGACCGCATAAAGTGCTGTCGGTGAGATTAAAAGCCAGCCACGCCGCGCGTCGTTGTCCAAGTGCCCGCATCCCCGTTTTGGTTAGAAAACGGGGTTTGGACCGCCAGAACAAGTCCTTATCGCATCACGCGCAGCAGCTTTGGCGCGCAGAGCTGACTGAAACGGCGGCAGGTTTGCAGGTTGCCCTAGCCCGCACCATAGAGATTTGCACCAGATGGTCGTCGACCTGCAGCCCGGCGATGTCATAACGCGACAGGCTTTGGTTGCGGTGGCCGAACTCGATATGGACCGGCGCCTCGGCCAAGGCCGGGATCGCGCCAAGGCTGCGGGTGACGATGGCGCGCAACCGTTCGACCGGCATGGGCGCGTCGCCGAACACATCAAGGACCTGGACGGCGGCTTCGTCCCAGCCCGAGCGATGGCCGCCGCAATCGATGCTGTCGACGCGGGCGTGTTTCAACTCGGTGATGTGGTAGCCCGCGCCAACAGGCCCGTCTTCGGTGGCGAAAACGACGCCCGCTTCGGGCATCGCGGTGTCGAGTGCTGCAAGAAAAGCGTTTAACGTGACGTCGGTCATGGGGAGCCCCTGTTATTTCAAGATGTCTTGCAATATGTATCCGGGGATGAAAATTATTTCAATAGGTGTTGAAATATGAATGATGAACAGGCGGCACATTTCCTTGGCGCGTTGGCCAACCCGACGCGGTTGGCGATTGTCCGGCACCTTGTGCGCGCGGGTCCTGAGGGGGCGGCGGCGGGTGCGATTGCCGCCTCGGTTGACGCGACACCGTCACGCGCATCGTTTCATCTGGCGGCTTTGGCAGAGCTTGGGGTGGTGTCGGCTGAGCGACAATCGCGCAGCATGATCTACCACATCAACTTCGACCGGCTGGGATCGGTGTTGCGGTATTTTATCGAAGAGTGCTGTGCCGGGAACCCGGTCCTGCGCGCCAGCTGCGGGGTGCGCTGCTGACCCTGGCACCACGAAAAAGGGCGGCGCCTGCGCACCGCCCTTCCCCAAATTCTGATCGTTCGGCTTAACGCTTGGAGAACTGGAAGCTCTTTCTCGCTTTGGCCTTGCCGTATTTCTTGCGTTCCACCACGCGGCTGTCGCGGGTCAGGAAGCCTGCCGCTTTCAACGCGGCCCGGTGGGACGGCTCATAAAGCTGCAGCGCTTTCGAGATGCCGTGCTTCACAGCACCCGCCTGGCCCGACAGCCCGCCGCCCTTGACGGTGGCCTGCACATCGAACTCGCCGACAACGCCGGCCACTTCAAACGGCTGGCGCAGGATCATCTGCAGCACGGGGCGTGCAAAGTATGCCGCCATTTCCTTGCCATTGACGGTGACCTTGCCGGAGCCCGGCTTGATCCAGACGCGGGCGACCGCATCCTTCCGCTTGCCAGTGGCATAGGACCGGCCCAGATCATCGCGAACCGGTTCGCGCGGTGTCACCACTTCGGCGGGGGCGTCTGCCACGGTGCCGAGGTCTTCGAGTGTGTTGATTTCGTCGGCCATGGCTTATGCGCCTCGCGTGTTTTTGGCGTTCATCGATTTAACGTCGAGCACTTCGGGGCTTTGCGCCTCATGGGGGTGGTCGGTGCCCGCGTAGACGCGCAGGTTGGTCATCTGCTGACGGCTGAGCTTGTTGCCCGGCAGCATCCGCTTGACGGCCTGGGTGACGACACGTTCAGGGTACTTGCCTTCAAGGATCTGGCCGGTGGTGCGCGATTTGATCCCGCCGGGATACCCTGTGTGCCAGTAGTTCGGCTTGTTGCGCTTGTCGCCCGTCAGCTGGATCTTGTCGGCATTGATGACAATCACGTTGTCGCCCATGTCCATATGCGGGGTGAAGGTCGCCTTGTGCTTGCCGCGCAGGCGGTTGGCCACGATCGAGGCAAGACGGCCCAGCACGACGCCTTCGGCATCGATGATGATCCACTTCTTGTCGATCTCAGAGGGCGTGATCGAATAGGTTTTCATAGCGGTCCTTGACGGATGGAAACTCGAACGCCGTGTTCTAAGGGTTTTGACGGCCCAGTCAATGGCGGTTTGGTCTGAATATCTGTTGGAAAACATAGGGTTAAAAATATGGTATTATTTTACCCCAAGTCTGATGATCTGCCTGAGCCAAAGACCTGCCAAAATGCGGCCTGCGGCCAAGACGTCTTTTAGTTGGGGCTCTGCCCCAAACCCCGGGATATTTGTTGGGGAGATGAAGGACAAACAAAAAAGCCCCGGGCACCTTTCAGCGCCCGGGGCTATTTTCACAAACGAAGCTTAGCCGACCAGGGCGCCGTCGCTGCGCTTGACCGTCACGATGGCCGAGCGTGGCAATGTCCCTTCGCCGTCCGGGAACGGAGCGCCGGGGTGCTGGATGCCCACGAACATCGTGCGCTTGTCCGCCGACCAGGTCAGACCGGTGACTTCCGACCCGTTGGGGCCCGTGAGGAAGCGGCGGATCTCGCCGGTGACGGGATCACCTGCCAGCATCTGGTTGTTGCCGTTGCCCAGGAAGTCGCCTTCGTTGTCGTCATTGCCGTCGGTTTGGATCCAGATCAGGCCGGTCGAATCGATCTGCATCCCGTCTGGCGAATTGAACAGGTTGCCCTCGTTCATGTTCGCCGTTCCGGCATAAAGCCCATCGGTGTGGACCGTCGGATTGCCGACCATCACGTAAAGATCCCAATCGAAGGTGGATGCCCCGTGGTCATCGTTATGGGGCTTCCAGCGCACGATCTGGCCGTAGCGGTTGATCTCACGCGGGTTGGGCGCATTGGGGATCATCGGCTCGCCCGCGGCATTGGTGCGGATCGACCCGTCGTCATTGGTGGCCCCGCGGCGCGAGTTGTTCGTGAGGCAGCAATAGGCCTCGACCGCGGTTGGGTTCACCGCGATCCATTCGGGCCGGTCCATGGTGGTGGCTGAAACCTCGGTTGCTGCCATCCGCGTGAAGACCGCGATTTCAGCTTCCGACATGCCGGTGTCTTCAGGTGTGAGTGCCACCCAGGTGCCGGTCATGTCGTCGTTGAACTTGGCGACGAACAACTGGCCTTCGCTGAGCAATGTCGAGGTATCGCCGCCGGGCACGTAGATGTCCCGGCTGACCCATTTGTACATGTATTCGCCGCGCTCATCGTCGCCCATATAGACCACGACCTGGCCTTCGGGTGTCAGCGCGTAAGCGGCGTTTTCATGTTTGAACCGGCCCAGGGCCGTGTGCTTGATGGGTGTGGCATCGGGGTTCCAGGGGTCGATTTCCACGATATAGCCCGCGCGGTGCGGCTCGTTCGGGTTCTTCGACAGATCAAAGCGCGCGTCAAAGCCGTGGTAGTTGTAGCGGCCCGGATCGACCTTGGTCGACACACCGTAACGGGCAAACCCGTTGGCATGAACATCGTCCAGCGCCAGTTCTTCAGTGGTGCCGAAGTAGCCGTTGAAGTTTTCTTCGCAAGTCAGATAGGTGCCCCACGGCGTGCGGCCCGAGCCACAATTGTTGAAGGTCCCCAGCGATTTCGTGCCCGTGGGATCGGCGGCGGTCTTCAACAGGTCATGGCCCGCGGCAGGTCCATCGATGACCATGTCCGACCGATGATGGATGCGGCGGTTATAGGGGCTGTCGACGACAACCTCCCAGCCGTTTGCACCTTCGGTCACTTCCATCACGGTCACGCCCTGGAAGTTCTGCAGACGCACGATGTCATCGGCCGAAGCGGCGGCACCTTCCTGGTCGGCAGGCAGATTGATCTTGGGGTTCACGTATTCCGAATTCACGACCAGAAGCTCGGTCCCGCCTTTGTGGAACAATTCCATCCCATCGGTGTTTTCACCAAACACGCGGTCAGAGCCTTCGGTGGGCACGCCGGTGGCGGTGTCAAAGGCAGGTGCGTCCGAAAACAGCGGATCGCCCCAGCGCACAAGCACGTCCCAGGTGTATCCGCCGGGCACATGCACGGTGCCATCGGTCTGGGGGGCCAGTTGATCAAAGGCAAACCGTGACGTCTGCTGGGCGTCGGCGGTTGTGGCTTTCAGGCCCGCAACCCCCATAACGGCTGCGCCCGACCCGAAGGCTAGCGCACCGCCCAAAAAGCCGCGGCGCGAAATGGCGCGCTCAACCACGCGGTCAAAGTCTTGCTCGGTTGGACGGGGGAAATTCTGTTCGTCCCAATCATCAAAAGACAGGCTGTCGTAATCAACGTCTTTCATCATGCTCTCCCTGAGGGGTTGTTGCTGCACCGGCGCGAGGGGCACCGCGGTCATTAGGTTAGGAAGCTTCGGTCTCAGTTTTGTGATGCAAGCGCCGTCTTTTGGGGCCTGCGTCAGCCTGTCTCAGTCTTTTCAGCGGGCGCTGAAACCGGTACGCAGACGCGTCAGTCAAAGGGGGGCGCTCATGCGTATTTTGTTCACCGGCGGGTCCGGCAAAGCGGGTCGCCACGCGGTGCCCTGGCTGCAATCGCGCGGCTACAAGGTGGTCAATGCCGACCTTGTTCCCCTGGACGGGGCCGACAATCTGCAGGTCGACCTGACGGACGCAGGCCAGGTGCAAAACATCATGACCAGCTATGGCAATCTGGGCGAGTTGGACGCCGGCACCGGCGTGCCCGCCTTTGACGCGGTGGTCCATTTCGCAGCCGTGCCGCGCATTCTGATCAAGCCCGACAATGAAACCTTCCGCATCAACACGATGTCGACGTACAATGTCATCGACGCCGCCCTGCGCGCGGGCATCCGCAAGATCATCTTCGCCTCGTCTGAGACCACATACGGCATTTGTTTCTGGGATGGTGAGCGGCGCCCCGATTATGTGCCCATCGATGAAGCGCACCCCACGGTGCCGGCCGATTCCTATGCGATGTCGAAGGTCGTGAACGAGGCGACCGCGCGGAGTTTTCAGGCGCGCTCGGGCGCGGATATCTACGGGCTGCGCATCAATAACGTCATCGAACCCCACGAATATGAAGCCGATTTTCCAGCCTATGTGGCCGACCCAGCCAAGCGGCGGCGCAACATTTTCGCCTATATCGACGCCCGCGATCTGGCCCATGCGGTCGATTGCTGCCTGAAGACCGACGGGTTGGGCTATCAGGTGTTCAACATCGCCAATGGCGATTCGTCCGTGGCCCTGCCGACACAGCAGATCTGCGACCGGTTTTATCCCGGCGTGCCGATCAAAAAGGATATGGGTCCGAACGAGACCTTCTATTCCATCGACAAGGCCAAAACCCTTCTGGGGTTTGCGCCTGAACACGGCTGGCGCGACGTGATCGGCACGGAAATATAATCCGCGCAAATCGACCCGAAAACCGGTGCCCACATTTGCGTTTGCGCTTTAAGCCCCGGCTTTTTCGGCCAGGGCCAGCCAGTCTTCTTCCGCCGCCGCCAGCTTGTCCTGGCGTTCGACCAGCGCGCGCGAATACAGATCAAATTTCTTGGGATCGGTGCTGAAAAGATCCGGCGCGGCCAGCGCGGTTTCCAGCTTGGCGATCTCGGCTTCCAATCGCTCAATCTCGCCCGGCAGCGCCTCAAGCCGGTGCTGTTCGGTAAAGCTCAGCCCCTGACCGCTGTCCTTTGGTTTTTCTGTCTTTGCCTGCGCCTTTTTGGGCTTGTCGCCCCCTGCGCCCGCCAACCAATCCACTTTCACATCCGACCAGCCGCCGGCAAAGACCGTCAGCTTGCCGCCGCGTTCCAGCGCCACGGTCTGGGTCGCCACCCGGTCGATGAAATCGCGGTCGTGGGACACCAGCAAAACCGTGCCCGCGTAATCGTCCAGAAGTTCCTGCAACAGATCGAGCGTTTCGATGTCCAGATCATTGGTCGGCTCGTCCATCACCAGAAGATTGGCTTCCTTGGCCATGAGTTTTGCCAATAAAAGCCGCGCCTTTTCGCCCCCCGACAGCGACCGCACCGGCGCGCGGGCCTGGGCATCATCGAACAGAAAATCCTTCAGATAGCTGACCACATGGCGGGGCGTGCCGCGCACCATCACCTGATCGGCCCGGCCCGAGACGCGCATGTCCTTGTCGCCTGCCAGCGCTTCCCAAAGTGTCACATCGGGATCAAGGGCCGCGCGGGCCTGGTCGAACACCGCAAGGTCGAGCCCCGTGCCCAACGACACCTCGCCCGCGTCCGGGGCCAAATCACCCGTCAGCGTTTTGATCAGCGTCGTCTTGCCCGCACCATTGGGGCCCACAAAGGCCACCCGGTCGCCCCGCGCGATCTTCAGATCGAAGTCAGAAAACAGCGTCTGGCCACCGAAGGACTTTGCGATCCCGCGCGCTTCGATCACCTTCTTGCCGGACTTCGGCGCATCGGCCAGCGCCATCGCCGCCGCGCCCTGCCGCTTGATCTGCGACGCCCGCTCGGCCCGCAAGCCCTGCAGGGCGCGCACCCGGCCCATGTTGCGTTTGCGCCGGGCCGATATGCCTTCGACCGCCCAACGGGCTTCGGCCTTGATCTTGCGGTTGAGTTTGTGGCGCGCGATGTCTTCGTCTTCCCAGGTCTTGTCGCGCCAGACCTCGAAATCCGCAAAGCCCCGGTCCTGGCGGCGCACCACGCCGCGGTCAAGCCAGAGCGTGGCCCGTGTCAGCCGTTGCAAAAACGCCCGGTCGTGCGAAATCAGGATGTAGGCGCCGCGGCGTTCAGCCAGGTAGGTTTCCAGCCACAGAATGGCCTGGATATCCAGATGGTTGGTCGGCTCATCCAAAAGCATCAGGTCCGCGTCAGACGCCACTAGCCCCGCCAGGGCCGCGCGCCTGCGTTCCCCGCCAGAGGCTTTTGACGGATCGCGCGCCAGATCGATGCCGATGCCTTCGGCGGCCGCTTCGACGCGCCAGACCTCGGACGGGTCGAAGGCGCGGGCGGCATAATCACCAAGGGTCGCGAAATCCGCCATATCGGGGTCTTGGGACAGCCGCGCCATATCGGCCCCCGGGGCCAGCACGCGCGCGCCGGTGTCCGGTTCCACGTCGCCTGCCATCAGCTTCATCAGGGTCGATTTGCCCGATCCGTTCCGGCCCACCAAGGCAATCCGGTCACCGGTTTGGACCACCACGTTGAGATCCGCAAACACCGGGTCCCCGCCCCAGGTGAGCGAGATATCAGACAATTGTAAAAGCGGGGCTGGCATGGACTTGGGGCTAGTCGCTCAGGCCGGTGATGGCAAGATGCCTGCGACGGGCAAGCGCGGTTCGAGGCGTCATACGCTTTGAAGACGCGTGCTTTTGGGGGTTTTGTGGCGGTGTTCAGCCGGGCAATCCGGCCAGGATTGACCGGCGCCGCGCGGGCGGAATGCGCCGCACTTCCACGCCCGTGAACACGTGCAAAGACCCCAGATCACGGTCGACAACGGCATGGTCGCTGACCCAGCCGCCCATCGCCAGATAGGTCTTCAGCAAGGGCGGCATCATCCGCAACCCCGCTTTGGGATCAGCGGTTTGGCCCAACCGGCGGGCAAACTCGAAGACCCGCGGCGCCTTGATCCGTGGCAGCCAGCGTTTGGGGCCGATGTGGCGGTCACGCAGCATTGCGAAGGTGTCGTGGTATGGCGCCTCATCGGTGCCCTCAAACGACGAACAGCCAAACAGCAGATCAACCTGGTTTTCGCGCACGACCTCGGCCATCGCCCCCCAGGCTGCGCGCAGGATATCGGGATCGCGCGCACCGGGTGCGATGCAAAACCGGCCCATCTCGGCCATGGTGCCTTTGAACCCTTCAAGCGCTGACAGCTCGTAGAACTGGGCGGAATACGCGTGATCAAGCGACGCGCCATCTTTTAGAATAAGATATCTAAAACAACATACTAACCGGCGATCTTCAAGCGCTTCAACCATGATATGCGCACAGATCGGATCAAACGCATCATCATCTGCCGCCCCGCTTTGGGGGCGAAACACCGCCGCGCGCAGCGCCAGACAGGCGGCGAGGTCACTTGGGCCCGCCGCCAGACGGGCGCGGTATTTCTGACGATGTGGTGAGACAGCCATCAAGCCCTTCCCGTCTCGGAGTTTCTGCCTATGTATGGGCACAAGGTGTATAACACACAATATGTGACCGTATCACGACCGAGGAACCCATGAAGAAGATTGAAAAGTCCGACGCGGAATGGCGCGAACAACTCTCGCCCCTGGCGTATAAAGTGACGCGAAAGCACGGCACCGAACGCGCCGGCACCCATGAGGATTTTCCAAATGGTCCGGGCACCTACACCTGTGTGTGCTGCGGGGTGGAGCTGTTTGACCAGGGTGCGAAGTTCGAAAGCGGCACCGGCTGGCCGTCGTTTTACGAACCCCTCAGCCGTGAAATGGTGGGCGAAACCGAAGACCGGTCGTTTTTCATGCGCCGCACGGAAGTCCATTGCAACAGCTGTGACGCGCATCTGGGACACGTGTTCCCCGACGGGCCGCAACCCACGGGCCTGCGCTATTGCATCAACGGTGTCGCACTTGCGTTCGAAGAAAAAGACTAGGCTATTCGCCGTCGACGAAATCCTGCAGGCGGAAACTGCCCAGGTTCCCGACAAGCTGGCGCAAAAAGCTGATGCCAGTGATGTTGCTGTCGGTCACACGGCGCGACAGCGACACGACCTGGCCGTCTTCCAGTCCGTAGCGTTCGATATTCGCAACCGTGCCTGCGTCTGAGTAAAGAATCGCGACCACTTCGCGGTTCACCTCTTCGCGTTCGCGCCACAGGAACGTCTCATAATCGGATTTCACGTAGTACCAGCCGTTTTCGGTGCGCAGGCTTTCCAGGCTGGGTTGACCGATCAGCGTGGTGACGGTTTCGCGGGTGTCGCGGCCCACTTCAATGGCCGACAACTGACCCTCGGTGGGCACATAGCCGTGCTGGTCTTCAAGCGTGACCGCGCAGCCAGACAGCAAAATTCCAAGTGAAAGTCCTGCAATCGCACGTTTCATCGCCACCTGGCCCCCTTGCACTGCCCACACGTCGGCCCTAACCCCCTACTAAAGCCGCCGCCCCGGATCAAGTTGACGCGAAAGGAGACCGCTTTGCACACTGCCCCCGATCTGCCCATCTCCGGCCAGCCTGCTGATGCCGAAATCGCGTTTTCCTACCAGCCGGGTCCCGAAGCGCGCGCCGATCTGGCGCGAGAGTTCGACTTGCAAGCGCTCAAGAAAGCCCGGCTTGAGGGGCGCGTGGTGCCCGAAGGCCAGGCCGATTGGCGGCTTGAGGCGAAACTTGGCGCGACGGCAGTGCAGACCTGTGTCGTGACATTGGGTCCGGTGACCACGCGCATCGACCGCCCCGTGACCCGGCGCTATCTGGCCGACCCCGCCCCGATGCCGGATGCGGGCGAGGTGGAAATCCCCGAAGACGACAGTGTGGAGCCCTTGGGCGAGACAATCGATCTGCATCGCCTTTTTGCCGAAGCGCTGGCCCTGGCCCTGCCCGATTTTCCGCGCGCCCCCAATGCGACCCTGGAAACACAGGTTTTTACCGCCCCCGGCACGACCCCCATGGGCGACGCCGATATCAAGCCGTTCGCGGGACTGAAGGCCTTGCGTGACGGCCAAACCGGCCCCGATGACACCGACGGGTGAGGCCCGCGAAAAAAACCTTGCGCAGGCCTGCAAAGACAGTATGTTCCCGGCCTCGTTCATGGCATAGGCAACCACGTCGGAGCGCGTCCCCCTTGGACCCCCGCCCGTGCGCTGCCGCCCGCTTAAAGATGTAAGGATAGGACATGGCTGTCCCACAGAATAAAGTCTCACCGTCGCGCCGGAACAATCGCCGCGCACATGACGGTCTGGCCGCTGCAAATCCGGGCGAATGCCCAAATTGTGGTGAGCTGCGGCGCCCGCACCACGTGTGCCCGTCGTGTGGCCACTACAATGACCGCGAAGTCGTGGCCCAGGCCGACGAGATCGATCTCGACGACGAAGACGCGGCGTAAGTCCGGCCCTTGGGCCAGACGCCGAAAAGTTCAGCTGCCCAATCGGGGCCCGCGCCGCAAAAGCGGTCCGGGCCCTTTGTGATTTCCGTCGATGCGATGGGGGGCGATCAGGGGCCCGGAGCCGTGGTGGGCGGTTTGGCCCGGTCGGCGCGGAAAAACCCCGATATCGCCTTCATCCTGCATGGGCCGGAAGCCACGCTGACCCCGCTGGTCAAAAAGCGCAAGCTTGAGGACCGCGTGACCATCAATGACGTCGACGGCGTCGTCACGATGGATGCCAAACCGTCCTATGTGATGCGCAACGGCAAGGGCACGTCGATGTGGGAAACCATCGAGGCGGTGCGCGACGGCAAGGCGGAGGTGGCGGTGTCCTGCGGCAACACCGGCGCACTGATGGCGCTGTCGATGATCCGGCTGCGCAAGTTGCCTGGCGTGGACCGGCCCGCGATTGCCTGCCTCTGGCCGTCAGAAAACCCCGCCGGCTTCAACGTCATGCTTGACGTGGGCGCCGACATCCGGGCGGATGCGACCGATCTTTTGCAATATGCGCTGATGGGGGCGTCTTATGCCCGCAACGGGCTCGACATCGAAAAACCCCGCGTGGGGCTTCTGAATGTGGGCACCGAAGAATACAAAGGCCGGTCCGAACTCAAAGACGCCGCAGGGCTGATCGAAGATGCCGCCGAGGCGGGCGAATACGACTACATCGGCTTCATCGAAGGCGGCGATATTCCAACATCAACGGTCGATGTAATCGTCACGGATGGGTTCACCGGCAATGTGGCGTTGAAAACCGGCGAAGGCACCGCGCGGCTGATCCGAACGCTTCTGGGCGTGGCGTTCAAGGCGACCCCGCTCAGCCGGATTGCCGCCCTTTTGGCCTATACCTCACTCAGGCGGCTGTCGAAACGCATCGACCCGCGGCGCGTGAATGGCGGCGTGTTTCTGGGGCTGAACGGGACGGTCGTGAAATCCCATGGCTCGGCGGATGCCACGGGCGTGTCAGCGGCAATCAAACTGGCGTTCCGACTGGCTGAAACCGGCTTCAATGAACGGCTGGCGGCACGGGTTGCATCGGTCGGGGCCAGGCGCCAATATGACGAAAATATAAAAACACAAGGCGAGCAGAGCGCATGACATACCGCGCCGTGGTCCGAGGGGTCGGGCATTATTTGCCGGACCGAATTGTGCCGAATGCGCATTTCGAAGACACGCTGGACACGTCGAACGAATGGATCGTCTCGCGCACCGGGATTGAGCGGCGCCACTTCGCCGCCGACGGCCAGACCACGTCCGATCTGGCAACCAACGCCGCCGAGGCCGCGCTGGCGGACGCAGGGCTGGCGGCCGATGAGATCGATGCGATCGTTCTGGCGACGTCGACCCCGGACATGACCTTTCCGTCATCCGCCACGATGGTGCAGGACCGGCTGGGCATGACGGGCGGGTTCGCCTTTGACATCCAGGCGGTTTGCGCGGGCTTTGTCTTCGCCCTTGGCAACGCCAATGCGCTGATCGCCGCGGGTCAGGCCAAACGCGTGCTGGTGATCGGGGCCGAAACCTTCAGCCGGCTTCTGGATTTCACCGACCGGGGCACCTGTGTCCTGTTCGGCGATGGCGCAGGCGCGGTGGTCCTGGAAGGGGCGCCTGGCACGGGCGCGCCGTCCGACCGTGGGATCTTGTCGGTTGATCTGAATTCTGACGGGCGGCACAGGGATATTCTGTACGTCGATGGTGGCGTGGCCCAGGGCAATGTCGGGCACCTGCGCATGGAAGGCCGCGAGGTGTTCCGCCACGCGGTCGAAAAGCTTGTGTCCACCGCGGACACTGCCCTGGAAAAAGCCGGCCTCGGGCCAGGCGATGTCGACTGGATCGTGCCGCATCAGGCCAACCTCAGGATCATCAAATCGACGGCGTCCAAGATGGGATTGCCGATGGACAAGGTCGTCGTCACCGTGGGCGATCACGGCAATACATCGGCAGCCTCGATCCCGCTTGCGCTGTCGGTCGGCAAGGCGCGCGGCCAGATCAAAGCGGGCGATCTGCTGGTGACCGAGGCCATTGGCGGCGGTCTGGCCTGGGGGTCTGTGGTTCTGCGCTGGTAATTGCCTGCCAGGTGAAATCAGCAAACCCTTGATATTGACAGTGCTTTTTCCCGGGCGCATGGTACGCACGGAAAAACGGGAGCGAGGGTCGATATGGGTGAGAAAACTTTAACACGCATGGACCTGAGCGAGGCGGTGTTTCGCGAGGTCGGGTTGAGCCGCAACGAAAGCGCTCAACTCGTCGAAAGCGTCCTTTTGCACATGTCAGATGCTTTGGTGGCCGGCGAGACCGTCAAGATTTCGTCGTTTGGCACATTCAGCGTGCGTGAGAAAGCCGCCCGGATCGGGCGCAACCCCAAGACCGGCGAAGAGGTTCCGATCCACCCGCGCCGCGTGCTGACCTTCCGCCCCTCTCATCTTATGAAAGACCGCGTCGCCGACGGCAACAAGCAGGGCTGACGCGGACAATGGCCAAGTCGCCAGAGGCATTCCGGACGATATCCGAAGTGGCCGATTGGCTTGGCGTGCCCACCCATGTGCTGCGCTTCTGGGAAAGCCGGTTCACGCAGATCAAACCGGTCAAACGCGCCGGTGGGCGGCGCTATTACCGCCCGTCTGACATGCAGCTGATCGGCGGGATCAAACGGCTTTTGCACGACGAAGGCATGACGATCCGGGGCGCGCAGAAGCTGTTGCGCGAAAAGGGCGTGAAGCATGTCGCGGCCATGTCGCAACCCCTCGATGGCAGTGGCGAGATCGCCGCCCCCGATATGGTCGACGCGACGGCCGTTGACGTCACCGATGACACCGCGGATGCGGCAGCGACCGCCGACACCGCACCTGTCGCAGAATTGGAGCGCGAGCCCTTGGCAGAGGGCGCCTTGCCCACGCTCGATCCGCCGGATGAGACGCCTTTGGACGACGACAGTGGGATCGAGCCCGCCCATGACCACGAACAGGTCGCGGCCATCCCTGCCACACCAGACGTGCCCGAGACCGATCCGGACGATGCGGATACCGCGTTTCCCGCGACACCGGGTGTCGCAGCACGGCTGCGGTCGGCAGACCCACGCTATCTGCGGCGCAACCGCGATGCGCTTGGCGTGGTGAAAGACCGGCTTTCCGCGCGCGCCAGCGCTTAAGCGTTAAAACCATGTCGCTCTGCCCTTGCCCCGCCCCCGGAAATCCGTCAGAACGCGCTGCGTCGGGCTATGGCGCAGCTTGGTAGCGCGTCCGTCTGGGGGACGGAAGGTCGTAGGTTCGAATCCTGCTAGCCCGACCATTTCATCGAAAAAGGCGTCACGATGAACGGTGTCTTGCCCGATGAGGGCCTGAACAAACTGATCGCTGACGGTGCAATAACCTCCACCAAGCCGATTGCGCCGGGGCAAGTGCAGCCTGCCTCGCTGGATCTGCGCCTGGGCGCTGTGGCCTACCGGGTGCGCGCGTCGTTCCTGGCCGGCAAGGCGCGCAGAGTGGCCGACCGTTTGGCCGAGTTCACCATGCATGAGGTGGACCTGACCGAGGGGGCGGTGCTGGAAAAGGGCTGCGTTTACGTGGTGCCCCTGTTGGAACGGCTGGACCTGCCGCAGGGACTGTCCGGTGCGGCGAGTGCCAAATCATCGATCGGGCGGCTTGATCTTCTGACGCGGATCATTACCGATCACGGGACCGAATTTGACCGCATCCCCGACGGTTACACCGGCCCGCTGTATGTTGAGATTTGCCCGCAAAGCTTTTCGGTCATCGCGCGCACCGGCCAGCTGTTGAACCAGGTGATCTTTCGCCAGGGCCAGACGATCATCTCAGATGACGACCTGCGCGCCTTGCACGCCGACAGCCCCATCGTTTCGGGCGACGCGGTGATCGACGGCGGCCTTGGGTTTTCGGTCGATCTGCGGCCCGCGGCGGGCACCCTGGTCGGCTACCGCGCCAAACCCCACGCGGGCGTCATCGATCTGGACAAGATCGCTCATTACGCCGCGGCGGACTTCTGGGAAGAGGTGCATTCGACCACCGGCTGGACAATCCTGGACCCCGGCGCATTCTATATTCTGGTCAGCCGCGAAGCGATTGCCATCCCGCCCACACATGCCGCCGAAATGGCGCCCTATCTTGCCATGGTCGGCGAATTCCGCGTCCATTACGCAGGGTTCTTCGACCCCGGCTTTGGTTGGGCCGAAGCCGGCGGCACGGGGTCACGCGGGGTCCTGGAGGTGCGCTGCCACGATGCGCCGTTTGTGCTGGAACACGGCCAGATCGTCGGGCGGCTGGTGTATGAGCGTATGTCGCGCGCCCCCAAAACCCTGTACGGGCGCGAGATCAAGTCAAACTACCAGGGCCAGGGGCTGAAACTGTCCAAGCACTTTCGACCCTAGTCAGCCGGCAGTTCTTCGACCACCACAAGATCACGCACCGCCCCTTTGTCGGCATGGGCCACGGCGGCCTGGTATTTTGCGGAATTGTAGCAGGCGACCGCCGCCTCAATGGACGGAAACCGCGCCACGACATTGCGCGCGCGGTCGCGGCCTTCAAGCTGCACGTAGGCACCTGCGCGCGCCAGAAAAACGCCACCATGTTCGGCGATCGCTTCGGTCGCGATGGGGGCGTATTTGGCGTATTCCTCGGCGTCGGTGACATCGACATTGGCAATCCAGAGTGCGGTCATGTGTTATCCCTTGATCAGGTCTGTCACGGCCGCGATGGCCGCGTCGGAATTGTCGGCCGATTTGGCGCCACCTTGGGCAAGGTCGGCCCGGCCGCCACCGCCCTTGCCGCCAAGCGCTTCAACGGCTGTTTTCACAAGGTCCACCGCCGATACCTTGTCTGTCAGGTCTGCGGTCACGCCTGCGGCCACGGCCGCCTTGCCATCGGCATCTGCGATCAGCATTACAACGCCGGATCCCAACCGGCCCTTGTGGCTGTCAATCAGGGACGGCAGCTCCTTGCCGGACACGCCGTCGACCTTTTGTAGCACCGCCTTGATGCCGCCGATGTCGGTCTCAGGCGTCGCCGCCGTATCGCCGCCGAGCGCGATTTTCTTTCTCAGATCCGCCAATTCGGCCTGCAGGGCCTTACGCTCATCCAGAAGGCTTTTGACGCGCTCAGGCACATCCGCCGCACCTGTTTTCAACGCCAATGCGGTTTCAGCCAGCCGCCGATCCTGCCCTGCCAGATAGGCATAGGCCGCCTGCCCGGTCAGCGCTTCGACCCGGCGCACACCCGCCGAGGAGGCGCTGTCGCCAAGCGATACGAACAGCCCGATATCGCCGGTGCGCGCCACATGGGTCCCACCGCAAAGTTCCAGCGAATAGGTCTGCCCGTCGGCCCCCTTGCCGGTGTCGGCCCGGCCCATGGACACGACCCGCACCTCATCGCCATACTTTTCACCAAAGAGCGCCTGCGCCCCGATGGCGCGGGCATCGTCTGGCGTCATGATCCGGGTTTCAACGGCCGTGTTCTGGCGGATATAGGCGTTCACCTCCGCTTCGACCCGGGCCAGTTCATCCAGCGTCAACGCCTGCCCGTGGGAAAAATCGAACCGCAAGCGATCGGGCGCATTGAGCGACCCGCGTTGGGCGACGTGATCGCCCAGGGCCACGCGTAGGGCTTCATGCAAAAGGTGCGTGGCCGAATGGTTGGCGCGGACCCTGCCGCGCCGGGCATGATCGACCATCAGATGCAGCGCCTCACCGCGCTTGAGCGACCCGCCGGCAACCGTCACCTCATGGCCGAAGATCGCACCATCGGCAAACCGCCGGGTTTGGGTGACCTTGGCCGTCACATCGCGGTTTTCAAGCGACACCATTGACCCCGTGTCACCGACCTGGCCGCCCGCCTCGCCGTAAAACGGCGTCTGGTTGACCGCGATCCAGCCCGTATCACCGTCGTTCAGCACACCAACCTGCGCGCCGTCCTTGATCAGCGCCGTGATCTGGCCTTCCGCCGTTTCCGTTTCATACCCCAGAAATTCGGTCGATCCGGATTTGTCGGCCACATCGAACCAGACGGTGGCATCCGCCGCCTCGCCCGAGCCTGACCAGGCCGCGCGCGCATTGGCTTTCTGATCTTCCATTGCCGCATCAAAACCGGCCGTGTCCACGCCCCGGCCCTGTTCGCGCAAGGCATCCTGGGTCAAATCCAGCGGGAAGCCGTATGTGTCATAAAGCTTGAACGCCGCCGCCCCGGGCAGATCGGCCCCATCGGCAAGTCCCGCGATCTCGTCATCCAAAAGCCGCAAGCCTCGGTCCAGCGTTTCGCGAAACCGCGTTTCTTCGGACCGCAGGGTTTCTTCGATCAGCGCCTGGCCGCGCCCCAACTCGGGGAAGGCCTGCCCCATTTCGCCAACAAGAGACGGCACCAAACGATGCATCACCGGGTCCTTGGCACCCAGCAAATGCGCGTGCCGCATCGCGCGCCGCATGATCCGCCGCAGCACGTACCCGCGCCCTTCGTTCGAGGGCATCACCCCATCGGCGATCAGAAACGAGGTCGACCGTAGATGATCGGCGATCACCCGGTGGTGCACATTGCCCGGCCCATCGGGCGCACCATCGGTCGCATTGGCCGACGCCTCAATCAGTTTGCGCATGGTGTCGGTGTCGTAATTGTCATGGCTGCCCTGCAACAGCGCCCCGATGCGTTCCAGCCCCATGCCGGTGTCGATCGACTGGATGTCCAAAGGCACCATCGAGCCGTCCTCGAACTGCTCGTTCTGCATGAAGACGACATTCCAGATCTCGATGAACCGGTCACCGTCTTCGTCGGGGCTGCCCGGGGGACCACCGGGGATATGATCGCCGTGATCATAGAAAATCTCGGTGCAAGGCCCGCAAGGCCCCGTCGGGCCCATCTGCCAAAAGTTGTCGGACGTGGCGATCCGAATGATCCGGTCTTCGGGCACACCGACCTTTTTCCAGATCGCGGCGGCCTCATCATCGGTGTGGTAGACCGTCACCAGCATTCGGGCAGGATCAATCCCGAACCCGTCGGTCAGCAAACCCCAGGCGTAGGGGATCGCGTCGTCCTTGAAATAGTCACCGAAGGAGAAATTCCCCAGCATCTCAAAAAACGTGTGGTGGCGTGCCGTATAGCCGACATTGTCGAGGTCGTTGTGCTTGCCACCGGCGCGCACGCATTTCTGGGAAGTCGTCGCGCGGTTGTAATCGCGGTGCTCAAGGCCCGTGAACAGGTTTTTGAACTGCACCATGCCCGAGTTGACGAACATCAAGGTGGGGTCATTGCGCGGCACCAGGGGCGACGAGGCGACGACCTCATGATCGTTTTTCTCAAAGTAGCTTAGAAACGTAGATCGGATGTCGTTCAGGCTGGCCATATCGTCTTTCCCGGAAATCGAAACCCGGAGATAGCCTTGGGGCTGGGGCCTGTCCACTGCCAAGCGAGAAAAGACGGCGCCGTCGCACCGCCTTTTCCCAGGTATTCTCCGCCCGGGCGTCCCGGG
This sequence comes from Pseudomonadota bacterium, assembly GCA_038530285.1. Taxonomy (GTDB): domain Bacteria; phylum Pseudomonadota; class Alphaproteobacteria; order Rhodobacterales; family Rhodobacteraceae; genus JASJAR01. The sequence goes on from JBCBCY010000005.1 coordinate 34,996, forward strand.
GCGTGGGGGCGTTCGGCGCCGCCCCGGGGCGCAACCCTTAGCCCTCGAGGAGTGCCGCGTCGTCGTCGTCGTCTTCGCGCTTTTCGCCCTCGGGCATGTCAAAATCCAAACCATGGGCGGCCCGGATCTTGTCTTCAATCGCGTTCGAAATCGCCGGGTTTTCGCGCAAGAAGGTCTTGGCGTTCTCGCGCCCCTGCCCGATGCGTTCATCACCGTAGGAGAACCAGGCGCCCGATTTGTCGACCACGCCGGCTTTGACGCCGAGGTCGATGAGCTCGCCCATCTTCGAAATCCCTTCGCCGTACATGATGTCGAATTCGACCTGTTTGAACGGCGGCGCGACCTTGTTTTTGACGACCTTCACGCGGGTGTGGTTGCCGACCACTTCGTCGCGGTCTTTCAAGGCACCGATCCGGCGGATGTCGAGGCGCACCGAGGAATAGAACTTCAGCGCATTGCCACCGGTCGTTGTTTCAGGGCTGCCAAACATCACGCCGATCTTCATCCGGATCTGGTTGATGAAGATCACCATGCAATTCGACCGACTGATCGAGCCTGTGAGCTTGCGCATGGCCTGGCTCATCAGGCGGGCCTGCAGGCCGGGCGCGCTGTCGCCCATATCGCCTTCGAGTTCCTTTTGCGGCGTCAGGGCGGCCACGGAATCGACCACAACCATACTGACCGCACCCGAACGCACCAGCGTATCGGTGATCTCAAGGGCTTGTTCACCGGTGTCGGGCTGCGAAATCAGCAGCTCGTCCAGATCGACACCAAGCTTGCGCGCATAGAGCGGATCAAGCGCATGTTCGGCATCAACAAAGGCGCAAACGCCGCCCTTTTTTTGTTCTTCGGCCACGCAATGCAGCGTCAGTGTTGTCTTGCCGGAGCTTTCGGGGCCGTAAATCTCGATGATCCGCCCCTTGGGCAGGCCACCGATCCCCAGCGCGATATCAAGGCCCAGCGACCCGGTCGACGTGCTTTCGATCTCAGCCACCGGATTGTCGGCGCCAAGCTTCATGATCGAGCCCTTGCCAAATTGCCGTTCGATTTGCGCCAAAGCCGAATCGAGGGCCTTTTGACGATCGCCGTCTTTTTTATTGCTCATTTCAAGAATATCTGCCGTGGCCATGGGGTTTCGCTCCTTATTTCATACGCTCGCCTGGGCGGCAATGACTGCTCATGTTCGCCTCTTGTTCTGGCTTTGATGTATGAGACCAAACCGCGAACATCGCAACAGTTTTCGTAAAATTGTTCTGAAGGGGAATCAGTTAAGGACGCGTTACCGCGCCTTGAATTCAGTCCAATTGTGCTTGAACTGTCGACGTCAAATCATTGAGCGAAAACGGTTTTGGCAGAAAGACCGCATTGGGAATACGCGCCTGGCTTTCAGATACCGCGTCTTCGGCATAGCCCGAAACGAAGACGACTTTGGTGTTGGGGCGTTGCTTAAGCGCCTCACGCACCCAGGTCGGGCCGTCCATGCCGGGCATGACAACATCCGTCACAAAGACATCAATCGACAAATCACCGTCTTCAAGGGTCTTCAGGGCGGCTTCTGCGCTGTCGGCTTCCACCACTGTGTAGCCCCGCATCCGCAAGGCCCGGGATGCAAACGCGCGCACGGGGGCTTCGTCTTCCACCAGCAAAACCGCGCCTTGCCCGTGTTTCACGGCCGTGCTTGGAACAGCATCGATCACGTCAGCTGTATTTTCTTCGGGCCGCACATGGGCTTGCAGGTAAATCGAAAAAGTCGTGCCCGTGCCGACGGTGCTGTCGGCAAAAATGAACCCGCCGGTTTGTTTTATGATCCCATATGCGGTCGACAGGCCCAGGCCGGTGCCCTCGCCCGGTTTTTTCGTCGACCAGAAGGGCACGAAGATTTTCGACAGATTCTCCATCGAGATGCCGCTGCCTTCGTCAGACACCCGAACCACCACATATTCGCCCGCGGGCACTTCCACCTGGTCGCGCGACATCGGCTCAATCAAACGCTCACCGCGGGTATCGATGCGAATCTCACCGCCGCTGGCCATGGCATCGCGGGCATTGACCACAAGGTTCATGATGACCTGTTCAAGCTGGCGTTTGTCGGCGCGCACCAGTTGCAGATCGACATCGTGATCCAGCGTCAGGCGGACCTTCTCGCCCACCAGCCGGTTCAACAGATGGGTCAAATCGGACATCGTCTCGCGCAGATCTAGATATTCCAGCTGCAGTTGCTGCTTGCGTGAAAACGCCAGCAATTGGCCGACCAGGCTGGCCGCGCGGTTGGCATTCTGGTGGATCTGGATGAGGTCGGCGTATTCGGGGTCGGCCTCTTCATGGCGCAACAACAGAAGATCGCAATGGCCCGAGATCGCGGTCAACAGGTTGTTGAAATCATGGGCCACGCCGCCAGCCAATTGCCCGATCGCCTGCATTTTCTGGCTTTGCACGAACTGCGCCTCAAGCGTTTTCAACTCGGTGGCATCGTTCAGCACGGCCACCAGTGCGGTTTCACCGTCATCCTCAATCCGGCCAAGGGTTATCTGCAGAAACACGTCTTGCGCGGGCAGGATCGCGCGCACAACTTCCGTTTGGTTCAGCCCGTGACCGCGCGTGGCATCGGCCAGCCAGTCCGACACCGGGCGCCCCAGACCTTCGACAAGGTCCGACAAATGGGTGCCCAAAGGCGCGCGGTGGGCCAGAAGATCGCGCGCGATCCTGTTGGCCATCTGGATATCGCCGGTCCGCCCGATCTTCAGCATCGGCACGGGCAAAGCGTCGAAAAACTGCCAATCGTTGCCATGTGCGCCCAAAGCCACCGGGGGCAGCACATAGACTTCGCGCCGGGCAGAGGCGGTCACGACTTCGAAAAGTGCCACCTTTGTGGGGCCATCCGTGGCGGCCAAGATGTGATTGCCACCCGACCGGATCGGAAGATCAGACACAATTGCCTCAAGCGTGTCTGCGCTCTGCCCCAACATCCGGACCATCGCGTCGTTCATATAGGGCACGTCACCCGATTTGGTATGAACGAACATGGGGATCGCCAGGCTTTCGGGGGCAGCACCGGTGGCGGTTACGCGGTCTTGCGCATCGTCAAACCGCCACAACAAACAATCGGCGGCGATCTTGTGGGCCTGCAGGCGAAGCGTGCCACGCCGCAGGGTCAGGTCTTCGGCCGCCCGGCCCTGTTCTTCCGCGATGGCCTGAATGCGCCGGACAAGCGGCCCCGGCGAGGCCACAAGCTCAGCCAGGATGGTCACAATCGACCCACCCGACACGGGCCCGAAGCGCGACACGGCGGCTTCATTGGCGTAGACGACAAAGCCGTTTCGGTCCGCCGAGACGCAAGGTGTGGCGTCATTTTCGATTGTGTTGGCCAGGGTCGCGCGCAACAGGCGCAGACTGCGCTGGCGCGCCCAGGACAGCGCCGCCAAGGCAAGCCCCAGGGCACCGATGGCGGCGCCGGAAAACAAAAAACCCAATCCGACCGGCGAGCCTTGCAGCACGAAGGACACCGCCAGAAACACCGCAGCCAGCCCCAGGATGACATCGATCCTGGGCGCGAGACGACGCATCGTCCTATGCAGCGTGGTGGTGACCCCTACTGATGACGTCACAATGTCCCCGTTTGGTTGATTCGGTGCCGAAAGTTTTCGCCAAGCATCGTTAACCCGACCTTAAACCAGCGGACGAGCACAACCAATAGTAGATTAGTTTTATCTCTTTTCTAGTATAGAGACATAAAATCCATCACCGCCTTCCAGCGGCGAGAAGGCCCGCTGGGTTATGATGTGCCAATCCGGGTGCCGGTCAAGAAAGGCGGAAAGCCTGCCCTGGTTTTCAGCCCGCAGCAGCGAACAGGTCGCATAGGCCAAGCGGCCTTGGGGCGCGACATGACCGACCGCATGGTCCAGAATTTGATCCTGAAGGGCCGTCAGGTCGGCCAGACGATCAGCGGTCAGGTCCCAGCGCGCTTCGGGTTGGCGACGCCATGCGCCGGACCCCGAACAGGGCGCATCGACCAAAACCAGATCAAAACGCGCCTTTGGGTCAAGGTCTTGGGGTGCTTTGACATCGATCGCTGCGCCAGCGCGCACGGCCCGGTCCGGTATGTCCTTCATCCGGTCGGGGGCCGCATCATGGGCTGTCACCGACCAGCCAAATGCCGCCATTGCAAGGGCTTTGCCCCCGCCACCGGCGCAGTAATCCAGGGCGCGGCCTGCCCCTATCGGTGGTCCGAGCCTGGCCACCAGCGCTTGCGAGGCCGCATCCTGCAATTCAACCAGACCGTCTGTGTAGGCACGCGACTGGCGCAGGCGGCGCGCGTTTTCGGTCACTTCAAGTGCGGTATCGGCCAGGGGATGGGCGAAGGCTGCGATTGTGTCTTCGCGCAGCGCGGCCACCGCGGCGTCTGACGTCGTTTTAAGGGTGTTCACCCGCAGATGCACCGGCGCGCGCGCCTGCATCACCGACATCACGGCGGGCAGGTCCGCCCCCAAACTCGCTTCCAACTGGGGGGCCAGCCAATCGGGGTAATCATAACGCACCGGGTCGGGCCAAGTGTCGATCGCGGGGGGTGCATATCCGGCCTCATCAGGCGAATGCGGCGGCGGTCCGTAGCCCTGGCCCGAAAACACCTGGGACATGTCTGCGCCAGTTGCCCGCACCCAGCCCAGCATCAAACCCCGGCCCGTCTCGGCCCCGCCCCACATCGCGAAACTGCGCCGCTGGCGGATCGCATCGAACACATGATCGCGGATCGCGGCGCGGTCTTTTGATCCCGCAAAGCGGTTGGCGCGGCCCCATGTGGTCAGCACTTTTTCCGCCGCTTCGCCCGACAGGACGCGGTCGAGGATTTCAATGGCAGCGGCCACCCGTGCGGCGGGCGTCATGACGTGGGGGTCATGGGTCTAGCCCGTCCGGTAGTTCGGCGCTTCGCGGGTGATCGTCACGTCGTGGACATGGCTTTCCTTCAGCCCGGCCCCGGTGATCCGAACAAACCGGCAATTCTGGCGCATCGCGTCGATATCAGCCGACCCGGTATAGCCCATGGCCGCGCGCAAGCCGCCCACCAATTGGTGGATCACCTGGCCGGCCGAGCCCTTGTAGGGCACCTGGCCTTCGATCCCTTCGGGCACCAGCTTGTCAGAGGCCGCGTCCTTCTGGAAATACCGATCAGCTGACCCGCGCGCCATGGCCCCAAGCGACCCCATGCCCCGGTAGGATTTGAACGAGCGGCCCTGATAGAGGATCACCTCGCCGGGGCTTTCATCGGTGCCTGCGATCATGGACCCGACCATCGCGCAGGACGCGCCCGCCGCGATCGCCTTGGCAAAATCGCCCGAAAACTTGATGCCGCCGTCTGCAATGACAGGCGTATCGCCTGCCGCGGCCGCGCAATCCATGATCGCGGTCAGCTGCGGCACGCCCACGCCGGCGACCATGCGCGTGGTGCAGATGGACCCCGGCCCGATCCCGACCTTGACCGCGTCAGCCCCGGCATCGATCAGCGCCTTTGTGGCCTCACCCGTGGCGACATTGCCCGCAATGATCTGCACCTCATTTGAAAGCGCCTTGGCGCGCCGGACCGCTTCGCCCACGGCGGCCGAATGCCCGTGCGCGGTGTCGATCACGATGATGTCGACGCCAGCGTCCACCAATTGTTCGGACCGCGCGAAGCCCGCATCGCCCACCGTGGTGGCGGCGGCCACGCGCAGCCGACCCAGCTTGTCTTTGCAGGCCACGGGGTTGAGGACGGCTTGTTCACTGTCTTTCAGGGTCAAAAGCCCGGTGAGCTTGCCTGCGCCATCGGTGACCAGAAGCTTTTCGATCCGTCGCGCCTTCATCAGGCTTTTGGCCTCTTCCAGATCGGCCGGTTCGGTCAGGACAGCCAGGTTATCGGAGGTCATCATCACCCGCACCGGGGTGGCATCATCGGTTGCAAAGCGCATGTCGCGGTTGGTGACGATCCCCACGAGCCGTCCGTCCTGGACCACCGGAAACCCCGTGACCCGGTAGCGCGCCTGCAGCGCCTTGGCATCCGCCAGCGTCTGCTCGGGCGTCAGCGTGATCGGGTTGTAAACAATACCCGAGACAAAGCGTTTGACCCGGCGCACCTGCTGGGCTTGTTCAGCGATATCGAGGTTGCGGTGGATCACGCCCATCCCGCCGGCCTGCGCCATGGTGATCGCCATGCGGGCTTCGGTCACGGTGTCCATGGCCGAGGATACCAGCGGGATGTTCATATCGATCGCACGGGTGATGCGGGTGCGGGTGTCGGCGTCCGACGGCAGCACGGTGCTGGCGGCCGGTTCCAAAAGGACATCGTCGAAGGTGAGCGCCTCGCGAATCGTCATAGGGTAAGCTCCTTGGCGACGGGTTCGTTTGACGCGTCCCTATCGCATGGGGACTGCGCGACGGAAAGGGCGAAATCGGCGTATGCAAAGCGTATGACACATTGTATTCGAACCTTATGACACTGACGACGCCCAAAAAGAGACCACCCGCTTGCCCGGCAGCGTCGCGATTTGCGTATTTGAAAAGCGAAGAAGCCCGCAAGTGACACCTTGGGGCAAAACACGGCGCGCGCCGCGACATGCCGGCGCGGCCCTTGGCCTGGCCGCGCTGATCGCATTGCCGGCCTCGCTTGCGCAGCCGATGGGGCGCGCACCTGAGACATTGAACCTGTCGTTCGGGGCCGAAGCCTACCGCGCCTGGCCGGTGGTCTATGCGTTCTCCATCAACGGGTCGGCAAACGTCGCGCCAAAACGGGTGCGCTGCTGTCTGGGCGACGCAGGCAGTCGGGGTGTGGGCAGCGGATCGGGGATCATGGGCTTTGATGCTGGTTTTGATACCGGTGGCGGGTCGGACATCGCCGTTGATGTGATCTGGACCGAGGTGCATTCCAACCAGACGTTCCGCGGCAATATCAGCTTTTCGACCGATGACATCGACGGCTGGACCGGCGGGACGATCTATCTGCAGTATTCCTTTCGTCCGGGCGGTGAGCTTTTGGTCTATACCGATGGCCCGGCCCTGGCGGCGACCAGACCCGGCGCGGATTTGGATATACGTAACGGCGCGGATATGCGCGCCGTGCTGACAGCGCCGGGCCTTGGGCGGCCCCTTCAGCGTGAAGATTTCACCGTTCTGGCACGGCTTTGCGGCACGCCGGAGCCAGACCCGCCCGAGGGCCTATCGGATGGTCGCGCCGCATTCCCGCCTGGCGCACTGCAAACGGTCGATGCCGAGAGGAATTTGCCCCTGCCCGCTTCGAAGTGTGACCGCGGTTGAACGCGCCTAGTGCAGGGCGACGCAAAGGGGAATTGGGCGTATGCAAAGTGTATGGCAGGCGTATGGCGGGAGAAACACGGGTCGAGTCAAGCGAGCTCAAGAGCATATGCCCTTTATAGGAACAAAATACATGGCGATCGCGCAGCGACAACATGGGTTAACGAGTTCATCGGCGAACTCGGGGTAACGCCGTCCTTTGACCTAGTGGTGCCGTTTAAACGTGCCAAAACCAATTTGAAAATTAAAACTAAAAACCGGCTCTGTGATGTAGCCTGGGAACGCGCCGGGTGACAGGAACTCTAAGATAGGCTCAATCGGCCAACGCGGACGCCGTATTTGAGATACCAACAACTTGGAGGGCTCATCTCCGATCAGGGTCGTAGAAAAGAAGTAGTCGTTTGGGTCTATTGAACTTTCAGGCTTTTCCAGAACAACAACATTGCCAACTGGAACTGTTGCAAACGTCAATGAGGAAAATTTGCCTGCCGGAGGGAGTGAACGGTTCTCCTCGCGGGTAATCTCAACGACGTTTTCGCTGTTTGGAATGCATCCGGCATCAAGGTCGTCGCAATCGAAACGGTAATAGCGAAGGTAGCCATCTAAAAAGCCACGGTCCAGAAGGGTAAAACTATCGGGCAGAACCTCATAAAACTCATCAATGAATTCTGAGAAATTGCGCACAAAGTCGGTACCGCCGCCTGGGAGCGGGGTTCGATCCAGACTTGCTAGAGTATCTTGGCTGCGAGAATCTTGTATATTGTGAAACCCGGAAACCGGCTTTAGCGGCCCAAAAAGCTCCTCCGCCCGGGCCATATCCATCGTGCCATTATCGCAAATCAAGCCGAGGAAATGGGTTCCGTTTGTACAGGGTTCCCGCGCCGCGACAGGTGCCGCAACGACGCATGAAACCGCCAGTGCTGGCAGAAAAAACCGCTTGATCGCAAAATCTCCGCACAATTCCGAAACGGCCACCTGCCCTATCTAGCAAAGCGGCCGCGGAAGTCACGGATCTAGTGCGGCGCCACCGTCACGTTCTTGCCGTTCGGGAACAGTAAGCTCACGCCATCTTTGAAGATGTGCACCTTTGAAGGGTCCGCCTTCATGCGCACGGACTGGCCGCGCAGGTTCTTGTGGATGCCCGCCAGTTTGCCGATCACCGGCTCGTCGGACCCTTCGGGTTCGAAGTACAAAAGCGTCACCTCGCCCAAAGCCTCGGTGATGCCGACATTGCCCACATAGGCAAAATCGCTTTCATCAGCGGGAATAAAGTCTTCGGGCCGGATCCCGATGCGCACGTCTGCGCCCATAAGATCAGCGCTCGACGGCACGTTCGATACCGCCGTGCCGCCGCCGGTCAGGGCTACGGTGGTCTGTTCGCCTGTGCCGGTGATCTTGCCCGGCAGAATGTTCATCTTCGGCGAGCCGATGAACTGCGCGACAAACTCGTTCTCGGGGCGTTCATAAAGATCAAGCGGCGCGCCGACCTGGGCGATCCCGCCACCGGCCAGCACCACGATGCGCGAGGCCAGCGTCATTGCTTCGACCTGATCGTGGGTGACATAGACCATGGTCGATTCGGGCATCGCCTCTTTCAGCTGGGCAATCTCCAGCCGGGTGGCGACACGCAGGGCGGCGTCGAGATTGGAAAGCGGTTCGTCAAAGAGATAGACCTTCGGGTCACGCACGATCGACCGGCCAATCGCCACCCGCTGGCGTTGCCCGCCCGACAGCGCTTTGGGCAAACGGTCCAGCAGGCTGCCAAGCTGCAACTTTTCGGCCGCTGCAGAGACCGCTTCCTTGATCTCGGCTTCGGACTTCTTCGCGATCCGCAAGCTGAACGCCATGTTGTCGTAGACGGTCATATGCGGATAAAGCGCGTAGGATTGAAACACCATCGCGATGCCGCGCTCGCTGGGGGGCATGTCATTGACCACCTGCCCGTCGATCTGCAACTCGCCACCGGTGATGCGTTCAAGCCCCGCGATCATCCGCAACAAGGTCGATTTCCCACAGCCCGAGGGGCCGACGAAGACAATCAACTCGCCTTGCTGAATATCAAGATCGATATTCTTCAACACATCGACGCTGCCGTATGATTTGGCGACATCCGTCAGTTTCAGATCTGCCATGGTTCTCCTCCCCGAGCCCCGGTTAAGTCCGCCAACTTCAATTTCCTGACGCGTAAAATGCTGACCAGGCCGGCAGCGTGATGCCGCCTTGCCCCTCTTCCGGCGCAAACGGCGCCGCGCTATCTATGGTCCAGCTTCCATCCGGTACGGCAGCCTGCCGCGGTGTGTCCGACAGGTTGAACGCGCAGAACATCCCTTTGCCATCATGGCTGCGGATGAAAGACAGATAGGTCTCTTCGGCATCCACAAGGTCGAACTGCCCTTTGATCAGTTCGGGCCGCATGGCCCGGTAGCCGATCATCGAACGGTAGAAATTGAGCATCGAGGCGGGATCTTTGTCCTGCACGTCGACCGCCTGGGCACGGTGGCTGTTGGCCACTGGCAGCCAGGGTTGGCCGTCTGAAAAGCCCGCCTGGGCGGTGTCGGGCGACCAGGCCATCGGGGTGCGGCAGCCATCGCGGCCCTTGAAGGTCGGCCAGAACCGAATGCCGTAGGGGTCTTGCAGGTCTTCGAAGGCCACATCGGCTTCCGGCAAGGCGAGCTCTTCGCCCTGATAAAGACACACCGACCCCCTGAGCGACAGCAAAAGGGCCAGATAAAGCCGGTGCCCCGCATCCGACAGACCCCAGCGCGAGGTGTGGCGCGTCACATCATGGTTCGAATAGGCCCAGCATGCCCAGGAGTTCGGCGCAAGACGCTGGAAGCGTTCAATAATTCCGGAAACACGCCCGCCCGTTGGAAAAGGTTCTGACAGAAAATCGAACCCGTAGCACATGTGCAGCCGGCTGGCGCCTTCGGTGTATTGCGCCTGAATTTCGAGGCCTTGTTGGTCGTCGCCAACCTCGCCCACCGAAGTGATGTCCTGATAGTCGTCCATGACGGCGCGCAGCTTTGCCAGAAAGTCGAGGTTTTCGGGCCGGGATTTGTCATAGACGTGGTTTTGGAAGGTGTAGGGGTTCACCGACGGCGCGATGGCGGAATTTTTCTCTTCGTTCGACAGGGCCGGGTTGTCGCGCAATTCGGCGTCATGGACGTAGAAGTTCACCGTATCGAGCCGGAACCCGTCAACACCACGGTCAAGCCAGAAGCGCGCCACGTCCAAAAGCGCATCCTGGACATCCATGTTGTGGAAGTTCAGGTCGGGCTGTTCTTTGAGGAAGTTGTGCAGGTAGTACTGCATCCGCGCCCCGTCCCATTCCCAGGCCGGGCCCCCGAAGATCGACAGCCAGTTGTTGGGCGGCGACCCGTCAGGCTTGGCGTCTGCCCAGACGTACCAATCGTGTTTGGCGTTTTCGCGCCCGGCCCGGCTTTCGCGGAACCACGGATGCTGGTCAGAGGTATGCGACAACACCAGATCGATCATCACCCGCAGGCCAAGCCCGTGGGCGCGCGCGATCAGGGCGTCGAAATCACTGAGCGTACCGAACATGGGATCAACGTCGCGGTAATCGGATACGTCATAGCCGTAGTCGAGCATGGGTGAGGTGAAGAACGGCGAAATCCAGATCGCGTCCACCCCCAGCGAGGCCACATGGGGCAACCGGTCGATGATCCCCGGCAGATCGCCGATGCCGTCGCCATTGGTGTCCTGATAAGAGCGCGGATAGATCTGATAGATCACCGCCCCGCGCCACCAATCGGGATCGGCGGCCAGCACAGGGGTGTCGTCGGCTGCCATGGTGTCGGCAATGTTCATGTCAGGTGTACCTTACTTCACTGACCCGGCGAGAAGACCCCGCACGAGATACCGTTGCATCAAGAAAAACACTGTGAGCGGCACGATCATAGACACAAAGCCCGCCGTCGCCAGCACTTCCCAGTTGCCGCCCCGCGTGCCCAGAAGTTCGACGATCTGCTTGGTCATCACGGTGGTTTCACCGGTCGCATCTATGAGGAACACCAGTGCGACAAGCAGGTCGTTCCAGGTCCACAGGAACTGAAAGATCGAAAAGGCCGCAAGGGCCGGGAAGGACAACGGCAGGATGATTTTCACGAAGATCTGGAAATCGGTCGCGCCATCGACGCGCGCGTTTTCGATAATGTCCTTTGGCAGGCCGACCATGTAGTTTCGCAGCAGGTATATCGCCAGCGGCAGCCCAAAGCCCGTATGCGCCAGCCAGACGCCCAGATAGCCTTTGCCGATGCCGATGTTCAGATGCAGCTTCAACAGCGGGATAAGCGCCAATTGCAGCGGCACCACCAAAAGCCCGACAACGGCTGCGATCAACAGCGCGCGACCTGGAAAATCCATCCAGGCGAGCGCATAGGCCGCGAACGCCGCAATCAGGATCGGGATGATCGTGGCCGGGATCGTCACGGTCAATGTGTTGAAAAACGCCTTGGCCATGCCGCCGCCCGACCCGGGCGTGAAAAGCACGTTGGTATAATTCTCAGTCGTGAAGTCCGGCGGTGAGGCGGCGGTGACAAACATCCGCTGGCCACGCCCGGAGATCTGGTCGTCATTGCCGCGCCATTCGTAGGTGCCGTCGGCACCCAGCGTGAAGGTCTCGCCGTCGCCCAGATCGGCCACCTCGCCCGCCACATAGGCGTCGATTGCCCGCGAAGAGGTGCCCCAAACGGTGATTTCGCCCTGCCCGCCGGCTTCTTCGAAGACATTGCCCGTGACCACAAACACGTCGCCGTCCGCGACGCGGAAGTCATCGGGGTCCTTTGCGCGGTAGACTTCATTTATTTCAGCCGGGAACAGCGAGGCCCACCAGCCCGACGATGAAATCTGGTCCGCCGTGCGGAAGGATGACACGAAGAGCCCGAGTGTCGGGAAGACCCAAAGCGCCACAAGGATGAAGACCGAGATGTGGACCGCCCATGTCAGACCGGATTTGGTGCCTGCGATGTTATCCATGATGTTTTCCCATGCGGTCGAGGGCCATCAGCGCATCTCCTTGCGGGCGTTGTAGACGTTCCAGATCAGGATCGGGGACACCAGCAGCATGATCACGATCGCTGCGGCTGACCCCACGCCCCAATCGCTGGCACGGAACAGCTTGTCGTACATGTAATTGGCCAGAACCTGGGTTTCCCATTGCCCGTTGGTCATCGCAAAGACGATGTCGAAGACTTTCAGGACAGTCAGAGTGATCGTCGTCCAGACCACCACGATGGTCGGCATGATCTGGGGGACCTTGATCTTGAAGAAAATCTGAAACGGCCCCGCCCCGTCGATGATCGCGGCCTCAACCGTTTCTTCGGGGATGCCGCGCAGGGCCGCCGACAGGATGACCATCGCAAAGCCGGTCTGGATCCACACCAGCACGATCATCAGGAAAAAGTTGTTCCAGAACGGGATGGTCAGCCAATTCTGCACCTCACCGCCAAGGTTCACCACGATGGCATTGATGATGCCGATTTGGGCCACATCATCGGGGCGGGCTTCATAGACCAGCTTCCAGATCACGCCCGCGCCCACAAACGAAATCGCCATGGGCATGAAAATCAGGGATTTTGCCAGGTTGCCCCAGCCGATCCGGTCCGTGAGTTGTGCCGCCAAAAGGCCAAAGGCGGTCGACATGGCGGGCACCACGATGAGCCACAGCATGTTGTTGCGCATGGCTTCCCAGAATTTGGCTTCCGACATCATCTGGGTGTAATTGTCGAAGCCGACGAAGGCATTGCCGGCATCGCGGTCCAGAAACGACAGCCGCAGCGTTTCGACCACCGGGTAGGCCAGATAGAGCCCCAGCGCGAAAATCGCAGGAAACAGGAACACCCAGGGCCGGATCATATTGGCGCGGTTGATATTGCGCCCAGCGTTCGGCCCTTTTCCGGGAAAGAGAACCTTATCAAGGAGTTGGTTGGCGAAGTAGAAGTACCCAACACAGGCACCGACACCGATCACGATGGTCAACAGACCCTGTATCGCAGGATGCATCGTCCCCTCCCTGATTGTTCTGAAAGGGGCGGCCCGATCTTACGCCGGACCGCCCTTAGACGACTGGCTTAGTTCGGCCAGCTTGCGTCGATCTCAGCGGCGACTTCGGCGGCGGATTTACCACCGGTGAAGTCCACCATGCCGGTCCAGAACGACCCCTGGCCCACGGCGGCAGGCATCAGGTCCGAGCCATCAAAGCGGAAGGTGGTCGCGCCCAGCATGATCTCGCCCTGCTTTCTGAGCGTGCTGTCTTTGTAGGCATCAAGGTTCACGGTGGTCAGCGGGGTCAAAAAGCCCGTCTGCGCCATCATGATCTCATGCGCGATCGGGAGCTTGAAGAACTCCATCAGCTCATTGACGCCGTCACCGGGGTTGGTGATCGCCATCAGCGTGCCGCCGCCCAGAACTGGGCTGCCGAGATCCTTGTCGGCAAATCCGGGCAGGTAGAAGAAGTCCGCATCTTCGCCGACGACCACATCTTCAGGGAAAAACGACGATGCAAAGGACGCCTGGCGGTGCATGTAGCACTGCGGCGGCGAGGCGAACATGCCTTTGGGGCTGTCGCGGAAGTCGGTCGAGGCGACACCTGCGGCCCCGCCGGAGACTTTCGCGTCATCCTTGGCAAACCAGCCGAATTCTTCCATCGCGGCCAGAACTCGCTCGTCTGAGAACTTGATCTCATTGGTGACCCAGGCGTCATAGACTTCAGGGGGCTGTGTGCGCAGCATCAGGTCTTCGACCCAGTCTGTCGCAGGCCAGCCCGTGGCCGGGCCTGAGCCCAGACCGATGCACCAGGGCGTTTCGCCGTCTGCCACGATTTGCTCGGTCAGCGCTTTGAGATCTTCGAAGGTCTCAGGGACATCGTAGCCCGCATCTTCGAAGTTTTCGGGGCTGTACCAGACGATGGATTTGAGGTTCACGTTATAGAAGAAGCCGTACATCTGATCTGCACCAGAGGCGTCAGCATAGGTGCCAAGGTCGACCCAGGACGAGCCTGCGGCGTAGTTCTCGGTGACCCAGTCGCTCATGCCATCGGCCAATGGGGTCAGCTGGTCTTTGCCTGCCATCACGGCAGCAAGGCCCGGCTGGGGGAAGATGCCGATGTTGGGGGCGGAGCCGGCTTCGGCATCAATCAGGATCTGTTGTTCGAACCCGTCGGAGCCGGTGTAGACCACGTCGGCCCCGGTCGCGTCGGCGAAATAGGCCAGAACGTTGCGGAAGAAGTCATCTTCCGGTGTCAGCCAGGGGCCAAAGATCGTGACTTGGGTGCCCGACAGGTCAGGCGCGGTTGCCGCCCAGGCGTCATAACCAGCCCAGTCAAACGGGCCCTCGCCCGGCGTGAACGCCAGATGGCCGCCCGCAAACGCTGAACCAGCCGACAGTGCTGCAATCGCCGCACCGGCGAACAGAGACTTTTTCATGGATATCCTCCCAGATATTCCCGAGGCGGTCGTTCCCGCCAATTTATACGACAAACGCTGCCCGCAGAATCGGGTTCAAAGCGCTTTGAATACCGCAGCCTCGCCGACATGGGCGCACCTGTCAATCGGCTTGTGAGCCCGGTGACCACAAAAAGCACCGCGCTTGAAATTTGACGCGAGGCAAGTCTGATGTCTAAGGTCTGGGCGATTGCAAGCGCTTTGAAAGACACCACGTGGCCAAGACCCTTAAAGATCTCGCGACCGAACTTGGGTTGTCGCAAACGACGGTGAGCCGGGCGCTGAACGGTTTTCCGGAAGTGAATGAAGCCACGCGCCGGCGCGTGCACGACGCCGCTGAGCGGTTCAATTACCGCCCCTCGGCGCGGGCGCGGTCGCTGGCGACGGGACGCACGATGACCATCGCGCATGTGCTGACGTTTTCAAAGCACCATGAAATGATGAACCCCGTGTATGGCGACTTCATCGCGGGCGCGAGCGAGGCGTACCAACAGGCGGGTTATCATATCCATCTTGCGGTGGTGGCCGATTCCGACCAGGAACAGGCGTTTCGCAATCTGGCCGCCGAACGGTCGGTGGACGGCGTGTTGCTGCAAGCCCCGCTGACGGGGGATTTCCGCATCCCGCTGTTGCAGGAGATCGGCATGCCCTTCGTGGTGCATGGGCGCGCGTCGATCGATGGGGACACCGATTATTCCTGGGTGGATGTGAACAACAAAAGCGCCTTTGAACAGGCGACCAACGGGCTTTTGGACCTTGGTCATCGACGCATCGGGTTGATCAACGGGCTTGAAAGCATGGATTTCGCGCGGCGCCGGAAAGAAGGGATGCTGGCCGCCCTTGCCGCGCGGGGGGTGGACCCCTGCCCTGAGTTTTATGCCAGCAACGACATGACCGAAAGCGTTGGCCACGAAGAAACAAGCCGGATGCTGTCGATGCCCAATCCGCCGACGGCGTTCCTTGCGTCGTCGTTTATTGCCGCGATGGGGGTGCGCCGCGCCATTGTCGAAGCCGGGCTGACCCTGGGGCGCGACGTGTCGCTGGTGACCCATGACGATGATTTGTCCTATCTGAAGAACGGCAGCGCTCAGCCGATTTTCACCGCGACGCGGTCGTCGGTCCGCGATGCCGGGCGGATCGCGGCGCAAATCCTGCTCAGCCAGATCCGCAGCGGCGACGCCAGCCCTGTGACGCGGCTTTTGGAAGTGGATTACATCGAAGGACCCAGCACGGGCGTCTGCCCGTCTGAACCGAGTGTTCTGGAGCCGGTGCAGGCGGGCTAGCGCGTCCGGCAGGTCTTGAACCGCCTTTGCAAACCTGTCTATCAGGCCCGCGACACATGCCAGGAGCCTTGTTGACATGGGACCCGTCCCCGCCCCGCTTTGTCTGGTGGCCGATATCGGCGGCACCAACACCCGCGTCGCGCTCAGCGATGGGCCACGTCTGAGAACCCAGACCGTCAGGCGATACAAAAACAGCACCTACCCGGGCCTGGAGGCCGTGCTGGCCGATTATATGGCCGAAGTGTCACCAGGCCAGATCGCGGGCGCTTGCGTTGCGGTGGCCGGACCCGTGCGGGACGGCAAGGCCCATCTGACCAACCGCGATTGGGCGATCGACGCGGGAACCGTCGCGCGCCCGACGCACGCTGGCACGATATCGGTGCTCAATGACCTGGAAGCACAGGGCCATGCGCTGGGACATATTGATGAAGATCAGCTGTTCTGGCTCAGCAAGGGTGCGGCCGCGCCTTCGCCGAACCGCTTGGTGATCGGTGTGGGCACCGGGTTCAATTGCGCTCCGGTCCATGATGCCGCGTTTGGGCGCATCGTTTCGGCAGCTGAGGCCGGGCATGCGAACCTGCCCATTCGGACCGAAGAAGATCTGGAACTGTTGCGGTTTGTCGAAACCGCCCATGGTTTTCCCGCGATCGAAGATGTGTTGTCGGGGCGGGGCCTCGAACGGGTGGATGAATGGCTGTCAATACGCGCGGGCGCGCCCCAAAAGCGGTCCGGCGCTGATATCGTCGCGGCATGTCAGGCGGGCCAGGATCCACGTGCCGACCATGCCTTGCGGATTTTTCTACGTATGCTGGGCACGGTCGCGGGCAACCTGTCTTTGATCCACTTGCCCTTCGGTGGGGTTTTCCTGATCGGCGGGGTGGTCCAGGCCGTGTCCCGACTGATGGAACCGATGGGATTCAAGACGGCTTTTCGCGACAAGGGGCGCTTTTCGGAGTTTATGGATCAGTTCCCAATCGCGGTCGTGGAAGATGATTATGCTGCACTTTTAGGGTGTGCGGCCTGTTTGACGCGTCAAATTCAACGGAATTCGCCATAGCGTAACCGTGCTTTAACTTCGGGTCGCTTAAGACCGGTCTCATTGATGAGCGTCAGGGATCGGCACATGAGCTATACAACCTCACATCACGAAGGCGTTTTGGCGTGACGGCCCGCCTTGCACTTCCCGAAAAGCTGGACACGGCTGCCGTGCCCGAGCTGATTGCCTCTTTGCAGGCCAAGCAGGGCGCCGATCTCGCGCTGGACGGCAAGGATTTGCGTCAGATCGGCGCGCTTGCAGTCCAAACGATAATCGTGGCGGCAAACGACTGGCAGGATGCCGGCCACTCACTGACATTTGAAAACGTAGACGGCGACGTGGAACAGCAACTGGCCTTGCTGGGCACATCCGCCGCAGTCCTTACAGAAGGAGACATCAGATGAGCATTTCGGTCCTGGCCGTCGATGACAGTCGAACAATGCGCGACATGCTGCGTATGGCCCTTACGGGCGCTGGTATGGATGCGCATCTGGCGGAAGATGGCCAGCATGGGCTGGAAGTTCTTGATGGTCTCGAACCCGATGCGATCATCACCGACATCAACATGCCGCGCATGGATGGATTTGGCTTTATCGACGCGGTGCGCGGGATCGACCGGCATCGAAATATCCCGATCCTGGTGCTGACAACCGAAAGTGCAGATGAATTGAAGGCCAAGGCGCGCCGCGCCGGGGCCACGGGCTGGATCGTAAAACCATTCGATCCTGAAAAACTCGTTCGCGCGCTTCGTATGGTTACAGGATAGGAGCCGCTTCGTGTCCGACCCAATGCAGGAAATTCGCGCCTCATTCTTTGTTGAATGCGAGGAATTGCTTGAGGCTCTCCAAGATGGTCTCGAGGCCATGTCCGATGGCGACACCGACAGCGAAACGATCAATATCGTGTTTCGCGCGGTCCACTCTATCAAAGGGGGGGCGGGCGCATTTGGTCTCGATCAACTGGTTGGCTTTGCGCATAAATTCGAAAATGCCCTGGACGCGGTGCGCGCCGGGACCCTTGGGGTTGATGAGCCTCTGGTCCGCCTGTTCTTCAAATGCGGAGACTTGTTGTCGGACGTGGTCAAGGCCGCGCGGGACGGTGAGTTGCTGGATGACGGTGTGATTGCGCCCATTGTCGCCGAGCTGGTGGACGCGATGGGCGATGCAGCCGCCGAAGACGAGGCGGAAGAAGAGATTGACTTTACGCCTGCCGGGCTCGAACTCGATCTTGGAGATCTGGACGATCTTGACGCGGGCGCAGATGACATGACCGACCCCGGGGGGCTTCCTGATCTGGGGGGGTTGCCAACTGCGGATGGCGACGATGACGCACCCGCACTGGCCCCGGCACCGTCCGAGACCTGCTATAAGGTCACGTTCAGCCCGGAAGCCGAACTTTACGCGGCTGGCAGCGAACCCCTCTTCCTGTTCCGCCTGCTCGCAGAATTGGGCGACGTCGATGTCTCGGTCGATGCAACGTCTACTCTTCCCGCTTTGGACGAATTGCAACAAAATGCGGCCCTTTTAACCTGGACGATCGCGGTCCAGACGACGGCGAGCAAGCATGCCATCGTAGAAGTATTCGAGTTTGTTGACGGACTGTGTGAGCTTTCTGTCGAACCCATGGAGGGGACACCGAATGCTGGTGCTGGAGACCTCCCCAGCGAACTTCAACCCTTGCAAAGCCCTCTGCCCTCCCCCGAAAGCACCTCGGCGCCAGCTTCGGAAGAGGCGCGCCGCCCCACCGAAGCCGCGTCTGACGCCCCTGCACCCTTGCCGCAGGTGGAAAAAGCACCCCCCCCTGCGCCAGCGACTCAAGCGCCAATCGAACAGGAACAAGACGCTGGCAAGCCAAACCCAAAGGCTTCTCCCAAATCTGCCACCGTTCGGGTTGACCTTGAACGGATCGATCGCCTCGTGAACCTTGTTGGCGAGCTGGTCATCAACCAGGCGATGCTTGCGCAATCTGTGGCTGGTTCCGGACTTCCGACGAATTCACCTGTTTCAAGCGGCCTGGACGAATTTCAACATCTCACACGGAACATCCAAGAAAGTGTGATGATGATCCGCGCTCAACCGGTCAAGTCACTCTTCCAAAGGATGGGCAGGATCGTTCGTGAAGCCTCTACGGCCATCGGGAAAGATGCACGCCTCGTTACCGAAGGCGAGTCGACCGAGATCGATAAAACTGTTATCGAACGCTTGTCTGACCCCCTGACCCATATGATCCGCAATGCAGTGGATCACGGCCTGGAAAGCGAAGAAGAAAGAAGGGCCGTTGGAAAGCCTGAACGCGGTACCGTAACCCTTACCGCAGCACACAGGTCTGGACGCGTGGTCATTGAGGTGTCCGATGATGGCGGTGGTATAAATCGCGCACGCGTTCAAAAAATTGCTGAAGAAAAGGGTCTTATCTCCGAGGGTCAGACCCTGAGTGACAGTGAAATAGACAATCTTTTGTTCATGCCAGGATTCTCAACGGCGGCCGAGGTGTCAAATCTCTCAGGCCGTGGAGTTGGTATGGACGTTGTAAAGAGTTCCATTAGCGGTCTTGGCGGGCGTATACACATCACATCCACACCCGGCCAAGGAACATGTTTCTCCATTAGTTTACCGCTCACACTTGCAGTTCTTGATGGAATGGTCGTTCAGATTGAAAAAGAAACGATGGTTGTTCCGTTGAACGCAATCGCAGAGACGCTCACTCTCCGCACTGGAGAAATTCGCGCGTTGGGTCCAACGACACAGGTCGTACTTGTTAGAGACACATTCGTTCCCCTTTTGGATCTCGGCGCAGAGCTAGGTTACCGCAAACCAAAGTCTGACTACACCGGTTCCGTGGCACTCCTGATTTCCCAAGAGGACGGAAACAGGGCCGCGTTGATAGTCGACAACATAGAAGATCAGCGACAAGTCGTTATCAAAGGCCTTCAGGAAAGCTACGGTCACGTTCCTGGTGTCGCGGCTGCTACAATCCTGGGCGACGGACAAATAGCACTCATCCTCGACCCCGCAGATCTTATCGCCAACGCCTCCGGTCAAACTGCACCCGATCCCGCCTTAAGGAAAGTTGGATAAAATGGAAAATACTCAAATCGACACCAATCACACAGACAAAGCCGACCAAAACGATATTGAATTGCTTTCATTCCGGATTGGGGATCACGAGTATAGCGTCAATATTATGTCCGTAAGAGAGATAAGAGGTTGGACCCGCGCGACCTCCCTTCCCCATGCTCCACAGTATGTCCACGGAGTTATAAACCTTCGCGGAACCGTCCTGCCTGTAGTAGACCTCGCACGTCGATTGGGCCTAGACACGGATGCGCCAAGCGAACGAAGCGTTATTATCGTCATCGACTATGAGGGAAGAACCGTTGGTGTTCGTGTAGATGCGGTCTCGGACATCTTATCGGTAGCAACAAACACAATGCAACCACCTCCCGAGATGCTCTCCGATGGATCAGACAAATTTGTCCAAGGCTTGATTGTAATCGAAGACAGAATGGTACGAGTGCTCGACATAGAAACGGTTCTGCCACCCGAAGACGAAGCCGCGGCATGAAAACAACGAATATCGAAATTCAAAACTCGAGCCCATCAAGCCTTAAAATGTCCGATCAAGTCTTTGGCGAGATCTGCAATCTAGCCATGAAACAAGCAGGACTCCTGATAACTGCAAAAAAGAAGGCATTGGTACAGTCTCGGATATCACGTCGACTCCGTGCGACCAGTATAGGTGACTATGAGACGTATATAAAGTCTGTCACCAACAACGAAATACCGGGAGAACTGTCGAACATGATCTCCGCGCTTACAACAAACGTTTCCAGTTTCTTTAGAGAACCCCATCATTTCGATTACCTACAACGTCAAATTATTCCGGCGATTATCGAAAAACTGAGAAAAGGCGATAAAGTCAGAATTTGGTCAGCTGGATGCTCGAGTGGTCAGGAACCATACTCAATAGCGATGCTGCTACACTCTGGAATTCCAGAAGTTGGAAAATACGACATCAAAGTTCTAGCAACTGATATTGACTCTCAAATCTTAGATGCTGCAAGATCTGCAGAGTATGATGAAGAAACTGTGAAGGAAATTCCAAAGCCCTATTTGAGGTACGTCGTCAAGTCACAAGGTACATCGGGAAAAGCATCCATCCAGAGGGAAGTTAAAAACTTAGTCTATTTCCGCCAACTCAATCTTCTCGACGACTGGCCTATGCGTATGCAGTTTGAAACAGTTTTCTGCAGGAACGTCGTAATATATTTTGACGAATCTACACAGAGCGCACTTTGGCCACGATTCCGTGATAGCCTTGTCAACAACGGGACATTCTTTCTGGGGCACTCGGAGCGTATTGCAAATCCAACATCAATTGGATTCGAGCCTCAAGGCGTTACACAATATCAAGCGATCTAATCTAGATTGATACCAATCACCTTTTCGCGTTCGCTGAGGAAGTAGAGAATGTCACTTCGAGATCAAATCCGAGTTATGGTAGTTGATGATATGTCCACGAGCCGCGGGCTTATCACTCAAGCACTAGATGCAATTGGCATTAGAAACGTTGCTTCATCTGGAGATGGTCCAACAGCATTGCGTATGATCGAGGCATCACCCGTTCACCTGGTAATCTCGGACTACAATATGCCTGAGATGTCTGGACTTCACTTGCTACATGCCTTGCGAAGCGCACCCAAAACGTCAAAAGTAGGCTTTCTGCTGATTACGGGAAGGGCTGATAAGGAAATTATTGATCATGGCCGCCGTCTCGGAATGAACAACTTCGTGAAGAAGCCCTTCCAACCACAGGAATTAAAGAGCGCGATAGAAGCAATTGTGGGACGGTTGTAATGACTGACGAAGCAATGAGATTGAGCAGTGTCAAATATGTTCAACATACAGATCTCTTGGAGAAGGTATCTTTGGAGTTATTTGCACTTCATACTCGCGCAAACGATATTCAAAATCTACTTGGTGAAATCGCTGACGCACTTGATTTGGACGAGCAAGCGACGCAGGGCTTGCAAGGCATTGATCTTTTGTCACAGATCCTCGACGATATTTCAAAATTGATGCTAGTTTTGTCTGACGGCGAATACAATGTGCGCCATGAGGTTTCAAGTATTGAAGACTGTGTTCGCTTGATGGATCTATCCAAGCGACTATCTGGGGTGAGTGCCCTCGATAGAGAATGTGATGTTCCTTCCGGTACGCTGACGCTCCTATAGGATTGCGATCAAGTGAACGCGCTGTGACCTGTAGATTAAGGTTCGGAGCTTAGTGACCAATCGGGTCACGGTTTGACATCCCACCTCGATCGCGTATCACGTTGACAGAAAACAGGTCCGCCCAAAACACTCTTAGAATGGGGTGGACAGGTCACGAGACAATTCAACGACGGCCAGGTTTTTCAAGATCAGGTGCAACGTGAAGTGCGCGATGGCTTGGCCAACTGCGTCCGGAAATTCCAACTGCGTTCGTCGAGGTATACTTGGTCCCCAAACCAGTCGATGGAGCCAGGTGCCAAACAGGTCTCGCTGGCGTTCGAGCGTAGAGCTGGATCAAAACTGTGCCGGGTGCGCTCGTCGCGGTGGATCTTGCGCCGCGTGCACTTGGTTTGGTTAGAACAATTCTATATCGTTGGCGACGTTCTGCTGAGGTTTCGGCGCCGGTTCTTCGAAACCCGAGACAAGCCGTTGTCGCGCCCGCCCATCGTGCGGCCAGTATTTCACCTGCCGGGCCATTTCGCCTCCAGTACTTTCGGCATCGCACGGGATACCTTCCCTTTTGAGGTAAGCGCGGACAAAGGCCGCGTTGCGGTGCCCTATGTCGGACAAACCTGCGATCATCGCAGCCCCGCCAAAGACCTTTGCGCGCATATCCCGCCGGTCTGCACCTTCTTTCAAAAGCGCATTGACCAGTCGGTCCATCGCGGAACCACCAAAGTTGTTCACCCGCGACCAATCGCCGAAATCAGGCAGAAGAATGTGGTTCATGCCCCCGAGCATCCGCACTGAATCCCACAAGCAGACCGCCACGCAAGACCCCAGAGTTGTGGTTATGATATCTTCCGGGTTTGACCCGATGGCCTGTTCACCTTGCGCAATGTAAGTGGAGCTCTTCCGAAATGAACTGCTCATTGGCTTTGCCTTTCGAAAGTCCCGCTTCGTTTCAAAATCTCAGCTCCGATCTGCGCGATCGGATAAACCGCCGCTGCGGACCCGTTGGCACGCGCCGCACCCGGCATACCGTCGATGACCGCACTGTGCGCATCCTGGGCCAGGGTGTCTGCTCCGGCCGTGCGCAATCCGAGCATGGCATCTGCCCCATCGCGCCCCATGCCTGTCAGGATCACCGAAACGATCGACGTGGCCATCGGTTCTGCCGACCGGAACAGGACATCGACAGCGGGAATATACAATTGATCGTCGGCGTCCGCGACCAACCTGATGCGCGGCACATCACCCGCTTTCAAAGACAAATGCTGGTCACCGCCGGGCGCGAGGTAGATATTGCCCGGCTCGGGCACTTGAGCACTTCGCGCGAGCTGCACTTTGGGGGCCACATTGCTGTTCAATCGTTCGGCAAAACTGGCCAGAAAGCTTGCTGGCATGTGTTGTGCAACCAGTGTCGGTGGGCAATTGGCCGGGAAGGCCGAAAACACTCTTTCGAGGGCCTCAACCCCACCGGTCGAAGATCCGATCAACACGATCTTCCCCGACCATTGGAAATCGTTGGTGGGTGAGGCGGCAGCTGGCGAAGCAACGTCTGTCTTTTGTAGGCTCGCACCCGCGGCAATCAGCAGCGTTTCGGTCAGCTTCGATTGAATGTCGGGTGCGCCATGAACCCGCTTGAGGTCGATGCAATCGACAGCACCAAGCGACAGCGCCGTCACGGCATCTTCGCTTTGCTCTGATGTGCGCGTGGACACCATCACAACCGGCATCGGCCGAAGCCGCATGAGATTGCGCAGAAAGACCAGGCCGTTCATGCGCGGCATTTCCACATCCAGGGTCAGAACATCCGGGTTCTTTTCCTTGATCAGGTCACGCGCGGCATATGGATCACCGGCTTCACCGACGACAACAAACCGGCTGTCGGCATCAAGAACCGAGCGGATCATCGCGCGGATGGTGCGCGAATCGTCGACGATCAAAACTCGGACAGGTCCATTCACCGGCATCTTACGGTCCCTTGCGGGCACCGTGTGCTGACCGCGCGACCCTTCGCGCACCCAGACGGACCCATCACTGCATTTCGTCCCTCATGTATTCAGGACACAGGTGAAAAATCCGTTGATCGAAACGACAAGGGTCTAAGGATTGACCTCAACCAACATCTTGCTCGTTTGCACCACTGCCGGCTCGCCAAGATGAAACAGCGTGTAGGTGTACATCGCTTCGGCCTTGCGGAAAACGCCGGGCCGCCCGATCAGGTTCATGGCGCCATCGGTATAGGTGCCCGCCAGCTTGTTGGCCTGCGGCGCGATGGGCTGGCGCGGTGCGAGGTAGACATCATGGCTGGGCACCCCACGCCCAAGGGCATTGGGCTTGATATGAACCGGCAAGGCGTCAGGATGAAACGACAAGAACTCTTCATCAAGGACAATGCGATCAAGCCAGACGATGGGTTTGAAATCGCCCGACCGGGTGCGCACCATATCGCGTTCCCGCAGGGCCTGGGCGGGGACCTCGCCCAGTGAGGTGGTGATACGCGTCAGGGGACCGAACCCCGGCAAGGTCCATTGCCGTTCGATATTGTCCTGGGTCCGACGCCGCGCCTTGGGTGGGTCTTGCACTGCAGGTTCGGGGGTGCCGACCTCACGCAGAATACCTTCTATATCCATCTTCACACTACCTATTCACCACTTACGCCAACGGGTGTCTTTCCCAGTGGCTACATTAAAAAGGACGTGCCGGGTTTTCCACTCCACCCGACACGTCCGGGACACCGAAGGTCACCGGAACCGCCCGGATCTCTTCAAACTCTGAACTCAAAGGCACCGGTTCGAGTGGAGGCCGCTACCTTCGATGTCCCTGTTTTCACTGGCCGCTTGGGCAAGAGTGAGGCGAAGCATGTGCGAAGGTGACTAGAAGGTGTTGGCGTTGCCTTAGTGCCGCAGAAATCTTAATGCGCCCCTTGGTCGGCTGAAACAATGGACGCCAGGACAAACAACTGTTTCACGGTCTTTGGAAAAAATCACAGAAAACGAGGAAATTGAGACGCCCGGGAAAGATCGGGCCCCGCGATCAGATTGTGTCGCCCACGCCCAAATTGATCGGTTTCCATTAAGAAAACATTCTGTCACTTCGAAAAAACTTTCAATTTTAGTCGATCGGGCCCCGGGGGTGCCGCCGGTTCGCACACCGATACGCGGACGCGCGCCCAACTTTGCCTTAGTTGGCAAGCGCGTTCGGCACGAAGACGGCTGTTGCACCAATCACGTAGGCCCCGATCGCGGCCTGCCCCCGGTCGGAGGTCAGCCACGCTTCAACCGCAGCTGAACGCGCCGCAGTGTCGGGGTCCGCGGCAGCGGCCGTCAGCGGCAGATAGGCGTATTGGTTGATCAAGGCCGGGTCACCTTCAAACAGCACGGCCAAATCGGACTGGTTTGCGAAATTCAGCCAGCTGGCCTTGTCGGTCAGAATATACGCCCCCATACCGACCGCGATGTTCAGCGCCGTGCCCATGCCCGCCCCGACCGAACGGTACCACGTGCCGTCGGGCTGACGCCCTGCAGCGTCCCACACTGCCAGTTCGCGCAGATGGGTGCCACTTTCATCGCCGCGGCTGACAAATGGCGCACGCGCATCGGCAATGGCGCGCAACGCATGTGCCGCATTGGTTGCCGCCGCGATCCCGGCGGGATCATCGGCAGGTCCGACCAGCACAAAGGTGTTGTACATGATCTGGCGCCGATAGGGCGCATGGCCTGCGGCAATGAAGTCCGCTTCGGCAGCCGGCGCATGCACCAGCACCGCATCCACATCCCCCGCCTGCCCCAGCCTCAGCGCCCGACCCGTCCCGGCCACGAAGACATCAATCTCAAACTGCAAGTCCGCTTCAGCGAGCGGAATGATCGCATCGGCCAGACCGGAGTTCTGAAAGGACGTCGTCACGGCCAGTCGGAAATCCCCCGCCTGGGCTGCGGTTGTGATCAAAAGCCAGAACAGGGCGGGTTTGAAAAGCGTCACGTCACGATTTCTCCGTTCAGATAGGCCCGGGCGTCGGCCGTGGACGGCGTGTCGAAGAACACCCCGGCGGGCTGGTGTTCAGTGATCTGGCCGCGCGCCATGAACACCACATCATCGGCCATGCGGCGCGCCTGGCCCAGATCATGGGTGGCCAACACGACGCGGGTGCCGGTTTCTGCGGCCGCGGCCAAAGTGGCTTCAATCTCGCGCGTGGCTTGCCCGTCAAGGTTCGCGGTCGCCTCATCAAGAAACACCAGGGCCGGGTCGGTGATCATCGCGCGCGCAAGGGCGAGCTTTTGGGCTTCACCGCCCGACAGGGTCTGGGCGGGCTGGTTGAGCTTGTCGCCAAGGCCCAACGACCCAAGCCGGCTGCGCGCCCGGGCATCGCCAGCGGTGCCGCCTTGGCCGAGGATCTCAAGCGGGTAGACCGCGTTTGCCAGAACACTGCGCCGCAAGAGGGTCGGGCGCTGGAAGACAAACGCTTGCGCGCCATCTGGGGCCCGGGGCCGGTCGACGCGGCCCTCATCCGGGGCATCAAGCCCGAACATCAGGCGCAAAAAGGTCGTCTTGCCCGCGCCATTGGGACCCAAAAGCACCGTCACCCCCTGACCGGCCAGCGTGAAATCCACCGGCCCGAACACCTGGCGCCCGGCGCGGCGCACCACAGCGCCAGTCAGGGTCAAGGGAAAGGGCGCGCTCATGCCAGCCGGGCCTTGCGCGGCCGCGAAATCAGATGACTGAGCAGGCTCACACCAAGCGCCAGCAAGATCAGAACGATCCCCAAGGCGAGCGCGAGTTCGAAGTTGCCCTTCGATGTTTCCAGCGAAATCGCGGTTGTCAGCACGCGGGTCAGCTGGTCGATATTGCCGCCCACGATCATGATCGCACCGACCTCGCCGATCGCGCGGCCGAACCCCGCCAGAACGGATGTCAAAAGCTGGCGGCGCGCATCCCAGATCACGGTCTGCACGCGCTGCCATGTGGTTGTGTCGAGCGAGACCAGAAAATCGTGATATTCTGTCCAGAGCGTGCGCAGCGCCTGATGGGCGATTGAGGCCACCAATGGCGTGACGATAATGACCTGCGCGATGATCATTGCCCCTGGCGTGAACAACAGGTTGAAGACGCCAAAGGGGCCGGTGCGCGACAACAACAGGTAAACGACCAACCCCACCACCACCGGCGGCAGGCCCATCAGCGCATTCATCACCGCCACCATCACGCGACGTCCGCGCCACCGCGTCACGGCCAACCAGGCGGCAAAGGGAATGCCAAGGGCGGCTGCAATCAGCACGGCGGTGCCTGAAACCTGCAGCGAGCGGGACGTGATCTCTGTCAGGGTCGCGTCGCGCGCCAGCATCAGCGTGACGGCTGCGCCCAAAGCCTCCCAGATCTCGCCCATTTCACCACCTTTCCCACGCGTTTGAGGGTGGCCAGCCCTTGCCCTGCCCGGCGCGACCCGTCAACCTTGGCGCCAGCAAAATTGAAGGCCTGCTATGACCCTGACCCCGCGCTATTCCCGTGATCTTATTGGGTATGGGCCGCGTTCGCCCCTGACAGCCTGGCCCGGAGGGGCAAAGATCGCGGTGCAGATCGTGCTGAACTATGAAGAAGGCGGGGAGTATTCGCTAGAACATGGTGATGCCCAGTCCGAGGCGTTTTTGTCCGACGTGATCGGGGCCACGAACTGGCCGGGCCAGCGGCACTGGAACATCGAGACGATGTATGATTACGGCGCGCGGGTGGGGTTCTGGCGACTGCACCGGGTGTTGTCGGACCTGCCGGTCACGGTGTTCGGCGTGACGTCCGCCATGGCGCGGGGGCCAGAACAGGTGCGCGCGATGCGCGATGCTGGCTGGGAGATCGCGTCACACGGGTTGCGCTGGATCGAGTACAAGGATTTTACCGAAGCCGACGAACGCGCCCATATGACCGAAGCGATTGAGTTGCACCGCCAGATCACCGGGGCGCGCCCGCGGGGCTGGTACACAGGCCGCGCATCCATGCAGACGATCAATCTGGCCACCGAAGAGGGCGGGTTTGACTGGGTGGCGGATTCTTACGCCGATGATCTGCCCTATTGGCACCACCACGCGGGCCGCGACCAATTGGTGATGCCCTATACGCTCGATGCCAACGACGCGCGTTTTATCGGGGCGCAAGGGTTTTCAAATGGCGAAGATTACTTCATCTATCTGCGAGATGTCTTTGATATCATGCGCGAAGACGGGATTTCCGGGCACCCCAAGATCATGTCGCTGGGGCTTCATTGCAGGCTGGCGGGCAAACCGGGGCGGCTGGCGGGGCTGAAACGCTTTCTGGCCCATGCGCAAGCCCAGGGCGATGTCTGGTTCGCCACCCGGGGGCAGATCGCCGGCTATTGGCGCGACCACCACCCCCCCGCCGAGGGTCCCGCCCCGCACCAGATGGACCGCGACGCCTTCGTGGCCGCTTACGGCGATGTGTTTGAGCATTCCCCATGGGTGGCCGAACACACCCACCGGTTGGAACTGGGCGCGGCCCACAGCACCGCGTTGGGCTTGGCCGGGGCCATGGCGCGGGCCTTTCGCGCCGCCCCAGAGGACAAGCGCCTTGCGGTGTTGCAGGCCCACCCCGATCTGGCCGGAAAGCTCGCAGCGGCCAAACGGCTGACGGATGCGTCAACCGCCGAACAAGCCTCTGCCGGGTTGGATGCGCTGACAGACGCCGAACGCGAAACCTTCACCCGGCTGAACACCGAATATACCGACAAATTCGGCTTTCCCTTCATCATCGCGGTGCGCGACAACACCAAAGACAGCATCATGGCCGCGTTTGAGCGCCGTGTGGGTCACGACCGCGACACCGAGTTTCACGAGGCCTGCGAACAGGTGGTCCGTATCGCAGAGTTGCGCCTGAGCGAACGTCTGCCGTGAGTACAATCGTCACCCAGCCCCTGACCCCGGCGGATTTTGCGCCCTTTGGCGACGTGATTGAGGCCGCGGGCGACCCCGACCGGTTGATCAATGCAGGACTCTGCGGGCGGTTTCACGACCGCGCGACGCTCGACTTTTCGGATGGGCGCGCGGGCGCAAGCCTGTTTCAGGCCCAGCCGCGCGCCCTGCCCTATAGGCTTGATCTGGTTGAACGCCATCCAGACGGCAGCCAGCTATTCATCCCGATGTCGGCCGATCCGTTTCTGGTCACGGTCGCGGCAGATGTCGGGGGCAGACCCGGCACGCCGCTGGCCTTTGTCACCGCCCCCGGCCAGGCCGTGAACTTTCACCGTGGCACGTGGCACGGGGTTTTGACGCCCTTGTCGCCCCCTGGGCTGTTTATGGTGATTGACCGGATTGGACCGGGGCCCAATCTTGAAGAGCATATATTTGACCAACCGTTCAGGATTCAGGCGAGCTAAGCGCTAACGGTAGCGCAAACAAAGCCAATGCCTGCTTTTTGGTCTGAAAGATTGACCAAAGGTTAAACTTTAAGGTTTGCGATACGCCCAAAACGCGCTATTTGGCCGCATACGATTAACGGGCCGTCACACGCCTGTTGCATTGTCTGGGCCCGGCCACTCGGGTCCGATCTTAGGGAGGATACCAATGTCATCAAACGAGAAGGCGGTCAGCCGCCGTTCGTTCCTGAAAAAGTCGGCACTTGCAGGCGGCACCGCCGCGGGTGCGACACTCGCCGCGCCGGCCGTTCTGGCCCAAGCGCCCATCGTCATCAAGATGCAGACGTCGTGGGGCGCTGCGAACATCTGGGATGAGTTTGCCAAAGACTACGCAACCCGCGTCGACGAAATGTCGGGCGGCGAGCTGAAAGTCGACGTGCTGCCGGCGGGTGCCGTTGTGGCCGCCTTCCAGGTCTTGGATGCTGTCAATGACGGTGTCCTTGATGCGGCCCACTCGGTGCCGGTCTACTGGTACGGCAAGAACAAAGCAGCCTCGCTTTTCGGCACAGGTCCCGTGTTCGGCGGGTCGGCCACCACGATGATGAGCTGGTTCTACGAAGGCGGCGGGCAGGAGCTTTACCGCGAATTGACCCAGGACATCATGGGTCTTGATGTCATCGGCTACATGGGTTTCCCGATGTTCGCTCAGCCCTTCGGCTGGTTCAAAGGCGAAGTGAACACGGTCGCTGATCTTGACGGGTTCAAGTACCGGACCGTGGGTCTGGCCGCGGACCTGATGGCCAAGCTTGGCATGTCGGTCGCACAGCTGCCCGGCGGTGAGATCGTGCCCGCGATGGAACGCGGCGTGATCGACGCGTTTGAGTTCAACAACCCATCATCGGACAAAGACTTCGGCGCCCATGATGTGGCCAAGAACTACTATCTGTCGTCGTATCACCAGGCGTCGGAAGCCTTCGAATTCCTGCTGTCCAAGCAGTTCGTCGAAGACCTTGACCCCAAGCACCAGGCGATCCTGAAATATGCAGTGGAAGCGGCCTCAACCGCGAACACTGCAAAAGCCATGAACCGCTATTCCGCTGACCTTCAGTGGCTGCAGGAAAATGCAGGCGTGACCGTGCACCGGACCTCGAAAGAGATCCTGGACGCTCAGATCGCAGCCTGGGACGAGCTGATCCCGGAACTGGAAGAAGATCCGTTCATGAAAAAGACCCTCGATTCGCAGCGCGAATGGGTCGAGCGCGTAACGTTCTACGAGTTGATGAACGCACCGGATTACGCCCTTGCCTACAACCACTACTTCCCGGGCAAGCTGAAGCTCTAATCCGACAAAAAACGGACCCGGCGGTGCCAAGCCGCCGGGGCGTCTAGAGCGGTGGCAGATACGTCTGAACCAGCAACGCTGCTCTAGACATATGATTTTACGCGCAATTTGGTCCGAAGCCAGTGTCACACTGTTCGGATTGCGCTCTCGGGGAGGGGTTTGATGATCGGGTACATCCGGTTTGCCGACCAGCTGTCTGCGTGGTTCGGCAAGGCTTTTGCATGGCTGATCCTGCTGATGTCGGTCGGCACAGGCTATGAGGTTTTCGTCCGCTACGTCCTGAACAACCCCACCGTCTGGGCGTTGGACGTGTCGTTCATCATGTACGGCACGCTTTTCATGATGGGCGGCGCTTACACGTTGTCGCGCGGCGGCCATGTGCGCGGCGATTTTCTGTATCGCCTCTGGCAACCCCGGACCCAGGCCAAGGTCGACCTTGTCCTTTATATCCTGTTTTTCTTCCCCGGCGTGACCGCCTTGATCTTTGCGGGCTGGAAATACGCCGCGCGGTCCATCGGCTATACCGAAGTGTCGGTGAACTCGCCCGCTGGCGTGCCGATCTACCAGTTCAAAACCGTCATCGTCGCCGCCGGCATCCTTTTGTTCATCCAAGGGATCGCCCAGGTGATGCGCTGCATCATCGCGATGCGCACCAATGAATGGCTCGAAGCCGAAGAAGACGTCTACGAAACCGAGGATCTTCTGATGCGCGAAGCTGACAAGGCTGAAGGGGACAACCACCCATGACCGATCCTCAGGTGGCCCTGATGATGCTGGGGATTTTCATCTTTATGGTGTTCCTCGGCTTCCCGATTGCCTTCACGCTGATGGCGATGGGCATCGGCTTTGGCTATTACGCCTACTACGACGAAGGCCGGATGTGGCGCGGCTACAACCGGCTGGACGAAACCGCAGGTTGGTGGGAAAGCACGTCGCTGTGGTTTGAAGGCTTCTTCAACAACCGAATATTCGACCTGTTCGTGAACCAGACGTTCTCGGTCATGTCGAACGAGGTTTTGACCGCCGTGCCCTTGTTTCTGTTCATGGGCTACATCGTGGAACGCGCCAACATCGTCGATCGGCTGTTTTCCACGCTGAACATCGCGGCCAAGAACGTGCCGGGGTCCATGGGCGTGGCCGCCCTGATCACCTGTGCGCTGTTTGCGACCGCCACCGGCATCGTGGGTGCTGTGGTCACGCTGATGGGGCTTCTGGCCCTGCCGCAGATGCTTAAAGCGCGGTATAATAATTCCTTCGCCTCGGGCATCATCTGCGCGGGCGGCACGCTGGGCATTCTGATCCCGCCGTCCATCATGCTGATCGTTTATGCCGCCGCCTCAAACGTTTCGATCGTGCGGCTTTACGCAGGGGCCCTGCTGCCCGGTTTCACACTGGTGGGACTTTACATCGTCTACGTGGTGGGCCGGTCCATCCTGCAGCCATCGGTGGCGCCGAAACCCACCGCGGATGAGGTGCCCGACATCCCGATGTCGAAGCTTCTGATGATGCTGTTGACCAGCTTCTTCCCGCTGGCATTTTTGATCCTATCGGTGTTGGGCTCGATCCTGGCAGGTCTTGCGACCCCGACCGAAGCGGCCTCAATCGGGGCATTGGGGGGCATCGCGCTGGCGCTGGCGTACCGCGCGTTTTCCTTCCAACGGCTGCGCGAAAGCGTGTACCTGACCGTGCGCACCACCGCGATGGTCTGTTGGCTGTTTGTGGGGTCCTTCACCTTTGCCAGCGTGTTTTCCTGGCTCGGCGGCGAACACCTAGTCGAAGAATTCGTCACCGGCATGAACCTGTCACCCCTGGCGTTTTTGCTGATGGCGCAGCTGATCATCTTCCTTCTGGGCTGGCCGCTGGAATGGTCGGAGATCATCATCATCTTCGTGCCGATCTTCCTGCCGCTTCTGCCGATCTTCGGGATAGATCCTTTGTTTTTCGGCATCCTCGTGGCGCTGAACCTGCAGACGAGTTTTCTGACCCCGCCGATGGCGATGTCGGCCTATTACTTAAAAGGGATCGCGCCGCCTCAGGTGAAGCTGACGCAGATTTTTGCCGGCTGCATGCCGTTTCTGCTCTGCGTGTTTCTGTGCATGGCGCTGATGTACAACTTCCCCAATATCGTCTTCTATCTGCCGGAACTGATCTATGGGCCATGAGATGACCATCAAAGCCAACCCGGCCTTAGCCAGCCTGTCAGCTGTTGACGCCCAGGGCCGGATTGCGCGCGGCGAGATCACCGCACGCGAATACCTTGAGGCGCATATCACGGTGATCGAAGCGCGCGAGCCGGAGGTCCACGCCTTTGCCTGGTTCGATGCCGATCATGCCCGCGCCCAGGCCGACCAGCTTGACACCTATCGCCGGTCGGGGCGCGCGGTGGGGCCGCTCCACGGTCTGCCCGTGGCGCTGAAGGACGTGATCGATACCGTGCGCATCCTGACCGAGAACGGCTGTGCGGCCGATCAGGGCCGCGTGCCCACGGCGGACGCCTGGATCGTGCAGGCACTGAAAGCCGCCGGGGCGGTGATCATTGGCAAGACCGTGACGACCGAACTGGCGTTCATGCACTCTGGCCCGACGACCAATCCCCACAATGCGGCCCACACCCCTGGGGGGTCGTCGTCCGGCTCTGCCGCCGCCGTGGCCGCTGGCATGACCCCGTTGGCGATTGGCACCCAGACCGGCGGGTCAGTCATACGCCCGGCGGCCTTTTGTGGCGTGACCGGGTTCAAGCCGACCTTCGGGACGATCCCGCGCACCGGCGTTTTATCCCAAAGCCCCAGCCTTGATACCATCGGGGTGTTTGCCCGCGATGTGGCCGATGCGGCCCTGTTGGCGGATGCGATCTGCGGCCATGACCCGGCCGATGCGGCCACATCCCCGGCCCCGCCGCCGCGCCTTTTGGCCACGGCAACCGAGGCCCCGCCGCTCGACCCGGTCTTTGCCTTCGTGGCCCCCCCGGGCTGGGACGAACATGCGACGGATGAAACCAAAGCCGCCTTTGCAGAACTGACCGAGGCTTTGGGCGAAAAAGCCTTCGATGTGCCCCTGCCCGAGCCTTTCAACTCAGCCGAGGCCCTGCGCCGCCGGATCAACCTGGCCGAAATGGCAAAGACCTATCACCGCTATACCCGCGCGGTCGACACGCTGGGGGCTGCGACCCGCGACGCGCTGGAAGACGGGGCCGCGATCACCGCCAAGGACTATCTGGCAGCCCTCGACTGGCAGGCGGTGCTTTATGCCGCCGCCGAAGAGGTGTTTGAGCATTGCGATGTCATCCTCTGCCCCGCCGCGCCGGGTCCTGCCCCCGAAGGCTTGGCCAGCACCGGCAACGCCATTTTCAACGGGCTATGGACGTTCCTCGGCACGCCAGCGATCACCCTACCCTTGTTTGAAGCTGAAAACGGCTTGCCCATGGGCGTGCAACTTGTGGGCCCCCGGGGCAATGATGCCCGGCTTTTGCGCAGCGCGCGCTGGCTTCAGGACTTGGCGGCAGCCGCACAAGTGGAGGAAACGACATGAACGTGATCCAGGCCCTTTTTGCGCTGGCCGCTTTGGCCGGCTTCCTTCTTGTGATGCTGTTGCACGTGCCGATCTTAGATCTGACGATCGTGATCCTGATCACCTTTGCCTTCGCGGCCTATGATTTCTACACATCGCTGAAGCGCAAGTAGGTCTCTTAAGGCCGCGCAATTTGGCCCGAAAACCGCATACCACTTTTCGGATTGCCAATGGTTTTAGTCCGCGCAATTTATCCCGAAAACCGGTGCCCACTTTTCGGATTGCGCTCTAGCCTTCAGGATAAAAACACGCCGCGCCCTGGGGGTCCAACGCGGGCCGCTCCGTACGACACCGATCGCCCGCCTTCCAGCAGCGCGGCGCAAAGGCGCAACCATCGGGCACCGCCAGCGGCGAGGGCAATTCGCCTTCCAGTTTGATGCGCGCGACCCGCCGATCAGGGTTCGCCTGCGGCGTCGCCGACAACAAAGCCTTGGTGTAGGGATGGCGCGGGGCAGCAAAGATCGTCGCTTTCGGCCCCACTTCCACCGGGCGGCCCAGATACATCACAATCACATCATCCGCGATATGGCGGACCACCGACAGATCATGGCTGATGAACAAATAGGCCAGCCCATGGTCGTCCTGCAGGTCCATCAGAAGGTTCAGAACTGACGACTGGATCGACAGATCCAGCGCGGACACCGGCTCATCGAGCACCAAAAGCTTCGGCTCCAGCATCAGCGCGCGGCCAATCGCGATCCGCTGGCGCTGGCCGCCCGAAAACATATGCGGATAGCGGTCGTAATGTTCAGGCCTGAGCCCCACCTTGGCGAGCATCTCACGCGCGCGTGTGGTGCGTTCGCCCGCAGGCATATCGGGGCGGTTGATCACCAGTGGCTCTTCCAGGATCGCCCCGATCCGGTGGCGCGGGTTCAAAGACCCGTAAGGGTCCTGAAAGACAATCTGCACGCGGTCGCGCAAGCCTGCCCAATCGGTTTCACGCACCACGGTGCCATCGATGTGCAGGGTCCCTTCGGTGGGCGGTTCGATCATCGTGACCAACCGCGCCAGGGTCGATTTCCCGCAGCCGGATTCCCCTACGACTGCCAGGGTCTTGCCCGCCTCCAGTGTAAAGCTCGCCCCCGACAGCGCGCGCACGATCCGCTCGGGCGCAAAAAGCCCGCCGCCCAGCTTGTAGTGGCGCGTCAGATCGCGGGCTTCCAACACCGGGGCGCTCATTCGGCGGCCTGCACAGTGTTCAGGGGATAGTGACAGCGCGCCTCACCTGCGGGCGACACCGGCGGCGGCGTGGTGCGACAGGTGGCGTCGGCAAACTGGCAGCGCGGAGAAAACAGACACCCTTGGGGCCGGTCGAATTGCCCCGGCACCACGCCAGGGATCGTCGGCAAGCGTTTGGTGGTGGCGCGTTCAGGCAGCGCGGACAACAACGCATCGGTATAAGGATGGTGTGGCCTTCGGAACAAATCGCCCACGGGCTGCATTTCCACCCGCTGACCGGCGTATTGCACGCTGACACGTTCAGCGGTTTCAGCCACCACGCCCATGTCATGGGTGATCAGCACCAACGACATGCCGGTGTCGCGCTGCAGGTCGGACAAAAGCTCAAGAATTTGCGCCTGGATCGTCACATCCAGCGCGGTGGTCGGCTCATCCGCGATCACCAGTTTCGGGCGGCAGGCTATGGCCATTGCGATCATCACCCGCTGGTTCATCCCACCTGACAACTGATGGGGAAAGGCGCGCAGGCGCTCTTCGGGCGACGGGATGCCCACCTGCTCAAACAGCTCCACCGCGCGGGCCTGCCGGTCGGCCCGGCCCAGGCCCAGGTGGGTGCGAAGGGCCTCGCGGATCTGAAAGCCCACCGTGTAGCAGGGGTTGAGCGACGTCATCGGTTCCTGGAAGATCATCGCCATCTCGCGGCCAATGATCCGGCGGCGCTGGCGGGGCGACACAGCACGCAGGTCGGTGCCATCGAAGGCCAGCACATCGGCAGACACCTTGGCCGTCCAGGGCAACAACCCCATGAGGGCGAGAAACGCCACCGATTTGCCCGACCCGCTTTCGCCCACGACCGCCACGATCTCACCCGCCTCCATCGTCAGGTCAAACCCGTCAACGGCGCGGAACGCCCCACCTGTGGTGGCGAATTCGACCGTCAGGCCCCGGACATCAAGAAGCGGCATGGGCTAGCTCCGCTTCAGCTTCGGGTCAAGCGCGTCGCGCAGCCCGTCGCCCATCAGATTGATCGCAAGCACGGTGACCAGGATGGCAAGCCCGGGGAACGTCACGATCCACCAGGCGCGCAGGATGAACTCTCGCGCGTCGGCCAGCATCGTGCCCCATTCAGGCGTGGGCGGCTGGGCACCCATCCCGAGAAACCCAAGGGCTGCGGCATCGAGGATCGCGGTCGAAAACGACAGCGCGGCTTGCACGATGATGGGTGCCAGGCAATTGGGCAGCACGGTGACGAACATCAACCGCAGGCGGCCCGATCCCGCCACCCGGGCCGAGGTGACATAGTCTTTCGACAGCTCCGACAGCACGCTGGCCCGCGTCAGGCGCACGTAATGGGGTTGCAACACAATCGCGATGGCGATCATCGCATTCAAAAGCGACGGGCCGAGGATCGCCACCAGCACCAGCGCCAGCAAGAGCGACGGAAAGGCCAGGATCACATCCATGATCCGCATGATGATCGTGTCGAGCCACCGGGGGCTGAACCCTGCAATCAGGCCCACCGTGATCCCGCCCGAGGCCGCGACGACCACCACCACGATACCCACAAAAAAGGAATATTGTGCCCCGTGGATCAGCCGCGACAGCATATCGCGCCCCACCATGTCGGTCCCCAAAGGATAGGTCCAATTGCCCCCCTCTTGCCAGACGGGCGGCTGCAACAGCGCATCGCGGAACTGCACGGTGGGGTCGTAAGGGGCCAGAAACGGCGCAAAAAGGGCGACAAAGACGAAGGCGGCAAAGACGTAAAGCCCGATCACCGCGCCGCGGTTTTCGCGGAAGTAAAACCAGAACTCGCGCAAACGGCCCGGGCGGCCGGGTTGGTCGGCGGCGTCTGGCGCTGTCTCTTCGCTGATCACCGCCATCAGGTTTTCCGTATCTTTGGGTTGATCAGACCGTAAAGCACATCGACCGTCAGGTTCACGATCATCACCATCACCGCGATCAGCAACAGCCCGCCCTGCACCACCGGGTAATCGCGCCGGAAGATGCTATCGACCATCCATTTGCCGATGCCGGGCCAGGAAAAAATCGTCTCCGTCAGAATGGCCCCGGCCAGAAGCGTGCCCACCGACAGCCCGATCACCGTGATCACCGGGATCATCGCATTTCTCAGCGCATGGATGCCCGTGACCCGCGCAGGGGCCAGCCCCTTGGCGCGGGCAGTCCGGATGTAATCTTCGGACAGAACTTCAAGCATGGCCGACCGGGTCTGTCGCGCAATCACCGCCAAGGGAATGGTGCCCAGCACAATCGTCGGCAAGATCAGGTGGTTCACCGCCGAATGAAACGCCCCTTCCTGGCCCGACAACAGACTGTCGATCAGCATGAAGCCCGTGACATCATCAAAGAAATACAAAAGCGAAATGCGCCCCGATACCGGCGTCAGCCCCCACATGCCCGAAAAGACGATGATCAAAAGCAAAGCCCACCAGAAGATCGGCATCGAATAACCCACAAGGGCCGTGGTCATCAGCGCGCGGTCAAAAAACTTGCCCCGGTTCACCGCCGCAATCACGCCTGCGGGCAGACCCAAGGCCACCGCGAATATCATCGCACACAGCGACAGTTCCAAAGTGGCAGGGAACAGCGTGAAAAACTCATCCCAGACCGGGCGCTTTGTGACGAAGGAATTGCCCAGATCGCCCTGCAATACGTTCCACAAAAACTCGCCGTATTGCTGCAACAGGGGCCGGTCAAAGCCGAACTGGGCCTGCAATTCAGCGTAGCGTTCATCTGACATGCCCCGCTCACCCGCCATGACGATGATCGGATCGCCCGGCAGCACGCGGATGAAGGCGAAAGAAATGATGGTCACGCCGAAAAACGTCGGCAGAAACGTCAGCAAACGGCGCAGTAAAAACCCGATCATCCGACCACCTGCAGCGCTTTGGGAAAACGCGTCAGCGACCGGCAGCCTGCCTCAGTCACCACCACATCGTCTTCGATGCGCACACCGAAGGCGCCCTCCTTGTAAAGCCCCGGCTCGATGGTGAAGACCATGCCCGGCTCCAGCACCTGATGGTTGCCGCGCATGATATACGGCGCCTCATGCACCTCGCGGCCCATGCCGTGGCCGGTCTTGGTGCGGATCCGGTCGGCGTAAGGCGACGCTTCGAGGATAGAGATCACGGTGTCGTCCACATCATGGGCCGTGGCCCCTGCCCGTGTCGCCGCGTGACCGGCCAAGTTGGCGCGCAGCACCGTGTCATAGACCGCTTGGGCCTCATCTGTGGCGTGGCCGACAAACACCGTGCGGGTCAGGTCGGACACCACCCCGCCTGCGCGCGCGCCAAAGTCGATCAAAAGCGCGTCGCCGCGGTCTAACACACCGTCCACCCGCGCCGCCGCATGGGCACGGGCCGAATGATCGCCCGAGGCGACCAGCGGATCGAACGCATGGGCTTCGGCGCCTGCGCGAAACAGCGCCTGGGTCAAAAGGCTTTCGACATGCTTTTCGGTCTGGCCCGCGCGCACTTGGGTTAGCGTTTCTTCCAAAGCCGTCTCCGCCATGACCACGGCCCGTTCAATCGCGGCGATCTCGGCGTCGGTTTTGCGCAGCCTGAGCCCCGAAATCCCCTGTTCGCCGTCGATAATCCGCAAGCCAGGTGCTGCGTTCAGGAATGCATGGTGCACAAAGACCCGCATCACCTGGCCTTCGACGGCCAGTGAGGACAGCGGCATATGCGCCATCAGCGCATCGAATGCGGCCTGATAGCCATCCTGATCGCGCCAATCGAACACTTCGCCTTCGAAATCGATCAGCGCGAAGGACGACAACTCAAGGTTCGGCACAATCGCCGCAGGCGGGCCATCCGCGGGAATGACAATCACGAAAGGCCGCTCATGCGACGCAAAGGCTTTCGCGTAAAGACGCTCAAAATTCGGGCCAGGGACCAAGGCGGCCGCCTCAACCCCCAGCGTCTTCGCGACGCCCCGCAATTCGCTGTAACGATCCAAAATCGCGCCCCGAAAAGACCGGCCGGGGACATGCCCCGGCCGGCCCAATACTTATTCAGCCAACGAGATGGTCTTGAAGATGTGACCACCGAAGGGGTCGATCACAAATCCCTGCACCTCGTTGCGCATGG
Organism: Pseudomonadota bacterium; assembly: GCA_038530285.1. Lineage (GTDB taxonomy): Bacteria > Pseudomonadota > Alphaproteobacteria > Rhodobacterales > Rhodobacteraceae > JASJAR01. The sequence continues at coordinate 74,825 of JBCBCY010000005.1, forward strand.
GCTTGAAGACCACCGAATGGGCGATGGTCGCCCAGGGCGCCTGGTCTTTGAAGATGGCTTGCGCCTCTTCGTAAAGCGCTGTCCGCTCGGCCTGGTCCGAGACGGTTTTGGCCTTTTGCACCAGATCGTCGAACGGCTGGTAACACCATTGAGCGCGGTTCGACCGGGTCACCCCATCGCAGCCCAGAAGGACGGCCAGGAAGTTGTCGGGATCGCCGTTGTCGCCCGTCCAACCCAGAAGGATTGCCCCATCGCGGTCCAATTCACGCGACCGGCTGAGGTATTCGCCCCATTCGTAGGACACGATTTCGACCGTCACGCCAATCTCGGCCATGTCGGCCTGAATGAGCTCGGCCATCCGCCGCGCATTGGGATTGTAGGGCCGCTGCACCGGCATCGCCCAGACCTTCATCTCCAGCCCCTCAACACCTTCTGCCGCCAGCATCGCGCGCGCCGTTGCAGGATCGTAAGGGTCATCGACCGTGTCTTCCTTGTAGGACCACATGGTCGGCGGGATCGGGTTTTTCGCAATCTTGCCAGAGCCTTGGAAGACGACATCAATGATCGACTGCTTGTCGATCGCCATGTTCAGCGCACGGCGCACATTGGCGTTATCATAAGGCGGGATCGTCGTGTTATAGGCCAGATAGCCCACGTTAAGACCCTCCTGGCTCATCACGTTGATATCCGGGTCATCGATCATTGCCTGAATGTCAGCGGGTGCCGGATAAGGCATCACATGGCATTCCCCGGCCTGCAGTTTCTGGTAGCGCACCGATGCATCCGGCGTGATCGCGAAGACCAGATTGTCAAACGCCACCGGGCCTTCCCAATAGTCGGGGTTGGCTGCATAGCGGATCACCGCATCCTTCTGGTAGGCCACGAAGGAAAACGGCCCCGTGCCAATGGGCGCCTGGTTCAGCATTTCCGGCGTTCCGGCCGCGGCCATGGCATCACCGTATTCGGCCGACAGGATCGACGCGAAATCCATCCCAAGGTTTGCGATCATCGGCGCCTCAGGACGGCTGAGGATGAACTTCACCGTCATATCGTCGACCTTTTCGACCGACTGGATCAGATCGGGCATCGACATGCCGCCGAAATATTCCCAGGTGCCGCCTGACACCGAATGATAGGGGTGATCTTCCAGGCGCTGGCGTTCAAAGCTGAAAATCACGTCGTCAGCGTTAAAGTCGCGGGTCGGCGTGAACATCTCATTGGAATGAAACGAAACACCGGGTCGCAGATTGAAGGTATATTCAAGGCCGTCGTCGGACACCTCCCAGCTTTCGGCCAGGGCCGGCTCGATGGTCGTGGTGCCCGGCGCGAATTCGACCAGCTTGTTGTAGATCTGCCGGCTTGAGGCATCAAAGGTCGTCCCAGCTGTGTACAGCGCTGGGTCAAAGCCCTCGGGGCTGCCTTCGGAACAATAAACGAGTGTTTGGGCCGCCGCCCCACCTGCCAGCAATGTGGCAGACAGGAGCGTCGCGGCGAATTTCCGCGTCAGGAACATGATGTTCTCCCGTGTTTTGGTTCTGTTGGGGCGGATCTTTGTCGTCGCCCTGTTCAAAAAGTAGACACCCAAATCCGCAAGCTGGCAACTCTCTTTGACGGTGGCTGCCCTTGCTTTGGCGGCAGGCCTTCGGTCGCGACGGCGGCCGGACGTCGCGACCCCGGCAGGGTCAAAACCTGTAAAGACAGATCCTCGGGCCGGGCCTGACCGCGATCAGAGAACTTGCAAGCTACTGAATAAAAACTGCTTTTTCGATTTACCATGACAGCGGGTCATGGTGTTTCGTCAAACGGACATCCGCAGCCAGCCCTGCCATTCCTGCGCGCGCCCCGCGCGCTTTGGGCGCGGGGCGGAGTGCCACTGCACTGCACAAACCTGAACGTCTTCGCCTTAAATATGGGCGCTCGGGTCGGCGCGAAGACCATGCGGCCCCCGGCGCGACCGGGGTGACCTCAGGGACCTGTGCGCCCGCCGGACACCAGACCGGCAGTGTCCAGATCCACCAATGTGCCACCGCTATCGGTCAGGCGGACATCGGCTTCGAACGTGCCCGCAACGACCTCGGCCGCATCGCCGTAAAACGCCCCTTCCGCACCGTCGCCCGTCACCGTCGTGCCAAGAACGACCGGCGGGCCTCCATCGACGTTCAGTTCAGCCGACACACCGACGCCGCCGCGGAAACCGGCCTGGGTGATCACGCCGTTTTCCAGAAAAAACGTCATGGCAAGATCATCGGGCGTAAGGTTGTCGCCCGCCAGCGCGACAGCCACCGGGTCGGCGTCCAAGAGCGTGCCGCTGATGTCCCCGTTTACGAAATCCGCCGTCAAGGTCCCGCTGCCGGCGGCGGGCAGAAAGGCCGACACATTTTCAGCCGTCAGAAACACAGCCCCCGCAGTGCTGTAGGTCCCGCTTGCAGGCCGGTCGTCCGCCGCAGTCTCAAAACCAAACCCACCCAGCACGGTCAGGTCGGGGTCCGCCGTGCTGATCAGCCGGAAGGCTTCCGTGCTTGCAAAATCAGAGACCAGCACCTCAACCGGATCGGACCCATCCGTCAGACCGCTATAAGACGTGCCCAATGCGCTTGAGCCGCTGCGTGTCAGTGTAACCGCCGAGGCGCCGGGCAGGCGCAGGGTCAGGGTATCGGCTGAATTATAGGTGATCGTGCCTTCACCGGCGAAGGTGCGGGCCGAGGGGTCGCCGCTTTCCCCAAGCAGGAAGAAGACCGGGAATGTTTTGCCGATGTAATCAGCCGACGTCACCGGCCCGGTAAACTCGACCGGTTGCACCAGCAAAGTGCCCTCGCTCCCGCAGGCGGCAAGGCTTGCGGCGGCCGCAAGCGCGCAAACCGAACGCGTCCATTTCCCGGACTGACCCATGACACTTCCCCCCTCACGGCTTTGTCAGTGCCATCTGCCGTCAATTGGGCGCGGTCTGCAAGTCTGATCCCCCGGTTTGAGCAGCCTTATGCCGGCCCGGCCCCGCGGAACCCCTGCGCAACGACGAACTTTTCGGAACTGTCGGACCGGGATGCGGGCGGTTTCACATTCGCAACCTTCTCGAACCGTTTTTTCAGCGTGGCCTGAAGCGTCCCCTCAGCACCACCGGCCAGCACTTTGGCCACGAAGGTCCCGCCGGGTGTCAGCACATCAAAGGCAAACTCGGCGGCGGCTTCACACAGCGTGATGATCCGCAAGTGGTCGGTGGCCTTATGCCCGGACGAGGCCGCCGCCATGTCCGACATCACGACATCAGCCGGCCCGCCAAGCCAGGCTTTGACCTTGTCGTCAGCGCCTTCATCCAGAAAATCCAGAACATGGAACGTGGCCCCCGGCACGGGATCGATCGGCTGCAGATCAACCCCGATCAACAGCCCTTCGGGCTTGCCGGATGATGCGCCATCAGAATTGATCCGGCGCACCGCGACCTGTGCCCAGCCCCCAGGCGCGGCGCCCAGATCGACCACGCGCGCGCCGGGCGTCAGAAAGCCGTATTTGTCATCCAGTTCGAGGATCTTGTAGGCCGCCCGGCCCCGGTAGCCGTCCGCCTTGGCCCGGCGCACATAAGGGTCATTGAGCTGACGTTCGAGCCAACGGGTTGACGACAATTTGCGCCCGCGTGCGGATTTGACCTTCACCTTAAGGTCACGCTGCCCCCGGCCTGAGGTTTTCTTTACCATTTGTGCTGCGCCCCAAATTCCTTCCAAAGGAATTTGCAAGTTTCTTTCAAAGAAACTTGGGCCCTCCGATCGCGGTCAATACGGACCATCATCAAGCACCCCATCTGCGGACATTTGCGCATATAACAACCCTTCGCGCAGGCCCCGGTCGGCCACCGACAATCGGTCGGTGGGCCAGACCCGCAAAAGGGCTTGCAAAATTGCGGCCCCCGACATGATCAGCGCTTGCCGGTCGCGGCCAATGCGCGGGTCCGCCCGCCGCCCGTCAGGGCCCAGTTCCAGGTAGGACCGGATCACCTTGTCGATCTGGTCAGACGTCATCCGAAGACCATCGACCTTGTTGCGATCATAGCGTCTGAGCCCCAGATGGCTGGCCGCCACGGTGGTCACGGTGCCCGAGGTGCCGATCACCTGAAACCCCTCGCGGGCCTGTTCGGCCTCATAGGGCGAAAAACCGGCGAGCTTTTCTTCGAAAAACCAGCTCATCAGGGCGAACCGGCCCGGGTCATCGACCACATCGTTGAATTGATCGCGCAGGGTCGCCACGCCCAACGGCACCGAAATCCAGTCTACGACGCGGGCGGCCGGAAAGGGTGAGGCCATGTCGGGTTTGAAGCCCGCGTGAAGCCGCATGATCGCGCGGGGCCGTTCCACCCGCGGCACACGGCTCAGATCGATCCAGACAAGCTCGGTCGAGCCACCGCCGATATCGACGACCAGCAGCTGATCGGTCCGGGTCGACACCAAGGGCGCGCAGGACACCACCGCCAGGCGCGCTTCCTCTTCGGGTTCGATGATGTCCAGCGTGATCCCGGTTTCGCGTTCCACCTGGGCCACAAATTCGGCGCCATTGGACGCCCGCCTGCAGGCTTCTGTCGCCACAAACCGCATGCGGCGCACATCGTGCTGGCCGATCTTCTTTTTGCAGATGCGCATGGCCTGGACCGTGCGATTGATCGCGGCCCGCGACAGGCGTCCCGATTTTTCCAGCCCCTGGCCCAGCTGAACGGACTTCGAAAAGCTGTCCACGACGTGGAACTGATTGCCCTTCGGCTGGGCAATCAGCATCCGGCACGAGTTTGTGCCAAGATCCAGCGCCGCGTATAAATCGGCGGGATCGGGTCGCTTTTCTGGTGCGCGGTCGACAGGGGCCGGAAACGGCCCTGCCCCGCGTGGCGGTTCGGGCGGCATGTCGCCCTCCAATTCGGTGTTGATTTGACCCTAATAGACCGATGGGCCGTCGCGCAAGACGCCTGTCGCGCTTGAATGGGGCGCAGAATGATTGTGAGACACTTTCATTGGACCCCGGCCCCGGCGCCGGTCACATAGGGGCCAAGTCGTGTTCAGCACCTGCGATGTCGAAAATCGCCGCCCGCCGGGGTCATGGGCAGCGTAGACGGGTGGGAAGGAGAAGGTATGGCGGACGTCACAATCGTTTATTGGCGCGATATTCCCGCGCAAGTCATCGTCGGACGGGGCCGCCGGGGGGTCAAAAAACCCCTCGACATGCGGTTCGAACAGGCGATTGACCGGGCCGCGATGAAATCGGGCGTGACGGGCACGGATGCCTATCTGGAAGAATGGCGCAAGGCCGGGCCGGTACAGATTGACGGTGAAGACAGCGCTGTTGCCGATGCCGAAGCCGCGCGGTTGGAAGCCGAATACGACACCGAACGGCTCAAAGCGCTGATCGCCAATGGCGGGCGCGCGTGAACCTGGGGATCTGGGAGAGAACAATGGCGCTTTTGAATTTTCGCAAACCGGCCGCCGAGACCCCGGCACCTGCGCGCGCGACCAGCGATTTTGTCGCGGATTTCTCGATCGAGGTGATGCCGCGCACCGCCGCCAAGATCGACGATTTCAAAGCCATCCTGCCGGGCGGCACCCGGGTCTATATCGCCCATCTGGACGGCACGCCGATTGACGAAATGGTCACAACCGCGGCCCGACTGGCCGCAGACGGGTTCCGGGTGATGCCGCATTTTCCCGCCCGCATCATTGCCGATCAAGCGACGCTGGAAGACTGGATCGCGCGCTATCAAGGCGAGGCCAATGTCACCGAAGCGCTGGTTCTGGCCGGCGGCGTCGACGCCCCAGTGGGCGATTTTGCCTCGTCGATGGACCTTCTGGCCACGGGCGCCTTTGACCGCGCAGGGTTCACGCATTTGCATGTGGCGGGCCATCCCGAGGGCAACCGTGACATTGATGCCGACGGGTCCATGAAGACCGTCACAGAAGCCCTTCATTGGAAAGAGAATTTCGCCAAGTTCACCGATGCCCAGATGGCGATCGTGACCCAGTTCGCGTTTGAGGCTGATCCGATCATCGCCTGGGCCGATCATTTGCGCGACATCGGCATCACCCTGCCTGTGCACATCGGCATCGCGGGACCAGCCAAACTGCAAACGCTGATCAAGTTTGCCATTGCTTGCGGCGTCGGCCCCAGCTTGCGCGTGCTGGAACGCCGCGCGCTGGATGTCACGAAACTGCTTTTGCCTTACACCCCCGATGACGTGGTCGGCGCCTTGGCCGCCCATAAAGCCGCCAACCCCGATTTCGCCATCGAGAAACTCCATCTCTTCCCGCTTGGCGGGATCACCAAATCCGCTGAATGGGCCGGGGCACAGATGCCCGCTGCCGCGGCCCAGTAAAGGACCCCGAAATGACCCGCACCATCGTTGCGTCTGAAACCAAGACCGTCACCATCGGCTTTGAAGAGCCGTTTTGCGTGATCGGCGAGCGGATCAACCCCACGGGCCGCAAGAAACTGGCCGCCGAGCTGGAAGCGGGCGATTTTTCCACCGTTGAAAAGGATGCCGTCCAACAGGTGGCGTGCGGGGCGGCGGTGTTGGATGTGAATGCGGGCGTTGTCTATAACTCCAACCCCGATCCCAACGAGACTGAACCGCCCTTGATGAAGAAGATGATCGAGCTGGTCCAAGGCCTGGTCGATGTCCCGCTTTGTATCGACAGTTCGGTGCCCGGCGCGCTCGAAACTGGGCTTGAGACGGCCAAGGGCCGGCCCCTGGTCAATTCGGTGACCGGCGAAGAAGACCGTCTGGAAACCGTGCTGCCCCTGGTCAAGAAGTATGACGTTCCGGTTGTGGCCATTTCCAACGATGACACCGGGATTTCCGAAGACCCCGATGTGCGGTTCGCAGTGGCCAAGAAAATCGTCCAACATGCCGCCGATTACGGCATCCCCGCCCATGACATCGTCGTCGACCCGCTGGTGATGCCCATCGGGGCAATGGCGACGGCAGGCCAGCAGGTGTTCACGCTGGTCCGGCGGCTGCGCGAAGAATTGGGCGTCAACACCACCTGCGGGGCGTCCAATATCTCGTTCGGGCTGCCCAACCGGCACGGGATCAACAACGCGTTTCTGGCCATGGCCTCCGCCGCAGGAATGACCAGCGCCATCATGAACCCCGTGACCTTGCCGCCGTCGAAAAAGGCGGTCACGGACCGGCTGGATGAGTTGCGCGCGGCGGGCCTGAACATCCCCGACGACATTGATCACCGTGCGGCCGCGGCCCTTGTGGGCATGGGCACCACAGAAGATCTTGTGACCGAACGCCTGACGCGGCTGGCCGCCTTGGGTGTGGTGCCCGCCGGAGATGTCGATCTAGCCAAGCTTGGGCCGCTTTTGGGGATCGGCGGCAAATACGGCGTGACGTCCGAAGAAATCGTGTCGATCAAGGCGGCGGATTTTCTGATGAACCAGGACCCGTCGGGGGCCGCCTGGATCCGGCTGAACAAGACCGCAGGCGGCGCAACAGGCGGACGCGGTGGTCGGGGTGAACGCCGCCGCCGCCGGGCCGGATAAGCGGCCCGGATCGGCCTTCATGACAGAGCCAACCCGGCACAGGCCGCGCGCATTTGCGTCAAAGGTAAGGAAGCCCTGCCTTTCGCGGCGGGTGCTTTCGCGTCATGCTCATCGTCATGACCCCAACCCTTCGTCCCCCGCGCGCGCCCCGGCCCCTTTGGGTTTCGGTGTTGTGGACAGCCGTTCGGATCGGTGTGATTGCCGCGGTCGCCTTTGGGTTGGCAACCGCGATGGACTGGGCGCTCGGCTCGGCAAGAGACGTCGCCGAGGATATTTCGACCGGCATGATGATCGGCGCCATCGCGGTGTTTTTGATCGTTTATGCCGTGTTGATCGCGGTGCCCTTTGTGCCGGGGATCGAGATCGGCATCGCCTTGTTGGTGTTTCGCGGCGAAACGGTGGCGCCCTTTGTCTATCTGGCCACGCTGGCCGGGCTCGCTTTGGCCTATGGGGCGGGTCAATGTCTGCCAGACCGCTGGTTGCACCGGTTGTTTCAGGATTTGCGCCTGCACCGGGCCTGCCGCCTGATCGAGCGGATCGCGCCGATGTCGCGGGCCGACCGCCTTGTTGCCCTCGAAAGTGCTCTGCCCCGGTGGGCCCATGCCCTGACGGGGCGGGGTCGCTACGTGCTTTTGGCGGTTCTCTTGAACATCCCCGGCAACGGCCTTATCGGGGGCGGCGGCGGTCTGGCCTTGCTGGCCGGGCTCAGCCGCGTGTTTCACCCCGGCTGGACGGTTCTGACAATCGGTCTCGCCGTTTTGCCGGTCCCGCTGATGGTGTGGATCTGGGGCGGGGCCATGTTGGGGCTTGGCTAGGCCGCGTCAGTGCGTCCCTGGGCCAGGAAATACGCCAACCACAAACAGGCGAGATAGGCTGTGATGACCGGCAGGCTCAGCCACATGAGCATCTGGGCAAAGGGGACACCAAACGCCCCGAGAACCACAGACACGACCGTCGCACCGCCCAGAAGCCAAAGCGGGGCCTGTCCCGCGGTGCGCCAGGGCGTCGCGCCCCAGAACAAGACAGAAAGTTGCAGTGCCAAATAGCAAACTGCGACGACAGGACCATATACAAACATACGCGTTACCCTTCCAAACCAACACCGGAAGCAAGGTCTGGTGTGACGGTAAAGATTGGTGAAATAGAGGCCGCAAAGCGCGCGCCACCGGGTCATTTCGTGGCAGGGTTTTCATTGGGATTTGAGACAAAATGACTGATCCTCTCGTCATCTTCACGCCGTCGGGCAAGCGCGGGCGTGTCGCGCAGGGCACCCGTGTCCTCGATGCGGCCCGCGCCCTGGGGGTTGATCTCGATTCAGTCTGCGGCGGCCGCGGCATCTGTTCGAAATGCCAGGTCTCGCCGGGCCAGGGCGACTTTCCAAAACACGGGCTTCAGGTGGCCGAAGACGCCCTGTCGCCCTGGAATGCGGTCGAAGCGCGCTATGACGAAAAGCGCGGGCTGGCCGAAGGGCGTCGGTTGGGCTGTCAGGCGCAAATCCAGTCCGATATCGTGATCGATGTGCCCGCCGAAAGTCAGGTTCACCGGCAGGTCGTGCGCAAACGCGCTGAAGCGCGCGACATCACCCTGAACCCCGCCGTGCGCCTTTATTATGTCGAGGTTGCCGAGCCGGACATGCACGACCCCACGGGCGATTTTGAACGCCTCGCACAGGCGCTTGAAACGCAATGGCAGATCAAAGAGCCGACGATCGATCTTGCCACACTGACACGGCTACAGCCGGTGTTGCGCGACGGCGCCTGGACCGTCACGGTTGCGGTCCATCAGGGCCCAAAGGGCGCACCGCGCATCCTGCGTCTTTGGCCGGGGTTCTATGACGGGCGCATCTACGGGCTGGCGATTGATCTTGGCTCGACCACGATCGCGGCCCATCTGAGCGATCTGACCTCGGGCGAGGTTTTGGCCTCGGCGGGGGTGATGAACCCGCAGATCCGCTACGGCGAAGACCTGATGAGCCGGGTGTCTTACGCGATGATGAACGCCGACGGGGCCCAGACGATGACGGAAGCCGTGCGCGACGGCATCGCGACACTCAGTGCCGAGATCGCAAGGGACGCCGGGATCGAGACCGACCTGATCCTTGACGGGGTGATCGTGTGCAACCCGGTGATGCACCATTTGCTGATCGGTGTGGACCCATATGAACTCGGTCAGGCGCCCTTTGCGCTGGCCACGTCCAATGCGCTGGATCTGGCCGCATCCGAATTGTCGTTGGGCTGGCACCCGGCCGCACGTGTCTATCTTCTGCCCTGCGTGGCCGGCCACGTGGGGGCCGATGCCGCCGCCGTGACCCTGTCAGAAGCCCCCGACAAATCCGATGACCTTGTGCTGGTGGTCGATGTGGGCACCAATGCCGAGATTCAGCTGGGCAACCGCGACGGGGTTATGGCCTGTTCCTCGCCCACCGGCCCCGCGTTTGAAGGCGCGCAAATCTCATCTGGCCAACGTGCGGCCCCCGGCGCAATCGAACGGGTTGAGATCGATCCTGCCACCAAAGAGCCGCGCTTTCGCGTGATCGGGTCTGAGGTATGGTCCGATGACCCGGGCTTTGCCGAGGCCGCCGCGGCCACGGGTGTGACCGGCATTTGCGGCTCAGGCATCATCGAAGCGATTGCCGAGATGCGCATCGCGGGGCTGGTGGATGCCAGCGGGCTGATCGGCTCGCCCGAGCAAACCGGGACCGACCGGATCATCGCCGATGGGCGCACCTGGGCCTATGTGCTGTGGGACGATGGCGACACACAGATCACCGTCACCAACCCCGACATCCGCGCCATCCAAATGGCCAAGGCTGCGCTTTACGCCGGCGCGCGGTTGTTAATGGACAAACGCGCCACCGACACGGTCGACCGGGTGGTGCTGGCCGGGGCCTTCGGCGCCCATATCTCGCCCAAACACGCGATGGTGCTGGGGATGATTCCCGATTGCCCGCTCGACAAGGTCACGTCGGCGGGGAATGCGGCAGGCACCGGCGCGCGGATTGCATTGTTGAACATCGATGCCCGGGCCGAGATCGAAGCCACCGTGCGCCAGATCGAAAAGGTCGAAACCGCGATCGAGCCGCGCTTTCAGGAACATTTCGTCAATGCCTCTGCGATGCCCAATGCGGCTGATCCGTTTCCGATTTTGAACGGCGTGGTGGACCTGCCCGACGTCAGCTTCAACGCGGGCGACGCAGAGGGCGGCGGCAGGCGCAGGCGGCGCCGGTCATAAGCCGGGCTTTGTAGCATCCAAGTCTGCGCAATATCGCGACCACCGGCCCTTCGCCGCAACATCTCGAATGGCGGATTTGAGCCCAACCTGCACCTTAGTCACTCTGCAGCGAATGTCTGGTCTCCGCGGATTCTTAGAACGCGGACCAAGCGAGAACGAAGCTTTGGGAGACAGTTTCGCAAGCGCTTAACAACGAAGTTCTTTGGCTTGCCCGACCAGACGGCGCAACTCTCATAGATCATCGTTTTTGAATGGTCTGTCGAAAAGCATCAATACCAATGAGAGATGCGGGTCAAAGGAAAAACACTGGCGCATCCGTCTCGCAACATCGCGACCCGAGCCAAGACGCCAATGAAAAGTACTCCGAAGGGTCCAAACTGTACAACTGCCCGAACAAAACTCCAGCATGGAAGGCATCACCCGCGCCGGTGGTGTTCTTTACAACCGCACTATTTGCTTCAAACGTACAAGTTTCTCCAGATTTGAGGAAGTATTGACCACCCTTCGCACCGCTCGTGACCACAAATAACTCCGCAAACTCCGAAGACGCAAAAAAGTGCGAAGCACACTCATCAGCCCCGTTAGAGGAATATTTCGCGCAGAAGTCCCGGCTCGCGACAACGGTGTTTGCTGTCTTCATAGCATTAAACGCATCATTCGACTGAGGGCCGAGTCCGCAGTTGATCGAAATCCTTGTTTTGTCGCGATCAATATGCTTTAGCGCTGACGTAAAGAAATCATTAAAGTAACCGTTGAAGTGTATGACGTCAGCTTTCCGAATATCATCTACGTCGCGTTCTTCGAGGCCAAAATCAACACTCTGACGATGCAAAAAAATGGTCTTCTCAAATCGAGTGCTCGAAGAAATAATGTATGCTTGATTGCAGGCAAACTCTGGCATCGATCTAAGCATAGTCGTATCAATTCCTTCCTCCCTAAGGCATTTGGCTACCATGTGCGCTTCTGGATCTTGCCCGATTGCCGACACAAACGAAGCCGAGCATCCAAGATATTTCAACGTTCTCAATGTGTTGAGAGATGACCCGCCTACATGACGCGTGACACGGCAAGGCTGGACCGCCTCCCACACAAATTCACTATCAATGTTGATCCCAGTATCCACAACCGGTTGACCGATACCGACGACATTCGGCCTATTTGCATTCAGGTCAATCGAGTGGACTCTACAAAAATCGTGAAAAAAACTCATCAGCAAACTCTAAGTTTTTCTGTGGGTCGAACAAGACGCCTTCAGAGATTCCGGAAGTCGAAGAACGATAAAGTGGCCCTGACCGCCTCAATAAGTCAAGAAGCAAAAGTAACCGATCATCAATAGTATATTCGGCGTATTCGTCTAAACTCAATTCGTAGTAGGTGAAGTCACCAAAGAACTCGGGTGCCGAAATTCCATTTCGTCTAAAAAGACACGGTGACACAGAGAAAGGAGCAGACCTCAAACGGTTATATGGAACGGTTCTGTGGTCAATGAATCCGTTGGCAGCATCAGCAATGTCGCCGCCTGTCAACAGGCGCGCAATGTTTGAGTTCGGCCATAGCTCTGCCGGGCGCCCTCGATCGGGTAGTGCGGGTATGAACCTATCAACTGTAGATCGGGCCGATGCGAGTATTCCTGATATTAAACGAGTCTGAATTTCTGCGCTCCACAAATCAGAGTACTTTCGATCGATATAGTAGCGCGCGTACTTTGGTTCGCGGTGAGATTGAAGCATCGACAAACCGGCCTGATGACCCGCCACAAAGGGGCCCAAAATGCGCTGCCCAGCAAATCGGAAGTGCGAACATATCGTGAATGGCATAGACGCTGTGAAGCCATTTTCCCCCTCGATCTGAGCATCAATCACTGCATATCCCAGATCGATTTCTTCGAGATCAAACTCAAGATCCGCCAACTTGACTGACATGAAGGACCAAAAGTCAGACTGCAAGTAGTCGTTCTCTATCATCATCGGTAGAGATTGCGGTGGGTCTTGCAAAAAGTATGTCTTGTACGGCAACCTCTGCAAAAGCTGAGAAGTACTAGGCGGCACACGAGGTAGATGACGAAGTTGAACCGATTTGATTTCGAATGACATCTTAAACTATTGAATTCCTTTAGGTTTACTGAGTATTGGCCTGACGGACGAGGGTGATATAAATGAACTACGAGTCTGCCAGCTTCGATACTGGCACAATCATTGACGTTATCAATGCTAATCCTGAAGCTAAACGGTTGGTTTTCAAAGGCTGTACGTTTCAAGAGTTAGATCTTTCTGGAAGAACGCTTCCTCCTATCAAGTTTGTTGAGTGCAGGTTCGCCGGACCTTGTAACTTTGACGGAGCGGTTTTTCTGCAGAAGCCAGAAGGCTCTTCCACCAACCGGATGGTGGAAGAACCCACCTTTCAGGAGAAATGGTTTGACGAAGACGGGAAGGCCGTTTGGCAAACCACAACTAACTGTTGGTCACTTTGGATTGATAGTTGTGCTTTCAGTTCCGACATCACATTTCGAGACGCGAAGTTCGAGGGGGTGGTTTGGATAGCCAACAATGACTTTCGTAGCGTATTCGGGACGAAAGCATCATTCGGTGAAACGCTCAGGCTGATGGCCAACAAATTCTCCGGACCAGCGCTCTTCGCTAGCGAGAACTCCGGCGTCGATAGTTCCGAAATAAAGAGAGCAAATTTCAGAAGCAATGTATTTGCCGACCGGTTCTCCATTGCGAGAAGAGTATTTTCCGGCCCCACCGACTTCCGTAATATCCACTTTGGTCTCGCTCCAGAGGTTGATGGCGTAACTCTGAGTAATGATACAAACTGGAGCAAAATAAAGTTTGAGGACGTATCTGCAGCCCGCGCGGAGCACAGCTACCGAAATTTAATGGAGATACTGTCAGGAAAGGTGTCTCGGCAAACACTCGGCTACATACACCTGTTTCAAAACAGGGCGAAGCGCAAGAGTGGTCAGATCAGTGGCTTTATGGGTTTTCTGTCGCTACTATACGATATTGGTAGCGAATTCGGGCATTCCGTACTCCGACCAATCTTACTTCTTTTGACACTTCATTTGATTTGCTTCGCTCTAGTCATGGTCGTTTTACAAGTAGATATCAGGTGTCTCGAAGACATAATCGAAATCTACACCGTAATTGCTAGAAAACTATTCAATCCACTTTTTGTGTTGGGAGTTGATAGCTTGCCGAAGAACAGCCTCTCGCCACAAATTTCGGTCTACGCCAAGTTACTCCTTGTGTTGATCAACGGACTCTACACGTTACTGCAATTGGTCCTGTTGGGCTTGCTCACGCAAGCAATTGGTCGAACGTTTGACTTGAACGGGTAGGCGGCACCTCAATAAAGCCTAGTCCGTTGGCCAAGCTCCAAAGCGGACCTTGAGCCAACGGCCGTTTTGTCCGCAAACCGGCCATCAAGACCGACCAGTTAAATCCACCGCGCCCACCCTTAGTACCGCTCCGGCACGTATAGCTCATCAGGCAGGGTGCGCCGCTCATATTCCTTGTTATAAACCCGGTCGGGCAGCGTAATCTCCTCATGCGGGACAGCCTCATAGGGGATCTGGTCCAGCAGATGCGCCATGCAGTTCAACCGCGCGCGCTTTTTGTCGTTGGCCTCGACCAGATACCACGGCGCTTCAGGAATATTCGTGCGCGCCAGCATCTCCTCTTTGGCCTTGGTGTAATCCTCCCACCGAATGCGCGACTGCAAATCCATCGGCGACAATTTCCACTGCTTCAAGGGATCGTGGATGCGCATCAAAAACCGCATCTGCTGTTCTTCATCAGTGATCGAAAACCAGTATTTGATCAGCCTTATGCCCGACCCCACCAGCATCCGCTCAAATTCGGGCACATCGTTGAAAAACTGCGCGACCTCTTCGTCAGATGCAAAGCCCATCACCTTTTCCACACCCGCCCGGTTGTACCAGGACCGGTCGAACAGCACGATCTCGCCGCCCGCGGGCAAATGCGGCACATAGCGCTGGAAATACCATTGCGACTTTTCGCGGTCAGACGGGGCCGGCAAGGCCACCACCCGCGCGACCCGCGGGTTCAGCCGCTGGGTGATCCGCTTGATCACCCCGCCTTTGCCGGCGGAATCGCGCCCCTCAAACAGCACCACGATCTTCTCGCCGGTATGCTGGACCCAGTCTTGCAGTTTGATCAGCTCTGACTGCAGCCGCAAAAGCTCGGTGAAATAGACCCGCCGGTCGATGGTTTCAGGATGCGCCTCGCGGTAGATCTTGCGAATTTCCATCGACAGGGCTGGCTCAGAGATTTCCAGCTCGTAATCTTCATCCAGCGTGTCGGCCAGTTCGGCTTTCATCCAGTCGAACCCGGCGGTTTCGTCTGCTTCACCCATACGTGTCTCCTTTTTTCGCACCATGCCCCGTTGAATGTAACGGCTGTGTGTCGTGACCCGCCTTAAGGGCCTGCCGACCGGTGCCGCGCGATGGCCGCCAGCACCCCGCCCATGGCGCCGAACAAATGCGCCTCCCACGACACGCCGGGCTGGCCGGGGAACACACCCCAGATCAGCGAGCCGTAGACCACCCCGACGCCAAGAGCCGTAACCACAGGGATCAGGCGTTTTTCCACCACACCGCGCGCAATCAGGAAGGCGAACCACCCAAACACCAGCCCCGACGCGCCCACATGCAAAGCCGCGCGCCCGAAGATCCAGACGCCAAGACCACAGACCAGAACAATGATGACCGAGGCGGCGATGACATCGCGCCGTGCGGTCAGGGTCATCACCGCGCCCAGGATCACAAGCGGCAGCGAGTTCGACACCGCATGCCCCACCGACCCGTGCAACAGCGGCATCAGCACAATCCCGTCCAGCCCGCCCAGGGCGCGGGGGATCAGACCGAACCAGCTGTTAAGCGCATAGCCTGTGACCAGGTTCAGGACCTGCACGGCCCAGATCACCCCAAGGAATGCCGCCAACCCACCGAACTGTCTGACTGCCACACCGCATTCCTTTCGCTGTCCGCTGGCCATATCACGTCCGGTAGGCGCGCCAAAGGCCAGCCCAAATCGCTGCGCCGGCCGCTTGACCCGGTCGCTGCCGGCGCTTATTCAAAGCGCTCTGGCAGATGCGGGTGTAGCTCAATGGTAGAGCAGCAGCTTCCCAAGCTAAAGACGAGGGTTCGATTCCCTTCACCCGCTCCAGGTCTGCGATGATCCGATTTCCCCCAGAGCGCATTGTCTGTCTGACCGAAGAAACGGTCGAAGCGCTTTATCTTATGGGCGAAGACCACCGGATCGTCGGGGTGACGGGCTATGCGGTACGCCCGGCCCGGGTGCGCCGCGAAAAGCCGCGGGTGGGGGCGTTCACCTCGGCTGACGTGCCGAAGATCCTCGCACTTGAGCCCGATTTGGTGCTGACATTCTCTGACCTGCAAGCCGAGATCGCTGCCGATTTGCTGCGCGCGGGCGTCGCGGTCCATGGCTTCAACCAACGTAGTGTGGCGGGCATTTTCGCGATGATCGAAACCCTGGGCGCCCTGATTGGCGAACCGGGCAAAGGCCAATCGCTTGCAGCCGACTTGCGCGCGCATATCGACACGCGGCACCAGTCCCCCGGGACCCGCCCCAAGGTCTACTTCGAAGAATGGGACGACCCGATGATTTCGGGCCTGGCTTGGGTGTCTGAACTGGTCGAACTGGCGGGTGGTCGCGATGTGTTCGCGCATCTGGCGCGCGAAGCGGCTGCCAAAGACCGGTTCGTCACGTCCGATCAGGTCATCGCCGCGGCCCCCGACGTCATCATCGCATCCTGGTGCGGCAAGAAGGTCCGGCCTGAGAAAATCGCGGCCCGCCCGGGCTGGGACACGGTCCCGGCGGTCAAAGAGGGCCGCATCCATGAGATCAAATCGCCGCTGATCCTGTCGCCGGGGCCCGCCGCGCTGACCGACGGGCTTGCTGCGTTGGTGAAGATCCTGGCGTGAACCCACACCATCTTGTCGCGGTCTTTAAGGCAAAGACAGCGCATGGGCGCTGCACATCGCGCGGCAAAACAGTCTGGATATGGGCGCAGTTTTCACCGCCGTGAATGAAACCTACGACCGGGCTGCTGTGCACCGGGTGCGGCGCGAGGCGTTGCGCCCAGGCCAGGGCGCAACGCTTTTTGTGGGTGCTAACGCCGCGACTTGAGCGACCGCGCGCGCAACGCCAGCCCGCCCAAGGCTCCCAGCAACAAAAGACCCGAAGCAGGAAGCGGCACAGGTGTCAGATCAGGGGTCGGCGCTGGGGCCGGTTCAACAATGGTGATCGAGGCGCTCGAACTGACCCGTTCAGTAAATCGATACGTATATTGCTCTTCTACGATGTCGAATGCGCATTGACGGAACGGCTGGGTCAACGTCGGGCACCACTTGATTTCGGTCCCGACGACCACGGTTTCCAAGATGTTAACGCGAAACGAGTTGGCAGTGGTCACTGTGAACGTGCCAACGGTGTCGAAAAGCACGCCGAAGGTCAGCGAACCTCCCTTCGCTGTCAGCTCTTGTCCACGAGAATCTGCCGTTACGGTCCCACCGGTGGTGCGCGGTTTAAGCGTTTGTGCAGCAATCCGGTAGGTCCCTGGCGGTTCAAAATTGTCGTAGGTCAGCGTGAATTCTACGACCTCGCCGACCGTCGCTGTCATTGGCGCAGAAAGCGTCGCCGCTTGCGCTGCCTGTGCAATGCACAAAGCGGACGCCAGTGCGATTAGGTGTTTAAACATCATCAGTTTGGTCCCCCAAGACCTGTCCCAAAACCCCCAGCGCCGTATGTCGGGACGTGAATACAAAACTCTGTGACGCCAACAAATGAAATGATTTCATAAACTTGACCCTGCGGCAAGTGGAATCGTCACGGGTGCGTGATGTCTCACAAGGGCACACGACCGTGCGGCCCTCAAAGGTTGAAAACCCTGTGTCTTAAGGGCGAACCCATGCGGTTGCGCCGTAGACCTGCACTGCCCGGCGCCGGGCGCGCGGGCGTCGATGTCTATGGGTTCAACCTTCGCCCTTGGGGGTTTGGCGCCGACCAAAACGCCTTCATCCTGGCCAAAATACTCCGGGGGGAGGCCGCAGGCCGGGGGCAGAGCCCCCTAGTCGCGGTTGGCGCGGATGACGCCCACCAATGCAGCGGTTGAGGGATCCTTGGTCGCCGCCGCCACCTCGCCCGTCACGACCGGGCTCAAAGATGTCGCCAGTTCCTTGCCCAACTCGACACCCCATTGGTCGAACGAGTTGATCCCCAGCATCACGCCTTCCACGAACACGCGGTGTTCATAAAGGGCCACGATCTGGCCCAGCACAAAGGGCGTCAGCTTGGGGTAGACAAGCGTTGTGGACGGCCGGTTGCCCTGAAACACCCTGTGGCGGGCCTGACGGTCCAGTTCAGCGCCCTCAAACCTGTCCGCGATCTTGGCCTTGGCTTCTTCAAATGTCCGCCCGCGCATCAGCGCTTCGGACTGGGCCAGACAATTGGCGATCAACAAATCGTGGTGGTGTTTCAGTGCGGGTTCATGGGCCTCGGCACCGACCATGAACTCGCAGGGGATCACCCGTGTGCCCTGATGGATCAGCTGGTAGAACGCATGCTGGCCGTTGGTCCCGGGCTCGCCCCAGACCACGGGGCCCGACGCGACGGGCAAATCAGACCCATCCACCGCGACCCCCTTGCCGTTGCTCTCCATCTCCAACTGCTGCAAATAGGCCGGCAGCCGCACCAATCGCTGCTCATAGGGCAGCACCGCCCGGGTCGCATGCCCCTGCCCCTGGTTGTGCCAGATGCCGACCAGCGCCAGCATGACGGGCAGGTTTTCCAACGGCGCCGCGGCCCGGAAATGTGTGTCCATCGCCTCGGCGCCCGCCAGAAAGGCACGGAACGCCTTGTCGCCGATCGCCATCGCCACCGACAGGCCAATCGGGCCCCACATCGAATAGCGCCCGCCGACCCAATCTTCGAAGCCAAACACGCGGGAGGCATCAATCCCGAAGTCGGCCGTCTTTTCCAGGTTCGAGGACAGAGCTGCAAAATGCGCCCCGACCCGTTCGGCGCCCAACCCCTCTTCCAGCCAGGCCCGCGCCGTGCGCGCATTGGTCATGGTTTCAATCGTGGTAAAGGTCTTGGATGCCACGATCACCAGCGTCGTCGCAGGTGTCAGGCCCAAAAGCACATCGTTCACATGGGCCCCGTCCACGTTCGACACGAAATGGGTGCGCGGCCCGTCGGCATAAGGCGCCAGCGCGGCGGTCGCCATCACCGGGCCCAGATCAGACCCCCCGATGCCGATATTGACGATATCGGTGATCTTGCCATCGGGCGCATAGGCGCCCGAGCGTACGTCTTCGGCAAAGGCCAGCATCGCGTCGCGGGTGGCGCGGACCCCGGGCATGACATCTTCGCCGTCCACTTCGACACGGGCGCCGTCGCCAGCGCGCAAGGCGGTGTGCAAGACCGCGCGGCCCTCGGTCTCGTTTATCTTTGCGCCTTTGAACATCGCGTCGCGCCGGGCGGGCACATCGGCGGCACCGAACATCTCGACCAGCAATTCGCGGATCTCGCGCGTGATCTGGGTTTTGGAATAGTCGAAATAAAGCCCACCGGCGGCAACACTGAAAGCCCCCGCACGGTCGGGGTCATCTTCCAACAGACCCAGGATTGAGGTGCCCTTTGCCGCCTGGCCCAGGGAGTTCAGAACTGACCAATCCATGGCTACTCCGCCCAATGTATCGTCGCGTGTTTCAAGATCAGCGCAACGGGCGCTTCGGCAGGCGCCAGATGTGCCGCACGTTCCAGGGCCGCGCGCTTTTCGGCCCCCGTGATCAAAAGATGCACCGCCATCGCACCTTGCAAAACGGGTGCTGTCAGGGTGATGCGGGGTTCGGCTGCGCCCGGCGCACGCATCGCCATCAAGGGCGGGGCGTCGGGTGCAAGGGCATCGGCAAGCCGGTCCGCACCGGGAAAGATCGAGGCGGTGTGCATATCTGTCCCCATTCCCAACACCATCACCGAGATCGGCAACAACGGCGTCACGGCTTGCGCCACCGTGCTCAGCGACCCCTCGGGCGTGTCTGTCCCACCGTAAAAGGGCACGAAATCCGCCGCCGCCGCCGGCCCGGTCAGCAAATGGCGCCGGATCAGCCCGGTGTTTGACCGGTCGCTGTCCTCAGGCACCCAGCGCTCATCGGTGAGCATCACCGTCACCCGCGCCCAATCTATATCTGCGCCCGACAGATAATCGAACATCGGCGCCGGCGTCGTGCCGCCCGGCACCGCCAGGCTGACGCGGTCGTGGTTGGTCAGCGCCGTTTTCAGATCGCCCGCCAGTGTGTTGGCCAAATCAATCATCAGCATATCGCGGTCGGCGTAGTCCACGATGTTCATGGGCGGATCTCACGCCAGCGGCGCCCGGACCGGTGCAAAAGCATCTGCGCCTCTTCGGGTCCGGTGGACCCCGGTTCATATGCGAAGGGCCTCTCCGCCGCCTCGGTCCAGCCCGCAATCAACGGGTCGGTCCAGGCCCAGGCGGCTTCCACTTCGTCACCGCGCATGAACAAGGTCTGGTTGCCGCGGATCACATCCATGATCAGGCGTTCATAGGCGTCCGGCACATCTTCGGCGTCCGGTCCCAATGCCTCGGCGAAGGTCATGTCCAGTGGCACATCGATCAGGCGCATGCCCCCCGGGCCAGGCTCTTTGATCGTAACGCCCAATTGCATGCCCTCGTTGGGTTGCAGACGGATCGTCAGGATATTGCGGTGCCGGCCTGCGTCCTGGCCAAAGATCGAATGGGGCGCGTCCTTGAACACCACCGCGATCTCGGATGCCCGCGCTTTCAGCTTTTTGCCCGTGCGCAGGTAAAACGGCGTGCCCGCCCACCGCCAGTTCGACAGCGACAGCTTCATCGCGATGTAGCTTTCGGTCAGGCTGTCAGGATCACCCGCTTCGGTGCGATACCCCGGCGTTTTGCCTTCCGCGGAATACTGGCCCCGCACGATGTCCTTGGCATCGACCGGGTCCAGCGCCCGGATCACCTTCAGCTTTTCGTCGCGCACCGCGTCAGGATCAAACCGCGACGGCGGCTCCATCGCGATCAGGCACAACAGCTGCATCAGGTGGTTCTGCACCATATCCCGCATCGCACCGGATGTGTCATAGTATTCGCCACGGCCCTCGACACCCACGGTTTCGGCCACGGTGATCTGCACGTGATCGACGTATTGGGCATTCCACAACGGTTCGAACAGCATGTTGCCAAAGCGCACCGCCATCAGGTTCTGCACGGTCTCTTTGCCCAGATAATGGTCGATCCGGTAGATCTGCTGTTCCTTGAAATGCTGGGCCAGTGTTTCGTTCAGCGCCTGCGCCGATGCCAGATCGCGCCCAAAAGGCTTTTCCACCACGATCCGGCAGTTGGGGCCCGAACAGCCATGCTTTTGCAACCGTTCGGCAATCGGGCCAAAGAGGCTAGGTGCGACCGAGAAGTAGAACGCCTGAACAACCTCCGGGCGCAGAAGCTTTTTCAACTCCTTCCAGCCGCCCGTGCCCATCGCATCCACCTGCAGATACTCCAGCGCGCCGATGAAGTCTTTTTCCCTCTTGGCATCGCGTTCCGCCTTGGGCAGGAATTCCGCGAAAGCCTCCGCGATCACTTTGCGGTAGCCGTCGGTGCCCAGATCAGACCGGGCAGCACCGATGATGCGCGCGCCGGCCGGCATCTGGCCGGACCGAAAGCGCCGGTAAAGCCCCGGCAGGATCTTGCGACGCGCCAGGTCGCCGTTGCCGCCAAAAATGACCAGATCGAAATCGTCCACCGGGATGACACGCGAGACCATGCGCTGTCCTTTCACTGCGAGACGGCGATCTCAACTTTCACGCTGATGTTAGCGCTATCGCCGCCAGTCCGGGGCGTCATAGCTCAGCCGGCCGTCCCCGTCTAGCTTGGTGACGTGGCATCACAAACCCGTCAAGCCTGCATCGGGGGGTTTCGCAAATGTCATCTGGCAGTTACGTCGGGGCGACGCGGAACCAAGCCGATGGACCCATGAAAGATCACGCACACTCACCCGGTGCATTTCGAAAATTCGAACACCCAAAGATTACGGCCAAGGGCGAAGACCGCGCCTCGGTCGCGCTGACCGACCCCGAAACGCTGTGGTTCAACACCGGCACGCTGTGCAATATCGAGTGTGCGAATTGCTACATTTTTTCGTCGCCCACCAATGACCAGCTTGTCTATCTGACCACCGCTGAGGTGGATGACTACCTTGACCAGCTGGAAGACAGGTCCTGGGGCGTGCGCGAGATTGGGTTCACGGGCGGTGAACCGTTCATGAACCCCGACATGGTCGAGATGACCCGCGCCGCACTGGCGCGTGGCTATGACGTGTTGATCCTGACCAATGCGATGCGGCCGATGATGCGCAAATCGGTCCAGGCCGGGATCAAGGACCTCGTCGATACCTATGGCGACAAACTGACATTCCGGGTCTCGGTCGATCATTATTCGGCCCCGTTCCACGACAAAGAGCGGGGTGCGGGCGCATTTGACAAAACCCTTCAGGGCATGCGCTGGCTCAGGGACATCGGCGCGCGCATGGCCGTGGCAGGCCGAACGGTCTGGGGTGAAAGTGATGCGGTGTCGCGGGCCGGCTACGCGGCCCTTTACCAGCGCGAAAACTTTAAGATCGACGCGCAAAACCCCGGCATGACAGTGCTTTTTCCTGAAATGGATGAAGCCGCCGAGGTGCCTGAGATCACCACCGCCTGCTGGGGGATCCTCAACAAGGCGCCCACAGATGTGATGTGTTCCTCCTCACGCATGGTGGTCAAACGCAAAGGCGCAGACCGCCCTGCCGTCCTGGCCTGCACGCTTTTGCCCTATGAGGCGGAGTTTGAACTGGGCCCGACGCTGGAAGCGGCCGAAGGGGCTGTGCGATTGAACCATCCGCATTGTGCGAAGTTCTGTGTCCTGGGCGGGGCGAGCTGTTCGGCCTAAGTGTCTAAGGGTCTAAGGGTCTGCCCCGTCGCCGACGGCACCTTAGCTGCCGACGATGGCTTCGACCACTGCGACACCGCTTTCCCAGGCCGATTCCACCCGCGCGCCCAGGCACCAGTCGCCCGCCACAAACAACCGGCGCGCATCGTCGTGCAGGCACGCACGGCCCAAAGGGTCATCCACGCGCGCATAGCGCCACCGGTGACCTGCGGTGTAGACCGCGTCGCCCGGATCACGCCCGATCGCATCGCACAGCAATGGCAGCATCATCGCCGCGATCTCAGGTTTTTCGGCCTCCAGATTGGCCTTGGAATAGTCCAGACCGGCCTGGGCCACATAACGGGTGCCCGGCGGGCGCATGGGCTTTGCACTGTCTTCAGAAATCCAGGCCAGATCCGCGTCAGGATCGCGCCGTGTCATGAAGGGCCCGGGCGGCCCGTCGCCAAAGGCTGCCATCAAGGTCAGGCAGGGTGACATGGTCACCAAGGCCACATCGGCGGCCAGAACATGATCGCCCAGCAATCGCGCGGCCTGCACCGGCGGGCAGGTCAGCACCAACCGCTCAAAGCTGCGTTCATCATCGCCCACCTGCACCGACCACCCGGTCCGGGTTTCCCGGATCGCGGTAACCTCGCTGTTGAGCTGCACATCAACCGCGCGCGCCAGATGGCCCGGAAATTCGACCATCGACGGCACGCCCACATAGCGCGTCAGGGTCGGTGCCATTTTCCACATCGCAAGGGTGCCGGTTGACGCGGCTCCGTTCATAACACTTTGAAACCCGGACGATTTCGCCGAGATATATTGCGCGCCGTGATCAAACACATGGCCTTCACGGCTAAACCGGGTGGCCACGCGCCCCCCCGGTGCACGCCCTTTATCGAACACGACAGGTTTATAGCCGACCTGGCGCAACAGCCGCGCAACCGTGAGACCGGCAATCCCGGCACCGATGATCCCCACGGATTTTTTGTCCATTGCTGCCCCCTCGTCGTCGCACGACCTGGCATTGCAAACCGGCCAGGCGGTCGGGCGACGGCCAAGCCTACCTCAATTCAAGGTTTCGCGATACCCCATTGGGGCATTTCACCTTTTTGGCTCGACCTGGCGGGTCAGACGGCCCTAGGCCCTGAGTTCTGCGTCCCAGTACAGGAAATCAACCCAGGTTTCATGCAGGTGATTGGGCGGGAATTTCCGGCCCTGATTGCGCAACTCCTCCGCACCGGGTTGGCGCGGCGGGCGGCGCAGGCTCATGCCGACCTGGCTCAAGGACCGCGACCCTTTTTTCAGGTTGCAGGTCGAACAGGCCGCCACAACGTTTTCCCAGCTTGTCACCCCACCGCGCGAGCGGGGCACGACATGATCAAACGTCAGATCACCCTTTGCACCGCAATATTGGCACGCGAATTGGTCGCGCAAAAACAGGTTGAACCGGGTGAAGGCGACGCGCTTTTGCGGTTTGACGTAGTCTTTCAGCACCACAACCGATGGGATGCGGATTTCCGTCGAGGGTGAGCGCACCACTTCATCGTATTCCGCAACGATGTCGA
The DNA here is from genome assembly GCA_038530285.1 of Pseudomonadota bacterium. Taxonomy (GTDB): domain Bacteria; phylum Pseudomonadota; class Alphaproteobacteria; order Rhodobacterales; family Rhodobacteraceae; genus JASJAR01. Next base: position 99,133 of record JBCBCY010000005.1, read on the forward strand.
CCCGGTCGAGCCAGGCCGCCTTGATCGCATCTTGCCAGGGCCACAGCGACAGCGGGTAGTAGGACAAGGGGCGATAATCGGCGTTCAGCACAAGGGCCGGATTGTGCCGAAGCGTCTGCGGTTCGCGTACGAAACTTGTCCTGAACTCGCCGTCTGTCACGAAAATGACCTCCAATTCGGTTCCGGGTCGGGACGGGCCGCCCCGGCTTAGGGTGGACTATATATGGCGCCCTGCGGCTGGCAAGCCCCAGACTTAGGGGGTGCTAAGGGTGATTTAGCCCGATTCCGTGACAGACCAGTGACATTTATCCACAGGGGGGCGTGACGGCGGCCTAGGCGGTCAGATGCTGGTGGATGAACCCTGCGGCGCGCTGCAACCCCTCGGGCGAGATCCCGTGACCAACGCCGGCCATCACAAAGGTGTCGACCGCAAAGCCCGCGCCGCGCAGGGCGGTGTCGGCATCGCCCATCGACGAAAACGCCACAACCTCATCGGCGTCCCCGTGCAACAGCAGAACCGGCGGTTTTGAGATCGCCGCACCGGCCAGATCACCCGGCAACATCAACCGACCCGAAAACCCGACCACGGCGGCCACCGGGGCCGCGCGGCGCGGCGCCACATGCAAGCTGAGCATCGTGCCTTGGGAAAACCCGACCAGCACCAACCGGTCCGGCGTCAGGCCTTCGTTTGCGAGCACCTCATCGAGAAAGGCGGTGAAACACGCCGCCGCAGACGCCAACCCAATGCCCACCTCAGCCTCGCTTGATCCATCGATCCAGGGGATCGGAAACCACTGCCGGCCTGCGGGGTTCATCGTGCAGGGGTCAGGCGCGTCGGGTGCAAAAAACGCGGTGTCCGGAAACAAGGGTGCCAGCGGATCTGCCAGACCAAGCAGGTCAGCCCCATCCGCCCCGTAGCCATGCACAAACACCACCGCGGAGGTCGCGGTGTCCGGCCCTTTGCGATCTGAGGTAAGCGCGTTTGTCATCTGATCCCCTCGCGGTCCTTGGCCACACGGTAGTAGGCCCACAACAGCCGCGCTGCAACGCCCCGCCAGGGCGACCAGGCGGCGGCCATCTCGCGGATGGCCGTTTCGCTGGGCCGCGCATCAAGGTCGAACAATACCCGCGCGGCTTCCTGCAAGGCCAGATCGCCGGGCGCGAACACATCCGCCCGCCCCAGCGAGAACATCGCGTAAATCTCTGCCGTCCAGCGTCCGATGCCGGGCACCTCGACAAGCGTGGCGATTACATCCTCGGTGGGCACCTCACGCAGGCCCTTGTAGGCAATCCCCGACGACGCAAGTGCGCGGGCATAGCGGATTTTCTGGCGCGACAGCCCGCAGGCGCGCAGGTCGTCATCGCTGGCCCACATCACCTTGCGCGGCCCCGTCAGCCCGGCAGATTTTAACCGCCGCCAGATCGCATCGGCGGCGGCCACGCTGACCTGCTGGCTGACGATGGCAGACAAAAGCGCTTCGAACCCGTCGTTGCGAAGCCGCAGCGGCAAGGGCCCCGTCTGGGCCAGCGCGGCTGCGAAACGCGGCTCGATCCGGGCCAGATAGGCCGCCCCCTCGGCCACGCAGGAATCGCCTTGAATAATGCGGCCGACGCCGCTCACGCGCGCCGCCGCACCCAGGCCAGCACTTCAGACACGGTTTCAACCCGCGTTGCCTCGGGTTGGGGCGGGCGGCGGATCATCGCAACCGGAAGCCCCAGCTTGCGCGCGGCATCGACCTTGGCGCGGCTGCCGGTGCCGCCCGAATTGCGACAGATCAGCCAATCCACGCCAAGGGTTTCAAACAACCGCGCCTCGCTTTCGGGCGAAAACGGCGGCCGGGACAGCACAAAAGACCCGTCAGCCATGGGAAACGGGCCCGGCGCAGGGTCAAGCACACGGCACAACAGATGCCGCCCGGCCAGGTTTTCAAACGCCTCAAGTCGTTTGCGACCTGTGGCCAGAAAGACCCGGCTGCCTTTGGGGATATGATCTGCGGCATCTTCTTCGGTGTTCAGAAACGTCCAGCGATCCCCGTCGTGCGGCCGCCAGGACGGCCGCAGAAACTGCAGGTACTCAAGACCAAGATCTGCGGCCACCTGCGCGGCCCGGTGGCTGATCGACGCGGCGAACGGATGGGTCGCATCCACGATCCCGCCGATGCGCTGGCGCACCAGCCAATCGCGAAACGCCTCCGGCCCGCCCCAACCGCCAATGCGCGTGGGCATTCCCAAAGGCAGCGGACGCCGCCCGGCCCTGGCCATCGCAGCGGTTGCGACAATCCGGGTATCCTGAATAAGGCCATAGGCGATCTGGCGCGCTTCCCCCGACCCCGCCAGCAGCAAAACGCGAAAAGTACGATCGCTGCGCGCGGGTCGTTGGGCATGAACTCCAGGACCGCCGAGCACGTTGTTGAGCGTCGGCGCGATCGGTTCCCCCTGTTTGCCCTTTGTGGGCGTTTCCCAATATGTATACTGACGTAGACGGAAATCCCAAGCGCTCTCGAACCACAGGCAGAAAATGACGCAGACAGACGCCGCCGCCCTGTCAGACCCCGACCAGCTGCGCCAACAGCGCCGGAATGTCATCGTGCTGATGGCCGCCAGTGCGGTGTTGGGGGCGCAATTGCCCGCGATCTTCACCATCGGCGGGCTGGCCGGGTCGACACTGGCGCCCACCCCGGCCCTGTCGACATTTCCGATCTCGTTGATTGTGCTGGGCTCGATGCTGTCAGCGACGCCGATGTCCGCGATCATGCAGCGCTATGGCCGACGCTTCGGCTTCATCCTTGGGTCTTTGCTGGGCACGCTGGGTGCCACCATCGGTGCAGCGGGGCTTTACACGGGCAGTTTCGAGCTTTTGCTGGTGGGCTCCTTCCTGACGGGCGGCTATATGGCCAGTCAGGCCTTTTACCGCTTTGCCGCCACCGACACCGCAAGCGACCAGTTCCGCGCCACGGCGATTTCCATGGTGATGGCCGCAGGCCTGGTGGCCGCAATCCTGGGCACGGAAATCGTGAAGCTGACGGCTGAAGCGAGCGTTATTCCCTTCCTGGGCACCTACGGCGCGGTCATTGTGCTAAACCTGACGGGTCTGTTGATCTTCCCGTTCTTGTCGATCCCCACACCGGAAAAACCTGCCGAAAATGCCGGGGGGCGCAGCCGGGCCGAACTGTTGTCGACGCCCGCGATCCTGGTCGCGGTGATTTGCGCCACGGTCGCCTATGCGCTGATGAACCTGGTGATGACGGCCACGCCCTTGGCGGTGGTGGGCTGCGGGTTTTCAACGTCGGATGCGGCGGATGTCGTGCGCTGGCACGTGCTGGCCATGTTTGGCCCCGCCTTTGTCACGGGCCATCTGATCAACCGGTTCGGGGCACCGACGATCATCTCTTTGGGCCTTGTGATCCTGGCGGCTGCGGGCGGCGTCGCGCTGTCTGGCGTGGATCTGGGCCAGTTTTATATCGCGCTGGTGCTTTTGGGGCTGGGGTGGAATTTCGCCTTCATCGGGGCGACCGCGATGCTGGCGGCCCAGCACAGCCCGGCGGAGCGTGGCCGGATCCAGGGGCTGAACGACACAATCGTGTTCGGGGTGGTCACGCTGGCCTCGCTGTCATCGGGCGGGCTGATGCATCTGGGCGAAGATGCGGTCGTGGGCTGGACGGCGGTGAACCTGGCGATGCTGCCCTTGCTGGCGCTCGCGGCAGGCGCGCTGTTGTGGCTGATGACCCGCGGGCGGTCCGTGGCGGGCTAGCCTCACATCGTGAGTGACCACCAAAGCAACCGGCCCCGCTTGGCAAACTCTGCCAGACCCAGGCTGGCGTCGCCGACGCGGGCGGGATTGGCCACCACCTGGCGCAAAATCGGCCTGCTGGCCCAGGCTTCCAACGTGGCCGTGCGGGCCGGTCGCGGCAGGCTTGCGCGCAGGTCCCGGCGCCCTGGCATGTCTTTCAAGGTCGCGGTGGCCAATTCGCGCAGAGCCTCCGGGCGGCCATCGACCAGCGGGATGCGCGACCGCGCTTCCAGTTCGGGCACCGCTTGCAGGTAACGCGCCAGTGCTGCCGCGCGCCCCAGGGCAGTGACCTTTGCAGCGGCGTCAGCCTGCGCCCCCAGCGCGCGAGCCGCCACCCACATCAAAACCCCGCCAGCACGGATGTAATCTTCAAAATGGGCCAAGTCTTCGAACGGGTCTTTGTAAAGATCCCACCGGCGCGCCGCGACGACCTTGTCCAGCAGTGCGGCCCCTTGCGCATCAAGCACCGCAGCCAGGGGTTCGGCGACCTCATGTTTGCGCGGGACCTGTCCGGCCGCGATCTCTTCCAGCACATCGCGCCACCATTGCAGGCGCATCTCACCGATCATCGGCTCTTCGGTCACCCAGGGCGCCCGCGCCACTTCCACGTTGAACGCGTAAAGCGGCAACAGGGTTTTGCGGGCCTCAACCGGGGCGGCCATCACGGCTGCAAACCGGTCGGGATCACCGCGCGCGACAATCTCGGCACAGGCCTGCACACCGCCTGGGTCCACCAAGGGGCTCAGCCTCCATCGGGGCGGACAACCGCCAAAAGGTATCCGGTCTCATGCTTGATGGTCTGGTCGTCGGCGATTGAGCCTTCGCGTAGCAAACCTGTGTGAAGCGTGAAAAACGCGCTGTTCATTCCGCCGCCCGTGTTGCCACCGCGTCGCGGGTGAGTTTCCAGTTGATCGCATCCACTAGCGCCTGAAACGACGCGTCGACGATGTTGGGCGATACCCCGACCGTCGACCATGTGCGCCCCGCGTCATCGGCGAAATCGATGATCACGCGGGTGACGGCTTCGGTCCCGCCCTGGGTGATGCGCACCTTGAAATCGGTCAGGCGCACGTCATCAATCCTGGCCTGATGGGGGCCAAGATCAGACTTCAATGCCTGCCACAGCGCATTGACCGGGCCGTCGTCGGACATATCGCTGGCATGCTCGTTCTTGAAGTAGCTCGTGCGGATCCCGTCGCGTGTAGAAACGGTCACAACCGCTTCTGACTCCACGACAATTTCGCCTTTTGCATTGCGGCGGCGTTCGGTGATCACGCGGTAGCGTTCAACGTCGAAAAAATCATGTGCTTCGCCCAATTCGCGCCGCGCGAGCAGTTCAAACGACGCCTGCGCGCTGTCGTAGGCGTAGCCGTCGGTTTCGCGGGCTTTGACCGCGTCGAGGATGCGCATCAAGGCCGGATCGCCCTTTTGGGCGCCCAATTCCATGTCCGCGAGCCGTTCCAGCAGGTTCGACTGCCCCGCCTGGTTCGACATCGGCACGATGCGGGCGTTGCCGACCAATGCGGGGTCGATATGTTCGTAAGTTCTGGGGTTTTTGGTGATGGCAGACGCGTGCAATCCCGCCTTATGCGCAAAGGCCGAGGCGCCCACGTAAGGGGCCGACCGCAGCGGCACGCGGTTGAGGATATCATCCAGCATCCGGCTGGTTTTTGTCATCTCTTTCAACGCGTTGGCCGGAACGCCGATCTGCAGCTGTGACGCGTAAGGTTCTTTCAGAAGAAGCGTCGGGATCAGCGTGATCAGGTTGGCGTTGCCGCAGCGTTCGCCCAACCCGTTGAGCGTGCCCTGGATCTGGCGGGCCCCTGCGTCGACGGCCGCCAGAGCGTTGGCCACCGCATTGCCGGTGTCGTTGTGGCTGTGGATGCCAAGGCGGTCGCCGGGGATGCCCGAGGCGATGACTTTTGCAGTGATATCAGAAACTTCGCCGGGCAACGTGCCGCCATTGGTGTCGCATAACACGACCCAGCGGGCGCCCGCGTCATAGGCGGCTTTCAGACAGTCCAAAGCATAGGCCGGATTGGCCTTGAAACCATCGAAGAAATGTTCGGCATCAAACAGGGTTTCGCGGCCCTGATCCACGCAGTGGGCGATGGATTGTTCAATGTTTTCAATGTTTTCCGGCAGTGTGATGCCAAGGGCATGGGTGACGTGAAAGTCATGGGTTTTGCCCACCAGACAGACCGTATCGGTGCCCGCGTTCAGCACACCTGCCAACACCTCGTCATTGGCCGCAGACCGGCCCGCGCGCTTGGTCATCCCGAAGGCCGTGAACTTCGCTTTCGTCTTGGGCGGGGCCGAAAAGAACAGCGAATCCGTGGGGTTAGCCCCCGGCCAGCCGCCTTCGATATAATCGATGCCAAGCGCGTCGAGGGCCGCGGCGATGGTGTGTTTATCGTCGGCCGAGAATTGCACGCCCTGGGTTTGCTGGCCATCGCGCAGGGTGGTGTCGAAAAGGTGCAGGCGATCAGGCGTCATGGGCGCAATTCCGGGGTTTTGTACATTTTGCAGCAGAATTTTGAGGGCCATTTCACATTTTGTACAAATGTCGTGCCCGGCACCCGTGGCTCCAAAGCGGAGATGCCGCGATCCTCGCCCGGGCGGGATTTGGATACTTTTGGGGAGATGAAGCCGGACCCGGCGGCGCATCGTGTCGTGGCGCCGCGCGGGGCGATGAGATGGGAGAGAGGCCGCGTCATTTCAGGGCCTCGAGTTTGGCGGGGTCGAAGTTCGGGGCAAGTTCCCAATCCGACCCATCGGGAGTGTCCTTTACGATAACGCCAGCCGCAGAGAACCCGTCACGCAGCTCATCTGCTCGAACGAAATTCTTCTCGGTGCGAGCTTTCGCACGTTCTTCCAGCAATGATGCTATCAACTCGGCAGTGCCAGTCCCAGTCGTCAAAGTTGCACTGAAAGAGTCAGTTCCGCTTTCCCTCACGGCCATAGAAACCCTTTTCGTTTTGACGGCATTGAAACTAATCCCCATCAAAATGAACGCATTCAGGAGACGAGGAAGATCACCGTTGCGAAATAGCTCGTGCATCCGTCCTATCGCACCTGCAGTGTTCAGATCATCTGCCAAAGCTGTGAGAACTTCCGGATCTGTATCTTCCGAAGCTTGAACTCCTTCGGCGGCCTTCGCCCACTTCCTGAGCGTCGCCTCCGCCTCCTTCGCCTTCTTCTCGGTCCAGTCCATCGGCTTGCGATAATGCGTGGACAGGAACACAAAGCGGATCACCTCGCCGGGCACTTTCCACCCACCGGACCAGTTGCCTTCCAGCAAATCGCGCACGGTGAAGAAATTGCCGAGGGATTTCGACATCTTCTTGCCTTCGACCTGCAACATCTCGTTGTGCAGCCAGACCTGGGCAAAGCCGTGACCGCAGCAGCGCGACTGGGCGATCTCATTCTCATGGTGCGGAAACATCAGGTCATTGCCGCCGCCGTGGATGTCGAAGCGTCCCTGCCCCCGACGATCGGACTTGCCCAACAGCTCATAAGCCATAACCGAGCATTCGATATGCCAGCCCGGACGGCCCCGGCCCCAAGGACTATCCCACCCCGGCAAATCATCCGATGACGGTTTCCAAAGCACGAAATCCATCGGGTCTTCCTTGAAAGGCGCCACTTCGACACGGGCGCCCGCAATCATGTCATCGACGGACCGGCCTGAGAGGTTGCCATATTCTTCGTACTTCCTCACTCGAAATAGAACGTGGCCCTCACGCTCATACGCAAACCCTTCGGCGATCAGCCCTTTGATCATCGCGACCATCTGGGGAATATACCCCGTCGCGCGCGGCGCGTGATCCGGGCGCAGCGCCCCCAGCGCATCCATATCGTCGTGAAACCAGCCGATGGTTTCATCGGTGATGTCGCCAATCGAGCGGCCTGTCTCAGCGGCGCGCGCATTGATCTTGTCATCCACATCCGTGAAGTTGCGCACGTAAGTCACGGAGGTTTCACCATAAACATGGCGCAAGAGCCGGTAGAGCACATCAAACACCGCCACGGGCCGCGCATTGCCCAGATGCGCGCGGTCATAAACCGTGGGCCCGCAGACATACATGCGCACATTGCCATCATCGAGCGGGTCAAACCGCTCTTTTTCGCCGGTGGCTGTGTTTTTCAGATAGATGTCCATGGGTCTTCTCGCGGGGGCTCCGCGCGGGGGGCTATCTGGTTTTGGAAGAAAAGACGACAGGCCCGCGCAACAAATGTTAGCGGATAATGCAGCAAATTGTGATTGCGTTCGTCGTCATGGGAAACGGTGTAGCAGTCGCGGGCCTATCCGTCCAGCATCTGGACCAGTTTGGTGAGACTGCGCAGATTGCGCGCGGTGGTTTTGGTGCCCAGAACGCGGTCGAGCTTTTCGGCCAATTTGGATTTGGAAAATCCCCGCGGGGTGTGAAGATAGGCCACGTGCCCATTCACAACAAAGCCTTCGTCATCGCCAAGAAGGGCGGCCAGTCGGTCGCGGTCGATGTTGAACGGGGTCAATGCGAAGATGGCATGGACGCAGCGCGGGTCTTCCGGCGCATAGGGGCAAGCCGCATAAGCGGCGCGCAGATCGGCTTGGGAAAGGATCAAGACCGGTACATTGAGCCCGCGTGCGGCAAGGGCGGTAGTTAAATGGGCGGTCAGTTCAGGGTCACCACCTTCCGCCTCGAAGATCATATTGCCCGACGCGACATAGGTGCGCGGGTTGTCCCAGCCAAGCCCAGTCGCCATCCCGCGCAGATCCGCCATGGGCAGGGCGTTCGCGCCCCCCACATTGATCCCGCGCAAAAGAGCCACCCAACGTGCCATGGCGCTGTCTAACCCGCATCAATCCGCAGAGCGAGGGCTTGGCTTATGCCCGTTTGCCGGTCAAACTGCCGGGATGGACCGCGCATTCGTGAACACCTATTGCGCCACCCTGCCCGGGGCGGTGCTGGAAGACCCCTGGGGCGGGGGCCATGACGCCTGGAAGGTCGGCGGCAAGATGTTTGCCACGATTGGTGTCGCCAATGACGGGGTGTCGGTGAAGACCCCCGATATCGAAACCGCAAGCCTGCTGATTGAAATGGGCCGGGCTGAACGCGCGCCCTATTTCCACCGCTCCTGGGTGCGGGTGCCCTGGGGGCTGGTGGAGCCAGGTGAGATGCGCGACCGGCTGGCCACGTCTTACGGGATTGTTCGGGGCGGGCTGACCAAGAAATTCCAGGCCACGCTGGCGCCCTGGCCGGATGAGAGATGATCCGACTTGCAGCGTGACATCAGACATGATGTTCAACACCAGATGACACGTCTGATCCTACGCCCTCTGTCGCGCCTGGTGGTGCTTTTGGCACTGGTGGTCGCCTTTTGCGGCCCCGGTGCGGCGCAGGATGACCCCGCGCCCGCGGCATCGAGCGCGTTGAGCGATCTTCTTGCGACCCTCAAGGATGAAGCGGCGCGGGACGCTTTGATTGCCGAATTGGAGGCCGCGACGGCCGCACCGGACGATGTTGCGACCGAAACGGTCGTCGAGACCGCGCCGTCGTTTGGTGCACAAGTGGCGGCGTTTACCCAAAGCGTGGTGGACCAGGTGACCGGCGGTGTGACGTCTGTCGTCTCAAGCCTGCGGGGCGGTCAGCGGCTGCTGCGCGGGCTTGACGGCGAAACCTGGGGCACGATCCTTGATGCCACGATTGACCTGGCACTGGTCATCGTGGTGACGGTGGCGGTGTTTTTCACGCTCAGGCGGATGGCGATCCCGATCCTGCGGCGGATTGGCCAAAACACCAAAGGGCGCGATCTGGTGCGCAAGGGTGCCGGCCTTGCAGGCTCGGTTCTGATCCGGATCGCGGTGGTCGTGCTGGCCTGGGCGATTGCCTATAGTGTGACGATCCTTGTGGTGGGTGACTTTGGCCAGATTGGCCTGCGTCAAAGTCTGTTTTTGAACGCTTTTTTGGTGGTTGAACTGATAAAAGTCGGCGTGCGCACAGTGTTTTCGCCTGCCGCCGATGACCTGCGCGGCCTGCCGATGAGCGATTGGGCCGCAGGGCGCATTTCAATGATTGCAAGCACAGCGATTTCGATCCTGGGCTACGGTGTTCTGCTGGTGGTGCCGATCATTTCGGATGCCGCGACATTCCTGGCCACGCGTGCGGTGTCGGTCCTGGTGGTCGAGATTGCGCTGGTTTATCTGGCCACTATGGTGCTGTGGCATCGCACCCGGGTGGCCGATTGGCTGGTCGATCACATCCTTGCCCCCGCAGACCCCGATGCGCCCCCACCGCGCGAAGGGGTGTTTCACGCCGCCCTGACCCATTGGCACTGGCTGGCGCTGGGGTATCTGGCGCTTCTGGGCATTCAGATGCTGACCCGGTCGCTCGAGGCGATGGGCCAGAATGTGCTGGCTGTGATCGAGATCGCGGGCGTGGCGTTTCTGGGCGCATTGGTGTTCCGGTTTCTGGCCCAAAGTGCGCGTGCCGGTGTCCGGTTGCCGGAATACCTGACCATCCGCCTGCCCCTTCTGGAGGGGCGATTGAACCGGGTGGTGCCGCGTGTGCTGTTGCTTCTGCGGCTTCTGGTGGGGGCGTTTGTGCTGATCTATGCGCTCGACCGGGCCGGGCTGACAGACATATGGGGCTGGGTCCGGGGTGAGAATGGCGCGGGTGTGGTGGGCACGATCGTGTCGGTCGCCGCGATCCTGACGGTGGCCTATCTGATGTGGCTGGCGGTGTCGTCCTGGATCGATTTCCGGCTGAACCCGGACTATGGCGGGGCGCCGTCAAACCGCGAAACAACACTGTTGTCGCTGCTGAAAAACGCGGTCTCGGTCGCACTTTTGATCCTGGCGGTGATGTTTGCGCTGTCGGAACTGGGGCTGAACATCGGGCCGCTTATCGCCTCGGCCGGGGTCTTGGGTCTGGCGATTGGCTTTGGGGCGCAAAAGCTCGTGCAAGACATCATCACCGGCGTGTTCATCCAGTTTGAAAACGCGATCAATGTGGGCGATGTGATCACCGTGGGCGGGATCACCGGCGGAGTCGAAAAACTGACGATAAGGTCGGTGTCCTTGCGCGATTTGCACGGGGTGTTTCACATCGTGCCGTTTTCGTCCGTTGACATGGTGTCGAACTTCACGCGCGAGTTTTCTTACTATGTGATCGATATGGGGGTCGCCTACCGCGAGGCGGTCGATGACGTCCGCAAAGCCATGGAAGACGCCTATGACCTGCTGCGCGAGGATGCTGAACAGGGCATTTTCCTTCTGGGCGATCTGGAATATTTCGGGCTGAACTCCTTTGGCGACTCTGCGATCGTGGTGCGTGCGCGCATCAAGACCTGGCCGGGCAAGCAATGGGGTGTGGGCCGGGCCTACAACCGGCTTTTGAAGGCCATAATGGACGAGCGCGGCATCGAAATTCCCTTCCCGCATACCACGATCACCTTTGCCGAGGCCAAGGACGGCACGCGCCAGGCCCTGCCGATTGAACAGCTGCCGGGCACGGGCGGCTAGGGCGGGCGATTTCTTGAAAGAAATAGGTTCGGAAAATTAAGGAATTTTCCGGTGCCTCCGGCGGGAGTATTTTTGCCAGGATGAAGGGCCGGGGCGGACTAAGGGGGCTGGTGTTTTCTGCGCTGCCGCGCTAGCTGGCGGCGACGCAAACAGGCAGGCCCCGAACATGGATATCCGCAACATCGCGATCATCGCGCACGTTGACCACGGCAAGACGACATTGGTCGACAACCTTTTGGGGCAGGCAGGCTCGTTCCGCGAAGGCCAGAACGTGGCCGAACGGGCCATGGACAGCAATGATCTTGAACGCGAGCGCGGCATCACGATCCTGGCCAAGGCGACATCGGTCGAATGGAAGGGCACGCGGATCAACATCGTCGACACGCCCGGGCACGCGGATTTCGGCGGTGAGGTCGAGCGCATCTTGTCGATGGTCGACGGTGTGGTCCTGCTGGTCGATGCCGCCGAAGGGCCGATGCCGCAGACGAAGTTCGTCACATCAAAAGCCTTGGCGCTGGGGCTGCGCCCGATTGTGGTGTTGAACAAGGTCGACAAGCCCGACGCGGAACCTGACCGGGCGCTCGATGAGGTGTTTGATCTCTTTGCGGCACTCGATGCCAATGAAGACCAGCTGGATTTCCCGCATCTTTATGCCTCGGGGCGTGCGGGTTGGGCGGATGCCGAACTTGACGGGCCGAAAAAGGACCTGTCGGCCCTGTTCAATCTGGTGGTCAACCATGTCGCGGCACCGCGCCAGCGCACGGCCGTGGCGGCCCCGTTCCAAATGCTGGCCACCACGTTGGCCGCGGACCCTTATGTGGGGCGGCTGTTGACGGGCCGGATCGAGGCGGGAACTTTGAAGACCGGCGCGAATGTCCATGCTTTGTCGCGCCACGGCGAGGTGATCGAGCGGTTCCGGGTGTCAAAGATCCTGGCGTTCCGGGGGTTGTCGCAGACGGCCATCGAAGAGGCTGAAGCGGGTGATATCGTGTCGATTGCGGGCATGTCAAAGGCCACCGTGGCCGATACGCTTGCCTCGATTGAGGTCGAAGAGCCCCTGCCGGCACAGCCGATCGATCCGCCGACGATCAGCGTGACCTTCGGGATCAACGATTCGCCCCTGGCGGGGCGCGACGGCGACAAGGTGCAAAGCCGGGTGATCCGCGACCGTCTGATGAAGGAAGCCGAGACCAATGTCGCGATCAAGATCTCGGACACGCCGGGCGGCGATGCGTTCGAAGTGGCCGGCCGGGGCGAATTGCAGATGGGCGTGCTGATTGAGAACATGCGCCGCGAAGGGTTCGAGTTGTCGATCTCGCGGCCCCGCGTCCTGACGCGTGACATCGACGGGGTGGAACATGAGCCCATCGAAGAGGTCACGATTGATGTCGATGACGAGCACACCGGATCGGTGATCGAGAAACTCACAGGTCCGCGCAAGGGCGAGATGACCGAGATGAAACCGGCCGGTGCGGGCAAGACACGGATCATCGCCCATGTGCCATCGCGCGGGCTGATCGGCTATCACGGTGAGTTTCTGACCGACACGCGCGGCACGGGCGTGCTGAACCGGGTGTTTCACGACTGGGCGCCTTACAAGGGTGCGATCCCGGGGCGGCGCGCGGGCGTTTTGATCTCGATGGAAGACGGCGAAACGGTGGCCTATGCGCTGTGGAACCTTGAAGATCGCGGCCGGATGTTTCTGGGCGCCCAGGCCAAGGTATACCAGGGGATGATCATCGGCGAGCACAGCCGCGACAACGATCTGGAAGTGAACCCTTTGAAGGGCAAGAAGCTGACGAACGTGCGCGCGTCAGGGTCCGATGAGGCGGTGCGCCTGACCACACCGATCACGATGAGCCTGGAAGAAGCGATCGCCTATATCGACGACGATGAACTGGTCGAAGTGACGCCCAACCACATCCGGCTTCGCAAGCGCCATCTGGACCCCCATGAGCGCAAGCGCGCGGCACGCGGCGGCTCTTAAGGGTCGTTGGGTCTGGCTTTCATCGGCCCGACAAGACCTCCGCTGAGGCCGAAGGCCGGGGGCAGAGCCCCGCCCCGCTCGCCGCAGGCGCACAGGCAAACGCTGCATAGGGCCCGGCTAAAGGCGGCGGTTCAACCGGTTGGCCTGGCGCGCCAGTTTGGCGGTTTGACGCCCCTGGCTCTGAAGCCCCTGCCCTTTGGACCCGCCCATGCGGCGTGCGGCAAGGCGGACGCCTTTGCGCATCACCATGCGCAGGACCATGTTAATCAAGCGGTTCGCGTTCATCTTCAGCCTCCTGTGGGCGTTCTTCTTCCTCGTCGAACATGTCCGTCTGGTCTTCGGTGTCTTCGTCTTCGCCGGGCGCATCGGGGGGCGGACGGCTTTCCAAAAGCCCTGCCGCGCGCAATTCCTTCAGACCCGGCAGGTCCTTGGCCGTCGATAGCCCGAAATGGTCAAGAAACCCTTCTGTCACCACGAAGGTCACAGGCCGCCCCGGCGTCATCTTGCGGCGGCCCAAGCGCACCCAATCGAGTTCGATCAGCTGGTCAATGGTCCCGCGTGACACGCTGACACCGCGAATTTCCTCGATCTCAGCCCGGGTGACGGGCTGATGATAGGCGATGATCGCAAGGGTCTCGATTGCGGCACGGCTGAGCTTGCGGGTCTCGACCGTTTCCTTTTGCATCAGAAATCCAAGGTCGGGTGCCGTGCGGATCGCCCAGGCATCGCCGATTTTCACCACCGCGACGCCGCGGCCTTCATAGCGCTTTTTCAGGTGTTCCAGGGCGACCTTGGCATCGGCACCATGGGGCATGCGGGCGTTCAATTCGGCGACGGTCACGGGGTCTGCGGTGGCAAACAAAATCGCTTCGACCATGCGTTCCTGTTCAGCCTCGGGCGGGGCTTCGAACAGGGTCTCGGTTTCCTGCTGTGGCTCAGCCATGGTCCGACCGTTTCACCAGGATGGCGCCGAAGGTTTCGGATTGCTTGATTTCCAGCGCGCCGTTTTTCACCAGTTCAAGAGCGGCGGCAAAATGCGACGCGGTGGCAGACCGCACTTCGGCAGGCGAGCCATTCCAGCCCTCGGGCAGCCAGGTCGCAAGATCGGCCCAGTCGCCTGCGTAGGACAACAGCCCGCGCATCCGGTCCAGGGCCTGTTCCATGGTCATGATCTTGTCGCGGTCCATCGCATAGGGGCGGAATTCATCGCGGGTGCGAATGCGCGCATAGCCCTGCAACAGGTCCAGAAGCGTGGCGGTATAAGTGACCTTGCGCACGCGCGCGACATCCTCGGTGATGCCACGGGCGAAGTAATCGCGGCCCTTCTGGTCGCGGCCCATCAGGCGGGCGGCGACATCGCGCATGGCCGCCAGCCGTTCCAGCTGAAACGCCAGATGGGCGGCCAACTCATCGCCCGAGGGGCCGTCATCGGTCGGGTCGGGCGGCAACAACAGCCGCGATTTCAAAAACGCCAGCCAGGCGGCCATCACCAGATAATCCGCCGCCAGTTCGATCCGCAGGGATTTGGCCTGTTCGACAAAGGTGAGGTATTGGCGCGCCAGGGCCAGAACCGAGATCTGGCGCAGATCGACTTTCTGGGTGCGCGCAAGGGTCAACAGCACGTCAAGCGGGCCTTCATAGCCGTCGACATCGACAATCAGCGCCTCGGCCTGAAGCCGGGCGTCAAGATCGCTGAAGGCATCGCCGTCAGGCATCATTTTCCTTTACGCTCTGCTCGTACATCGCAACAAGGCTTGCGGTGTCGATATCCCCAGGTGCGACGTGGTTCCATGCCGCGAGTGCGGCGTCTGCACGGGTTTGCCCCGCATCCGTAAGCCGCCCGGTGGCTGCCACCACCGCCTCCATTTCAGCCATTTCACCGTTGCAATGCAAGACCAGATCGCATCCCGCGGCAATGGCGGCTGTGGATCGCTGGGCGATAGAGCCCGAAAGCGCCCCCATCGAGATATCATCCGTCATCAAAAGCCCATCAAAGCCAATGTCTTGGCGGATCAGGTCGATGAGGACCGGCGACAAGGTGGCAGGCCGGGGGTCAATGGCGTCGAAAATGATGTGGCCGGTCATCCCAAGGCGCATATGGGCGAACTTGCGACAAACGGCGAAATCCGAGGCGCCGAGTGTGGCGCGGTCTGCACAAACGCGGGGGACTTCGTTATGACTGTCTGCGAGGCTGCGCCCGTGGCCGGGCATATGTTTGATGACCGGCATCACGCCTTCACTCAGGCTGCCATCGATCACGCCTTGGGCGTTTTGGGCCACTTGATCGGCGGTGGTGCCAAGACAGCGGTTGCGCAAAAACGGATGGGTCTTAGGTGTGGCGACATCCAGACAGGGCACGCAATTGGCGTTGATGCCGACCGCGCGCAGCTCTTGCGCGATGATCTTTGCGCGATAATAGAAGCTGGCCGGCGCCAAGGGCGAGTTCGCCTCCTCCAACGGCGGCAGCCACTGGCGCCAATGGGGCGGCCCCATGCGCTGCACCCGGCCGCCTTCCTGGTCGATGAAGATCGGGGCATCGCGGCCCACAGCCTCGCGCAGGGATGCGGTCAGGGCGCGGACCTGATCCGGCGTGTCGATGTTGCGCGCAAAAAGGATGAACCCCCAGGGGTCAGCCTGGCGGAAAAAGGCGACCTCACCGGGGGACAGATTCGTGGCGGCGGGCGCGAGGATACACGCGCCCTGCCCGTTCACCGTTGGATCACCGGGATGCAATTGGCGTCACCGGCCACCAGCACCGAACAAAAGCGGCGCGCATCAGCGAGATCGGCAAAACCCGTCGCGCGCAGGCGGTAAAATGTCAGCCCGCCGGTTTCGGCCTGTTGGACAACTTTCGATTTGCCCACAAGGTAATCGCCGAACTGGCCTTCGGTCTGGGTCCAGGCGGCTTCGGCAAGTTCGGCGCTTTCAAACGCACCAAGCTGCACCAGCCGCGTACCCGCCGGGATCGCCGCCCCGGTGTCAGGCTGCGACGAAAGCGACGCGATGTTGGTCACCTGCAAGGGGCGCGCGCGCGGCAAAGGCGAGCGGGCCAACCCACCCGGCGGCGGTGTGGCGACGATTTCTTCGCGTGCGACTTCGAAGTCCCCTGCTTCGATCGACGCCAGGGCCGCGGCCACGGCCATATCGGTGGCATTGGCAGGTGTCGCGACGATGCCCGAGGGGGTGTCGCCCGTGGGGGGCGAGACCGGACCCAGGGGTACTAGCTCTGCGGCGGCGGCCTGCTCAAGCACGCCAGCCGCGGCGTCTTCGTCGGTCAGGGTTGCCGGTGCCGGGGCCAGAACAATGGTTTCAACGGGCGGCTCTGCGGTGCCTTCGGCCGCGATTGCGTTCACCGCCAGGCCCTGGTGTTCGGGGCGTGCGCCGCCGGGGTCTGCGGGCGCAATCCGCATCGGGCCTTCCAGTGCGCGCACCACCGGCACGCCCGAGACATCGCGCTGCATCAACTGCCAGCCCCATAGCCCGAGCCCTGCGATAAGGGCCACCGACAGGCCCGCACCGGCCCAGTTCAACCACTCGGTCAAACGGGTGTGTTCCGCCACTGGTTCGCTGCCCCAATGGGCATGAGCCCCTTGATTAAAGGTAAAATCCGCCATTGCCTTGCCTCACGTTGCGCCGACCTTTTGGTGGTCGGTCTATCCTGCTCGTGACCCCAGGCGCGGCGCGCTTTAGCGCATCTCTTCGACTGGTGTCACGCCGAGGATACCCAATCCTGACGAAAGTACAACTTCCACGGCACGCGGCAGCGCAATTTTTCGCCCCGTGGCGGCGGGATCGCCTTCGTGCAGGAAGCGCAGGGCGGGCTTTTCGTTGCCCTTGTTCCAAAGGGCATGGAACTCGGACGCCAATTCATACAGATAAAACGCCACCCGGTGGGGTTCATGGTTGCGCGCGGCGATCTCAACCAGGCGCGGCCATTCGGCGAGCTTTTTGGCCACGGCAATCTCGGACGGGTCTTCCAACAGCGCGTTGTCGGAATAATCAAGCTTCAGCGCTTCGGCCTTGCGCATGACAGACCGGATCCGCGCATGGGCGTATTGGACATAAAATACCGGGTTGTCCTTGGATTGCTCGACCGCCTTGTCGAAATCGAAATCCAGCGGCGCGTCGTTTTTCCGGGTGAGCATGACAAACCGGGTGACATCCGCGCTGACCTCGTCAATGAGGTCGCGCAGGGTGATGAACGTCCCTGCCCGCTTGGACATCTTGTATTCCTGCCCGTCCTTGAAGAGCTTGACGATTTGCACAAGCTTCACATCGATGGGCACCGTGGCGTCCGACAGGGCCGAAACCGCCGCACCAATCCGTTTGACATAGCCGCCGTGATCGGCGCCAAAGACGTTGATCAGCGCGTCATAGCCGCGGGCGATCTTGTCATCGTGGTAGGCGATATCGGGCGCGAAATAGGTCCAGGCGCCGTCGGATTTCTGGATCGGGCGGTCGACGTCATCGCCGTGTTCGGTGGATTTGAACAACACCTGTTCGCGCGGTTCCCAGTCTTCGGGCACCTTGCCTTTGGGCGGCTCCAGCATGCCGCGATAGATCAGGCCCTTCTGGGCCAGCTCTTCGATCGCGCTTTCAATCCGGCCGGTGTCATAAAGCGATTTTTCCGAGAAGAAATGGTCCATCTCGACGCCAAGTGCTGCCATATCGGCTCGGATCAGGTCCATCATCGCATCGGTGGCAAAATCGCGTAGTGTCGCCAGCCAGACCTCTTCGCCCTGGCCGATGAAGGCGTCGCCGTGCTTGGCTTTCAGGGCCTCGCCCACGGCTTTGAGGTAATCGCCCGGATAGGTGCCATCGGGAAACTCGACGTGTTCCCCATGCGCTTCGAGGTAGCGCAGGTAGACCGAGCGCGCGAGCACATCGACCTGGGCGCCGCCGTCGTTGATGTAGTATTCGCGCGTGACCTCGTAGCCCGCATAGGCCAGAAGCCGGGCAAGCGCGTCGCCGAAGACCGCGCCGCGCGTGTGGCCCACGTGCAAAGGCCCGGTGGGGTTGGCGGAGACAAATTCCACATTGACCTTGACGCCCGCGCCCAGCCCCGAATGCCCGTAAGCGCGCCCTGCATCGATGGCCTCGGCCACCACATCGTGCCAGATGGCCGGGTCGAGGCGCAGATTGATGAAACCGGGGCCTGCAACGTCAGCCGATGTGATGCGGGGATCAGAGGTCAGACGCGCCGCAAGGTCGGTGGCCAGGTCGCGCGGGTTGGTTTTGGCAGGTTTGGCCAGGACCATTGCGGCATTGGTGGCCAGGTCACCATGGGCGGCATCGCGCGGGGGTTCCACCGCGACATTGCCCCAGGACAGACCGCTCGGCAGACGGCCTTCGGCGACCATCGCATCGAGGGTTTCGATCACGGAGGTGCGGATGTCTGCGAAAATGTTCATGGGCGCGCTCTTTCAGGGTTGGCGGGGGTGTATCATTCGGGGGCGGCACGTCAACGCGGAGGGCTGCCGATCCTTGCATTAAGGATCGGGTTTCGATTTTTGAAAAATCGAGTGCCTCCGGCGGGAGTATTTTTGCCAGGATGAAGGCCCTACCGCCAGGCTTCGAGTTCCCCGGCCCCCTCGCCCGTCAGCCGCGCATGGCTTTGCAGGGCGAACCGGTCGGTCATCCCGGCGATGTAATCACACACGATCCGCGCCAGTTCGACCTCGGTCCGGGCAGCATCAACATCCTTGCGCCATTGTTTGGGCAGGGCACCTGGATTGGCCATGAGAAGCGGGAACAATTCATCAATGGCCTTGGTCACGGTCTTGCGCACCGCGACTACGGACGGGGCGCGGTACATGCGGTGAAACAGGAAGTTGCGGATGACCTGCAATTGTTCGAACGTGTCATCGGTGAAGCGGATCACGCTTTTGTCGGCCATTCGGATGTCGTGCGGGGTGTCGGGCGCAAGGTCCGCCAGACGCGCCTTCGCCACGCCGATGACGTCTTCGACGAGGATACCGAAGAACCGGCGCAGGGCTTCGTGGCGGCGCCGGTAGTAGTTGAGGCCCGGGTAGGCCTGATCGACGGTCGCAAAACAGCGATCGAGGATCGGCAGTTCGGCCAGTTCATCGGTGGAAAAGAGCTCGGCGCGCAAGCCATCGTGCAGGTCATGGTGGTTGTAGGCGACATCGTCAGAAATTGCGGCCACCTGCGCTTCGGCGGAGGCGAAGGTGTGAAGTTCGAGGTCATGGGCCGCGTTGTAATCCGCCAGCGCCCAGGGCAGGTCGCCCAGGACAGGACCGTCGCCCCCAAGCGGCGCAATAGGGCCATTGTGTTTTGCAATGCCTTCAAGGGTTTCCCAGGTCAGGTTCAACCCGTCGAAATCGGCGTAATGGCGTTCAAGCGAGGTCACGATTCGCAAGGCCTGGGCGTTGTGATCAAACCCGCCATAGGGCGCCATCAACCGTTCCAGCGCATCCTCGCCGGTGTGGCCAAACGGCGGATGGCCCAGGTCATGGGCGAGTGCGAGCGCTTCTGTGAGTTCCGAATTCAGCCCCAGTGCACCCGAGATCGTGCGCGCCACTTGGGCGACTTCGATGGAATGGGTGAGACGCGTGCGAAAATAATCGCCTTCATGTTCGATGAAGACCTGGGTTTTGTGTTTCAGACGCCGGAAGGCGCTGGCATGGATGATCCGGTCGCGGTCGCGCTGAAAACACGACCGAAACGCGCTTTCATCTTCGGCAAAAAGGCGGCCGCGGCTTTGGGCCGGATCGCTGGCATATGGTTGCATGGTGTCCCCGCCTCTCTTGAGGCCTGTTGTTTGGGTTCATATATTGCAAAGACATGAAATTAGCACCATGGACGTGTCATGGATTTGAACTTGCCTCCGACTGTGACGCCGCGCGCCTTCCAGCGCCTGGCCGAGATCAATGCGACAGCCGATGCGCCCCAGGCCTTGCGGGTGGCTGTGGAAGGTGGCGGGTGTTCGGGGTTTCAATATGAAATCAAGCTGGATGTGCCGGCGGAGGATGATCTGGTGCTGGAAGGCGACGGCCAGAAGGTGCTGGTGGACCCCGTCAGCTTGCCGTTTCTGGCCAATGCCGTGATCGATTTTTCCCAAGAGCTGATCGGGGCCCGGTTTGTCATTGAAAACCCCAATGCCACGAGTTCCTGCGGCTGCGGCACCAGCTTTTCGATCTAGGCCCGCGCGCGCAGGATGTAGCCCATAGAGGTGCGGCTCGGCGGGCCGGACGGGAAGGCCACGCTGGTGGCATCAAACCCCGCAGCTTCGGCCCAGGCCATAACGGTGTTGGGTTGAAACGCTTGATGTCCCCAGACAAACCGAATGAGTGCGGTGCACCAGTGCGGCTTGGAAACGGCCAACAGGACCGTCCCGCCCGGGGCCAAACACCGGGCGAACCGTGAAAGTGCACGGGCGGGATCGTCGAGGTGTTCAATGAAATGGGCCGCCAGAATAACGTCATACGCCCCGCGTGGGACGTCGTTTGACGACAGTGACGAAAATTCGGCCCCGACGCGACCGCCCACATGGTGAAGGTTCTTGCGGGCAGCCGCGCGCATCGACGCCGACAGATCCAGAAGATCGATCCGCCCGGGCGCTGCCATGTCCTGCAACATCAACGCAAACGCGCCCGTCCCACAGCCAGCATCGAGGGCCTGGCGCAGGCGCGGACCCAAAGCGGCCTGCGCGATGAGATGCCGATATGCGGTGAGGTAGCCCAGACGCGCAATTTTACCGTGCCACGTCTGAGAGGCGCGGTCGTAGCGCCGTACGAGGGTTGTTGTCATGGGCTGCCTTCGTCATGTTTTTCGGATGGCGGGCGATGTCGTCAAGTAGCTTGACGTTATAGACCTCGCTGGTTGATTTTAGTCAAGCCACTTGACGAAAGCGGGCCAGGTCCCCAAAAGGCCCCATGACCGATCGTTCTGACATCAAGCTGATTGACCATATCGGGGTCGACCTGTGGGCGGCGGCCGATGCATGGAAAGCCCACTACACATCCGCGATGGTGCGGGCCGGGCATGCGCATTTTGCGAGCTCAGGGGCGGCGATTTTGCAGTTCATCGGCCCCCGGGGCGCGCGGCCAGCCGACCTTGCGCGCCAGCTTGGCATCAGCCGGCAAGCGGTACAGCAATTGATCGACGCGTTGGAGGTTGACGGCGTGGTCACACGCGCCCCCGATCCGGCAGATGGACGCGGCAAGATCATCCGGCTGACCGACAAGGGGACCCAAGCCCATTGGCGCGGCAACATCGTGAAGGCCAAAATTGAAGCTGAGCTGACCGAGGCCATCGGGCCGGAGGGGTTGCAGCGCCTGAAGGACGATCTGGCCCGGATCACGGCAATTCTGGCGGGCACGCAGGACCCGCAGTGATCCCCGCGCGGTTTCATCCGTTGCCCCCTTGTCTTCCCCCATGGGCCCGGGTCACAAAGCGGGCATGAAAATCGCGACCTTCAACATCAACGGGATCAAAGCGCGCGCCGCCGCCCTGGGCGATTGGCTGGACGAGGCGCAGCCCGATGTGGCGGTCCTGCAAGAGATCAAATCGGTGGATGAGGCCTTTCCCCGCGCCCTGATCGAAGACCGGGGCTATAACCTGGAAACCCACGGCCAGAAGTCGTTCAACGGGGTGGCGATCTTGTCGAAATACCCGCTGGAGGATGTCACGCGCGGCCTTCCGGGGGATGAGACGGACGAGCAAGCCCGCTGGATCGAAGCGACCGTGGTGGGCGACACACAAGCGGTGCGCGTTTGCGGGCTGTATCTGCCCAACGGCAACCCCTGTCCGGGGCCGAAATACGATTACAAGCTGGCCTGGATGGCCCGGCTTGAAGCGCGTGCGCGCGCCCTTCTGGCCGATGAGGTTCCAGCCGTGATTGCGGGCGATTACAACGTGATCCCGCAGGACGAAGACGCCGCCCGCCCCGAGGTCTGGCAGGACGATGCCCTTGCCCGGCCCGAGACGCGCGCGGCCTTCAGGCGGCTTTTGAACCTTGGCCTGACAGAAGCGTTTCGGGCGCGCAACGCGGCATCGGGGCAATATTCGTTCTGGGATTATCAGGCGGGTGCGTGGAACCGGAACGACGGTATTCGCATCGATCACTTGCTGTTGACGCCCGAGGCGGCGGATTTGCTGCGCGATTGCCAGATCGACCGGGATGTGCGGGGCCGCGAAAAACCATCTGACCATGTGCCGGTCTGGATCGATCTGGCCGCCTGAGCCTTGATTGGCCCGCCGCGGTCGCCTCTGCCCGCCTAAAATTTGCCTCAAATCCTCCACGTCGTGGCCCCGGGACCCCGTGCACTGTGCCCCGACCTGACGAGAGGACAGACCATGATTATCATTTGGGGATTTCGCGGCCGCACAAAGGCGGTCGATGGGGGAGATTTTTACTGCCCCGATTGTGCAAGCCGGGCGGATTACGCCCTTCAGGAAGTGAAGCGTTGGTTCACCTTCTTTTTCATACCGATCTTTCCGATCAACAAGCTGGGCCAATACGTGGAATGCGGCGGCTGCAAGGGCACCTACAACGAACGCGTCCTGGCGATGGACCCAGAGCGCGCCCAGGCCGAGTTTGAGGCCGCCTTTTCGGTCGCGGCCAAGCGGGTCATGTTCAAAATGGCGCTGGCGGATGGCGAGATCGACCAAAGCGAGATCGACCAGATCACGCGGGCCTTTTCGAACATCGCCAAACGTGAGATCGACCCCGGCGACATCGCGGCCGAACTGGAAGCGGCGCGGTCGGACCCTTCAAGCGTGGCCGATTACCTGCGCGCCGTGGCCCCGGGGTTGAATGACACCGGCAAGGAATTGGTGATGCGCGCGGCCATTTCGGTTGCGAAAGCCGACGGGCATATGGACGAAACCGAGATCCAGCAGATCCACGCGCTGGTGCCCGCGCTGGACTTGCCGCGACCATATGCCAACGGGATTTTCGCCGAAGAGGGCTTGCGCCCGATCTGAGGTGCCCGATGCTGGCGCGCGCTAAATCATGCCCCGTCGCCCCGCGCGGGGGGGTGTGCCGTTTTTCAAGGAGCAGATGTGATGATCAGATCAGTGACCCTGGCGTTGGGGATGGCACTGGCCGCGACCCCCGCCCTGGCCCAGGACGCCGGCCGGGCCGACCGGTTGGCGGTGGCCACGGCTTACGTCGAAGCCTCCCTTCAGGATATCGATATGTCGCGGGTGATTGCGCAGATGTACCAGCCGATCATTGATCAGGTCGAAGCCAGCGGCCAGCCTGTGACCGAGACCCAAAAAACCCAGTTGCAGGCGCTGTATGAAGCCGAATTCATGGAGCCGATGCGCAGCGTCATGCTGGCCCAGGATGAGATCATGGCCGATCTGTTCACGCTGGAAGAGATCACGGCGTTGAAAGAGTTTTACGAAACCAGCACCGGGCGCAGCGTGATGACAAAGCTGCCGGATGTGCTTGCCGCCCAGCAGCCGATGATCCTTGAGATGGTCGGCACGAAGATCCCCGCGATGCTGCCGCAGATCCAGGCGATCCTGGCGCCGAACTAGCCGCGCAGGGCGCGCGCGCGCTGGTAGAGATCGCTGAGATCAGGATCGTCGATCCCGAGAAGCGCGAACCGGTCGACAATGGACTTGACGTAATCAAAGCTGCTGCCCAGCTCGCCCTGGCCGGTCGCGACCAAGTGGGCTTGAACGTCGGCCGGCAGGTCGGGCCGGATCTGGTCATGCGACAGGTCGGCGACAAAGGCCAAAACATCAATCGGGCCTTGCGGCGTCTGTGCGGGCAGCATTTGGGCCAGATAGCCCGGTGCAATGACCTCGCGCCCCCAAAGATACCGGGTTTCGTCCGCGACCCGTTCAGCGGGAATGAGAAAAGCCATGCCGTGACAATGATCGCCCGGTGCGAGCCCCGCGATCAGCCCCGGTGCGGCGGCACTGCCGCGCGCGCCTTTGTTGTCAAACAGGCACATCTTGCGGGCGTAGCCTTGAACCGTGGCGCGGCGCAGTTGCGCAAAATCAAGGGCCGGGTCCCAGATGAGCGAGCCATATGCGAAGACCCAAAGATCGCCGCTGTGGTCGGCCAGAAAGGCGTCGTGCAGCGCGGTGCGGGTGGCATCATCATAAAGATCTGACACATCAAAGCCCTTGTCGCGGGCAAGCTGGCGCACAAAGGCGGGAAAATCCTGCCGAAACACGGAATGCGCGAAGGGCGTGATCTGGTCGCGCAACTCGGGCACATGAATGAAGGAGTCTGGCGTCATCCCGGTGGCATGACAGAGGCCGCTCCAACGGTAAAGGGCCCCCGCAACCGGGAGCCCTTTTGGCCATCAGGCGGCTTTTTTCAGCGCCTTCTTGGCTTTCTTCAGTTGTGTCGCGCGCTTTTTGACGTCTTTTTTCAGCGACTTGATTTTTGCTTTTCCGGCCATTTTTGGCTCCTTTTGGTCAGCCCTTCCGCTCAGCCCCGTCACGTAAGGCGCAGCACGACGCGGGCGGCCGCGAAAGGGACATCTTCAAAAGAGGGACCGGGGGGCTGTCGTGCCCGGTCGAATGGGATGTGCCGCTGCGATGCATCTTGCGCCTTTGTTCACGTGACGCGGCCAGTCTATATGTAACACTTTTATGATGTCTATACATAAGATAGCTATGCGCGGTACATTGCCAATCTATTCGGCGGCATTTACTCAGCGGCGACCTTCGCCCCCCCGAGCATGGGTTTCAGATAGCGGCCGGTGTGGCTTTCGGCGACCTCGGCCACCTGTTCTGGGGTGCCGGTGGCCACGATCTGCCCGCCGCCGTCGCCGCCTTCGGGACCGATATCGATGATATGATCGGCGGTTTTCACCACATCGAGGTTGTGTTCGATCACGATGACCGAATTGCCCTGATCGACCAGCTCATGCAGGACTTCCAAAAGCTTGCGGACGTCTTCGAAGTGCAGCCCCGTGGTGGGTTCGTCCAGAATATAAAGCGTGCGGCCCGTCGACCGTTTGGCCAGTTCTTTCGACAGTTTGACCCGCTGGGCTTCGCCGCCCGACAGGGTCGTGGCCTGCTGGCCGACCTTGATATAGCCGAGGCCCACGCGCACCAGGGCATCCATCTTTTCGCGAATGGACGGCACGGCCTTGAAAAACTCTTGGGCGTCTTCGACGGTCATATCAAGAACGTCGGCTATCGACTTGCCTTTAAAGCGAATTTCCAGCGTTTCACGGTTGTAGCGCGCGCCTTTGCAGGTTTCGCAGGTGACGTAGACATCCGGCAGAAAGTGCATTTCAATCTTGATGACACCGTCGCCCTGACACGCCTCACACCGCCCGCCCTTGACGTTGAAGGAAAACCGCCCCGGCTTGTAGCCGCGCGCCTTGGCTTCCGGCAGGCCGGCAAACCAGTCGCGGATGGGCGTGAAGGCCCCGGTGTAGGTGGCCGGATTGGACCGGGGCGTGCGTCCGATGGGCCGCTGGTCGATGTCAATCACCTTGTCGAGGTAGTCAAGCCCCTTGATGGTTTCGCAAGGGGCCGGGGTCTGGCGGGCCCCGTTCAGATGCATCGATGCGGTCTTGAACAGGGTCTCGATCGTCAGGGTCGATTTGCCGCCACCCGACACGCCGGTGACGCAGACGAATTGCCCGAGCGGAAAATCCGCGGTCACGTCTTGCAGATTGTTGCCGGTCGCCTTGACGACCTGCACGGATTTGCCTTTTCCGGGGCGGCGTTCGGCGGGCACTGAAATCTCGCGGCGCCCTGACAGATAATCCCCCGTGATCGACTTTTTGTTGGCGGTGAGTTTCGCGGGCGTGCCATGGGCGACAACCTGGCCGCCATGGACCCCGGCCCCGGGCCCGATATCGAAGACGTAATCGGCTTCGCGGATGGCTTCTTCGTCATGTTCGACGACGATGACCGTATTGCCCTGATCGCGCAGGTTTTTCAGCGTTTCCAACAGGCGACCATTGTCGCGCTGGTGCAGCCCGATGGACGGCTCATCAAGCACATAAAGCACCCCGGTCAGCCCCGACCCGATCTGGCTGGCCAGCCGGATGCGCTGGCTTTCGCCCCCCGACAGGGTGCCCGCATTGCGCGACAACGTCAGATAATCGAGCCCGACATTGTTCAAAAACCCCAACCGTTCACGGATTTCCTTCAGGATGGGCCGCGCGATTTCGTTTTTCTGGTCGCTGAGGTCTGCCGGCACGGTTTCGCACCAGTCAAAGGCTTCGCGGATCGACATTTCAACGACCTGGCCCGCGTGCAACAGCCGGTCGCCCTTTTTGGTGGGCTTGCCGATTTTCACCGCCAGGGCTTCGGGGCGCAGCCGATAGCCGTTGCAGGTGCCACAGGGGCGGTTGTTCTGGTAGCGTTCGAATTCCTCGCGCACCCAGGAACTGTCGGTTTCGCGGTAGCGGCGTTCCATGTTGGGGATGACGCCTTCGAAGGCGCGGGTCACCTGATAGACGCGGCCGCCTTCATCAAAACGGAACAGGATTTCATCATCACCCGACCCGTACAGGAACACCTGCTGGATGTGGGGGGCCAGGTCTTTCCACTTGGTGTTGCGCTTGAAATCGTAGTGTTTGGCGAGGCTGGCGATGGTCTGGGTAAAGTACGGCGAGGGTTTCTTGCGCCAGGACGCAATGGCGCCCTCACCGACCGAAAGGTTCTGGTCGGGCACGACGAGGCGTTCGTCAAAGAACAATTCCACCCCCAACCCGTCGCAATCTGGACAGGCGCCGAAGGGGGCGTTGAAGGAAAACAGGCGCGGTTCAATCTCAGGGATGGTGAAGCCCGATTCCGGACAGGCGAAGTTTTCCGAAAACGTCACACGTTCGGGTTCGGCGTCTTGCGGCGCGGTTTCGAGGATTGCGATGCCATCGGCCAGATCAAGTGCTGTGCGAAAACTGTCGGCCAGGCGGGTCTCGATCCCTTCTTTCACGACAATCCGGTCGACAACGACGTCGATATCGTGGCGGAATTTTTTGTCGAGCGTCGGCGGTTCGTCGAGTTCATAAAACGCCCCGTCGACCTTGACGCGCTGGAAGCCCTGCTTCCTGAGTTCCATGAATTCCTTTCGGTATTCGCCTTTGCGGTCGCGGATGATGGGGGCGAGCAAATAGCCGCGCGTGCCCTCATCAAGCGTCATGACACGGTCGACCATGTCCTGGACCTGCTGCGCCTCAATCGGCTTGCCGGTCGCGGGCGAGTAAGGCGTGCCGACGCGGGCGAAGAGAAGCCGCATATAATCGTAAATCTCGGTCACGGTGCCGACGGTGGAGCGCGGGTTTTTCGACGTGGTCTTCTGTTCGATGGAAATCGCCGGGCTGAGCCCCGAGATATGATCGACATCGGGCTTTTCCATCATGTCGAGGAACTGGCGCGCATAGGCCGACAGGCTTTCGACATAGCGCCGCTGGCCTTCGGCATAGATTGTATCGAACGCCAGCGAGGATTTGCCCGACCCCGACAGGCCGGTGATCACCACCAATTCATCGCGCGGAATGTCCACATCGATGGATTTCAGATTGTGTTCGCGCGCGCCGCGCACTTCGATCTTTTTCAGCTCGGGCATGTCCCACCTCAGGTTGATCGGCAAGGTAGGACGTTTGGCCTGAGTCTCCAATCGAAAAGTGAGAACAAACCGTAAACTTGCAAATCTTAACTGTCAGCCTTTGCCATCTGGCCCGGTGCGGCCGCAAACTGCACAATCTGCGCACAATCGGGCAGCAAAGCCTGTGTGACAGTTGCACCTTTGGCGACAAACTGGCGGTTGACGCGGGAAAACCCTTTGATCGGGCACCCAAATGTGGTTTTTCTGTGGCGTGGGGGGCCGTCTGGCCCGGGTTTTTAAGGGTGCTGCAATGAAAACTGGGATTCTGTCTGCCGTTCTGGCGGCGGCTTTGATCACCGCGTCAGGCGCTGACGCGTCTACGGCGAAGTTTGAGCTGAACTGGTCATCGACCAGCGGAACATCGACGACCGACGACACGATGAAAGCCTTTGGCACGCTGGAGGTTGGTGTCGGCGACGGCGAGCTTTTTGGTCTGCAGGATCTGGTGTCGATCGATGTGGCGGTGACCGGCGATACCATCAACGATTTCACGATCGATGGCACCGAAAACACGCAATTCCTGTTTGGCGAGATCTCCGCCGATGGCATGTTTGCGTTCCTGAGCGATTTCCTGTTCGCCAACTTCATTGACCCGTTTGTGGGCAATGGCTTCGGCTGCGATTTTGACGATCCCGAATTGTGCGGGTCGAGCAATTTCCAAGGCGGGCCGAACTACAACATCGTCAGCGGACGCCAGATCACGCCGACGGGCGTGAATGGCAACAAAGGTACGACGACCTATGCAAGTGCCGGGCGTGCGCTTGCCTCGATCAGTCTGACCCGTCTGTTCGATGACCCCGACCCGGGCGATGACGGGAACGATACGCCGGATATGGGCGGCGGGCCGGGCAATGACCTGTCCCCGATCCCGGTGCCGGCCTCGGCGCCGCTTCTGCTGGGTGGTCTGGCTGCATTGGCCTTGTGGCGGCGCCGAAGATCAGCCTAGTGCTGCGCGCTTTCTGCGCATGGCAAGCCAGGCCTGGCTGGCCGCCCCCACCGCAAGGAGCCCTGCGGCCGTCAGCATGAACCCGCTGTGCCCCGCGACCGCGATGATCCCCAACAGCAGCGGCGTGCCCAGGGTGTTGCCGATATTGCCGGTCTGGGCCAGCGCGCCATTGGCCTGGGCGCGGTCCTCTGGTGCGGCGTTCAGATGCGGCACGGCCGCAAACCCGGCCCCCTGCACCAGCCCCAAAGCCGCCGCCAACACCAGACAGAGCGTCGGCTGACCGGGGGCCGCGACCAGCATCAAGGCCGTGAGTGCCGCACCCAGAAACCCCATCTGCATCACCGCCACGGGGCTGAACCAGGTCAAAAGCCGCACCCCAAGGATCAGCGACGACGCGATGGAGATCAGCGGCATCGCCCCGATCACAAAGACCCGCCACTCGGGCGCGATAAAGGGCGGCAGAAGCGTCAGCGTGCTGACGAAACTCAACGTATAAAACAGCCAGCCGATGCCGGGGGCCGAGATAAAGGGCGAGCGATAGATCGCCAGGTGCCGCCGCAAAACGCCGCCCAGGCTGATCGGGTCAGGGGGCCCCGGCGCATCGGCCCGCAGGCGCGCCCAGAGAAGTCCCGCAAAACCGATCATGTAAATCCCGTGGGCCACAAACAGCGCGGGCACGCCAAACCCTGCCACCAGCGGCAGGCCCGCCCAGACCAGAACGGTATAGGCCACGCCGAAAAACGTGCCCCAAAGGGTCAGGGTGAAGCCGCGGTGACGCTCGGCTGAGATCAGCGAGATCAGGGTGGGGGCTGCCACCACAATGGCCAGATGCGACATCCCTTCGACAACGCGCGAGGCCAGAAACATCGCCAAGCTGGGCAGGCTGGCCTGATACATCGACACGAGCCCCCCCGCCAAAAGCCCGCCGATCAACGCTGCGCGAAACCCGATCCGGCCCACCAGCACACCGGCGGTGACGCCCAGCACAATCCCCACAAAGCCCACCAGCGACACGGTGAACCCCAAAGACGCGCCGGCGTCAGGGTAGAGCTGCGCGATGTCTTCGAAGATGACCGATACCTTGCCGTATTGCGCCGCCGACCCAAGGCCTGCGCCCCAGATCAGAAAGACCAGCGGAAAATCTGTGGGTTTGGCCGATGTCATGGGGCGTGTGATAGACCGCACAGGTCCGGTTTCCCAGACTTGAGGTTTGGGTGACCCTGGGGCACCCTAACCACACTGCTGTCATGCTTGCCGAGGTCCCCAAGATGCGATTGCTTGCTTTTTGTCTTGTCCTTTTGATGCCGCTGAGTGCCGCCGCGCAAGACCGGACGAACACGATCCTTGTGCTCGACGGGTCCGGGTCGATGTGGGGGCAGATCGACGGGACCGCGAAGATCACCATCGCCCAGGATGTGGTGCGCGATTTGCTGGGGACCCTGCCGGACACCCAGGAACTTGGCCTGACGGTCTATGGCCACCGCGCGCGCGGCGATTGCACCGATATTGAGACCATCGTGGCCCCCGGCGCCGGGACGCGAGAGGCGATTGCAACGGCCGTAGGCGGCATCAAACCCTTGGGCAAAACGCCCATGACGGACGCGGTGATTGCGGCGGCCAATGCGCTGCGGTTCACCGAAGAAAAAGCCACCGTCGTGCTGGTGTCTGACGGGGTGGAAACCTGCAACCCCGACCCTTGCGCGGCCGCCCGCGCGCTGGAAGCGGCCGGGATCGATTTCACCGCCCATGTGGTGGGGTTTGACGTCGGTGCCGACCCTGAAGCGCTGGCCCAGATGCAATGCATCGCCGCGGAAACCGGCGGGCAGTTCCTGACGGCGGAAAACGCGACCGAATTGTCGACAGCCCTGGTGACGGTGGCGGCGGAGCCTGCGCCCCCTGCCCCTGTGACGGTGACATTCCGGGGCCGTGCGGGGCCCGATGGGCCGGTGATCACCGACCCGCTGGTATGGTCGATCGCGGGGCCTGACGGGCAGATCGCTGACGCGCAACAGGCCCCGAGCCTGGCGTTTGAATTGCCGCCGGGCGACTACCGGGTCGCGGCCCTTTGGCCCCAATTCGAAGAGATCGTGGAATTGACCGCCAGGGTGGCGCAGACCGGAATTGTCGACGTGGTGTTCCCCGCCCCGCCGCCGCCGCCGGTGGAGGTGACGTTTCGCGCGACCGAAGGACGAAACGGGCCGCAGATTGACGACCCGCTGGACTGGGCGTTTTTCCAGGACGGCGCGCAGTTGGGCGACACGCTGACGGGGGCCACGATCACCGGCAATCTGCCGCGCGGGGCCTACCGCGTGATGGTCACCCGGCCCGTTGATGGGGCCAGGGCGGAAGAGACCTTTGGCGTGGGCACGGTCAATGCGACCGTCACGCTTGTCTTGCCCGAATTCCTGCCCGCAGCGACCTTGGACGCCCCGGGCGAGGTCGTCGCGGGGTCGACGTTTGATGTGATCTGGACGGGCCCGGACGCGGAGCTTGATTACATCGCCACCGCGCAGCCCGATGCGCGCCCCGGCGCCTATGAAACCTATACCTACACCCGGGAAGGGCCGTTGTTGAAGCTGTTGGCACCCGCCACGCCGGGCGAATACCGGCTGCAATATGTGTTGCGCGATGGGGCCAAGGTGTTGAGCGATCAGGCGTTGGTCGTGGTGCCGGTGGCGGCCACGCTGTCAGCGCCAGACACGGGCCTTGCGGGCGAGACGATCACGGTGGAATGGACCGGCCCGGATTATGAGCTGGATTATATCGCGGTGTCGAAGGTCGGGGACCGCGACGGGGTCTATGAAAACTACACCTATACCCGGGAGGGCTCGCCCCTGGGGCTGGTGATGCCGACGGAGCCTGGGGATTACGAGCTGCGCTACACTTTGCGCCAGGATTCCGAAGTCATCGCGCGCGTACCGATCACCGTGGGTGCTGTGGCCGCTGACCTTGCCGCACCTGACAAGGCCATCGCGGGCGAGACGATCACGGTGGAATGGACCGGCCCGGATTATGAGCTGGATTACATCGCGGTGTCAAAGGTCGGGGACCGCGACGGGGTCTATGAAAACTACACCTATACCCGTGAGGGCTCGCCCCTGGGGCTGGTGATGCCGACCGAGCCTGGGGATTACGAACTCCGCTACACTTTGCGCCAGGATTCCGAAGTCATCGCGCGCGTACCGATCACCGTGGGTGCTGTGGCCGCTGATCTTGTTGCACCTGACAAGGCCATCGCGGGTGAGACGATCACGGTCGAATGGACCGGCCCGGATTACGAGTTGGATTATATCGCGGTGTCGAAGGTCGGGGACCGCGACGGGGTCTATGAAAACTACACCTACACCCGTGAAGGCTCGCCCCTACAGGTGGTGATGCCGTCGGAACCCGGCCGTTACGAGTTGCGCTATACCTTGCGCCAAGACAGCGAGGTGATTGCCCGCCGGGCGATTGAGATCACTGGCGCCGAGGCCAGCCTGAGCGCCCCTGACACCGCACCTGCGGGGTCGGCCATTCCTGTCAGCTGGACGGGACCGGCCTATGCGCGCGATTTCATCGCCATCGCGCGGGTCGGCGACCGGGATGGTCAGCGGATTGCCCAGACCAACACCGATCAGGGGCCTGATCTGATGGTCGAAGCCCCGATGGAGCCGGGCGATTATGAGTTGCGCTATGTGTTGCGCCAGGATGCCACCGTGATTGCGCGCCGCGAGATCGAGGTGACCCCGGTCACCGCAACCCTGACCGCACCGGCCACGGCCCCTGCGGGGGGGCCACTTGCCATCACATGGGACGGTCCGGGCTACCGCGATGACCGGATTGCGATTGCCGAACCGGGGTCGCGGTCGGGGCAGATGGTGAACTACACCAATGCGCGCGACGGCCAAACGGTTGAGGTGATCATGCCCGCCACCCCCGGCACCTATGAGTTGCAATATATCGTGCGCGGCAAGCCGGTGACCGTGTTGACCCGGCAAGCGATCACGGTCACGCCGGTGACGGCGTCCGTCACGGCCCCCGAAGGCGCAAAGGCTGGCGATTACGTGCAGCTGGACTGGGAGGGGCCGGGCTATGCGCGTGACGCGATTGTCATCGCCGAAGCGGGGGGTGGCCGGAACCTGCGGCGGTACCTATTGCGCGGGACGGGCCCGGTGGAGGTGCAAATGCCCGACGCGCCGGGCACCTATGAGCTTCGCTATGTCATGGGGGAAGGGCGCACGGTTCTTACGACCGTCCCGCTGGTGGTTGGCGACTAAGCCTCAAGGCCGCTTCATCCTGGCGAAAATACGCTTGGGGGGGGCCGAAGGCCGGGGCAGACAGCCCCCCACCCTTTTGGCTTAGATGTGGACCACGCGGTCGTAAGCGTCGAGCACGCTTTCATGCATCATTTCCGACAGCGTCGGGTGCGGGAAGACCGTTTCCATCAGGTCAGCCTCGGTCGTTTCGAGCTGGCGGCCCACGACATAACCCTGGATCAGCTCGGTGACTTCGGCGCCGACCATATGGGCGCCCAGAAGCTCGCCCGTCTTTTCGTCAAAGATGGTTTTGACCAGGCCTTCGGGTTCGCCCAGAGCGATCGCCTTGCCGTTGCCGATAAACGGGAACCGGCCGACCTTGATCTTGTAGCCAAGCTCTTTCGCCTTGGCTTCGGTATATCCGACGCTGGCCACCTGCGGGTGGCAATAGGTGCACCCTGCGATGGTTTCAGGCTTGATCGGGTGGACGTTGTTCTTGCCCGCGATCAATTCGGCGACCATCACGCCTTCGTGGGACGCTTTGTGCGCAAGCCAGGGTGCGCCGGCGATATCGCCGATGGCATAGAGCCCTTCGACCCCGGTGCGGCAGTAGTCATCGGTGACCACATGGGTGCGGTCGATCTTCACGCCCAAGGCTTCAAGCCCGAGGTTTTCGGTATTGCCGACGATGCCGACGGCGGAAATCACGGTATCAACCTCGATCTTTTCGACCTTGCCGTTCACTTCGACATGGGCGGTGACCTTGTCCTTGGCGCGTTCCAACTGTTTGACCATGGCCTTTTGCAGGATTTTCATCCCCTGCTTTTCGAAGGATTTCTTGGCAAAGGTCGAGATTTCTTCGTCTTCCACGGGCAGGATGCGGTCCATCACTTCCACCACGGTCGTGTCGCAGCCCAGGGTGTTGTAAAAGCTGGCAAACTCGATCCCGATGGCGCCCGACCCGATGACCAGGAGTTTTTTGGGCATGTATTTCGGGGTGAGCGCGTGCTTATACGTCCAGACCCGGTCGCCGTCCGCTTCGAGGCCCGGCAATTCGCGCGCCCGCGCGCCGGTGGCCAGGATGATGTTCTTGCCCTTGAGCGTTTCAGACCCTTTGTCCGTCTTCACACTGACGGTGCCTTTGGCGGGGATCGTGGCCTCGCCCATGAAGGTCGTGACCTTGTTTTTCTTCATCAGATGGCCGACGCCGCCGTTGAGCTGTTTGGCCACCGCGCGCGACCGCGCGACCACGGCGTCAAGATCATAATCAATACCTTCGGCTTTGAGACCGAATTCCTTGGCGCGGTGCATCAGGTGAAACACTTCCGACGAGCGCAGCATCGCTTTGGTCGGGATACAGCCCCAGTTCAGGCAGATCCCGCCCATGTGTTCGCGTTCGACAATCGCGACCTTCTGGCCCAGCTGACTGGCGCGAATGGCGGCCACATAGCCCCCGGGGCCTGCGCCGATGACGATTGTGTCGAATGTGGTCTCTGCCATTTTGGTCTCCTTTTGCCCGCAAGGCTTGGCACGGACCATCGCACGACACTTTGATCCATGTCACCTATGCGCGCGGAAATGCCGCTTTGCGTCTGGCGCATGTCTTGCCGCGGCTATGTGCCCGCGTCAGACGGGTTCGGACGACAACGCCTTGACCACCGCGCCGTAAGACCCGTCGGCCAGGTACGTCTCTTCTGCGGCGGTGTTGCAGCGGCCCAGAGCGGCGTTGCGGGTCGGGAAGCGACCATGGGCGCGGATCACCTCGCGGTGGGCGCGCGCGTGCAACAGGTTCTTGTTGTCGGGGCTCATCCGCGCCTTGATCAGGCGCACGCAGCGGTCCTGATCGGACAGGTTTTCCGAATGCATCAGCGGCAGATAGAAAAACTGCCGGGCCGGTTCGTCGATCTTCATGTCCCAGGACCGGGTGATGGCCATTTTCGCGGCCGCCCGGGCAATGTGATCGGACGCAAAGGCGCCTGCGGTGTCGCGGAACATGTTGCGCGAGAACTGATCGGTCAGAAGGATGTAGGCGAGCGTTCCGGACGGATAGGTCAACCACAGCGAATAGGCCCCGTCCATGACGCGGGTCCAGGCCGCTTCGAACCGGTCCTTGATGTCGCCGTCGAGGGCATCACCCCCGGTGTACCAGTCCTCGGGTGTCAACTCGTCCAGCCAAAAGGCCAACACCTGATCGGGTGTCGTCATACCGCTTCCCCTGTCGCTCTCCCCAAGCGTCAAAGCCGTTGATACTAAATTGTTACGTTCGGGCAAGTGTTATTGAGCCGACGCTTCTGCTTCCGCGGTCGTTTCCTCGGCCGTTTCGACATTTTCGACATACATTTCCTGGGCGGCCTCAATCGCGACGGCTGTGGCGGCCGGGGAGAACGGGGCGTAGGTGACATTGTCGTCGGTGGTGGTCTCGACCGGGCGGCGGCCGCTGCGCCAGACCGCGTAAAAGCCCAAGGCCAGCATGATCGCGGCGATAAAGACCCAAAACATCGGCGGGCCGAAGACGGTCATCATGTAGCCGGCCAGCACCGGGCCGGTGACCGCACCCAGACCGTTGAGAAAGATCAGCGCGCCTGAGCCTGCGGCCATGTCTTCGACGGGAAGGTAGTCGTTCATGTAAGCGATGATCAAAGGATAAAGCGGGTTCGACAGCCCCCCGATCAGGAAACACATCGCCACCAGGGCCGGAAAGACCGCGGCAAAGACAAAGGCACCGATCGCCGCCGCGCCGGCCCCCAGCGCCAGAAGCATGATCAAAAGCCGCCGGTCCACCCGGTCGGACACCCAGCCCACCGGGCCCTGAAAAACCAGCCCGCCCACATAGAAGGCGGCCACGAACACCGCGATCTGAGAGGTCGAAAGCCCCGCTTCGGTGCCATAGACCGCTGTCATGCCGAATTGGGCGGCAAACACTCCGCCGATACAGAAGGCCCCCACCGCCGACAGGGGCGAAAAGCGAAACGCTTCGATCACGCCCATGGGTTTGGTGGTCTCGAACGCCGGTGTGGGCGTGACTGACAGCAACACCGGGGCCACCGCAATCGACACCAGCACGGATGGCAGGATGAACAGAACAAAGCCCGACGGATCGCCCTGGGTGACCAAAAACTGCGAGGCGACCACCCCGGCCATGATCACGATCGAATAGATCGACAACGACTGGCCGCGGGTTTCATTGCTGGCCGCATTGTTCAGCCAGCTTTCGGCGACGACATAGAGCCCCGAAAAGCAGAACCCGAAGAGAATGCGCAAGGTGGCCCAGGCCCAAACTTCCGTGAAGGTGGGATAAAGGATCAAAATCGCCGAAATAAACGACGCCAGGGCGGCAAAAACCCGGATATGGCCGACCCGGCGGATCATATAGGGTGCCAGGCGCGCGCCCCCCAGAAAGCCCAGGAAATAGCCCGACATCACATAGGACATTTCGACCGCCGAAAAGCCTTCGATCGCGCCGCGAATGCCCAGGAGCGTGCCCTGCATTCCATTGCCGATCATCAGAAGGAACAGTCCCAGAAACAGCGCCCAGGACGACGTGAAAACCCCGATCATGATGCGGACCTTTCGAAGGTGTTTGGCGCCCGTGTCGCAGGGTGGGTCGCACCGGTCTGGCTTGTTCGCGACGCGACATAGTCGCGATCAGCCTTCGGGCACAAGAAGCGATGCGTCTCCGTATGAAAAGAAGCGGTATTTTTCGTTAATCGCATGGGTGTAAATCCGGGTGATCCGTTCAGGCCCCATCAGGGCGGCGACAAGCATCATCAACGTGGATTTCGGCAGGTGGAAATTGGTCATCAGCGCGTCGGTGGCCTTGAACTGAAAGCCCGGGGTGATGAAGATGTCGGTGTCGCCGGAAAATGGCTGAACGACCCCCGTGGCGCGCGCGGCGGTTTCGATCAGGCGCAGCGCTGTGGTGCCCACGGGGATGATCCGGCCCCCCGCGGCACGCGTGGCAGCGATGTCTGACGCGGCGTCTGGCGTCACCTCGCCCCATTCGGCATGCATCTTGTGGTCTGATATGTCGTCGACTTTCACCGGCAGAAAGGTCCCTGCCCCCACATGAAGCGTGACATAGCTGCCGGTGATCCCGGCCGCGTCAAGGGCGGCCATCAACGCGGCGTCAAAGTGCAGCGAGGCGGTTGGCGCGGCGACGGCCCCGGCGTTGCGCGCCCAGATCGTCTGGTAGTCCGTTTTGTCGCGCTCATCGGCCGCCCGGCGCCCGGCAATATAAGGCGGCAGCGGCATCGCACCGGCGGCATTGAGGGCGGCGTCAAAATCCTGACCAGTCAGGTTGAACGCCAGCACCGCCTGCCCGTCTGCGCGGGCGGTCACCACCGCGGACAGATCGGGCGAGAAGGTGATTTCTTCGCCGTCGCGGACCTTTTTGAGGGGTTTGACCAAAGCCTGCCAGGCCCCTGCCGCGGTGGGTTCCAAAAGCGTGACCTCGATGGCGGCTTCGGTGGGCCCCGCGGCCCCCACCCGGCGGCGGACCCCGGTCAGGCGCGCGGGGATCACCTTGGTGTCGTTCAGGATCAGCCGGTCACCGGGGCGCAGAAACTGCGGCAGATCAATCGCGCGGGCATCGGTCAGGTGATCGGGGCCTGCCACCAACAGACGCGACGACGACCGGGGCCGTGCGGGCCGGGTGGCGATCAGCCCTTGCGGCAGATCGAAATCGAAATCAGACAGTTTCATGGGCGCCGTCTACTGGCTTGGGGCGGCGCCGTCGATACGCGGTGGCGGGCGGCGGAAAATCTCACGGAACATGCCGGGCGTCAGGATCGACAGGGGGTTGATCGCGATCCGCGGGGCACGGGCATCGCCGGTCATGCGGAAATTGAAGCCAAAAAGCCCCTCGCCCCGGCGGGTGAAAATCGAGCCGATGCCGTTTAACACATAGATCGGCGAGATCACGCCCTGCATATCGATCCGGTCAGAGGCGAGGTCGTAAATCCCGTCCATCGAAATGCCCATCGACGCGCCCACGGCCGCCGAGCGGCGCAAGCGCAACTGGCTTGGTGTGAGCAAAAAGCGCGCGT
The DNA here is from genome assembly GCA_038530285.1 of Pseudomonadota bacterium. Lineage (GTDB taxonomy): Bacteria > Pseudomonadota > Alphaproteobacteria > Rhodobacterales > Rhodobacteraceae > JASJAR01. The sequence goes on from JBCBCY010000005.1 coordinate 137,203, forward strand.
CGACGGTGTTGAACTGGATGCCCGTGCCGCCGTCGTCCAACAGCCCGACAATCGAGATCCCGTCGAGCAGGGCCGCCAGCGCGGGGGCATCGCGAACGGTGACGTTTTCCATCAACATCTCGCCGTCATAGCTGCCCGGGGACCCCTTGGGCGACAAGATCAGATCAAGGCTGCCGCCGGCGCCGTTTTTCAAAAACCCCGCGTCACGGATCGCACCGCCCGCGTCGCCCGATTGGATGCGGATTGCGGTTCCGTTGTTGACGGGGATCACCCCGCCTTGAATGGCGGTGCCCCCATTTACGCGGGCGGTGAACTGACCGGAAATGCCGCTGCCGGGGCGCAATTGGCCTGAAAAGTCCGTCAGCGTGATGCCGTCGGAAATCACCACCCGGTCGGGGTTCAAAACCACCGGGCCCGCACCATTGGCGGCCCCGCCGGTGCCCGATTGGCTGGCCAGCCCGCGAATATCGAGCCGTCCGCCGTCAATCCGCAAGGCGGGGATCTGTCCGGGCCCGCGCGGTGTGACCGTCACGCGCGCATCAAGCCAGTCTTCCAGGCGCAACCGCGGGATGGTCACGGACGCCAGCGCGCGGTCTTCGGTCAGGCTGAGACGGATGTTCTCGGCCGACAATCCCGGCGCTGACAGTGACAAGGCGGTGATCTCGGGCACCTCGTCCAGCGTGACGATCGCTTCGAAGGCGCCGCGCACGGGGTCGGGTTTGGCCCAGCCTGCCGGCGGGATCGCAAGGCCAAGGCCCACAAGGTCGGAGGCCACGCGCATTCTTGGCGGGCCTGCGTCGGGCAATTCAATCTCAAACGTGGCCTGGGTGCGGCCTGAGACGGTGCCATCGGGCAGATCAACCGAAAGGGCGCCAAGGGTTTCGGGCGTCACGGTGAGGTCGCCGTCAATGCGCGCCGCAGCGGTCTGGGTGCCCGGCCCCAGCGGGCGGCGCAGGGTGGCCCGGGCCGGCACACCGTCGATGGTCAGTTCGCCGTCGATGACAAGCCCATCGGCATCTACGGCCAGGTCCAGCACATCGGACGCAAGGACGCGCCCGGGTGCCACCGCGGCACTTTCGACATCGCTGAGGCGCGCGGTGGCAGACAGACCAAGCTCATCATAGGTGGGATCGCGGCCCGACAGAAACGACAGGCTGGCGGTGGCATCGATGCCCCCTGCGATATCGCCGGGCCCAAAGGGCAGATCATCGAGGATGCCGATCGGCGGGTTGGACAGAAGATCAAGTGCGGCAGCGGCCGCACCCTTTGCCGCCACGTCCAGCTCGATGGTGGACGGCGTCGCATCGCTGTCTGGGATCGTAAAGACCGACCCGCCGATATCAAGGCGCCCCTGGCGGGTTTGGGTGAACCCGTCGGTGACGGAAATCACGAAGCGTTTGTCGTGAAACGACGCGCGGCCTGCGGCGCCTTCCAAGATCGGCATATCGGGCAAGTAGCGCAGCGTGGCCCCTTCAAAATCAAACGAGAGGCCGAAAATGGGCGGGGCGGTGTCGGCCACGCGCACGGCACCTTCGACATTGCTGAGCGTGCCCTGGCTGAGGTTGCGTTTGAGCCAGCCGCGGGTTTCCGGCGTCAGGGTCACCGGCCAGTTCGCCAGCACAGCCGCCTGATCGACCCGGTCAATCCCGGCATCAAGGGCCACGTCCCATCCGCTGCCGCCGACGCCCGCGCGACCCGTCGCAGTAAGAAGCCCGCCCCCGACCCGTGCGGTCAGTCGCCCAAGTTCAACACCAAAAGGATCAAGGCGCAGGCGAAAATCGGCGGATGCATCTTCGACCGAGACCGGCGCGTCAAACACGCCTTCGGGGGCCAGGCGCATGTCCTGCAGGGCAAGTTGCCCCGTGAGGGACGCCGGCCATGGCCCGTCAAACTCGCCCAGAAGCGCGTGCCCTTCGGCAGAGACCGCCAGGGTGTCAGACCGAAACGACAATTCCGAAAAGGTGATGCGTTGTTCGGCCGGGGCATAGGTTAAAAAGGCGCGACCGGCATCGAAGGGCACTGCGGCTGCGTCAGCATCCGGGCGCAGGGCCCCTTGCCCGATTTCGAGCGTGGCTGCAAAGGTATCAAGCAGGCCGTCTGCATCCAAAGTCGTGCGGATCGACCCGGACACGGCGGCATCCAGAAGCGACAGATAGGTCAACGCGGGCGCCTGGGCGGCGATGTCGGCGGCGGCCACATCGCGCACCTGCACGCCCAGATCCGCCGCCGAGGTCTCGGTGAAGCTGCGCACCGAAAACTGAAGTTCCGCCAGCGTATCGGTGCCGTTGAAGAGTTCGGACACAACCGTGATCGACAGACCATCGGGATTGCGCCCCAGACGCAGGGCCGCGTTCGACGCCTGCCAAAGCTGACCGGTGCGGGCATCTTCGAGGGTGATCGTCAGATCGTCGGCCCCAAACTCGGTGATTTCGGCCAGGCTGGGCGCGGCCAAGGTGGCTTCCAGCGCATCGATGATGCCGGCCAGATCGCGCGCGGCGGGCGCGGCTCCGCCGCCGTAGGACAAGGTGAACTGGCCTTCCACATCGCGCCGGACGGTGATCTGGGCGCCGCGCAACGCGATGGCGGTCGGGGTCACGTCGCCTTGCAGCAAGCCTGCCAGCGGCAGACGGGTGCGCACCGCGTTGAGATCGGCCAACCGCGCGCCGGTCGGATCACCCACGGCGATGTCGCGCAACACCACCTCGGCGCGGCCCTGGGGGCTGACGGCCAGTTCCACCCCACCCAGGCGCACCGAGCCTTGCGGCAAACCGGCGTTGATGCGGGTTTCAATCTCGGCGCGGACCCAGTCAGGCGCAATCAGGGTGCGGCCCGTCAGCGACAGACCCGTCAGCACCACCAGCGAGAAAATGATCAGCATGCCAAGCACGGTCCACAGGCCCACCCGCGCCCGTTTGGGCGGTTCTGGTGGGGGCGCAGGGTCGTCCGTTTCACGCACCTCGGCCATGGCTCTGCCTCATCCCGCCTTGATGGCGATATTGATTTCGCCCCATTAGACCTAAAACAAGCTTCAAATGCACTTACAAAAAAGGGTGGGACCCATGATAGAAGACGGACAGGCGGCGGTAGACTTCACATTGCCGCGCGATGGCGGTGGCGCGGTGACGTTGTCGGACCTGAAAGGCAAGCCGGTGGTGGTGTATTTCTACCCCAAGGCCGACACCGGTGGCTGCACCAAACAGGCGTTGGGCTTCACCGAATTGGGTGCCGAATTTGCCGCTGCAGGTGCGACCGTGCTGGGCATTTCAAAAGATCCCGTCAAGAAGCTTGACAAGTTCCGCGACAAACACGGGCTTGGTGTGACGCTGTTGTCGGATGAAGACGCCGATGTCTGCGAACGCTACGGCGTGTGGAAAGAGAAATCGATGTACGGCAAGACCTACATGGGCATCGAACGGTCCACCTTTCTGATCGGCCCCGATGGCACGGTTGCGCAGTCCTGGCGCAAGGTGCGCGTGCCGGGCCATGTGGAGGCGGTACTGGAGGCGGTGAAGGCGCTTTAGGTGTTGCGGCGGCGCCGGGCGAGGGCAAAGACCCCGAACCCGGCGAGCAACAGCGGCGCCCCCGCAGGCAGAGGCACCGGGGTCAAGGGCGGCTGGGTGCCGGTCCGTACAGCGGACACAAATGTTCCGGCCCCTGCAACGAACTCATACTCGACACTCGAAAACGGATCGATCGATAAGGCAATAGAGGACAGCTTGTTCTCGTTCGCGGTAAACACGCCGTCGGGGTCACCGGGGATCTGAAGAAGGGTCGCGTTTTCTTGAAGGAAGGGCACGGGCTGTCCGCTTGGCGACGCAGGGACCCAAATGGCCGTGTAGGCTGCCTGCGCGGTATCGACCCCGGAATTCTGTGCGATGTTCGTGACCAACCCCGCCGACACATCAAGAACCGCAAGGATCGACTGGGTCATGGATGTCGTGTTTGTGAACGTCGTCTGCAACACGGCTCCGGACTGCTCTGCCGCAAAACCACCCGTCCCTGGGACCGCGTCGATCACAGTTCGCGACGCGGCGGTCACACGTACCGAGGCGCCGTTGATCGAGATCGCGGGGTTTTCATTCAAGAACGACACACTGGGTGCGCCCAAAGGGTCTACGGTATTGAACAATATGGTATCGGTAAAGTTGACTTCCTCGACGACAGAGATGTCGATGGTGACCCCAGACGGGACCGACTGAAACGACAAGGTGGCTTCGATGCCCCCCGCGGCACTGGCCGCCACAGTCGCGGCCTGACTGGCGGTGGACGATGTTGCGGCCAAAACGGCCAGCGTGATTGCTTTGAAAAACGGCCTCATGGCAGATACCCCCAAATGGCTTTGATCATAAAACACTGGCAATTTACCACGATTCTCACGTGATGGAGTATATTTTTCAGCGTTACAGAACGGCTTGTGGCCGACCCCAAAAACCGCCAAGGATCGCGCGATGAACAGCCTGGCACATATGGCCGTCGAGGTCCTGACGACCGCCGATGGTCGCGCAAAGACCGCGCTGTCGCGTGCCCATGCGGCAGCCTGGCAGGCCGCGCGGGCTGAGGGTACCGCGATTGAGGTTGGAACGGCCAGCCCGCCGGGTAGCCCCGCACGCCCCGGCCGGCCCGAGCTTTTAAGCCCGCGCGATGTGCCCAAACGCAAACCAGGCTCGCCCGAGGGACGCGTCGCACTTTTGCATGCGGTCGCGCATATCGAGTTGAACGCGGTCGATCTGCATTGGGATATCATTGCACGGTTTGCCCATGTGCCGATGCCAATGGGGTTTTACGACGACTGGGTGAAGGCGGCGGACGAAGAATCCAAACATTTCAATCTGATGTGCGACTGTCTTGAAGCTCTTGGCAGCCATTACGGCGCCCTTCCCGCCCATGCGGGAATGTGGCGGGCGGCCGACGACACGCGCGGCGACATCCTCGGCCGGCTCGCGGTGGTACCCATGGTGCTGGAAGCGCGCGGCCTGGATGTGACACCCGGCATGATCGAAGTCTTCCGCAAAGCCGGCGACACGGCCGCAGTGGCGGCGTTGGAAACGATCTATTCCGAAGAGGTGGCCCATGTCGCCTATGGGTCGAAGTGGTTTCATTTTCTGTGCGGGCGCGACGACCTTGATCCGCAGCCGGTGTTCCACGATCTGGTGCGGCGCTATTTCAAGGGCGGCCTGAAGCCACCCTTCAATGAAGAAAAGCGCGCCGAGGCGGGCATACCGCCGGATTTCTACTGGCCCCTGGTCGCGGAGGCGCAGCGATAGGCAGCTTCCTGCCGATTTGTCACGGATTGCGCAACAATGCCGTAAAATCCCCCAATTTTGTTGCTTGGCTATCCACAGAAGGTTAACAAAATCGGGTGCATATGCCGCGTGGGGCGGGTATGTGACTTGCCGGGGACAACGCGGGACGGGACCTTGCGACAGACTTTATCGCATCGCTTCAATGCGCGCCTTGAGCGCTTTTTTCCGGAACAACGCCTGTTCCTGCGGTCTGATACCGAGACGCGGTTCATCCGTCTGTCGCCCCTGACGCAGTTCACCGCGATCGCCGGCTCCGCACTTGTGATTGGCTGGACGATCATCGCCAGTGCGATCTTGCTGATGGATTCCATCACCGCCGGCAACGCCCGCGATCAGGCCAGCCGCGATCTGGCGATGTATGAAGACCGCCTGAACGCAATTGCCCAGCAGCGCGACGATGCGGCCGAAGAAGCGCGCCAGGCCCAGGCCCGGTTTGCCGCCGCGCTGACCAGCGTGTCGGACATGCAGGCGCGGCTTTTGGAAAACGAAGAACGCCGCCGCGAGCTCGACAAGGGCATCGAGGTGATCCAGGCGACCCTGCGGCGCACGTTGAAAGAACGCGATGCCGCCCGCGACGAGCGTGCCACCCTTGTGGCGCGCCTTGAAGGGGGGGCTGCCCCGGGTGCGGCCCTTGCGGGAACGAGTGCGGCAACCGGGGCGATGGACCTGGTGGCCGAAGCGCTGGCAGAGACCGCCGCGGAACGTGATGCAATGGAACAATTCGTTGCCGAAGCGGAAACACAGCTGTCCGAGATGGAGTTCGAGCGCCAGCTTGTCGAAGAGCGCAACGAGCGTATTTTCAGCCAGATCGAAGACGCGGTCACCTTGTCGATGGAACCCCTGGCCGAGATGTTCAGCGAGGCGGGCCTGCCGACGGATTCCATTCTGGGTCAGGTGCGCGCCACCTATTCCGGCCAGGGTGGCCCGCTGACACCGATCACGCTTTCGACTAAGGGTCAGGCGCCCGATGCCACGTCCCTGCGCGCATCGGCCCTGTTAAAACAGCTTGATGAGCTGAACCTCTACCGGATCGCGGTGGAACAGACACCGTTCGCGATGCCGGTTTTTGGCAGCTACCGGCAGACATCGGGCTTTGGGCCACGCTGGGGCCGGATGCACAATGGAACAGATTTCGCGGGCCGGCACGGTCTGCCGATACACACAACTGCCGACGGGGTGGTGAAAACCGCCGCACGGCAATCGGGTTATGGCAACATCGTGGTTGTCACACATCCAAACGGGTTGGAGACACGATACGCACATCTGTCAAAGATCCATGTGAAAGTGGGGGAAAGGGTCTCGCGCGGAGACCACATCGGTGATATGGGCAACACCGGACGTTCGACAGGTACACACCTGCACTACGAAATTCGCGTCAATGGTAAACCCGTAAATCCGATGAACTTCATCAAGGCTGCAAGAGATGTTTTCTAAGAGCAAAATCAACGAGCCTGCGGATAAACCCGAGGCAGGCACAGACAAAAAGGCCCCCGAAATGAACCAACCAAAGACTTCTACGGACTTCGCTCCGTCGTCGACGCCGAAAGCGAAACCGGCTGCTTCGGTCTTGTCGTCTGACCTTGTGGTCACCGGCAACATGAAAACCACGGGCGACATCAATATCGAAGGCACGGTCGAGGGCGACATTCGCGCCCATCTCTTGACCGTCGGCGAAGGTGCCACCGTCAAGGGCGAATGCATCGCCGATGACGTTGTGGTCAATGGCCGCATCGTCGGCAAGGTGCGCGGCCTGAAGGTGCGCCTTACCTCGACCGCGCGGGTCGAAGGCGACATCATCCACAAGACAATCGCGATTGAATCCGGCGCCCATTTCGAAGGCTCGGTTCAGCGGCAGGAAGACCCGTTGAATGCGGGCGGAAAGCCGATCACGAAAGCGCCGTCGACGGCGACGTCTTCGGCACCGACGGCCGAAAAGGCCTAACGCCGCTTTGACATGAAAAGATGCGGGCGTCGCCGACCAGGGCGGCGCCCGTTTTCGTGTCATGGGTTCGTATCCTGGGGCTGTGCCGGCGCCCATGAAACGCGGGGTCCAAAGGGTGTCACACAGGATCGGAAAGCGCGCGCCGGTAGATGTGCCATGTCGTATGGCCAAGGACGGGCAGTGCCACAAGCAGCCCCAAAAACACCGGGACCATCGCCACGATCAGAACCACCGCGATGATCAGGGCCCAGACAAGCATCACGCGCAGGTTGGCACGCACCGTGCGCACCGATGTGATCATGGCGGTGATGAAATCCAGTTCCTTTTCCAGCAAAAGCGGGAAGCTGACCACCGTCAGCGCGAAGGTTAAAAACGCCACGGCCCCGCCCACCGCAAGCTGGATCGCAGATTGCGTCGCCCCTGCGGGGGTCAAAAGCCAGGCCAAATCAATGGGTTCAAACATCGACGACGGGCCGACAAAGGCGGCAAAGAGCATATGGGCAAAGAACGACCAGAACAGGAAGATCAACAAAAGCACCACGCCCATCCAGGGCAATTGACAGTGCCGTTCGGCTGCCACCACGCGCAGAATGGCCGATTGATCGAGCGGCTCATCGGCTTCCAGACGGCGCGACACCTCATAAAGGCCGACGGCCGCAAAGGGGGCGACCAGCGGAAAGCCCAGCGACAAGGTCAGGGTCCAGGCCAGGGTGCCGCCACCAAACAGCACCAACGCCAGACCGGCGACCACATAGACGGCCGAAAACATCAGCCCATAGGTCGGGGCGCGGCGAAAATCCGCGATTCCGGCTTTCAGCGCGGCGGACAGGTCTGCAAGCGTCATCCGGCCGATTTCGGGCACGGGCGACGGGGCCAGTGGCGGGGTGTCGGTCATGGTTTGCCTCCCTCGACGCGGTGGCGCCAGTATGGGCGCGCAGCCTGACCGGGCTCAAGTGTCAGATGGCAAGATCGTCGCGGTGGATCAGGGCCGCACGGGCCGGATAGCCCAGAATGGCTTCGATATCGCCGGTGCGTTGGCCGGCGATGCGGCGGGCGTCCTGGGCGGTGTAGCGTGCCAGACCGATGCCCAGCCGCGCCCCATCGGGGGCCAGAATGGCGACCGGGTCGCCGCGCCCGAAGGTCCCGGCGACGCCGGTCACCCCGGCAGGCAGAAGCGATTTCCCCTTTGCCAGGGCCGCGACAGCGCCGGCATCGAGCGTCACCTCGCCCCGGGGTTTCATCGCTGCAATCCAGGATTTATACGCCCGCGCCGGATCGGTTTTGGGCCGAAACCACGTCGCCCGCCCGCCGGCATCAAGCGCTTTCAAGGGGTTCAACCCCGACCCTTGCGCAATCACCATGGCCGCCCCCGCCGCGGTTGCCGTGCGCGCCGCGATGACCTTGGTTTTCATACCGCCCTTGGACAGGCCGGACCCGACATCGCCGGCCATCGCCTCGATCCGGGGGGTGATTTCAGTGATCTCCGGCAGGTGCGTGGCTGCGGCATCGTCGCGCGGGTTGGCGGTGTAAAGCCCATCGACATCCGACAACAGCACCGCTAGATCCGCCCCCACAGTGGCCGAGATTTGGGCCGCCAACCGGTCGTTGTCGCCAAAGCGGATTTCATCGGTGGCGATGGTATCGTTTTCGTTCACCACCGGCACCACGCCAAGCGACAACAGCTGTTCAAGCGTGGCGCGCGAATTCAGATAGCGGCGGCGATCTTCGCTGTCTTCGAGCGTCAAAAGCACCTGCGCGGTGGTGATCCCATGCGGGGCGAGCGCTTCTTCATAGGCGCGCGCCAGCCGGATCTGGCCGACCGCGGCGGCGGCTTGGGATTGTTCAAGGGCCAGGACGCCGCCGGGCAGCCCGAGCGCCCGGCGCCCCAGCGCAATAGAGCCCGATGAGACCAGGATCACATCCGCCCCCTGCCCCCGCAGCCAGGCGACATCTTCGGCCAGCGCGGCGATCCAGTCGTGTTTCAGGCCCGCCTCGCCCACCAGCAAGGACGAGCCGATCTTGACGACAATCCGTTTGGACGCGGTTAAGGACGCCATGGGCCATCCTCAATCTCGCGCCCCCCGGCCCGGGCGGCATCAATGGTGGCACGGATCGCACGCAACACGAGTTCGACCCCTTCACCGGCGGCCCCCGACATCAGGTGCACCGGGCCTGCGACCGCTTCAAGCTCGGCCTGTTTTTCGGCCCTGAGATCATCGGTCAGCGCGTCGATCTTATTGAGTGCGGTGACCCGGGGTTTGTCGGCCAGCGCACCGCCATAGGCTTGAAGCTCGGTGATGATGGTCTGCCAATCTGCGGCCACATCATCTGACGTGCCGTCGACCAGATGCAGCAGAACCGAACAGCGTTCCACATGGCCCAGAAACCGGTCGCCGATGCCGCGGCCCTCATGGGCGCCTTCGATCAGGCCGGGAATATCGGCCATCACGAATTCGGTCTGGTCAATGCCCACGACGCCCAGATTGGGGTGAAGAGTGGTGAACGGATAATCGGCGATCTTGGGCCGGGCGTTCGATGTGGCGGCCAGAAAGGTGGATTTGCCCGCATTCGGCAGCCCCAAAAGCCCCGCATCCGCGATCAGTTTCAGCCGCAGCCACAAGGTGCGTTCCACGCCGGGCTGGCCGGGGTTGGCGCGCCGGGGGGCCTGGTTGGTCGACGACTTGAAATGAAGGTTCCCGAACCCGCCATTGCCGCCCTGGGCCAGAAGTTCGCGCTGGCCCACCTCCGTGAGGTCAGCAAGCACCGTCTCTTCATCTTCGTCGAGGATTTCCGTGCCCACCGGCACCTGCAAGACGATGCTGTCGCCGTCCTTGCCAGAACGCTGTTTGCCCATGCCGCCCTGGCCGGTCTTGGCGAAAAAGTGCTGCTGATAGCGAAAATCGATCAGCGTGTTCAGCCCGTCGACGGCTTCGGCCACCACATCGCCGCCGCGTCCGCCGTCGCCGCCATCGGGGCCGCCGTATTCGATGTACTTCTCGCGCCGGAAGCTGATAGCCCCCGAGCCGCCGGCGCCAGACCGGATGTAAACCTTGGCGAGATCGAGGAATTTCATGACTTTGCCTGATACGCGTCCCGGGTCAGGCGATACTCGACCACCGGCGCAGGCTCAAGGCGTGCTTGAGAGGTCCCGGGATGTTCATCGACGAATGTGAAGCCCTGTTTCAGGATCACATTGCCCGAAGCGGGGTTGTCGGCGAAATGTTCGGCATGGATCGCCGAGACGGGGAAGCGGTCGAAAAGTTCGGCCACAAAGGCGGCGGAGGCTTCAGAGGCATAGCCCTTGCCCCAATGATCTTCGCCCAGAAAGATCATCGCGGTGACCGGGCTGCCGCCGCAGCCAATGCAGCCGATCAATTCGCCTGCTGGCCCTTCGATGCCCAAAAGAAAGCCCGGCACCCCGCGCCAGCGGCGCTGGTTGATGAACGACTTGGCGGTCGCGACGGTAAAACTTTCAGGGATCGAAGACACCATGCGGGCCACGGCGGGCGTTGTGAGGTCCACCAGCGCGTGGGCGTCCGAGCGGGTCAACTCGCGCAGGCGCAACCGTTCGGTGGACACATCAAAGCCCGCGCGCGCTTGCCAGTCTTCGCGGGTCAGGCGCAACTCGCGGCAGTCGACGGTCTGGTTGAGTGCGAGCGCGTTCATCTGGATCACCCCTTCGGGTCGAAACCCAAGGCAGCGCAGCACCAGTTCAGAGCGGGCGTTGTCGAGATAATGCCGCGCGATCATGTCGCCGCGCTGGGGGTCGTCAAACCAGTGGGTCAGCGCGGCCTGTGCGGCTTCAAACGCGAAGCCCTGGCCCCAGGCGGACCGGGCGAGCCAATAGCCCAGATCATCTTTCAGCGAGATCACCCCGACGAGCCGGCCCTGGTGGTCGATCGCCCAGGTCAGGTCGCCGCCGGCGTCAGCGATGAACGCGCGCGCATCTGCCGGCCCATAGGGATAGGGCACCTGGCTCAGCCAGCGCACCACGTCGTAGTTGCCGACCCCGTCCACAATCGCATCAATATCGTCAGCGCCCAAAGGGCGAAGCACCAACCGCGGGGTGTCAATCCGCGGCACGGAGGTGAGCGTGTCAGTCAAGCTTCAGCAAATAGGTCCATGTGGGCACGGTTTGCCCGCGCGCAACCGAGAAGGCTTCGGCATCGCCGATATAGTCAAACCCGGCGTTTGTCAGCACCCGGGCCGACCCTGGGTTGTCCTGGAAAACGCACGCAAAGTAGGTGCGCGCCTTTTGCGGGTTGGCCGTGATCAGGCCGCGAACGGCTTCGGATGCAAGACCGGTGTTCCAGAACGCCGGTGCCACCCAATAGGACACTTCGGATTGCTCGCGGTCCATGCGTTGCAGCGTTATCAGTCCCAAAAGCTCTGACAGGCCCGCGACCGTGCCGTCCAGCGCCCAGATATCTTCGGTCCGCTCAGGCGCGGTTGCGCGGGAAATCAACGCCTCGGCCGCGCCGGGCGGATAGGGATGCGGCAGCGTCTGGGTGGCTTCTGCGACGCGCTGATCGGCGGCGTAAAGCGACAACAGCCCGGCATCGGACTTCCGCAAGGGGCGCAGGACAAGGCGATCGGTATCGATCGTGGCCTGATCAACAACAGCTTCAAACTTCATATGTCCATCTCCTCTGTCTGGACAGACCGGAACACCGGCGTATCGCCTCCCCCTTGGCGATCTTTTAAAAAATCGAAGGGGGATCGGCGGGTTGCCGATCCCCCTAGATAAAATGTCTTAGGGTCGGCTTACTCAGCAGCCTCGGCGCGCGGCAGAACCGAAATAAAGGTGCGTCCTTTGAGGCCCTTGTGGAACTGCACAGCACCGTCGACCACCGCAAAGATCGTGTGATCCTTGCCCATGCCGACGCCCTCGCCCGGCCACCACTTGGTGCCGCGCTGACGCACGATGATGTTGCCCGGGATCACGGCCTGGCCGCCGAATTTCTTCACACCAAGGCGGCGACCGGCTGAATCGCGGCCATTGCGGCTGGAACCACCTGCTTTTTTATGTGCCATCTGGTCTTACTCCTTTTCAGCGTCGAACTGAGCGGCCTGAGCCAGCCAGTCGTCACGTTCAATACGGCCTTTGAATGACAGTTTGTCGTCAAAGTCAGCAATGTCTTCAGGCGTCCAGGCTGCGATCTGCGCAAACGTGGTGACCCCGAAGCCGTGCAGCTTCTTTTCCAGCGCAGGGCCGACGCCCGAAATCCGCTTGAGATCATCTGCGCCGGCTGCGGCCTTTTTCGGCGCGGCTTTCTTGGGCTCTGCCTTTGGCGCGGCCTTGGCGGCCTCAGCTTTGGGTTCAGCCTTCTTCGCGGCGGCCTTTTTCGGGGCCGGGGCCGCCGCAACGGCAACCGCACCGGCTGCACCGGCACCAATGGCGGCTTTCACGCCGGATTTGTCCGCGCCTTTTTCAAGGATCGTCGTGACCTTCAACAGCGTCAAGCTCTGGCGGTGGCCTTTGGTCCGCTTGGACGAGTGCTTGCGGCGGCGTTTGACAAAGTGGATGACCTTGTCACCCTTGATCTGGTCGATGACCTCGGCCTGGACGCCGGCACCTTCCACGAAAGGCGTGCCGACATTCGCGCCGACCATCAGCACATCGTTGAATTGAACTGTATCACCCGCCGCGGCGGCGAGTTTTTCGACTTTGAGCACATCGCCGGACTGAACCCGGTATTGCTTGCCGCCGGTTTTGAGAACCGCAAACATCTGTCTTTTCCTTCGTAACCCGCGTCCTTTGGCCCCTGAACCAGGTGTTCTCGGCACGTTTTGGTAGCGTGCCGCCTCGGACTGCGCGCCCCTGTCGGAGCGATATTCATAGATGATGTGGCGCCGTTGTGGAGCCAGAGGCGCTTATTTGGTGAAACCCGTGTTCAAAGTCAAGCCAAAAGGCCTGAGCATACCCCCTGCCCGGTCCCTAGATGTCTTCGCCCTGCATGTAGATGGCCGCCGCCGTGCCCATATCGCGGGAGATATCGACGAACAGGACATCAAACGCGCCCATCAGGGCGGTGTTCAAGGCCTGACCAGCCTCTGATTCCGACATCGCGATATAGGCTACGAGATCAGCGTCCGACAAAGGTTCGAACGCGAGGGTCAAGAACGGATAGACCCAGTCGCGGGTATTGGCGCGAATTTCGGTTTCCTGTTCCCAGACCAGCGACATGATGCGGTCGGGCGTCAGGCCAAGTGCTTCGCTGTCCCCGGTTGCAAGACCTTCGTAAAACGCCAGGCTGGAATTCATCGTGCCTGCGACATTCGCCTCGATCAGGTCGTTGACGGTCACGAAACGCTCGATGATGTCAAGGCGCGGGTCAATCTCGCCTTCCAGATCCTGCCAGATCTGCTTGGCGGTGGCTTCGACATCTTCATCCAGAAGGGCGCGCCGGGCGGAGACTTCGAAATTGGTGATCTCGCGCCCCTGCTCGGACCCGAAAAAGGCGATCAACGGGGCGATATGGCGCGGCTCCAGCCGGCGCTCGAATTCGGTGAGAAACTCGGTCTCCATCCGCTCGACGCTGTAAATCCGCGCGACCACGCGCGGCCACCCGGCCCCGCTTGAATTGCCCAGCATATCGGCGCCGAGTTCATCGCCGTAGGCCACGCCTTCAAGCTGCATGATCTCGATCAGCTCATCCATGCGCATCGTTTCATACAATGTGCGCAGGTTTTCCGCGCTGGCGGCAGACACGCTTAGGACGAAAGCCGCGAGCGAGACGGCGAAACGATGCAAAATCCTGGCCATGATCGATCCTTATATGGTCACGTGGCACAACATAGGTGCGTAATGCGGCAACTCAAAGGCCTTCGATAAGGACTTGCGAAGTCGTGAACCTTGCGGTACCCCGCCCGCCTGTGACCCCCGCGGAGAGGTGCCGGAGTGGTCGAACGGGGCGGTCTCGAAAACCGTTGTGGGTGCAAGCCCACCCAGGGTTCGAATCCCTGTCTCTCCGCCACTTTGACCGGCATATTTCTGTTTTTTGTTTTCAATCAATGCTTTGCGCGGCGTTGTTGAAGTTGCTTTCAAGCCCTCGCCCCCGCGTGCCGGTCACCGCCGCAAAGGGTGATCGTGGATCAAGCGGACATGAAACGGACGGGCCTAACCGGGGGGCGCGACCGGCTTCATCTGGACATCGGGGTTGGGTGTCAGGGACAAAAGCGTACGGCTGTAAGGCGCGGTCGGGTTTGCAAAAAACGCCTCTGACGCGGCGGTTTCGACGACGCGGCCGTCTTTCAGCACGGTGATATCATCACTCATCTGCCGGACGACGGCCAGGTTGTGGCTGATAAACAAGATTGTCAGGCCAAACCGCGCCTGAAGGTCCTTGAGAAGGTTCAGGACCTGCGCCTGAATCGACACATCAAGCGCACTTGTGGGCTCATCACAGATCAACACCCGGGGACGCGCCAGAAGTGAGCGTGCCACGGCGATCCGTTGGCGTTGACCGCCCGAGAACTGGTGGGGGTAGCGGTCAATCGCATCGCCCGTGAGCCCCACGAGGTCCAGCATGGCCGCCGCCAGATCGCGGCGCCGGGCCCGGTCGTGTTCCAACCCGTAAAGCCACAAGGGTTCGGTCAGGATTTCGCCGATCCTGTGGCGACTGTTGAGACTGCTGAAGGGGTCCTGGAACACCATCTGGATGACCCGGCGCGACGGATCCTTTCGGCCCCGTTGCCGCGCCAGGGCCAGGGGCGCGTCGCGCAGGCTGAGCCGGCCCGATGACGGTTGCACCAGCCCGGTGAGCACCTTGGCGATGGTCGATTTGCCGGACCCGCTTTCCCCCACAAGCCCCATCACGCTACCCGGGCGCAGGCGCATGGACACATTATCAAGCGCGACGAAGACATCGGGTTTTCGAAACAGGCTTTCGCGTGCGCCGGTGAACCGGACGGTGATATTGTCCACCGCGACCCCGTCGCCCAGAGCCTCCTGCCCCGATTTCAGCCAGGCTTCGGCCTCGGCGGCGCGCGGGCCTGGGCGTGTCGCCTGATCGTCGTCATCACCCGCGGGCAAAACGAAGCGGTCCAGCTTGACATCAAGCCGGGGCACCGCGGCCATCAGACCTTGGGTGTAGCGATGGGTCGGCGCGTGCAAGACGCGATCTGTGGGCCCGCTTTCCATGACCTTTCCATGGCGCAAGACCGTGACGTTATCGGTGATCTGCGCGATCACGCCGATGTCGTGGGTGATCAGCAAAAACCCGATCCCGCGGGTCTTGGCCAGCCGCTGGATCAGGTCGAGGACCTGCGATTGAACCGCGACGTCCAGCGCCGTTGTCGGCTCGTCGGCGATGATCAATTCGGGGTTCGTGCACAGCGCCAGTGCGATCACCACGCGTTGGCGCATCCCGCCCGAAAACTGGTGCGGATAGGCCTTGATCCGCTTGGCGGCCCCCGCGATCCCGATCTCTTCCAGAAGGTCCACAGACCGGTCACGGGCATCAGACGCGCTGATGTCTTCATGGGCGAGAATGGTCTCGATCAGCTGATCTTCGATCGTCATCAAGGGGTTGAGACTGGTCTGCGGGTCCTGAAAGATCATCGAGATGCGCTTGCCGCGCAGGCCATGCGCCTGATGGGGGGTCAGGGCACCCAGATCAGTTGTGCCAAGTGTCAGGCTGCCCCGGGCCACGTACCCCGGCGGCTGCAAAAGGCCGATGATCGCCGCCCCGATGGTGGATTTCCCAGCCCCGCTTTCGCCCACAAGCCCGTGGATTTCACCCGCCGCGATGGTCAGGGACACGTCATTGATGGCGGTGAAACTGCCACGGCGGCTAGGGAACTTCACGACCAGGTTTTCAACCCGCAGCATCACCGAAGCCTCGGGTTGAAGATGTCGCGCAAAAAATCCCCCAGCACGTTGATCGACACCACGAGTGCGACCAGAAACAGCGTCGGCACCCATAAGATCCACCATTCGCCCGACACCAAAAACTGCATGCCGATGCGGATCAGCGTGCCAAGCGACGGGCTGTCGGCGGGCAACCCGATGCCGAGAAACGACAAGGTTGCTTCCAGCAGGATGGCCGAGGCCAGATCGACCGTCATGATCACCAGCAAGGGGCCCAGAATATTGGGCAGGATATGGCGCAGCATCACGCGCAACGGGTGCTGGCCCATGATCATGGCGGCCTGCACGTAGTCCTTGCCCTTTTCGACAAAGACGCTGGCGCGGGCGGTGCGCGCAAAGTTCACCCAAAGCGACAGCGCGATGGCGATCGTCAGCACCGCCACGCGCAGATCCTGCTGGACCGCCGCGGGGAGGATCCCGCGCGAAATCCCGTCGATCAGAAGGGCCGTCAGGATCGCTGGCAAGGCCAGCTGCACATCGGCGATCCGCATGACAATCGCATCAAAGCGCCCGCCGTAATACCCCGCCGCCAGGCCAAGCCCGACGCCCAGAACCGTGGCGATCACCATCGCCATCAGCCCGATCAACAGCGACAGGCGCGCGCCATAGAGGATTGACGAGACCATGTCGCGGCCCTGATCATCCGTGCCGAGGAGAAAGCGCGGATCCCCGCCCTGCCAGACGGGCGGCAAAAGCCCATCGATCAGCGAAAAGCTGGCAAGATCATAGGGGTTTGATGCCGCGATCCAGGGGGCAAAAAGCGCCCCGCCAAGGATCAGCACCGCCGTGATCGCGGCAATGACGGCAGCGGGCGAGCGCAAAAAGTAATAAACGCCGTCAGATTGCAGGAACCGGGCCAACATGTCAGGCGGCCTCTTTCACGCGCAGCCGGGGGTCGATCAGCAGATAAAGCAGATCGACCACTAGGTTCACGATCACGAAGAAAAATGCGATGACCACAAGGTAGACGCCCATCACCGGGATATCGACGAAGCGGATCGAATCCAGAAACAACAGCCCCATACCGGGCCACTGAAAGACGCTTTCGGTCACGATGGAAAAGGCGATCACGCCGCCAAACTGCAGCCCGATGATCGTGATCACCGGGATCATGGTGTTCGACAGGGCGTGCCGGTAGTGCAGGCTGCGGAAGGGGATGCCCCGGGCGGTCGCAAACCGGATGTAGTCGGACCGCATCACCTCCATCATCTCGGCGCGCACAAGCCGCATGGTCAGGGTCAGCTGGTACACCCCCAGGGTCACCGCCGGCAGGATCAGCCCGCGCAATCCATCAAGGGTCAGAAAGCTTGTGGTCCATCCCCCCAGATCGACCGTGCCGCCGCGCCCGAAGGTCGGCAACCAGCCCAGTTGGACCCCGAACAGAAAGATCAGGACGATGCCGATCACAAAGGTCGGGATCGACACGCCCACCAGCGTTGTAAGAAGGATCGGCTGGGTCATGACGCCATGGGGGTTCAGCGCGGTGTAGACCCCGGCCGGGATCCCCACGATCAGCGAGATGAAAAGCGCCGCGATGCCAAGCTCAAGGGTTGCGGGGATCCGGCTTGCGATCATCTCGGCCACCGGCTGGCGGGTGCGGTAGGAAAACCCGAAATCGCCCTGCAGCATGTCCGTGGTGAACCGGTAGAACTGCACTACGAAGGGGTCGTTGAGCCCCAAATCCTCGCGCAGTTGTTCCTGGTCCTGAACCGAGGTTTCCACCCCGGTCATCTGGCTGATCGGGTCGCCCACATAGCGAAACAGCGAAAAGGCCAGAAAGGCGACGGCCAGCATCACAAAGACCGACTGAACCAGCCGTTTGAGAATGAAGTAAGCCATCGCCCCCCGGGGTCGTCAGATGAGGATCAGTTGATCGTCACCCAGCGCAGCAAAAAGAAGTTGTCCGCCCGCTGCACAAGATCGACGCCGTCCTTGGCCGCCCAGATCAGGGGCTGGGTGTAAAGCGGGATATAGGCGACCTCCTCCTGGCTGATGGCGACGACCTCATCGATCATGGCCTGGCGCGCTGCGGGGTCGATTTCCTGCTGGATCATCGGCAGAAGTTCATCGACCCGCGGGTTCGAGAAGTTGCCGAAATTCCATGACCCAAGGCGCTTGTCGTCGTCCTGGGTGTGCTTGAGAAAGCGGATCGGGTGTTCCATGTCGAAGGTGCCCGGCGACCAGCCCAGAAGGTACATATCAAAGTCATCTTCGCGCAGCTGGGGCCAATAATCGCGCACCGGCCCGGTGCTGAGTTCGGCATCAAGGCCGACGGCGGCAAACATCGACGCGGCCGCACGGCAGAGCGCTTCATCGTTGATGTAACGGTCATTCGGACATTTCAGCCCGAAAGAAAACCCGTCGGGATAGCCCGCCTCTGCCAAAAGCGCCCGGGCGCGGTCGGGGTCATAGCCCAGCCGGTCGGTGTTGGCGTCCGAATAGCCCGAAATCCCGGCCGGCACGAGTTGCGAAGCCGGTTCGATCTTGCCGCGAAACAGCACCCGGTCGATCGCGTCGATGTCGATGGCATGGGCTGCAGCCTGGCGCACGCGCACGTCCTGGAACGGGTTCACGCCATCAAGGTCGGTGGAATACAAAAGGCTGTCGTGCTCATGGCCAAAGCCGAACATGATCACCCGTGTCTCTTCGCCTTCAAGAACGCGGTAGCCATCGCGCCCTTCGACCTCGGCGGCATCCTGCAGCGGGATCGGCTGGATGAAATCGATATCGCCGGACAGCAAAGCCGCCAGCCCGGTGGCCGCGTTGCCGATGGGCGAAAAGACCGCTTCGGTCACGTTATGCTCAACCTCGCCCCACCAGTTGGGGTTGGGGACAAGCACAGTTTCCACACCGGGATTGCGGCTTGCCAGCATGAAGGGGCCCGTGCCGTTGGTGTTCATGGTGGCGAAATTCTCGGCGTCGCGCGCGGGCAAGGCGGCTTCGTTCGCTTCGGCCCAATCCTTGTCGAGGATCATGAAGTTGGCAATGGAATCGGGAAACAGCGGGTTCGGCGCCGTGGTGACAAAATCGACCGTGAACGGGTCGACGACACGCACATCAGACACCGGCGCAAACCACGACCGCACATCGGCAGCTTCGTTTGAGGCGCGCTGGTAGGAAAACAGCACATCTTCGGCGTCAAACGCCGCCCCGTCGGCAAAGGTCACGCCCTGGCGCAGATTGAACCGCCAGCCGTTTTCACCCTCCAGCGGTTCCCAGCTTTCGGCAAGGGAGCCTTCGATCGCCATGTCGCGGTTGCGGCGCACAAGACCTTCGTAGACGTTGTTGAGAAACGACAGAACCGGGGCGGAATTGACCGCATGGGGGTCCATTGTCTGCGGGTCGGTCGTGGACGCCCAGCGAAACGTCTCAGCGGTCGCAGCACCTGCGCCCAGAATGACACCCCCTGCAAGCAGGGTCGTGCACCAAAATTTTGTCTGTGTCATGGAAGTGTCCTCATTGGGAGCCTGTTGGTCTTGGGCAAGTAACGCCCCTTGTCGAAGGGGAGGTCAACCCGCAGCCCCCTCAATTTATCGTACCATGTTCGATGGACCCTGCCCCGGCCCGGCTTAGCCTCGCTCACCCCTCGGCGCGCATCATCTCGCTCAGGGTGTGGCTGCGCGCCGCGGCTTCCTCGCGGTCGAGGCCCAGAACGAACCCCGTCCAGGGCGATTTGCCCTCCGCGGCGGGCAGAAGCGCACCATCCAAAAGCCGCGTCGGCACGAACCAGCCGTCCCGCACCGGCCCCTCAAGCCGTGCCAGAACCTCAGCCAAGGGCAAGTCACAGGCGCCCGCGACCAGCTGACTGACGCGCAATGCGCGCCCCTGAACGGCCGCGCGATGGAGCAGGACCTGAGAGGTCGATGCGTTCACGCGGAAGTTCGGATCAAAGGCGATCAAGCGGCCGTCTGTGGTCACGCCGACATCAAGTGCTGCAATCCCGCGGTAGCCCATTGCGCGGGCGGCCTCACCGGCGGCAAGAACGAGCTTTTCACCTGCCAGTGGAAGGGCGCGGTCGGGGTCGATGACACTGCCGTCCTGTTGGCCCGGCGCGGCAAAGGTCTGTTCGGCCGCCCCGAGATAATACGTAGTGTCATCCGAACACCCGATATGGGCGCACCAGCAGGTCACCACGTCCATCGCCTCTTCCGCGATCAGATCATCCGCCGCCCCAAGGGTTGCAAACCAGTCGAGCGCGTCGCTGATCTGCTGGGAGGTTTCGCAATAGCGAACCGTATATCCCCAACCGGTGACCACGTCTCCGCCGGCCTTCAGATAGACCGGTGCGCGCAGCCCGGCCGGGTCGGCGATGGTCTGGCGCGGCGCAAGATGGTCGGTGCCAACCAGATCGGACATGCGCGCCTTCGCGTTCAGCCGGTACCAAAGCGCGGTCGGGACGACGGGCGCGTCTTCGGGGTAAAGGCCCGCCGGCTGGGGATAGGGCGCGATAAACCTATAGCCCTCGCGCAAAAGGGTGTTTGCGGCCGCGACCGCTTCCTCCTCGGTCCGGTAAAGGCGCATATCTTCCTTGATGAGCAAACCCGCATCGGTCAGAAAAGACAGGATTTCCGGAGTGACGGTGGCGGCATGGCGCAGACAAGGCTGGCGCCCGAAAAGGCCCATGAAAAGGCCGGTGACGGCATCAAGGTTCAGCCGCGAATATCCCAAAAGCCGCGTGGTCTGCAGATCGGTCCGCGCCATCCAGGCCCCATCGGGAGGGTAAAGTGCGGCCTCGGGCACGTCGGGGATCAGGCGCCGCGTCACTTCAGGAAATCCTCGATCCCGCCGGCGAGATGGCGCAGGCGCGGCGAGTTGGGGTCCCCATGAAAAAAGGGCGTCTTGTTGATGTCCAGAACGATCGCCTGGTTGTCATGGACCACATAGTCGATCTTGCCGAAATCTATGTTGCAGGCCGCGCGAGCGCGCTCCAACTCAGGAGGGATGTCATCAAAGAACTCGTGTCCCACCATTGTCCCGGTCTTGACCATCGGGTCGTGCGAAATCAGGCGCCA
The DNA here is from genome assembly GCA_038530285.1 of Pseudomonadota bacterium. Taxonomy (GTDB): domain Bacteria; phylum Pseudomonadota; class Alphaproteobacteria; order Rhodobacterales; family Rhodobacteraceae; genus JASJAR01. The sequence continues at coordinate 158,332 of JBCBCY010000005.1, forward strand.
GCTGTAACCCTTGGTGCCCAGAAACATCCAGCCACGCAGGCAGTAGTGGGGCCCGTCGCGTTCGGGCATGAACCGTTCCACCAAAAGGTCGGGCCGGTGCCAGACCCAATCTGGCACGTCGCGGACATGATCCAGCAGTGGATAGGTCGGCGGCACGAGACGTCTGGCCAATTTCCAGTTCAAGCGCGCGAGTTGATCGCGCGGCCATTCCATGATGTCAGCGACACAAGATTGCCGGGCGACCCGCTCGGGTCCTCCGAAACTGTTGAGGTCGGTTTTGATCAGCACCGGACCGTCCCAATCGCTGTGTGGCGAGAGCTTCAGCTGGGAATACCCGCGCTTGCGAATATCGAGCGCGCGGCCATTCACAACGCGCGCATCCGCCGGTGGTTCAGGAAGCGCCGATTGATCAATCACGCTGACGTCATGGTGCATGAAGGCGACATCGGCGTCGGCTGCGTAGTTTTGGCCGATGTCAACGCGGTGTCCCGCCGCCTGCCACAAGGGCTCCATCGCCTTTGCCACGGACTTTGGTTCGTGCCGCCCGGTCAGCGTGGATATCGAAATGTGTGCCAAATTCTTCTGAGGGAAAGTTGCCCTTCCCCGCCCCTGAAACGCCATGACGCGAGCGGTCGTGCGCCTAGACCTGCCCCGCCATGCGGTGAAGCCTAGCGGTTCGGCGATGCAGGCGAAAGGTCACAGAAGAGATCTTCGCCGGCTTCAGCGGATGATGGCGCGCAGCGTCCGGCCCCTAAGGCCCCCGAGGCGCCTTGGGTTCTGTCGCACGGGGTCGCAGGTGACGCAGCACTCGTTCAAGCGATCCCTCCGGGTCGTTTGCCGGGTCAAGCCTCAGAATTTACGAAGCATTTTATCTGTTAAACCGCGGTTATGCGCCCCTCTGGTAGACCCCGGATCGTGAATTGAGTTAGATTGCTGGGGTAAGTGGGCCGATGCCTGACGACACTGCCGCGCGCGCAGCACTTGAAGGCGTCGCCGCGCCGATCGTGCACTTCGATGCGAAGGGCATGATCCTCGCGATCACCGATGCGGCCTGTCACCTGATCGGCGGCCCCGACGGGTGCGATCTGGTCGGAGGGAGCCTCTTCAGCCTGGTCGATGACACGACCCGGGCGAATATCACCGACGCGGTCCAAACGCAGCTGGCACCGGGCGGCGTGGTCGAGCTGGCGGTTGGGCGTGCCGGGACCGGGCCATCGCCCCAGCGGCAGATGGCCACGCTTGCTCAATTGGCCGGGTGCCCGGCCGAGCCGGTTTTCCAGCTGCAATTTGCCATTGGGAGCATTGCGCGCAACGGCCCCGACGCCGAACGCGTCGCTTATAGCACCGCAGCGGCAGGGATTGCAGTCTGGGAATACGACCTGGAAACGGACATCCTGCGCTGGGACGTCAGTTTTTCGCGTCTTTACGGCTATCCCGAAACAATGCTGGCGGGGACCTACGACGATTGGCGCAAGCGGGTGCATGAAGACGATCTGATGCCGATGGAAGACGACTTCGCGGCCTCCATCAAGTCAGGCCAGCCGTTCGAAACCATCTTCAGAGTGCATCCAAAAAATGGGGGCGTTCGCACGCTCAAGGCCCATACGCAGTCGTTTTTCGATGACGATGGCGTGCCCAGCAAGGTCGTCGGGCTCAACTACGACATCACCCAGCAGGTGGATGCCCAGACGCGCGCATTGGAAAACGGACAGCTGTTGCGCCATGCTAACGACCGCCTCAACCGGTTGGCCGACAATTCACCCGGCGCCCTTTTCGAAGTGCGAGAAACGCCAGACGCGCCGCCCGAACTGACCTATTACAGTGCGCAGTTTGCCGAGATGTTGGGCGTGGCGGATGTTCAACATCCCATGCAATTGGAACGCTCCTTATCGCGGGTTCATCCCGACGATCTCGACGTTATCGCGCAGACCACCGCGGCCGCGCGCGCCGACACCTCAACCTATTCGCTTCGCTACCGGATTGACCATCCAGACCGCGGGGAACGATGGATTCTTGCCAAGGCAAAACCGGTTGTGCAGGACGATGGTGCCATGCTCTGGCACGGGGTCTTGTTTGACATCACCGACTTCGAACGCTCCGAAGCCCGGGTCGCAGAAATGCTGCGCCAGACCAACGACCGTTTGAACAGGCTGGCCGACAGTGCCCCGGGCGCGCTTTTTGAATACCGCGAAGAGCCCGACGGCACGCCGAGTTTCCCGTACACAAGTGCCAAGTTTGCAGAGATGTTTGGCCTCACGGATGGGCAAGACGTTCGCGACCCTGCAATGGTTTTTTCGATCATCCACCCCGACGACCTGCCGGAGGTGGTGGCAAAGGTTGATGCGTCGCGCGCCACAATGACAACCTATACCGTGCGCTACCGGATCGCTCATTCGTCGCTTGGGGAGCGTTGGATCTTGGCAACCTCAGAGCCCGTGGCGCAAGATGATGGGGCGATCATTTGGTATGGCTTCCTGTTCGACATCACCGAGCATCAACGCTCAGAAGACCGCGCGGCCGCGGCACTTGAAGAGCGAAACAAGCTCAATGCGCGGCTTTCAAAAATTGCCAAGATCGCACCCGTGGGCCTGTACGAAATGTGCCGGACACCAGATGGGAAAAGCCATTTCCCCTATTGCAACGACCATTTTCTCGAACTGTCGGGTCTGACCCGCGAAGACATCCTGGTCGACGATACAAACGCCTTCAATACGATCGTCGAGGATGATCTTCCCGGCGTCCGCCATGCGCTCGACGTCAGTGCGAACACGCTGCAGCCCTTCGTGAAGCGGTTCCGCATCCGAAACCCCGCAGGTGGCATCAGCTGGATGAGCATCGTCGCGGACATCACCGAGGGCCAGGCTGGCGAAGTCACCTGGACCGGGGCGATGATCGACGTCAGCTCGGACGTGGCGCGCGAAGATGCCTTGCGCACAGCGCGCCGAAAGGCCGAGCACATTCAGGCCGAGAACGAATGGCAGGCCCTGCATGACGGACTCACAGGCCTGCCGAACCGGCGCTACTTTGATCGCACCTTCCACGAACGCCTGACCGTGGCAAAGTCTGGTGGGGTTGCGGATGCCTTGCTGGTGCGCATCGACCTTGACCACTTCAAACACGTCAACGACATCCTTGGCCATGAGGCGGGCGATCACGTCCTGAAACGGGTGGCGGATGTCCTCAAATCATCTTTCAGAGCTGTGGATTTTCCCGCCCGGATCGGTGGCGACGAGTTTTCGGTCCTTATGGCACCGGGCACCAGCGAAGCGGACGCGCTGAACATTGTCGAACGCGCGCGCCAGACCTTGGCGGAACCCATGTATTACAATGATCGGCCCTGTCGGTTTGGATCCAGCTTCGGTCTTGCGGCAACCGATGATCTGGCGGATGTGGGCGACGAACTTCACCTTTATGCCGATGCAGCGCTCTACCGGGCCAAAACGCGCGGCCGCAACCGGGTTGAGACCTACACCCCGAGCCTTCACAAGGAACTGACGATCAACCGACGGATCGCGGAACAACTCCACATCGCGTTGGAAGAAGATCAGTTTGAACCCTATTTTCAGCCGCAGTTTTATACAAAGACCGGCGCGCTTGCGGGCACGGAAGTGTTGTTGCGCTGGAACCATCCCACGGACGGTGTTCTGGCGCCGGGGGATTTCATGGCTGTCGCCGATCAAATCAAGGTCGTGGGGGACATCGACCGGGTCGTGATGGAAAAGTGCCGCGATGCAATCGAACGGTTCCGCGAAAAGGGCATCATCCTGCCCAAGGTCGGTCTGAACGTGTCGGCCAGTAGGATGCATGACCCGAACGTGATTGATTTGGCGCGCAGCATCGCGTCGCCGGACACGCGCATCGCTTTCGAATTGTTGGAATCAATTCTGGTGGAAGAGGAAAGCGACGTATTTCGTTTCCACCTTGATCAGATTCGCGACGCCGGGATCGAGATTGAGATCGATGATTTTGGATCGGGGCACGCGTCAATCCTGAGTGTGATGGAAAGTCAGGCGTCGGCGCTGAAGATCGACCAGCGCCTGATCAAACCGCTGAGCCATGACGAACGGGCGCGCTCGCTGGTCCGCGCCATTATCGAAATCGCCGATACCCTTGACATCAGCACGGTCGCAGAAGGGGTTGAAACGAAGGAACATGTTGAGATTTTGCAAACGCTTGGGTGTGATGTCTTGCAAGGATATCTGTTTTCCAAGCCCTTGAACGAGGAGGCATTCGCGCGCTTTGTGGCCGGTCTTTCGGCGGCCTCGATACGCACGGCCTGACCTTTCATTCGCCGCCCCTGCAGCGTCCGGGACGACGATCTCAGAGGTGTCAACTTTAGTTTACTATTGCTATTGTCCACAAACATTGACAGTCTCAAAACATCGACCCATCGTATCAGATCGGTCGAAGGGTGCTTCTATGGGCCTCCCGACTGACGTCTGGTGATCCGTGATGCTCCCTAAAGCAACTAAGGAGGAGATCGGATATGTCCGACGATCCAGAGAAGGTTTGGCCAACCGGTCTGAACCTGAAAGAGGCGGAGGAAGTTCACAGCTACCTCATCGACGGCACCCGCGTGTTCGGGGCCATCGCGCTTCTGGCCCATATTCTTGTGGCGTTTTCAACGCCTTGGCTCGGCTGAGGGGGTAGAAAATGAACAACGCAAAAATGTGGCTTGTGGTCCCGCCGGCTGTCGGGGTTCCTGTGTTTCTTGGCGCTGTTGCGGTGGGGTCCTTTGCGGTCCATGTCGCGGTTCTGAGCAACACATCTTGGGTAGCGGACTTTTTGTCCGGCCAGGCTTTGGGCACAGGTGACGAGATGGCTGCGGCCAAGATCGTGCCTGATATGGATGCCGCGAAAGCGGCCTATGTCGAAGGTCTGGATGGCGATATGCGCGAATTGACTGTGATCCTGCCAGACGGGACCGCAGCCAAATACGTGCTGCAAACCGATGAGGTTTTGGCCTCGGCGGTCCCGCCACCCATGGTCACCCTCGAATAGACGGGCGATCTTGGCTGCGGGGCGAAGGACAGCTTCGTCCCGCGGCATATTCTTCCGACCCCCACCTTGTGCCCGGCGTCCGGGCCCTTGAGGTGACCCAAACGGGAGGCGGCCAGCAAGAATGTTGAACACACGCGCCCTGGTGCTGCAAAAATTACGAACCATCGGACCGCGCTATCTGCCGTTTGCGGATGTCGCGACGAAAGACGTGCCGCTGTCGCGCTTGCTGCGGTTGTCGCTGTTTCAAGTCACGGTCGGGATGGCGCTGGTGCTGCTTGTGGGCACGTTGAACCGCGTGATGATCGTTGAACTGTCGGTTCCCGCCTCGCTGGTTGCGGGGATGCTGGCGCTGCCGCTGTTGTTTGCGCCGTTTCGCACGCTGATCGGGTTCAAATCCGACACACATAAGTCCGCCCTTGGCTGGCGGCGGGTGCCCTACATCTGGAAGGGCACGCTGTATCAATTCGGTGGTTTTGCCATCATGCCTTTCGCGCTTTTGGTCCTGTCGGGCTACGGCGAGGCGGTCGACGCGCCCCGCTGGGTCGGGCTGTCGTCGGCCGCCCTTGCGTTTTTGCTGGTCGGTGCCGGCGTGCACATGGTTCAAACGGTCGGGCTGGCGCTGGCCACCGATCTGGTGCGCAAAGAAGATCACCCCAAGGTCGTCGGCCTGATGTATGTCATGCTGCTGGGCGGCATGGTGCTGGCGGCACTGATCTACGGCGCGCTTTTGCACACCTATACGCCGGGCCGGTTGATCCAGGTCATTCAGGGCACGGCGGTGGTGAGCGTGGCGCTGAACCTGATTGCGATGTGGAAACAAGAGGCGCGCGACCGGACCCGAGCGACCGCGATGGAAACCGCAGCCGCCGTGACATTCTCTGACGCCTGGACGAAACTGATCGCAAAGCCCGGCACGATCCGTCTTTTGGCCGTGATCGCCCTTGGCACCTTCGGGTTCGGGGCGGCCGATGTCTTGTTGGAACCTTACGGCGGCCAGGCTCTTGGCCTATCGGTTGCCGAAACCACCCGGCTGACCGCGATTTTGGCGGGCGGCACGCTGATCGGGTTCGGGGTGGCCTCGCGGTTTTTGGGGTCGGGCGGTGATCCGGCCCGGCTGGCATTGATCGGCGCCGCCATAGGCGTTCCGGGTTTTCTGGCGATCATTCTATCCTCAGCCGTGCTGGGCGGGCCCCTGTTTGTAGCGGGCACCTTTGCCACCGGCCTTGGCGCGGGGCTATTTGGTCATGCGACCCTGACGGCTGCGATCCGCGGGGCCGATCCCGACCAGATCGGTCTGTCGCTTGGCGCCTGGGGGGCCGTGCAGGCCACTGCCGCGGGGATCGGTGTGGCATTGGCCGGCGTGGTGCGCGATCTGCTGATCGGAGTGAACACGATTGCCGGACTTCAGCCTGAAACACCCTATAATGTGGTCTTCATGATTGAGATCGCCTTTCTTATACTGGCCGCACTGGTGGCCATGCCGCTCCTGGCCCGCCTCGGCCCGGCGCATACACCGCCCCTTGCGGCGGCGCCCCAACACAACTCGGTGGAGGTCCCATGACCAAGATTATCACACGCTTTTTCGAAAGCAGCGCCCAGGCGCGCGCGGTCAAGCACGAATTGGTCAATCGCCAACGCTTATCGGTGCGGATTGTCAGCCTGTTCGACAGCCCCGCGGGCATGGAAGACGCCCTGACCGCCAGAGGGGTCGTGGCCGCGACCGCCAAGGCTTACGCCGAGCGGATGGGTGCCACGGGCGGTGCGGTCCTTTTGGTGCGGGCGGGATACAAACCGCTTGGCGTGGCCAAGACCACACGCGAAGTGACCGCCGCGATGGGTGCGGTCGACATGGGCCGGATCGACGAAGAAGCCTATGTCAAGGAACCGGTCCGCCAGCTCAGCGTTCTGCCCGACCAGCCGTTGCTGCTGACGCGCATGCGCGACGCCGACAGCACCACGCACCACATGGCGAACTGGCCGATCCCGCTGATCAGCCGCCGAAAGCCCTGGAACCCGACCGTTTTCCCGCGCCACCAGCGCATGGCCGCTTTCCCGGTCCCCCTGCTGGATGAGCGCAAGCCCTTCGACGAATTTGCCTTCCCGCGCCACGCCCGGATGGCCAATTGGCCGATTGGATTGCTGGTGCCGGGCCAAAAGTACATGGCAAAGTTCCCGTTTGCACATATCGTGCCGGGCCATAAGCACATGGCGAAATTCCCCTTCGGCCATATCGTGCCCGGCCACAAGCACTACGCAAAGTTTCCCTTTGGCCACCTGGTGCCCCACAAATGGCGGCATATGGCAAACTGGCCCTTCCCCTTGTTGATCAATGGCAAAAGGCACACCAACGCGCTGGTGCCCGGCCATAGGTTCATGGCGAAGTTTCCCTTCGGCCATATCGTGCCGGGGCATAAGTTCTATGCGAAGTTCCCGTTTGCCCACATCGTGCCGGGGCATCGGTTTATGGCGCGCTTCCCGTTTGGCCATATCGTGCCGGGCCACAAGTACATGGCAAAATTCCCCTTCGGCCATATCGTGCCGGGGCATAAGCATTACGCCAAGTTCCCCATCGGTCACCTGGTGCCGGGGCACAAGTACATGGCAAACTGGATTCTGCCGCACACCAAGTCGAAGGCTGCCTGAGCCGTTGCTTGACCGTCGCGTGACTTTGCCCGTTTCTGGGCGGGGTCAGCGGATGGGCATGGTTTGAACTTCACACTCGATCAATTGCGCGCCTTTCACGCGGTTGCGGAAACCGGCGGGGTGGGACGCGCCGCGGACCGGCTGCATCTGACCCAGCCTGCCGTGACATCGCGGATCAAGGCACTGGAAGCCGCTTTGGGATCGGCCCTGTTTGACAGGCAAGCGGGCATGCTCCTGACCAGCCGGGGCCACGCATTGTTTGCGCTGGCCGAGCAATACCTGATGCTGAGCGCGCGCGTGCAGCGCGACGTCATGTCGGCCGATGGGATGGACGGGATGTTCCGGATCGGTGTGTCCGAAACCATCGTGCAATCCTGGCTGCCCGATTTCATCCGCACCCTGCGCGAAACCTACCCAAAGCTGGTGATCGAGATCGATGTCGACATTTCGCGCCAGCTGCGCGACCGGTTGTTTTCCAACGCGATTGATCTGGCGCTGATGATGGGCCCGGTATCAGATGACAGGGTCGAAAACGTCGCCCTGCCCCCGTTTGAGATCGCCTGGTTCCGCGCCCCCGATCACCGGCATTTGCGCCCGGATGCAGGCGCGCCCGTGATCACCTTTTCGCGCGACACCCGGCCCCACCGGCAGTTGAAAGAAGCGCTTGCTGAACGCTATGGTCCCGGGTCGACGCTGTTTCCGTCGTCATCCCTGTCGGCCTGTTTCCGTATGGTTGGCATCGGTCTGGGCGTGGGTGCGCTGCCAAAAGCGCTGGCAAAACCGTATGAAGACGCCGGCGAGGTTGAACAGTTCACCTTGGGATGGTGCACCGAACCCCTTCAATTCACAGCTTCTTTTCTGGCCGGGCCCGAAGCCACACTTAGGCGCAATGCCGCAGACGTGGCGCGGATCACGGCCATCGCCCACAATAAAAATTTGTAATGGAAACCAATGAGAAATTGGAATTGGATTTTATTGGGGCCCTGTGACTAGCCTTGCCAAACGCCAATGGGGGTGGATGTGCAAGACACGGTTCTGGACAGGTTTGATCGGGTCGAAGACCTCAGGGCGGCGATCCGTGCGGGGCGGTTTCTGGGCCAAACGGCCGGTCACGCGCCGGGAAAACTACAGGCCAACCTGGCGATCCTGCCGGCCGCCTTTGCCGGTGATTTCGAAGCCTATGCGCGGGCCAATCCACGCGCCTGCCCGCTGGTCGGGATGGGCGCGCCGGGCGATCCGGTCCTGGCGGACCTCGGCGCAATCGACATCCGCTCAGACGTGCCAAGCTACAACATTTACCGCCACGGCGTGCTGACCGAAACACGTGGCGACATATCCGAGTTGTGGCAGGACGATTTTGTCACCTTCGCGCTTGGATGTTCCTTCACGTTTGAACGTGCCCTGATCGAGGCTGGTATCCCGCTCGCGCACGTTGCCGCGAACACGACGGTGCCGATGTACCGCACCAATATCGAAACGACGCGCGTGGGCCCCTTTGGGGGCGGCATGGTGGTGTCACTTCGCTTTATCGCGCCAGAGCACGCTGATGCGGCCGCCGCGATCAGCGCTGAGTACCCTTGGGCCCACGGTGGGCCGATCCACACAGGCGCCCCCGAAGAGATCGGCATCACAGACGTGATGCGCCCCGATTGGGGTGACCCGCCCGTTGCGACGGATGGCACCGCGATGTTCTGGCCCTGTGGTGTGACCCCGCAAAACGCGCTGGCCGCGGCCAAGCCACCGATCTGTATCACCCACACGCCGGGCCGGATGCTGGTCACCGATATCGACGACACCAAGAACGCTTTTTTGAAACCGTGAACCCCAACAGGAGAACTCAATGAAACATGTCCTTGCCACCGCAGCCCTCTGCCTTGCAGGTGCCGCCGCCGCCCAGGATGCGCCGGTCGTTGTCAAAGCCGTCGGCACCTGGGGCAGCCTGCCCAATTACGCCAATCACGAAGGCCCATTCTGGAACGAAACCATCGCGGCCGCCTCGGGCGGATCGATCATCGGCGAGATCAAACCGCAAACCGAATTGGGCCTGTCAGGGTTTGAGATCATGCGCCTTGTCAAAAACGGTGTCTTCGATTTCGCCTTCGGATTGCCGGGCTATGTGGCGGCAGAAAACGCCATCTTCGAAGGGTCCGACCTGTCGTCGCTGATCCAGGATTTCGACACCAGCCGTGCGGTGCAAGAGGCCTACTTTCCGACGATGGAAAAGGCGTTTGAAGAGATCTACAACGCCAAACTGCTGATGCTTTACCCCTTCCCCAGCCAGGTTTTGTATTGCAACACTGAAATCGGCGGGATCGAAGATCTGGCGGGCAAGAAGATCCGCGTCTATTCCACAACGCTTGGCGATTTCGTCGAAGGTGTGGGCGGCACGTCCGTCACTGTGCCTTTCGCCGAAGTGGTGCCCGCGCTGGAAAAGGGCGTGGTGGATTGCGGCATCACCGGCACGACGTCGGCCTATAACGCCAAATGGTACCAGGTGGCATCGCACGCCTATACCCTTCGGGTCGGCTTCGGCATCGCCTTTGGCGCGATGAACCTTGATAAGTGGAACTCAATGTCTGAGGCGCAGCAGACCACGCTTCTGGCCGAAATCGACACGCTGAACGAAGCGCTTTGGTCGAACAACGCCAGTCAGGATGCGGTGGCGGTGTCCTGTCTAACCAGCACCGATTGCCCCACCGAGCCGGGCGGCATGACGCTTGTCGAACCCGCCGAGGCCGACATCATGGCGCGCGACAAGATCGCCACCGACGTGGTGCTTGCCCGCTGGGCGGAACGCTGTGGCGCGGAATGTGCCGCCAATTGGAACGCGACCGTGGGGCCGATCCTGGGCCTTGAAGCACCGATCGAATAAGCCCCCCTTCCCCGTCCGCCACATCGCGGGCGGGGCCCTGACAAGGACGCCTGAGATGTTTTCATTCGTAAATGCCATGCACGGGTTGTCCCGCGTGCTGGTCTGGATCGGCGGTACGCTGATCCTCGGCTCTGCGGTTTTGGTCACGGTTGAGGTTTTCCTGCGCAAGGTGTTCAACATTTCGCTGGGCGGTGCCGACGAAATCTCAGGCTATGCGTTTGCGATTGCAACGACGCTGGGGTTTGCCTTTGCGTTGTTTGAGCGCGCCCATATCCGGGTCGATGCGCTGTTTGTCGTGCTGCCGCGCGCGGCCCGATTGGCGTTGTCGTTCTTTGGGTTGGCGCTGCTGGTTGGCATTGCCGCCGTGATTGGCGTGCAGGCGTTCAGCCTTGTGGGCGACACGCTGGAATTCGGGTCACGTTCTATCACGCCCCTGCGCACGCCCCTGGCCTGGCCGCAAATCCCCTGGCTGATCGGCTGGCTGTTCTTCATTTTCTGCGGGGTCGTGTTGTTTGCCGGCGCGCTTTACGCGGTTTTGACCGGCGCGCCCGAAAAGGCCGAAAAGATGATCGGCGTCAAAACGCTGGATGAGCAAATCCAGGACGAGACCGTCTGATGCTGGCCAAAACCCTGTTCATCCTGTTGGGGCTGATTGCCCTGGCTGTGCCCGTGGCCGCCGTGCTGGGCTGGCTGGGTCTGACGATGCAATACCTTGAAAGCCCGATGCCGTTGCACCGCGCCATTGGTGATATGGTCTGGCAGACGGGCAAGGATTTCCTGCTGGTCGCGATCCCGATGTTCATCCTTCTGGGTGAGATCCTGTTGCGGTCGGGTATTGCCGAAAGGATGTATGACGGCATCGTCAAATGGCTGGGCTGGCTGCCGGGCGGGCTGATGCATGCCAACACCGGGTCGTGTGCGCTGTTTGCGGCCACCTCCGGTTCGTCGGTGGCAACGGCGGCGACCATCGGCACGGTGGCCATCCCCCAGATCGAGCGGCGCGGGTATAACGAGCGGTTGTTTCTGGGCACGGTGGCCGCCGGTGGCACCTTGGGCATCTTGATCCCGCCGTCAATCAATCTGATCCTTTACGGGCTTTTGACCGACACTTCGGTGCCTGAACTTTATCTTGCGGGCTTTATCCCCGGGTTCTTGCTGGCCGCGCTGTTCATGGCCACGGTTGTGGTCTTGTGCCTGGTCAAACCGGGCTGGGGCGGTGAGCCGATCACGGTGTCATGGGCCGAACGCATCGCGGCCCTGCCTGCACTGTTGCCGCCCATCGGGATTTTCCTTGTGGTGGTCGGATCGATCTATGCCGGTCTGGCCACCCCAACCGAAGCCGCCGCCCTGGGCGTGATCGCCGCCCTGGGGCTGGCCGCCGCCAATGGCACCCTGACGATCACGATGCTGCGCGACGCCATCGAGGGGACCATGCGCACCACATCGATGATCATGTTGATCATTCTTGCGGCCATTTTTCTGAACTTTGTCTTGTCCGTCATCGGTCTCACGCAGGCGCTTGCGGATTTCGTCACCGGGCTGGGCATGACCCCGATGCAGACCATGCTGGTGATCGTCGCGGTGTTGCTGGTGATCGGCTGTTTCATGGAAACCCTGTCGATGCTTTTGACAACCGCGCCCCTGATCGCACCGATTGTCTTTGCGCTGGGATTTGATCCGGTGTGGTTCGGCATTCTTTTGATGGTGCTGTTGGAAACCGCGCTGATCACGCCGCCCATCGGGATCAACCTTTATGTCGTACAAGGGGTGCGCGAACGCGGCGATCTGTCCGATGTCATGATCGGCGCGGCCCCTTTTGTGGTCACCATGATCGCCATGCTCGCCCTTTTGCTGATCTTTCCCGATATCGCCTTGTGGCTGCCGGGCTTGTTTTACTAATCGACCCCAAACCTTGCGAATGACAGCGCGGCCCCCCGCGCGACAGGAGACCTGACACATGTGGCAATTCTGGGTGGATCGCGGCGGCACCTTCACCGATATCGTCGGGCGGCGCCCCGATGGCGGGCCCGATGGTGGCTTCGTGACGACCAAGGTGTTGTCGGAAAACCCAGAGCAGTACCGCGACGCGGCCGTCCACGGCATCCGCCAGCTTTTGGGTCTTTCGCCGGGCGCGCCGATCGAACCTGGCACCATCGAAGCGGTGAAGATGGGAACGACCGTGGCGACCAATGCGCTTTTGGAACGCAAGGGCGACCGGACGCTTTTGCTGATCACCAAAGGCTTCGGGGATGCCTTGCGGATTGGCTACCAGGCGCGCCCGAAGCTTTTTGATCTGAAGATCGACCTGCCAGAGCTGTTGTACGAACGCGCCGTCCAAATCCCCGAACGGCTGGATGCGGACGGTCACGTGATCACCCCATTGGATGAAGACGCGGCCCGCACCGCTCTGCGCGCGGCCAGGGCCGACGGGATCGACGCGGTCGCGGTTGCCTTCATGCACGGCTATCTGAACCCCGACCATGAGACCCGGGTCGCGGCCATCGCGGCCGAAGAAGGGTTCGGACAGATCTCGGTCAGCCACCAGGTGTCGCCCCTGATGAAGCTGGTGGCGCGCGGCGATACCACGGTGGTGGATGCCTATTTGTCCCCGATCCTGCGCCGATATGTCGATCAGGTGGCCGGTGAACTGGGGGACGCGACACGGTTGATGTTCATGCAGTCCAGTGGCGGGCTGACTGATGCGCGCCTGTTCCAGGGCAAGGATGCCATCCTTTCAGGGCCCGCAGGCGGCGTGGTCGGCATGGTCAAGACCGGCGCGATTGCCGGGTTCGACAAGCTGATCGGGTTCGATATGGGCGGCACATCGACCGATGTGTGCCATTACGCGGGCAATTTCGAACGCAGCTTTGAAACGGAAGTGGCCGGCGTGCGGATGCGCGCGCCGATGATGCATATCCACACGGTCGCGGCCGGTGGCGGGTCGATCCTGTTCTGGCGTGACGGGCGCATGCAGGTCGGCCCCGAAAGTGCCGGCGCCACCCCGGGGCCCGCCTGCTACCGCCGTGGTGGTCCGCTGACGGTCACCGATTGCAACGTCATGCTGGGCAAGCTCAGCCCGGCGCATTTTCCGCCCGTCTTCGGCCCCAACGCCGACCAGCCCCTGGACGCCGGCGTCGTGCGCGAAAAGTTCAAGACGCTGGCCGCCGACATCGCATCGGCCACCGGCGCCGCGCCGCAGACGCCTGAAGCATTGGCCGCAGGTTTCCTGCGCATTGCGGTTGAAAACATGGCCAATGCGATCAAGAAGATCTCCGTCCAGCGCGGCTATGATGTGACCAAATACACCCTGTCATGTTTTGGCGGCGCGGGCGGCCAACATGCCTGTCTTGTGGCCGACGCTTTGGGGATGGAGCGGGTGCTTGTCCATCCGTTTGCCGGTGTCTTGTCAGCCTATGGCATGGGGTTGGCCGAAATCCGCAGCCTGAAAGAGCGCCAGTTCGAACGCCCCCTGGACGCGGTCGATGAAGTCACGGCAACCCTGGCCGAGATGACGACCCAGGCGTCCGACACCCTGATCGCGCAAGGTGTGCCACCCGGGGAAATCCGAACCCTTGCGCGCGCCCATCTGCGCCTTGATGGCTCCCATCAGGCGCTTGAGGTCGACTTTGGACCGCGCGAAGAGCTTCTGGCGCGGTTTGATGCCGCCCACCGGGCCCGCTACGGGTTTTCTGCCGAAGGGCGCGCGGTGGTGTTCGAAGCCCTGACCGTTGAAGCCATCGGCGGGGCGGCAGACGCGGCAGAATGCGCGGCCCCCGCGCCGGGGCATGACCCCACCCCCGTCGATCACATCGAGACCCAGATGGGGGGCACCGCGCAGACAACCCCGCTTTACGACCGCACGTCCATGGGGCCGGGTCAACGCGTGACGGGCCCCGCCATCATCAAAGAGCCGACCGGCACCAATGTGATCGAGCCTGGCTGGGCCGGTGAAATCAACGCCTATGGCCATTTGATCCTGACCCGCACCGTGCCGCTGCGCCGGACTGAGGCGATCGGGACCCAGGCCGACCCGGTGATGCTTGAAGTGTTCAACAATCTGTTCATGTCCATCGCCGAACAGATGGGCGCGACACTGGCGAACACGGCCTATTCCGTGAACATCAAAGAGCGGCTCGATTTTTCTTGCGCGCTGTTTGATGAAACCGGTGGGCTGGTGGCCAATGCGCCCCATGTGCCGGTGCATCTGGGGTCGATGTCAGATGCAATCCGCACGGTGATCCGGCTGAACCCCGATATGAAGCCCGGCGATGTCTTTGTGCTGAACGCGCCGTTCAATGGCGGCACGCATCTGCCCGATGTCACGGTCATCACCCCGGTGTTTGACGTCGCCCGACCGATCTTTTTTGTCGCCTCACGCGGGCATCATGCCGATATCGGCGGCAAGACTCCCGGCTCCGCCCCGCCCGACAGCCGGGTGATCGAAGACGAAGGCGTCGTGATCGACAACTTCAAAATGATTGACGGCGGCCACTTCCGCGAGGCGGAGACCCGCGCGCTTCTCGCCTCGGGCACATACCCCTGCCGCAATATCGAAGACAATTTGGCCGATCTGGCCGCGCAAGTGGCCGCAAATGAAACCGGTGTGCGCGAAGTCGGGCGGATGATCGATCAGTTCGGTCTGGACGTGGTGCAATCGTATATGGGCCATGTCCAGGACAATGCCGAAGCCTGTGTGCGCCGGGTGATCTCGGTCCTGAAGGATCGCGCGTTTGAGCTGGAACTCGACAATGGCGCGTTCATTCGCGTGGCGGTGCGGGTGGACCAGGCCGCGCGCACCGCCGAGATTGATTTCACGGGCACCGCGGACAAAAACCCCCTGAACTACAACGCACCGCTCGCGGTGTGCTACGCGGTGGTCCTTTACGCGTTTCGCAGTCTCGTCGGCGCGCCCATTCCCCTGAACGAAGGCTGTTTTCGCCCCTTGAAGATCATCGCGCCAGAAGGATCGATGATCAACGCGGCCTATCCTGCCGCCGTCATCGCCGGCAACACCGAGGTCAGCCAGTTGATGTGCAACGCGCTTTTGGGCGCATTGGGCGCTGTGGCCGCAAGCCAGGGGACGATGAACAATTTCGTCTGGGGCAATGCGGACATCCAGAACTATGAAACCATCTGTGGCGGCACCGGCGCCGGCCCCGGGTTTGATGGCGCCTCTGCGGTGCAAAGCCATATGACCAACACCCGCTCAACCGATCCTGAAGTCCTCGAAACGCGCTTTCCCGTGCGCCTGGAAGAGGTTTCGATCCGCCGCGGCTCTGGCGGCGCAGGCGCCACGCAGGGCGGCGACGGCATCACCCGCAAGATGCGCTTTCTCGCCCCCATGACCGTGACAACCCTGTGTTCGCACCGCCGCATCGCGCCTTTCGGGCTGGACGGCGGCGCGCCGGGTGCGGTGGGCCGCGAATGGATCGAACGGGCCGATGGCAGCAAAACGGCGCACGACGGAAACGACCAGAACGATGTCGCCCCCGGCGATGTCTTCGTCATGCAAACCCCGGGAGGCGGCGGCTACGGTGCGCCCTGACCTTCTCATTGGCCCGAAAATACCTCGGGGTTTGGGGCAGAGCCCCAATGAAAAAACGAAATGCGCCGCGAGGCGCGCGATTGGGTCAGCGCAGCGATCACCTTGGCGCCTGGTTGCCCTTTGGTCCCGTGCCCGCCAGATAGACGTCCGCCCGGCGGCTTTTGGTGACGACAAGCGTGCCATTGGGCAAATCGTTCTCGGCGGCCTTCTCGCGCGCCAAGTCCGGCGACAGACCAAAATCCAACCACCGGTCATGAAGGCGTTGTGTAAGGGTCTCTAGGTCAACATCCAGCATCACGGTCATGTCGTAATGCTGCGCTGCTGCGGCCCATGCGGGGTCATCCAGCAGCAGATAATTGCCTTCAACCACCAGAACCTCCGTGTCTGCAGGGACCGCCCGCGCGCTCGCGCGGGACAGTTCAAGCGAACGGTCAAAGACCGGAACGTAAATCACGTCGTCCGCATTGGCCGCCAGCCGCGTCACCAGGGCCGCAAAACCGCCGACATCGAACGTCCATGGGGCGCCTTTGCGCGCAAGATCGCCGCGTTCGCTCAGAATGCAATCGTCAAAGTGAAACCCGTCCATCGGCACAACGGCTGCAGATCGGCCAGCGTCGCGAAGCCCCAAAGCCAGGTCATGCGCCAGGGTCGATTTTCCGGACGCGGGCGGGCCGGCCACGGCCACCAGAACGCGTTCAGCAGGCTTTAACCCCAGAGTCAGCCGGATCAAGGCCTGAAGGGTCATCATCGACCCGACCTTGGCCGGACGCGCCTGTGGCCCCCGCCCTTCATCGCAGCTCATTTTTTGGCCCTGGCTGCGCTAGACCGCAGCGGTTTTGGCGGCCCGATCCGAGCCTTCGAACTGCGCGTAAAGTCCCGCATATAGTCCCCCCTTGGCAATCAATGCGTCGTGGCTGCCCTCTTCGGCCACCCGGCCCTGATCCATCACGATAATGCGATCTACATCGCGCACAGTCGAGAGCCGATGGGCGACGATGATCGTTGTACGCCCCTTTGCGGCGGCCTGGATGGCGGCACCCACATGGGTCTCTGACGCCACATCAAGTGCCGAGGTCGGTTCATCCAGCAACAAGATCGGCGGGTCGCGCAGCAAGACCCGAGCGATGGCGATGCGTTGGCGCTGCCCAACCGACAGGTTCGACCCGCCAGGATCGATTTCGGTGTCATAGCCCTGGGGCATCCGGTCGGCGAATTCATCGACACGGGCCTGCCGGGCCGCCTCGATCACCTTGGCATCGGGGACATCCAAGAGCCCCGCGGTCAGGTTTTCGCGAAGCGTGCCACGGAACAAAAAGGGCACCTGCAGCACAAGGCCAACCTGGGTGCGCAAATCCGCCAGCGCGATCTGGTCGATGGCCACACCGCCGATGTGGATCGTGCCGGTATCTGGCTCGTTGAACCTTGGCAAAAGCTCCAGCACGGTGGATTTTCCCGCCCCGCTGGGGCCGACAATGGCCACGCGTTCGGCATCTTCAATCGTCAAGGTCAGATCATGGATCGCCCGGGTGCCACCGTCATGGGTGAAACTGACGCCCGTGATTTCTATTCGGCCGTTTTCCGGCAAGGTGCCGGACGCCCGGGCGCCATCAACCTCGGGCGGCATCGCCAGCACCTTGTCTATGCGTTCGCGGGCTGCAAAAATCTGTACGGCTTGACCCAAAGCTGCCCCGATTTCCTGCACTTGCGGGTACAAAAGGCCAAGGCATACCAGGAACCCTGCAAGATCGCCCGGCGCGATCCAGTCGCGGGCCACAAACATTGCAGCCAGAAAGATCACGCCCGCGATGGCAAGGGCAATCAGGCCCGACAGCAACAGCGGGTGCAGTTCGGACAGAAAATCGCGGCGCAAAGTCTCACGGTAGGCGGCTGCGTTCACCGTACCGAACCGGTCGGCAAGTTTAGCTTCAAGCCGGAAGAGCTTGATTTCCTTGGGCCCTGCAAGTGTCTCTGACAGTTCACCCAGAAGCTCGCCCTGCCGGGCCTGCGCGCCATGGGCGCGGGTATGTATCCGGCGGACGAAGAGATTTGTCATCGCGATCATCGGCACAAAGACCGCGATCAGCACGGTTGCCAATTGCCAGGAAAACCAGAACAGGGCCGCACCATAGACGGTGGCCAGAAACAAGGCGGGACACAGCGTCCCCAAAAGCCGTTTCATCGCATTGTGCAGCAATTCCAGATCATAGGTGAAGGCGTTGGTGACCTGCCCGTCCTCACCGCGTCGCAGCGCGCGCGGCGCCAGCGTCAGGATGTGCCGGTAAAGCCGATCGCGCAGATCGGTCACTATTCCCAGACACAGCCGGGCCATCAAGAAGCGCCTGAGCGTGGTCATCAACAAGCTGGCAAAGGCAATCGCCAGGATCACGCCCAACTCGGCGGCCAGGTCTTCCAGCGGCAGCGCCGTCAGGATGTCTTCGGTCCTGCTGCGCACACGCAAGGGCAACAAAAGCCCCACGAAGGGGGACGCCAATGTCACAAGGGCCACAACAAGCGTGGCGCGGCGGCGCGTCATCAGGTCTTGCCATAGCCAGCCGAGGCGCACGATCCGGCCGGACTGCGGCCCCGTTGCCTGGGGTGTGTCTGGGTTTTCAGCGACGCTCATCGCGGTCCTGTGTCTTCGTGGCGGCTGGCGCCGGTCCCAACCGATTAGCGGCTCGCCGACACAGGGTCAAACGCTGCACCTTGACCTTCCTTTGCGGGGCATGATCAAAGCTGGCGAAATACGCGTTCAAGGACATGCCCTTTCGATGATTGATGTCGTCTTTTGCCTAGACAGGAATGTGATCCGTCCAATGATCGCGGCGATGAATTCGGTGGCTGAAAATGCCGCCACACCGGAAGATCTGCGGTTTTCCATCGCTGTGCCCGTGATCAAGGAAGATGCGCAAGCCATCCACGATGCGATCGCGGCAGCCTTTCCGAACCCGAAATTCACCTGGCGGACCGGGTCGGTCGAGCCGCCCGATTGGGTCGAACACTACGTCCGGGGCCGCGTCGGCAAGCCCGTTGACGACAGGGTCATACGCCAGCGGGCCATGAAATACGCCCGGCTTTATCTGACGGATATTTTCCCCGATGTCGGCAAGTTCATCTATTTCGATTGTGATGTGATCGTGCGCGATGATGTTGCAAAACTATGGCAGGAGGCCGCGATCAGCGACGCCCAGCCCTTTGCAGCGGCGCGTCACATCTATTTCGGCCCGATGTATTTCCGCAAACCGCTGACCCATTTCCGGGCCGGTCTGAAAATTCGCCGCCCCTTCAACTCGGGCATGTTCGTCACCGATGCGCGCGCCTGGGCCAAGGGGCCAAAAGACCGGATCCAGGCGATCCTGGACTGGGACGAGGCGCATGATTTCAAACTCTTTGGCCTACAGGATGAGCCAATCTTGAACCTGGCGTTCACCGAGTACTTTCAGCTTTCCGCCCGCTGGAACCGCTGTGGCTATGGCAATCAGCCCTGGGTGGCGCGCTTGCTGAAAAAACCACTTGAAGAGATGTCGGTGATCCATTGGTCGGGCGGGCATAACAAGCCGTGGTCGGACACATCGGTCGCTTATGCCGACGAATGGTGGGCCTACGACAAAGGCCCCGTGCCCGCCTAACGGGTCTGCCGGGCCACCTGCCGACACAGCAGCAACACCGGCAACAGCCCGATGGCCGCGATCACCAGGCTTGGGACGGCCGCACCTTCCAACCGTTCGTCCGAAGCCAGCCGGAAGGCCTGGACCGCCAGCGTGTCGTAGTTGAACGGTCGCATGATCAAGGTCGCGGGCAGTTCCTTCATCACGTCGACAAAGACGATCAGCGCCGCCGTCAAAAGGCTTGGGCGTAGGATCGGCACATGAACACGGCCCAACGTGCCCAGAACGCCGCGCCCCAGAACGCGAGAAGCGGCATCAATGTTGGGACTGACAGCCGCCATCCCCCCTTCGTAGGCGCCAAGGGCCGCGGCCAGAAACCGGATGACATAGGCCGCCACCAGCACCCAGATCGAGCCGGTCAGCAACAACCCCGTCGATATGCCGAAGGTGTCGCGCATGAACGCATCAAGGGCATTGTCGAACCCTGCCAGGGGCACCATCAGCCCCACCGCGATCACACCGCCGGGCACCGCATAGCCTATGCGCGCAAGGTAGAATGCCAGCCGCGACGACGCCCCGGGCTTTATGCGTTGGAAGCTGCCGATCACCATGGCCGCAGCCACCGTGACCACAGCTGCAATCGTGGCCAGGGTCAGAGAGTTGCGCACAAACCCGATGTAGCGGCGGCTGAGCAAATCCTGTTCGGACCCCAGCGCCATCGCCGATAAGGCAATGACAGGCACCACGACACCCAAAAGCACCGGCAGGGCACACACCGCAAAAGCCCCGGCCTGGGCGGCGCGCCCCAGCGGGATCCGTGCCATGGCTTCTTGCCGGCGCCCGTTGTGAAACCGCGCCTCGCCCCGGCTGGTGCGTTCCAACACGGCCAGAAACAGCGCAAACCCCAAAAGCCCCAGGGCAAGCTGCGCGGCCCCGCCCCGATCTGCCAGCGAGAACCAGCTGGTGTAGATGCCCGTCGCATAGGTCTGCACCCCGAAATACGATACGGTGCCAAAGTCGGCGATGGTCTCCATCATGGCCAGCAAGACACCCGCCGCGATGGCCGGACGCGCCAATGGCAAGGCGACGCGAAAAAACGCCCCGCGCGCTGATTGACCCAGCACGCGGGCGGCGAAAAACGTGCTGGCCGATTGGCCGAGGAATGCCGCGCGCGCCAGAAGATAGACGTAAGGGTACAGCACCAGCGTCAGGACCATCGCGGCCCCCCCGATAGAACGGATTTCGGGGAACCAGTAGTCCCGCGGGCCCCACCCGGTAACATCCCGCAGGGTCGATTGCACGATGCCGGGATGATCAAGGATATGGGTATAGCCGTAGGCCAGCACGTAAGCCGGGAACGCCAGCGGCAGCACCAGGATCACCTCGAAGATGCGGCGGCCGGGAAAGGCGGTCATCGTCACCAGCCAGGCCGTCAGGGTTCCGATCACGAAACTGCCAAAGCCCACCGCTGCGACCATCACCAAGGTCGTTGAGGTATAGCGCCAAAGGACGGTCTCAGCGAGATGGGCGAGCGTTGCGATGTCGCTTGTCAGGGCCGCGGCCACAACCCCGATATGAGGCAAGGCCGCAATGGCCGCGACCGCGAGCGCGAGCACGGCAAGCCAGGTCTCACCCAGGGGTCTATTGAGGCGCGGGGCATCCATCGGGTCTGTCCCTGACGAATTTAGTCGGGTTTTGCAAGATGGGCCTTCAAGATTGGCCTTAGCGTTGCGCGGTCTGCCAATCGGGGTGCACCCATGGGGCGCGGTCGTCTGGCGGCAAGGGGGTGCGCCCCAAGATGTGATCGGCCGCTTTCTCGCCCACCATGATGGAGGGCGCGTTGAGGTTTCCGTTGGTGATCTGGGGAAAGATCGAACTGTCCACCACCCGCAGGCCCTGGGTTCCGATCACGCGGGTGTCGGGGTCGACGACGGCCATGGGGTCATCGACCGCGCCCATCTTGCAGGTGCCGCAGGGGTGATAGGCGCTTTCGACATGCTCTTTGAGGAACCCGTCGAGTTCGGCATCAGATTGCAGGGCCGCGCCGGGCTGGATCTCATGGGCGAAATAGGGCGCCAGGCTGGGCTGGGTGAACAGCTCACGCACCAACCGCACGCCGGTTCGGAAATCAGCCCAGTCGCTGGGGTCCGACATATAGTTGAACGCGATCTTGGGGGCCAAGGCGGGATTGGGCGAGGCCAGCGTGACCGCCCCGCGCGAGGGCGAGCGCATCGGCCCGACATGGATCTGAAAGCCGTGCCCTTCGGCCGCCGCCTGCCCGTCATAGCGCATCGCAATCGGCAGAAAGTGCAATTGCAAGTCGGGGTAGTCCACGCCTGCGCGGCTGCGGATAAAGCCCAGCGTTTCGATCTGATTGCTGGCGCCGGGGCCTTTGCGCGTGAACAGCCAGCGCGCGCCCACATAGGCCATGCCCAAAAGGTTATAGTACCGATAAAGCGTGATGGGTTGGGCGGCGGCGGCCTGCACATAGACCTCCAGATGGTCTTGCAGGTTTTGACCCACACCGGGCCGGTCTGCGACCACCGGGATGCCCAACGCGCTAAGATCCGCCCCCGGCCCTACCCCGCTGTGCAACAACAGCTTTGGCGAATTGAAGGCCGATGCGGCAAGAATGACCTCGCGCCGGGCTTTGAGGATGGACGTGCCCACCTCGACCCCGGTGGCGCGGGTGCCGTCAAACAGAATGCGGCGCGCCTGGCCGTGCACAAGGCGCACACCGAAGGCCCGGATGGCGGGTTTCAGATAGGCGCGTGCTGCCGACCAGCGCTGACCCTTGTGGATCGTCTGATCGGTGGGGCCGACGCCTTCTTGCCGGTGCCCGTTGTAGTCCGCGGTAGCGGCATAGCCGGCGTCGGATGCGGCAGCGACAAAGGCATCAAACAGCGGGTTCTCGCGTGGGCCCCGGGTGACATGCACGGGCCCGTTTGTGCCACGCCAGGCCGGGTCACCGCCCTGATCATTCGCGGTCCAGTTTTCCAACCGATCAAAATAGGGCATCACATCGCGCGCCGCCCAGCCCCTGGCCCCCTGCGCCTGCCAGGCATCGAAATCACGGTGGTGCCCGCGCACCCAGACCATCCCGTTGATCGAAGAGGACCCGCCGAGCACCCGGCCGCGTGGCGCCGCCAGCCTGCGCCCCCCCAGATGGGGCTCCGGCTCGGTCCTGTAACCCCAATCATAGCGCGGCATGTTCATCGGGTAAGGCAAAGCGGCCGGCATCTGGATCAGGGGGCCAGCGTCAGACCCGCCGGCTTCCACCACGATGACGGACCGGCCGGCTTCGGCCAAACGATAGGCAACCGCGCATCCCGCAGAACCTGCTCCTACAACGATGTAATCGGCGCGCATGGTCTGGCCTCCGAGCGGGTGATGTCGTTTTTGCTATACGCCACCGGCGCGAAAGGGCAATCGGTCAAATCGCGGGAACATCCGGGTTCATGCTGTAAAGGCCGGTGTGCGACGCTTGGGCCAGGATATGTCCGTCCATCGCGGCCAGCACATCTGGCCCGGTGAACGCACCCGACAGACCCAGCGTGACCACATCAAGCGCATACAGCGTGACGTGGTAGTGGTGGACGATGCTGTCGTTCCACGGCGGGCATGGACCATCGTAGCCGCCATACTCGCCGCCCATGTCCGCGTCGCCTTTGAACCAATCGGTGTAGCTGTTGATGCCCGTCGTGCCGTGGGGCCCGGGCCCGGGGGTCTTGCCACCCGGCGTGACACCGGCACTGTCAGCGCCTTCGGAAATCGCGGTCCGGTCCGCGGGGATGTCCACAAGCACCCAATGATAGAACGTGATCCGCGCCAGATCGGACGGAACGACGCGGTCTTCGCGGTTCACATCTTCTGGTGAGGACGGCACATCAGGGTCGTGGATCAGCACGGCAAACGACTTTGTGCCACCCGGCGCGCCCTGCCATGCAAGCTCAGGATTGATGTTGTCGGAAAGTTCGAATGGGCCGTCGTCGGGGATCCGCGCTAAGGCAAATTTCGACGGGATCGCGCCGCCGTCCGGCCAGCTCTGGATCGTAAGTTTCATACCTCTGCCCCCAAGCAGCAAGCGGTCATGGTCGCTGCGCCCAGTAAGACAAAGCAAGGGGTCGATGACAATCAAAGAAATTTTGCAGAACGATCAGATTTGCGGCGCCACGCCCTTGATCGGCACCAGGCCGGTTGGTCCGGGGCACATACGCTGCCTCGCGGTCTTCAAAAAACGCGCGTCCACAAGGCATTCGATACTGTTGCGATTGGGGGCGCCGAGGGCTGAACGGCGTCTGCACAAGCCCTACACAACACCTGCGC
This sequence comes from Pseudomonadota bacterium, assembly GCA_038530285.1. GTDB lineage: Bacteria > Pseudomonadota > Alphaproteobacteria > Rhodobacterales > Rhodobacteraceae > JASJAR01. The sequence goes on from JBCBCY010000005.1 coordinate 182,324, forward strand.
ATCCCCTGCATCGGCATTTGCAATGAAGGGGTCATGACAAAGCTGCCGACCCAATTTGCAACGTTCGCCCTGACCCTGGCATCGATTGTGCTGGCCCTGGACCCCTTGCGATGGCTGGTGCGGACCTGGCAGGACCCGTCCTATCAGTCTTACGGGCATTGGTATGTGGCCGCCCTGCTGGGCGCAGTTGCCCTGTCCGCAGCCAGCGGGCCTGCCGCGCGGCCGCGGCAGACAGAAGGTCTATTACTGATCTTTCTGGCCGCCGCGATGGTCCGGCTACTGGGCCAGGTCCTTGCCGTGAATATCCTGTCGGCACTGGCCTTGGCGATTGACGTCTTTGCCATTGCGCGGCTGATGCGGCTTGACCTGCGGCCCCGTGCGCTGTCGCCTGTCTGGCTGTCGGCGTTCTTTCTGTTTGCCCTGCCTTTGGCACCGATCCTTGAGCGGGTCCTTGGCTTTCCCCTGCAAATGGCATCGGCCCGCGTCAGTTGTGCGATGCTGCGCCCGTTTTTTGCCGATCTCGACTGCGCGAGCGTCCGGCTGAAGGTGAACGCGGTCGACGTGCTGGTGGACCTGCCGTGTTCGGGCGCGACCGGTCTTTTGCTGATGCTCACCTTGTGGACGGGGATGAACGTCTGGCTGCGCCCGGGGCCTTTAACCGCAGCCCTTGGTCTGGTGGCAACGCTGGCGGCGGCCCTTTTGGGCAATGGTCTTCGCATCACATTGCTGGCCGGCGGTCTGGGCCTGGGACTGAACACGATGGACCCCGTCGCCCATACCACCATTGGCATCGTGTCGCTTGCCCTGTCCGCCTTGCCGATTATGGTGCTTTACCGCCCCGCCCCGCGCGCAGCACCCGTCCCACGTTTGTCCTTACCCGCCCTGCCGTCGTACCTTCTGACACCGCTGGCCTGTGCGGCTGTTCTCGCTGCGGTCTGGATCGTGTCGCTGCCCAAAGACCCGGTGGATACCTCCGGCCGTATTGCCCAGCGCGCCCTGCCCAGCCAGCTTTTGGGGCACCGGCGCCAGGCGCAAACCCTGAGCGCGGTCGAGCAGCGCTATTTTGAGGCGTACGGCGGGCTGGCCCAAAAGGCGAGCTATGGTGCGCTGGGGCTGAACATCGTCCAGACGGGTGCGCCGCTGCGCCATCTTCATGATCCGTCGACCTGTCTTTTGGGCATGGGCTACGACGTCACATTCCTGGGCACACGGTTTGATCCGCTGCCGAGCTCGATCTACCGCGCCACAAGCCCCGACGGACAGGTCTGGCATGTCGCTGTCAGCTATGTCTCCGACGACGGGCACCGCACCGCCAGCGTCGGCGAAGCGGTCTGGACCTGGCTGACGGGCCGGTCCCACCGCTGGACCTCCGTGCAGCGGATCACACCGATTTCCCTCCCCCCAGAGGCCAGGGCCGCGTTCGAGCAGGCGGCCCTGGCAGCTTTGGACATCTAGACATCTGAAAAAGGACCACACCGTGACACGTTATATTTTGTTGGGACTGACCTTCCTTCTTTCCACATTGCGCACAGAGGCCAGCACCGAGCCGGACGATCTTGCGGGCCGCGTGATCGGCACAGGGGACGGGCGCCAGATCGAGCTTCCCCTTTTGCGCAGCGCCTACAGCGTGAACATCGAAGGCGACATGGCCACGGTCGAGGTCACCCAGACGTTTGAAAACCCCTCGGCCTTGCCGATGGAGGCCAGGTACCTCTTTCCCCTGAACCAAAGGGCCGCGGTCTACGGGATGGAGATGCGTGTCGGTGATGAGGTGATCGAGGCCGTCATTCGCGAAAAAGCAAAAGCAGAGGCAGAGTTTCAGGCGGCCGCACAAGAGGGGAAGGCGGCCGCCCTTTTGACCCAGCACCGGCCCAATATGTTCACTCAAGACATCGCCAATCTGATGCCGGGCCAACCGATTGAGGTGCGCCTGCGCTACGTTCAGATGGTCCCCAAGATCGACGGGCAATACCAGTTGGTGATCCCGCTGATCGTGGGGCCGCGCTATACGGGTGCGGATCTGCCTGACGATGACCAGATCGCCGCCCTTGATGGGCAGACCCCAGGGCCGGTGCCCGCGGGCACCTGGCAGATCGCCGATGTGCCGGCCTATCCCGGCGTGGCGGGGCTGGACCTGCCCGAGACGATCACCGGGGACCGGGTCAGCCTTGATGTGGCGTTCACTTCAGGGTTTGAGATGTCGGGGTTCGGCAGCGCAACCCATCCTTTGGACATTGTGCAGGATGACACGGCCCTGACCGTCGGCTTCGCAAAAGGTCAGGTGTTGGACAACCGCGACCTGGTCTTGCACTACGGCCTTGAAGGCAGCGACGTGCAAGCTGCGGTCCTGTCGCACACCGACGACCGCGGCGGCTATCTGTCGGTGATGATCGAGCCCCCGGTCGTGCCTGATGACGCCCGGATCACGCCGCGCGAATTGGTGTTTGTCCTTGATACATCGGGGTCCATGAACGGCGCGCCAATGGCGGCCAGCAAGCGGTTCATGACGGCGGCCCTGGCGGGTCTGCGCGGGGGCGATTTTTTCCGCATCATCCCGTTTTCGAACACGGCCCAGGAAATGAGCCAGACCGCCCTGCCCGCCACCGCCCAGAACATCCGCGCCGCCGACCGATACGTGCGAAATCTGACCGCTGCAGGCGGGACCGAGATTGACCGCGCGATCCGCACCGCTTTTGCCACCCGGCCCGTCGAAGACACCATGCGCATCGTCGTGTTTTTAAGCGATGGTTATATCGGCAACGAACACACGGTCCTGAAAACCATCCGCGATCAAATCGGGACGGCGCGGATCTATGCCTTCGGGGTCGGGTCCTCGGTCAATCGGTATCTTCTGGACGGCATGGCCGAAGAAGGCCGCGGATATGCCCGCTATGTCGGGCTTGATGAGGACGCGCTGGAGATCGCAGAGACCCTTGCGCGTGATCTGAAATCTCCGCTTTTGACGGACATCACCATCGACTGGGGCGATCTTGCGGTCGAAGACGTCAGTCTGGCGCGGATACCGGACCTTTTCGCGGGCAATTCCGTGCGCGTCTATGCGCGCCATTCTGCGACCGGCGCGGCAGAGGTCAAAATCAACGGCCGGGTCAACGGACAGGCTGCGACACTGTCGGTGCCTTTGACCCTGACGGCGGGCGCGCGCGAACCCGCCCTGCCCCTGATCTGGGCGCGCAACCGTATTGCGATGCTCGAACGCAACGTGGCCGTCGGCGTCGCGGCTGAGAGTAGCGATGCTGAGATCACCAAGCTCGGCCTCGACTACGGGTTGCAAACGAAGAACACGTCCTTTGTGGCGGTGTCGCAGAAAGTCGTGAATGACACCGGCCTGCCCGCCCTGACCCGCGATGTCCCCCTGCCGATGGTTCACGGGGTCGGACCCAGCGCCTACCCCCAAGGGTTTTCAGGGTCATCGACGCCCGAACTGCAGGCCTGGTTGGGGATGGTCCTGCTTGCAGCACTTTCGCTGATGCGGCTATTGCAGGGGCGTGGGCGGCGCCGGGGTCGCCCCGCCAACGCCTGAACAAGGGGCGCATCCGCGCAATGAGCCAAGGCCCGAACATCCTGATTGTCGATGACGACCCGCATATCCGGGACGTCATCCGCATCGCGCTTGACACCCATGGGATGCGCAGTGCCGAAGCCTCAACGGGCAAGGCCGCGCTGACCGAATTTGCGCGCGGGGCGTTCGATCTGATCGTGCTCGACATCGGGATGCCGCAGATGAACGGCTTTGATGTCTGCAAGGCCGTGCGCCGGACATCCCAGGTGCCGATCCTGTTTCTGACCGCCCAGGATGAAGAGGTTGAGCGTATCTTGGGCTTCGAACTTGGGGCGGACGATTTTGTGGGCAAGCCCTTTAGCCCGCGTGAGTTGATGCTGCGGATCAAGGCGATCCTGGCGCGCGGCAAACCCGCCCCGACGCAGGCGGTCGAACACGGACGCCTGCGGGCGGTGCCCAACCGGCATCAGGCCTGGATCGATGACAGCGAACTGGTGCTGACCGGAACGGAGTTTTCGCTGCTTTTGGTTCTTTTGCGCCACAAAGATCAGGTCTTTGACCGCAACCGGCTGATTGATGCCGCCTATGGGGGGCATGCGCAATTGTCGGGGCGGACCGTGGACAGCCACATCCGCAACATCCGCGCCAAGGCCGCCGATTTGGGCTGCGACGACATCGTCGAAACCGTGCACGGTGTGGGCGTGCGCATGGGCGCCTGCGCGCGGTGAGCTGGGTCACTCCAAAATGGCGCCCTTCGATCGCTCTGGTGGTGGGCCTTGTCTGCGTGATCCTTGTGTCGATCCCGGTGCTGGCTCTATTGGCGGTGCAGTTGACGTCCAACCAGTTCGTCCGCGAGACCGAGCGGTCCTTGATCAATCAGGCGGCCATTTATGCCCTGCATTATGCCGCGCTGTTTAACGCCGAAGGGGGCCCGCCCCCGGGGGCCGAAATGGACGCGGCCGCGATCGCTGCCTGGGCCGAAACCTGGCATGAATGGCAACCCGTACTTGATCTGCGCCGCACCGACGTGCAGCCGCCACTGCCCGACTATGATGAGACTGCGGTTGACCCGGTGACCGCGCCCGATCCACGCTACCAGCCGGTCGCCCTGAAGCTTCTGACCCTTGCCAGACAGGCCCAGAAGACCACGCTGTCGGGCGCGATTTTCCTCGATCATCGCGGCGTGAACATCCGCGCCGACCGGTTGCAGGATTTCGCGGCCGCGCCCGAAGTTCAGGGCGCGCTGACAGGCCGCGTGGCCAGCGCCTTGCGCGATCGCGGCGATACGTTTGAACGCCATGCGCTGACCTCGCTCAGCCGGGACACCTGGTACCGGGTGTTCGTGGCCTATCCGGTGATCTTGGGCGACCGGGTGATTGGTGTGGTCTACCTGTCACGCACCCCGTCGAATTTCGCCAAATTCGTGGCCACGGAACGTGCGGCCTTGCTCACCATGGTGGCGGCCACGCTGCTGGCCGCAGCCTTGGTTGGGCTCTTGCTCTTTCGGCTGTTTTCGCGCCCGGTCCGAGACCTGAGCGCGCAAAGCCGTCACATCGCCAACGGCGCGCTGTCAGAGCCCGCCCCCTTGCGCCACTACGGCGTACGCGAAATCGCGGATCTGGGTGAGAACGTCATGCAGATGGCCAAGACATTGGCGGACCGGTCGCGGCAGGTCACGACGTATACCGATCACGTTACCCATGAACTCAAGTCGCCCATCACCGGGATCATGGGGGCTGCTGAGCTGTTGGGTTCGCCCGACATTTCCGCGGATGCGCGTCAAAAGCTGACCGATAACATCAGCGCAGAAGCGGCGCGCATGGACGCCTTGCTGGAAGACCTTCGTCAGATGGCGCGCCTGCGCGACGCGCCCACCACCGGCCGCGGGATCCTTGCGGATATGTTGCCCGAGGTTTCAGGCCTTGCCGTGATCCTGGACCCGGCGAGCGCGGCGGTTCTTCCGATGCTGCCCGACCACGGAAAGATCCTGTTCCAACAGCTGGCACGCAACGCCGTCGAACATGGCGCGGACCGCCTGCACATCGCATTCGATGGCCGCGCGCTGCGCATTGAGGACAACGGCCATGGCATTGCCCCCGAAGACGCCCCCCGCGTGCTTGAGCCGCTCTTTACCACCCGGCGCGACGACGGTGGAACCGGGATGGGACTCGCGATTGTGACGGCGATCTTGAAAAACTACAGCGCGTCGATCGCGTTTATGCCCTGCGAGACCGGTGCGTCTGTCCATATTGAGTTTGCCAGCCCCACCCGAGAGGAAAGATCACGCCCTTGATCGGCCTGTCTGGACATAGCCGCGCATGTGGCGCGCGACGGCCACCAGCAACGGGGTTTCCACCCGGCTGCCCGGCGTCACCATGCCGACAGGCATAACGGAGGTCAGAAAGCCGACGCGCAGTTCGGCCAACCCGCCTTTGGCCTTGATCTGATCAGAAAGGGTTTTTGGCTCCCTTCACCCACGCGTTTTGGGGGTAACGCATGTTTTTCCACGTTCAACTGCCTTTCTCTAAAGCACGCAAAGGTCGTCGATTTTGAGCCAATATGAGCCGCTTTGAGAAGGTGAAATGGTGCCCGGGGGCGGAATCGAACCACCGACACGAGGATTTTCAATCCACTGCTCTACCCCTGAGCTACCCGGGCACGGGTGACGGCGCGCCGTCAGGTCGGGGCGTTTTAGACCCCACTCCCGGGGGTGTCTAGGGGGGTTGGCGCAGAGATTTCACCGGCCTGCCAAGGGTCTGCAAAACATAACGTACCCGTGGGGCCCCAAACCGGGCCTAATGCGTCGGGGGTGCGGCATCGTGGCGGCTGTCTTCGGGGTCTTCTTCGACCGGCACAGCATAGGCGCCCGTCATCCAGCGGCCTAGATCGATATCGGCACAGCGCTTTGAACAAAACGGGCGCCAGTCCTTTTCGGACGTCTCTTTGCAGACGGGACACCGCGACATCAAACAAGCTCCTTCAGCGGCCAGCGTTCACGTTTTCGTTGTAGCTCAAACAGTCCCAGTGTTGTCCAGCCCACAAGACTGGTTTCAATGGGGTCAGCCCGGAACGCCTTTTTCAAGGCATCTTCTACCGCGCGCCGCGCCGATTTCGGCAGCGGTGCAAAATCGACGACGATCTTGCCGCCCAGCCCCCGAAGGCGCAGCTGGCGGGGCAATTCGCGGGCCGTCGCCAGGTTGGCCTTCAACGCGGCGGCCGGCGAGAAATCGGACCCGGTGTTGACGTCGACGGCGACAAGAGCCCGGGTGGATTCGATGACCATCGACCCCTCGCCGAGCGGAACGGTTGGGGATTTGAGCGCTTCGATCTCGTCCCAGATGGCCATCGCTTCAAAAGGGGCGCCTTCCGGGTCGACCCGGTCGATGAACCTGGTGTCGCCGTAAAACACATGCGCCGCGCCGGAGGGGTCATCACGCGGCATCTTGGTCACGGCCCGCGCCATGTCGTGCGGCATCATGATGGCATCGGGCACCGGGAACAGCCAGTTGCACAACGCCGCGTCATGGGGACTGCCGCCAAAGCCGCCGCCGAGTGTTTTGTGGACCTTCAGACCGGCGAGCGCGTTGAGACGATGATCGATCAGCACCGCCACTTCACGGTGAAGGTCTTCCGGCTCGGCGTCGCGGGCCTCGGTTCGGATGATCGCGCCGACGCGCTCAACATTGCCCGGGCTGCCGGGGCGGAGTGTTTCATCTGCCAAGACGGCTTCGACGGCCGCTTGCAGCCGCGCGCGCTCAGCCTCGTTGCCGATTTTTTTCGACACGTTCACCCCCGGCGCGCCCGGCGTCAGGATCACGCGGGGACCTTTGTAGAGCACACGTGTTGTCAGGCTGACCGCCTTGCCCGGTTCGGGCAGGCTTTGCACCTGGGCCAGGATCAGCTCGCCCTCTTTGACCGATTTGGCGTCGCGCAGATAACCCTGCCCTTGTGCCATTTCGCAAAACGCACCGGCCTTGGGCAATATGCGGGTGACTTTGACCACGCAGATGTCGCCCGCCATCGGGCGGCTGTCACCAAGCCGAGGCGACAGCATCAGGTCGTCAAGACGCCCATTGACCATCAAGGCCGCAGCAAAGGCGCGGTCCTTTGGCGTATCGAGAACAATCACACGACCTTTCATTCTACGGCCTTCATCCCATCACCTTCAGTCCAGCCGCGCGCAAAACGGCAGCGGTTTCGGCCAGCGGCAAGCCCATAACCCCGGAGTAACTTCCCTGTATCCAGGGGATGAAGGCGGCAGCGGGGCCCTGGATTGCATAAGCGCCGGCCTTCCCTTTCCAGTCTTCGGTCGCAAGATAATCGGTGATCTCGGCTGTAGACAAACGCTTCATCTTGACGGTGGTCACGCAGTCACGGTGCCAGGTCTGATCAGGCGTCCGCACTGTCAGGCAGGAAATGACCTTGTGACGGCGCCCGGACAGGGCGTTCAGAAAGGCCCGCGCCTGATCGGCATGTTCCGGTTTGCCCAGAATGCGCCGGCCCAGGGCAACGGTCGTATCCGCGGTCAGGACGATCTCACCGGCGGCCACGTCCAACGCGGCGGCCTTCTGCGCGGCCATGCGCGCGCAATAGGGTCTGGGCAATTCGCCGCGCGCGGGCGTCTCGTCGATGTCAGCGGGGCGAACGCGGTCCGGGACGACCCCGAGCTGGCGCAAAAGCTCCAGACGACGGGGCGAGGCCGAGCCCAAAATCAGCATCATGGGCAGGCCCGCTCCGACCCATCCTTCTGCGAAGAATGGAGCTGTGAGCGATCGCGAAAAAACCGGCGCCGTTTACTTGAAGCGGTAATTGATCCGACCCTTGGTCAGGTCATAAGGCGTCATTTCCACCTGGACTTTGTCGCCCGCAAGGACCCTGATCCGGTTCTTGCGCATCTTGCCTGCCGTATGTGCGATGATCTCATGGCCGTTCTCAAGTTCGACCCGGAATGTCGCATTCGGCAGGAGTTCCTTCACGACGCCGGGGAATTCGAGCAGTTCTTCCTTGGCCATGGGGTCTCCTTTGAAACGTCTGGCAAATTGCAGACGCTGCAGTAGATGCGGTGCACAGGGCCGATTTTCAAGCAGTTTCTCCGGGTTTGGGCCAATTTAGCGTTACGATGCGCGCCGGACCGGACCGGTTTGAGAAGACCGCCGTTCCGGGCCGCGATAGGCCGCCTGGCCTGTCGTGGATGCGTTGCGCGTCGAAAACCGTTCGACAGCCTTGCTGAGCGCGGCCGAATAGCTGCGCATGTGTTTGGCGTTGTCGGCACCCTGCCCGGCAAGATGTGTCAAACCGGAGACGTTCGCCGTCAGATCCGCGACCGATTGATTGGCGTCTGCAAAGCGATCCGACAAGGCTGAATTTGCTGTTGTGATCTTGCTGCTTGCGCGCACAACATTTTGAACCGATTGATCAATTTCGCTTAGCGCTTCTCCGGCCGAATGGGCGAGTTTTCCCCTTTATTCACGGCAATTTCGCATCTTCTGGTCAGGTCTGAAATCGTCTTTGAGGCCTCAGAAGACCGTTGCGCAAGCGAGCGCACTTCGGCTGCGACAACAGAAAACCCCTTGCCTGCTTCCCCTGCACGGGCCGCTTCAACCGCTGCATTCAGCGCCAGAAGGTTCGTTTGAAGCGAGAAGTTTTCGATCACCTTGATGGTACTGCTCACCTCATCGGTGATCGCTTGGATGTTGCTGATCGCGTTGATGGTCTCTGTGACAATTTCCGCGCCTTTGGACGCCTTGTTTTCGGCATTCTGTGCGTCCTGTTCTACGGAAATTGCGATATCGCGGGTGGTCTCGGTTTCTCCCGAAATGGCGCTGAGGGCTTCAGACGTGCGCATCAGGGCATCCGATTGCACCTGGGCCTTTGTAGCCAATTCAGCGCTGCCCCCTTCAAGGACATCCCCGAACCCGCCGATCCGTTCGGTCAGGGCCAGTATGGGGCGAAAAATCTCTTCAAGTTCCGTCGTGGCGGATTTGAAATCGTCGCGCAGCGAGCTGAAGTCGCCGCCCACCTCGGGACCAAGGCGCGTCAACAGGTTTCCGGACGCCAATCCGACAAGCGCGCCGCCCAAAGCATCAACAGCCCTTTTGCGTTCGGTGATGTCCGAACAGATCTTGATGATCTTCCTGGGTCGCCCGGCGTCATCAAAAATCTGCGTGTAAGTGGCTGAAATACGTATATCTTCCCCGCCTTTCATTTTGCCGCGAAACTCACCGGTGAAATCTTCGCCACGACCAATACGCGTCCAGAACGCTGCGTAATCGGGCGTGGCGGCTTCGCGGGGATCCATGAAAATCCGGTGGTGCTTGCCGGTGATTTCGTCCTGACGATACCCCATCGCGGCCAAGAAGGGATCGTTGGCCCCCAGGATGGTGCCGTCGGGCTGAAACAGGATCACGGCGTAGTTGCGGTTGATCGCCTTGATCACCCCAAGTTCTTCGTTGCGTTCAAGCCCTTTGATTTCCATCCTGTGCTCCCCTTGGTTGCATGGGGGACCGACGATACGGGCTTTAGATTCCTGTAAATTTGCGGCCTTAGCCTGCCACTGGCGGTCCAAACCGGTCGATCATGCGCGCCAGGATCTGATCGCGCGCCTCGCGGTAGCTTTTCAACTTGTCTTCGCGCCCCTCGCCCAGACCGGTTGGATCAAGAATGGGCCAATATTCCACATCCAGATGGTAAATCCGTGTCAGATCAAGGGCTTTGCGCTGCGACGCCGGCGACAGCGCCACCACAAGATCAAAGCCAGACAGGTCATCGCCCCATTCCTGCATCTCGTCGAAACTGCGTGACCGGTGGCGGTCCAGCTCAATCCCAAGCTCTGAACAGACCGCGACCGAGAACCCATCGATTTCAAGATCGTTCTTGACGCCCGCGGACTGAACATAGGCCCGCTGACCATAGAGCATTTTCATCAACCCTTCGGCCATGGGCGAGCGCACCGCATTGTGATCGCAGCAAAACAGCACCGATTGTGGAAAGCCGTCGTCCACCCTAGCCCCCGAAATGCAGAACGCAGATCAGGGTAAACAGGCGCCGGGCGGTATCGGTATCGACTTCAATCTTGCCCTCAAGGCGTTCTTGCAGCACCCGCGCGCCTTCGTTGTGGATGCCCCGGCGCGCCATGTCGATCGCCTCGATCTGGCTGGGCGGCATGTGCTTGACCGCCTCGAAATAGCTTTCGCAGATCTGGAAGTAGTCTTTCACCACCTGCCGGAAGGGCCCCAGGGCGAACTGAAATTCCGCGACGGCCGCTTCGGCGTCATTTTGAATGTCAAAGACCAAACGGCGTTCGCGGATGGCCAGAACCAGCCCATAGGGGCCTTTGGGCACGGGGTCGCCGGCGCGCCCGACGATCGCGAAGGTATTGTTTTCCAACAGATCGAAGATCGCCACGCGGCGTTCCTGCTCGATCTCGGGCGTGGGCGCGGGCAGCCCGCTGTCGTCAATGTCGATTCGAATGATCCGGCTCATGGCCGTCCGGGTAGCGGATTTCAGCCCCCCTTGGGAAGGGACAAGGTGGCCATCAGGCCCACCTGTTTGCCCCCAGAACCGCCGTTTCAATGGGGTCCCCGGGCTGATCGGCTCGAGACCGGTCAGGCGAGGCTTTCGACCTTGCCTTTGTGGGCCCGGATGGCGCGACGGCCGCAAAGGCCCCGGTTGCTAGCGGTTCAACTTGTCCAGGCGCGCCCGCACGCTCGCGCCATGGGCCTGCAGGCCTTCGCTGGTTGCCAAGGTCTCGGCTGCCGGGCCAATCGCGGCCAGCGCATCAGGTGTCATCTGGGCGATGGTGGTGCGTTTGAGAAAGTCCATCACCGACAGGCCGGAAGAAAACCGGGCCGATCGGGCGGTCGGCAAGACATGGTTCGGCCCGCCCACGTAATCGCCAATGGCTTCGGGCGTCCAGGCGCCCATGAACACCGCCCCCGCATGGCGGATATTGGCAAACAGGGCATCGGGGCTGTCGACGGCAAGTTCCAGATGTTCCGGCGCAATTCGGTCGCACAGCGCGGCCGCCTCGCCCAGATCGCGCACTGTGATGATCGCGCCGTAATCGCGCCAGGACGCACCGGCAATTTCGGCCCGGTCCAGCACGGTCAGCTGGGTTTCAACCGCTTGCGCCACCGCCGCGCCAAGTTCGCCGTCCGTCGTGATCAGGATCGCCTGGGCCGAGGCATCGTGTTCGGCTTGGCTGAGAAGGTCGATCGCGATCCAGTCGGGATCATTGGCGGCATCGGCAATGACCAGGATTTCCGAGGGGCCGGCGATCATGTCGATGCCCACCTGCCCAAAGACCTGGGCCTTGGCGGCCGCCACATAGGCATTGCCCGGCCCGGTGATCACATCGACCGGATCGATTGTATCCGTGCCGTAGGAAAGGGCCGCAATCGCCTGGGCGCCGCCGACGCGGTAAACCTCATCGACGCCGGCCAACCGGGCGGCGGCCAGCACCAGGGGGTTCACCACCCCGTCCGGCGTCGGCACCGTGATCACCAGTCTTTTCACCCCTGCCACACGGGCCGGAATGGCATTCATCAGCACCGAAGAGGGATAGCTTGCAAGCCCGCCGGGCACATAAAGTCCTGCGGCATCCACCGGCGTCCAGCGCCAGCCCAGCACCGCGCCGGACTTTTCGGTCCAGCGCTTGTCGTCGGGCATCTGGCGGGCGTGATAGGCGCGGATGCGTTCCGCCGCCAATTCCAATGCGGCCAGTTCTTCCTTTGGCGCTTCGGCCACGGCCTTGTCCAACTCGGCCCTCGAAATCGCAAGGCTGTCCGGCGTCAGGGCCTGGCGGTCGAATTTTTCGGTCAGCTCGATCAGCGCGCCATCACCGCGCGCGCGCACATCAGCGATGATGCCAGCAACAGCGGCATGCACATCTGGGGCATCCTCGCGTTTTTGACCCAGAAGGGCCGCAAAGCGCACTTCGAAATCGGCGTCGGTGGTGGCTAGAAACTGTGGCATCGCGCGTCCTTACCCCTGCCGTGACGCAGGCTCAAGCAGGGCCCCTTCCTCTTGCTGAAAATACCTCCGCCGGAGGCACCGGAAATTTCAAAATTTCCGACCCGATTTCTTTGAAAAGAAATCGCCCGCGCCCTTACTCACCGTCCGCCGTCGCCTCAGCGCGCGATTTGCCTGCCACATCCATCGCGAGCGTCGCGGCCATGAACCCATCGAGATCCCCGTCCAGCACGCCTGATGTATCGGAGGTCTCATGTCCTGTGCGCAGGTCTTTGACCATCTGGTAGGGCTGCAGCACATACGACCTGATCTGGTTGCCCCAGCCTGCGTCCCCCTTGGCCTCATGCGCCTCGTTGATCGCAGCGTTCCGCCGATCAAGTTCCATTTGGTACAGCCGCGATTTCAGCGCTTTCATAGCGATGTCGCGGTTCTGGTGCTGCGACTTTTCCGATGAGGTCACGACAATACCCGTCGGCGCATGTGTGATCCGCACGGCAGAATCAGTGGTGTTGACGTGCTGGCCCCCCGCGCCCGAAGACCGATAGGTGTCGATACGGATGTCGGCGGGGTTCACCTCGATCTCGATGTTGTCATCGACCACCGGATAGACCCAGACGGACGAAAAAGACGTGTGCCGCTTCGCAGCGCTGTCGAAGGGCGAAATCCGCACCAATCGGTGCACGCCGGATTCGGATTTGAGCCAGCCGTAAGCATTGGGCCCCGAAATCTTGTAGGCGGCCGATTTGATCCCCGCCTCTTCGCCCGCAGTTTCCGACTGCAACTCGACCTTGTAGCCCTTCGCCTCTGCCCAGCGGACATACATGCGCGCAAGCATCGACGCCCAGTCGCAGCTTTCGGTGCCACCCGCACCTGAGTTGATCTCAAGAAAGGTATCGTTGCCGTCGGCTTCGCCGTCCAGAAGCGCTTCCAGCTCAGCCTCGGCCGCACGGTCCACCAGCGCTTTCAGGGCGGCCTCGGCTTCGGCGACAACTTCGGCGTCGTCTTCGGCCTCGCCCAACCCGATCAGTTCGATATTGTCCTCAAGCTCCTGGCTGAACGCGGAATAGCGGTCGATCGCATCGACCAGCATCTGGCGATCGCGCATCAGTTTTTGCGCGCGCTCCTGATCGTCCCAAAGGTTCGGGTCCTCGATCATCGCGTTGAATTCTTCCAGCCGGTGGGCCGCGGTGTCCCAATCCATCCGCTGGGCGAGAAGCGCCAGTGACTTGCGGATCGCCTCGACGGCGTTTTCTGCATCCGCACGCATCGCGGGGCTCCTGTCTGGTCTAGGGTTGGACGGTGATAGCAACCCCGCCTGGGGGCTTCAAGTTCAGTAAAGCCCGCCGGAGGACAACTCGCCAAAGGTGGCTTTGCGCGGCACCGTGATCACCGTGCCATCGGCACTTTCCACCAGCGTGCCTGCGGGCAGGTCAAGGCTTTCGGCCGTGAAGAGCGGCAGATCAGCCCCCATCGCAAAACCGCCATCAAAGGCGATGCCGAAGATCGGCTCTTCGCCGACACGGAAGTATTCGGCCACGATGTCAGGACCCACGGCGTTGTCGGGCACCCGTGCGCCCGTAAAGCGGTTGATCTTGATGAATTGCCCGCCCGGGGGCACTTCAAACGGGCCGCCGCCATAGCGTTCGGTGGCCACTTCCATGAAATCCTGGAACACCGGTGCACACAGCGCCCCGCCCGAGGCGCCGCGTCCCAGGGGTTTGGGCTGGTCATACCCGATGTAACACCCCGCCGCGATGTTCGACGTAAAGCCCACAAACCACACATCGCGCGCATCATTGGTCGTGCCCGTTTTGCCTGCGGTCGGCACAGGCAGGTTCACCGCACCTGACGCCGTGCCACGGTCCACCACGCCGCGCATCATCGAGGTCAGCTGGTAGGCCGTCACCGCGTTCATCACCCGTTGGCGGTCGGACGTGATTTCGGGGGCCACCGACGGGTCCAGATCGGGGTTTGCGCAATCGACACAGACCCGGTCGTCATGGCGATAAATCGTCTGGCCCCAGCGGTCCTGAACCCGGTCGACCAGCGTGGGTTCGACCCGTTCGCCCCCATTGGCAAACATCGCATAGGCCGCGACCATCTTGAACAGCGTGGTTTCTTCGGACCCCAGCGAATTGGCCAGAAACTGGCCCATCTTGTCGTAAACGCCAAAGCGTTCGGCATAGCCTGCGACCTGGTGCATGCCCAATTCCTGGGCCAGCCGCACCGTCATCAGGTTGCGGGAAAATTCGATCCCGGTGCGCAGGGGCGTGGGGCCATAAAACCGGTTGGAAGCGTTGCGGGGCCGCCAGACTTCACCGCCACCCGCGTCCACCTCGATGGGCGCGTCAATCACGATGGAAGCCGGCGTGAACCCTGAATCCAATGCGGCTGCGAACACGAATGGCTTGAAGGCCGACCCGGGCTGGCGCGTGGCCAATGTGGCGCGGTTGAATTCCGAATGCTGATAAGAAAACCCGCCCTGGATCGCGATCACCCGGCCCGAGTTCACGTCCATCGCCATGAAACCGCCCTGCACTTCAGGGATCTGGCGCAACGACCAGCGGGGGTCATCTTCGGGCCCGCCATTGCGGCGCACGTAAAGCACATCGCCGGGGCTCAGGATATCCGACGCCCGGCGCACGCCCGAAATCCAGCTGAGGTCATCGGCCTGGATCCAGTCGCCATCATCATCCACGGGCTGGCCTTCGATGCCGATGGTCGCGGCCGTCTCAGTCGTGGTCAGGACCACGGCCGGGTGCCAGCCTTCTATGTCGCGCGGGATGTCCACGCTGGCCAGCGCGGCGCGCCAGGCGGCCTCATCCGTCAGGTCCGCCTCAACCGTCAGACCGGTGCCCCGGTATTCCCCTTGGGCGCGGTCATAGCGTTCCAGCGCGCGGCGCAGGGCTTCTGCGGCGGCGGCTTGCATATCGGCATCCACCGTGGCGCGAACCGAAAAGCCGCCGCCGAAAAACTCGCCCTCGCCAAAATCGCGGCTGAGCTGGCGGCGGATTTCATCTGTGAAGTAATCGCGCGAGGGAAGCTGCACCTGAAAGGCTTCGTAGTCGCCACCCTGCACCGACAGCAAGGGGGCGGCCTTTGCTGTTTCGTATTCTTCGTCAGTGAGATAGCCGTTCTCGTTCATCTCACGCAGGGTGTTGTCGCGCCAGAACACGGCCGTTTCTTTCTGGCGCACCGGATGGCGGTTCGAGGGGCTTTTGGGCAGGGACGCAAGATAGGCGGCTTCTTCGGGCAGCAACTCGCCCAGGGTCTTGTTGAAATAGGTCTGCGCGGCCGCGGCCACCCCGAAACTGTTCTGGCCGAGGAAAATCTCGTTCAGGTAGATCTCAAGGATCTTTTCGCGGTCAAGCGAGCCGACCATCCGGTTGGCCAGGATGATCTCTTTGATCTTGCGTTCAAACGACAGATCGGCGCCGACCAGCATGTTCTTGGCGACCTGCTGGGGGATCGTCGAAGCGCCGCGCAGGTTCTGCCCCCGGCTTTCAATCGCATCCACAAGGGCCGCGGCCATGCCGCGCGAATCAAACCCGGCATGTTCGTAGAAATTCTTGTCCTCGGCAGAGATAAACGCCTGTTTCACCAGATCGGGGATGTCTTCTGCGGGCGCGTACATCCGGCGTTCGCGCGCAAACTCGTCGATGATCTGGCCTTCGGTCGAATAGATCCGCGACAGGGTCGCAGGGCGGTACTGGCGCAGGGCTTCATGGTCCGGCAGGTCGCGCCCATAGACGTAGAAGACCGCCCCGACCGACAGCGCCACCATGGCGATGCCCAGTGTCAAAAGGCTGAAAAGACCGCCCAAGGTCGAAAAGAAAAATCGAAGCACTGAATGAACCCCTGCCGTTCGGGTCCCAGATATATGGTTTCCGACCGCCCGGGTCAAAGTCTGGATGCGGCTTTTCGGCGAAGTGTCGCGCCCGATCACCGCATCCGCAACCCGGCATGGGCGGCATCGTCAAGCGACCAGGCGACCAGGGCGGTCTCAATTGCGCGGACGGCGGCCGCCCGCCATTCGGGATCCACCAGGCGGTCGCGGTCCACCTCGGACGACAAAAAGCCAAGTTCGATCAGCACCGACGGGATGTCTGGCGCTTTGAGAACCGAAAACGCCGCCGACCGCAGCGGCCGGCCCGCCAGCGCCAGCCCTTCGGCCCGAAACCCGTCGCGCAGCGCCTCTGCCAGGGCTTCGGACCGTGGCGCGGTATCGCGGCGCACCATGTCCATCAACACCAGGGCAATCTCGTCGCCCGGCGCGGTGTCGACCACACCTTCCACAAGGTCGTCCTTGTCGTGGCGTTCCGCCAGACGGCGACTGGCCTCATCAGATGCGCCCGATGCCAGGGTGTAAACGGTGATGCCTGAGGCTTCACCCGCCCCGTCCGGCAATTCGTCGGCATGAAGCGACACAAACACATCCGCTCCGGCCGCCCGCGCCCGGGTAATCCGGGTTTCGAGCGGCACAAACTCGTCGCTTTCGCGCGTCAGGGCGACGTCAAACAGCCCGCCGCGGATCAGCGCCTCTTCCAACTCGCGCGCGACCGCCAGCATCAGCACCTTTTCGTTCAGCGCCCCCACTTCGGCGCCCGGATCAAGGCCGCCATGACCGGGATCAAGCACAACCACAGGCCGACCGGACGGGGTGTCTTGGGGGGCCGGTCGTGCCGG
Source organism: Pseudomonadota bacterium (assembly GCA_038530285.1). Classification (GTDB taxonomy): domain Bacteria; phylum Pseudomonadota; class Alphaproteobacteria; order Rhodobacterales; family Rhodobacteraceae; genus JASJAR01. The sequence continues at coordinate 199,500 of JBCBCY010000005.1, forward strand.
GTTGGCGCGTGCGGCGGTCGCAAAACGCGCCGCATCGGTGGGCCGCAAGGTGACCATCAGAGTGGCACTGCCATCATCGCGGGTTGTCATCCCGGCTTCACCGACCGCCTGCGGTCCGGGCAACCGCACCACAAGCCTTGTCCAGCCATCCTCAGCCACGCCGTGGTCAAACAGATCATCCATCACCGTGATATCAACATTGCCTTCGACTGACAATGTATTGAAATCCATCACAAACCTTGGCGGTCCATCGGCCAGAAAGACCCGCCAGGGGACAGGCTGGCTCAATGCCAGTGTGACGGTGGTTCCGCGATCGTCCTCTTCAATCGCGAGCCCATCGAGGCGTGCGAGGGCCGACAGGTCCTGCGCCCCGGTCGGTGCCGCGCCCAAAAGGGCCAAAAGGAAAAGAAATAGCCGTATCATCTGCTCTGCCCGGTTCGGGTCGTTGCCGACACGTTAGCCCGGAAGGGGCGCTAAAGCGACCCCATGAAACGGCGCAACCGGTCAATTCCTTCAACGATATCCGCCGTGGGCCCGGCATAGGAAAACCGCAAGGTGGTCTGGCCACGGTCCGGGTCGAAATCCACCCCCGGCGTGACGGCGACGCCCGCCTCTTCCAGGATACGGCGCGCAAAGGCCACACTGTCACCGGTCAATTCGCTGACATCTGCATAGACGTAGAACGCCCCATCAGGTGGGGCGATCTGGCCAAACCCTGCCGCCGGCAAACCATCGAGCAAAAGCTGCCGGTTCGCGGCATAGACCGCGCGGTTGGCGTCCAGCTCATCGCGGCAGTCAAACGCGGCCAATGCGGCCACCTGTCCGGCGTGGGGCGCGCAGATAAACATGTTCTGCGCCAACCGGTCGACCACCCGCACCATGTCGTCTGGCACCACCAGCCAGCCCACGCGCCATCCGGTCATCGAGAAATACTTCGAAAACGAATTGATCACGATCACATCGTCACTGACGTCCAGCGCGGACACCGACGCGCGCCCGAAATCGAGCCCGTGATAGATTTCATCTGAGATGAACGTCGCGCCAATCTCATGGGTGCGGGTGATCAACGCGGCAAGCTCGCCCTTGGTCAACATGGTCCCCGTCGGATTGGACGGGCTGGCCACGATCAGCCCCCGGGCATCGTCGGGGATCATCGCAGGTGTGGGCTGAAACCGGGTTGCGGCATCGGTGGGCAAGCCAACGGGCTGAAGGCTCATCGCGCGCAGGATCTGGCGATAAGACGGGTAGCCCGGCAGGCCCATCGCGACCTTGTCGCCGGCATCAAAGGCGGCAGAAAACGCCAGTAGAAATGCGCCCGATGCGCCAGCGGTCACGATCACGCGGGCGGGATCAATATCAAGCCCGTACCGGTCGCGGTACAGCTCGGCGATCCGCGCGCGCAGCTCCGGCAGCCCCATTGCGGTTGTGTAGCCCAGGGTGCCCGCCGCCATTGCTGCGGCCAGCGCCCGGCGCGCGCCTTCGGGGGCCCCTGTTCCGGGTTGGCCGACCTCCATATGGATAATGTGGCGGCCCCGGGCTTCCGCAGCGCGGGCGGCTTCCATAACATCCATGACGATAAACGGGTCGATGTCGGATCGGTTTGACTGCTTCATAGAGGGTGCCTGCCAGCGGCATCCAAAAACGTCAATCAATGTCGGTCTTGTTGGCAACATCACGCGCCCGTGATCGGCTGCGGCGACTGCGACCTTGCAGGGGCCGCGCCAAGCCGCGATGCTGCCGATGATCTTCCACAAAGGACCGCCGCGCCATGTTCCGCCTGACCGCCGCATTTCTTCTGACCGCCCTGCCCGTGTTTGCCTTCGACGTCACCGACATGACCGACGATGAACGCGCGGCCTTTCAAAGCGAAGTGCGCGACTACCTGGTGTCAAACCCCGAGGTGATGCTGGAGGTGATCGCGGCCCTCGAAGCCCGCGAAGCCGAGATGGAGGCCGCCAACGACGCCAATATGATCGTCGCCAACGCAGCCGCGATCTACAACGACGGCCATTCCTGGATTGGGGGCAACCCCGAAGGCGACGTCACGATCGTGGAGTTTCTGGATTACCGCTGCGGCTTTTGTCGGCGCGCCCATCCGGTGATCAATGCCTTGGTCGAAAACGACCCGAACATCCGGCTGGTGGTCAAGGAATTCCCGATCCTTGGTGAAGAATCCACGCTTGCGTCGCGCTTCGCGCTGGCCGTCAAAGCGGTTCATGGTGATGACGCCTACAAACGGGTCCATGATGCGCTGATGGAGCTTCGCGCCGCGGTCAATGACCGCACACTTGCAGGGATCGCCGAGGCGGAAGGCCTCGATGCCGATGCGCTGTTTGCAGCCATGGACGGGGCCGAAATCACCGAAGTGATCAACACCAACCGCGCGCTGGCCCAGGCGATGGCGATCAACGGCACGCCCAGCTTTATCGTCGGCGACCAGCTTTTACGCGGGTTTTTGCCCCTTGAAGGCATGCAGGCCGTGGTCGCCGATGCGCGCGATGGCTAGGGCGCGGGGGGCCGATCAGTTCGCCCGCAGGATTTTGGCGAGGATCTCAAGCTCGACCTGATCGCCGACAGCATCGGCAAAGCCCGAGGCGCCAAATTCCGACCGGTTGATCGACCCCGTCAAGCGCACCAGAAGTTCTGAGCGATCCCCAGCGGTCTGGCCGCGTTCGCGAAAAAGTCCGCCGCGTAGGGTTATGGGGCGCGTCACACCCCGGATCGTGATGCGCCCGTCCACTTCGGCGTTGTTGCCATTGGCCCGAAACGCTGTCGTGGTGAAGGTCACGTTGGGGTGCTGGGCCGTGTTCAAGACGGTGGCCCCTTTCAGCGTGGCGGCGGCGAAAGGGAAGCTCGATGTGGCGCCTGCCGCGTTCAAGGTGACCGCGACGCGCGAATTGCTGGCCATGTCGAAATCAAGCGCAATATTGGCCGATTGGACCGGCATGGTTCCGAAGATTTCCGAATTGCCGAAGGGCACGCGGTACTGCACGCGGCTTTCGGCCGCATCGAGGGTGTAATTGACCGGGGCCGCAAAGGCCGGCACGGCAAGGGTGATCAGAAGCGGGGCCAGAAGGCGGGTGATGTGTTTCATGGCGCCACCCTGCCCTGACATGGGCTTTCGCTCAAATGAGAATAGGTTGATCAGGCGTTACGGAATATTTCAGCCCGTTGACGCGTAACCCAACGTTCGACCCACGATCAGGGGCGCGGCGTTCTTTGAAAAGAACGCGTGAAAATCCTTCAAAGGATTTTGCCACCCCGCCGCTATTCCCCGCCCGAAGCTATATACATCAGGTAGCAACAAGTCGCTGCTCCGACTACGGACAGTCCCATTATCGCGACACCCAAATGGTTCCCGACCAAAAAAGGGAAGTAAAACACCCCGCCCATACACAAAATGAATGCGGAGAGTAGGCCAAGAATCCGCGCGCCGTCGTTCGATCTCACTTTGGCAAGCAAGCGCCAGATCACTCCGCCGCCTGTTCGGCGGCCGCGGTTTCGGCGTCAAGCTCTGCGGCCTTCTTTTCCACCTGTTCGACGATGTGTTCGATCATATCGTCGTTCGACATCCGGTGGCTTTGCTTGCCGCCCAGATAAACCATCCCGTTGCCGCCGCCGCCGCCGGTCCAGCCGACATCCGTCATCAGCGCCTCACCCGGCCCGTTGACCACACAGCCGATGATCGACAGGCTCATCGGTGTCTTGATGTGTTCCAGGCGCTCTTCAAGAATTTCGACCGTCTTGATCACGTCGAACCCCTGGCGCGCGCAGGACGGGCATGAAATGATGTTCACACCGCGGTGGCGCAGGCCGAGCGATTTCAGGATCTCATAGCCCACGCGGACCTCTTCGACCTGGTCGGCCGACAGCGACACCCGGATCGTATCACCGATGCCCATCCACAAAAGGTTGCCAAGACCAATCGCCGATTTCACCGTGCCCGCGTTCAGGCTGCCAGCCTCGGTGATGCCCAGATGAATGGGCGCATCCGTGGCATCGGCCAGGGCCTGATAGGCCGCAGCGGCCAGAAACACGTCGGACGCTTTGCAGCTGATCTTGAAGTCGTGGAAGTCGTTGTCCTGCAGGATCTTGATGTGATCGAGGCCGGATTCCACCATCGCCTCGGGGCATGGCTCGCCGTATTTTTCCAGCAGGTGCTTTTCGAGCGAGCCCGCATTCACCCCAATGCGCATCGAACAATTGTTGTCGCGCGCGGCCTTGATCACCTCACGCACGCGCTCTTCAGACCCGATGTTGCCGGGGTTGATCCGCAGGCACGCCGCCCCGGCTTCTGCCGCCTCAATCCCGCGCTGGTAGTGGAAATGAATGTCCGCCACGATGGGCACGGGGCTTTCGGCCACAATTTCTTTCAGCGCGGCCGAACTTTCCTTGTCGGGCACCGAGACGCGTACGATATCCGCCCCCGCATCGGCGGCCGCCTTCACCTGTGCAACGGTCGCTTTGACATCCGGCGTCAGCGTGTTGGTCATCGTCTGGACGCTGATTGGCGCGTCGCCCCCCACGGGCACGTTGCCGACCATGATCTGGCGGGACGTGCGGCGGTAAATGTTGCGCCAGGGACGGACATGGTTGATCGACATTTTTGATCCTTTGGGCTGGTCCGTCGGTCGAGGACTGCCTTCAATCTAGGCGTCGAATCCGCGGGTGACAACGGCTGACAAAGGATGGGTTATTGTGCCGCGCCGCCTGACAAATCGACGTAGCGCGCAAGGTCTGCATCGCGCGACAAATCCGCTTCGGCGTAGTTTGCGGTCAATTCGCGCGGGCCAAGCGGGACATTACGCACAACGGATGTGTTTTCGCCTGCAGGTCCCAAAGTCACCCCGTTGACTCGGAAAAACACCGATTGGGCGTTGCCGGCGCGCAAGGTTGGCGGCGTCTCGGTCAGGGGAATGGTGAACTCCTCCCCCGAATCGAGGATTTTTTCAAATATCACCGATCCGTCCCCGGCGCGGACCCGCACCCACGACGGGCGCACGGCAAACAGCACGACTTCGGCGGGCGCGTTGGCATCAACAACCTGCACACCGCTGTCTGACCCCGGCGTGGGATTGAACGGGGCTGCAAGCGGTTCGGCCGTGGCCATGACAAGGCTATCGCCGAACACCGGTTCCGGTGCCGGGGCGTCGGGCGCCAATCGCGCGGTGACAAGCGAATCGCCTGCATCGGGCGCAAGGGTTCCCACGCGGGACGGGTCGAGCGTTGCAATCGGCCCGTCGCGTGCCACCAAGACCGGAACGTCCAGCGCCTGGGGCCGGTAGAGCCGGTCAAACGCTTCCACGCTGGGCCCGCCTGCTGCGTCATCCCCGGGTTGGCCGGTAAATGCAGCCGGCCCATCACCCAGCGTATCGATCTCGGCCGTGACCACGGGGGCCTGATCGACCGGCGTGAACCGAACCTTCTGCACTTCTTGCAAAACCGACCAGCCGCCGTACCCAATGCCGCCGATCAAAACCAGCAGCACGGCAATCGATCCCAGCGCGCGGGCGTCAAACCCGCTGTAGGATTTCTTCTGGCTGGGAACAAACGATACCGAAGGTTGCGTAAAGGGATCGCGGGGCCCCGTTACGGCGGTTGCCGATTGCGCCGATTGGGTCGGCCGCCGGCCAGAGGCTTCTTCGGACATGCCGTGCGCGGTCTGAAAGTTGCCTTCGTCGCAGAACGTCTTGTAAGCCCATTCCGCATCCAGCCCGAGGTAACGCGCATAGGACCGCACATAGCCTGCGATGAACCCTTGCGTTTCAAAGGCCGAGGGATCGGAATTCTCAATTGCCGCGATGTAGGTGGCCTTGATCTTCAGCTCGCGCTGCACATCAAGCAGAGACTTTCCAAGGGTGGCACGCTCGCCGCGCATGATGTCACCAAGGCGCAGCTCAAAGTCATCGAAGCCTTTCAGCTCCGACGCTTTGCCGTGTCCCTCAGCGCCTTGCGCAGTCATGTCCTACCCGGCTGTTGCAAGCCTATCCCCAGAAAAAGAACGAAGAATCGCTCCCACATACCATCAACTTGTTAACACACCCTAATGGGCTGTGCACATCTCGTGGATAAGTCTAGGCGGAAAGGTCGGCGCGATTTAGCGCACAATGCGACCAAAGTTGGTCCATCGCAGCCACCAAAGCGTCGATTTCACGGGACCCGTGCACCGGCGACGGGGTGAACCGCAACCGTTCGGTGCCCCGCGGGACGGTCGGGAAATTGATCGGCTGGACATAGATGCCGTGGTCTTCCAGCAGCATGTCCGAAATCAGCTTGGTGTGATGCGGGTCGCCAACAATCACTGGCAGGATATGCGTGGCATGGTCGATAAACGGCACCCCGATGGCGCGGAACCGGGTCTTCAGGATCGCCGCTTGCGTCTGGTGGCGTTCGCGCAGGCTGCCGTCGGCCTTCAGATGCGCGACCGAGGCTGCAGCGCCGGCCGCAACCGCCGGCGGGATCGATGTGGTAAAGATGAAGCCCGGCGCGTAAGACCTTATGGCGTCACACATTTCAGCACTTGCAGCGATGTAGCCGCCATGCACGCCGTACGCCTTTGCAAGGGTCCCATTGATGATATCGATCCGGCCCATCAGACCGTCGCGTTCCGCAATGCCTGCGCCCCGGGGGCCGTACATCCCAACCGCGTGAACCTCATCTAGGTAGGTCAGCGCACCAAATTCCTGGGCCAGATCGCAGATGGCCGCCATCGGGCAGACGTCGCCGTCCATCGAATAGATCGATTCGAAGGCAATCAGCTTCGGCGCCGCGGGATCATCGGCTGCGAGCAATTCGCGCAGGTGGTCCATGTCATTGTGCCGGAAAATCCGCTTGGCCCCGCCGTTGCGGCGCACCCCTTCGATCATCGAGGCGTGGTTCAGCGCGTCGGAATATATGATCAGCCCGGGGAACAGTTTCGGCAGGGTAGATAACGTCGCGTCATTGGCGATATAGGCCGAGGTGAACAGCAAGGCGGCTTCCTTGCGGTGCAGGTCGGCCAATTCGGTTTCCAGCCGGTTGTGGTAGACCGTCGTGCCAGAGATATTGCGGGTCCCACCAGACCCGGCACCCGTCGCATCAAGCGCTTCGTGCATCGCGGACAGAACCGCAGGATGCTGCCCCATCCCCAGATAGTCATTGCCGCACCACACGGTCACAGGCCGCTCGGTCCCATCCTCGCGCCGCCAAACGGCATGGGGGTAAGCGCCATTGCGACGCTCAATATCGATAAACGTTCGGTAACGACCTTCTTCGTGAAGGCGCGCGATCGAGGCATCAAGTGCGGCTTTATAGTCCACCCGTGTGGGCTCCTTATCTGTTAGCTGGCATTTAGGTCGTCGCCCCAGCCTTGGCCATAGTACATTTTGACGCTTTGACTTAGATCAATTCCAACCGGATCAATCGCGGATGACGATTGCACAATCGTTAACACCGCCGGCCTCGCGCTGGCAGGTTTGCAGGGCCGCATCGGGTGCGCCCACGCCGAATGCGCCCGTGGCCGCTGAGATGGCCAACGCCTTGGGCGCGCGGGCCTGCCTGTAGGTCTGGCGGAACGCCCGGGTGGCGTGGGTCGACAGACTTAAAGGCTGACGTTTGTAGCCTTCGGGCAGGATCCGGGCGGCCAGAACGCATTGGGCAGACCCCGACTTGCGCCGCGCATTGCAGGCCGAAAGGGCGGCGCGGTCCGCTGCGGCAACTGAGTGGTAATTCAACGCCGATTGCGACGAATCCGCCTGAAACCCTTCATCAGGGGAAATTGCGAAGGCGCCGTAGTACTGCACGGACTGGTTGAGCTGTTTTTCCATCAACGGCACCAACACGCCGACCATCGCCCGCTGCCGGTCGGCGATCTTTGACGACAATTGAATGCTGCGTGTGCCGGGCTCAAACAACAGGCCCGCCGCGGCCTGTCCCGACATCGGCTCGGCCTTGGCCGCGCCCGCCGACAGCATCACCGCAAGCGCAAAGTTGAAAAGTCTCATGGCGCATTTTCCCCACCAAACATGGGGGGCACGCTACGCCCATGACGCCCAAGCGACAAGTCAGCGCCATGTGCGAATGCCATCTGAGGGGGTGGAAAGTGGCGCGGTTGACGGGGCTCGAACCCGCGACCCCCGGCGTGACAGGCCGGTACTCTAACCAACTGAGCTACAACCGCGCGCACCGGGTCGCCCCGGCGTGACGGGCGTTCTAGGGCCACGCCCGCCGTCCGTCAATGCTGAAAGTGACGTGATCAGCGGGCGGGCAACGGAATAAAGTCGCCGTCATCCCCGGGCGGGAGTTGGAAGCGCGGATTGTCCGCCCAGCTTTCCGCGCGCCAGGCCTCCTTGGCCTCTTCGATGCGCTCTTTCGACGAGGCGACAAAGTTCCACCAGATATAGCGCGGCCCTTCCAGGGTCTCGCCCCCCAAAAGCATCACGCGGGCCCCCTGCCCGCCCGCCGTCATTGAAACCTGGTCACCGGGCCGAAAGACCAACATCTGACCGGCCGCGTAGGTGACACCGGCCACGTCGACAGCCCCGTCTACCACATAGGCGCCCCGGTCCTCATGACCGTCCGGCAGGGGCAATTTGGCGCCTGCGTCCAACACCGCATCGGCGTAAAACATCTCTGACGGGGTCTTCACGGGTGCTCTCTCGCCATAGGCGGTGCCCAGGATCAGGCGCAGCTTTTTGCCCTCGCCTTCCAGGACGGGAAGCGCGTCTTTGGGGGCATGTTCAAAGCGTGCCGCGCGGTCTTCGTGATCTTTGGGCAGGGCCACCCAGGTCTGAATGCCGAAAAACGGCATGGGCTCGACCTGGGTCGTATCATCGGTGCGTTCGGAATGGGTAATCCCCTGGCCTGCCACCATCCAGTTCACCGCGCCGGGTTCAATCCAGGCGTCTGTGCCCAGACTGTCACGGTGATGCATCCGGCCACGGTACAAATAGCTGATCGTCGCCAGCCCGATATGCGGGTGCGGGCGCACATCCATCCCGCGCGTGGGCAGAAACTCCGCCGGGCCCATCTGATCAAAGAAGATGAACGGGCCGACCATCTGCCGCTTCGGCGCGGGCAAGGCACGGCGCACTTCGAAGGCACCAAGATCGCGGGCGCGCGGCACGATCACGGTTTCAATCGCGTCGATCGCGTCGCCGGTGGGGCAATCGGGGTCAAGGGCGGGGTTCCAACTCATCGCGGGCTCCATGGGTTGCGCCTTGCACACATAGCGCGAACCAGCCCCCTGAAATAGCGCATGGCCGCACAGAAGATATGCGCCGCAAAACACTTATTGCGATTTATGCACATCGGCCCCCACCGCCCAAATTCCACCCAATTCCCCTGTCACACCACCACGAAACGAGACCACAAATCAGGCCGAGCATGACCACCATCGACACCACGCAGCCGCGCCGAGCGACCTTTTTGCCGGTGCTGTTCACCGCGACGATCTTTTTATCGGCCGCCTTGCTGTTTTTCGTCCAGCCCCTGTTTGCCCGCATCGCCTTGCCTGAGATCGGCGGCGCGCCAGCGGTCTGGACAACCGCGATGCTGTTTTTCCAGACCGTGCTTCTGGCGGGCTACACCTATGCCCA